>CAZILZ010000006.1:47310-165668 GCA_964540305.1 uncultured Microbacteriaceae bacterium | reverse complement strand
GGCTCGGCAGCTCGGCGGCTCGGCGCGGCGCGCGAGCGGCACGGCGGCTCGGCGGGGAGCGCGAGCGGCTCGGCGGCTCGGTGCGGCGCGCGCGGTGCGGCGGCGTGAGTAGGGTGGGGGCATCGAACGTCTCACGCCCGGTCTGGGGCGCGACCTGGCGCCGCTCTTGAGGTGCCCGACCTGGTGGGCTCAGCGTGCCCGCCGTCGCTCGGCCTGCCGGGAGCATCCATGACCACCACCACAGCTGCGGGCTTCGTGCCCACCGCATCCGCGATCTCGCGAGCACTGAAGCGCGCCGAATCAGGCGTCGCACTCGACGCGACCGAGGCCGAGACGCTGCTGCACTGCCGGCACGACGACCTCGAGCGGCTGCTGACCGTCGCGAGCCGGGTGCGGGATGCCGGGCTCGAGAAGGCCGGACGCCCCGGCGTCATCACCTACTCGCGCAAAGTGTTCATCCCGCTCACGCACCTGTGCCGCGACCGCTGCCACTACTGCGTGTTCGTGCAGACCCCTAACCAGCTCGCCGCGCAGGGCAAGGCCCCGTTCCTCTCCCCCGACGAGGTGCTCGAGATCGCCCGTCAAGGTGCGGCGCTCGGCTGCAAGGAAGCCCTCTTCACGCTCGGCGACCGCCCGGAGGACCGCTGGCCCGCCGCGCGCGAGTGGCTCGACGCCCGCGGCTACGACTCGACGATCGACTACCTGCGGTCGGTCGCGATCCTCGTGCTGGAGGAGACGGGACTGCTGCCGCACCTCAACCCCGGCGTCATGACGTGGCAAGAACTGCAGCGGCTCAAGCCCGTCGCGCCGAGCATGGGCATGATGCTCGAGACGACGAGCGCACGGCTGTTCGAGACCCGCGGCCTCGCCCACTTCGGCAGCCCCGACAAAGACCCCGCCCTGCGCCTGCGGGTGCTCGAAGACGCCGGCCGCAGCGCGATCCCCTTCACCACCGGGCTGCTGCTCGGCATCGGCGAGACCTACGCCGAGCGGGTCGACGGCATGTTCGCGATCCGTGCCACCTCGCGCCGGCACGGGCACGTGCAAGAGGTCATCATCCAGAACTTCCGCGCCAAGCCGCGCACGGCCATGCGCGCGACCGACGACCTCGCGCTGCAGGAGTACATCGCCGCCGTCGCCGTCAGCCGCCTCGTGCTCGGGCCCGCCGCCCGCGTGCAAGCGCCGCCGAACCTCACCGACGCCGAAGAGCTCGGCCTGCTGATCCGCGCGGGCATCGACGACTGGGGAGGAGTCAGCCCGCTGACCCCCGACCACGTCAACCCCGAGCGCCCCTGGCCGCAGATCGACGAGCTCGCGCGCCTCACCGCAGAAGGCGGGTTCACGCTGCGCGAGCGCCTCACCGCCCACCCTCACTACGTGCGCGCCGAAGAGCCGTGGCTCGACCCGCGCATCGTGCCGCACGTGCGGGCGCTCGCCGGGCCCGACGGACTCGCCGACGAAGGCGCAGTGCTGCGGGGCATCCCGTGGCAGGAGCCCGACCCCGACTGGGCGACGCGCGCCGGCGCCAGAGGACGCACCGACCTGCACGTGGCGATCGACACCGAGGGCCGCCGCACAGTGACCCGCGGCGACTTCGACGACGTGTACGGCGACTGGGCCGAGCTGCGCGAGGCGACGACCGGAGCTCGAGATCGCACCGTCGCCGTGAGCACGGGCGTCGCGGCGGTGCTGCGCCGGGCCGAGGATGCTCCCGCCGGCTTGAGCGACGACGACTACCTGACCCTGCTGCAGGCCGACGGCGCCGACCTCGACGCGCTCGCCGAGCTCGCCGACCGGGTTCGGCACGACACCGTCGGCGACGAGGTCGGCTACGTCGTCAACCGCAACATCAACTTCACCAACGTCTGCTACACCGGCTGCCGCTTCTGCGCCTTCGCGCAGCGGCGCACCGATGCCGACGCGTTCACGCTCTCGATGCAGCAGGTCGGCGACCGGGTCGACGAGGCCTGGGCGCTCGGTGCGACCGAGATCTGCATGCAAGGCGGAATCCACCCCGATCTGCCCGGCACCGCCTACTTCGACCTCGCGCGCGAGGTGAAGAAGCGGCAGCCCGGCATCCACCTGCACGCCTTCAGCCCCATGGAGATCGTGAACGGAGCATCCCGCACCGGGCTCTCGTTCGCCGAGTTCCTGACGGCGGCGAAAGAAGCGGGGCTCGACACGATCCCCGGCACGGCCGCCGAGATCCTCGACGACGAGGTGCGCTGGGTGCTCACGAAGGGCAAGCTGCCCGCCGCCGAGTGGATCGAGATCGTCAGCACCGCGCACCGCCTCGGTATCCGCTCGTCGAGCACGATGATGTACGGGCACGTGGATGCTCCGCCCCACTGGGTCGCCCACCTGCGTACCCTCGCGCGCGTGCAAGACGACACCGGGGGCTTCACCGAGTTCGTGCTGCTGCCCTTCGTTCACGCCAGCTCGCCCGTCTACCTCGCGGGCGTGGCGCGGCCCGGCCCGACGCCGCAGGAGAACCGCGCGGTGCACGCCGTCGCGCGCCTCATGTTGCACGGCCGCATCGATCACATCCAGACCTCGTGGGTGAAGCTCGGCACCGAGGGCACCCAGCTCATGCTGCGCGGCGGCGCCGACGACGTGGGCGGCACGCTCATGGAGGAGACCATCAGCCGCATGGCCGGCGCCGACAACGGGTCTGAGAAGACGGTCGCCGAGCTCGAAGAGCTGGCCGCGTCGATCGGCCGCGTCGCGCGCCAGCGCACGACGACCTACGGAACGCCCGACCCGGAGCGCGTCGCGGTCGCGCAGTCGCACCGCACCCAGGGCTACGCCGCCACGGGTCGACGACTCTCGCTCACTGTCGCCGACGTGCGATCAGGAGGGTAGTGGGGGCATGCCCACCATGGTCTTCATCAATGTCCCGGTCGCCGACGTCGCTCGGTCGACCGCCTTCTACGAGGCGCTCGGCTGGCGCCTCAACCCGATGTTCTCCGACGAGAACGCCTCGTGCATCATCGTGAGCGACACGATCTACGTCATGCTGCTGACGCATGAGTTCTTCGGCAGCTTCATCCCGGGCCATGCGGTGGCGGATGCCCACGCGGCGATCGGCGCCCAGTACGCGCTCAGCTGCGACAGCCGTGACGATGTCGACGCTCTCGTCGCCCGCGCCGTCGACGCGGGCGGCTCGGTCTTCGAGGCGCGCGACCTCGGGTTCATGTACAGCCGGGCCTTCCAAGACCCGGATGGCCACTACTGGGATCCGTTCTGGATGGACCCGGCCGCGGCCGAGCAGGGCCCGCCCGCCGAGTAGCCGGCTACAGCAGCGCGCTCGTGCGGGGCCCGATGAGCACGGCCCCGGCGACGGCGAGCGCCGCGAGGTCGGCGAGCTGCTCGAGCGTGTCGACGTCGCGGCGCAGACCCGAGTGCTCGCGCACGTCGAGCTCGACGTAGCCGGCGTCGCGGTGCTGGTCGGCCGAGCCGTGCCCGAACCGCAGCGAGTGCGGCAGCCCGGCCGAGGCGACCACGAGCGTCGTGCCGTCGCCCTCGGCGTCGGGCACGAACGCCCAGTGGTGCTCGCTCGCCGCGACGAGCGCGGCGTCGAGGTCTTGAGGCTGCAGCGCCGGCACGTCGCCGAGCAGCACGGCGGTCGGCGTCGCGGGGTCGGCGGCCGCGAGGCCCGCGCTGATCGCGACGAGCAG
This sequence comes from uncultured Microbacteriaceae bacterium, assembly GCA_964540305.1. Taxonomy (GTDB): domain Bacteria; phylum Actinomycetota; class Actinomycetes; order Actinomycetales; family Microbacteriaceae; genus Microcella. Next base: position 161,991 of record CAZILZ010000006.1, on the reverse strand, counting down.
CCCGAACCCGGGATCGTCGATGACGCGCACACCGGCGACGGGCTCGGGCAACGACCCGACGACGACGAGCTCGCCGACCTCACGCGCGGCGCGGGCCGCCGACACCGTGTCGAGGGCGATTGCGGCGGCGAGGGCGGCGCGCCGGGCATCCGCGTCGGCCCCACCGTCGCCCGCGAGCCGGCTCTTCGCGCTCGCCGCATCGCGCACAGGGATCACGAGGGAGACGCGAGCAGACACCCGGCCAGCCTAGGTCGCGAGCGGCGCGGCGGGCAGCCGCTCGTCGGCGGGCGTGCGGTCGAGCAGCGAGACCGGTGCGACGACCGCGAGCGCACGGCGCCAGCGGGGCGCGCTCGCGCGCAGGGCCGAGAGCAGCACGGCGATGTCGGGAGCAGCGGCACCCTCACCGGGCGGCGCGTAGGCCCGCCGCTCGACGGCCGCGCGCGCGGAGTCGAGCGCGGTGAGCGCGGTCGCGTTGGCCGCCCAGCGCGCCGCCCACTCCTCGGCGAGCGCCCGCGGCGTGCTCGTCTCCTCGGCGGGCAACCCCAGGTCGCGCGCCGTGTCGCGCAGCTCGCGCCAGCGGTCGAGCGCATCCGGCGACCGGCGTCGGCGCGAGCGCCGCACCGCGCGCCACACCCCGGGCACGGCGAGCAGCAACACGAGCAGCGCGAGCAGGGCCGCGGCGAGCGGGCGGGCATCCGCACCCCCCGCCACGAGGCCGCCGGCCGACGGGCCGTCGAGCGTTCCGTCTGATCCGCCGTCGATGAGGTCGAGCGGGTCGGCCGCGTCGGACGAGGCGGGGTCGGGGGCATCCGACGCATCCGGATCGGCGGGCGTCGACGGCGCGGCCGAGGGCTCGATCGGCTCGCCCGTCTCCGGGTCGATCGCGGGCTCCTCCCCCGGAGCCGGCACGTCGTCGCTCGCGTAGGCGGGCACCACGCCGCGCGAGGGCGTCGGCTCGAACCGCACCCAGCCGATGCCGTCGAAGTGGATCTCTGGCCAAGAGTGCAGATTGTCTGTCGTCACGATGTATTCACCGGGCACGTCTGGGTTGCTGGTTCCCGGGGTGAATCCCACGGCAAGGCGAGTAGGGAGTCCGAGCGAACGGGCCATGAGAGTCATCGCTGCGGAGAACTGAACGCAGTACCCCGCTCGAACTTCGAGGAACTCGGCGACAATCTCGGCCCCAGTACCGTCGTACCCGAACTCAACGGGCGCTTCCTCGGAGTACTCGAAGTCACCGCTCGTAAAGAATCTCTGAAGTGCACGTGCTTGGTCGTAGGGCGACGGGCCGTCTGCGTTCGCGGCAATAGCCGCGGCGGTATCGATCACGATCGGATCCAGCTCTGGAGGGAGCGCCCGATAAAGGTCAAGCCCCTCGTCAGAGACCGTTGCAGCGCGCAACTGTTCGGGTGTTGGCTCAGCGACGAGGCTCTCGACCTCGTAGGACCCTCCTCGGAACGTTCCCTCAACAGTACCGATCGTGATTCCTCTGGGGTCCACCATCCACGAACCCGAGATTCCTGAAATCTCGACAGGGGCCGCCGGAAGCGGCAACCAGCGCGAGCGCACGTTCTGCATTTGAATGCTCGTCGTGATGGCTCTCGTCGCAACATCGTCACCCAGCCACGACGGAGGTCCTACCCGACTGGGAACGGTCGCTTCGCCTCCCAACACGGGCTGCACGGTCTGTCCCTCGAATTCGGCGAGGTGTGAGAGTGTCAGATAGAGCCCACTGCCGTCGTCCGTCGTATAGCGCAACGCCTCGACGGGGTTATCTCGCCGCAGATCGTTCCCGAGTTCGAGTACAGGATTGATGCCCGTGACAAGTCCGGCGAGACCCGTGCCGGGCAGACCCGCACCCGCGATGACAGGCGGGAGCAACGGAGGAAGGATAAGGGCAGCGACGAGCACGCCCGCCGCGACGGCGATCGCGCGACCGGCTGCCGCGGCCCCGCCGCTCGCGGCCGGGCGATGCAGCGCGAGGGCGAGCAGGTAGGCGGCCGCGGTCGCGAGCACCGAGAGCACGGGAAGGGCGCCGGGCGCGAGCACGATCGGCACGGCGAGGATTCCGAGGAGCGGCAGCGCGGTGAAGGCCGGCCGGCGGCCGTGCACGAGCACGCCCTCGACCATGATCGCGAGGCCCGCGATGCCGGAGGCCATGAGGAACCGGATACCGTCGTCGGCCGCCGCCGGGATCGACTGCTCGGCGATCGACAACTCGCCGGCCGCGATGAGTTCGGCGAACCGCGCCGCCGTGCCGGGCAGCGGCACGACGCCGAGCAGGGCCGTGTCGGCTGCGAAGAGCACCGTGAGGGCGAGCAGCGCGGCGACGAGCGCGGCGGCCGCGGCCCAGACCGCTGCCCAGCGCCGTACGAGCCGACGCGTGATCGCGGCCGCGGCGACCGCGACCGCCGCCACGACGAGCACGGTCGGGCCCCACAGGCCCTCGTCGAGGATGGCGCTGAACCCCGTGACGGCCGCCGCGACGGCGAGCAGGGCGACGCCGCTGAGCGGCAGCGAGCCGCGCGTCGTGACAGCGGCGCGCTCAGGCACGGGATGCTCCGGTCGCGAGGGCCCAGTCGGGCAGGGCATCCCGCCGCTCGCCGAGCAGGGCCATCCAGGCGTCGTCGGGCGAGCGGCCGATGCTCACGCGCGCTGTCGTCCAGCCCGCGCGCTCGAACGCCGTGCGCACGGGATCGGGGTCGAGCTCACCGGGGTGCGGTGCGGGCGCGCCCGCGAGCAGGAGCACGGCGGGAGCGCGCGGGGAGCGTTGCGCGAGCATCCACCGCACCGTCTGATCGTCGGGCGCGCTCGCGATCGCGACGACGGGCGGGGCGCCGGGCATGGAGCGCTCGTCGAGGTCGGCGGTTCGCGTGCCGAGGGCCAGGAGCGCGAGCTCGCCGAGTACGTCGCCGACCGGCCCATCGGCCGCAGGAGTGTCGGCCGCGCGCTCGGTCGGGGTGACGAGCTCGACCGTGTAGCCGCGCTCGGCCAGATGCACCGACGCGGAGGCGGCCATGCGCACGACCCACTCGAAGGTCGCGCTCGACGAGGTTCGCGACGACCGCGCGACCACGTCGCGCACGAGCCGGGCGTCGAGGTAGCCGAGCGACTGCGCGTCGACCACGAGACGGGCGTGGGGGCCCGCCTGCGGCTCGTCCTGCCGCACCATGAGCTCGCCCTGGCGCGCCGTCACGCGCCAGTGCACGCGCCGCAGGGCATCACCGTCGCGGTACTCGCGCGTCACGACGTCGTCGTCGGCCCGTTCGCGCGAGCGCGCGGTGCGCGGCCCCGCCTCGGTCGAGGGGTCGGGCACGGGGCCGGCGGGCAGCTGCGTGACCTCGGGCAGCACGAGCTGCGCGACGACGGCGCGCGTGTCGGTGACGCGCAGGGCGAGCGCGAAGGGGTCGCGGTCTTCGATGAGCAGCGGGCCGACGGTCTGCAGGCCGCGGCGCGCGGGCCAGTAGCGGTAGCCGATGCTGCCCGGCCGCGTGGCGGTCACTTCGCGCAGGCGCCCGGGGCCCGCGTAGCCGGGGGCCATGGGGACGCGCTCGATCCACTCGGCCGCCCGCGCGCGTCCGCTGACGGTCACGCTCACCTGCACGGGCTCGCCCTCGGTCGCCACGACGGGTTCGAGCTGCCGGCCGACCCGCACGCGCGGTCGCGAGCTCGCCACGGCGGCGAGCGCGATGAGGGGCGCGGCCCCCGCGATCGCGGCGATCGGCAGCAGCTCGGGGCGCTCGATGGCGTAGGCGAGCGCCACGAGGCCCACCGCGACCACGAGGAACGCGATGCCGCGAGCCGTCAGTCGAGGCACGCGGGGCTCCTAGTCGCGCGCCGTCGGCACCGGGACGGGCGTGGCGGCGACGATGCGGTCGACGACCTCGTCGACGCTGCGCACCGCCGAGCCGTCGGGATGCTGCGCGCGCGGCACGAGCACCATGCGGTGCGAGAGCACAGTGGTCGCGAGGGCGTCGATGTCGTCGGGAAGCACGAAGTCGCGGCCGTCGAGCGCGGCGCGCGCGCGGCTGGCGCGCACGAGCTGCAGGGTCGAGCGCGGGCTGGCACCGAGGCGCAGCGCCGAGTCGTCGCGCGTGGCCTGCACGATCGCGACGGCGTAGCGCTCGACGGCGGGGCTCACGTAGACCTCGCGCACGGTCGCGATCATGCGGCGCAAGCCCGCAACATCGACGACCGGCTCGACGCGGTCGAGCGGGCTGCCGTGCTCGCGATCGCGCACCATGAGCGCCTCGCTCTCGGCGTCGGGGTACCCGATCGAGATGCGGGCCATGAACCGGTCGCGCTGCGCCTCGGGGAGCGCGTAGGTGCCCTCCATCTCGATGGGGTTCTGCGTGGCGACGACGAGGAAGGGGCTCTCGAGGTGATGGGTGCGGCCGTCGACCGTGACCTGCTGCTCTTCCATGCACTCGAGCAGCGCCGACTGCGTCTTGGGGCTCGCGCGGTTGATCTCGTCGCCGATGACGATGTGGGCGAAGACCGGGCCGGGGGTGAACTCGAACGTGCCGAGCTGCTGGCGGAACACGCTCACGCCCGTGATGTCGGCCGGCAGCAGGTCGGGCGTGAACTGGATGCGCGAGACGGTGCCGGCGATGCAGCGCGCGAGCGCGCGCGCGAGCATGGTCTTGCCGACGCCCGGCACGTCTTCGATGAGCAGGTGGCCCTCGGCCAGCAGCACCGTGAGCGCGGCATCCACCGCATCGGGCTTGCCGTCGAGCACACCGTTCATGGCCTGCCGGATGCCCGCCCCCAGCTCGGCGAACTGCTCGGCGCTCAGCGGCGCGTCGGCAGGGGCGGCGGTCTCGGGCTGATGCGTGGTGCTCGACGTCGTGCTCACGGAGTCGACTCTGCCATGCTCCGGCACGGAGCGCTCTGGGAGTCCGCCGCTCTGTGGCGAATGCTCAGTTGTGGCCGATGGTCTGCACGCCGGCCGAGAAGCCCTCGTCCCAGGCCTCCTTGCTGCCCTGGGCGAACATGTCGTCTTCGAACGGGCGCACGAGGCTGCGCGCGCCCGGGGCGTCGTGGTCGAGAAAACGGGCGAGCCCGCGCACCGCGGCGACGGGGATGCCGCTCGCCTTGCCCTTGACGAGGTCGGCGGCCGCGGCGATCTCGTCGCCGACGGCGGGCGCCGTCACCTCGAGCAGCTTGCCCGCGGCGTCGCGCGACCCGCGCAGGTCATCCAGAAGCCGCACGCCGCTCGATCCGATCGCCATGTCGGTCTGGCCCTCGCGCCAGGCTCGGCCGGCCGTATCGGTGATGATGACACCCACGGGCGCACCGACCCGGGCCTCGACGGCCGCTCGGATCGCGGCGGCGCTCGCGTCGGGGTCGACCGGCAGCAGCAGCACGGTGCCGTCGGCGGTGTTGCTCGCGTCAACGCCCGCGGCGGCCATGACGAGGCCGAGGTGGTTCTGCACGATGCGCGTCGTGCCCCCGTCGGCGCGCGGCCGCGTCGCCACGACCCGGAACGTCTCGTCGGTGATCGCCTGCTCGCGGTCGGCGGCTTCGATGATGCGGCCCTCGGCCTTGCTCACGATCTTGCTCGTCACGGCGAGGATGTCGCCGGGCTCGACCCCCGCCCGGCCGGCAGCATCGGCGATCAGGCTCGGCAGGTCGTCGCCCGGGGCGATCTCGGGCAGGCCCGGGATGCCCCAGACGCGGAGCTCGGCGGGCTGAGGCGTCGTCGGCACGGCGGCCGAGGCACTCGCGTTCTGCTGGACCATCAGAACCTCCGCAAGGATGAGATCGACGACGGCCGCAGGCGACAACTCGGACGTTTCAATCACGGTGGTTCTGCGTGCCAACCAGGGCCGAGCATCTCGAAAGTCCACGTGGCGTTCCCGTCGCCAATGTGCGGCATCCGGTTCAACACCGTCTCCAGCGATTCGCCGTTCATGTTCGTCATCCGAGACGTCAAGCGTGATTGCTAGGAGCTGAACGCCGGCGTCGGCGATCCCCGCAGAGATCTCCTGCCAATAGCCCTCAGTCACGACCGTCTGGGGAACGAGAATGTCCGTTCCAAGCTCCTCATGCAGAGAGACGAGTGTGGAGATAACCACGCGTCGCCACGAAGCCCAGTCCTGAAAGTCTCGTACCGGATTGCGATCATCCAGAACGGGCCGAAGAAGGTAGCCAACGTGCTCGGGATCAAATGTCACCCAATCGGGTCGACGCGACGCCAAGCCCGCAGCCGCGGTCGTCTTTCCGACTCCGAACGGGCCGTTTAGCCAGATGATCACGGTGCGAGGTTACCGGTCGAGCATGGCCGGAAGGCGGGGCGATCGTAGCGACCGAGCCGCCAGGGACTCCTTGCGGGTGCAGTGTGCCGCTCACGGCACATGCCGCGCGCGGCACACTCAGCGGGTGAGGCGGCCCGACCGGTGCCGGCGGTCACGCACAGCTGGCGCGGACTCGTCGGTTTCACGGGCTGCCGGCGGCGTGAAACCCCGATACTCGGCAGGGCCGTAGTACTCCTCCAGCCCGCGCCGCACCGCCATCCACACGATCGTGTAGATCACCCAGATGAGCAGGACGATGCCGAGGGTGGCGGCGACGATCAGCAGGATCGGGATCGCAGTGAACAGGGCGTCGTAGGGGGCGATCGGGTTCATGAGCAACACTCTGGCACAGCCCGTCGACGGCGCGAGCTGGAGGCTCAGCGGGTGAGGCGGGGCAGCACCTCGCGGCCGAATACCTCGAGGAAGGCATCCTGGTCGCGGCCGACGTTGTGCAGGTGGATGCGCTCGATGCCGAGATCGAGGTAGCGCTGGATGTTCGCACGGTGCGCATCGAGATCGCTCGAGATGAGCATCCGCTCGTCGAAATCGTCGGGCCGCACGAGCTTCGCGATCTGCTCGAGGTCGTACGGCGAGCGGATGTCGCTCTTGGCGAAGCGCATGCCCGCTTGCGGCCACTCGGTGAGGGCGTTCTGCATCGCCTCGGCGTCGGTCGGCGCCCACGAGAGGTGCAGGCGCAGGGCGTGCTGGGGCGCCGCGACACGACGGCCCGCGTCGCGGGCGCCCTCGGTGAAGCGGTGGAGGAGCATGGCGAGCTTGTCGTAGGGCACCGAGTCGATGAGCAGACCGTCGGCGACCTGCCCGGCACGGCGGGCGGTGACGGGCCCCGCCGTGGCGATGAGCAGCGGGGGCGCGACGTCGGGGCTCGTCCACAGCCGGGTCGACTCGAGCTGGTACCAGCGGCCCTCGTGCTTGACGTCGCGCCCGGTCGAGCCCGAGGTGAACAGCTTCTTGATGATCGCCACGGCCTCGAACATGCGATTGATGCGCTCGGCCGGCTCGGGCCAGTACCCGCCCACGATGTGCTCGCTGATCGCCTCGCCGCTGCCGAGGGCGAGCCAGTGGCGGCCCGGGTAGAGGCTTGCGAGCGTCGCGGATGCCTGTGCCACGAGCGCGGGATTCCAGCGGAACGTGGGCGCCAGGGCTCCGACCCCGAGCTCGCCCGTCGTGTGCGCGCCGAGCGCGGAGACCACGTTCCACACGAACGCCGCCTGCCCCTGGCTCGGGGTGAACGGCTGGGCCGCATCACCCGCGAGCGTGCCGTTGAATCCGTGCTGCTCGGCGAGCGCGGCGAGCCGCACGGCCTCGCCCGGGGCGAGCTGCTCGAGCGCGGCGGCGAAGCCGATGGCGGGCGCGGTCATGCGGTCGGGGCCACGCTCTTCGTCGACTTGCCGGCCAGGTGCGGGCCCGCCATGACGGGCTCGTAACGCGGCGACTCCCCCGCGGCGAGGCAGGAGGGCAGGCACTCGACGATGGCGGAGTAGTTGGCGTTGTGGAAGAACGGCATGCTCTGGCGGCGCTGGCTGGCGCCGGCGGGCGACCCGAGCACGGCATCCGGATTCACGACGCGGTGCAGCGTCGAGGTCCAGCGATCGTTCGTCCAGCGAGCCATGAGATCGCCGATGTTGATGACGAGCGCGCCCTTCGCCGGCGGGATCGGCACCCACGCCTCGGTCGCGGCATCGTGCACTTCAAGACCCGCTCGACCGGGCTCCTGGCGCAGGATCGTGAGCGTTCCGTAGTCGGTGTGCGCTCCCGCCCGCAGCTGCCCCGGCTCGGGCGCGTGCGTCTGGGCGGGATAGTTGATGGCGCGCAGCGCGCTCGGGCTCGCGTCGATCGAGGGCGCGAAGAAGTCGGCCGGCAGCTCGAGACCGAGCGCGAAGATGCGCATCAGGCGCTCGGCGAGGGCGCTCATCTCGGCGTAGTACGCCTGCCACGTCGCCTGCAGCTCCGGCAGCGCCGCGGGCCACGCATTCGCCGTGAACAGCGCGGCCTCCGTCTCGTCGACCGGCGAGAGCGAGGGCCGGATGCCCGGCCCCATGTTGAACGACTCCTTCACGTCACCCGGGGTCGCGTCGCCGCGCGAGGCCGCGAGCGACTCGCTGCGCATCGGGAAGTAGCCGTACAGCCCACCGGCCGGGCGCTCGACCGCGAGCTTGTCGTCGAGCGGCAGGTCGAAGAAGTCCCGCGCCGCGTTCCACGCCGCATCGGCCACCGCGGGGTCGAGCCCGTGGTCGACGACCTGGAAGAAGCCGACCGTGCGCAGCGTCTCATCGACCTCGCGCCCGACGACGCTCGGGTCGCGGTCGAGGCTGATGGTCGGAACGGCGATCGACGGCGTCATGGCCACACGCTACCGCCTCGGTCAGATCGGCGACTCGCCCCGCTCGAGCTGCTCGAGGTAGCCGGCGAGCTTGCGCGCGCGGGTCTCGGCGCGCACGACGCTGGTGAGACGGAAGACGATGCCGAACCGCGCTTGCGCGCTGAGCCCGGCGTAGGTCGCCGCGGGCGCGGGAGAGGCGTCGAGCGCCGCCTGCAGGTCGGCGGGCGTGACCATTCCCTTCTGGCGGTAGGCAGCATCCCATCGACCGTCGGCTTTCGCACGCTCGGCCTGCTCGAGGCCCGGCGGGCGCATGCGCCCCTCCACGGTCAGGCGCTCGACGATGCCGACGTTGCGGTGCGACCACACCGATCGCGGGCGCCGCGGCGTGAACACCTGCAGCGAGTAGTCGTCATCGAGCCCGTAGATCTGCCCGTCGATCCAGCCGAAGCACAGCGCCGACTCGAGCGCCTCGTCGTAGGTGATGCCCGGGGCGGTCGAGCGCTTCTTGCGCATCTTCAGGCGCACCCCCGAGTGATCGGGATGCGCCTCGAGCCACGCCTCCCATCGTTCGACGCGCTCGAAGAGCATGATGGGCTTCTCGGAGTTGGCGACCACGGTGCCAGCGTAGGGGCGGCCCCCGACCCCTCCGCTACTGCGGCTTGGTGGCGATGCCGTCGAGCCAGAGAGTGTCGCTCGCGTCGCTGTGCGTACCGCCCGACCCGACGTGCTTCGCGTCGATCACGGGGCCCTTCTTGATGACGTGCACCATCGCCATCGCGTGGCCGCGCCCGAGCCCGTACTCGTCGGCGAGCCACTGCACGATGACGCCCGCCTTCACCGCCGGGTCGTCGTATCCGCGCGCGACCGCCTCGGCGACGAGCGCCCGCGGGGTCTTGCCGGTCTTCGCCTCGACCGCGTCGAGATATGCCTGAAACGACATGCTTAACTCCCTATGGTTCCCGGGTGGTGGACGTCACCGCGAGTAGTCGGGCACGGCTCGTTCGGCACCGTCAGCGAGAGCCGACTGGTGGGCGACGATTCCCGGCGCCGTCCACGCCGCGGCGACTCGGCTGTCGATGCGCGAGGCGCGGCGCTCGACGATGCTCGAGATGAACTCGTGCACGAGGTGCGGATGCGACCCTCCGTGGCTGGCCCCGACAGACACGGGTCGCGGCATCCCGTCGAGCTGCACCTCGGTGTCGACCGTGAACCCCGCGAGCGACGGGGGCAGCCCGGCGCCCCGAGAGCTCGTCGGCGCGGGTTCGACCACGACCCGGTTGCCCCGCTCGCCCGGCGCGGGAGGCTCCATGCGGTGCAGCACCCCCTCGACGGAGTCGTCGCCCGCCCAGTCGAAGCCGAGGTGCTCACCAGCGAGGGAGAACCCTTCGGCGTAGGGATGCGCGGTCTGCGAGAACGCCATCGTGACATCGGCGACGAGGTCGTGCCCGTGCAGCCGGAAGAGGGCGATCTCTGCGGGGAACGGGTTGTCGAACCCGCCCGTGCGGCGCTTCTCGTCCAGTCGCCCCGCACCGAGGCACCGCACGCTCTCGACCGTCGTGTCGAGCAGAGCGAGCACAGGCGACAGGGCGTGGGTCGCGTAGTGCATCGGCGGAAACCCCTGCCAGTACGCCGGGAAGCCGTCGAGGTTCTGGATGTGGAAACCGCGGTACATCGTGAGGGCGCCGAACCGACCCGCTGACACGAGCTCGTCGACCATGCGGAACTCGCGGCCGTAGACGGCGGTCTCCATCATCATGTACACGAGGCCGCTGCCGTCGTGCTCGGCGATGATGCGGGTGAGGTCGTCGAGCGAAGTCGCCATCGGCACAGCGCACGCGACATGCTTGCCCGCACGCAGTGCGGCGACGACGAAGTCGGCATGGGTCGCGACCGGGGTGAGGATGTGGACGGCGTCGATCGTCGGATCATCGAGCGCCGACGACAGGTCGTCGTAGCCGGCCTCGAGCGCGAACTCCTCCGAGACCCGAGCGCGGCGCTCTCGATCGCTGTCGACCGGAACGACCCGGTCGACAGCGGGATGGCTGCGGTACAGCGGCACGAAGTCGCGCCCGAAACCGAGCCCGACCACGGCGACCGTCACACCCATGGATCGAGCCTAACGAGCGTCGGGCGTGATCGACCCGGCTACAGCGCGACGATCACCTTGCCGCGGGCGTGGCCGCTCTCGCTGCGGGCGACCGCGTCGGCGATGCGGTCGATCGGCAGCACGTCGTCGACGACGACCCGCAGCGCGCCGGTCTCGAGCCATTCCGCCAGCTGCTGCAGATCTGCGGTGTCGCGCTTCGCGAGGAACGACGCGTAGGTCCGCCGCGAGAACAGCGATCGGAGGGCGAGAACCGCCGGGCCGGCGAGCGGCGCGAGCCACTGCCCACGGGGCGCTCCGCAGGCCACGAGCGCACCCGTCGAGGTCAGGATGCGCGCGAGATCGCCCACACGCCGCGCGCCAGCGAGCTCGAAGATCAGGTCGAACCGGGGCACGCCGCGCGTGACCTCGGTGGTCGTGTAGTCGATGACATCGTCGGCGCCCAGCCGGGCGACGAGCTCGAGGTTGCGCGTGCTCGTCACGGCCGTGACATGCGCGCCGAGCAGCTTGGCGATCTGCACCGCGAACGTGCCGACGCCGCCCGACGCCCCGATGATGAGCACGCGGGGGCGCATCGGCTCGACCTCGCCCTCCGCCCACGCGAGCGGGGCGACGAGGCCGCCGCGGCGCAGACCCTGCAGCGCCGTGATGGCCGCGACGCCGACCCCGCCAGCATCCGTCGCCGAGAGGCTCGCCGGCATGCGCACGAGACCAGCCTCGCCCACGACCATGAGCTCGCTCCAGGCCCCCGACCCGAAGCCGAGCACCGCGTCGCCCACGGCGAAGCGTGCGACGCCGGGACCGACCGACTCGATCACACCCGCGACGTCCGACCCCATGGCCTGGCCGCTCGGCCGGGGGGCGCGCAAGCCGCGCATGATCCGCACCACGTAGGGGGTGCCGCGCAGCTCGTGCCAGTCGAGCGGGTTCACCGAGCTCGCGACGACGCGCACGAGCACCTGGCCCTCGGCGGGGGCGGGAGTCGGGGCATCCACCTCTCGCAGCACCTCGGGCCCGCCGTAGGTGGTGGCGACGATCGACTTCATGGCGGGCTCCTCGGGGCTGGTACGACGATGCTTACACTGTATGCTTACGCCGTAAGTTATCGACGGATCGCCCACCCTGTCAAGGAGGAAGCATGACTCCGCCTCGGGATGCCCTGAGTCACGAACGCGTGCTGCAGGCCGCCCTCGCCCTCGCCGACGCGCACGGCCTCGAGTCGCTCAGCATGCGGCGCCTCGGCACCGAGCTCGGGGTGGAGGCGATGTCGCTGTACCGCCACGTGCCCAGTAAAGACGCGCTGCTCGACGCGATGGTCGACGCGATCGTCGACAGCTGGGTCGCGGTCGACGCCGCCCCTGGCGAGTGGCGCGCCCGCCTCGCGGCGATCATGCACCGCGCGCACGGCGCGTTGCTGGCCCGCCCGTGGGCCGTCGAGCTCGTGACCGTTCGCCCGCTCGTCGGCGACGGCAGGCTACGCTACGCCGAGTCGATCACGACCGCGCTGCTCGACGCAGGCTTCTCGCCGCAGCTCGCACACCACGGGCTGCACATCGTCGACGGCACCATCATGGGCTTCACCGCGCAGCAGGCCCGCCGCCCCACCGCGGCCGCTCTCGGCGATCGCGTGCAGGCGCTCTACGACGGCGCTCTCGCCGACGAGTTCCCCGGCATCAGTCGCACGATCCTCGAGCATCACGACCACGACGAGGAGTACGCCCTCATGGTCGATCTCGTGCTCGACGGGCTCGCCCGGCTGCGTGACGGCAGCCCGCCCCCGCGCTCCGGATCGGGTGCGAACTACGTGCTGACGGTCGCCTGACCCCGGCGTTCTCCGGGCAGTGCTACGCGCGCGAGAAGAGCCGAGCGAAGAAGCCGGGCTCGTTCTCGTGGCCCTGGCACCGGTCGCGCTGCGGGATGCCCCGCATCACCTGGGTGACGTGCTGACCGCATCCGGTCCAGGTGGCCTTGCCGCACTTGCGGCAGGTGATCTGCTGGCACATAGAAGTCCTCTCGAGTCTGAGAGCACCAGCATACGCTATACCCCAGGGGGTATTTTCGCCACGGGGGCGAAGTACGCGCGTGCGGACGGGGTCCACAGCCAGCTCAGCACGATTGCCGAGATCAGCACGCTGACTATTCCGACGATGAACGCGACCCCGCCCGCCGTCAGCGCGACGATCTGCGTGATGAGCGACACCCCGCGCACGACGGTGACGATCCAACGGGCGACCCCGCTGCCCCGCATGAGACCGTCCGCCACAGCGACCACGATGATGCCCGCGATGATCACCGTGATCGCCGTCACGAGGCCGCCCGGCAGCGGGTTCGCGAGCAGCGCCGCGCCCGTCGCGAGCACGAGCAGCATCGAGCCGCCGACGACGTCGACGATGCCGCCGACGTAGGCGACGACGCCGATGACGGTGACCCCGCGGGGGCGCCGAGGGCCGAGGTCGAAAACGGGTGCAGAAGCCATGGCGCCACAGTAACGAATCGGTGACGGCTGCGACACGCCCGGGATTCACGGTTGCACTCCGGCCTGCGCACGCAGTAGGTTCATCCAGCGCCACACGACGAAAGGAGGCCGACCGTGATGATTCGCTTCACCCAGGGGATGATCCCCACCACCGCCGGCTTCGTCGGCGACCTCACCGCCTGATCGGGCTGCAGCGCTTCTGACGCCCGGTCGCTGACCTCAGGTCAGCCGGTGGCGACGCTCTCGAAGCCCGATCGAGCCTGACGCGTACCGAGCGGCACGGCCGATCCGCCACGGCGACCGGCCGCACCCCCTGCGCTCCGGCTCGCCCTCCCCCCGCGCCGCCACGAGCGGCACCCCTCGGCACGAGCTGTTCGTCGGCGCACCCGCGCGACGATCGATCGCGGCCATCAGCAGTGAGGAACACCCCCGCATGAACACCGTCACGACCCCCGTGGGTCGCCTCCACCAGCAGCACCCCCCGAGTTCGACCCTGCCCGCACCGCGGCGCGTGCAACGGGTCGCGCTCATCGACCGCCTGGCGCTGCGTCTCGGCGTGGCGCTCGTGGCATGGAGCCGCCGACCGCGCGTGCTCGACGACCGCGACGAGCGTGCACGCCGCGTGCAGTCGGCGCGAGCGGCCGAGCGGCGCGAACGCGACCTGCAGCGCGACGCGCTGCAGCTGCTGCCGCTGCGCTGAAGAAGGCGCACGTGAGGGCGAAGAGCCGGGCGTCTGGGAGCTATCGGCCCCAGGCGCTCGGCGGCGCCGTCACGACCGGCACGGGGTTGTACGCCCAGTGCGCACCCTGGTTGTACATGCCCGTCGCCCACCCCGAGAACCAGATCGCACGCTCGACCTGCTCGGTGGGCGCAGACGCGCGCAGCGTCGCGACGATCTCGCTGTAGCGGCCGAGCGAGTTGAGGGCCTCCGCGGCGTTCTGCGCAGCATCCACCAGGTCGACGTAGCGACCGGTACCGCCACCGCCGCCCGAACCCCAGCCGTTGTTGAGCGGGTTGTTGCGGTTCCACCAGGTGTCGACGTAGTTCTCTTGACGCATCCAGCGGGTCACGACCGTCACGTTGCTGTCGGTGACCGGGAACTCGCCCATGAGCAGCACGAGCTTCGCCCAGTCGTGGTTCGTCCCGCCCTGGATGAGCGTCTCGTACCCGGGCGTCGCGCTGAAGTCGTGCCTCTCGACCGCCGGCACGATCTCGGTCACTGCCGCAGCGACGAGCACTTGCGCGTTCTGGTCGACGTAGGCCGCGACGATGTCGCTCTGGGTCGGCGTCGAGAAGCCGAGACTGGCCATGACCATGAGGCCCGCGACGATCGAGATGAAGACCGTGCGGGTCGTCGACCACGAGTGCCGACGGAAGGCCGGACGAGCGGTGCGGTGACGGTGCTTCGACATGCGTTTCTGAACCCCCCAAGACGGGCCCGATGACCGTTGTGCGGATCGAGACCGTCTTCCAGAGTACCAGTGAGTCCGTCAGGCGCCGGGGATGCCCCCGGCCGGCGGGGGCGGCGGCGCGTCAGGGGCCGCGTCGGCGGCCGCGTGGCGGCGCAGCAGACCCATGAGGCTCAGGGCGTTGACGACGCGCTGCGCCTCCACGATCTCGACCTTCGCCCGCTGGGCGAGCTTCTCGACGACCATGAACCCCGAGGCGCTCGCCTTGACGATGCGGCGCTGGTTGTCGCTCATCGGCAGCAGGCCGAAGTCGGGCCAGCGGTACAGGCGGTACCGGTCGCCCGACCGCAGCCACGACGCCCTCGCGCCCTCGAACGCGTGCGTGCCGATGAGCCAGAGCAGCGGCTCGAGGGGCGCGCCGGCGAAGGCGGGCGGATGCTCGACGAAGTCGTCGCCCGCGAACGCGGGCTCTGCCTCGCGGATGGCCCGGGTGCCGATGAGCACGGTCGCCGGAGCGGCCGGGAAGCTGTCGAGCGGCTCGCTCCACTGGTAGACGTAGCCTCGCATGTCGATGAGCATCGGCTCGAGACCGTCTGGCTGCAGCGACACCACCATGGGGGTGGGCATGCGGCGCACGGCGTGCACGGCCATGGCCGCCCCCGTCCACCCCGGAGGCGAGGGCGGAGGCGGGGACAGCGGCGGCGGGGCGGGCGCACTCGTCGCCGCCGCATCCCCCCGCTCCTCCTGCAGTTCGACCATCGGTCGCATCCCCCGTCTCCTGAGGAATCCGACGTTACGGGCGGCGCGTTCCGGTTCGGTTCCGCCCGTATTCCGCTCGTGTTACGCGAGCCCCCGTAAACGGGGGGCGAGGTCTCGCTCGAAGAGCTCGAGGAAACGGCGCTGATCGTGGCCCGGCGCGTGGAACACGAGATGGTTGATGCCGTACTCGACGTACTTCGCGATCTCGGCCACGACCGCGTCGGGGTCGGTGCCGACGATCCAGCGCTTGGCGATCTGCTCGATCGGCAGGGCGTCCGCCGCCTGCTCCATCTCCATAGGATCGGTGATGTCGTGCTTCTGCTCTTTGCTGAGCGACAGGGGCGACCAGAACCGCGTGTTGTCGAGCGCGGTGTCGAGGTCGGTCTCGTACGAGAGCTTGATCTCGATCATGCGGTCGATCTGCTCGAACGCGCGGCCCGCCTTCTCTGCGCCCTCCTTGACGGCAGGGATGAGCTCCTCCGTGTAGAGCTCGACACCCTTGCCCGACGTGCAGATGAATCCGTCGCCGGCGCGTCCGGCATAGCGCGCCACGAAGGGCCCGCCAGCGGCGATGTACACGGGGATCGGGGTCTCGGGGCGGTCGTAGATCGACGCGTCGTGCGTCGAGTAGTACTCGCCGCGGAAGTTCACGCGGTCTTCGCTCCACAACTGGCGCATGAGGTCGACGCTCTCGCGCAGACGGGCGAAGCGCTCTTTGAACTCGGGCCACTGCTGCTCGCCCGCTCCGGCGAACCCGGTGGCGATCTCATTGAGCGCCTCCCCTGTGCCGACGCCCAGGAAGATGCGCCCCGGATACATGACCCCCATGCTCGCGAAGGCCTGCGCGAGCACCGCGGGGTTGTAGCGGAAGGTCGGCGTCATGACCGACGTGCCGATGCGGATGCTGCTCGTGCGCTCGCCCACGGCCGCCATCCACGTGAGCGAGAACGGAGCGTGCCCGCCCGTGTGCCGCCACGGCTGGAAGTGGTCGCTCACGGCGACGGACTGCATGCCGTGCGCCTCGGCGGCGACGGCGATCTCGACGAGCTCGCGCGGGTCGAACTGCTCGGCAGAGGCTTTGTAGCCCAGGGTGAGAGGAAGCGTCATAGGGGCATCCTCTCATTCGCTCACTCGGCGATCGCCGCGCGCAGCGCCTCGACCGACGTGGCCGCTGTGGTGCGCCACTCGGCGAGCTCGTCGTCGCCCGCCTCCTCCCAGAGCTCGTAGAGCTCCGAGCCCTCCGGCTGCACGGCGCGTTCGGCCGCGAGCAGGATCAGCTCGTAAGCGGCGTCGTCGAGCTGGGTGGCGAGCAACCGGATGTCGACCTCATCGAGCTCGGCGGGCGGGTCGATCCGGCCGAGGGTCGCGAGGGCGACCTCGGCGAGCGCGAGAGCCACCGACCCCTCGGGCGCCTCGAGATAGTTGCCGGCCAGGGCGCCGCGCAGGTCTTCAAGCTCGAAGCTGCCGTCGACCAGAGCATCGACAGCGTCGAGCGCATCGTCGTTCTCGAACGGTCCTGAACCCCATGCACCCATGGGCGTCAGCCTAGCCACTGGTGCGACCACGACTGCTGGTGTTCACTGTGAGGTGCCCCGCGCGTGCGCGGGCATCACCCGCTTCCCTCCCCTCCCGATTCGAGGAGCACCCCATGCTCGACGCCATCGGCGAGACGCTGCCCCTCGCGGTCGCGATCGCCCTCAGCCCCCTCGCGATCGCGTCGGTCGTGCTCATGCTGCTGTCGAGCCGCCCGCGTGCGGCGAGCATCGCCTTCCTCCTCGGCTTCTCCGTCGCCGTCGCCGTCGTCTCCGCCGCCGGGTTCCTGCTGGCCTCGGTGCTGCCGCACGGTGACGACGACAGCTCGATCTCGGCCCCGTTCATCCTGCTGGCGCTCGGCATCATCGCGATCGCCCTCGCCGTGCGGCAGTGGCGCGCCCGACCGGAACCCGGAGCCGAGCTCGAGCTGCCGGGTTGGATCGCGAAGGTCGAGAGCATCACCACTCCGTCGGCCTTCGTGCTGGGCGCATTCTTCGGCGGTCTCAAACCCAAGAACCTCCTGCTGAGCATCGGGCTCGGTGTGACGCTCGAGGCCACGGGCGTCTCTGGCGGCGACGCGGCGATCGTGCTCGGCGTCGCCGTGCTCATCGCCGCGAGCCCCCTGCTCGTGCCCGTGATCATCGCGCTCATCGCGCTCACGCGCATCAGCGCGGGGCTCGACCGGCTGCGCGACTGGATGGTGCGCAACAACTCGTCGCTCGTGGGCGCCATCCTGCTGCTCGTCGGTGTGCTGCTGATCGGCAAGGCGCTGAGCGGCCTCGGCGGCTGACCCTCCGGTATCGATCGCCGCCTCATGCTCATCGTCATTGGAGAGACCCTTCCGCTCGCGATCGCCATCGCCTTCAGCCCACTGGGCATCGTCGCCGTCATCGTCATGCTGCTCTCGAGGTATCCGCGCGCCTCGAGCGCGAGCTTCGTCATCGGCTGGGCGAGCGGCATCAGCGCCATCGCCGTCGCGGGGTACGCGCTCGCGGCGCTGCTCCCCGATACCGGTGAGGATGCCCCGCGCCGTATCGCCGCGCCCCTCACGCTCATCGTGCTCGGCGTGATCAGCATCGGGCTCGCGATCCGGCAATGGCGGGCGCGCCCCGCGGCCGATGAGGAGGTCGCGCTGCCCACCTGGATGTCGCGCATCGACGGGCTCACGGCCCTGCGTTCGTTCGCGTTCGGCGTGGTGCTCGCCGCCACGAAGCCCAAGAACATCATCCTGGCGTTCGGCTCAGGCGTCGCGGCGGCCGGCGCCGGTCTCGCGGGTGCTCAGGCACTCATCGTGCTCGGCGTGTTCCTCGCCTTCGCATCGATCTCAATGGGCGCGCCCGTCATCGCCTACCTCATCGCGGGCGACCGCATCCGCGGGCCGCTGACGTCGGTTCGCGAGTGGCTCGTGAGGCACAACGCGGCGATGCTCGGGGTGATCCTGCTCTTCCTCGGCGTCGTGCTCGTGGGCAACGGCATCGCCGCGCTGTAGGGGCCGCACCCCGACGTGCGGGCGCGGCCGAGCATCCCCGCTCAGTCGGTGTTCTGGTTCAGCATGAACTCGGCCACGGCGCGCGGCACGTAGGGTGCGACGTCGCCGCCGAGAGCGGCCACCTGGCGCACGAGCGAGCTCGAGACGTGCGCGTGGGCGGGGTCGGTGAGCATGAAGACCGTCTCGATGCCGGCGAGGTTGCGGTTGACGATCGCCATCGGCGTCTCGTACGCGACGTCGACCTGGCTGCGCACGCCCTTCACGAGAACGGTGGCCCCGACGTCGGTGCAGTAGTCGACGAGCAGGCCGACGCTCCAGCTCGTGACGAGGATGCTCGGCGGCAGAGCGCGGTCGGCGACCGCCTGCTCGATGAGGGCGACACGCTGCGCGATCGGCAGCATCGCCTGCTTGCTCGGGTTGTGCACGACGACGACGTGCACGGCATCGAAGATGCCGGCCGCACGCTCGATCACGTCGAGGTGGCCGAGAGTGACGGGGTCGAACGACCCAGGAACGACAGCGATCCTGCTCATGGGCTCAGCCTATCGAGCGCCAGTCACCCTGCAGTGCCCTCGAGCGGGGTCGCGTAATCCGCCGTCACGAGGATGGGCAGGTGATCGGACTGCCCCTGCGGCAGGGTCGTGACCCGTGTGATCGACAGGCCGATCGAGGTGGCGAAGTCGAAGTGCCCGCGGAAGAACTTGTACCGGGTGTACGTGCGCGAGTCGCTCAGAGTGACCTCGTGCCCTGTCTCCTGCACGCTCGTCGACAGGTGGTCTTTGAAGACGGGGTAGTTGAAGTCGCCGACCATGAGCGTGGGCAGCGTCGGCCCGAAGCTGTCGAGCGCGACGTGGGCCGCGCGGATCTGCGTGCGGCGCAGCGAGTTGAGCGCCGTCAGAGGCGCCGCGTGGAAGCAGCCGATGACGACCTCGCGATCGTGCTTGCGGTCGATGAGGTGGCTGCCGAGCAGCCGCTCGTGTGCGGGCTTGGCGATGATGTCGTGCAGCGACCGCTTGAGCGCGAACGCCTTCGTGCTGAGCGCCTCGAAGCGCTCGCGGTTGTAGAAGATCGCCAGGCCGAGGCGGTTCAGCCGCGTCGCGTCGGCGAGGTGCAGCGGGCCGAGCTCGCGGGGCAGGTCGTCGGTGTCGACCTCCTGCAGGCACAGCAGATTCGGATCGTGGGCCTCGACCAGTTTCTCGAGCTCGCCGCGGGCGGCATGCTTGCGCAGGTTGTACGAGATGACCCTCATGGGCCCATCCTCTCGCGTGCGTCGTGCGCCACGCGAATCAGTACTTAGCCATAAAGTCGCGTTCGCGGTCATCGAGGCGTCGTGCGAGGGCGGCCGTGAGCGCCGGATGCCCGCTCAGCGCCGCGTCATGCTCGAGCACCCCGCCCGCGGCCGCGCGGGCGTCGAGGATGAGGTCGCCGTCGGTGGCGACCCTCAGCAGCTTGAGGCTCGAGCGCCCGCCGCTCTGGCTCGCGCCGAGCACATCGCCCTCGCGCCGCAGCTCGAGGTCGACCTGCGCGAGCTCGAAGCCGTCGAGGGTCGCGGCGACCGCCTCGACGCGCTCGCGTGCGAGACTGCCCTGCTGCGCGGCGGTCACGAACAGGCAAAGTCCGGGCACTCCGCCGCGCCCGACGCGGCCGCGCAGCTGGTGCAACTGGCTCACGCCGAACCGGTCGGCGTCGGCGACGACCATGGTCGAGGCGTTCGGCACGTCGACGCCGACCTCGATGACCGTGGTCGCCACGAGCACGTCGATCTCGCCGCGTGCGAAGGCCTGCATCGTCGCGTCTTTCTCGTCGGTCGACATGCGGCCGTGCAACGGCTCGACCCGCCGCCCGGCGAGCGCGGGATGCGCGCGCAGCAGGGGCGTCAGCTCGGCGACGGTCGCCGGCGGCCGGGCAACGGCATCCGGAGCGTCGTCGGCCGAGCCGTCGGCAGGGTCGTCGGTCAGGGCATCGAGGTCGTCCTCCGGCGTCGCCGCGTCGATCGCCGGAACGACGACGAAACCCTGCCGACCCTGCTCGAGCTCCTCCCCCAGGCGTGCCCAGACGCGGTTCCACCATCCGGGCTTGTCGGCGAGCGGCACGACGTGGCTGACGATGGGGATGCGACCCGCCGGCAGCATCGTGATGGTCGAGACGTCGAGGTCGCCGAACACGGTCATGGCGACCGTGCGCGGAATCGGTGTGGCGGTGAGCACGAGCACGTGCGGGGGCAGGGCGCCCTTGCGGCGCAGGCTCTCACGCTGCTCGACCCCGAACCGGTGCTGCTCATCGACGACGACGAGGCCGAGGTCGGCGAACTGCACCTGGTCGCCCAGCAGGGCGTGGGTTCCGATGACGATGCGGGATGCTCCGCTCGCGATCGCCAGCAGAGCTTTGCGCCGCTCAGCCTGGCCCAGCTGCCCGGTGAGCAGCACGGGCCTGAGGCGGGCGGCGCGATCGGGGCCGAGAGTGTGCACGATCGAGCGCAGATGCTGGGCCGCGAGCACCTCGGTGGGGGCGAGCAGGGCGCTCTGCCCGCCGCTCTCGGCCACGGCGAGCATCGCGCGCACGGCGACGAGGGTCTTGCCCGAGCCGACCTCGCCCTGCACGAGCCGGTTCATGGGAGCGTCGGAGGCGAGGTCGCGCGCGATCTCGTCGCCCACGAGCCGCTGGTCATCGGTGAGGGTGAAGGGCAGCTCGGCGTCGAAGCCCGCGAGTTCTGCACCCGCGGTGCGCGGGGTGGCGGGCTGCTCGCGCAGGCTCTGCCGCCGCTGCAGCAGGGCGACCTGCAGCAGGAAAGCCTCGTGGAACCGCAAGGTGTCGCGCGCGCGGCGCCAGTGCGCGTCACTCTCAGGCCGGTGGATCAGCTGGTACGCCTGCCCGAGGTCGAGCAGCTCGCGCTCGGTGCGCACCTCGAGCGGCACGGGGTCGTCGACGGGCGGCAGCGTGTCGAGCACGACGCCGAGCGCTTTCGCGATCTGCCAGCTCGCGACCGTCGAGGTGGCCGGGTAGATCGGGATGGGCTGCATCGCCCACTTCTTCGCCTCGGGGCCGCTGTCGCGATCGTCACCGGCCTCGAACAGGTCGTAGTCGGGGTGGGCGAGCTGGCGGATCCCTCGGTACTCGCCGACCTTGCCCGCGAATATGCCGCGCGCACCCGGCGTCAGCTCGTTCTTGCGCCACGCCTGATTGAAGAACGTGAGCACGAGGATGCCCTTGCCGTCGGTGATGCGCACCTCGAGGATCGTGCCCTTGCGCTCGCGCATCGACCGCTCGACGACCTCGATGACCTCGGCCACGATCGTCACGCTCTCGCCGACGACGAGCTCGCTCAGTGCCGTGAGCTCACCACGCCGGGCGTAGCGCCGGGGGTAGTGGGTCAGCAGATCACCGACGGTGAGCATCCCGAACGCCTTCTTCAGCGAGTTGGCGCTGCGGTCGCCGAGCGCGCTGCTGAGCTTGGCGCTGAGCGGGTCGACGACGGCCGGGCTGGTCACGCGCTCAACGGTACCCGCGCCACCCGACCACGCCGCGCCGCTCGCGCCGACTAGCGTGGAGGTCGTGACACGCATCATCGCCGGGTTCGCGGGCTCGCTGACGCTGAAAGTACCCAGCGCCGGCACCCGCCCCACGAGCGACCGCGTGCGCGAGGCGATCTTCAGCGCGCTCGGGGCCCGCGACGCGATCGCGGGGGCGCGCGTGCTCGACCTCTACGCCGGCTCGGGAGCCCTCGCGCTCGAGGCCATCAGCCGCGGCGCCGCCTCGGCCGTGCTCGTCGAGAAGTCGTACGCGGCGGTGCAGGTGTGCAAGGCCAATGCCGCGCTCGTGTCGGGTCGGGCGGGGAAGGGCGCGAGGCCGAGCATCCAGATCATCGGAAAGCCCGCGACCTCGTACCTGTCGTCGGCGCTCGACCCGTTCGATCTCGTCTTCATCGACCCGCCGTACGAGGTGGGCGGGCTCGAGCTCGACCACGTGCTCGAGGGCCTCGTGCCCCGATTGGCTCCGGATGCTGTGGTCGCGCTCGAGCGCTCGTCGCGCACGCCGGTGCCCGCCTGGCCCGCCGGGCTCGTGCTCGACAAGGTCTCGCGCTACGGCGAGACGGCGGTGTACTGGCTCAGCCCGGAACCCACTGATTAAGGGTCTGGCTGGTCAGCGCTCGTAGACGTCGCGGCGATGGCCGAGCGTCACGACGACGATCAGCAGCACGCCGTCGTCGATCGTGTAGACGATGCGGTAGTCGCCGACGCGCACGCGCCAGGCGGGACGCCCACGCAAAGGCTTCGCGGCGGGCGGCCTCGGGTCGTCACCCAGCAGGGCGATGGCGCCGCGGATGCGCTCCCGGTCTCGGTGGTCGATCTTCTTGAGGGCCCGGATAGCCGCGGGACGCAGCTCGATACGATAACTCACGCCCAGCCCAGGTCAGCCTTGACCTGCGCCCAGGGCACATTCGCCCCTTCCTCGGCCATCGCTTCGTCGAACGCCGCGGCGTCTTCGGCTTCTTCCAGAGCATCGAGCATGCGCTCATACTGCTCGGGACTGATGACGACCGCAGCGCGTTGTCCACGGCGCTCGATGATAACCGCCTCCGTCTGCGAGCGGTCGATGACCTCGGAGAACTGCTTGCGGGCATCGGCGACGCTGAGGGGGTTCATGCGAGAAGTGTACATTTTAGATACTCAGATGTACACAAAAATCAGCCCGCCTGCCCGGTCCACTCCGCGAACGGGTCCCAGCCGCCGCGCTCGTCGAACGCGCGGCCGTCGACGAGCAACGCGGGCCCGTGCCGGTCGGCCGCGATGACCCGGCCGATGATGCGGAAGCCGCCGGGCAGGGCATCCCGCGGCGGCGCCACATCGGGCGGGAAGATCGCCAGCAACGAGTGGTCCTCTCCCCCGGTGAGCGCGAGCGACGCGGGCGCGGCCGGGTCGAGTCCGTGGGCGAGCGCGACCTCGCGCACCTGCTCGCTCGAGAGGTCGAGCGAGACGCCGCTCGCGCGGGCGATGCGGCGCGCGTCGAGCGCGAGGCCGTCGCTGAGGTCGAGCATGGCGGAGGCTCCGCCGAGGGCGGCGGCGACGCCGTCCGCGATCGGCGGGTGCGGCGTGAGCTGGGCGGCGAGCGGCACGGGATGCTCGGCGCGCAGCCGAGCCGCGGCATCAGCATCCGGAGCCCCCGCCGCATCGACCCCGTGCTCGAAGAGGATCCGCAGCCCCTCGGCCGCGAGCCCCAGCGAGCCGGAGACCGCGACCCAGTCGCCCGGCCGCGCGCCCGAGCGCGTCACCGGCTCGCGATCGTCGAGGTCGCCGAACGCCGTCACGGCGATCGTCAGCACGCTCGACACGCTCAGGTCTCCGCCGACGACCCCGCAGCCGGGCGCGAGCGCCTCGCACGCGTCGCGCAGCCCCTCGGCGAGCGCTTCGAGCTCGGCGACCGGGGTGTCGGCGGGAGCGGCGAGCGCCACCACCAGGGCCGTGGGCCGCGCGCCCATGGCCGCCACATCACTGAGGTTCGTCGCCGCGGCCTTGAACCCGAGGTCGTGCATGGTCGACCACGCGGTGCGGAAGTCGGGGCCGTGGATCATCATGTCGGTCGTCACGACGTACCGACCGTCGGGGGCCGCGATGACCGCGGCATCGTCGCCCGGGCCCAGCACGGTCGACTCGCTCTCGGGCAGCACCGGGATGATGCGCGCGAGCGCCGCGAGCTCGCCGACCGACCCGAGGGTGTCGGAGTGCGGATGCTCGGCGCTCGTCACGCGTCCACGCTAGTCGGCTCCGCCGCGCGCCAGTACTGTCGAGGCATGCCCGAGGAGTCAAGGGCCGTCGCACCGGATTCGGCCCACGTCCCTGCCAGCCCCGACGTGACCACGCCCGGATCCAGCGCGAGCCCGGACGTGGCTGATCGCGCTCGCGGGGTCCTTTCGGTTGCGATCTGGGTCTCAACACTCATGTGGGTCGCTCTAGCGTTCATCTTCCTCTTCTGGCCGCCGGCGGACACCGGGTATGACGACCTGCCGTTGGCTGGCACTCCGGATTTTGTATGGATCGCGGCCGCGCTGGCACCCATCGTTTTCGCTGCCTCAGTCTGCCTGATCATCTGGTGGGCACTTCTGCCCAAGCCCGGACAGTCGTAGACGCGGCGGGGAGTGCCCGTTGCACCTCTCGTGTTCGACCTTCCCGCGGAGGGCGCACGGTTGATGACAGCATGAAGGTTCTTCAGCATTAGCCGTTTCCGTGCCGGCGTAGAAGCCATCGAGGTATTTTTCGTGCAGTCATTCGGCTCTTGCATGGCATTCCCACGCTGAAGAAGAGTGCGCCCGGGCCCGTGTGTACGGTAGTCCGCCTCCCTTGTCGACAGTACTGTCGAGCCATGACCGATACCCCCGCGCCCGACGCTGCCCCGCCGCCCGCCTCGCCGTACGGCCCGGCCGACGGGCCGGCCGGCGCACCCGCCGACGCATCGGCCGCCACGGCTGGCACCGCCTCCGACGGAGTGGAGGAGCTGTTCGGTGACGCGGCGGCCCCCGCAGCGCCGGCCCACGCAGCGGTCGTGACCACAGCCCCGTCGTCGGGCGACTCGGAGGCCGTCACGCGCGCCCGCCGCACCCTGGGGCGCCTCGCCCTCGCGCTGCCGCTCGCGGGGCTCACGCTCAGCATCGTCGCGATCGTCGTGCAGGTCGTCACCGGCGGCGCCTTCGGCATCGACCCCGTGAGCGAGATCAGCGGGCTCACCCTGACCTTCATCGGCCCCGCGCTGCTCGTGCTCGGCCTGCACATGATCGTCTGGCGCGCCATGGTGCGGCCGCTCTCGCGCATGACGCCCGGCAACCGCATCGGCATGATCATCGGCATCGGCGGGGTGCTGTCGTTCCTCAGTGTGATCCTGGTGTTCATCCTCGTCTTCGCGGGCTTCATGATCCTCTCGCTGCTGTTCTCCGCGACCGACCAGGCAATGTAACCGGCCGGCTCGAAGCCGACACCCACCCGCGCCGCGATAGCGTGGTGACGATGTCGACACGCACCGTTCCCGCTCGCGCCCGCCGGGCATCCGCCGCCCTGCTCGTGACGGGCGTGCTGGTGCTCGCCGGATGCGCGGGCACTGTGCCGCTCGACCCCGGCCCCGAGGCGAACGACCCCGAGTGCGCGGCGATCTCGGTGCGCGTGCCCGACACGATCGGCGAGCTCGAGCGCCGCACCACGAACGCGCAGGCGACGGCCGCGTGGGGCGAGCCGGCCGCCGTCATCTACCGCTGCGGGCTGCCCGAGCAGGGCCCGAGCGACCTGCCGTGCTTCGACGTCGACGGCGTCGACTGGCTGCTCGACGAGTCGAACGCCCCGCGCTACGTGTTCACCACGTACGGCCGCTCCCCCGTGACCGAGGTGATCGTCGATGTCGACTTCGTCGCGGGCGCCGACGCCGTGCGCGCCCTCAGCCCCGCCGTCTCGGTCGTGGATGCTGATGCCCGGTGCCTCGCGGCGACCGACGTCTTCGGCGGCGGGTCGGTGAGCCCCACGGCCGAGCCCACCCCGACGCCGACGCCCTAGGCGCGCTCGTCGTCGAGCGGTTCGCTGGCGGGTGCCACGACGTCGTAGACGGCCCTTGGGCTGCCCGTGCTGACCGCCCACCACTGCTCGCCACATGACCAGTGCCACCACTCGACCGGATACGGCGCGAACCCCGCGGACGTCATGGCGTAGACAAGGAGGCGCCGACAGTCGCGCACGCGCTCGTCGGAGCCCGCCGACTCGAAGGCGGCAGGATGCGCCCAGGAAGTGAAGTCGTCGTAGTTGGTGCCGAGCGCGAGCGGAACACCGTTCCAGCTCAGCGTCACGTCGACGGCGCCGCCCGTGGTGTGGCCGGCACGGAGAGCACTGTCATGCGGCGCAGCAACGTACTCGGTGCCCACCTCGCCGTGAGCTGCCAGATAGTACTCACGCAGCGCCACCTGAAAGTCGACGCTTCGCCAGGCATCGAGCACGACCAGATCGAAGCCGTGCGGCAGCGAGGCACGTGCCGCCCGCAACTGCTCGACGAGGCCCCGGCGCACCAGCACCTCGGTGCGTCGCGGCAGCGGAAGGTCGTCGTAGATCACCGTTCGCGCCAGATCGAGAGGAAGCGCAACGAGTGGATCACCGCACTCGTGCACGGGGACTCGTGCAGCAGTCGCAGCATCGACCGGTGGGTCAATGACCGCCTGCCCGATCAGCGGGGTCGCGGCGGTCGGCATGACGAAGTCGTCGGGGATCGGGGCGAGCCTGCTCATTCGACGGGTGCCCACCGGAAGATGACACCGCTACCCGGCCACAGCAGGCTGTCGCGCCCGGTCGAAAAACTCACTTGCGTGACGACGGAGTTGTCGGTCGTCTGCACTGTCGGGCGCGTCTCGACCTCGAGCGCGTGTGCGACGAAGTACTCGGCACTCACGGTGCTCGGCAGGTGCTCATCGTGCAGGCGGAGCGTGATGTCGGTCGTGCCGGCGACGTAGTAGCTCGAGAAGAACACCCCGAACTCGCGCTGCTGCGGCTCACTCACGAAGTCGTATGACAGGCGCAGGCGCGCGCGGGTATCGGGCAGCCGGTAGTCGGAGGGCGTGTACCAGCGCACGATGCCGGGGTGGTCGTCGAGCGCTTCGGGCTCGAGCTCGATCGAGAGGCCGTCGATGCTCATCGCGACATGGCAGTGCTCAAGAACTGCCTGCTGCCAGTCGGCACCGACCAGGTCGTCGCCCATCATGACGAGCTCGCGCCCGAGGCATCCGGCAGCACCAAATTCGTCGCGCAAGGCGTCCGCCGTGCGGGCCATCGTCACCCAGGCACGCGAGACACCCGGGCGCGCGAGCACCCGTAAGGACTTCTGCTGCACCGAGACCGCATCGAGCAGGCGCTGCCTCCCCCCGATCTCGACTGGGCGCGAGAGATGCACCGATACCGCGTAGTCCATGTCCCACAGGTACTGCCATGGTTCGCGCGACGCCGACAGCAGCGGGCGCATGGCGTGGGTCCAGGCAAGGTCGTTCCAGCGTTCATCGTCAGACTCTGCCTCGATGAGAGCCTGCGCAAGGTGCGCCCGCTGATGCTCAGGAACGAGGGCACGGACTCGCGCCGCGTCGATGCTCCAGAGGTTCGTGGGCAGCTCGGGCAGCAGAGCCGCACCGATCGACACCGAGGTGAGGATGAGCGCGACTTGCCGGATGGGGTCAGCAGCATCCCACGACAAAGGCACGGTGGTGTATACAACCAGACACAGAGCCGCAACGAGGTAAGCCCAGCGCGCCGTCGACCGGGTGAGGTGCGACCAGATTCGGGCGAAGAAGATGCGGAAGGGCCCGCGGCGGCTGGTCATGGTTCGAGCCTAGGCGCGCGGCCCGTCGAGCCCGACGAGCTTGCCGGCGATGCCGCCCGCGGCCCGCAGCGCGGCCCCGCCGCCGAACCCGGCCTGCGGGAACACCACGCGGCGGTCGCGCGCCTCGGTGAGCGCATCGAGCAGCACGGTCGCGGCCGGCTGCTGCGGAGCCCAGAGGTAGAGCGAGAGCGCGCCGGGGATCGAGTTGACCTCGTTGACGAAGAGCTCGCCGGTCGCCTCGTCGAGCAGCAGGTCGACGCGCACGATGCTCGTCAGGCGCGTGACCTCGGCGACGCGCTCGGCGAGCTCGCGAGCACGCGCCGCGACGGCGTCGGGCACGAGGGCGGGGAACTCTCGGGGGGCGCTCGTGAGCCCCGCATCCGAGCCTGCCCCACCGGCGAGGTACTTCTCGGCGTACGAGTAGAGCGCGCTGCCGGCCTCGCCCCGCAGCGGCTTCTCGAGCAGCGTGATCTCGAGGGTCGGGTAGGTGCGGAAGGCGATGTTGAGGTCGACGAGCTCGGGGCGGTACGGCTCGACGACCGCGCCCGTGCGCAGATGCACGCTCGTGGCGGCGAGCGCGCGCGCGGCATCCAGATCGTCGGCGATCTCGATGCCGATCGACGAGCCGCCGAAGCGCGGCTTGACGATGTACGGGCCCGCGAAGCTCGGCTCGACGAGGGTCGAGACGGCTTCGCGCGGCAGCGAGGGGATGCCCGCCGCGTGCATGAGGCCGCCGAACGCGAGCTTGTCCATGCCGACCGCCCCAGAGAAGAGTGTCGAGCCCGTGGCGGGGATGCCCATGAGCGAGAACACCGCGGCCGCGCCGCCGCCCTCGCCGACGCCGCCGTGCAGGCACAGCAGAGCGGCCTCGATCTCGAGGCGCTCGGAGCCGAGACGCTTGCGGCGGTAGAGGCCCGGCTCGCCCGAGACGCGGGCCTCGAGCGCGAGGGAATCGCGCGGAGCGCCCTCGAGGTAGTCTTTCGCCTCGGTCGCGTCAGGCACGCGGTACCACTCCCCCGTCGGCGACCAGTAGATCGGCACGACGCTGTGGCCCGCGGCCGTCAGCACGCGCTCGGCCTGCAGACCCGTGAGGATCGAGATCTCGTGCTCGGGGCTCGGACCGCCGAAGACGACGGCCCAGGGGGCGGTACCAGCCATGATCACCTAACGTGCTCGTTCGCCGCGAGTGTCGTACCCCTGCCCGGGCGGCCGATCAGGGGTAGTGGTCGGGCAGATCGTTCTCGTAGAGGATAACGCCCCGGTCACCCGCCGCTTCGACCGCGCGGGCGACGGCGGCCTCGCGCCGGTCGACCGCGATGACTCCGGGAGCCTCGCTCGTGGCCGTGCTCGCGTATCCGGCGAGCAGGGCCGCACGGTTGGTGCGGGCGACCGCGAGCAGCAGGCCGTTCGCGGCGCCGATCGCCGCGCCGAACGCCTGATTGCGCTCGGCCTGCACGGGCCCGAGCTCGACCATGCCGGGCGTGACGACGACGAGCGGGCCGCCACGGTCATGAGCGAGGGATGCCGCGCCCTCGAGGGCGCGGAGCGACCCCACCGGGTTCGCGTTGTAGGTGTCGTCGATCACGAGCGCACCACTCGGAGCCTGCTGCACCTCGGCGCGGTGCTGCGAGCCCGGCAGGTCGGCGAGGCGGGCCGCGATCGTGGCGGCCGGAACATCCGCGGCGAGGGCGATGCCCGCCGCAACGGCGACATTGACGGCGTGGCCCGTGCCCGAGATCGAGACCGGCACGGGCTCGGCGCCTCGCCCGATGACGATGGTGCTCGGCGCGCCCTCGTGGCCGGGGTCGAGCACGACGTCGGCGTCGGAGCCGGCGATGCAGCTGACCGTGACGACGCGCTTTCCCTGCGCCGCGCACTGCTCGGCGAGCCCGGCGAGGCGCGGGTCGTCGATCGGCAGCACGACCGTGCGCGCACGCTCGGTGATCTCGGCCTTGGCGCGGAAGATGACGTCGGTCGACCCCATGCGCTGCAGGTGCGACTCGCCGATAACGGTGATGGCGGCGATGTCGGGCGGGAAGTAGGTCGACAGCTCGCGGATCTCACCCGCACCGAAGATGCCCATCTCGGCCACGAACACCTCGGTGCCGGGCACGAGCTTGTCGTTGACAGCCCGCGAGAGCCCCAGGCGGTTGTTGAAGGATGCGGGGCTCGCGACGGTCGTGTACGTCGCGCTCAGCAGGTGGGCCACGTAGTTCTTCGTGCTCGTCTTGCCGTACGAGCCGGTGATCGCGACGACGCGCGGCCGCACCTGCGCGAGGCGCTTCTGGGCGGCGACCACGAACTTCTTCGACCCCGCCTTCTCGAGGGGCGCCATGATCGCGAGGGCGAGGTCGGTGAGCGGGGCGCTCAGCAGCAGCACGAGCGCCGGGGCCGCGGCGGCCTGGGCGCCGAGCACCCACACCAGCGCGACGGTCGCCGCGACGTGCACGACGACCCAGCACACCATGAGCCGCTTCAGGCGGTCGGTGAGGGCGAGCTTCGCAGAGCGGCCCCGCACCGGCAGCCCGAACGGCACGAGCGCGAGGGCCGCGATCGCGATGACCGACCACCACGGCCCGAGCGGCGGCACCCCGCCGATCACCGCGGCGGTCGTCGCCGCGATCGCGACGACGAGCAGCGCCGCCGTCACCGGCTCGCGCGTCACCCACAGCCACCCCATGCGCACGGTCCAGCCGGGCACGTAGTGCTCGCGCTGCGCGACCCGCAGCCAGCGGGCGGCGACCGGCACGGCCGCGAGCACGCCGACGACGAGCGCCACGAGCGTGGGCGGGTGGCTGAGTGGGTCGATCATGCGGTGCGGTTCCGTTCGTCGATCAGGCCGAGCAGTTCTTCGCGCACGGCGAGCTCGAGATCGCCCTCGAGCAGGTGACCGGCGCCGGCGATCACGCGGAACGGGGCTCCGGCCCGTTCTGCGGCCACGCGGCCCGCGTCGGTCGGCGCCGCCGAGTCGTGCTCGCCCCACACGAACCGCAGGGGCAGCGTCGAGCCGGCGAGCGCCGCGAGCTCGACGTCGTAGGTCTCGTTCACGACGCGCACCATGATGCCGCGCAGCACTCCGTGGGCGGCGCGGTAGTCGGCCGAGCCGCGCCGGTCGCGCAGGGCATCCATGCGGGTATCGCTCAGCAGGCCGCGACGGTTGGCCCAGCGCGCGATGCGGTAGCCGAGCGGCGGGGCGGCCGGGGCCCGCAGCTTCACGAGCGGCACACCTGTGAGCACGAGGCCCGCGACGAGTTCGGGCCGCGCGGCGGCGAGGCGCACGGCGACACGCCCGCCGAACGAGTGGGCCACGATGATGACGGGCGCGAAGGCCGCGATCGCCTCGGCGACGAGACCGGCGTAGTCCTCCGTGCCCCATACGGTCTCGGGCGCGGGCGCCGGGCCGAAGCCGGGCAGGTGGATGCTCACGGCATCGAGCCCCGAGAGTATCGTCGCGAAGTCGGTGCCGTCGCGCCCCCAGCCGTGCAGGGCGACGACCCGCGGAGGGGTCGCCCCGTGCTTCTCGGCCAGAACGCGGCCGCCGGCGAGAGAGGTGATCACGGGTGCCAGCCTACCGAGCAGATGCGCCCGCCCCGCGGGGGTGCCTCTCACTGTTCGCGACACGTCGTACGCATCGGAACGTACGAGGTGTCGGAAACAGTGCGACGAGCACCGCGCTACTCCGCCTGCGGCCCGACGGCGTGCACTACTCCGCCTGCGGCTCGTCTGAGTCGGTGGCGAGGTGCGGCGCGAGCTCGCGCGGGTCGAGGGTGCCCTCGAGCACGCGGGCGACCTGGGCGACGATCGGCATCGAGACACCGCGCGAGGCGGCGAGCTCGAGGATGGGGCCGACCGAGGCCAGGCCCTCGGCCGTCTGGTTCATCTGCGCGATGACCTGCTCGAAGCCGTAGCCCTGACCGAGCAGCCGGCCGGCCGTGTTGTTGCGCGACAGCGGCGACTCGCACGTGGCGATGAGGTCGCCGAGCCCGGCGAGCCCGATCATCGTCTCGGGCCGGGCCCCGAACGCCACCGCGAAGGCGCTCAGCTCGACGAGCCCGCGTGTGATGATCGAGGCCTTCGTGTTCTCGCCGTAGCCCACGCCGTCGGCGATGCCCACCGCGACGGCGATGAGGTTCTTGAGCACGCCGCCGAACTCGGTGCCGATGACATCCGTGTTGACGAACGAGCGGAAGTAGTCGTTCGACGCGACCATGGCGACCGCGACGGCCGTGTCGTGGTTCGCACTCGCGACGACGGCGGCGGTCGGTTCTCGCTTCGCGATCTCGAGGGCGAGGTTGGGGCCGCTCACGGCGGCGATGCGGCCGCGGTCGACACCGAGCTCTTGCTCGATGACCTCGCTCATGCGCAGGCCGGTGCCGCGCTCGACGCCCTTCATGAGGCTCACGACCGGAACGTCGGGCGGCAGGATGTCGCGGATCGAGGCGAGATTGCTGCGCAGGCTCTGACTGGGCACCGAGAGGTAGACCTGCTCGGCACCCGCGAGCACGTGCTCGAGCGAGTCGTGCCCGCGCAGATTCGGCGGCAGGTTGATGCCCGGCAGGTAGCCCGAGTTGCGATGCGTCTCGGTGATCTCGTGGGCGACCTCGCGGCGTCGGGCCCAGATGAGCACGTCGGCACCGCCGTCGGCGAGCACCTTGGCGAACGTCGTGCCCCACGAGCCGGCGCCGAGCACCGCGACGCGCTTCGATCCGTGCGCGACGGCCGGCGAGGGCAGGCGCACCGCCTCGGTGAGCGGCGGATGCTCGCTCACAGGCGCCCCGTCTCGCTCTGGCCGTGCTTGACCGGGTCCCACCGCTCGGCGGGCGGCGTCTCGCCGCGCAGGTCGCCGAGCAGCGCGGCGATCGCTGCCATGACCCGCTCGGTGCCCTCGGCGAGCGTCGCCTGGTCGAGCGGGCGCCCGGCGAGGTCGCTCAGGTCGACGGGGTCGCCGATCTTGCAGGTGACGGTCTTGCGGGGGAAGAAGCTGATCTTCTTCGAGTAGCGCGCCATGATCTGCTGGGTGCCCCAGTGCGCGGCAGGGATGATGGGCACGCCGGCCTGCAGGGCCATGCGCACGGCTCCGCTCTTGCCGCGCATGGGCCAGAGGTCGGGGTCGCGCGTGAGGCTGCCTTCGGGGTAGATGATGATGGCGAGCTCGTTGTCGACGAGCTGCTGAGCGGCCTTGAGCGGGGCATCCGACCGACCGCGCCCCTCGCGCTCGACGGGGATCTGACCCGACCAGCGCAGCACCGCGCCGAGCACGGGCACGCGGAAGACGCTCGCCTTGGCGAGGAAGCGCGGCACGCGCCCGAGCTTCCACATGAACCGCCCCATGATGACGGGGTCGATCTCGCTGTAGTGGTTGGGGGCGAGGATGAACGCGCCCGACTTCGGCAGCTTCTCGCCGTCGATGACGGGGAAGCGCGCCATGAGGGTCAGCAGCGGCAGGCAGAGCGCGGCGATCGCGTGCCAGAGCAGGGTCTTCTCGCGGCGGCGCTTCGTGGGCTTCGTTGCGGTGTCAGGCACGCCGTCCAGAGTAGTGCGTGGGTCGGTCGCGAGCGCCCCTAGACCAGCTCGAAGTCGGCGCCGAGGGCCGTGAGCTTGTCGATGAAGAGCTCGTAGCCGCGGCTGATGATGCCGACGTTGCTGATGGTCGACGTGCCCGTCGCCGCGAGACCTGCGATGAGGTGGCTGAAGCCGCCACGCAGGTCGGGCACGCGCACGGATGCGCCGTGCAGCGGAGTCGGCCCCGTGATGACGGCGGCCTGCTCGAGCGGGCGGCGCGGCACCCGGCGCGTGATCGAGGCGAGCCCCGACTGGTGCACCACGATGTTCGCGCCCATCTCGTTGAGCGCCTCGGTGAAGCCGAACCGGTTCTCGTACACCGTCTCGTGCACGACCGATTCGCCCTCGGCCTGCGTGAGCGCCACGATGAGCGGCTGCTGCCAGTCGGTCATGAAGCCGGGGTGCACGTCGGTCTCGATCATGACGGGCTTGAGGGGCGTGCCCGGGTGCCAGAAGCGGATGCCGTCCTCCAGCACGTCGAACTCGCCGCCCACCTTGCGGTACACGTTGAGGAAGGTCATGAGCTCTTGCTGCGTGGCCCCGCCGACCGTGATGTCACCCTTCGTCGCGAGAGCGGCGGCGGCCCAGCTCGCGGCCTCGTTGCGGTCGACGATCGCGGTGTGCGTATAGCCGCGCAGGGTCTCGACGCCCTCGATGACGATGACCCGGTTGGGCTCGACCGAGATGATCGCGCCCATCTTCTGCAGGATCGCGATGAGGTCCATGATCTCGGGCTCGATCGCGGCGTTCTTCAGCTCGGTCGTGCCCTCGGCGCGCACCGCGGTGAGCAGCACCTGCTCGGTCGCCCCGACGCTCGGGAACGGCAGCTCGATGTGGGCGCCCGTGAGCTTGTGCGGGGCCGTGAGGTGGATGCCCTGCTCAGACTTCTGCACGACAGCACCGAAGGCGCGCAGCGCGTTGAGGTGGAAGTCGATCGGCCGGTCGCCGATGCGGCACCCGCCGAGGTCGGGGATGAACGCCTCGCCGAGCTGGTGCAGCAGCGGCCCGCAGAACAGGATCGGGATGCGGCTCGACCCGGCGTGCGCGTCGATCTCGGCGAAGTGGGCGCTCACGACGTTGCTCGGGTCGAGGCGCAGCACGCCCTCGCCCTCGCTCGTGATCTCGACCCCGTGCGCACGCAGCAGCCCGGTGACGACGTGCACGTCGCTGATCTCGGGCACGCCCTTGAGCACGCTCGGGGTGTCGGCGAGCAGCGCGGCGACCATGGCCTTCGTCACGAGGTTCTTCGCCCCGCGCACCTCGATGCGGCCGCGCAGAGGCTTGCCGCCGTGGATGACGATGGTGTCGGACGTGAGGCCGACGCGGGCGGCGGCCTTCTGCGAGTCTTTCGTGAGCGAGTTCATGCGACCTCAGGTGGTGGTGTCGGTCTGCCCTCAGCGGGCGGGAAGGGTGGTGGGTCGCCAGCTCTCGCGGCGGGCCTCGAAGTCGGTGATCGCCTGCTCGTCGCGCAGGGTCAGACCGATGTCGTCGAGCCCCTCGAGCAGGCGCCATCGCGTGTAGTCGTCAATCTCGAACGGCACGGTGATATTCCCCACCGTGACGATGCGCTCGACCAGGTCGACCGTCGCCTCCATGCCGGGGCTCGCCTCGAGCTCGGCCCAGAGCCGCTCGACGGTCGGCTCGTCGACGACGCCGACGAGCAGGCCCTGCTTGCCCGCGTTGCCGCGGAAGATGTCGGCGAACTTCGGTGCGATGACGGCGGCGAAGCCGAAGTCGCGCAGCGCCCAGACGGCGTGCTCGCGGCTCGATCCGGTGCCGAAGTCGGGGCCGGCGATGAGGATGCGCGGATTCGCGTACTCGGGCCGGTTGAGGATGAACTCCGGGTCTTGCCGCCACGCCGAGAACAGCGCGTCGTCGTAGCCCGTCTTCGTGACCCTCTTCAGGAACACGGCGGGGATGATCTGGTCGGTATCGACGTTGCTGCGGCGGAACGGCACCGCGACTCCTGAGATCGTGCTGACCTTCTCCATGATCTAGACCGTCGCCCCTTCGATCGTGTGGAAGCGCGGATCGACGGGAATACCGTCGGCGATGAGGTCGCTCACGCTCGAGAGCGTGCCGCGGATCGCCGTCGAGGCCGCGACGAGCGGGCTCACGAGGTGCGTGCGACCGCCCTTGCCCTGGCGGCCCTCGAAGTTGCGGTTGCTCGTCGAGGCGCAGCGCTGGCCGGGCTCGAGCTGGTCGGGGTTCATCCCCAAGCACATCGAGCATCCGGCGAATCGCCACTCGGCGCCGAAGGCCTCGACGATCTTGTCGATGCCCTCCGACTCGGCCTCGAGACGCACGCGCGCCGAGCCGGGCACGACGATCACCTGCACACCGTCGGCCTTCTTCTGACCCGTGATGATCGACGCGAAGGCGCGCAGGTCGTCGAGGCGGCTGTTCGTGCACGAGCCCATGAAGACGACGTCGACGGGGATCTGCTTCATCGGTGTGCCGGGCACCAGATCCATGTACTCGAGCGCGCGCTCGGCGGCGGCCCGCTCGTTGGCGTCGATGATCGTCGAGGGGTCGGGCACCGACTGGCTGAGCGAGATGCCCTGCCCGGGGTTGGTGCCCCACGTGACGAAGGGCTCGAGCTCGTTCGCGTCGAGGAACACCTCGGCGTCGAAGACCGCGTCGTCGTCGGTCGCGAGGGTGCTCCAGTACGCCACCGCGGCGTCCCACTCGGCACCCTCGGGCGCGTGGGCGCGACCCTTCAGGTAGGCGTAGGTCGTCTCGTCGGGGGCGACCATTCCGGCCCGCGCGCCCGCCTCGATCGACATGTTGCAGATCGTCATGCGGCCATCCATCGACAGCGACCGGATGGCCGAGCCGCGGAATTCGAGCACATAGCCCTGGCCGCCGCCCGTTCCGATCTGGGCGATGACGGCGAGGATGATGTCTTTCGCCGTGACGCCCGGCTTGAGCTCGCCCTCGACCGTGATGGCCATGGTCTTGAACGGCTGCAGCGGCAGCGTCTGCGTCGCCAGCACGTGCTCGACCTCGCTCGTGCCGATGCCGAAGGCCATGGCGCCGAACGCGCCGTGCGTGCTCGTGTGCGAGTCGCCGCACACGACCGTGATGCCCGGCATCGTGAGGCCCAGCTGCGGGCCCACGACGTGCACGATGCCCTGCTCGATGTCGCCGAGCGAGTGCAGGCGGATCCCGAACTCGGCGCAGTTGGCGCGCAGGGTCTCGATCTGCTTGCGGCTCGTCGGCTCGGCGATGGGCTTGTCGATCGCGAGGGTCGGGGTGTTGTGGTCCTCCGTCGCGATCGTCAGATCGGGGCGGCGCACGGGCCGCCCCGCCAGGCGCAGCCCGTCGAAGGCCTGCGGGCTCGTGACCTCGTGCACGAGGTGCAGGTCGATGTAGAGCAGGTCGGGCTCGCCGTTCTCGCCCTTGGCGACGAGATGGGCATCCCAGACCTTCTCGGCCAGGGTGCGGGGGCGGTGGTGCTCGGCGGTTGCTTCAGTCATGGGAGATCACCCTTCTTGCGTTCACTGCGATGCGGCCGCGTCAGAACTCCGCGACGAGGATGCGACCTGGGGTGATCAGGACTCGTCGCGGCGACGAAGAAGGAACCGCTCGCGCTTCATGCTGCCCAGGCTATCACCGGGGGGCCGGGGGCTCAGAAGCGGCGGCGTCGACGTCGACGGATGCGAGCGGCTCGGCACCAGCATCCGCACCCTGCTCGTCGTCGTCGGCCGAGAGCGCGAGCGCGGTCGGCAGGTAGCGGTGCTCGAGGCGAAGCTTGATGAGGCTCGCGGCGACCGCGAGCGCCATGGCACCGACGATGACGCCGAGCGAGGTCCAGGTATCGATGTCGGGAACCCATTCGATCGGCTGGCCGCCGTTGATGAACGGCAGCTCGTTCTCGTGCATCGCGTGGAAGACGAGCTTCACGCCGATGAAGGCGAGGATGAACGCGATACCGAACTTGAGGTACTCGAGCTTGTCGACGAGGTGGCCGAGCAGGAAGTACAGCTGGCGCAGGCCCATGAGGGCGAACACGTTGGCCGTGAACACGATGAACGGGCTCTGCGTGATGCCGAAGATCGCCGGGATCGAGTCGAGCGCGAAGATCAGGTCGGTCGTGCCGATGGCGATGAGCACGATGAGCAGCGGGGTCCACACCTTCTTGCCGTCGACGACCGTGCGCATCTTCATGCCGTGGTAGTCGTCGGTGATCGCGATGCGCTTGCGCAAGAACCTGATGAGGGCGTTCTCGCGCGCCTCGTCGTCTTCGCGACCCGAGAAGGCCTGCTGCGCCGCCGTGATGAGCAGGAAGAGGCCGAAGATGTAGAAGATCCAGCTGAAGTTCTCGATGAGCGTGGCGCCGAGCAGGATGAAGACACCGCGGAACAGCAGTGCCAGGATGATGCCGATCATGAGCACCTCCTGCTGCATCTTCTTGGGCACCGCGAACTGGGCCATGATGATGACGAACACGAAGAGGTTGTCGATCGAGAGGCTGTACTCGGTGAGCCAGCCGGCGAAGAACTCGCCGCCCGCATCGGGGCCCGCGACCGCGAACATGAGCCCGCCGAAGATGACGGCCAGCGCGACGTAGAACCCGACCCACAGCGCCGATTCGCGCGGGCTCGGAACGTGCGGGCGCCGCACGACGAGCAGCAGATCGAAGATCAGGATGAGGCTCAGCACGACGAACGAGCCGATCTCGAACCAGACGGGAATCACGAAGTCGCTCACAGCGGCCTTTCGATGAGGGGATGACGAACCGTCGAAAGTCTCTCCCCCGCCGATGGGCGGCGCCGCACCCGGGCCCGCGACGATGCCGGCCGTGCTGACGAGTGCGGCGAAGTCGGGATACTCCCCTTCGCTGCGCTCAGCCTACCGTGGTTGCCCGATCAGTCTTTCTCGACCGTCACGGTCCAGGAGAACTCGCCCTGCTCGCCCTCGAGATCGATCGAGCTCGTGTCGCGCGTGTAGGGGCCCGTCAGCGTCGCGACGCCCGACTCGAACGCGATGCCGATGACGATGACGCCGTTCTCGACCTTCCACACGTCGCTGTCATCGTCGTAGACGCCGTCGTTGAAGGTGAGGCCGACGCCGCCGCCCTCCTGGAACTCGAAGCCCCAGTCATCGCCGTCGGAGTCGGTGCCCGACCAGGTCGTGCCGACGAGCTCGTCGCCCGTCGAGGGATTGAGCACTTCAGAGACCTGGGCGCAGCCGGTCGTGCCGGCGACGAGGGCGAAGGCGAGAGCCGCGGTGGCGAGGATGCGCAGTCGAGTCATGCGCACACCTTAGCGACACGAAGGAAGAACCCCGCGAAGCATCGCTTCGCGCGTTAACCAACGAAACCGCCCGGAAGAGTCCGGGCGGTCTCGGTTGTGACCCCAGCGGGATTCGAACCCCGCGAAGCATCGCTTCGCGCGTTAACCAACGAAACCGCCCGGAAGAGTCCGGGCGGTCTCGGTTGTGACCCCAGCGGGATTCGAACCCGCGTTACCGCCGTGAGAGGGCGGCGTACTAGGCCGCTATACGATGGGGCCGCGTTCGCAACCACACGAGTATGCCACAGCGGGCACACCCCGGCAAAACCGGGGCCGAACGCTCGTTCGGGCTCTCGCCGGCCCGCTCAGGCGAGCACGCGCAGGCCGCCCGCATCCATCTCGATGTCGACCGGCAGGGGCGCGATGCGCTCGCCGTCGGCGTACGCGACGACCCCGGCGGCCTCGACCCGCACCGACGCCGCACGGTGCACGACGACGCGCGGGTCGCTGATGTGGGTGCCGGCGAAGACTCGCGGGTAGATGCGCAGGAAGGCGAGCCGCCCGAGCGGTCGCACGAGCACGACGTCGAAGAGCCCGTCGTCGAGGCGCGCGTCGGGGGCGACCTTCATGCCGCCGCCGAACGACAGGTTGTTGGCGACGGCGACGAGCAGGGCCCGCTCGTGGTGCACGACGCCGTCGAGCGTCAGGGTGTACTCGATCGGCCGCAGCTTCGCGAGCTCGACGAGCAGGGCGATGGTGTACCGCGCTGGCCCGCGCGGGCGCGTCATGCGGTTGGCGCGCTCGTTGACGAGCGCGTCGAACCCGGCCGACAGGATGCACGCGAAGCGCGCCGTGCCGCCGGCGAAGCCGATGTCGCCGGCGTCGATGATGCGCGGCGGCCGATGCAGAGCCGCGGCGAGCGCCTCGATGGCACCCTCGGTGTCGTCGATCGGGATGCCCAGCCCACGCGCCATGTCGTTGCCTGTGCCGCTCGGCACCAGGCCGAGGGGCACGCGCGTTCCGGCCAGCGCCTGAACACCGAGGTTGATCATGCCGTCGCCGCCCACGACGACGAGCGCGTCGGGCTTGTCGCGCACGGCGGCGCGCGTGGCCTCGAGCAGTTGAGCGAAGTCGGGCTCGATGAGGCTCGCGACCTCGTGGCCGAGACCGCGCAGGGTGGTCACGACGGCGGGGCCGACGGTGCGTCCGCGGCCGAACGAGGCGTTCGGGTTGATGGCGACGACGATGCGCTTCGACGACGATGTCATGCGCTGAGTATGACCGGGTTTCAGCTGCCGCGGTTCTGCTGCAGCTCGTAGACGGCGAGCAGCTCGGCCATGGCCTTCTCGCGCTCGTCGCCGCCGGCCTCGAACATGTCGCTGACGTGCGTGCGCAGGTGGTTCTCGACGAGCAGCTTGTTGAGGCTGCGCAGGCTCTTCTGCACCGCGAGCGACTGCGTGATGATGTCGACGCAGTACTCGTCGTTCTCGATCATCTTCTCGATGCCCCGCAGCTGGCCCTGCAGGATGCGCGAGCGATGCAGTGCCCGCTTCTTGATGTCGTCGATCATGTCGATAAAATACCCCCCAGGGGTATTTTCGTCAAGGCGTGCTCGCGACGCCGCTGAGTACAGTGTGCCCATGATCATCACGAAGCGCGAGCATGCCTGCCTGGTCGTCGAGCACTCGGGCGCCAGTCTCGTCATCGACCCCGGCATCTTCACCGCGCCGTTCGCCGCCGAGAACCTCGCCGCCATCGTCGTCACCCACGAGCACGGCGACCACGTCACGCGCGAGCACCTCGACCGGCTGCGGGCCGCGGCGACCGGCCCCGTCGAGCTCTTCGCCCCCGCGGGGGTCGCGGCCGCGCATCCCGACTACCCCTGGCAGATCGTCGACGGCGGCGATGTGCGCGCCGCCGGACCCTTCGCCCTCGCCTTCTCGGGCGGGCATCACGCCACGATCCACCGCTCGATCCCCATCGTCGACAACGTCGGCGTCTTCGTCAACGAGACCCTCTACTACCCGGGCGACTCGTTCACGGTGCCGCCGGGGGCGGTGGAGGTGCTCGCCGTGCCGGCGAGCGCCCCGTGGCTGAAGATCGGCGAGGTCATGGACTACCTCGACACGGTGCGGCCGCGCCGCGCCTTCCCGACGCATGAGCGGGTCAACTCCGACGCGGGCAACGCGATGGCGAACGCGCGCATCACCGCGGTCGTCGAGGCCCACGGCGGCAGCGTGACCGTGCTGCAGCCGGGCGAATCGCTCGAGCTCGACTGACCCTACGCCTGCGCCCCGGCGCGGGCTCGCCGCGATCCCGCGGCGAACACCGCGAGTGCGGCGGCGAGGGATGCCGCGGCGATGGCGGTTCCGAGCGACAGCGTGAGGGCATCCGGAGCCACGATCGACTGGCCGCGCAGAGCCTGCATCGTCACGAGCCCGACGACCGCCAGGTACGCACCCGCGCCCGTGAGCACGAGCCCGCGGCGCACGATCGCGTCACGCAGCAGCGGCACGCGTCGCGCGCCG
This sequence comes from uncultured Microbacteriaceae bacterium, assembly GCA_964540305.1. Lineage (GTDB taxonomy): Bacteria > Actinomycetota > Actinomycetes > Actinomycetales > Microbacteriaceae > Microcella. The sequence goes on along the minus strand of CAZILZ010000006.1, from coordinate 120,927 downwards.
AGCTCGAGCAGCAGGGCGAGCAGCGGCAGTGCCTGCAGCGCGTGCATGCCGATGAAGTGCGGAATGCGCAGGTCGCCGGCGATCGTGCTCCAGCCGAGCAGGGGCAGGCCGGGGCCGCCATCGGCCGTGCCGACCGCGTGCGCGCCCGCGATGCCCTGGAAGTCGTTCAGCTGGTCGGCGGTCGGCCCCGTCATGAGGAACGCGAGGCCCATGCCGAGCAACGAGATCGCGACGCCCGTGCGGATGGCCGCCTGGCGGGCGGGGTCGGCACCGGGGTTGCGCCAGAGGGCCACCGCCGCGACGAAGGTCGCGACCCAGAGCGTCGTGATGGCCGCGGCCATGATCGACCACAGGCTCGTGGCGAGCGGGGTCGAGACGTTGAAGTGGCTCGTGATGCCGGCGACGGCCGCACCGACGATGACGATGAGCTCGATCGCGAGCGTGACGGCGATGACGGTTCCGGCCCACCACGCCGCACGCCGCCAGCGGGTGAAGTGCCCGATGAGCCACGACCACGTGACGGCGTAGAGCACGCCCGAGATCGCGAACTTCAGCGGTTTCTCCCACAGGTTCACGCCGAGCAGCTCGCGGTCGTCGACGAGGTACCCCACGAGCGTGACCGCAGTCAGTGCGGCGAGCAGGATGCCGAGCACGAGCAGCGGCCGGTGCCAGCGGCTCGGCGGCAGGTCGAGGCGCCAGTCGGCGGCGGGTGCGGGTGCGGTCGTGGTGGTCATCAGCAGTCCTCGTCGGTCGTGGTGGCGGACCCGGGGGCGGGAGCACCCTCGGGCAGGGGGAAGCGACGGAACGATTCCGCCTCTTGCGCGATGCGGCGCAGGCCCGCGAAGAGCGCGTCGCCGAGCACGGTGCCGACGACGACCACGTTGGTCATCTCGCTCTCGTCGGGCGCGGATGCCACGGCCGCGAGATCGGCGGAGGCGACGAGGTCGGCGGCCTCGGCGTAGGGCTTCAGCACGGCGTGGAGGCGCTGCTGACCGAGGCTCGCGTAGGTGTCGAGCACGCGCGCGGCGAGCGCCAGACCCGGGTTGTTCGGGTAGACCCTCCACCCGCGGGCGGCGCACAGCTCGGCGACGAGGCGGTCGCCCTCGGTGGGGGCGGGCGACTCGTCGGCGAGCGGCGTGGGCACGGTGACCGCGCGCTGGGCGACCCCGAACACCGAGCTGAGCGGCAGGGTGCCGGCGCCGACGGCGCCGACGACCTCGCGGGCCCTCGCCACGCTCAGCCCGCCGACCTCGAGCAGGGCGCGCACGAGCCGCACCCGCTGCACGTGCGTCTCGTCGTACTGCGACTGGTTGGGGCTCGTGCGCTCGCCCGCGTGCAGCAGCTGCTCGCGCAGGTAGAACTTGAGCGTGGGCACCGTGGCGCCGGTCGTCGAGCTCAGTTCGGACATCCTCATGAATCGATAGTAGCACTATCGATAGTGATGCTGTCTATCTCTCGGCGGCGTCGAGCTGGAACCCCTCGCGCCCGAGACGCGCTGAGCGTGTCGGAGGTCGTGAGCAGGCTCATGCCATGACCGCCCGAGGCTCTTCATCGCCCCCCTGTCCGATGTGCGCCTCAGCCGCGACGATCCCGGTGGTGTACGGGCTGCCCGGCGAAGAGCTCCATCAACGATCGATTCGCGGAGAAGTGGTCTTGGGCGGCTGCATCGTCGGCTCGAACTTCCCCGACCCCGACCCGTCCCACAGCTGCACATCGTGCGGCACCTGGTTCGACGCCGCCACCCGGCGGGTCGTTCAGCGCTAGAACCGCAGGCCCGACCTCCATCGCCTGGCATCATCGAGGCATGCGCCGCCGCATCGTCATCGCCCCCGACTCGTTCAAGGGCACGCTCTCGGCGCGGGATGCCGCTCTCGCGCTCGCGGCCGGCTGGCGGGCCGCGTGGCCCGACGACGAGCTACTGCTCATGCCGCAGGCCGACGGAGGCGAGGGCACGCTCGACGCCATCGCGCAGGCCACGCCCGGCGCCGTGCGGCGCACCGCCTGTGTCGCCGGGCCCACCGGCGAACCCCACGACGCCCGCTGGATGCTGCTGCCCGACCACCACGCCGTCATCGAGCTCGCCGAGTGCTGCGGCATCACGCTGCTGCCGCGCCGAGCCGACGGCTCCCCCGCGTTCGCGCCCCTCACCGCCTCGAGTCGCGGGCTCGGCGAGGCCGTCACCGCGGCCCTCGACTGCGGTGCGCAGCGTCTCACCCTCGCGCTCGGCGGCTCGGCCTCGACCGATGGGGGGCTCGGTGCACTCAGCGCCCTCGGGCTGAGGCCGCTCGACGATCGCGGCGCGGCGGTGCCCGACGGCGGCGGAGCACTCGACCGCCTCCTAACCCTCGACACGGCACTGCTGCGTGCCGCACCGCCGGGCGGCATCACCCTGCTCATCGACACGACGGCCGCACTCATCGGCCCGGGCGGCGCGGCGGCAGTGTTCGCGCCGCAGAAGGGCGCGAGCGCCGAGCAGGTCGCGCAGCTCGAATCCGGTCTCGCGCGGGCGGCCGCGATCGCCGGCGGCGACGAGCACCTCCGGCCGGGGTCGGGGGCCGCGGGCGGCACGGCGTGGGGGTTCGCGCGGTACTGGGGGGCGAGCATCCGGTCGGGAGCCGACGCGATCGCCGCGCTCACAGGCCTCGACGCGGGCCTCGCGGGCGCCGACCTCGTCATCACCGGCGAGGGCCGCGTCGACGCCACCAGCCTCGCCGGAAAGGTCGTGGGCGGCGTCGCCGAGCGCGCGCGCGTCGCGGGGGTTCCGATCGCGATCGTGGCCGGTCAGGCCGATAGCGATGCGGTTCCGGATGCCGAGTCCGCGGGCCTCGGCCACGTGCTCACGCTCGCCGGGCTGGCAGGCTCGCCCGAGGCCGCTGTCGCCGAGCCGGAGCGCTGGCTGCGGGCCGCCGGCGCCGCCCTCGCACGGTCGCTCTAGCGCGACGTGTCGAGAGCGTCGATGTACCGCAGCACGATGCCTTCGCGCAACGCCCACGGCGACACGGTGAGCGTCGAGACGTCGAAGACCTTCATCGCCGTGCGCAGCAGGATGGCGCCCGCGAGAATCTGGTAGCCGCGCTCGGGCGTGATGCCGGGCAGGTACTGCCGCACGTCGGAGGGCATCTCGCGCAGCGTCGGCTCCCACTCGCGGAGCCCCGCGTAGTGGAGCGGCGCGAGGGTACCCGTGACCGGGTCGATCGGGCCGCCGACGAGGCGCGCGAGCGAGCGGATCGTCTTCGAGGTGCCGACGACGCGCGTGGGCAGCGGTCGGCCGGCGAACATCCGCTCGCGCACCGCCAGGAACTCGGCTCGCGCGTGCGCGCGCAGCGCCGAGACCTCGTCGGGTGCCGGCGGGTCGTCACGGAAGAAGCGCAGCGTGCTGCGCGCGGCGCCGAGCGGCAGCGACACCTGCACGTCGGGGTACTCGTCGGCACCCTGCGCGATCTCGAACGAGCCGCCGCCGATGTCGAACAGCAGGATCTCGCCCGCCGACCAGCCGAACCAGCGGCGCACGGCGAGCATCGTGACCCGCGCCTCGTCGTCGCCCGTCAGCACCTGCGGCTCGACGCCCGCTTCGCGGGCGATGCGCGCCAGCACCAGCTCGCCGTTCGCCGCCTCGCGGATCGCCGAGGTCGCCGTGACGATGAGGTCGTCGACCCCGATCGCGGCGACCGTGCGCGCAGCCCCGCCGATCGCGTCAACGAGCAGCCGCTGCCCTTCCTCGACGATCGCACCCTCGTCGTCGAGGAACCGCATGAGTCGCAGCACCGAGCGTTCAGAGTGGAACGGCACCGGGCTCGCGCCGGGGTGCGCGTCGACGACGAGCAGGTGCACGGTGTTCGAGCCGATGTCGATCACTCCGAGGCGCATGACCTCGAGCGTACGCGCGCTGCGATCAGCCGAGTGACGGTCGGCGCGGGGCCGAGAAAAGCTGGGGTGCCTGGACTCGAACCAAGAACAACTGAACCAGAATCAGCCGTGTTGCCAATTACACCACACCCCATCAGCAGGGCATCCGCCCGCTGACGTGGCCCGCGAACGGGCCGAGTAGCGAGTTTACCCTACGGCCGGAGTCACGACGTACGACACCGTGCAGAAGCCCGCACCGAAGCACGTGGCCTCGGCGGTGACCCCCATGCCCGTGGTCAGCCCCCGGTTCGAGCGCACCACGACGGGCGCACCGCCGTCGCGCGCTTCGGTGATCGCGGCGGCGAGGCGCGTCGACGGAGGCGCCGTGAAGCCGTAGTCGGCGGAGCGCTCGGCGATCAGCAGGTAGGTCTCACGGAAGTCGAAGGCCCCGCGCTCCTCCACGCGCACCGACTCCACTCGGCCCCCGCTCGTCGACACGGTGAACTGCGGCGTCGTGAACAGCGCGCCGTTCGGCTGCTCGTCGGTCGCGATGAGCACGAGCCGGTAGTCGAGGTCGGTCACGTGGGGGCCGACGGTCAGAGCTCCGTCGGCGGGCAGACCGAGCGAGGTCGCGTTGACGGGAGCCGAACTGAGGTCGATGCGGGGGGTGCGCGCCGACTCGATGTACGCGAGCCCCTCCTCGGTGAAGACCGACCAGTTCAGATCGTTCACCTGGTCGGTCGCCGCCGGGCCGGGGCCTGCGGCGAGGCGCGGCCCGCCGATGACGGCGAACAGCACGGCGGCGAGGATGACCACGCTGAGCACCGCCGCCGGCAGCCACGTGACCCACACGGGTCGTCGAGAGAACTCATCGATCATGGGTCTAGCGTAGGAGGGTGCACGACGCGAGCTCCCGCCGACGACCGCGCGGCCTCGTCGTCGCCGCCTCGGTGGGCCTGCTCGCCCTCGTCGTCGCCGTGCTGCTGGCCCGCTGGTGGCACGAGACCGGCGACGGAGCCGCGTTCCTCGCCGCGTTCCCCGGCGCCGTCGCTCCCCCGCCCGGCACGCCCTCGGGCTTTCCGGCGTGGTTGAGCTGGACGCACTTCCTCAACGCCTTCTTCCTGCTCTTCATCGTGAGCTCGGCGCTGCACCTGCGCGCGGGAACCCGGCCCCCCGCCTTCGTGACGCGCCGCAACCGCTGGCCGCGCACGGCGAAGGCTCCGAAGCGCCTCGGCCTGCACGCGTGGTGGCACCTCGTCGTCGTGGCGCTGTGGGTCGCCACGGGGTTCGTGTACGTGACGCTGCTGCTCGTGAGCGGGCACTGGGCGCGCATCGTGCCAACCGAGTGGTCGGTCATCCCGAACGCGATCTCGGCGGGCGTGCAGTACCTGTCGCTCGACTGGCCCGCGCACTCCAGCTGGGCGTACTACAACAGCCTGCAGGTGCTGTTCTACGGCGCTACGGTATTCATCGCCGCACCGATCGCGCTCGCCACCGGGCTGCGCCTCTCACCCGTCTGGCCCCAGCGGTGGATGCGCCCCCGCGGTGCTCTCTCCGACGCCTGGGCGCGGCAGACCCACTCGCTCGTGCTCTGGTTCTACCTGGCCTTCACGGTCGTGCACGTCGGGCTCGTGCTGCTCACCGGTGCACGCCGGAACCTCAACGCGATATACCTCGGGGTCGACGACGGCGAGAGCTGGCTCGGCGCCCTCGTGTTCGCCGCCTCGGTCGTCGTCATGGCCGTGGCCTGGGTGCTGCTGCGCCCGCCCGCACAGGTGGCGATCGCCGAACGCGTCGCCGACGTGCGCCGCATGCCCGCCGCGCCGCGCTGACGCCGCCAGATTCACCCCAAAGCGGCAGAGCGGCACGGCTCAAGCGCCCTTTCGCCCCAGATCTGGGGGAAAAGGGCCCTAGAGCGCCGCGCGGAGGGCGCGCAGGCGCGCGAGCGTCGAGTCGCGGCCGAGCAGCTGCATCGACTCGAAGAGCGGCGGGCTGACGCGACGCCCCGACACGGCCACGCGCAGCGCGCCGAACGCGACGCGGGGCTTGAGGCCGAGCCCGTCGACGAGGGCGACGCGCAGGGCCTCTTCGATCGCGGCGGGCTCGAACTCGGCGAGCGGCTCGAGCGCGGCGAGGCCGGCGTCGAGCACGACGGCCGCGTCGTCGCCGAGCGAGCTCCGAGCATCCGCCTCGATCTCGAGGTCGTCGTCGGCCGTGAACAGGAAGGCGACCATGCCCGGCACCTCGCCGAGCAGCGTCACGCGCTCGTGCACCAGGGGTGCGGCGGCGGCGAGCAGCGCGCGCTCAGCCGGTCGCGGAACATCGTTGAACAGGCCGTGGCCGCTGCAGTACGGGATGCTGCGCTCGACGAACTCGTCGAGCGAGAGCCGCCGCACATGGTCGCCGTTGATCGACTCGGCCTTCTTCACGTCGAAGCGCGCGGGGTTGGGGTTGACGTTCGCGACGTCGAAGGCCGCCGTCATCTCGTGCATCGTGAACACGTCGCGGTCGGGGGCGAGCGACCAGCCAAGCAGTGAGAGGTAGTTGAGCAGCCCCTCGGGGATGAAGCCGCGATCGCGATGGTGGAAGAGGTTCGACTCGGGGTCGCGCTTGCTGAGCTTCTTGTTGCCCTCACCCATGACGTAGGGCAGGTGGCCGAACTGCGGGATGTCGGTGGCCACGCCGATCTCGATGAGCGCGTGGTACAGCGCGATCTGCCGGGGCGTCGACGACAGCAGGTCCTCCCCGCGCAGCACGTGCGTGATGCCCATGAGGGCGTCGTCGACGGGGTTGACGAACGTGTACAGCGGCTGGCCGTTGGGGCGCACGACGACGAAGTCGACGAAGCTGCCGGCCGGGAAGGTGATCTCGCCGCGCACGAGGTCGGTGAAGCTCAGGTCGCTGTCGGGCACGCGCAGGCGCAGCGCGGGCTCGCGGCCTTCGGCTCGGTAGGCGGCCTTCTGCTCGTCGGTGAGTGCGCGCTCCCAGTTGTCGTAGCCCTGCTTGGGGTCGCGGCCGAGCTCGAGGTTCTTCGCCTCGATCTCCTCCGCCGTCAGGAAGCTCTCGTAGAGGTGGCCGCTCGTTCTGAGCCGCTCGATGACGCCGGCGTAGATCTCGCCGCGCTGCGACTGGCGGTAGGGCTCGTGCGGCCCCCCGGTCTCGACGCCCTCATCCCAGTCGATGCCGAGCCAGCGCAGGGCATCCAGCAGCTGGTGGTAGCTCTCTTCGCTGTCGCGCGCCTGGTCGGTGTCTTCGATGCGGAAGACCATCGTTCCGCCGGTGTGCCGCGCGTACGCCCAGTTGAACAGGGCCGTGCGGATGAGCCCGACGTGCGGGGTTCCGGTCGGAGACGGGCAGAAGCGCACGCGCACATCGGCGCCGGTCGCGGTGGAGAAAGCGGGGCTGGTCACAGCGTTCGAGTCTAGGCGGTGCGGGATGCCCGCTCACGGCCCGCGAGCACCCGACGCTCGCGGCTCAGCAGCGGTAGAAGCCCGCGACCGACGGCTGCAGCGAACCGAGCCCGCCGAGCAGCAGGATCGTGTCGGGGTCTTGCGTGCGCAGGCCCGCGTGCGCCGGCGGCGACACGCAGTCGGGGCGGGAGGTGTAGAGCGGCGCCCCGAGCGCACCCGCGGCGGCCCCACCCGAGAGCGCGTCGGCGAAACCCGATCCGGTGGCGAGGTAGCCGCTCGTCGCGCCCGGGAAGTGCCGCGAGGCGAGCAGCGACGCGGTCGTGTAGCGGTCGGCGCCCGCGATGCGCTCGACCGTGAGCCCCGCCGCGGCGAGACCGAGCCGGATGCCCTCGCTGACGACTCCCGTGCCGCCCACGATGACCACGCGCGTGGTGCGCAGCTCGTCGAGCAGTGCGAGCGTGGCGTCGTCGACGTTCTCGTCAGAACCAGGCACGAGCACGACAGGAGCGTCGACCGAGGCCGCTGCCGGTCCGGCCGCGAGCGCGTCGGCGTAGCCGTCACCCGTCGCCAGGTAGACCACGGGCGCCCCGGAGGCTCCGTAGGCGTCGCGGGCGAGGGCACGGGCGGTGTCGTAGCGGTCAGAGCCGAACACGCGGCTGACGCTCGGTGCGACGGTGCGCAGCGTGGCGAGCACGGCATCCGAGACCACGCCCGTTCCTCCGGCGACGACGATGCGGTCGGGGTCAAGACGGCGCAGCTCGGTGAGGATCACGGCGGGCACGCCGCTCTGCTGCACGAGCAGGAGGGGGCCGCCGGCGGCACCGGCGAGCGCGGCCGCGCTGAGGGCGTCGGGGAAGTCGGCGCCCGAGGCGACATAGACGGTGCGGGCTCCGGCGGGGAACGAGCGGGTCGAGATGAGCGCCGAGGTCGCGAAGCGATCGGCGCCCGCGATGCGCGAGATGGCGCCGGGCGGCACCGGCGGGGCCGAGGAGTAGCGCCCGAAGTTCTGCGTGTAGTACAGCCGGCCGCTCGCATTGGCGGCGATACCGATGCCGATGTCGGTCGCGTTCGAGAGCATGTTGGCTCGGTGGCCGGGCGAGCCCGCCCACGCGGCGACCACGGCGCTGGGGCTGTACCCGGCGGCGACGTTCTCTCCTGCACGGCTCCACCCGGCGGGGTACCAGGCGGTGAAGTCGGGGCGGTGCGACATGGTCGAGACGCGCGCCTGCTGCACCGACCAGTCTTGCGCGATCTCGTGCAGAGCGGTGTTCAGCCGCAGCGCGGGAAGGCCGTTCTGCGCACGCAGGGTGTTGACCTGCTGCAGGATCATGGCCCGCTCAGCGTCGTACGTGCTCGCGACCGCAGCCGGTTCGAGAGCGCTGCGCACCGCGGGCGACTCGGTGCCGACGGGCGACTCGATGCCCGCAGGCGCCGACGTGATCGGGCTGTCGGCGATCGCTCCGTCCGCTGCCGCGCGTGCGGTGGCGGGTTCGAGGGCGACAGCGCTCAGCGGCGGCAGGGCGAGCACGCCCGCGACCAGCACCGCGATGATCAACTTCGCCTTCACGGTTCCCCCCGGACCCGATGCGACCGGCCGTCATCCCCCGGATGAACAGCTGCGCGTCGCAACCCCCTGCCGCGACGTGGTTTCAGTGTACGTGCACACTCGCAGGAAGCGGATGCCCCCCGTCCGGGGCGCATTCGCGAAGCGAACGGCTCAGTGCCGGCTCAGTGGCGGCGTAGCGGCGGCTCAGTGGCGGCGCGGTGTCACAGCGAGCGCCACCACGACGGTCGCCACGAGCGCCATCGCCACGAACGACAGCCCGTTGTAGCCGAGCAGGGCGAGCACCACTCCCGCGAGGGCCCCCCCGACCGCCCCGCTGCCGCTCATCACGAGGTCGCTGCGACCCTGCACGATCGTGCGACGATCGGGAGCGGCCGACTCGGTCAGCAGTGCTGAGCCCGCGACGGTGCTCGCGCTCCAGCCGAGGCCGAGGAAGATGAGCCCGGCAACGACCCAGCCCTCGCTCTCGGCGCCGAAACCCGTCATGAGCAGGCTCGCGGCGAGCATCCCCTGCCCCAGCAGCACCGTCGAGCGGCGGCCGACCCGGTCGGCGAGCACACCGAAGACGGGCGACAGCGCGTACATGCCCGCGATGTGCAGGCTGATGGTGAAGCCGACGATCACGAGGCTCGCCCCGTGCGCGGTGAGGTGCACGGGGGTCATCGCCATGACGGCGACCATCGTGGCGTGGCTGAGGGCGATCGAGAGCATGGCGAGGCGGATGCCCGGCCGGTCGTCGGCGACGGCCTCCGTGGCCGGCGCGGCGATGCCCGAGCGCTCCTCCTCCGCGCGCGCCGCGCGCGCCTGCTCGAGCCGCCAGGCTTCGGCGATGCGCAACGGGTCGGGGCGCAGCCCCACGAGGTACAGCACCGCCGCGAGCGACTGCGCGATCACGGTGAACAGGAACGGGCCGCTGAGGTCGGGCAGCCCGAGGTACGCGCCGAGCGACTCGCCGGGCCCGATGAGGTTGGGGCCCGACACCGCGCCGACCGTGGTCGCCCAGACGACGAGCGAGAGGTCTCGGCCGCGCGTCGCGGTCGTCGCGAGGTCGACGGCGGCGAACCGCGACTGCAGGTTGACGGCCGTGCCGCTGCCGATGAGCAGGATGCCCGCGAGAAGCAGCGGGAAGCTCTGCATCCCCGCCGCCGCCATCGCGAGCACAGCGCCTGCGGCGGCCGTCAGGGCGCCGGTGGCGAGCGCCGGAGCCCGACCCGTACGACGAGCGAGTCGGGCGAGCGGGATCGCCGCGAGCGCCGCGCCGAGGGTCACGGCGGTCGCCGCCATGCCGCTGAACGCGGGCGAGCCCGAGATCTCTGCGGCGAGGATCGCGCCGATCGAGAGCGTCGCGCCCATACCGAGGCCGGCGAGCACCTGGCCGATCATGAGCACCGTCCGCGTGCGCCGCTGCACTGCCGCGACCGACTCGGCGGTGAGAGCCGGATCGGGGTCGAGTCGAGAGCCGGAGGCGGAGGCAGTGCTCATGGCACCATCATCCACCCGTCACGACCGCCACGCCGAACGCGGCCCGCCGGCCCGCCCGATCAGGCGGGGTCGACGCGATCGTCGCGGTTCTTGCCCGGGTTGCGCAGAACGCCGAGCCCGTCGATGCGGATCTCGACCATCTGCCCGTCGTGGAAGCCGCCCAGCCCGTCGGGCGTGCCGGTCATAATGATGTCGCCGGGCAGCAAGGTCCACGCGTCGCAGACGAACTCGATGATCTCGGGAACCCCGTGGATCATGTCGCGCGTGTTGCCGCTGCGCCGCGGCTCGCCGTCGACGAAGGTCGTGATCTCGAGACCGACGGGGTCGATCTCGGTCTCGATGTAGGGGCCGATGGGCGCGAAGGTGTCGTAGCCCTTCGCCCTGGCCCACTGGCCGTCGGCGAACATGACGTCGCGAGCCGACACGTCGTTGCCGATCGTGAAGCCGAACACGACGTCGCGCCAGTTCTCCTTCTTCACACGCTTGGCGACAGCACCGATGACGATCACGAGCTCGCCCTCATGCGTGATGCGCCCCTCGACCGGCGGGATGATGATGGGCTCGTCGGGCCCGATCACCGCGGTGTTGGGCTTGAGGAAGATGAGCGGGTTCTCGGGCACCTCGTACTGCATCGACTGCACGTGCGCGGCGTAGTTCATGCCGATGCAGACGACCTTCGAGCGCGGGATGACCGGCGCGAGCAGGCGCGCATCGGCGAGCTTCACGCGCTCGCCCGTGGTGTCGTAGCCGTGGAACATGGGGTCGCCCGCGAGAACCACGAGCTCGTCGTCGTCGAGGATGCCGAACTGCGGGTCTCCCCCGGTGCTGAAACGCGCGATCTTCACCCGTTCAGCCTAACTGCACTGGTCTGAACACGACCGCGACCGCTGGGGGCTCAGGCGTTCTGCTTCTTGAGCCGCGACGTCGCCCTCGCGCGCAGCGTCTGGTCGAGCTCGACCTTGCGGATCCGCACGACCTCGGGCGTGACCTCGACGCACTCGTCTTCGCGCGCGAACTCGAGGCACTCCTCCAACGTCAGCTGCCGCGGCGGGGTGAGGCGCTCGAGCTCCTCCGCCGTCGACGACCGGATGTTGTTGAGCTTCTTCTCTTTCGTGATGTTGACGTCCATGTCGTCGGCGCGCGAGTTCTCGCCCACGACCATGCCCTCGTAGACCTCTTCGGTCGGCTTCACGAAGAACGACATGCGCTCTTGCAGCGTCATCATCGCGTTGCTCGTCACCACGCCCGAACGATCGGCGACGATCGAGCCGTTGTTGCGCGACACGATCGAGCCGGCCCACGGCTCGTAGCCGTGCGCGATGGCGTTCGCGATGCCGGTGCCGCGGGTCGTCGTCAAGAACTCGGTGCGGAAGCCGATGAGCCCGCGGCTCGGAACGATGAACTCCATGCGCACCCAGCCGGTGCCGTGGTTCGTCATGCCCTCCATGCGGCCGCGACGAGCCGCGAGCAGCTGAGTGATCGCGCCGAGGTACTCCTCCGGAGCATCGATCGTCAGATTCTCGAAGGGCTCGTGCATCTTGCCGTTGATGGTCTTCGTGACGACCTGGGGCTTGCCGACCGTGAGCTCGAAGCCCTCGCGGCGCATGTTCTCGACGAGGATCGCGAGGGCGAGCTCGCCGCGACCCTGCACCTCCCAGGCGTCGGGGCGCCCGATGTCGACCACGCGGATCGACACGTTGCCGATGAGCTCGCGGTCGAGGCGGTCTTTCACCATGCGCGCCGTGAGCTTGTGGCCCTTGACCTTGCCCACGAGCGGCGAGGTGTTGGTGCCGATCGTCATCGAGATCGCCGGCTCGTCGACCGTGATGGCCGGAAGCGGGCGGATGTCGTCGAGATCGGCGATGGTCTCGCCGATCGTGATGTCTTCGATGCCAGCGATGGCGACGATGTCGCCCGCCATGGCCGACTCGGCCGGGTAGCGCTCGAGCGCACGGGTCTTCAGCAGCTCGGTGATGCGCATCGAGCTGTGCGTGCCGTCATGGCGCACCCAGGCGACCTGCTGGCCCTTCTTGAGCGTGCCGTTGAAGATGCGCAGCAGGGCGATGCGGCCCAGGAACGGGCTCGCGTCGAGGTTCGTGACATGCGCCTGCAGCGGGTGCTCGTCGTCGTAGCTCGGCGCGGGGATGTGCTGCAGGATCGCCTCGAACAGCGGTTCGAGGTCGTCGTTGTCGGGCAGGCTGCCGTCGGCGGGCCGGTTGCGGCTGGCCGCGCCGGCGCGGCCCGAGGCGTAGATGACCGGGAGGTCGAGGATCGCATCGACGTCGAGGTCGGGCACCTCGTCTTGCAGGTCGCTCGCGAGACCCAGCAGCAGATCGTGGGTCTCCTCCTCGACGGCCTCGATGCGGGCATCCGGGCGGTCGGTCTTGTTGACGAGCAGGATGACGGGGAGCTTGGCCGCGAGCGCCTTGCGCAGCACGAAGCGGGTCTGCGGAAGCGGGCCCTCGCTCGCGTCGACGAGCAGCACGACGCCGTCGACCATGCTCAGGCCGCGCTCGACCTCGCCGCCAAAGTCGGCGTGGCCCGGGGTGTCGATGACGTTGATCGTGATCTCAGCGCCGCCGGCGTGCTTGCCCTTGTACGTCACCGCCGTGTTCTTGGCGAGGATCGTGATGCCCTTCTCGCGCTCGAGGTCGTTCGAGTCCATCGCCCGGTCTTCGAGGTGGGCGTGGGCGGCGAACGAGTCGGTCTGGCGCAGCATGGCGTCGACGAGGGTGGTCTTGCCGTGGTCGACGTGGGCGACGATCGCCACGTTGCGCAGGTCGGTGCGGGTGGCGAGTGCCATGGTGAATCAGTCCTTGGTGGCTGCGCGCTGCTCTCGACGCTCCCGCTGCGCCACTGGATCGGGCAGGGGAACAGCGGCGATGAGGCGCTGAGTGTAGGGGTCTTGGGGGTTGCGCAGAATCTGATCGCGCGAACCCTGCTCGACCAGTCTACCCCGGTGCATCACCGCGATCCGGTGCGCGAGGATATCGACGACCGCGAGGTCGTGGCTGATGAACAGGCAGGCGAACTGCAGCTTCTGCTGGAGGTCTTGCAGCAGGTCGAGAAAACGGGCCTGCACGGAGACATCGAGCGCGCTCGTCGGCTCGTCCGCGACGAGCAGCTGGGGGGTCAGCGCGAGCGCGCGAGCGATGCCCACACGCTGGCGCTGGCCGCCGCTGAGCTCGTGCGGGTAGCGGTTGCGGTAGCTCGACGGCAGCTCGACCTGGCTCAGCAGCTCTTCGACGCGCCTGTCGAGGTCTTTGCCGCTGGCCTCCTTGGCCAGCAGCAGCGGCTCGCCGATGCTCTCGCCGATCGGCATGCGCGGGTTGAGGCTCGAGCCGGGGTCTTGGAACACGATGCCGGCCTTGCGGCGCAGCGGGCGCAGCTCTTTCAGCGAGGCGTTCGAGATGTCGATGCCCGCCGAGACGAGTCGGCCGTACTTGATGGGCAGCAGGCCGACAGCGGCCCGGCCGAGCGTCGTCTTTCCTGATCCCGACTCGCCCACGAGTCCCACGATCTCGCCGGGGAACACGTCGAGGCTGATGTCGTCGGCGGCGAGGAAGGCAGGAACGCGGCCGCGCTTCGGGTACTCGATCGAGACATCCTGGAACGACAGCACGGGCTCGACGCCACGGCGGTCGGTCGCGCGCGAGCCGGCGTCGGTCATGTCGAGACCGAGGTGCGGCACGGCCGCGAGCAGCGACTGGGTGTAGGGGTGCTTCGGCGTCTGGAAGATCTCGAGGGCAGTGCCCTGCTCGACGGCGATGCCGTCTTTCATGACCATGATCGTGTCGGCGAGGTCGGCGACCACGCCCATGTCATGGGTGATGAGCACGATCGCGCTGTCGAGGCGCGTGCGCAGGCTGCGCAGCAGCTCGAGGATCTCGGCCTGCACGGTGACGTCGAGGGCCGTCGTCGGCTCGTCGGCCACGAGCAGCACCGGGTCGCACGAGATGGCCTGAGCGATCATGGCGCGCTGGCGCTGACCGCCCGAGAGCTGGTGCGGGAACTTGTTGAACGCCGTCGCCGGGTCGGGCATGTCGACCTTCTCGAGCAGTTCGATCGCGCGCTCCTTCGCCTGCGCGGGCGTCATGTCGAAGTGCGTCCGCAGCGTCTCGACGATCTGGAAGCCGACCGTGTAGACCGGGTTCAGGGCCGTCATCGGCTCTTGGAAGATCACCGCGATCTGCTGGCCGCGCACCTTGCGCAGCTCGCGCTTGTCGAGCTCGCCGATCTCGCGACCGAGCAGCTTGATCGAGCCGGAGACCCGAGCGGTCGGCGGCAGCAGGCCGAGCAGCGCCATCGAGCTCGACGACTTGCCCGAGCCCGACTCGCCCACGATCGCCATGACCTGGCCGCGCTGCACGGTGTAGTTGAGCCCGACAGCGGCGGGGTAGAACTCGCCGTCGACCCAGAAGTCGACGCCGAGGCCCGAGACCTCGAGTACGGTCTCGACGGCGGTGGAGGTGGAGCTGGTCACGGGAGGTCCTTCCGTGCGGTCGTGGTGCGGGGTTCTGAGAAGCTGGGCGCATGCGTTTCCAGCCCGCGAGCTTCCGCCCCGCCTTCGGTCGAGTTCTGTCGATCACCATCGCGCTCATCGCGCTCGGCGCACTGATCGGCTTCGTCGTGGCCGGCGACATCGTCGGCCTGCTGCGATCGGGCTGGTGGCTGGTGCTGCTGGCGGCGGTCACTTGGGCCCTGTACTGGATGCCCGCGGTCGAGGTGCTCGAGCACGAGGTGCTCGTGCGCAACCCGCTGAGCACCTGGCACGTGCCCTGGCCCGCGATCGAGCGCATCGACACCAAGTGGGCACTGACCCTGTACACGCCGCGCGGAAAGATCGAAGCCTGGGCGGCGCCCG
Source organism: uncultured Microbacteriaceae bacterium (assembly GCA_964540305.1). Classification (GTDB taxonomy): domain Bacteria; phylum Actinomycetota; class Actinomycetes; order Actinomycetales; family Microbacteriaceae; genus Microcella. The sequence goes on along the minus strand of CAZILZ010000006.1, from coordinate 105,761 downwards.
CCTCGGGCCGCTACACGGTCTTCACGCTCGGCCCGGAGGACACGCGCGTGAGCGAGACCGCGCGACTGGCCGGCTCGATCCGCCCCGGCGACACGCTCTCGAGCGAGAGCGGTGCCGCCGCGAACCAGATCCGCCGGCACTGGGAGCAGCTGCGCGACGACGGCCTGCTCGACCGACCGCTCGAGGCGGGCAGTCTGCGACGCACGCCGAACTCGCGCACGATCGCCCTGCTGAGCGTGCTCGTCGCGCTGAGCCTGCTGGGGCTCGTGCTGTAGGCGCATCCGCACCATCACCTAGCTGACCTTCGAGGCGCGATCGGCGCGCGCGAGAGCCCGCGCGCTCGGCATGCGCCGCTGGCGCGGGTCGAACGCATCGCGCAGACCATCGCCGATGAAGTTGATGCACAGCGCGATAGCGATGATGAAGACACCGGGCCACCAGAACAGCCAGGGCCGCGTCGCGAACGCCGACTGGTTCTCGCTGATGATCTTGCCGAGCGAGGTGTCGGGCGACTGCACGCCGTAGCCGAGGAAGCTCAGGGCCGTTTCGAGCAGGATCGCCGCCGCCATGAGCAGCGTCGTGTTGACGATGATGACGCCGATCGCGTTGGGCAGGATGTGCTTGAAGATGATGCGGCGGTCGCTCGCCCCGGCCACGCGGGCCGCGTCGACGAACTCGCGCTCGCGCAGGCTCAGCACCTCACCGCGCACCAGTCGGGCGAGGCCCGTCCACGTGAAGAGGCCGATGATGATCGCGAGCACGAAGGCGCCGAGCTTGCCGAACGCCAGGCCGAGCACCGCTCCGATGACGATGAGCGGGATCGTGATGATGACATCGGTGAAACGCATGAGCACCGAGTCGACCCAGCCGCGGTAGTAGCCCGAGACGGCGCCGATGACGGTGCCGATCGTCGTGGCGATGAGGCCGACGATGACCATGATCACGATCGACTGCTGCGTGCCGCGCATGACGACGGCGAAGATGTCGCGGCCGATCTCGTCTTGCCCGAAGGGGTGGTCGCCGAACCGGATGCCGTCGCCGCCCATCCACTCGGGCACGAGGCTCAGGGTCGGCCGACCGCCGTTCTGGGCGGTCGGGATCTCGGTCCACGTCCACTGCCACCAGCCCGGCGTCTTGATCTGCACGCCGAAGACGGAGAAGTCGAAGCCGACCGCGGAGAACGCCAGCACGACGATGAACGCGAGCGTGATCATCGAGACGACCGCGCCACGGTGGCGGAAGAAGCGCCGACGCACGATCTGACCCTGCGACAGGCCCTCGACCTCTTTGTTCTCGATGTTGTTCTCGGCGTCGGTGACGCCGCCGGAGGGCACAGCTGCGGAGAGGTTGCTCATCAGTTGACTCGGATTCGTGGGTCGAGAGCGGCATAGACGAGGTCGGCGATCAGGTTGAACAGGATCGCGAGCCCGCCGACGACGAGGAAGAAGGCCATGACGGGGTTCGGATCGACTTGATCGAGGCCGTTCTGGAACAGGGCCCCCATGCCGGTCCAGCCGAACACCCGCTCCGTGATGACGGCACCGCCCACGATGCCGCCGATGTCGAACGCGACGATCGTGGCGATGGGGATGAGGGCGTTGCGGAAGGCGTGCCGCACGACGACGGTGCGCTCGGCGAGGCCCTTGGCCCGCGCCGTGCGGATGTAGTCCTGGTTCATGACCTCGAGCAGGCTCGCGCGCGAGTACCGCGTGTAGGTCGCGAACGAGATCAGGATCAACGCCAGCGTGGGCAGCAGCAGGTGCGTGTAGATGTCGACGCCCTGCACCCACAGCGAGCCCTCGAGGTTGGGCGTGGACGAGCCGATCGTGGCGATCGGGCGTCCGCGGATGCGGCCGGAGCTCGCGTAGTCGTCCCACACCATCATGAAGCGGTCGAGCGCGATCGCCCCGGCGGTGAAGAAGCCCGTGAAGGCCGCGACCCTCATGACGGGGCCCTTGTCGACGCCGCCCATGAACCAGCCGATCGCGAGGCTCACGCCGACGGCCGCGATGGCGAGCGCCGCGAGCATCCACCACTCGGTGATCGAGTACGAGATGCCGAACTGGAACGGGAAGTACAGCGCGAGGCCGACACCCGCCACGGTGAGCGACGCGTACAGGGCACGGCGGTTCTTGAGGCCGGTGATGAGCGCCGTGAGCCCGACAGCGGCACCGATGCCGACGATCGCGACTCCGATGATGCTCAGGCCGGGGTACGTGAACCAGTCGATGAGGTTCATGATCACGAGCATGCTCGCCGTGGCTCCCGCCGCGAGCGCGAAGGTGATCGCCTTGCGGCGCATCGTGCCCGGGATGATCGACGCCCACAGCAGACCCGCGGCCAGGGTGAAGACTCCGATGAGCCAGGCCGGTAGTTGCGGGGAGTCTTCGAGGAAGTCGTTGAAGCCGATGGCCACGAACTGCTTGAGCAGCACGGCGACCCAGAAGATCGGCAGCGAGAAGAACAGGAACGAGATGAAGGTGACCGTGTAGTCGTAGCCCGAGTACTGGCGCAGGGCGGTCGTGATGCCGACGGTGAGACCCAGGATGATCGCGACGACGGTGGCGATGGTCACCAGCTGGAGGGTCGAGCCGAGCGCCTGCTCGAGCAGGGCGTTGACGCTGCGTTGCTGCACGGTGAGGCCGAGGTCGCCCTGGAAGACGCCGCCGAGCCAGATGAAGTAGCGCAGAGGCGGGATGACGTCGAGGCGCAAGAGCTTGATGCGCGATTCGATGAGCTGCTCTTTGTTGGGAGCGCTGCTGGCTCGAAGATCTTCGAGCGGGTCACCCGAGAGGGCGACCAGGTTGTACATGAGGAACGTGGCTGCGAGGAGCACGAACACGGAGGCGATGAGCCGCCGGATGACGAATGCTGCCATGGGAATGGCACCCTACCTATCTGTGAACGGGGGGCTCTCAGCGGGGGGCGCTGGGGCCGCAGTGCGGCCCCAGCGCCCCTGTGCTGAGAAGGACTGACCTGAGTCAGCCGATAGCTGGGCTATCGACTAGTTGGCCTCGGTCGGCTCCCAGTCCCACGCGTTCCAGAAGATGGTCGGCGACAGCGGGCCCGGTGCCACGTTCGTCACGCGGTCGGAGAACGCGGTGACGGCGGGGAACTGGAAGATGGTGACTCCGTAGAAGTCGTCCATCAGCAGCTTGTCGATCTCGATCTGGATCTCGATCTGGCGCTCGGTGTCGAGCGTCACGTCGAGCTCGTCGAGCAGGGCGTCAACCTCGGCGTTGCTGTAGTAGTTGAGGTTGTTGATGCCACCCGTGCGGAAGGTCGGCGAGCTACCGGTCACACCGAGGCTCGTCGACTGCCAGCCGAAGAACACCGCGTCGTACGCACCGGGGGTGCCGAGCAGGCCACCCCACTCGGGGCTGCCGCAGTCTTCGACCACGAAGCCGGCCTCGGTCGCCGACGCCTGGATGAGCGCGAACTCGTTGACACGACGCGGGTTGTTCGCTGCGTAGAGGATGCAGACGGGGGGCGCGGTCACGCCGGCCTCGGCGATGAGCGCCTTGGCGCCCTCGATGTCGACCTCAGAGAACTGGTCGGCCATGCCGTTGTTCGCGACGGTCTCGTCGTAGCCGGGGGCGCCGGGGATGAAGATCTGCGAGTTGCGGACCTCAGCCTCGGGGTTGAGCGGCTTGATGAGCGTGTCGATGATCTGCTGACGCGGGATGGTCTTCAGGAAGGCCTCGCGCAGCAGGGGGTTGTCGAACGTGCCGTTCTTCGAGTTCTCGAAGGTGAGGTCGAAGTGCTCGTAGACAGCCTCTTCACCCGAGAGAACCGTGACACCGTCGAGAGCCGTCAGGGCATCCGCCACGTCGGCCGTGGCCTGGGGGCTGATGATGTCGACCTCACCGTTGGCGAGAGCCTGAACGGCCGCCAGCGGGTCGGTGATGAAGCGAACGGTGATCTCCTCGATGTTGGGGAGGTTCGCGCCGCGGTAGTTCGGGTTCGCCGTGAGCGTGATCGACTGGTCGGCCACGAAGTCGGTGATCTGGTACGGGCCGTTGACGACCAGCAGGTTGGCGTCCTCCTCCGAGGGCAGCTCGGTGAAGTTCCAGTCCGAGTTCCAGCTGTTCGAGATCGGCGCGAGCGCCTCCGCGTCGACGTTCTGAACGGCCTCGATGAGGGCGTCCTTCGCCTCGGTGGCGTCTTCGATGCCGAGCGCGCGCTGCGCGACGACGTGCGCCGGGAGGCCCACACCGAACACGAGCTCCCAGTCGACGAAGAACTCGTCGTAGACGAGGGTGATCGACTTGCCGTCGATCTCGGGGGTCTCGGTGACGAGCTGGAGGCCAGCGCCGATCGCGCCGTCGAAGTAGACGACGTCGGTCGGGTACTCGTCGGTGAACTCACCGGTGTCGGGGTCGGTGAACTCGCCCGGGTCGAAGTCGGGGGTGTTCAGAACGCCCGAGTTGGCCGCCCACGCGAGCAGGAGGTCGGCGCCGTCGACGGGGGTGCCGTCAGACCACTGCACGTCGTCCGCGACGGTGTACTTGACGGTCAGCGGGTCTTCCGAGACGAGCTCGTAGGTTCCGAAGGACTCGTCCTTCAGAAGGGTGGGCCCGTTGTCGTAGTAGTTGAACGCGCCGCTCGTCATGTAGACGATGTTGGCGTTCGCCGTGGCGTTACCGAACGACGTGTTGCTGTTGTACGAGTAGAACGGCTGGTTCCACGCGACCGTGATGGAGCTTCCCTCGACGACCTCGGACTGCGGCGCTGCACAAGCCGAGAGAACGAGAGCGCTCGCCGCGATCGTGGCCGTGGCGGCCGCGAATCTGCTGATACGCAATTTTCCTCCTGTGCAAGATGGATGCGTGGCGGCACGTTCTCCGAGCGCGCCGTCACGCCTGTTGGGTACGACCCTAGAGACCCAGGGAGACCCCCGGCAAACTGTAGGCCGTTTCGTTACATACCGGTAACGCCCGCGCAGGGATGCAGGGGATTTTGCACGAATGTTGCGTGCAACCGGCGAGAACTTGCACGAATCGTGCGCGTCAGCGCGCAGGGTCTGCCGTCGATGCAGAATCTGCGGCGCCGAGGGGCCCCTCCGGGCGCGCCGGGGCTGTCGAGGTGCGCCAAAGAGCGGCGAGCATCCCCCCCTCGTCATTGCAGGTTGTGCACAACGCGCTCGTGCGCGCGGCGAGAATGGAGCGGTGACCTCGACTCCGGATGCCGCCCCCGCGCCCCGCCGCCGATCCGGCGCCCTGCCCGGCGATCGGCGCATCCGCATCGAGATCCTCCTCGTGCTCGGGCTGTCGCTCGGGGCCAGCGCCGTGTACTCGCTCGTCGCGATCGCGAACCGTCTCACGCGCGACGTACCGCTCGGCGACCAGACCGCGACGCTCAACCCGCCGCGCGACCAGCGCGAGATCTTCGACCTCATCTACCAGCTGCTCGGCATCTTCTTCGACCTCATGCCCGTCGCCCTCGTCGCCTTCCTGCTGTGGAGCACGGCGCGGCCCCACCTCGCACGCCTCGGCATCGACGGCACGCGGCCGTGGCGCGACACGCGCGATGGCGTCGGGCTCGCCCTCGCGATCGGCATACCCGGGCTCGCGCTGTACCTCGGCGGCCGCGCCCTCGGGCTCACCGTCACGGTCGTGCCGACGGCGCTCGACGAGCACTGGTGGACGGTGCCGGTGCTGCTGCTCTCGGCGCTGCGGGCCGGCGTGACCGAGGAGGTTATCGTCGTCGGGTACCTCTTCGCGCGCCTGCGCGACCTGCGCTGGGGGCCGTGGACGATCATCCTGACGAGCGCGCTGCTGCGGGCGACCTATCACCTCTACCAGGGCTTCGGGGCCTTCGTCGGCAACTTCGCCATGGGCCTGCTCTTCGGCTGGCTGTACACGCGCTACGGCCGACTGCTGCCGCTCGTCATCGCGCACACCGTCATCGACGCCGTGATCTTCATCGGCTACCCCTGGGCTGCCGCGGCGTTCCCGGGCCTGCTCGCGCCGATGCCCGCGCCGACCCCCTCCCCGACGCCCTGACGCGCCGCCGCTAGGCGAACGCCTCAATCGGAAGACACGAGCAGACGAGGTTGCGGTCGCCGTACGCCTGGTCGACGCGGCGCACCGGCGGCCAGTACTTCGCCGTGCGATCGCCGTGCGAGGGGTAGACGGCGAGCTCGCGCGAGTAGGCGTGCTGCCACTCCCCCGCGATGACGCTCTCGGCCGTGTGCGGTGCGTTCACGAGCGGGTTGTCGTCGGCCGGCCACTCCCCCGCCGCAACGGCGTCGGCCTCGAGCCGGATCGCGATCATGGCCTGGATGAACCGCTCGAGCTCGGCGAGGTCTTCCGACTCGGTCGGCTCGATCATGAGCGTGCCCGAGACGGGGAACGACATCGTGGGCGCATGGAAGCCGTAATCCATGAGCCGCTTCGCGACATCGTCGTTGCCGACGCCCGTGGCCTCTTTGAGCGGCCGCAGGTCGAGGATGCACTCATGCGCGACGAGCCCGTTCTCGCCCGAGTACAGCACCGGGTAGTGGTCGCGCAGGCGCAGGGCGACGTAGTTGGCGGCGAGCACGGCGTTGGCCGTGGCATCCTTCAGTCCGTCGGCGCCCATCATGCGCGCGTAGGCCCACGAGATGGGCAGGATGCTCGCCGAGCCGTAGGGCGCCGCCGAGACGGGAGCGCCGCGGTGCTCGACGGTGCCGGCGTTGCCGGTCGTGTGATCGAACGGCGGGTGCTGGTGCATCTGGGCGAGCGGATGCCCGGGCAGGAACTCGGCGAGGTGCGCCTTGGCCGCCACGGGGCCGACACCGGGCCCGCCGCCGCCGTGCGGGATGCAGAAGGTCTTGTGCAGGTTGAGGTGGCTGACGTCTCCGCCGATGTCGCCGTAGCGCGCGTAGCCGAGCAGCGCGTTGAGATTCGCGCCATCGATGTAGACCTGCCCGCCGGCCTCGTGCACGGCCGCCGTGACCTCCATGACGTCGTGCTCGTACACGCCGTGGGTCGAGGGGTAGGTGATCATGAGCGCGGCGAGCTCGTCGCGGTGCTCGGCGATCTTCGCGCGCAGGTCGGCGAGGTCGACGTCGCCCGTCTCGGTGGTGGCGATGACGACGACGCGCATCCCCGCGAGCACGGCCGAGGCCGCGTTGGTGCCGTGCGCGCTCGAGGGGATGAGGCACACGGTGCGGTGCGCGTCGCCGCGCGAGCGGTGGTAGCCGCGGATGGCCAGCAGGCCGGCGAGCTCGCCCTGCGAGCCCGCGTTGGGCTGCAGCGACACGGCGTCGTAGCCCGTGAGCTCGGCGAGCCAGGTCTCGAGATGCCCGATCATGACGAGCGAGCCCTGCACGTCGTCGAGCGGTGCGAAGGGGTGCAGGCCACTGAACTCGGGCCATGTCACGGCCGCCATCTCGGTGGCCGCGTTGAGCTTCATGGTGCACGAGCCGAGCGGGATCATGCCGCGGTCGAGCGCGTAGTCGCGGTCGGCGAGGCGCTTGAGGTAGCGCATCATCGCCGTCTCGCTGCGGTGGGTGTGGAACACCGGGTGCGTCATGAACTCGGATGCCCGGCGCAAGCCCCCGGGAAGGTGCGGCGTCAGGCTCACGCCGAAGCCGTCGCTCAGGCCGAACACGGCGGCGAGGTCGGCGGCGAGCCCGTCGGTGGCTCGGGAGAACCCGATGCCGCTCGCGGCCGTCACCTCGTCGAAGCTGAAGCGCACGGTGTCGGCGTCGACCTGCCACAGCAGCAGGTCGCGCTCGCGCGCGGTCTCGACGATCTCGGCCGCGCGGCCGGGCACCCGCACCTCGAGAGTGTCGAAGAAGTCGGCGTGCGCGACCTCGATGCCCGCGGCGTGCAGGCGCGCGGCGAAGCCGGAGGCCTGCGCGTGCACGCCCTCGGCGATGCGGCGCAGCCCGTCGGGCCCGTGGTAGACGCCGAACATCGAGGCCATGACGGCGAGCAGCACCTGGGCGGTGCAGATGTTCGAGGTGGCCTTGTCGCGACGGATGTGCTGCTCGCGCGTCTGCAGGGTGAGGCGGTAGGCGGGGCGGCCGTCGGCGTCTTTCGAGACGCCGACGAGGCGGCCGGGCATCTGCCGCTCGAGGCCCTCGCGCACGGCGAGGTAGCCGGCGTGCGGCCCGCCGAAGCCCATGGGCACGCCGAAGCGCTGGGTGGTGCCGACGGCCACGTCGGCACCGAGCTCGCCGGGGCTCGTGATGAGGGTTAGGGCGAGCAGGTCGGCGGCGACGATCGCGAGCCCACCTTGGCTCTTGACCCGGGCGATGATCGCCGAAGGGTCCCACACGCGACCGGATGCGGCGGGGTACTGCACGAAGACGCCGAAGGCCTCGGGCAGCGCGTCGGGGTCGGTCTCGGCGAGAGGCAGGTAGCGCAGCTCGAGGCCCACGGCCTCGGCGCGACCGTCGAGCACCGCGCGGGTCTGGGCGAAGATGTCGCTGTCGACGAGGAAGAGGTTCGAGGCCGAGCCCGATGCACGTCGTGCGAGCAGCATGCCCTCGACCACGGCCGTGGCCTCGTCGAGCATCGAGGCGTTCGCCGTGTGCAGACCGGCGAGCTCGCTCACCATCGTCTGGAAGTTGAGCAGCGCCTCGAGGCGACCCTGCGAGATCTCGGGCTGGTACGGCGTGTAGGCCGTGTACCAGCTGGGGTTCTCGAGCACGTTGCGCTGGATCACCGCGGGCGTCACCGTGCCGTAGTACCCCTGCCCGATCATGCTGCGCCGCACGCGGTTGTGGGCCGCCAGGGCGCGCAGCTCGGCGAGCGCCTCGGCCTCGGTCGCGGGCGCCGGCAGGCTGCGCAGCGGGGCGGTCTGGCGGATCGCGGACGGCACCGCGGCATCCATCAGCGCGTCGAGCGAGGCGTAGCCGAGCGCGTCGAGCATGAGCTGGCGGGCGTCGGCGTCGATGCCGATGTGGCGGTCGACGAAGGGGATGCTCACAGAAGGTCTCTCTCTATGCCGGTGCGGTCGGTGACGGAGGTGGAGGTGCTACTCGCCGATGAGGGCGCGGTACTCGTCGGCGCTCAGCAGCGCCGGGGTGCCCGAGACGCGCACCTTCACGAGCCAGCCCTCGCCGTAGGGGTCGGAGTTGATGGTCTCGGGGGCGTCGACGACGGCGCCGTTGGCCTCGACGACCTCGCCGTCGAGCGGCGCGTAGAGCTCGCCGACCGATTTGGTCGACTCGACCTCGCCGACGATCGAGCCCGCGGCGAGCGCCGCACCGACCTTCGGCAGATCGACGTAGACAACGTCGCCGAGGGCGTCGGCGGCGTACTGCGTGATGCCCACGGTGGCGACGTCGCCCTCGAGGCGCACCCACTCGTGCTCGGCGGTGTACTGCAGGTCGGCGGGAACGGCGCTCATGAGGGTGGCCTTTCGTTCGGCGGTTCGGTGAGGCGGTGCGGGGTAGAGGTGCGGTTCAGGAACGGGAGTAGAAGGGCAGCGCGACGACCGTCGCGGCGATGCGGGTGCCGCGCACGTCGAGTTCGAGCTCGGTGCCGGGCGCTGACACCTCGGGCGAGACGAACGCCATCGCGATGGGGTGGCCGAGCGTAGGCGACAGAGCACCCGAGGTGACTTCGCCCACGAGCTCGGCGCCGTGGAACACGGCGTACTCGGCGCGCGCCGCCCGGCGCCCTTCGGCCTGCAGCCCGACGAGCACGGGCGCGCCCTCGGGCGGACCGGCGATGATCGCGTCGCGGCCGACGAAGGCGGGCTTGTCAGTCACGACGACGCGGCCGAGCCCCGCCTGCACCGGTTGGATGCTGAGGCCGAGCTCGTGGCCGTAGAGCGGCATGCCCGCCTCGAGCCGCAGGGTGTCGCGCGCCGCGAGCCCGCAGGGTACGAGGCCGAGCGGTTCGCCCGCGGTGGTGACGGCGGCCCACAGCGCGGCGGCGTGCTCGACCGGCACGTAGAGCTCGAAGCCGTCTTCACCCGTGTAGCCCGTGCGCGCGACCATGATCGGCTCGCCCGCGAACGCGCCCGAGCCCCAGGCGTAGTACTTCAGGTCGACGAGGGCCTCGATCGTGAGACCCGCCGTCGCGGCGAGCACGGCGACCGAGGCCGGGCCCTGCACGGCGATGAGCGCGATCTTCTCGGTGCGGTCGTCGATCACGACGTCGAAGGCGGCGCCGTTCCGCCCGGTGCCGGCCGAGCCGCCCGCCCGCTGCTGCAGCGCCTCGACGACCGCGAAGCGGTTGGAGGCGTTGGCGACGACGAGGTACGAGGTGTCGCTCATGCGGTACACGATGAGGTCGTCGACGATGCCGCCGCTCTCGTCGAGCACGAGCGAGTACTTGGCCTTGCCGGGGGCCATCGCCGAGAGCCGACCGGCGAGCGCGGCATCCAGGAATGCGGCGGCGTCAGCGCCGTCGACCGCGATCTCGGCCATGTGCGAGATGTCGAAGATGCCGGCCGCCGTGCGCACGGCGTGGTGCTCGGCGAGGTCGGAGGTGTAGCGCACCGGCATCTGCCACCCGGCGAAGTCGGTGAACGCGGCACCGAGCGCCTCGTGCACGGTGTGCAGGGGCGAGTGGCGCTGGGTGGCGGTGCTGGAGGGTTCGGACACGGAGTTCTCCTGACGCGGACGGCCGGCGGAACTCCCCCTCTGTCATGGTGCCTGAGAGTTTCACGCCCTCGGTCTGCTCGTGGCAGCCGGCGAGGCGCTTTCACCGTGGGCGAGAGCGCAGCACGCGTCGGTCGAGTTCGGTGACGACGGGTGCTCGCTCTGCTTTTCAGAGTGGCCTGGCGGATGCGGTACACGGACCTGAGAGATTGGCGGGGAGGCTTGCTCCTTCGGTGCCGCGGGCCGTGAGGCCGCGGCTCTCCCGCATCGCGGAAACGGCCGGATATTCAATTGGAGGCGGTGCTGCGGCCCACTCTACTTGTTGTCGCGGAAGTAGCGCACGGTCTGCCAGACGAGCACGACGAGCCCGGTGAGGGCCATGATGACGAACACGGGGCCCGCCCACGCTGCCGTGGCGGCGTCGACGGGAATCGGCAGGGCGTGCATCGCAGACATGTCGGCAGGCTACTCGCCGTCGAGCAGCGCCGAGAAGTCGTCGTCGTCGAGGCCCGGCATCGACAGCATCTCGGCGGCGCCCTCGGTCGCCTCGATGAGGGCGCTCAAGAGTTCGACGACCGTGCCGGCGCGCAGCAGCCGCACCTGGTCGAGCGCGCCCAGCGGGGCGATGCCCGCGAGCTGCCAACAGGCCTGCACGGGGTCGTCGCTCAGCTCGATGTCGGCGGGCCACTGCTGCTCGACGAACTCGCTCGCGCGCGAGATCGTGCGGCGCACGAGCTGCTCGGCCCGCTCGAGCAGGGCCCGATGCCGTTCGTCATCCCACTCCAGTGCCGTCACCTCGCGCACCTCGGCCCGCGGGTACGGGTCGTCGTCGAGCCAGCGGACGACCTCGATGCGCCGGTCGCCCTGCGCGATGAGGCCGATGAAGCCCTCGCTCGTCTCGACGCGCGTGACCTGCGCGACGGTGCCGATCGGAAACCGGTGCTCGCCTCCGCCGACCTCGCTGCCGCGCTCGATGAGCACGATGCCGAACTCGGGTGGCTCGTCGCCGAGGATCGTGGAGAGCATGGCGATGTAGCGCTCTTCGAACACGCGCAGTGCGGTCGGCATCGCGGGGAAGAGCACAGAGCCCAGCGGGAACATCGGCATGACCGTCATGCGCTCACGATTCCACGCGTTCCTGCGGATTCCCAGACACCTAAATACCCCTAGGGGTATAGTCGCGGCATGACCACGAGCACTCCGGACCGCCGTACGCGCCCCCTCGTGGGCGAGTGGGTGCAGGGCATCGACGTGCCCGTCGTCAATGAGCGCGCCGTGCGCGCCTCCGCGGGGCTGCTCTTCCTCCTCGGATTCACCGCCTGGCTGATCGGCGTGATCACCGGAGAGCTTCAGCCGATGCGCGCGTTCGGCATCCTGTTCGCGGTCGAGATGTATCTGCGCCTGCTCGTCGGCACCCGCGTCACTCCGACCCTGATCATCGGCACGCTGCTGACCAGGTCTCAGCGCCCCGAATGGGTCGAGGCCCGTTCGAAGCGCTTCGCCTGGGGCCTCGGCTTCGGCATGGCGATGGCCGGATGCCTCGCCCTCGGCTGGCTCGGACTGCCCGCCGTCATCGCGCAGACCGTCTGCGGGCTCTGCCTCGCTCTGCTCTACGCCGAGGCCGCCTTCGGCTACTGCCTGGGCTGCGAGCTCGCTCGGCGGTTCGCGCGCGAGAAGCCGACGCTGTGCGCGGGAGACACGTGCACCTACGTGCCGCCGAAGCGCGGCGAGCACCACCACGTCTGAGAGCGGGCTCAGCCGCTGACGGTGAAGGCCTTGCTGTCGGTGCTCGACACCGAGCCGTCTTTCGCCGAGAGCTCGAGCACCGTGAGCACGTAGTCGCCGGGGGCGAGCTCGCCCAGGTCGACCTGCCAGTCGGCCCGAGCCGGGCACGCCTCGCCCGCCATCCCCGAACCCTCGATCAACGACCCTCCGGGGCCCTCGAGCCGCCAGAGGAACGCCGCCTCGAACACGCAGGCGACGCCCGCGGCGACCACGGGGCTCATGACGGTGGCCCCCTCGAGCGGCGCCGTGATCTGCACGGGCGTGAGCACGCTCTCGGGCGGCCCGGGGGGTATCGGCGACGAGATGTCGACGTGGCCCGCGAGCGTCTCGGCGACGGCACCGTCGATCGTGAGCTGCACGGCCGCGATCGAGGGATCGATGCCGACCGCTGTCCAGACGAGCTGCGCGATCGCGATGCCCTCCGACTCAGCGCCGAGGGCGAGCTCGCCGACGGCGAGGTCGACGGCGAGCACGTCGCCCGCCCGGCTCGTCGACAGCAGAGAGCTGCCGCCGCCCCAGAGATTCGTGTAGTCGGGGTCGATCGGCTGCAGCTCGCCGTCGACGAGGGCCGCGAGCACGGTGTCGAGCACCTCGGCATCGGCGAGCACGTCGACCGGCTGCGGCTCGCCGATGAGCGTGAACTCGGTGGGCTGGGCGTGCGAGAAGTAGACGTCGACGCTGACGGACTCTGCTGACGGCGAGCTCGCGGGAGGCGAGGGCTCGGGGCTCAAGCCGGGATCGGGCCCGACGCACCCGCTGAGCGCCAGCGCAACCGCAAGGCTGACAGTGACAGTGACGGTTGCGCCCATGATGCCCCCTCGTGCCCGAGGCCGCCTCGGTCTGATCGGCGACCGCCCTGCGCTGTACGGTACGCCCGTGGCACCCGCGGCGGCAGGGCCGTTGGTCCCGCGCGCAGGCGAGCTGTAGGACGTTCGACCCTGACCGGTCGGTCGGGAACGGGTTAGCCTGAGGGAAGCGCGAGGACGCGCATCCCGACCGAATCAAGGAGCACCATGCAGATCAGCGACAAGGTCTTCGCCGTCACCGGCGGCGGCAACGGCATCGGGCGCGAGGTCGTGCTCGGCCTCGTGGCGAAGGGCGCGCGCGTCGCCGCTCTCGACCTGAGCGAGGAGGGCCTCGCCGAGACCGTGCGACTCGCGGGCGCGAACGGCGACCGCATCTCGACGCACATCGTGAACATCACCGACCGCAAGGCGGTCGAGAAGCTGCCCGCAGCGATCATCAAGCAGCACGGCCAGGTCGACGGCCTGCTCAACATCGCCGGCATCATCCAGAAGTTCGTGCCCGTCATGCAGCTCGAGTGGGACCAGATCGAGCGCGTGATCAACGTGAACCTGTACGGCACGCTCAACACCATCAAGGCGTTCTTGCCCGAGCTCGTGAAGCGTCCCGAGGCGGCGCTCCTGAACGTCGCGAGCATGGGCGCCTACGCGCCGGTTCCTGGCCAGTCGGTGTACGGCGCCACGAAGGCTGCCGTCGCGCAGCTGAGCCGCGCACTGCACTCGGAGCTCATGGAGACTGGCGTACAGGTCACGGGCGTCTTCCCGGGCGCCATCGGCACGAACATCACGGTCAACTCGGGGCTGATGACGGCCGATCAGGCGAAGGAAATGGCGGCCGCCGCCGGCGACAAGCAGCGCAAGACGACGGCTCCTGCCGAGGCTGGGCGCCAGATCGTCGAGGCGATCGAGAAGGGCTCGTATGAGATCTTCATCGGCGGCGACGCCCGCATCATGTCGCGCCTGTCGCGCCTGAACCCGAAGAACGCCGCGGGCCTCATCTACAAGCAGATGAAAGACCTGCTCGGGAGCATGAACTAGGCAAGCCCTTCAAGACGGAGCCACCTGCCGTACTCGGTCGTGCGACGCGCGACGGTTTCGACGTGCGCTGATACCCCGTGCGATGCACGGGTGCGCACCACAGTCGTCGAGATCTGGTCCGCGCCGCCCCTCGACTAGGGCTCGCTGCGTGATGCCAGTCGTCGGCCGCGGATCACCCCTACTTCGAAGGCTGTGACAGCCACGAGCGTGACGGCTACGAGCGGGAGCACGAACCACAGCATGACGTCGGTGAAGCCCGCGAGGGCGGCGTGCTGGGTCGACGCGAGCACGAGGTAGACCGTGTAGGCGATGTAGAGCGCAACGAAGAGGCCGCCCTCCCAGCGGGCGATCATGAAGCCCGTAAAGGCGATCGGCAGCAGTGCCAGCGCGGTCGCGAGCAGGAGCGGCAGGTCGAGCGCGATCGCCGCGGGTGGCACCGGGATGCCCTCGCCGAAGATGATGGCAGGCAACCCCAGCACCATGCCGATATTGAAGATGTTGCTGCCCACGATGTTGCCGACCGCCATGTCGCGCTCGCCACGGCGCACGGCGATGATCGACGTCGCGAGCTCGGGCAGCGAGGTTCCGATCGCCACCACCGTGAGCCCCACGATGAGGCCGCTGACGCCGAGGCCCGTGGCGATGCTGACCGCGCCGTCGACGAGCAGCCGGGCGCCGAGCACCAGCAGTGCGATGCCCGCGACGAGCAGAACGCTCGCGAGCCAGAGCGGAACCGGCTTAGCGTTGAGCGGCATCGTGTCGGGGGCCGAGGATTCCGCCGACTCGCGCCGGCCCACGACAATGCTCACGACGACGTGCAGCACGAGCCCCGCGAGCAGGAGCGCGCCGTCGAGCACGGAGATGCGTGCGTCGAGGCTCACGACGACGAGCAGGACCGACAGACCCACCATGATCGGGATGTCGAATCGAACCAGCTGACGCTTGATGATGAGGGGCGTGACGATCGCCGACAGCCCGAGGATCAGGAGGATGTTGACGATGTTGCTGCCGACAACATTGCCGAGAGCAAGGTCGGGCTCGCCATCGAGCACCGCGCCGAGCGTGACCGCCAGTTCGGGAGCCGATGTCGCGGCGGAGACGACGACGAGCCCGATCACGAGCGGTGAGATGCCCGCTCGTGCGGCGAACGTCGAGGCGCCGCGCACGAGCGCCTCGCCCCCGGCGATCAGCATTACGAGCCCAGCGACGACGAAGACAATGTCGAGAAGCAGCACACCGACAGCCTAGGGTCGGCGCCGCACCGGAGGCCGGGCCGCGGCGCTCAGCGGTTGTCGGGCAGCCGCTCGAGCCAGCGCGCGAGGGCGCCCTCGAGCGCGCGGCGATCGGGGGCGCCGAGCATCTCGACGAGCCGGTGCTCGTTCGCCATGTGCTGGGTGAAGACCTCGTCGACGAGCGCTCGACCCGCTGCCGTGAGGGCGACGACCCGGCCACGGCCGTCGTGCGCGTTCGGACGACGCAGCACGAGCCCCGCATCCTCGAGGCGGTCGACGCGCTTCGTGAGGCCGCCGCTCGTGATCATCGTGCTCTCGGCGAGCTCGGTCGGCGTGCGCTCGAACGGCGGCCCGGCGCGACGCAGGGCGGCGAGCACGTCGAACTCGCCTGCCGAGAGGCCGTGCGCGCGGAAGACCACGGCGAGCTCGTCGCTGAGCCGAGCCGCGAGGCGATGCAGGCGGCCGATGACGCCCTGCGGCGAGACGTCGATATCGGGGCGTTCGCGCGCCCACTCGTGCTGGATGCGCGCGACGCGGTCGAGCGCGTCGAACGACTTCTCGGTCATGCGGGAATAATACCTTCCCGGGAAGTTATTCTATCTTCCATGGAAGCTTCTTCTCCGCAGAAGACCTGGCGGTGGATGCTCATCGCGGCGATCGCACCGATCGCCTGGGGCTCGACGTACGTCGTCACCGCTCAGCTGCTGCCGCCCGAGTCGCCGCTGTGGGGCTCGGTGCTGCGCGCACTGCCCGCCGGGCTGCTGCTGCTCGCCCTTCCCGCCCGCGAGACCGGCCGTCGACTGCCGCGCGGTGCCTGGTGGTGGCGCTCGGCCGTGCTCGGCGTGCTCAACGTCGGCGCCTTCTTCATCCTCATCTACCTCGCCGCCCAGCTGCTGCCCTCGAGCCTCGCCGCCATGCTCATGGCCACCTCGCCCGCCGTCATGATGCTGCTGGCCTGGCCGCTGCTGCGCGAGCGACCTCACGTGCTGTCGCTCATCGGCGCCGTGCTCGGCTTCGCGGGCGTCACGCTCATGCTCGCCACCGGCACGGCAGCAGCGAATCCCTGCGGAGTCATCGCCTCGCTCGCGGCCATGACCATGTCGTCGGTGGGGTTCGTGCTGACGAAGCGCTGGGGCGGCGATGTGCCCCTGCTGTCCCTCACCGCCTGGCAGCTCACGGCCGGCGGGCTCGCGATCGTGCCCGTCGCCCTCCTCGTCGAAGGCCTGCCGCCCACCCTGAGCGGCTCCGAGCTTCTCGGCTTCGCCTATCTCACGCTCATCGCGACGGCCGTCGCCTACGTCGCCTGGTTCTCAGCGCTGCGGCACCTCGGTGCGGGCGCGGTGGGGCTCACGGGCCTTCTCAACCCGGTGACGGGGGTCGTGCTCGGCGCGGCCATCGCAAGCGAGGCGTTCACCGGCGCGCAGCTGCTCGGCATGGCGCTCGTGCTGCTGGGCATCACGCTCGGGCAGCCGTTCGCGCGGCGCCTCGCGCCTCACATCTCGATGGGGTGGCCCTTCGCCCGCCACTCGCGGATGCCGCCCTCGACCGTCGAAGCGACGAGCCCCGAAGCGGCGAGCAGCTCGGCAGCGGCACGGGCGCGCGCGTTCTGATCAGACATCAGCAGCACCGGCTGATCGGTGGGCAGCTCGTGCAGGCGGTGCGGCAGCTCATGCACCGGGATGTGGTGCGCGCCGCGCGCGTGCCCCTCCATGAACTCCTGGTCGTCGCGCACGTCGACCATCAGCACGCCGTTGCGCTGCTGCTCGTAGGCGGCCTCGGCCGAGATCGAGTCGAACTTCTTCTTGACGATCTTCGAGTACGGGCTGCTCATGACAGCCCCCTTCCGCAATCGACGGGCCGCACCCTGCGGCCTCGGTGGCGCCGAGCGTACTCCGCGGCCGAGCGCGGTACTAGGGACCTTCGACCCGCAGCGGCGTGAGCAGGAAGAGCCGTACGGAGCGCCCGGAGTCGCGCTCGTAGGCCCGGTACTCGGGCCACTGCGACTCGAGGTGGCGCCAGACGCGATCACGGGCATCCCCGTCGATGACGGATGCCCGCACCGCGTACCGCCGACCGCGCACCGTGATCACGGCCTCGGGGTGGGCGAGCAGGTTGTAGGTCCAGGCGGGATGCGTCGCGGCCGCCCAGTTCGTGCCGGCGACGATCGCACGGCCGTGGCCGTCGGCCGTGTACATGAGCACGGTGTCGCGCGGCAGACCGCTCTTCGCACCCGTCGTGGTGAGGATGAGCGAGGGCACGAACACGCTGCTGAACTGCAGCCGCCCGCCCGTGAGCGTCGCGAGCGCGCGCTCGACCGGCGGCATGACGCGCGGGGCCGCCCAGCGCCACGCGCTCGTGCGCGTGATCGCCGACACGACGATGCGCACGCCCCGCACGACGGGGTCGGCGGTCGGCAGCGGGCGCAGATCACTCACGAGCCGGCTCCGATCTCGCGCACCAGGTGCAGTCGGAACAGTCGCACGATGCGCCCCGAACCGCGTTCGTACGATCGGTACCCGGGCCACTGCGACTCGATGAGGCCCCAGGCCCGCTCGCGAGCCTCCCCCTCGATGAGGGATGCCCGCACCGCGTACCGCCGCCCGCGCACCGTGATCTCGGCCTCGGGGTGGGCGAGTAGGTTGTACGTCCAGGCCGGGTGGTGCGCGCGTGCGAAGCTCGTGCCGGCGATGATCGCCCTGCCCTCGCCGTCGGCCGTGTACATGAGCACCGATTCGCGGGGCAGACCGCTCTTCGCCCCCGTCGTCGACAGGATGAGCGAGGGCACGAGCAGGCCGCTCAGCTGCACGCTGCGACCGGTGAGGGCGGCGATGCTCTGCTCGATCGGGGGCATCGCCCGGGGTGCCACCCAGCGGAAGGCCCGGGTGCGGGTGAGCGGAGCAACGATCGCGCGCACGGCGCGCACGACGGGGTCGGCACGGCGCGGGGCGGGTCGACTGCGCACCATCATCGGGTCGCCTCGACGGCCGTGGGCAGGTTCTCGGCGATCCAGTCGTTCCACACCCGAACGGTACGCCAGCCCGCGCGCACGCGGTCGACGAGCCCGGGCCCAGTCATCCAGTCGGCGGGCGCGTGCTCGGCGGCGATGGCGAGGCGCTTGAGGCGCAGCAGGGCGATCTTCGGGTGATCGACGGTGAAGCCTCGGGGTGCGGTGGCGAGGGCATCCGTCGTCATGATCGTGAACCCGCTCTCAGAAACCTCTTCGAGCGTCGCCTCGAGGTCGCCGACCAGGCGGTTGTCGTCGACGATCTCGCGGAACCGCGCGAGCTGCTCGCGCGCCGGCTGGTAGAGGCCGCCCGCGAGCATGAGGCCGTGCTGCGAGAGCTGCAGATAGTAGGTCGCGCTCGAGTCGTCGGCGGTCACGAGGCCGAGGTGGTCTTTGTACGGTCGCTTGTCGGCGCTGAACCGCACGTCTGTGTAGGGGCGGAAGATCTTGAGCGGCCCGAACTCGCCGCCGAGCGCGTCGATGAGCCGCTCGACCGGTGCCTTCACGTGCGTGTCGTAGCGCTGCTTGTTCGCGAGCCACCACTCTTTCGTCTGGTTGTCGGCGAGCTCGGCGTAGAAGGCGAAGACGTCGGGGTCGAGCCCTACTGACTCGGGTGCTATCTCGGTCATGGATGCCCGCTCTCCGCTCGCGCGGCCGTCACGGCGCCGAGCGCGAGGTCGAGACGCTCGGCGAGGTACGCAGCGAGAGGTCGCAGGGCGGCGTCGGGGGCGGAGGGCATCCACCGCACGAGCACGCCGTCGGCCCCCAGCACGAGCGGCCCGCGCTCGGCGGCCATCGCGGCCGGGTCGTCGAGCGGCAAGGGTCGCGAGTCGATCACCACGGTGCTGCCCTCGGGCAGGCGCGCGTCGAGCAACCGCTGGCGCAGCTCGCGGCGGGCCCGCGCGCTCTCGGACTGGTGGCCCGGTAGCACCTGCCGGCTGGCGCGGGCGATGCGCCCGGGCGCGAAGACGTCGCCAGCCGCGGTGACGAGCAGCGCGCCGAGCACGAATCCTTCGCCGGTGCGCCGGAACGACTCTCGGCGCGGGATCACTCCGAGAGCGCGGTGCGCCGGCACGGTGACGACGAGCTGCTCGGGCGCGGCGCCGGCCGCGACGAGGCGCCCGGCGGCCGCGGCGAGCGCGGCGCGGGCCTCAGCGAGCGTGCGGTCAGCATCCACGTGACCATCGTGCCCGACGCGGCTGACCGACGGCTCAGCCGATGAGGCCGACGACGAGGCCCGCGAGGGTGAGGCCGACGACGTCGCCGCCGACCTCGATCGCCCACACTCTGAACCCGTCGCCGCCGAAGAGGCGGTGCGAGAGCGAGCTCGCGGCTGCGAACCCGACACCGATGAGCAGGCCGGCGAGCGCACCGCCGAGCGGGCCGACCGGCCCCTGCACCTCGGCGACGAACCACAGCACGCACGCGAGCGCCGTGACCTGCACGAGCGCTCCGAGCGCGGTCATGCCGAACACGACGGCCATGCCGTGCGAGCCCTGGGGTTCGGCCGGATCGAGGCCCTTCGCGCGCATCCATGCCGGGTAGAAAGTCTTGGGGCCGAACCACAGGGCACCGGCGATGAAGTAGACGACGAAGCCGGCGAGCACGCCGAGCCAGTTGAGCTCGAGAAGGACCATGCGCGAGACGCTACTCTTCTTGCCGCGACGGAGCCATCGCTGCGCTCGACGGCGCTACTGCGGGTCTGCATCGCTCTACTAGGCTCTGGCCTGCACGCATAGGCGCATCCCCCAGCCGAAAGGTCGCCCCCATGGCAGAACGCAAGACCACCAAGAAGGTCGTCCGAGTCGAGGTCGACGAGTCGGCCTCCGAGCGCGCTGCGTCGTCTGACGCACCCGCCTCGACCGACTGGAAGCCCACCGCCGAGGCCAAGGGCCAGGCCACCGGGCTGCGGTGGGGCGCGTGGGGCTTCTGGGCCGGTGCCCTCATCGGCGAGGGTCTCGCGATCTACTGGTTGCTGTGGCTCGAGCCGTTCAAGCCCGCGGCGTCGGCGCCGTGGTACCTCAACTCTGAGACGGCGCTGTGGCTGCTGCTCGGCATGCTCGTGGGCATCGGCCTGCTCGCCGTCGCCGGCTCGCAGCTGTGGAAGAAGGCGAACCGCCTCGACCCGGCCAAGAAGTCGGAGCCGTTCCGCTTCTTCGTGCAGAACCAGCTGGGCGCCATCATCACGATGATCGCGTTCTTGCCGCTCATCATCCTGATCTTCCTGAACAAAGACATGGACGGCAAGCAGAAGGGCATCGCCGGTGCCGTCGGCATCGTCGTGCTCATCGTCGCGACGCTGCTCGGCGCCTCGTTCAACCCGCCGTCGGTCGAACAGTACGCCAACGAGGGTCAGATCCCCGAGTACACCGCGATCGTGCAAGAGCTCACGGGGGCCGACTACGTCACGTGGACCCAGAGCGGCGACGTGTACCACCTGTGCCTCGACGCGTCGGCCGTCAACCGCGATTCGGCTGACGGTGCGATCTACGAGGGCACGGTGGATGCCGCGCACGCCGACGGCAAAGACGGTCTGACCCTGCAGGTCGAGCAAGAGCTCGGCGAGTGCGGCCTGCCCGCACCGGAGAACCTCGACGAGCTCGAGACAGAGATCCGCGAGCTGCGCGAGACCGTCGAGGTCGACAACGCGCCCGCCGAGGATGCCCCGGTCGAGGAGCCCGCGGAGGAGCCGGCCGGCTGAGCGCGCGCTGATCCTCGTCGCGTACGGAGTCGATGGTGACCCATGTTCGCTAGGCGTCTCGTCGCCCGCATCTTCTGGACGTTCAGCAGGTGGCGTCTGGTCTCCGAGCCCGCACCCGCCCGCCCGACGGTGCTGATCGGAGCGCCGCACACGTCGAACTGGGACTTCGTCTTCATGCTCGCCATCACGTGGCGGCTCGACATGCGCATTCGC
Organism: uncultured Microbacteriaceae bacterium; assembly: GCA_964540305.1. Taxonomy (GTDB): domain Bacteria; phylum Actinomycetota; class Actinomycetes; order Actinomycetales; family Microbacteriaceae; genus Microcella. The sequence continues at coordinate 84,439 of CAZILZ010000006.1, read as the reverse complement.
TGGCTCGGCAAAGAGAGCCTCTTCCGCGGCTGGAAGGGGCCGATCATGAAGCGGCTCGGCGGCATCCCCGTCGATCGGGCGGCGCCCAGCGGCCTCGTCGACGAGGTGCTCGAGCGCATCAGGTCGGGCGAGATCTTCGGCCTCGTGGTCACGCCCGACGGCACGCGCTCAGGGCACACGCACTGGAAGTCGGGCTTCTACCGCATCGCGCGCGAAGCCCAGCTGCCGGTGACGCTCGGGTACGTCGACCGCACCACGATGACGACCGGGCTCGGCCCGACCATCGAGCTCACCGGCGACGTGTCGAGCGACATGGACGTCATCCGCGCTTTCTACGCCGACAAGTCGGGCTTCAGGCCCGAGCACCGGGTCGAGCCGCGGCTGCGCGACGAGCTCGCGAGCTAGGCCGACGCGGAGCGTGAGCTTCTTGTTCGAATTCTTCGCGCAACTACTCTTCGGGTGGTTCTGGTGGCTGATTCCCGACGAGGTCGACAGGCGCAGCGACCTCAAGCGCTACCTCGAGGGCGAGGTGCGTTGCGAGATTAGCGCGGTCGGCCGGCGAGTGCTCAACATCAGCACGGAGGGGAGCGTGGGCGTGGCTACGTTCGAACCGGGGATGCTGCACTTCACCCCCTCGGTCGGCATCGTGGGCGATCGCGTGGTGCCCGTGCAGAGCATCCGCCCGGGCCCAACGCCCAACGCTCTTGCCTACGACGTCCGCGGCATGAACTTCACCATTTCGACGACGGGCGGCGAACTCAGGGTGCGCTTTCCGACGGTGGTCGCTGAGAAGGTCGCGGCCGTGCTCGCTGGCACAACACTCGAGCCGGACGAGCACTAGCCCCTCCCTCTACTGCGTTGACGGGGCCAATTCGCCCAGTCGCCCCGCGACGAGTTCTGCGAAGTCAGCCACGTCTTGTTCGAGGATTCGACCGTCGGTGAGCACTCGCACTTGCACGACGAGGTTGCCGCGCTGTAGGTCCCAAACGTAGGAACGCCAGCGAGGCCCAGGGGTTCCTTCGCGAACCCAGCCCACCGCGGCCACGTCGTCGGGAACATCGATGGCCGCTTGCGCGGTGATCTCCACGAGAGTCGAGTCGAGGCCTCCCGCGCTGGGAATCGCCAAGTCTTGCCACGCGCACTGAGGCACGCGCTCGTGAACATCGAGCATGAATGCACTCGCCCCTTCTGTCGTCGAGAACGTGCGCGCTGCGACATCCATCATTTCGGAATCGGTCTCCCAGGTCTGGAGCCACATGATCGGGTCGAGCGACGTGCCGTCGGATCCGAGAGGTATGTAGGGCGCGTTCGCGATCACGAATGCGCACTGCCCATCGCCACCGACGCTCAGCCAGTCCTCACCGACGGCCGGAGCGATATCCCCAACGGACGCGGGCTCGAAGGCTCCCACCCCGTGGATTTCGTCCTCGATGGCGAGTATCGAGAGATCGGCACCCGACACTGCCACAGCGTTTGCATCGTCGAGGTCGAAGCACTGATCAGGGCACGGCAACGGAGATACTGCCCGCGGTTGCTGCGGCGCGCCCTCAAGGAAAGCCTGATCAGGGCTGGTCTCCGCAATGCTGTGGGAGACGTAGGCACTGAACCCGATGACCATCAACGCGACAAACGCGACTACCGCGAGCAGCACGACGACCGCGCCTGCGATCAGGCTCCACGCCCACCACGGCAGGCCGCGCTTCTTCGCGGGTTCAACGACCACGCTCGACGTGCTCATGACATCGTTCGTGCACTCAGCGGAAGATCGGCGCTTGGCTGATCCCGTACGAGAAGAGCGAGAGCCAGACGATGAAGAAGATGACCTGGAAGGTCGTGCCGACTGCGCCGATGATGACGGCAGCTCGGGCCAGGCCTCGGCCGCCCTCGTGCGTCACCGCGATCTGGCGCCTGGCCATGATGCCGAGCACGATTCCGACGACCGGGAGCATGAAACTCGCGATGAAGCCGACGAGGGCGAGAGTGTTGGTGCGGGGCGGGTAGTTCGTGGTCATGTGCTCATCCTGACACGGGCTCGACTCCCACGTTTCCTCCGGCTCCTGCTCTTGCCACCAGGCTTAGACGCGTCTCATGAACTCGATGTGGTGGGCCGCCGTCGAGCTGACGGCGGTGTCACCCGTGCCAGGCGCAATGGCACGCTTGAGACAGTGCGCTGCTGCGGAGCGACGACGTCATCCAGGGGAACTCTGTGCGAATCCATTGCGATGCCGCGCGCTGCTGTTCGCTCGTCCACGAGCCCGTGCGATCAGGGGCCGATTCAGGTCTCGCTCACGCTGAGTCCTCGCCATGCCCCATGTTCGCACGCCCGTGAGAATCGGCGGAGGCCGACGCACATGCTTCGTCGAAGCGTTTCGTCGGCTACGCGACCTGGAGGGGCGTGATCGCGGCGATCTGGTCCGCTGCTCGATCTTGCGCACGATCGAGCTCGTAGTGCGTCTGCAGATTCAGCCAGAACTCGGCCGACGTGCCGAAGTACTTCGACAACCGAAGCGCGGTGTCTGCGCTGATTCCGCGCGTGCCATGCACGATCTCATTGATGCGACGCGGAGGCACTCCGATCGACACGGCGAGACGGTTCTGCGTGATCCCGTAGCCCTTGATGAAGTCCTCCATGAGAACCTCACCCGGATGAATCGGGGGAATCTTGTCAGTGATAGTCAACGATCTCCACCTCCTCTGGCCCAGCGGCGGTCCACACGAAGCAGATCCGCCACTGGTCGTTGATTCTGATGCTGTGTTGCCCGGCCCGGTCGCCCTTCAACGCCTCAAGCCGGTTACCGGGCGGGATTCGCAGATCGTCAAGGACAGTCGCGGCTCCCACCTGGCGAAGCTTTCGCAGCGCCACCGAATGGATCCGAGGATCGATCGATGGCACCCGTTCACGACGCCATAGTCGCTCGGTGTCCTTGTTCCCGAACGACCTGATCACCAGTCGATGATATAACGGAAATCGTTAATAACGCTAGACGTTAAAGCGGAACTCGACCACGTCGCCGTCGTGCATGACGTAGTCCTTGCCCTCGATGCGAGCCTTGCCTTTCGCACGGGCCTCAGCCACCGAGCCGCAGGCGACGAGGTCGTCGAAGCCGATGACCTCGGCCTTGATGAAGCCGCGCTCGAAGTCGGTGTGGATGACGCCCGCGGCCTGCGGGGCCTTCCAGCCCTTGCCGATCGTCCAGGCGCGCGACTCTTTCGGGCCGGCCGTGAGGTAGGTCTGCAGGCCGAGGGTGTCGAAGCCGATGCGGGCCAACTGCGCGAGTCCGCTCTCGCTCTGACCGGTCGAGGCGAGCAGTTCGGCGGCGTCGTCGGCATCCATACCGATCAGTTCGCTCTCGATCTTCGCGTCGAGGAAGACTGCCTTGGCAGGCGCGACGAGCGCGGCGAGCTCGGCCATGCGGGCGCTGTCGCCGAGCACGCCCTCGTCGACGTTGAACACGTAGATGAAGGGCTTCGCGCTGAGGAGGCCGAGCTCGCGGATCGGGGTGGCGTCGAATCCGGCGGAGGAGAGGGTGGTGCCAGCGGAGAGCAGCGCGTGGGCATCCTGTGCCGCCTGCAGCACTGACGGGTCGGCCTTCTTGCCCTTGACCTCTTTCTCGTAGCGCGGGATCGCCTTCTCGAGCGTCTGCAGGTCGGCGAGCATGAGCTCGGTGTTGATGGTCTCCATGTCGCTGGCGGGGTCGACGGCTCCGGCGACGTGCACCACATCAGAGTCGGTGAAGGCGCGCACGACCTGGGCGATCGCGTCGGACTCGCGGATGTTCGCGAGGAACTGGTTGCCGAGCCCCTCGCCCTCGCTCGCGCCCTTGACGATGCCGGCGATGTCGACGAACGACACGGCGGCGGGCAGGATGCGCTCGCTGCCGAAGATCTCGGCCAGCACCTTGAGGCGCGGGTCGGGCAGCTCGACGACGCCGACGTTGGGCTCGATCGTGGCGAACGGGTAGTTCGCCGCGAGCACGTCGTTCTCGGTGAGCGCGTTGAAGAGGGTGGACTTGCCGACGTTGGGCAGGCCGACGATGCCGATAGTGAGAGCCACGGGTGTCGAGCCTACCCGCGGCGCCCCCGCCGCCAGAACGGGCGGGGCGCGCGCTGCGCCTGCAGCTCGGCGATCGTGCTCAACGCCTGCTCGAGCGCGAGGCCCGTGTCGACCGCGAGCCGATGCAGGCGGATGAGATTCGATCGCCGGGCTTCGTCGGCGAGCGCCGCCACAGCACGCCCGGCGTCGGCGCTCGAGACCAGCTCGAACAGGCGTCGATGCCGCTCGTCGAAGGCGGCTGGGCTCAGGTGCCGCCGGTACGGAGCGGGGAAGATCACGCTCGTGACGTGCGACGACGTCGCGCCGACGACATCGTCGCGCCGAAGAAATCGCTTCCACAGCGCGTGGTCGGGCCACTCGCCTACCGGCGCCGTCTGCCAGCCCGCCTCGAGCTCGAGGTAGGTGCTGCGGCGGTGCGCGGTGCCGGTGAGCCCGACGCAGTTGCGCCGCGGGTCGCTCAGCAGCCACGCGACGTTCTGGGCAACGGAGAGATCGGTCGGCCACAGAACGAGCTCGCCCTCTGCGTCGACGACCATGAGCGTCGAGTGCACGAGATGCGCCGAGTCGAGCATCGGCAGCAGCGTCGCGACGTGGTCGGGCGCGAGCAGATCGTCGTCGGCGAGGTAGAGCACGGCATCGGTGAGCACCGCGCGCACCCCGAGGTCGCGGTTCGCCTCGCCGTGGCCGGGGGCCTTCGGCAGGTCGAGGAACCGCACCCGGGCATCCTGCGCGCACAGCGAGCCGATCGTGGCGCGGCAGTCGTCGGTGACGCCGTCGCCGACGATGAGCACCTCGAGGTCGGGCACCGTCTGGCGCAGAGCCGTCGTGACCGCGCGCTCGAGCAGCACCGTGCCGTCATGGGTCGGAACCAGGATGCTCGCGCGCGCCGTCACCGCGCCAGGCTAGCCCGACCGCACCGCGAGCGCCCACCCTGCGGGTTACCGTGAAGGCATGACCTCGTTCACTGCCCCCGCCGCCGACCGCACCCGCCCCGAGCTGCGCGGAACCTTCGGCATGGCGGCCAGCACGCACTGGCTCGCGACAGCGACGGCGCAGTCGGTGCTCGAGCGGGGCGGCACCGCGGTCGACGCCGCCGTGGCCGCGGCCTTCGTGCTGCATGTCGTCGAGCCGCACCTCAACGGGCCGGGCGGCGACCTGACGGCGATCGTGGCGCCCGCGGGCGAGCATCCCTTCGTGCTCGCCGGCCAGGGCGCCGCCCCCGCCGCCGCGACCATCGAGCACTACCGCGGGCTGGGGCTCGACGAGATCCCGGGCGCGGGGCCGCTCGCCGCCGCCGTGCCCGGCTCGGTCGTCGCCTGGCTGCACCTGCTCGCGACGCGCGGCACGTGGCAGCTCACCGACGTGCTCGCCCCCGCCCTCGGCTACGCGCGCGACGGGCACCCCGTGCACGCGAACGTCGTGCGCACGATCGCCGCGGTCGCGCCGCTGTTCGAGCAGCACTGGCCGACCTCGGCGGCGCAGTGGATGCCCGGCGGTCGCGTGCCCGAACCCGGCGACCTGATCACCAACGAGCCGTGGGCCGCCCTTCTCGAGCGCCTCGCATCGGCGGGCGACGCCTCCGGCACGCGCGAGTCGCGCGTGCACGCGGCCATCGCGCTGTGGACCGAGGTGGTGGGCGCCGCGGTCGAGCAGTTCGTGCAGACCCCTGTGCAGCACTCGATCGGCGGAGCGCTGCCGGGCGTCATGACGGCCGCCGACCTCGCCGCCTACTCCCCCGCCGAAGAGGCACCCGCGTCGCTCGCCTTCCGCGGTGTCGAGGTGCTCAAGGCCGGGCTCTGGACGCAGGGGCCGGCCCTGCTGCAGTCGCTCGCGATTCTCGAGGCGGCTGCTGCCGTGCACGGCGACGGGGTGCTCGACCCCTCGACGGCGCCCGGCGTGCACACGATCACCGAGGCTCTCAAGCTCGCGCTCGCCGACCGCGATGCCTGGTTCGCCGACCCCGCGGTCATCGACGACCCGTCCGGGTTGCTCGCCGATCTGCTGGCGCCTGCGTACGCGGCTGAGCGCGCGGCGCTCATCGGCGAGACCGCCTCGCGAGAGGTGAGGCCGGGTCGGCCAGGCGGGCGCGAACTATGGATGCCGCCCGTGCGCGAGGCGGGCACCACCGCCGCGCCGCTGCCGGGCTCAGGCGAGCCGACGCTCGACCGCGCCGGTCGCCAGCGCGGCGACACCTGCCACCTCGACGTCGTCGACCGCCACGGCACGCTCATCTCGGCGACGCCGTCGGGCGGCTGGCTGCAGTCGTCACCCACGATCCCCGCGCTCGGCTTCTGCCTCGGCACACGGCTGCAGATGCTGTGGCTCGACCCGGAGTCTCCGTCGGCGCTCGCGCCGGGCATCCGCCCCCGCAGCACGCTGTCGCCGACGATGCTGGTGCGCGAGGGGCGCGTGGTCGAGGCGCTCGGCACCCCGGGGGGAGACCAGCAGGATCAGTGGCAGCTGCTCTACCTGCTGCGCCGCATCGTCGGCGGCTACGAGCCGCAGCAGGCGATCGATGCGCCGATGTTCCACACCGATGCGATGGTCGCCTCATTCGAGCCGCGCACCGTTCAGCCCGCATCGCTCACGGTCGAATCGCGCCTCGGTGACGAGGTGATCGACGGGCTGCGGGCACGCGGGCATGTCGTGACGGTCATGGGCCCCTGGAGCCTCGGCCGCCTCAGCTGCGTCGGCATCGAGCCTGATCGCGGGTGGATGTTCGCCGCGGCCAACTCGCGCGGCAACCAGGGCTACGCCGCGGGTCGGTAGGGTCGAGGCATGCTCCGGTCGACGCGCACCGCCCTGACCGCCGCTCTCGTCGGGGCGCTCATCGTGCCTCTGGCCGCGCCGGTCGGCGCGCTCGAGGGCCGCGCGGCCACCGCTGCCCCGGCGCGCGCGACGACAGCACCCGCCGCCGCCACGGTCGACCGCATCTCTGGTCTCGACCGCTACGCGACGGCGGTCGCGGCGAGCCAGCGCGCCTTCCCGACGGGCTCGACCCCGCGCACCGTCTACCTCGCGGCCGGCCTCACCTACCCCGACGCGATCGCGGCCGGGCCGGTGGCGGCGGCCGACGACGCCGGTCTGCTGCTCACCGAATCGACTCGGCTCACGCCCTCGGTCGAGACCGAGCTGCGGCGCCTCGACCCCGACACCATCGTCATCGTCGGCGGCACGGGCGTCATCGCCCCCGCCGTGCAGTCGAGCGCCTCCGCGATCGCGACGACCGTGCGCATCGGGGGCGTCGACCGCTACGACACGGCTGAGCAGCTCGTCCGCTCGGTGTTCGCCCCGACGGGTGCGACGCACGTCTTCCTCGCCACCGGCACCTCGTATCCGGATGCCCTGACTGCGGGCCCCGCCGCCGGCAGCCGCGGCGCGCCCGTTGTTCTCGTCGACGGCTCGCGCCCCGCGCTGACACCCGCCGCACTGACCCTGCTCGACGACCTCGGCGTCGAGACCGTGACGGTCGTGGGCGGCACGGGCGTGATCTCGACCGGCATCGCCGCGCAGCTCGCGGCGCTGCTCGGCCCCGGAGCGGTGGCGCGCGCGGCCGGCGCCGACCGCTACGCGACAGCGATCGAGGTCAACCGGCAGTCGTTCGGCGCCCCGACGGGCGGGGTCTTCGTGGCCTCGGGGTTCGGCTTCGCCGACGCGCTCTCGATCTCGGTCTACGCGGCGCAGCAGGGCCGCCCGCTCTACCTCTCGGTGCCGTACTGCGCGCCGGATGCCGTGCGCACGACGCTCTCGTCGAGCGCGGTCACGAGCCTGACGCTCGTCGGCGGGGCCGGCTCGATCGGGGCGAGCGTCGGTCGGCTCGACCCGTGCTTGAGCCTCTCGACGCCGTCGAGCCCGTGGGTGCTCGTGAACAAGAAGCGGCCGCTGCCGACGAGCTACGTCCCGGCGAGCCTGCGCCTGCCGGCTGTGCCGTCGGCCAACAGCCAGCCGATGCGGTCGGATGCCGCCACAGCGCTCGAGCAGATGGTGGCCGCGGCGCGCAGCGCGGGCGCCGGGCAGCTCGGGCTGCTGAGCGGCTACCGCTCGGCGGTGACGCAGGCCTCGATCTACACCCGAACCGTCGAGACGAACGGGCAGGCCTATGCCGACTCGTACGTCGCCCGGCCGGGCTACAGCGAGCACCAGACGGGCCTCGCCGCCGACCTCTACCCGATCGGCACGCCGGGGTGCTCGACCACGACGTGCCTCGGCGGCACCCCGCAGGGCGCGTGGCTCGCGGCGAACGCCTGGCGCTACGGGTTCATCCTGCGCTACGAGGTCGGGCAGACGGCCGTCACCGGCTACTCCCCCGAGATCTGGCACTACCGCTGGGTCGGTACGAGCCTCGCCGCCGACTACCGCGCGAGCGGGGCGAAGAGCCTCGAGGCGTTCCTCGGGGCGCCGCCGGCGCCGGGGTACTGACCCTCCCGTCGTTCTCGCGGCCGTCAAAGGTATGATCTAAAGCATGCCCCACGGCTTCGAGCGCATCGTCGCGCACCCCGAGCGTCCTGCCCATTCCGCCGAGCAGCCCGGCGACACGAACGTCGCCCGCCTGCGCCTCGACGGCTGGCACGACGTGACCGTGCGCGTGCTGCATCCCTTCACGTGGGATGCGAAGTTCCGCGGATTCCGCATCGATGAGCTCGCCGTGACCCCCGCTCGGCCGCGCACGCTCGTGAGCGGCGCCTACTCGGTCGCCGACGCGGCCGTGCTCAACGTCGACGCAGCGCGCGGCACCCGCACGCCTTTCGACTTCCCCGAGGGCGAGATGCACGACGGCGTGCTCTACCGCACTGTCGGGCACTCTCCCGAGGTCGACGAGCGGTATCAGGATGCGGCCGGCTGGTGCACGGTCGCCGCCACCGACGCCGACGGACGCGCCGTCGCGCTCACCACCGCTCTCGACCGCAGCGACGCCGTGCTGCTCGACCTGCTCGCCGACGACCATGGGCTCACCGTGCAGACGCGCCTGCCGTGGCAGGTGTTCCGGCCCGCGTCGCTTCCCGCGGCGGATGCCCTCCCCGGCCTGCTCGTGCGCCACGGGCTCGGCGACCACGAGACCGCCGAGGCCTGGCTGCGCGAGCTGCTCGCGGCGACGGTGTCGAGCCGGGCATCCCTCGCCCCGCCACCGCTCATCGCCGACACCTGGGGCTTCGGCACCGACATCGACGCCGAGCGCGTCGCCGCGTTCTTCGACGTCGCGGCGTCGCTGGGGGTCGAGGTCGTGACGGTCGACAAGGGCTGGGAGGACCACGTCGGCGACTGGAACGCGCAGTCGGGCTACGCGGGCGGGGTCGCGGGCATCGCGGCGCTCGCGCACGACCGCGGCATGCGGCTCGGGCTGTGGGTGGGCGCGGGCAACGCATCCCCCGAGTCGGCCGTCGCGACCGCGCACCCCGACTGGCTCGCCACCTGGACCGGTCGCCACCAGATCGTCTCGCACCGCAACCACTCGCTGTGCCTCGGGCACGAGCCCGCGCGCGACCACGTGCTCGCGTGCCTCGACCGTCTCGTGCGCGACGGCGTCGACTGGCTGCTGCACGACTTCGAGACCATCAGCCGCTGCGACGCCGCCCACCACACGCACGACCCCGGCGCGGGCGAGGCGGCGGGAGTCGTCGGCTGGTACTCGGTGCTCGCGGCCTTGCGCGAGGCGCACCCCGACCTGCTCATCGAGAACTGCTGGAACGGCGGCAAGCCCCTCGACCTGGCCATGATCGCCCACCACGACACGACGATCGGCGACGACTGGTGCCGGTCGGAGGAGAACCGCCTCGCCGCGCTCGGACTCGGCGCGTACCTGCCCTCGTCATGGACGAGCGCGTACATGGGCGACGAGCCGCACCTGCCGCTGCGCGCGCAGCTCGCACCGTACCTCGTCGGCGGCCCCTGGATCCTCATGGGCGACCTGCCCGGCTGGACTGCGTCGCAGTTGGCGGAGATGACGCGCGCGATCGCGATCTACCGCGCCTGGCGCACTGCGGCGCTGGATGCTCGCGCGGTGCCGCCCGAGCTCTCGGGCTCGGCGGCGGGGGTCTGGGGTTCGGCGGCCGGGGTCACCGGGGTCGCGTACTCCCCTCGACCCGACGGCTCGCAGCTCGCGACCTTCGCGGTCTCCGAGGCCGGGGTCGGGCAGCTCGTGCGCTGGCATCCCGTGCTCGACGCGAGCGGCGCGGCCGGGGCCGAGGCGTGGATCGTGCGCGACGAGTGGAGCGGTGCCGAGCGCGAGGCGACGCGCGCCGAGCTCGAGCAGGGCATCCCGCTCGACACGGCGCGCGCCGACGGTCTCGCGCTCAGCGTGCGCCCCGCCTGAGCGGGGCGCCCCGCCTGAGCAGTGTGCCGCGCGCGGCACATGCCGCGGCAGGCACACTGCTCACGCCGTGAGGTCGCGGCGGCGCAGCGCCACGATCGCGGCGGCGAGAACCGCGGCGGCCACCGCGAGCAGGATGCCCGTGGCGGCCACGTCGAGCTCGACGACCGGTACGGCCGAGCTGTGGAAGAACGGACTGATGGCCTGCACCCACTCGGGCAGACCGAGCAGCTCGCCGAACTGCCCGAGCACGAGCCCGATGACGAGCAGCCCCCAGCCGAGCGCGATCGTGAGGCGCGGCACGACGGCGAACAGCAGGGTCGTCACGCCGACGAACACGAGAGCCGCGGGGGCGTGCGCCAACGCTGCGCCCGCCGAGCGCAGCACGTCGGGCGACTCGCCGCTCGAGCGGGCGAGCACCGCCCCCGTCGCGAGCCCGAGCGCGAGCGTCACGATGAGCACCGAGGCCGCCGCCACGATCGCCGTCGCCGCGACCCACCGCGTGCGTGAGAGCGGTGTGGCGAGCAGCAGCTCGGCACGCCCCTCGACCTCTTCGGCCCGCAGGCGCAGCACGGCCTGCACGCCCGCGGCGCCCGCGAGCACCCCGCCGAGGCCGAGCAGCGCGGCGAGGAAGACGTCGGCCGTCTCAGCCTCGGTGCCCGGAACCAGGCTGCCGATGAGTCGCGCGAGCGTGTCGTTCTCGGCCACGGCTTGCGCCACGACCGGGGCGAGACCCCCCGCGATCGCGCCGAGCACGACCACGCCTGCCACCCAGCCGAGCAGCGTGGCGCGCTGGAGCCGCCACGCGAGGCCGAGCACGCTGCGACCTCCGAGCCTCGCCGCCGGGCGGCCCGAGCGCTCCGGCACGAGGCTCGCCCCGAGATCGCGCCGCGACCGCAGCGCGAGCGCGAGGCCCGCGAGGGCGACGCCGACGCCGAGCACGAGCAGCAAGGGCAGCAGCATCGGCTCGGAGTACGGCCGTGCCGCCTGGCCCCAGCCGATCGGCGAGAGCCACGAGATCGGGTTCGGGGTCACCCGCAGCAGGTCATCGCTCGGGGTGCCGAGCGCGTCGCCGATGCCGCGCACGAGGTACGCGCCGATCACGAACGCCGATGCCGCGCCGTTCGCCGAGCGCCCCGAGGGCATGAGCTGCGCGAGCACGGCCGCGACCCCGACGAACACCACGCCGACCGACCCGACGGCGAGCGCTGCTACGACGGAGCCCTCGACGGGCAGCCCGCCGACCACGTAGGCGAGAGCGAGGAGCACGACGAGAACCGCGTTGGCGAGCATCCCGAGCACGACGGTCGCGGCGAGCGGCATCGACCGCGCGACCGGCGTGGCACCGAGCAGTTCGGCCCGCCCGACCTCCTCATCGGCGCGCGAATGCCGCACGACGAGGAAGGTGCTCATGAGGCCCGCGAGCACCGCCGTGAACGCGAAGCCCTGGAAGAACGCGACCGCGCCGACGCTGAGCCCGTCGGGAAGCCCGCGCAGGAAGAGGAACGCGGGGTTGACCGCGGCGATCGCGATGATGGATGCCCGCTCGCCCTCGTCGGCGAACTGGGTCGTGATCGCCGAGGCCACGGCGATGCCCAGCGCGCTGATGCCGCCGATCCAGAACGGCAGCACCCAACGGTCGCGCCGCAGCTGGCTGCAGAGAAGGGTCAGGAAGGCGCGCATCAGCGCACCGAGCCGTAGTGCCGCAGGAACAGCGATTCGAGCGAGGCGGGCACAGCCGTGACGGCGGTCGCTCCCTGGCCCGCGACGGCCGCGAGCACCGCCGCGATCGATTCGGCATCCGCTTCGAACTCGACCGAGTCACCGGCTCGCGAGACCGCGTGCACGCCCGCGATCGCCTGCAGGGTCGAGTGGTCGGCGATGCCCGCCACACGGAACGACGTGCGGGTCAGGTGGCGCAGCTCGGCGAGCGACCCGCTCTCGACGACGGACCCGTCGCGAATGATCGTGACGCGGTCGCACAGCTGCTCGACCTCGCTCAGCACGTGGCTCGACAGCAGCACGGTCGCACCCTCGGCACGCACGCGCTCGACCTGCTGACGGAAGACGGCCTCCATGACGGGGTCGAGCCCGGCGCTGGGCTCGTCGAGGATGTACAGCCGGGCAGGTCGCGCGAAGGCCGCGATGAGGGCGACCTTCTGACGGTTGCCTTTCGAGTAGGTGCGGGCCTTCTTGCGCGGGTCGAGATCGAACGCGTCGATGAGCTCTGCCCGTCGTGCGGGGTCGGCCCCGCCGCGCAGGCTCGAGAGCAGGTCGATCGCCTCGCCGCCGGTCAGCCCGGGCCAGAGGCTGACATCGCCGGGAACGTAGGCGATGTCGCGGTGGATCGCCTCGGCATCCGTCCACGGGTCGAGCCCGAAGACGTGCGCAGAGCCGCTGGTGCGCCTGATGAGCCCGAGCAGCACGCGGATCGTCGTCGACTTGCCGGCCCCGTTCGGGCCGAGGAAGCCGTGCACATCGCCCTCGGCGACCTGCAAGTCGAGCTCGTTGAGAGCCGTAGTGCGGCCGAAGCGCTTGGTCAGCGCCGACGCCTCGATGAGAGGGGTGGGAGACACTGGTGGTCCTTCCGTGATCGCACGTCAGTGCCACGGCGGTCGCCGGGGCACTCCGCTGTGTCGCGGGCCGACCAGGCTTCCCGGCTCTCCGATGCCGAGCCTAGACCTGTGCGAGCGGCCGGGGCCACCCCCGCTCGAGCGTGTCGATGCGGTTAGGCGAGCGAGGGTACGACCGTCGCGTCGACGACGGGCATGACGTCGCGCACGATCGCCTCGAGCAGGCGCGCGTTGAAGTCGACGCCGAGCTGGTTCGGCACCGTCACGAGCAGCGTGTCGGCGGCCTGCACGGCCGCGTCGCGCGCGAGCTCGGCGGCGATGACGTCGGGCGCGCCGATGTACGAGCGGCCGAAGCGCGAGCGCGAGCCGTCGAGAATGCCGACCTGGTCGGTCTGGTCGGCCTGCGCCTGCAGCCCGAAGTAGTGGTTCGTCTCTTCGTCGATGATCGGCAGGATGCTGCGGCTCACCGAGACGCGCGGTTCGTGCTTCCAGCCCCGCGTCGCCCAGGTCTCGCGGAACATCGCGATCTGCTCGGCCTGCAGCTCGTCGAACGGCACCCCGGTGTCTTCCGTCAACAGGGTCGAGCTCATGAGGTTCATGCCCTGCTCGGCCGTCCACACGGCGGTCGCGCGCGTGCCCGCACCCCACCAGATGCGCTCGTAGAGGCCCGGCGACTGAGGCGTGACGGGCTGCGGCCGATCGGTGCCGATCATGCGCGGGTTGCCGATCGCGAAGCCCTCGCCGTCGATCGCGCGGCGGAACAGGTCGGTGTGCTCTCGCGCCATGTCGGCGTCGGTCTGCCCCTCCGACGGTGCGTAGCCGAACGAGCGCCAGCCGTCGACGACGGCCTCGGGTGATCCCCGGCTGATGCCGAGCTGCAGCCGCCCGCCGCTGATGAGGTCGGTCGCGCCAGCCTGCTCGGCGAGCGACCACGGGTTCTCGTAGCGCATGTCGATGACCCCGGTGCCGAGCTCGATGCAGCTCGTGCGGGCGGCGGCGGCCGCCATCATGGGGAACGGGTTCGAGTGGTTCTGGGCGAAGTGGTGCACGCGGTAGTACGCACCATCGACGCCGACCTCCTCGGCCGCCACGGCGAGCTCGACGCCCTGCAGCAGCGCCTCGCCGCCCGTGCGCGTGCGCGAGCCGGTCACGCCCATCCAGTTACCGAACGACAAGAACCCGAGCTTCGTCATGCTCAGGTCAATGCGTGTGCATGCAGAACTATTCCTGCGGGATGCGCTGAGCATCCCGAATCGGCCTCTCGGGGCCGGGGATCGTCGCGCCCGGCCGCGTCGTCAGGTACACGCCCGCGAGCACGATGAGCCCGCCGATGACCTGCCACACGGTGAGCGCGTCGCCGAGCGCGACGGCGATGATCGCCGTGAAGACCGGAAGCAGGTTGAGGAAGACGCCCGTGCGCGAGGGGCCGAGCTGGGTGACAGCGACGTTCCACAGCAGGTACGCGAGCGCGCTCGGGAACACGATGATGATCGCCAGGCCCCACCACCCCTCGGCGCTCGGCGTCGCCTGCACGCCGACGATCGCCATGACGGGCGCGAGCATGACGGCGCTCATGCCGACCTGCACGGTCGTCGCCGTGATGGGCGGGGTCTGGATGCGCCGACTGATGATGACGTACGCCGTCCACGCGAGGATCGCGCCGAGGATGAGCAGGTCGCCGACCGCGACGCTCACGTCGCTGAGACCGCCGGAGCCGCCGAGCAGCACGACAATCACGACGCCGACGAACGAGATCGCGATGCCGAGAACGCCTCCGCGACGGATGCGCTCCCCCAGCACCACGACGGCGGCGAGCGCGATCACGGCCGGGTTGATGGCGCTGATCACGCTCGCGTTGACCGCCGAGGTGGTGTCGAGCGCGGCGTAGAGCAGCAGGGTGTACCCGACCATGCCCAGCACGGCCTGCACGATGTGGATCCACCACTCCTTCGCGGCGAGCTTCCACTTGTCGAGCCGGTCGCGCTCGATCCACAGCGTGATGACGAGAAGGATCGGGAAGGCGCCGAGCCACCGGAAGAACGTGAGCTCGAGCGGGGTGAACTCCGCGATCACGCGGTCGCCGACGACGAAGTTCATCGCCCAGAAGAGCTGGGCGAGCACGGCGGGCGAGTAGCGGCGAAGCAGGTGCACGCTCTCAGGCTAGGGCCGCGCGGCGTGCCCGGAGTGCAGAGTCGGCGGCTCATGCGAGCATCGAGGGGTGCCGCTGAACTTCACCGCGATCGACTTCGAGACCGCCAACAACCACGCGGCCTCGGCGTGCTCGGTGGGGCTCGTGAAGGTGCGCGAGGGCCGCGTCGTCGACCGCGCGAGCTGGCTCATCCGCCCGCCGTTCGGCTTCGACGAGATGAACGAGTGGAACACGCGCATCCACGGCATCACCGCCGACGACATCATCGACGCGCCCCTGTGGGCCGATCAGGTGGATGCCCTGCTCGAGTTCGTCGACGGCGACACCCTCGCGGCCCACAACGCGGGGTTCGACATGGGCGTGCTCGCGGCAGCGCAGAAGGCCAGCGCGCTCGAGGTTCCGAGCCTGTCGTACGTGTGCAGCCTGCGGGTCGCCCGCAAGACCTACCACCTCGACTCGTACCGGCTACCCGTGGCGGCGATGGCCGCGGGCTTCGAAGACTTCGCGCACCACGACGCCCTCGCCGACGCCGAGGCGTGCGCGGCGATCATCGTGCACGCGGCGAAGCGGCACGACGTCTCCGAGGTTGCCGAGCTCGCGCGCGTGTGTGGCACGAGCCTGGGCCGCACGGGCGCATCGGTGCCCGCACAGGCACACGCTGCGCCCTAGCCCTGACCGACGTGGGTAGACAGTTACCGACGTCGTGTGGCGGGCTCAAAGAGTTCAGTGCTTTCCGGTTCGCCGGGTGAATCCCATTCCGAGACACTCGCACCAAACTCAGCAAGCAAATGGTGGAGGTTTGTTGGTACCTTCTGCTCAAGTGGACTGGGAGTGCCCGGTCGGCGTCTGGCCTCTGGGGTTGCTCGGAGGCCTTTCGCTTTCGTGGGTGAGCTCAGAGCATTGATGGGCGGGGACCGTCGGCTACCTCCAAGCCAGGCGCTCGAACGTCCACGTCTGCGCATCGACTTCGCCTCGAAGCGAAGGCTCAATGAAGTCTTCGATCAGGGCCCGCGCTTTCTCAATCTCGGTAAAGCCCTCGCAGTGCGGTACACGCTTGGCCATCTGCGAGTACTCCCGTCCCCACGTCTTCGGAAGCTGGACGCGGGTAAAGGAATCAAGCCCTCGTCTCCTAACCTCCGTTTCGATGGCCGTTCGCAGAGCAAGCCCATTGATGTCGTGTGTTCTCGCGAACACCACGAGGTCAACCAGGTCCTTTTGGCGGCTCGAAGGCGCCCCGGAGTACAGCATGTGCGTCGCACACAATTTGTCAGCAACTTGATCGACGACCGGGTAAACCCTGTAGAGGTTGCTTTCCAACCGCGGAAGGTGCAGCGCGTTCGCGGGCGTGATGAGACTGATCTCATCAGTGATACCAGCGCCGGTACTGAGATCGACTTTGATCTGACCACGCCGCTGAGTACCGACGTAAACATCGAACTTCACTGTGTAGCCGTCAACATAGGGTTGGCCAGGGCCGCCAAGGCTGTTGACGTGCGATACGTATTCGAATCGGAAGTGGTCGGCGAGGTTGACTGTGACCAGTTGCCGAAGGTCGTCCAGCGCCTGGTCGAGCGTGTACCCCGCTCGATAGAGGTCAACGTCTTTGGTCGCGCGCGCCGACGGAACTCGCGCGAGCATGCCGGTTCCCCCCTTCAACAGCCACTCCGACCGCTCTCCACCGGCGAAGACTCGGCTGAGGAATCGACGGAAGTGTTCTTGCCTGATGCGCTCGTTGACGTTTACTGAAGAGTCGTTTGCGCTCGCGTCAATCGCTGCTTGCTTGATTGCGGCTTCGACCCCCGCCGGCGTCGCGTATGCCCTCTGGGCGTTCAATCGTCGTCCTCGCTGCGTCGCTCAAGTTCGGCGCGTGATCTGGCTGATGCTGCCGCGAACGCGTCAAGTGCACTCATGAGGCCGGAAATGTCGAGATTCTTTATCGCGCTTCGCTCAAGGGACTTCCCGATCTCGCGCATCGTCGGCGCGAGTGAAACGGAAGCCTGCCGTCCCATGCTCTCGCTGACTGACTGGAGAACTGCTCGCAGGTTATCGACTTGTTTGGCCGAGAATACGTTTCTCTCCGCGGCGCTGCTCAGGAAGTCAAATGAGACCCGGAGAGCCAGCTCGTCGGTGGCAGCGATTCGTCGTGCGAGCGCAGAGAGATCGAGGCCCGCTGTTGACGCCAGATGCGCGAGGAACATTTCGCCGTCACCCGCCGCAAAACCATTCCGTGCTGCGAGGGGGCTCAGGAGAGAGGCGAGACGCTCAGTGTTCAGTCTCGTTCGTCGCGCTGCATCCCGAAACGCATCCGTGACAAGACTGAAGTCGGTGCGCGCTTCAATGAGGTCGGCGATCGTGCGTTCGAGAGTGGTTGCGGGTAGCCCCTCGACGAGCGTGATGTCCTCCGGCTCAAGATCTCGTTGGCGGTAGTGCAGTTCTCGACGTTGAGTTTGGCGGCGCTCGCGCGTCGTGAATTCGTGCCGTTCTGGGCGGAGGTCGCCAACGCGATGGAGCTCCGCCGCCGAGGCGCCTGAGACGACCACGCCTTGTTCGCGCACGTTGACTCGTCGATTCGCCGAGAGCTCAGGTTCTGTACTCAGCCACGCAGCGCGGAGGTCTTCGAACTCGTCGATCGGCGCACCCGCGTCGCGGTAGACGCCGTGTGCCAGCCGGACCAGGAGCTGTGCTCCTGTCATGCGGGCAAGGTCCACGCGGTTGACACCGAGCGCCACCGCTTGCGCGGTTGTCACCATTCCCCACTGATACGACGAGACGTCTGCAATCAGACGGAGCGCCTCGTTCGACTTCATGCTTGAAATGTTACTCCAATGGAGCAACTTTTCAAGCAAGAAACCTACGTTTGGTCACCGAAGATGTCGAGCGTGTCGGCCGCGACCTTGCGGCGCGGCTTACGGTCGTCGCGCGTATCGGGCCACGTCACTCCCGCGGCCGCAAGCTCATCCTTCGTCACGAGCGAACCCGCAAGAATCTGCTCAAGCAGCTCAGCCTGCGCCGGCTCAAGACTCACGAGCCGCGTGAGCACCGTGAGCAGTTCGGTGAACTCAAGCGTCCATTCGTGCGGCCACTCGTCAACGTGGATGTCGTCGAGAGGGCTCGTCTTCTTGCCGCCGGGGTTCTTCTTGCGGTACTTGAACCAGCTACCGATGACGTTCATGCCCCCGACCGTGTAGTCGAAGACCTCGCGCGACACCGGCCCCCAGGCCCCGTTGCGGCCGCCGTCGTCGTCGGTGAAGACGACCTGCCCGCGCACGTCGTCGTACTGCAGTTTCACCGGCATGGTGGTGGCTGCTTCGAGCGACTTGGGTTGAGCATCCATCGGCCAACCGCTGCGCACATTGCCGGCCTCGCGCCCCGCGGCGGGGTCGACGTAGCGCTCGGCGTAGGTGTGCAGCCAGATAACTTCGCGCCCGAGATCGACGGCCTTCTGCCACAGCGCGGCATCACGCGTGATCGGAACCCGCACGCCAGGCGTCGTCAACTCGTCGACGAAGGTGGCGGTGAATGCCGGTTGCGCGACGACTCCGGCCACGTAGGCGAGCAGGTCTTCATGCTCGGCGTGGATGCTCGCCTCGGCCGCGAGCCCCTCCAGCAGCCCCGGCGCGAGGTTCGGGGTTCCGTCGGGGTGCAGGAGCGGGAGTGTGCGACCGCCCCGACCGTTGTAGTGGTGAACGTCGGGAATCAAAGAAGTGAAGGTCATCGCTGGCCCGTCGTCAATCGCGTGAGCGTGTTGCTCGATTGCGAAGACCTGAGAATCACGCCGCGACTCCCAGAGTGCAGGATTGGGCCTGTTGATCAGTCGGTAGTCGCGGATCAGATACTGGCGATCGAAAGATCGAAGACCCACACGCTCGGCCTTGCATTCCTCCGCAGCGGTTGCCTTCAACGGCAAACCTTCGTGCATGACCCCAACGGGGCTATCCGATCGAGGTTGCGAAGCACGCTCCGCTTGAGACAAACCTGCAACCGAAAGCCAGTCTGACGCCGCGTCGAGGTTCACTACTGCTCTCCACCGCCGAACCAGTGCAGAAGGTGTGGGCGCGTACACCCAAGCGCGACCCGTCATGACACCGGGGCCGAGCCATGTCAGGAGTTCTGCCAACGCTGGATGCTGATCCCAACTGGCGTTCGCCGGTGTGAGCGGATCGGCCAAGCCGCTTCGGGCGGCCTCCCAACCATCGGAGAGGGTGACTGCCTTCAACTGACGGAACTTCTCGTCTTGCTTGCCGTGGAGCGCTCGGTAGTGAATTGGCGCGGGGTTGTCGGCGTCGTGGTCAGAGCGACGGACAAAAATGCCGATCGCGAGTTGCTGCCTTACACCGGGGAAGATGCGCGTCGGAACATCCGGGGTCTGACCTTCGGGGGTGAGGTCGATGATCCAGCCTTCGTCAGCTTCACGCCTCAAGTAGGAACGCATGCCTTTGAAGCCAGGGCCGCGCAGGTATCCGGCTGTTGAGATGAAGCAGACCACGCCGGCCTGGTCGGCGGGAACAGACTCAAAGACCTTCCACGTTGCCCATCGCCAGAAGTAGATGTAGAGGTTCTTGAGCAATCTCTCGTGCAGCCCGTTGCCGGGCATCCGGAAGTCATCGAGCTTGGCCTTGGCGACGGCCTTTTTTTCGTTTCGGGTGGCGGCCGAGCCCTTCTCGATCCAGCCGCCCATGCCCTCCGCGCGCTCGGCGTAGGGAGGGTTGCCGATGACCACAGTCACAGGCACGTCGGCCTTGATGCGGTTTGCCTGGCGCTTACTCTCGGAGATGGCGGCGAGACCCGACGAGATCGCCGTGACGTCAGCATCCGGATCAGAGAGCGTGTCGGCCACGAACATGCGCATGCCGCCCTTCGGCGGATTCGCCGCATAGCTGCGCAGCAGGTCGGTCGTGCGCAGTTCGGCGACCGTGTATGAGCCGAGTTGCAGTTCGAAGCCGATGAGGCGCGAGGCGAGCTCGGTGATCGTGCCGGGTACCGCTCCGGGGCCTTCGGTGTGCACGACCTTCTCGGCGACGTGCTCGATGATCGAGTGCAAGAAGGTTCCGGTGCCCATGGCCGGGTCGATCGTCGTGACGCTCGGGTCGAGGAATCCCTTGGGCTTGCCGAGTTTGGTGACGAGCGCCTCTTCGGCGAGGCGCACCATCTGGTCGACGACCTCGTGGGGGGTGTAGTAGGTGCCCGTCGCCTTGCGCAGCTCGGGGTCGTATTCGGCGAGGAAGTTCTCGTAGAGGTGCAGATAGGTGTCTTTGTTCTTGCGCACGGCATCCCACTGCACAGCCCCGATGACGCGGCGCAGCAGGTCGATCGTCGGAACGAAGTCGCCCTTCACATCGTTCGTGAGCAACTGCAACGCCTTGCCCATGAGCGAGTGGTCGGCCCCGAGTTGCTGGCCGACCTCATAGAGGCTCGTCGACTCGAGGTCGATCTGCTCGGTGCGGGCAAGCAAGAGCGCGAAGGTCACCGTTTGCGCGTAGCCGTCGGCGAAGACCTCGTCGCTCGCGTCGGGGAAGAGTAGCGAGCGCCAGTCGTTCGCGAGGCCCAGAAAGAGCTGCTCGTGTTTCGGGGCACCCGCCTTCACCCGCGCGGTCTCGAAGGCGAGCTGTTCGATGACCTTGGTGCGCAGCATCCGTGTGATCGGAGCGATCGTGCTGACGAGCTTGGGCACCGTCTTGATGGGCACGGGGTACCAGTTCAAGAAGTCAGAGACGAGGTGGGCAAAATTTGAATCGGGGGTGAGTGCGGCTCCGGCCACATCGAGCGGCCCGCCGCTCAGTTGTGCGACAAGCGCGGGCTGCGGCTCGCCTCGGTAGAGGCGCCACTCTGAGCCATTCGTGTAGATGAGGTTGGGGAGGTCTTTCAGGCGGTTCCACTGGTCGCGGTTGTGACCCGAGAACGTGCTCGGGTCGAGCGACAACCCGGCCTTCTTCACCTCGATGTAGCCAACGACGGCGCCCTTCACCCGCACGGCGAAGTCGGGGCGCGAGCTCAGCTCGGTGAGGTGAGCCTCACCGTCGAGAATGGTCTTCTTGCCGCCAAACTCGCCGATGGAGGTAATGAGATGCTCGATCGGAACGCGCAGGGCCTCTTCGGGCTCGCCAACGCCAGCAAGGCGCTCCTTGACCTCACGGCCGTAGTCGGCGACAAGTTGTGAGATCTTCGCATCGAGCATGCGGCCATTCTGTCGCAGAGGGGTGACGAAGGTGATCAGCACCGCACGATGTGCCTGCTCAAGCGCAGTTCGTGAGAGTGGAGCCCCCCAGGGGTACCCTCACCCCATGACGATCACGGTCTTGCACATTGGGGCGTGCCCCAACTGGCGCGAAGCAAGCGATCGAGTTCGCACAGCCTTGACGGCGATCGGCCGCGACGACGTCGACGTGACCGACGTACTGCTGAGCTCGCCCGAGGAGGCCGCCCCGGTGGCCTTCGCTGGGTCGCCGACCATTCTTATCGACGGTGTCGACCTCTTCCCCTCTGAGGGGTCGACCGCCGATCTCGCATGCCGCATCTACCGCACCGATTCGGGATTCGCTGGCCAGCCGAGCCTTTCGCAGATCGAGAAAGCACTGCGCGACCGGCTGCACCCGCGATAAACCTCACGGGGGCGACTGAGTGCTCAGGCCGTGCGCACGACCGCGCTGACCGGGGTCGGGTTGGCGAAAAGGTCGAGCACCGGGCAGTGCGCGTCGACGACGTCGCGCAGCTGCTGGTAGCGCTCGTCGCTCTCGGGGCCTGTGATCGTGATCGTGAGCCGCACGTCGCTGAAGCCGGCCCGCACGGTCTCGTCGATGCCGAACAGACGGCGCGCATCCAGATCGGCCTCGGCGTCGATGCGGATGTCGTCGACCTGAATGCCGAGGCCCTGCGCGTAGAGGCGGTAGACGACGATCTGGCACGAGATGAGGGCTCCGAGCGCGTACTCGACGGGGCTCGCGGCCACGTCGTCGCCCGCGAGGGCGCCGGGCTCGTCGACGAGGAAGGTGTGCTTGCCGGCGCGGATGCTGGAGGCGACCGACCCCTCGCCTTCGCCGCTGACGCGGTAGGTGAGCTGGGCGGAGGCCGGGTTGGCGGCGATGCGCTCGCCCCAGGCGGCGCCCGCCTCGGTGAGGCGCGCAGCGCGCTCGGCGGCGCTGATCTCGGGAACGGACGTGGGGGCGAGGGTGTCGGTGAGAAGCGTCATGAGGCGACGGTACGAGGGGATGGCCGCCGCGTCGAGCGCGCCCGTCACACGGCGTCGCGGCGCGTCACACGGCGTCGCACGACGTCACATGAGTGTCGCGCGACGTCACGAACCGCAACGTGCGCGGTCGGTGTCAGCGGTCGCAGCCGCCCGACTTGTCGGCGCGCGAGCCCGGAACGTTGAGATCGCGCAGGCCCTTGTAGGCGTAGGGGTCCTCCCCCGCGACCATGACGATGTCGCGGAAGTCGTACTCGGCGAAGTACCGCCCCTCGCTGTTCTGCCACGGCAGCAGCGACTCGGCACTCATGTAGTGGTTGACGAGCGCCCGCCGGTAGCCGTGTGTGCCCGAGTTCTCGAGCGAGCGGTGCAGAAGGTAGCCGTTGAAGAAGAGCGCGGCGCCCGCGGGCACCTCGACCGGCACGGCGTCGTCGTCGGTGTAGGGGAACCCGAAGGCCTCGTCGGTGCAGTCGAAGCGCTCGTCGGTCTGCTCGCGGTCGGGGTAGAGCACGCCGCGCGCGTGCGAGCCGGGCAGCACCCAGAGGCAGCCGTTCTCGGTCGTCGCGTCGTCGAGCGCGATCCAGACCCCGGCGAGCGAGCGGTCGCGCGTGGGGATGAAGTGCTCGTCTTGATGCCAGGCCTGCCCCGGCTTGCCCTCGCTCTTGATGAACAGCATCGACTGCATGGCCTTGACGTTCGGGCCGATCACGCGCGTGAGGCCCGCGACGATCCGAGGGTGCCGCATGATCTGCCGGGCGACCTCGCTGATCTTGTGCGGGTGGTGGATGCACAGGTACTGCCGCAGCACGTCGGCGTCGCTCTGCCCGGGGTGGGCATCCATCGCCTCATCGGACGGGCTCAGGCCTGCCCGGCAGATGCGCAGGGCCTCGGAGTTGACCTCGGCCACCTCGGCCGGGGTGAGGGCGCCGCGCAGCACGGCGAACCCGTCGCGCGCGTACTGCGCGACGAAGGCCTCGTCGACGGCATCGTGCATGACGAGCGGGGCATGAACAGCGGCGGTCATGCCTTAGATCATACCTTTGGGTGCGGGCGCCCGAAAGATGGCGCCCGCACCGCGCTGGCTCCCGCTAGTTCTGCGGGAAGCCCAGGTTGATGCCGCCGTGGCTCGGGTCGAGCCAGCGCGAGGTGATCGCCTTCTCGCGCGTGAAGAACGGGATCGCCTGCGTGCCGTAGGCCTTCGCGTCGCCGAAGAGCGAGTTCTTCCAGCCGCCGAACGAGTAGTACCCGACCGGCACGGGGATCGGCACGTTGATGCCGACCATGCCCACGGTCACCTCGTTCTGGAAGCGGCGCGCTGCGCCACCGTCGTTCGTGAAGATCGCCGTGCCGTTGCCGTACTGCGAGCCGTTGATGAGGGCGAGGCCCTCGTCGTAGCTCTTCACGCGCACGACCGAGAGCACGGGGCCGAAGATCTCTTCCGTGTAGACCTTCGAGCTCGTCGGCACCTTGTCGATGAGAGTCGGGCCGAGCCAGAAGCCGTTCGGGTCGCCGTCGACCTCGATGCCGCGGCCGTCGACGACGATCTCGGCGCCATCGGCCTCGGCGATCTCGAGGTAGCTCGCCACCTTGTCGCGGTGCACCTCGGTGATGAGCGGGCCCATGTCGCAGTTGCGCGTGCCGTCGCCGACCTTCAGCCCGCTCATGCGCGACTGGATCTTCTCGATGAGCGCATCGGCCACGGGCTCGACGGCCACGACGACCGAGATCGCCATGCAGCGCTCGCCGGCCGAGCCGAAGCCCGCGTTGACGGCCGAGTCGGCCACGAGGTCGAGGTCGGCGTCGGGCAGCACGAGCATGTGGTTCTTGGCGCCGCCGAGGGCCTGCACGCGCTTGCCGTGCTTCGAGGCGGTCTCGTAGATGTACTTGGCGATGGGCGTCGAGCCCACGAACGAGATGCTGGCCACGTCGGGGTGCTCGAGCAGAGCATCCACGCTCTCTTTATCGCCGTTGACGACGTTGAACACGCCGTCGGGCAGGCCCGAGGCCTTGAAGAGCTCGGCCATCCAGATCGCGGCTGACGGGTCTTTCTCCGAGGGCTTCAGCACGACAGTGTTGCCGGCCGCGATCGCGAGCGGGAAGAACCACAGCGGCACCATGGCCGGGAAGTTGAAGGGGCTGATGATGCCCACGACGCCGAGCGCCTGCTTGATCGAGTAGACGTCGACGCCCGTCGAGACGTTCTCGCTGAACTCGCCCTTCATGAGCTGGGGGATGCTGCACGCGAGCTCGACGACCTCGAGGCCGCGCGCGATCTCGCCGCCGGCGTCGCTCAGCACCTTGCCGTGCTCGTTGGTGAGGATCGCCGCGAGCTCGTCCTTGCGCGCGTTCAGGCCCTCGCGGAACGCGAACATGATCTGCTGGCGCTTGGCGATCGAGGTGCCCGACCAGCCGGGGAACGCGGCCTTCGCGACCTGCACGGCGTGGTCGACGTCGGCGGTGGTCGCGAGCGCGACCTGGCGCTGCGCCTCGCCCGTGGCGGGGTTGTAGACGGGGGCGGTGCGGGTCGAGGCGCCCGCGAACGCGGCACCGTTCACCCAGTGCTGAACAACCGACATGGTGCGCTCCTTCGTTGGACGAGTCGTGCCCAGTCTGCGGGTCAGATCATCTGCGATCAAGCACCATCAGCGCACAGGTGATGTGCAGAAACGCACAGTGCGGTTCGGGATGCTCGCGCCCGCTCAGCGCGGCGGCAGCAGCTCGTCCCGCCGGTCTGCGACCTCGCGGCGCAGGGCGTCGCGCACGATCGCCACGGCATCCACCGCGGGGCTGTCGGGCCGCTGCGAGAGCATGAACGGCAGGCGCACATCGACCTCGCGCGGCAGCACGGGCTCGAGCCCCGGGGCGCCCTCGCCCATGAAGGCGTGCAGCAGGCCGATGCCCGCTCCGGCTCGGGTCGCCTCGAGCTGCGCGAACACGTTCGTCGACCCGAACCCGAGCCGCATGCCCTCGAGCCCGAGCGTGGCGAGGTCGAGCTCGCGCACCGTGAGCAGGGCATCCACGTAGAAGACCAGGTCGTGGCCCTCGAGGTCGGCTGGCGTGCGGATCGCGGGCCGCGCGGCCAGGTAGCTCGGCGCCGCGTACAACCGCAGCGCGTACTCGGTGAGCAGCTCGGCCGTCACGCGCGCGCCCGCGGGCGAGCCGACCGTGACGGCGAGGTCGAAGCCCGAGCCGCGCAGGCTCAGCGGGCGGGTCGAGGTCACGAGTTCAAGGGCGATTCCGGGATGCTCGACGCGCACCCGCGCGAGCGCCGGCGCCGCGAACAACGAGCCGAAGCCCTCGGGCGCGGCGACGCGCACGGTGCCCCGCACGGCGTCGCCGCCGGATGCCGCGGCGACCACCTGCTCGACGAGAGCCTCGAGCGGTGCCGCGCGCTCGACGACATCGCGCCCGATCGCCGTGAGCTGCCAGCCGTCGGCGCCGCGGTCGAGCAGCCGCGCACCGAGCGCGGCCTCGAGGCGGTCGAGCCGGCGGCGCACGGTCGTGTGGTCGACGCCGAGCAGGGCCGCGGCCGAGACGAGGCGCCCGACGCGCGCGACCGCGAGCAGGTACCGCAGGTCATCGGCGCTGACCTCGTGCGGATCGGGGCCGGAGCTCATGCGCCCACCCTACGACCCGGGGTCGGGGGCGGCTGGCACACTGAGCGGCATGGACTTCGTGCTCCCCCTCGTGATCGGCCTGCTGATCGGCGCCGTGCTCGGCGCCCTGCTCGGGCTCGTGCTCGCCCGGCGCTCGTCGGCGGGCGACGACCCCGCCGTCATCGAGGCCCGGCACCAGACCGCGATCGCCGAGATCCGCGCCGAAGAGGCGCAGCACCGGGCGCAGCTCTCGACCGAGCTCGCCGCGCTGCAGGCGACCGCCGCCGGCCTGCGCGAGCAGATCAGTGCGGCGCACGACCAGTACCGCGAGCTCGTCGAGCGCGTGCGCGCCGAGCAGGTGGCGCAGGCCGAGCGCGAGCGGGCCGAGAGCAAGGTGCTGCAGCAGCTCGCCCCGGTGCAAGAGACCCTGCGATCGATGCAGGCGAAGGTCACCGAGCTCGAGACGCAGCGCAGCCTCCAGCACGGCGAACTGACCCAGCAGCTGAAGTCGGCGACCGAGGCGGAGGAGCGACTGCGGGCGACCGCCGAGTCGCTCGCGGGCGCCCTGCGCAGCAACTCGACCCGCGGTGTGTGGGGCGAGACCCAGTTGCGGCGCGTCGTCGAGGCCGCGGGCCTCATCGAGCGCGTCGACTTCGATGTGCAGTGGACGGTGAGCTCTGACGCGGGGGCGGGCCGGCCCGACATGGTCATCCACCTGCCCGGGGGCAAGCACATCCCCGTCGACGCCAAAGTGCCCTTCGACGCGTACCTGGCCGCGAGCCAGATCGCAATCACGGCCGTGGGCGACGAGGGCGACCGCCGCAAGCGCCTGCTGCAGGAGCACGTGAAGGCCGTGCGCGCCCACATCGACGCCCTCGGGTCGAAGGCCTACTGGGCAGGCCTCGGCACCTCGCCCGAGATGGTCATCGCGTTCATCCCGAGCGAGTCGCTCGTGTCGTCAGCCATGGAGGCCGACCCCGCGATCATGGACTACGCGTTCTCGAAGCGCGTCGCGCTCGCCTCGCCCGTCACGCTGTGGTCGGTGCTCAAGACCGTGGCGTTCTCGTGGCAGCAAGACGTGCTCACCGCCGACGCGCAGGTGCTGTTCGATCTCAGCCGCGAGCTCTACTCGCGCTTGTCGACCATGGCGGGGCACGTCGAGAAGCTCGGCCGCGCCATCGAGAGCACGATCAAGAACTACAACGGCTTCGTCGGCTCGCTCGAGCGGCAGGTGCTGCCCACGGCGCGCAAGCTGCAGAAGCTCGACGAGTCGACCGTACTGGGCCCGCTCGCCGCGATCGAAGACGCCCCTCGCGACCTCACCGCGATGGAGCTCGTCGCCGAGCTCGAGTCGATCGAGCCTGCGCCCGAGCTCGAGTTCAGCACCCTCGACGCAGAGCCCGCACCGGAGTAGCCTGCCCGCCATGCCGACCTACACCTTCGCCTTCGGCGGCTTCGCCGCACCCGACATCGACGCCGCCCGCACGTTCTACCGCGACGCCCTCGGCCTGACCGTGAACGACGAGATGATGGGCCAGATCTCGATCGACCTGCCCGGTGGCGGCTGGGTGCTCGTCTACCCGAAGCCCGACCACGTGCCTGCGACCTACACGGTGCTCAACCTCGAAGTGGCCGACATCGACTCGGCGGTCGACGAGCTCGTCGGTCGCGGCGTCGAGATGCTGCGGTACGAGGGCTTCGACCAGGATGCACGGGGCATCTCGCGGGGCATCGCTGCGAACCAGGGGCCCGATATCGCTTGGTTCGCCGACCCCGCCGGCAACATCATCTCGGTGCTGCAGAACGCCGACTGAGCGGTCGCTCGACCACCAGTGGAGACGACGTCTCGCCAGTCGTGACGGCTGCGCCTTCGCTCTAGCGCCGGCGCGATGGCAGTGCCACGCTGGTGCCGACAGAAGGAGGCAACCCATGCCTGAATACGTCTCTGCATACACGAGCTTCGCGGTTCCCGACATCGACGCCGCTCGACACTTCTACCGCGACGTTCTCGGTCTCGCCGTCACCGACGGTGTCATGGGCCAACTGGCCATCCACCTCCCCGGAGGAGGCTGGGTCATGGTGTACCCCAAACCCGACCACGTCCCTGCGGCGTACACGATGTTCAATCTCGCGGTCAGCGACATCGACGCCGCCGTCGACGACCTGGCGTCGCGCGGGGTCGAGTTCGCCCACTACGACGGGCTCGGCCAAGACGAACGCGGGATCGCGCGATCGTTCGCCGACGATCGAGGGCCCGACATCGCGTGGTTCAGCGACCCGGCGGGCAACATCATCTCGGTGCTGCAGAACGCCGACTGACGCGTCTCGCTCAGGGGCGCGGCACCGTACTGCCCCTACGCCTCGCCCAGGGGCGCGGCGAACTGCGCCTCGTAGAGCCGGGCGTAGGCGCCGTCGGCGGCGAGCAGCTGCTCGTGCGTGCCCTGCTCGACGATGCGGCCCGCCTCCATGACGAGGATGAGGTCGGCGTCGCGGATGGTCGAGAGGCGGTGCGCGATGACGAAGCTCGTACGATCGCGCCGCAGCGCCGCCATGGCGTGCTGCACGAGCACCTCGGTGCGGGTGTCGACCGAGCTCGTCGCCTCGTCGAGGATCAGCACGCTCGGTCGGGCGAGGAAGGCGCGCGCGATCGTCAGCAGCTGCTTCTCGCCCGCGCTCACGTTCTCACCGTCGTCGTCGAGCACCGTGTCGTAGCCCTCGGGCAGCGCCCCGACGAAGCGGTCGACGTAGGTCGCGCGGGCCGCATCGAGGATCTCCTGCTCGCTCGCATCGGGCCGCCCGTAGGCGATGTTGTCGCGGATCGTGCCGCCGAACAGCCACGTGTCTTGCAGCACCATGCCCATTCGCGAGCGCAGGTCGTCGCGCGTCATCGCCGCGATGTCGACGCCGTCGAGGGTGATGCGCCCGCCGTCGAGCTCGTAGAACCGCATCATGAGGTTGACGAGCGTCGTCTTGCCCGCGCCCGTCGGCCCGACGATCGCGATCGTCTGGCCGGGTTCGGCGACGAGCGACAGCCCGTCGATGAGCGGCACGTCGGGGTCGTAGCGGAACGCCACGTCGTCGAACACCAGTCGACCCGTGGCCGCGTCGGGGGTCGCCGCCGGCGATGGGTCGGGGCTCTGCTCGGGCGCATCCATCAGCTCGAAGACGCGCTCGGCGCTCGCGACCCCCGACTGCAGCAGGTTGGCCATCGAGCCGAGCTGGCTGAGCGGTTGCGTGAACTGGCGCGAGTACTGGATGAACGCCTGCACGCCGCCGATCGTCATGGCTCCCGTCGTGACGAGCAGACCACCGACCACGGCGATGGCGACGTAGACCAGGTTTCCGACGAACATGATCGCGGGCATGATGATGCCGCTCACGAACTGGGCGCCGAAGCTCGCCGCGTAGAGCTGCTCGTTCTTCTCGAAGAAGCGCTGCTCGACCTCGCGCTGCCGGCCGAAGACCTTGACGAGCGCGTGGCCCGTGAACGTCTCTTCGATCTGCGCATTGAGCTCGCCCGTGTGCGCCCACTGCGCCACGAAGAGCTTCTGCGAGCGCTTCGCGATGACCGCGGTGATGACGAGCGTGAGCGGCACCGTGATGAGCGAGACGAGGGCCAAGACGGGCGAGATCACGAACATCATGACGATGACGCCGAGCACGGTCAGCAGCGAGGTGAGCAGCTGGCTCAGGGTCTGCTGCAGGCTCTGCGAGATGTTGTCGACGTCGTTCGTGACCCGGCTGAGCACCTCGCCGCGCTGCACCCGGTCGAAGTAGGTGAGCGGCAGGCGGTTGAGCTTGCCCTGCACCTCTTCGCGCAAGCGGTACACGGTGCGCTGGGTGACGCCGTTGAGGATGTAGGCCTGCAGCCACGAGAACACCGACGAGAAGACATAGACGAGCAGCACGATGCCGAGAAGCGCCTGCAGCGCCGCGAAGTCGATGCCCGATCCGTCGCCCGCCTGGCCGGCGCCGTCGCCGTTGCCGAACACGCCGTCGACGATGATGTTGGTCGCCATGCCGAGCAGCGCGGGCCCGACGACGCTCAGCAGCACACTGATGACACCGAGCAGGATGACGAGGATCACGAGGCCGCGTTCGGGCGCGAGACGCCCGATGAGGCGCTTCGCCGACGGCCCGAAGGTCATCGCCTTCTCGGCGGGCATGCCGATGCCGCCCCCCATGGGGCCGCCCATCGGTCCGCGCCGCACTCCTCCGGGAGGGCCGACGGGTCGTGCGGGTGCCGTGCTCATGCGCTCGCCTCCGCTCGCAGCTGGCTGTTCACGATCTCGGCGTAGGTCTCATTGCCGGCGAGAAGCTCGGCGTGGGTGCCTCGGCCGACGATGCGGCCCTGGTCGAGCACGATGATCTGGTCGGCATCCTGCACCGTCGCGACGCGCTGCGCGACGACGATGAGGGTGGCGTCGGCGACCTCGCGGCGCAGTGCGGCGCGCAGCCGGGCATCCGTCGCCGTGTCGAGGGCCGAGAACGAGTCGTCGAAGACGTAGATCTCAGGTCGCTTGACGAGCGCGCGCGCGATGGCGAGGCGCTGGCGCTGCCCACCCGAGACGGTCGTGCCGCCCTGCGCGATGGGTGCCTCGAGCTGCTCGGGCATCGCGCGCACGAAGTCGGCGGCCTGCGCGATCTCGAGCGCCGCCCACAGCTCGTCGTCGGTGGCGTCGGGCTTGCCGAAGCGCAGGTTGCTGGCGACCGTGCCCGAGAACAGGAACGGTCGTTGCGGCACGAGGCCGATCCGGCTCCACAGCAGGTCGGCGTCGAGCTCGCGCACGTCGACACCATCGATGAGCACCGCACCGCCCGTGGCGTCGAACAACCGAGGCAGCAGGCTGATGAGCGTCGTCTTGCCGGCGCCGGTGCTGCCGATGAGGGCCGTCATGCGCCCGCGCTCGGCCACGAGGCTGACGCCGTCGAGCACCGGATGCTCGGCCCCCGGGTACGCGAACGTGACGTCGCGCAGCTCGACACGGCCGCTCGCCTCGAGCTGCGTGACGGGGTTCGCCGGCAGTACTACGGAGGAGGGCGTCTCGAGCACTTCGCCGATGCGGTCGGCCGAGACGGCCGCCCGCGGCAGCAGCACGGCAATGAACGTCGCCATGAGCACGGCCATCAAGATTTGAATGAGGTACGTCAAGAAGGCGGTGAGGGCACCGACCTGCATGAGCCCCGACTCGATGCGGTACGCGCCGAACCAGAGCACCGCAACGCTCGAGACGTTGAGCACGAGCAGCACAATCGGGAACATAAGGGCGAACAGTCGCCCCGCCCGCAGCGCCGTGTCGGTCAGTTGTGCGTTCGCGTCGGCGAATCGCTCAACCTCTTGCTGTTCGCGCACGAAGGCGCGCACGACTCGCATGCCCGTCAGCTGCTCGCGCAGCACGCGGTTGACGGTGTCGATGCGCTCTTGCATGACGCGAAAGAGCGGCACGGTGCGCACGATGATCGCGCTCACGGCGATGAGCAGCACGGGAATCGCGACGGCCATGATGAGCGACAGCTCGAGGTCTTGTTGCAGCGCCATGATGACACCGCCGATCGCGAGAATCGGCGCACTCACGAGCATCGTGCTCGTCATGAGCACGAGCATTTGCACCTGCTGCACGTCGTTGGTCGTACGCGTGATGAGCGAGGGAGCGCCAAAGCGACTCACCTCGCGCTCAGAGAAGGTGCCGACGTGCGCGAACACCGCCCCGCGCAGGTCGCGCCCGAGGGCCATCGCGACGCGAGCACCGAAGTAAACGGCCGTGATGGCGCACGCGATCTGCACGAGCGTGATGGCGAGCATCGCACCGCCCACCTGCAGGATGTAGGCCGTGTCTCCCGTGGCGATGCCCCGGTCGATGATGGCCGCGTTGAGCGCGGGCAGGAAGAGCGAGGCGACGGCTTGAGCGAGCTGGAAGACGACGACGCCCGCGATGAGCAGCCCGTAGGGCTTCAGGTACCGCCGGAGGATGAGTGCAAGCATGGCCTGCCCATTCTTCACCCGCCCGGGCTGCGCCGATGACGCGGGCGTGCCGCTCTCAGCGAACGGCGACGCGGGATGCTGCGCTCAGGCTCAGGCGTCGAGCCACTTGTTCTCGAGGTGGTCGGCCGTCACCCGGCGGATCGTGCCCGAGCGCGACCGCAGCACGATCGACTCGGTCGTGATGATGCCGTTCTCGCGCCGCACGCCGCGCACGAGCTCGCCGTCGGTCACGCCCGTCGCGACGAAGAAGGTGTTGTCGCTGCGCACGAGCTCGTCGGCCTCGTACACGTAGTCGAACTTGAGGCCCGCGGCGGCACCGCGAACGCGCTCCTCCTCGCTGCCGGGCGCGAGCCGCCCCTGGATGAACCCGCCGAGCGCCTTCACCGCGCAGGCCGTAGCGACACCCTCGGGGCTGCCGCCCGTGCCGACGCACAGGTCGATGCGCGAGTCGTGGCGTGCGGCGTTGATGCCCCCGGCCACGTCGCCGTCGAGGATGAGCCGCGTGCCAGCCCCCGTCGCGCGGATCTCGGCGATGAGCCCCTCGTGCCGCGGCCGGTCGAGCACCGCGACGCGCATCTCGTCGACGGGCTTCCTCTTGGCCGCCGCGAGCGCGCGGATGTTCTCGGCGATCGACTGGCGGATGTCGAGAACGCCGATGCCCTCGTGCCCCGCGACGAGCTTCTCCATGTAGAAGACGCTCGAGGCGTCGAGCATCGAACCGCGGTCGGCGACGGCGATCATCGAGATCGCGTGGCCGCGGCCCGCCGCCGTGAGCGAGGTGCCGTCGATGGGGTCGACGGCGATGTCGCACGCCGGGCCCTGGCCGTTCCCGACCACCTCGCCGTTGTAGAGCATCGGCGCGTTGTCTTTCTCGCCCTCGCCGATGACGACGAGGCCGCTGAAGTTGACGGTGCCCAAGAACTTGCGCATGGCATCCACCGCCGCCCCGTCGGCCGCGTTCTTGTCTCCCTTGCCGATGAACGGCGCAGAGCGGATGGCGGCGGCTTCGGTCGCGCGCACGAGCTCCATCGCGAGGTTGCGGTCAGGGTGCAGGAACAGGGTTCCCGTCTCAGTGGTCACCACGATGGCGTCCTTTCCGTGGGTGGAGGGGCGGAGTGCAGGACGCGCCGGGTGGTAGATCAGCGCAGCCCCAGACTATCGGCGCACGAGCCCCCGCGGCACGGCCGCTGGTTAGACTCGACACCGCATCCACCCACCACAGTCGTCAAGGAGCCGCCATGCCCATCGCCACCCCCGAGCAGTACGCCGAGATGCTCGACAAGGCCAAGAAGGGCGGCTTCGCCTACCCCGCCATCAACGTCTCGTCGTCGTCGACGATCAACGCCGTGCTGCAGGGCCTGAGCGAAGCCGGCTCCGACGGCATCCTGCAGGTCACCACGGGCGGTGCCGACTACTTCGCCGGCCAGAGCGTCAAGGCCCGCGCCTCGGGCGCCCTCGCCTTCGCGGCCTTCGCGACCGAGGTCGCCAAGAACTACCCCGTCACCGTCGCGCTGCACACCGACCACTGCCCGAAGGATGCGCTCGACGGCTTCGTCATGCCCCTCATCGCCGCGAGCGAGGCCGAGGTCAAGGCGGGCCGCCACCCGATCTTCCAGTCGCACATGTGGGACGGCTCGGCCGTGCCGCTCGCCGAGAACCTCGAGATCGCGCGCGATCTGCTGCCCCGCATGAAGGCCATCCACGCCATCCTCGAGGTCGAGATCGGCGTCGTCGGCGGCGAGGAGGACGGCGTTCAGCACGAGGGCTCGAACGACGCGCTCTACACGACGCTCGGCGATGTCGCGGCGGCCGTCGAGGCGCTCGGCCTCGGCGAGCAGGGCCGCTACATGGCCGCTCTCACCTTCGGCAACGTGCACGGCGTCTACAAGCCCGGCAACGTCAAGCTGCGCCCCGAGCTTCTCGCCGAGATCCAGCAGGGCATCGCCCAGAAGTACGGCACGGGTGCCCTGCCGCTCGACCTCGTCTTCCACGGCGGCTCGGGCTCGACCGACGATGAGATCTCGACGGCCGTGAAGAACGGCGTCATCAAGATGAACATCGACACCGACACCCAGTACGCGTTCAGCCGCTCGGTCGCCGACTCGGTGCTGCGCAACTACGACGGCTTCCTCAAGGTCGACGGCGAGATGGGCAACAAGAAGGTCTACGACCCGCGCGCGTGGGGCAAGACCGCCGAGACGGCGATGGCGAAGCGCGTCGTCGAGGCCACGCAGCAGCTCGGCTCGGCCGGCCACTCCGGCCGCTAGCACCGCGACGGCGGGGCCCGCTCGCGTCAGCGCGCGGCGGGCCCGCCCGGCGTACCCGGTTCGGGGGTGCGCTGCACCGTCGTGCGCCGGCGGGGCGTGCCCACGATCTCGAACTCGACCGCGGTCACCGGGCCGCTGCGCCAGCGCAGGTTCTCGACTGTCGACTGCAGGCTCACGTAGTAGGGGGCCAGGAAGGTCTCGCGCCGGCCCTCGGGCAGAGTGCTCCGGATGCGCAGAGCGACCGCGATGGCCCCGCCCGCGGTGCGGCGCAGCTCGATGTGCGCGGAGCCGAGCTGCGCATCCGCATGCCCCAGCAGTGCATCCAGCAGCGCACGGAGTGCCGTGCGCTGGGCCAGGTCGAGGCGGTCGGCGAGCCGTTCCGGGTCGTCGACCGAGACCGCTCGGCCGTCGGCGACGCGCTCGATCCAGGTGCGGTCGACCTCTCCGGTGAGCTCGTCGCGCAGGCGTTCAGCGATCGCGGCCGCGCGCGCGGAGTCGCTGCGCGAGACGACGCCGCTCGCGAGCACCGCACTGATGACCGCGATGGCCGGAGCGATGCGCGCGCTCGTGATGCGATCGACGGCGGTCACGAGATCGTCGTCAGAGGCGCGAGCGCTCGGCACCTGGAGCGGGCGCTCGTGCCACCGTGCGAGCGCGACGACGATGACCCTGATCATCACCATTCCGCCGACCACCCCGATGACGATCGGGAACAGGGCGATCACGAGGGTCGACAGGGGCGGCCAGGTGACCTGGTAGGGCACCACGAGCAGGAGCGTCGTCGTCAGGGCGGCCGTGATCAAGACCGCGCCGAGCATCGCGAGCCGCACCGGCGACACGTAGGGGGCCATGGCGGGCAGCAGCAGCGAGAGCGAGGGCGGCGCCCACCACAGCTCAGGAGCGAACGACTCGCCCCGGTAGCCGATCGCCGAGATCACGAGCGCGGCCGACGCGAAACCGACCGCCACGAGGCCTCGAGCGATCGTGAACGGGCCGCGTCGCGGCCGCGTCGCGACATGCACCCAGAGCAGAGCGAGCATGGCGAAGGCGAGCGCGACCGCCTGCACGAGCGGGCGGAGACCCGACTGGCCCGCCGGCCCGAGCATGACGAGGCCGTGCGCGAGGGTGAGCGCGGCGGCCGCGAGCGGCAGGTTGGGAGTCGTGAACCAGCTGAGCGGATCGGCGTCCCACAGGCTGCGGTTCCACGCGCTCGGCATCACGACGCCCCGTCGCTGCTCGACACCGGCACGGTCACCATGACCGTCGTGCCCTCGGGCCCTGACCAGACGCGCACGGTGCCGCCGACCTCGTCGATGCGCTGCTCGATCGACAGGCGCAGACCGAGGCGGTCGTCGGTGACGTCGGCGGCACCGAAACCGCCCCCGTCGTCGACGATGAGCACCGTCAGGGTGCCGTCGCGCGCACCCACGACGAGTTCGGCGCGGTCGGTGCCCGCGTGCGTCACGACGTTGTCGAGCGCTGCGCGGGCCGCGCCGATGACCGCGTGCCGCGTCGCGGCAGAGACCTCGTCGCCGATCGCCTCGGCCCCGCTGACGTCGACGCGCACGCCGCTCCACTGGTACTCGTGAGCGAGACCGAGCAGAGCATCCCCCAGCAGTGTGCCCGACGCAGGGTCGCTCGTCGGTTCGGCGACCGTGGCGGCGCGCACGACAGCGAGATGCTCAGAGAGCACCTCGCGCGCTCGGGGCGTGAGCGCACCCGGCGACCGAGCGATCACCGCCAGATCAGCCAGCACGGTGTCGTGCACGACGCTCGCGGCGCGGTGCTCGAGCACCCGGCGCTGATCGGCGCCCCGCACATCATCGGCGGCGGAGGCGAGCGGCTCGAGCTGCCGCTCCGACTGCCGTTGCGCGAGCGCGAGGGTCAGGTAGGCGACGATCGAGATCGCGAAGACGATGAGCGGCCCGATGCCGGGCGGCGACGCGCTGCCCGCGAGCGCTAGCCCGAGCACGACGCTCGACTGCGCCACGAGAAAGGCCGCGGTCGACCAGGCGACACCGTTGAGAGCCCGGCCCGTGACAGCCCCGACGAGGCAGACCGCCGTGGCGACGCGGTTCAGCAGATACGGCCCCTGATCGTCGATGGTCAGGTCGACGGAGAGCGCCAGCACCGGCACGGCGATCGAGAAGACCGCCCCTCCCGCGACGAAGAGCACGGCAGTGAGCACACCTGGCCGCCAGAGCAGCACGAGCGCGAGCAGGCCGACTCCGAAGATCGGCGCCACGACGAGCGGCACATGCTCGCCAAAGCCCCGGGCGATGAGCACGTCGGCGACGATGACGGCGACGACGATCGCACCGACGGCCGCGATCACCCGCTGCGCTGTCGCGAGACCCCGCACCGTGATGTCGGCCGCGACCGAACGAGGCAGCGCGACCGCGGTCATGACCGCACCGGCCCAGCGAGGTCGACGGGGGCGATCATGAGCGCGCCGATCAGTCTCGGATGCGCCCGCCGAGCGCGCGCTCGTCGATGTTGCCCTCTTTGTCGCGGCGCAGCTCTTTCGGCAGCGAGAACTGCAGGTCCTCCTCGGCCGTCTTGACCTCGTCGACGCCGTCGAAGCCGGCGTCGCGCAGATCGGCGAGCACCTGCTCGACGAGCACCTCGGGCACGCTCGCCCCGCTCGTCACGCCGACCGTGGCGACGCCCTCGAGCCACTCCTGCTTGATCTCGCTCGCGTAGTCGACGCGGTAGGCGGCCTTGGCGCCGTACTCGAGCGCGACTTCGACGAGGCGCACGCTGTTCGAGCTGTTGGCCGAGCCCACGACGATGACCAGGTCGGTCTCGGGCGCGACCTTCTTGATCGCCACCTGGCGGTTCTGCGTGGCGTAGCAGATGTCGTCGCTCGGCGGGTCTTGCAGGTGCGGGAACCGCGCGCGCAGGCGCCGCACGGTCTCCATCGTCTCGTCGACGCTCAGCGTAGTCTGCGACAGCCAGATGAGCTCGTCGGCCTCGGGCACCTCGACGGTGTCGGCCTCGTCGGGCGTGCCGATGAG
>CAZILZ010000006.1:0-47300 GCA_964540305.1 uncultured Microbacteriaceae bacterium | reverse complement strand
CGCTCGGGCGCGTGGCCCATCGTGCCCTCGACCTCTTCGTGCCCGGCGTGACCGATGAGCAGGATGCGGTAGTCCTGTTTCGCGAACCGCACGGCTTCGCGGTGCACCTTCGTCACGAGCGGGCACGTGGCGTCGATCGCGAGCAGGTCGCGGTCGGCGGCGCCCTGCACGACGGCGGGGCTCACGCCGTGCGCCGAGAAGACGATGTGCGAACCCGGCGGCACCTCTTCGACCTCGTCGACGAAGATGGCGCCCTGCTTCTCGAGCTCGCTGACGACGTGCACGTTGTGCACGATCTGCTTGCGCACGTAGACCGGCGCCCCGTACTGCTCGAGCGCCTTCTCGACGGCGATGACCGCGCGGTCGACGCCCGCGCAGTAGCCGCGCGGGGCCGCCAGCAGCACGCGCTTCGGGCGATCGACCTCGACCGGGCGCAGCCGCTCGCGCCGCTGCGGGATGACGGGGGCCGTCAGAGTCGTGCCCAGGGCGCCGTTCGAGATCGTGCTCACAAGCCCAGTCTACGAGGGGAGTCCCTGTACGAGCTTCGCGACCGCCGAGAGCGGCGCTCGCGCTACTCGACGTCGCTGCGGCCCGTCGTCAGGGCTGCGGCCACGAGCACCACCGCGGCGAGGCCGCCGAGCACGAGGCCTCCCTGCCACCACGTGAGAGCATCCACCGTCGCGACCGGTACCGAGGGATCGAGCGCGCTCAGTGAGCTCAGGATGCCCGCCCCGACGAGAGCGTCGGTCGCCGACCCCGGCAGGAAGCGGCCGAGCTGCGCCGACCACTCCCACACGCCGGCGACGAGCCGCAGGATCGGCTCGACGAACTGGGTGAAGGCCAGCACGATGACGATCGCGGCGATCTGGCTCGTGAGCAGGGCGCCGAGGCCGAGACCGAGCAGCGACCACAGCGCGGTGGCGACGAGGGTGCGCAGCAGCACGCCGATGACCTCGGGCTCGCCGAGCGCGGTCGCTTCGCCGAGAGCCGCGAGCACGGGGGCGCCGAGGCCGACCGAGCCGATGAGGCCGAGCACGCCGTAGAGCGCGCCCATGAGCGCCGCGACGATCGCCTTCGCGGTCAGCACGATGCCGCGGCGCGGCTGCGCGAGCACGGTCGGCGTGAGGGTGCCGTGCCGGTACTCGGTGGTCACGATGAGCGCGCCGAACAGCAGCGGGATCACGAGGCCGACGGCGGTGACGCTGCTGTAGACGAGGTTGGCGATGACGACGGGGTCGAGCTCGGGGGCGGGCGCTCCCCCGCCCGCGGCGCCCGCGAGGAGGGCGCCAGCGTCGCTGAGGAAGAACGCGAGGCCCGCCGCCGTCATGCCGACGTAGGCGACCATGATGAGGCCGAGCAGCCACCACGCCTTGAGCGAGAAGACCTTGGCGAGCTCGGCGGCCGTCGCGCGGCCCAGGGAGGCGAGGGTGCTCATGTGGCGCTCCCCTCGCTCGCGGCGGGTGCAGCGCTCGTCGCCTCGTCGGCCGTGAGCGCGAGGAACACCGACTCGAGGCCGTCGCCCTCGTCGCTCAGGTGCGTGAGCGCGAGACCCGCGTCACGAGCGACCTCGCCGGTGCGCGCGGCGTCGAGACCGAGCACCGTCAGCCCCGCGGCGCCGAGCTCGACGGTCGCGCCGGCGCGCGAGAGGGCATCCCGCAGCGCAGCCCGGTCGGTCGCGTCGACGCGCACGCGCGCCGTTCCCGCTTCGAGGGCGTCGAGCGTGCCGTCGAAGACGATGCGCCCATGACGGATGACCACGACATCGTCGACCGTCTGCTGCACCTCGCTCAGCACGTGGCTCGAGAGCAGCACGGTGCGGCCCTCGGCGGCGAGCGAGCGCAGCAGGCCGCGCATCCAGCGGATGCCGTCGGGGTCGAGGCCGTTGATGGGCTCGTCGAGCACGAGCGCGTCGGGGTCGCCGAGCAGCGCCGCGGCGAGGCCGAGGCGCTGCCGCATGCCGAGGGAGTAGCCGCCGACCGCGCGCCGCGCCGCCTCGGTGAGCCCCACCTGGGCGAGCACGTGGTCGACGCGCGAGCGCTCGATGCCCGCTGCGATCGCGAGCGTCACCAGGTGGTTGCGGCCGGAGCGGCCGGGGTGGAAGACGTCGGACGAGAGCGAGCCGCCGACGCGGTGCGCGGGCGTCTCGAGCTCGCGGT
This sequence comes from uncultured Microbacteriaceae bacterium, assembly GCA_964540305.1. GTDB lineage: Bacteria > Actinomycetota > Actinomycetes > Actinomycetales > Microbacteriaceae > Microcella. The sequence goes on along the minus strand of CAZILZ010000006.1, from coordinate 45,144 downwards.
ACCGGCGGCCGTCGATGAGCGCGGCCCCCGCGGTGGGCCGGTTGAGGCCGAGCAGGATGCGCAGGGTCGAGGTCTTGCCGGCGCCGTTCGGCCCGAGGAACCCCGTGACGCGGCCCGGCTGCGCCGAGAAGGTGACGTCGCGCAGTGCCGTCACGTCTCCGTAGACCTTCGTGAGCGAATCGACGATGAGCGGTGTCGGGGTGACCATGGGGCTCCTGGGCTGCGTACGCCGCGGGGTCGGCGCTGTCGACTACCCTGGCGAAGGCCGCCGATCGACGCAAGGAGGGCACCGTGACCGACGCCCCCGCATTCTCCGCATCGTCCGCCGCTGCCGGGCCGTCGACGGCCGATGCTCCGTGGCCCGTCGGCCAGCTCTCGACCAAGATCAAGGAGTACATCGACCGCCTCGGCCAGGTCTGGGTCGACGGCGAGATCGCGCAGTGGGGCGTGTCGGGCGGCAACATCTACGGCAAGCTCAAAGACGTCAGCATGGATGCGACGGTCTCGTTCGTCATCTGGTCGTCGGTGCGCGCCACGCTGCCCGAAGGGCTCGGCCAGGGCGACCGGGTCACCGCGCTCGTCAAGGCGAACTGGTGGGTCAAGGGCGGCACGCTCACGATGCAGGTCTCGCAGATGCGTCGCGTCGGCCTCGGCGACCTGCTCGAGCGGCTCGAGCGGTTGCGCGCAACGCTCGCGACCGAGGGCCTCTTCGCCCCCGAGCGCAAGAAGCCCCTGCCCTTCCTGCCGCAGTGCATCGGGCTCGTCACCGGAAAAGACAGCGACGCCGAGAAAGACGTCATCCGCAATGCGCAGCTGCGGTGGCCCTCCGTTCAGTTCCGGGTCGTGCACGCGGCGGTGCAGGGCGACAAGGCGGTCGCCGAGGTCACGGCGGGCATCCGGCAGCTGGATGCCGACCCCGAGGTCGACGTCATCATCGTCGCCCGGGGCGGCGGCGACTTCCAGAACCTGCTGCCGTTCAGCGACGAGAGCCTGGTGCGTGCGGCAGCAGCGTGCGAGACCCCGCTCGTGAGCGCGATCGGCCACGAGAACGACCGCCCGCTGCTCGACGAGGTCGCCGACCTGCGCGCCTCGACGCCGACCGACGCCGCCAAGCGCGTCGTGCCCGACGTGAGCGACGAGCTCGCCCGCGTGCAGCAGGTGCGCTCGCGCATGCTCACGCGCGTCACGGGCGCGATCGCGACCGAGGTCGACCGCATCGCGGCGATCCGCTCGCGACCAGCCCTGGCCTCCTCCGCCTGGATCGTCGAGACGCGGGCCGATGAGCTCACGCGCGGGGTCGCCCGGGGCGTCGAGCTCACGACGCGGCTGCTCGAACGCGCGCACCTCGACATCGACGAGCGGCGCGCCCAGCTGCGCGCGCTCTCGCCGCAGCGCACGCTCGATCGCGGCTACGCCATCGCGCAGACGGCGACTGGCGCGGTCATCCGCTCGGCCGCCGCCGTCGCCACGGGCGACGCGCTCGTGCTCACGCTCGCCGACGGCCGGCTCGCGGCGCGCGCCGAGGCCGCCGTCGCGGCGCCCGACAGCGCGGCCCCGGCTCCCACGACTCCCGAAGGAAGGCCCGCCTAGCATGGCTGATGTGACCGCACCCGACCCCGCCGACATCGCCGCCCTCAGCTACGAGCAGGCGCGCGACGAGCTCGTGCGCGTCGTCAGCGAGCTCGAGCAGGGCGGCGCGACCCTCGAGCAGTCGATCGCGCTGTGGGAGCGCGGCGAGGCGCTCGCCCGCCGCTGCGAAGAGTGGCTGATCGGGGCGAAAGAGCGGCTCGACGCGGCGCGCGCGGCCGCCGAGGGGTGAGCGGCGTGAGCGAGGCCGGCGCGGAGACGCCGGAGGAGAAGGCCGACCGCGTCGCCGAGGCCCGCCGCAAGCGGCGCGCCAACCAGACCACCCGCAACCTCATCGGCTCGCTCGTCGCCTCGCTCGGCATCGTGCTGTTCCTCGTGCTCGTCGTCGTGCGCCCCGACCCCGTGCCGCTCGCGATCGACTACGTCGCCGCGGCCGCCGAGGCCGAGGCGAGCCTCGGCACCCCCGTCATCGCGCCTGTCGTTCCGCCCACCTGGAGCGCCAACCGCGCCGAGCTCGCCGGCAGCGGCGGCATAGACGAGTGGGCCATCGGTTTCATCACGGCCGAGCGCACGTTCCTCGGCCTGCTGCAGGGCTTCACCGACGAGCAGAGCTGGCTGCAGGATGCCCTGCGCGACCCGGGCGAGGGCGAGACCGTGCGCATCGCCGGGGTCGAGTGGCAGCGCTACGACCGCCGCGGTGCCGACGACGTCGGCCTGCGCGAGATCGCCCTCGTGACGAGCACTCCCGAGAGCACCGTCGTGCTCTACGGCACAGCGACCGACGCCGACCTCGAGCTGCTCGCGACCGCCGTCGCGGCCGAGCTGCCGGCGACCGACTAGCGGCACGACCGACGCCGGCCACCGAGCCGACTACGCTCGAAGGCGCACCGTCCGCCCCGAGTCCGCCCAGGAGCCTGATGCCGACCGAACGCCGCAGCCCCGAACAGGTCTGGCGCGAGATGCAGCGGGGCAACGCGCGCTTCGTCGCGGGTGAGCCCCAGCATCCCCGGCAAGATGTCGAACGGCGCACCGAGCTCGCCGCCTTCCAGGCTCCGCACGCCGCCCTCTTCGGGTGCAGCGACTCGCGGCTCGCGGCCGAGATCATCTTCGACAAGGGCCTGGGCGACCTCTTCGTCGTGCGCAACGCCGGGCAGGTGATCAGCGACAGCGTCATCGGCTCGCTCGAGTACGCCGTGGCCGTGCTGAAAGTGCCGCTCATCCTCGTGCTCGGGCACGACGAGTGCGGGGCCGTCGCCGCCGCGATCGACTCGGTCGACACCGACTCGCCCGCTCTGCCGGTGCACATCCAGGGTCTGGTCGACCAGATCATGCCCGCGGTCGAGCGCGTGCGCCTCGCCGCGGGTTCGCCCGGCGCGGCAGGCATCGACGCACTCGAGGTCGGCCGCGAGCACTTGCGCGACACCGTCGGCGCCCTGCTCGCGGCGAGCGAGCTCATCAGCGACGAGGTCGCGGCCGGTACGCTGGCCATCGTGGGTGCGAACTACCGCCTTCGTGAAGGCAGGGTCGTGCCCGACGTCGTCGTCGGCCAGCTCTAGCGCGGCACCACCGCAGCGCGAGCCGGCCGCCTGCCACCGCGACCGCCCCAGCGAACCCCTCCCGTCATCAGAAGGAACACACCGCCGTGAGCACTGAAGCCGACTTCCGCATCGAGCACGACACCATGGGCGAGGTGCGGGTTCCGCGCAGCGCCCTCTACCGCGCGCAGACGCAGCGCGCCGTCGAGAACTTCCCCATCTCGGGCTCGGGCCTCGAGAGCGGCCAGATCGTCGCGCTCGCGCAGATCAAGCGCGCGGCCGCGATCGTCAACGCCGAGCTGGGCATCCTGGATGCCGCTCTCGCGCACGCCATCGTCGGCGCCGCCGACCAGATCATCGGCGGGGCGCACCACGATCAGTTCCCCGTCGACACGTACCAGACCGGCTCGGGCACCTCGTCGAACATGAACATGAACGAGGTGCTCGCGACGCTCGCGTCGACGGATGCCCTGCCGGTGCACCCCAACGACCACGTCAACGCCTCGCAGTCGTCGAACGACGTCTTCCCGACCTCGGTGCACCTCGCCGTCACCTCCGCACTGCTGGGCGACCTGATCCCCGCGCTCGAGCACCTCGCGACCGCGCTCGAGGTCAAGGCCGAGCTGTGGAAGGCCGCCGTCAAGGCGGGTCGCACCCACCTCATGGACGCCACGCCCGTCACCCTCGGCCAGGAGTTCGCCGGCTACGCGCGGCAGATCCGGCTCGGCATCGCCCGCGTGCAGTCGACGATCGAGCGCGTCGCCGAGGTTCCGCTCGGCGGCACCGCCACGGGCACGGGCATCAACACCCCGCTCGGCTTCTCGCAGAAGGTCATCGCCGAGCTCGCGAGCTCGACCGGCCTGCCGATAACCGAGGCGCTCGACCACTTCGAGGCCCAGGGTGCGCGCGACGGGCTCGTCGAGGCCTCGGGGGCACTGCGCGTGCTCGCGGTCTCGCTCACGAAGATCTGCAACGACATCCGCTGGATGGGCTCAGGCCCCAACACGGGCCTCGCCGAGCTGCACATCCCCGACCTGCAGCCCGGATCGTCGATCATGCCCGGCAAGGTCAACCCCGTCGTGCCCGAGGCCGTGCTCATGGTCTGCGCGCGCGTCATCGGCAACGACGCCACGATCGCGTGGGCCGGCGCCTCAGGATCGTTCGAGCTCAACGTCGCTATTCCGGTCATGGGCACCTCGCTGCTCGAGTCGATCCGGTTGCTCGCGAACTCGACGCGCGTGCTCGCCGACAAGACCGTCTCGGGCCTCGAGGCCAATCTCGACCGCGCCCGGGCCCTCGCCGAGAGCTCGCCTGCGATCGTCACGCCGCTCAACCGCGTCATCGGCTACGAGGCGGCGGCGAAGATCGCCAAGCACTCGGTCGCGAAGGGGCTCACGATTCGCGAGGCCGTCATCGACCTCGGATTCGTCGAGCGCGGCGAGGTGACGCTCGAGCAGCTCGACAGCGCGCTCGACGTGCTCAGCATGACCTCGCCCGGGCTGTAGCGGCCCGCGCCGGATTCGATTCCTCTGATCCGCACCACCGGTTCGAGAAGCACTCGTGCCCGGCGCGAGCCTGAGCCCACGCTACCGCGCGGGCCCGTGCGACCGGGTCAGGCCAGCTCGTTGCCCTCCAGCAGCTCGGTGACGAGCGCGGCGATCGCGCTGCGCTCGCTGCGGGTGAGGGTGATGTGGCCGAACAGCCCGTGGCCCTTGAGCGTCTCGATGACGCTCGCCACGCCATCGTGGCGGCCGACCCGCAGGTTGTCGCGCTGCGCGATGTCGTGCGTGAGCACGACCTTCGAGTTCTGGCCGATGCGGCTCAGCACCGTCAGCAGCACGTTGCGCTCGAGCGACTGCGCCTCGTCGACGATCACGAACGCGTCGTGCAGCGAGCGGCCGCGGATGTGCGTGAGCGGCAGCACCTCGAGCAGCCCGCGGTCGATGACCTCGTCGAGCACGTTCTGCGAGACCACCGAGCCGAGGGTGTCGAAGGTCGCCTGCGCCCACGGGTTCATCTTCTCGCTCGCGTCACCCGGGAGGTAGCCGAGCTCTTGCCCGCCGACCGCGTACAGCGGCCGGAAGACCATGATCTTGCGCTGCTGCTGCCGCTCGAGCACGGCCTCGAGGCCCGCGCACAGGGCGAGCGCCGACTTGCCGGTGCCGGCGCGGCCGCCGAGCGAGACGATGCCGACCTGCGGGTCCATGAGCAGGTCGATCGCGAGGCGCTGCTCAGCCGAGCGGCCGTGCAGGCCGAAGATGTCGCGGTCACCGCGCACGAGGGCGATCTCGTCGTCGGCGACGACACGGCCGAGCGCCGAGCCCCGGTCGCTGTGGATCACGAGCGAGGTGTTGATGGGCAACTCGTGCACGACGGGCGTGCGCAGCACCTCGCGGTCGTAGAGCTGGGCCATCTGATCGCTCGAGAGCGTGACATCCGCCATGCCCGTCCAGCCGCTGTCGACGGCGAGCTCGGCGCGGTACTCCTCGGCCGGGAGGCCGATCGACGAGGCCTTGACGCGCAGCGGCAGGTCTTTCGAGACCACGACCACGTCGAGGCCGTCGTTCGCGAGGTTCATCGCGACGGCGAGGATGCGAGAGTCGTTGTCGCCCAGTTGCAGGCCGCTCGGCAGCACCGATTGGTTCGAGTGGTTGAGCTCGACGCGCAGCGAGCCACCCGCGTCTCCGACGGCGATCGGGAAGTCGAGGCGCTCGTGCTGCACGCGCAGCTCGTCGAGGTTGCGCAGCGCCTGGCGGGCGAAGTAGCCGATCTCCGGGTCGTTGCGCTTGGCCTCGAGCTCGGCGATCACGACCACGGGCAGCACCACCGCGTGCTCCGCGAAGCGGAAGAGCGCTTTCGGATCGCTCAGCAGCACCGACGTATCGAGAACGTACGTGCGCTGGGCGACCTCGCTCTCGTCGCGCGAGATCGACGGGTTCTGACGAGAGGTCTTCGCAGCGGCCACCGGTGCTCCATCCCCGGGGACGCGGGCGACCCCGGACCAGTTGTGTGCGGATCGGCCGGGAGTCTCAGGACGATCGTTCCGGCCGCCCCGATCGGGCGCGGTGCCCGATGAGCGTCACGCTATGCCCGGGGGCCCGCCAGGCCGGGAACGACACGCGCGAGTCACCGAGCCGTCATCTCAGGCGCGCTCAGAACGGCCGAGCCGTCAGCGAGGGCGCGTCAGACCCCGGTCATGGCCGAGAACTCGGCGAGTGATGCCCGGAACTGCTCGAAGGTCTCCTCGCCCGTCGACACGTGGGCGCCGAGGCGAACCCGACCTGCCCGTACGGTGACCGAGACGCCGTGGTTGTGCAGCGCGGCGGCGAGGGGGCTCACGAACTCGGGGTGGGGCTCGAGCACGACGATGCCCGCGCGCTCGGCCGGCTCGCGCGGCGAGACGACCTCGACACCGGCCTCGTCGGCGAGGGCGATGAGGCGGGCGGTGCGCTCGTCGATCGCCGAACGGATGCTCGGCACACCGGCGGCCATGACCGCGTCGACCGCCCCGGCGAGACGGGCCTGCGCGAACGCATCGGCGTATCCCACGCGGAAGGCGCCCGCGTCGGCCGCCGGCTCCACGACGTCGTGCAGCAGCTCCGCGGTGCCGTGGGCGAGCCAGCCCGACCACACCGGCGTGAGCTGCTCCCGAGCCCGGTCGCTCAGGGCGAGGAACCCGGTGCCCTGGCCAGCGCGCAGCCACTTCTGGCCGCCCGAGGCGATGACGTCGGCGAGCTCCCAGGGAGCATCCACGATGCCGGCGCCCTGGATGGCGTCGACGATCAGCAGACGGTCGCCGATGACCTGCCGGATGCCCTCGAGGTCGACGAGGTGACCGGTGCGGTAGTCGACGAGGCTCACGACCACGGCGACGACCGACGAGGCGAGCTGATCGCGCACGACCCCGGGGGTGACGCGCTCGTGCTCGGGCGTGATGGTGTGCGGCACGAGCACACCGAGCGCCTGCGCGGCGCGCGTCATCGCGTAGCCGACCGAGGGGAACTCGCCCGACGAGGCCGCGACGCCGCCCGTCAGGCCGAACATGACGTGCATGAGCGCCTGGCTCGTGCTCGGCTGGAAGACGACCTGGTCGGGGCGGCGGCGCACGAGCGCGGCGACCGAGGTGCGCACGCGCTCGTCTTGAGCGTCGAGCGTCGCGAACGAGCCGAAGCGGGCGTGCGAGAGCACGTCGGCCATCGCGCGCTCCTCGGCGAGCGCGTGCTCGCCGATCGGCGACAGGCGCGGGTGGTTGAGGTAGCCGGGCTCCTCCGAGAAGCCGGCGACGAAGGCGTCGAGCGTCGACACGACTACTGCCCGAACCGCCGCTGGCGCCGCGAGAAGTCGCGCAGAGCGCGGAGGAAGTCGACTTCGCGCAGGTCGGGGCCGAGCGCCTCGACGAAGTAGAACTCGCTGTGGGCGCTCTGCCACAGCATGAAGTCGCTCAGCCGCTGCTCGCCCGACGTGCGGATGACGAGGTCGGGGTCGGGCTGACCTCCCGTGTAGAGGTGCTCGGCGATCTTCGCTGGCGTCACGAGCTCGGCGAGCTCGTCGAGCGTGCCGCCGCTCTCGGCGTGGTGATGCACGATCGCGCGCACAGCATCCGCGATCTCGCGACGGCCGCCGTAGCCAACCGCGAGATTGACGTGCAGCCCCGCCTTGCCGCTGCCCCGGGCCTCGGCCGCATCGAGGTCGGCCAGCAGGCCGTCGGGCAGACCCTCCCGGCTGCCGACGTGCTGCACCCGCCAGTCGTCGATGGCCGAGAGATCGGCCGCGAGCGCGCCGATGATGCCGATGAGCTCGTGCAGCTCGTCAGAGTCGCGCCCCGTGAGATTGTCGGTCGACAGCAAGTAGAGGGTGACGACCCCGATGCCGGCCTCGTCGCACCAGCGCAAGAACTCGACGATCTTCTCGGCACCCGCGCGGTGTCCGTGAGCGGTCGTGCCTCCGACGCGCAGGCGTGCCCAGCGACGGTTGCCGTCGAGGATCATGGCGACATGACGCGGGTGGGTCGCGTCGGCGAGCTGCCGGCGCAAGCGGCGCATGTAGAGCTGGTAGAGCAGGCCGCGACCCCGGGGAGTTCTCGACGATCGCACAGACCTACGGTAGTCCACCGTGCTCACGTTGTGGCGGGCATCCAAGCCCCGGGCTCGATGCACGCGCCTCCCGTATCATCGCGGCATGACCTCCCCCTCCCCCGCAGAGACCGGCCCGGCCGACGTCGTCGACGAGCCCGGCACCGATCTGCCCAACGTGCCGCTGCTCGAAGAGTCGATCGAGTACGCCGCACTCGACCCGAAGCCGACGTGGCGGGGGCTCATCCACGCCGCCACGTTCCCGATCGCGATCGTGCTGGGGGTCGTGCTCATCGTCGTCGCCGACGGCCCCGCGGCGAAGTGGTCGAGCGGCGTCTTCGTGCTCTCGTCACTGCTGCTGTTCGGCATCTCGGCGACGTACCACCGCTTCACCTGGAGCGAGCGCACGCGCGTGCTGCTCAAGCGCTTCGATCACGCCAACATCTTCCTGCTCATCGCCGGCACCTACACGCCGCTGTCGATCATGGCCCTGCCTCCCGAGAAGGGCTATCTGCTGCTCGTGCTCGTGTGGAGCGGGGCGCTGCTCGGCATCGGCTTCCGCGTGTTCTGGATCAACGCGCCGCGCTGGGCCTACGTACCGCTCTACGTCATGCTGGGCTGGGCGGCGGTGCTCTACATCGTCGATCTGTTCACCGCCAACGCCGCGATGATGGTGCTCGTCATCGTCGGCGGGCTCGCGTACACGGCAGGCGCCATCGTCTACGGCATCAAGAAGCCGAACCCGGTCCCGGGGGTCTTCGGGTTCCACGAGATCTTCCACACGCTCACGGTCGTGGCGTTCCTCTGCCACTGGACGGGCGTGCTGCTCGTCGCGCTCGACCCGCCCTTCGGCGGCTAGCGGGCGGGCTAGCGCTCGACAGGCTGCTCGGGCTCGGGCTCGGCGGGGCCGCCCTCGGCGATCATCGCCTGCTCGGCCTCGAGGCGCTCGCGGATCTCGCCGCGGTACCGCACGCGACGGATACGGCGGGTCATGTCGATGAGCAGGAAGATGACCGCGATCGCGACGAGGGCGATCGCGATGAAACCGGCGACGCCGGGGGTCACGGTGTTCGGATCGAAGTCGGCCGGAGTACCGGGCTCGTCGATGGGGTTCGGGCCGATGCCGGTCGGAAGCAGCAGTGCTGCGAAGGGGTACCAGATCACGGGATGCTCCACTAGCGGTCGGACGGTCGTGCCGGTTGAGTGAACCCTCACCTCGGCGCTCTACGCTGAGAACCCAGGGTAGCGATCGCACCTGAGCGGCTCACCGGCGCCGCGCCGCACGAAGGAGGCCCGGCACTCGTGTCCATCCCGCAGCAGCGTCTCGATGAGCGGTACGGGCGCACGGCAGGCTCCGAGCGCCGCACGCGAGCCGCCATGATCGTCGCCGGTGTCGTCTTCGCCCTCGTGTTCACCGCGTGGGTGGTGTGGGGCGGCCTCTCGGGCACGAACGCCGAGCTCGAGACCCGCGAGCTCGGCTACGCGAACGTGACCGACACCTCGATCGACGTGCGGTGGGAGGTGTCGGTGACGCCCGGCACCGAGGTGTCGTGCGCCCTCCAGGCCCTCAACGAGAGCTTCGGCATCGTCGGCTGGATGATCGTCGACCTGCCGCCCTCGACCGAGCGCACCCGGGTGTTCGTCGAGAGCCTGCGCACCGCCGAGCGCGCCGTGACGGGTTTGCCGTATCGGTGCTGGCTCCCGTAATATCGCGGGAACCGAAAGACAGGACCGGCCCGCGGGCCGGTCCTGCTGTGTCAGGAGGACATCGTCATGAACGACACCGCGGGCGCGACCACGCAGTGGCTCACCCAGGAGGCGCACGACCGCCTGACGGCAGAGCTCGAACACCTCTCGACGACAGGCCGGGCCGAGATCGCGAAGCGCATCGAGGCGGCGCGCGACGAGGGCGACCTCAAGGAGAACGGCGGCTACCACGCCGCGAAAGACGAGCAGGGCAAGATCGAGGCGCGCATCCGCACGCTCATCGAGCTGCTGCGCACCGCCGTCGTCGGCGTACCGCCCACCGCGCACGGCGTCGTCGAGCCGGGCACCGTCGTGACCGCCACGATCCTCGGCGATGACGAGCGCTTCCTGCTCGGCAATCGCGAGATCGTCGGCGACGAGAGCGACATCGACGTGTACAGCGAGGCGAGCCCGCTCGGTCAGGCGATCCTCGGCGCGTCGATCGGCGACACCGTCAGCTACACGGCGCCCAACGGCAAAGAGATCGCCGTGACGATCGTCGACGTGAGCACCTACACGGGCTAGCGTCGCGCGCGAACGCTACAGCGTCGTCCGAGGGTCGTAACCCGCACCGCGCGAGCGGTGCGCGCGAACGCTACAGCGTCGTCCGGGGGTCGTAACCCGCGTCGCGCAGCGCCCCGATCACCTGGTCGGCATGCTCGGGCCCGCGCGTCTCGATGTGCAGCTCGAGCTCGACCTGGCTGATCGCGAGCCCCGAGCCGTGGCGTGTGTGCAGCACCTCGACGACGTTGGCGTTCTGGTCGGCGATGATCTCGCTCGTACGCGCGAGCTGGCCGGGCCGGTCGGGCAGCGGGATGCGCAGCTTGAGGTAGCGCTCTGAGGCGGCGAGACCGTGCGCGATGACGCGCTCCATGATGAGCGGGTCGATGTTTCCGCCCGACAGCACGACGACGGTCGGGCCGCTCGCGGTGATCTTGCCCGTCATGATCGCCGCGACCCCGACGGCTCCGGCCGGCTCGACGACCATCTTGGCGCGCTCGAGCAGCACGAGCATCGCACGCGCGATGTCGTCGTCGTCGACCGTGACGACCTCGTCCACGGCATCCCGCACGATCTCGAAGTTGAGCGTGCCGGGCTTGGCGACGGCGATGCCGTCGGCGATGGTCGGCGAGATCGCGATCTCGGTGACGGCGCCCGCGGCGAGCGAGACGGGGTACGCGGCCGCGTTGGCCGCCTGCACCCCGATGACGCGGATGCTGCGCCCCAGCTCGGCCGCGCGCCGCTTGAGCACGCTCGCGACGCCCGAGATGAGCCCGCCCCCGCCGATCGGAACGATGACGGTCTCGAGCTCGGGCACCTGCTCGAGCAGCTCGAGCCCCAGGGTGCCCTGCCCGGCCACGACATCGGCGTGGTCGAAGGGCGGGATGTAGACGGCGCCCGTGCGCTCGGCGAACTCTTGCGCGGCCTGCAGCGGCTCGCTCACCGTGTGGCCGCGCAGCACGACCTCGGCACCGTAGTGGCGCGTGGCCTGCAGCTTGGGCAGGGCGACGCCGATGGGCATGAAGATGGTGGCGGCGATGCCGAGCTCGCGCGCCGCGAAGGCGACGCCTTGCGCGTGGTTGCCCGCACTCGCGGCGACGACGCCGCGCGCCTTCTCCTCGTCGCTCAAGCGGGAGATGCGGTTGTAGGCGCCGCGGATCTTGTACGAACCCGTGCGCTGCAGGTTCTCGCACTTGAGGTGCACGGGTGCTCCGAGCACCTCGCTCAGGTACCTCGAGGTCTCCATGGGCGTGACCTCGGCGACCCGGCTGACGATCAGGCGAGCGGCCTCGACATCGGCGAGGCTCGGGCCGGCGATCGTGAGGGGTGCGGCTGTCATGAGCGCTCCTGGGGTGCGGGGGTCGGCGGGGTCGGCAGGATGTCGGTGAGCGTCGGGTTCGGAGCGTCGCGCCATCGCCCGGCGGCGATGTAGCGCACGACGACATTGAGGAAGGCGACGATCGGCACCGCGAAGAGGGTGCCGGGGATGCCCGCGAGCAGCCCGCCGGCGGTGACGGCGAGCACGACCGCGAGCGGGTGCACCCGCACCGCCGGGCCCATGACGAGCGGCTGCAGCACATTGCCCTCGAGCTGCTGCACGCCCAGCACGATGATGAGCATGATGAGCGCGACGCCCGGGCCGTAGTAGACGAGTGCGACGAGCACGGCGAGCGCACCGGTGACCACGGCACCGACGATGGGCACAAAGCTGCCGAGGAACACGGCGACGGCGATCGGCAGCGCGAGCGGCAGCTGCAGGATGACGGCTCCGAGGCCGATGCCGAGAGCATCCACGAACGCGACGAAGATCTGCACCTTCGCGAAGTTGGTGAGCGTCAGCCAGCCCGCCTGCCCGGCGCCGTCGACGGCGGGGCGCGCGCGCTGCGGCAGCAGCCGCACCACCCAGGCCCAGATGCCACGGCCGTCGAGCAGGAAGAAGAGCACGGCGAACAGCACGAGCGCGGCACCCGTGAGCACCTCGGCCGCTGTGCCCCCGACCGACAGGGCACCCGTGACGAGCGGGCCGTCAGTCGAGAAGTCGAGTTCGGCGACGATGCCGTCGATCCAGCTCGTGATCTCGTCGCCGCTGAGGCCGAAGGTCGAGCTCAACCAGACCAAGAACTCGTCGAAGGCCTCCATCGACCGGTCGCGCAGGGCGGGCCAGCCGGCACGCACCTGCGAGACGACGAGCCACACGAGCCCCGTGATGACGCCGAGCAGCGCCAGCATCGCCGTGGTGACCGCGAGCCAGCGCGGAAACCGCAGGCGCCGCTGCATCCATGCCGAGAACGGCACGAGCAGCGCGGCGAGCAGCACGCCGATGAGCAGCGGGATGACGATGAGCCGCAACTGGATGATGAGGAAGACGAGCACCCCGATGGCCCCGGCCACGACGAGGAACCGCCACGACCAGGCTGCCGCGGTGCGCATCGCGGGCGTGACGGCGTCAGCACCCGCGGGCGGGGTCGGGGCAGCCTTCGGTCGCCAGAACATGGCGCCAGTCTACGAGCACGCGCCCCGGGTTCCGCCGGTCACGAGCCCGCACCCGCCGGGGATGCCCGCCGCGGCATGAAGCCGCCCCCGGGTTCGGCCAGGCTCAGGCCGCTGCGACGGCGACGGGCCGCCCGGTGAGCCGCACGTGCACGGCCTCCCCCGGCACCGGATGACGGCCGACCTCGTGCTGCACCGTGAGCTCGACCCCGTTGTCGAGCCGCACGCGGGTGCGACGCAGCGAGCCGAGGAACGAGGTGGTGAGCACCGTGGCGGGCCGGGCATCCGCGTCGCCCGCCGCAGCGAACACGACGTCTTCGGGCCGCACGAGCGCGACCGCCTCGCCCACGGGCGCGGTCGGGTCGATGAGCGGAATGCGCTGGGCGCCGATCGACACCGCACCGTCGGCCACCGTGCCGGGCAGCCGGTTGCTGAGCCCGACGAAGTCGGCCACGAAGGCGCTCGCGGGTCGCGCGTAGAGCTCTTCGGGTGTGCCGATCTGCTCGATGCGGCCGGCGCGCATGACGGCGACGCGGTCGGCGACGGCGAGCGCTTCTTCCTGGTCGTGCGTCACGAACACCGTCGTGATGCCGAGCTCGGTCTGGATGCCGCGGATCTGCTCGCGCAGCTGCACGCGCACCTTGGCGTCGAGGGCGCTGAGCGGCTCGTCGAGCAGCAGTACGCGCGGCCGGGTGACGAGGGCGCGGGCGAGCGCGACGCGCTGCTGCTGGCCGCCGCTGAGCTGGTGGGCGTAGCGGCCTCCGTGGTGGTCGAGCCCGACGAGCTCGAGGGCCTCGGCTGCGCGGCGTCGGCGGTCGGCAGGCGCGACGCGGCGCATCCGGAGGCCGAATTCGACGTTCTGCAGCGCTGTGAGGTGGGGGAAGAGCGAGTACGACTGGAACACCATGCCGATGTCGCGCTGGTTCGTGGGCGTACCGATGACGTCGACCTCGTCGATGAGGATATGGCCTTCATCGGCCCGCTCCAGACCTGCGAGCACGCGAAGCGCCGTCGTCTTGCCGCAGCCCGAGGGGCCGAGCAGGGCGACGAGCTCGCCGGGCTCGAGGGCGAGCGAGATGCCGTCGAGCGCCGTCGTGCCGCCGGGGAAGCGTTTGACGACGTCGGCGAAGGCGACGGGGGCCGCGACCCGCAGAGAGCCGGTATCGGTGCGATCGGTCAGGTCGGTCATGAGGTCCTCCGGGTGGTGCCGCGCCCGATCGCCCCGATGACGAGCAGCAGGGCGACGGCGACGAGCAGTGAGATGAGGGTGACGATGACGGCGATGAAGGGGTCGTCCTTCTGCACGATGACGAGCGCCGTCTGCAGGTTCTGCCGGTTGAGCAGCGAGGCGATCGTGAACTCGCCGAGCACGACCGCGACCGAGATGAAGGCGCCCGCGAGCAGGCCGGGGCGCAGGTTGGGCAGCAGCACGCGGGCGATGACGGTCGGCCAGCTCGCCCCGAGCGACCGCGCTGCCTCGGTGAGCGTGGTCACGTCGATCGCGTCGAGGTTCGACTGCACCGCCCGATAGGCGAAGGGCAGCACGATGATGCCGTAGGCGAGCGCGAGGGTCCACACGCCGCTGCCGGCCGCTCGCGAGATGACCCCGTAGACGGGGGCGAGGCCGACGACGAGCACGATGGCGGGGATGCTGATCGGCAGCAGGCACACGAACTCGAGCACCCGGCGCAGCTGCGGCAGCTTGAGCTGCACGACGATCATGGTGGGCACGAGCAGCACGAGCATGAGCACGACGGTCGCCGCGGCGAGCACGAGCGAGTTGCCGATCGCCTGGCCGAGCACGCGGTACTCGGGCCCCAGGTCGAAGGTCAGCACGGTGATCCACCGTGAGAAGTCGTAGCCGCCTTCGAGCCCGCGCCGCAGGGTGAACTCGACCATGGCCACGATCGGCACCGCGAACAGCAGGCCGACGGTGCCGAGGATGCCCCAGCGCGCGAGGCGGCTCGGGGTCGGCACGCCCGTGCGGGTCGCGCCGGGCATCCCGCTCATCGCTGCCACCGCGAGGCGCGGCGCTGCAGGAGCGCGTACAGGGCCATGACGACCGCCATCACGACGATCATGCCGAGAGCGAGCGCTCCGGCGAGGTTCTCGCGGCCGAGCAGCGTCTCGCTCGTCAGCGCGGCGCGGATCTGCAGCGGCACGATCGACTGCCCCTGGCTCGTGAGCGCGGCCGCGGTGGCGTACGACGAGAAGGCGTTCGCGAACAGCAGCAGCAGCGAGCCGAGGAAGGAGGGGGCGAGCACGGGGAACCCGATGCGCCACCAGAAGGTCGCCGTCGTGCCCCCGAGCGTGGCGCTCGCCTCGGCCCACTGCGGCTTGAGCGCCTCGAGCGCGGGCATGAAGATGATGATCATGAGCGGCACCTGGAAGTAGATGTAGGGCAGCACGAGCCCGGGCGCCTCGTAGAGCCACACCCCGTCGGCGAAGATGTCGATGCCGAGCCGGTCGCGCAGCAGCACGGTGATGAAGCCCTGGATGCCGATGGTCGCGACGAAGGCGAAGGCGAGCATGACGCCGCCGAACTGCGCGAGCACGCCGCTCACGGCGTCGATGCCCGACCGTAGGGGGCCCTCGGGGCGCGTGCCGATGAGGGCGTAGCAGACGAGCGCGCCGAGCACTGCGCCGACGACGGCCGTGACGGCCGAGAGCACGATCGAGGTCGTGAAGCCGCTCACGACAAAGGGGTCGGCGAGCGCAGCGACGTTGTCGAGCGTGAATGCGCCCTCGCCGTCGACGAAGCCGGTGCCGAGCGCGAGCGCGGTCGGCAGGCCGAGGAAGAGCAGCACGTAGAGCGCGAAGGGGACGACCCCCCACACCGGGGAGGCGATGAAGCCGGCCGTGCGGGCCGACCCCCGGGGCGCAGTGCCCCGGGGGTCGGCCGTCGTCACGACGGGCGTGCTACTGGACAGCGGTCGCCCAGCGCTCGCCGAGCAGGGCCGCGGCGGCCTCGCTCTGCGCGGCCGAAGGAACGACCGTCTCGGCGGGCGCCTCGGGCAGCGCCGCGTAGAGCGCCTCGTCGATCTCGCCGTTCGCGACCATCGAGGCCTCGAGCACGGGGCGGGCGCCACCCTTCAGCCAGAGGTTCTGCACCTCGGGGCTGTAGAGGAACTCCATCCAGAGGCGCGCGGCCGCCGGGTTCGGGGCGTCCTTGTTGATGGCCTGGTTGTAGTAGCCGGCGTAGCCGGTACCGGGCAGCACGACGACCTCCCAGTTGCGCTGACCGTCGAGGTCGGCGGCGTAGCCGTTGTTGAGGTAGTCCCAGTCGAAGACGACGGGGGTCTCGCCCGACGCGACCGTGGCGGGGGTCGGGTCGATCTTCACGAAGTTGCCGACCGCGTTGAGCTCTTCGAAGAAGTCGATGCCCGCACCGTAGTCGTCGAGGGTGCCGCCGTTCTGCACGGTGGCCATGCCGACGGCCGCGAAGGCGGCGCCGGCCTGCGTCGGGTCGCCGTTGATGGCGACCTTGCCGCGGTACTCCTCGCCGAGCAGGTCTTCCAGGCTCGTGGGGGCCGGCACCGCGTCGGGGTCGTAGCCGATGGCCATGTACCCGCCGTAGTCGCCCCAGAACAGGCCGTCTTCGTTCTTGAGCTCGGCGGGGATGTCGTCCCAGCGCTCGACGAAGTAGGGCGCGAAGTAGTCGGTGCTCTGCAGCGCGACGGCGAGGCCGAGATCGAAGACGTCGGGCGCGGTGTCCTGACCGGCGAGGTTCTCGGCAGCCTGGATCTCCTCGGCGCTCGAGGCGTCGGGCGAGGCCTCGGTGACCGTGATCTCGGGGTAGCGCTCGATGAAGAGGTCGAGGATCTCGCCGTAGTTCGCCCAGTCGCGCGGCAGCGCGATGACGTTGAGGGCGCCCTCGGCCTTGGCGGCGGCCTCGAGGTCGGCGAACGTGCCGAAGTCGGCGATGCTCGTGGCGGTGGCCGCGTCGACCTCCGAGGCGGGGGCCTCGGTGGTGGCGCAGGCGCCGAGCGTGAGAGCGGCCGTCGTCGCGAGGGCGACGGCAGCGAGAGTGCGTGTGGTGTTCACGAATCCTCCGGGTCGGGCCGCGGCGGCTCGGGCTGTGTTCCGAGCACGGGGAACCGCGACTGCTCCGCAGTCTACGCACGCTCGGTGACGCGATGGGTCTCCCTCGGTGAACGACCGGCGAACGCGCGACGACCACCGCGGTCGGCGCGCGGCGCTACGGTGAACGCGTGACGCGATTGACCGCCGCGCAGGCGCGCCGCCTGGCCCTCGCCGCCCAGGGCTTCGACCGCGCGCATCCTGCCGCCGTCGGCACGCGCCAGCTCACGGCGGCCATCGATCGCCTGCAGGTGCTGCAGCTCGACTCGGTGAACGTCTTCGCCCGCTCGCACTACCTGCCGCTCTTCGCGCGCCTCGGCGCCTACGACCCGGCGGCTCTCGACGCGCTCATCTTCGCCCGCCGCGGCCGCTACACCGAGTACTGGGCGCACGAGGCGGCGATCATCCGCCGCGACGACTGGCCGCTCTGGCACTGGAAGCGCGAGGCGCTGCGCGAGCGCTTCACGCTCAAGAGCGCCTGGGTGCGCGAGAACACGGCGATGCTCGACTGGCTGCTGCTCGAGCTCGCGGTGAAGGGGCCCCTCACGGTGAGCGAGGTCGAGCATGATGCGACCGAGCGCCGCGGACCGTGGTGGGGCTGGAGCGAGGTCAAGGAGGGGCTCGAGTACCTCTTCGCGTTCGGCGACGTGGTGAGCGGCGGGCGCCGCGGCTTCTCGCGCGTGTACGCGCTGCCGCAGCAGGTCGGCCTCGCCGAGCTGCACGAGGTCGCCGTGCCTCGCGCCGAGGCCCAGCGCGAGCTCGTGCTGCGCGGCACAAAGGCGCTCGGCGTCGGCACGGTCGCCGACATCGCCGACTACCACCGCCTGAAGATCACGCCGACGCGGGATGCCCTCCGCGACCTGCTCGCGGCCGGCGAGGTCGAGCGCGTCGAGGTCGAGGGGTGGGGGCGCGACGGCCGCGACGGTGAGGGGTTCGTGGTGCCGGGGGTGAGCATCCCGCGCCGCATCGAGGCGACCGCCCTGCTGTCGCCCTTCGATCCGGTCGTGTGGAGCCGCGACCGCGCCCTCCGCATGTTCGGCTTCCCCTACCGCATCGAGATCTACACGCCGGCGGCGAAGCGGCAGTACGGCTACTACTCGCTGCCCGTGCTCGTCGACGACCGCGTGCTCGGCCGCATCGACCTCAAGAGCGACCGAGCAGTCGGCGTGCTGCGCGTGCAGAGCGCGTGGGTCGAGCCCGGGGCCTCCGCCTCCGAGCTCGCGGCGCGCATCACGCCTGTGCTGCGCCGCGCGGCCGGCTGGCAGGGGCTCGGCGAGGTGCGCGTGACCGAGCCCCTCTGGGGCGACGCGTCGGCCGCGGTGCGCGCCGCCCTCGCTGCGGGCTAGCCGCGCGTGGTGCGGTTCGTCGCATTCGGCACGCACCGTTTCCGGCCAGATGCGAAGAACCGCACCAAACGCGAGCAGCCTAGAAGCGGTTGGAGTTCTCGATGAGGCGCTTGACCCGCTCGGGGATGGGCGGGTGGGTCTGGAACATGCGGTCGACGAAGCCCGGCTTCATCGGGTCGCTGATGTAGAGGTGCGCCATGGTCGAGTTCTGGCGGCGCATGGGCCGGGCGTAGTCGCCGAGCTTCTGCAGGGCGCTCGCGAGGGCCTCGGGGTCGCGCGTGGTGAGGGCGCCCGTCGCGTCGGCGAGGTACTCGCGCTGCCGCGAGACGGCGGCCTGCACGACCGCGGCGACGAGCGGGGCGATGACCATGGCGGCGAGGCCGAGCACGAGCATGATCGGGTTGCCGTTGTTGTTGCGGTTGCCGCCCCAGAACGCCAGGCGGAAGAGGATGTCGGCGATGAAACCGACCGCGACGACGAGGCCGAACACGATCGTCGAGACGCGGATGTCGTAGTTCTTGACGTGCCCGATCTCGTGCGCCATGACGCCCGCGAGCTCGCGGTCGGTCATGAGCTCGAGCAGGCCCGTCGTCGCCGCGACGCTCGCGTGCTTCGGGTCGCGGCCCGTCGCGAAGGCGTTGGGCGCGGGGTCGTCGATGACGTAGACGCGCGGCATCGGCAGGCCCTCGGTGATGGCGAGGTTCTCGACGATGCGGTAGAGCCGCGGGTTGTCGGCCTTGGTGATCGGATGCGCGCCCGCGAGCCCGAGCGCCTGCGAGCCCGCCGCGAAGTACTGCACGAGCGTGTAGATCGTGGCGCCGATGAGCGTGCCGATGAAGATCGTGTAGCCGCCGCCGAAGTAGTAGTCGGCAAACAGCCCGAGCAATCCGATGATGATGACGAACAGCAGGATGATGAACACCGTGTTGCGCTTGTTCGCCGCGATGGCGCGATACACCTAGTCCTCCGGACGCGGGGTCGGGGTGCGGTGGATCAGAACTGCACGCGCGGCGGCTCGGCGATCGCCGCAGCGTCGGCGACCTCGAAGAAGTCGCGCTCGGTGAAGCCCAGGCCGCGCACGAAGAGCGTGTTCGGGAACTGCTTGATCTTCACGTTGAGCTCGCGCACGCCGCCGTTGTAGAACCGGCGGGAGGCCTGGATCTTGTCCTCCGTGTCGACGAGCTCACCCTGCAGCTGCAGGAAGTTCTGGCTCGCCTGCAGCTGGGGGTACGCCTCGGCGACCGCGAAGATGCTCTTGAGCGCCTGCTGCATGTGGCCCTCGGCGACGGCGGCGTCGGCCGGGCCCTGGGCGCCGAGCGTCTCGGCTCGGGCCTTCGTCACGGCCTCGAAGACCTGCTTCTCGTGCGCGGCGTAGCCCTTGACCGCCTCGATGAGGTTCGGCAACAGGTCGGCGCGGCGCTTGAGCTGCACCGTGATGTCGCTCCACGCCTCGTCGACGCGCACGTTGAGCGTGACGAGAGAGTTGTAGGTCGCCCACAGGTAGATGCCCGCGATGACGACGAGCAGGACGAGGACGCCGATGACCACCAAGAATTCCATGACGCACAGCATAGGGCGGGCCTGAGCGCGCCGACAGTGGGCCGCCTGAGAGAATGTCCAGCACACGGTCGAGACGGGGGTGAGCGGATGCGCGGGCGCGAGCGGCACAGCACTGCCCGTCGCCCGACCGCTCAGCGGGCGCTCGCCGGCCTCGCGGTCGCCGCGATCGCGGCCGTCGGGCTCGCCCTGGCCCCGGCACCGCCCGCCGCGGCCGCCGCCGCGTTCGACGTGCCGCCGAGCGACTTCGTGGCGGGGTCGGCGGTGACGCTCACGGGGTCGAAGGATGCCGGCAGCACGCTCGTGATCCGCCGCGACGGCCAGGTCGTCTGCACGGTCGCCGACCCCGACGCGGTGACCTGGGAGTGCGCGGGCATCGCCGTGCCCAACGGGGTGCACGAGTTCACGGGCGAGGAGACCCTGCCCGACGACGCGGTCGAGCCGTTCGGCCCGCTGACGCTGCGGGTGCTCGCGGCCCCCGCGCTCGAGGGTGCGGGCGGCTCGCTGCTGACGACGGGGCGCTTCAGCGGGTCGGCCGAGCCCGGGGCGAGCATCCAGCTGCAGTCGATCGGCCCCGGCGGCACGATCGAGCACGCGTGCCCCGCCGCGCTGCCCGACGGGTTCTGGTCGTGCGCGCTCGCGCTCGACAGCGGCCAGTACGAGGTGCGCGCGCGGCAGTCGTCGGCGGCCATCGGCCCCGAGTTCTCGGCCTACTCGGCGGCGGCGGCCGTGACGATCGACCGCACGCCGCCGACCGCTCCGACCGTGACCTCGCCGCGCTCCGGCACCTCGCCGACCCGCTCGGTGACGGCGCGCGGCGGCGGCGAGCGCGACGCCCTGCTGCAGGTGTTCATCGACGGCACGCTCGCGTGCGAGACGATCGTGAGCCCCTCGGGCAGCTGGGCCTGCCCCGTGCGCTGGCCCGGCCCGGGAACGTTCACGCTGCAGGCGCTGCAGCGCGATGCGGCCGGCAACTTCAGCTCGTCGAGCGCGCGGGTCGAGGTGAGCTACGCGCCGCCGCCCGACGCCGCCGCACCGCCCCCGCCCGCGCCCACTGAAACGTCGACCCCCTCCCCCGTTCCGAGCGGCCCGCCCGTTCCCGGCACACCCGCGCCCGCGCCCGCACCGCCCGTCGCACCGCCCACCTCGAACTGGGGCACGCCGACGGGCTTCGGCGCGTCGCTGCCGACGGTCGAGCAGGTCGCCGAACGCGGCGGGTGGGCGGTCGCCCCGCTCGCGGGCCTCGCCTACCTGCTGCTGGCCGCCCTGCCGTTGCGGGCGTTCGCGACGCACGTCGTGCCGCGCCTGCGCCGGCCGCGCATCGCCCTCACCGGCCGCAACCGGGGCCCGATCGACGGCGATCACAGCACGTCGGCCCCCGTGCTCTCACCCGCGGTCGTCGCCGCGGGAACCCTCGGCGGCGCGGCAGTGATCGCCGCGCTCTCGGGCGGCGTCGACGCCGAGGTGCGCTACCTGCGCCTCACCGCGGCGATCGGGCTCGGGCTGGTGCTGCTCAACGCCATCGCGGTACTGCTGCCCGCCCGGCTCGCCGGTCGGGTCGGACGGGTCGACGTCGTCGTGCGGTTGCTGCCGGGCATCCTGCTCGTCGCCCTCGTGGCGGCGATCGTGTCGCGCTTCGGCGGCCTCCAGCCGCCCCTGCTCGCGGGTGTGCTCATCGCGGCCTCCGCGGCCCTCGGGGCGAGCCGTCGGGCACGGGCGGGCGTCGCCGTCGCGCAGTCGAGCGGGGTCTCCGCGCTCGCCCTCGTCGGGTGGGCAGCGCACGATGTGCTCACGCCCAGTACCGGCTTCTGGATGACCCTCGCGAGCGAGACGGCCGCCGCAGTCGCGCTGGGCGGCCTCGGATCGCTGCTCATGCTGCTGTTGCCCGTCGGCCCGCTGCCGGGCCGCACGCTGTACGCCGTCTCACCGCCCGCGTGGGCCGTCGTCGCGCTCGCCTCGGCGACCGTCGCGGGCGCCATCCTCGTCTCGGGCCCCGCGTTCCCCCTCGCCCCGCTCGTGCTCGCGGGCGCCGCCTTCGCGGGCGTCCTCAGCGCAGCGGTCGTGTGGACCCGCTGGGTCGCCCCCGCCTGGCGCTGAGCGGTCGGAGCAGCTCTCACGACCTCCGGCGCAGCGCATGAAGGCGGTTGCGGCCCCGTTTGGCGACATTCGTCGCGTGATGGGCCGAACCTTCGGCACACAATGCGACAAATGCGGTCATTCGCGAGACGCGCGAGCGTCGCGCGCGTCGCGCGCGAACGAGTACCCCGACAGGGACTCGAACCCTGACTGAAGCGATTTTAAGTCGCCTGCCTCTGCCATTGGGCTACCGGGGCGTGCCGCCAGCCTAGAACGCGCGAAACCCCCGGCCGCACGGCGACCGGGGGTTTCGCGATGGGGCCTAGACCTTGGGCCGCGAGGCGAACTCCTGGAAGTACGCCTGCGGGGTCTCGCGGGCCGAGAGGCTGACGTTGTCGCGCCCGAGGAAGAAGTGGCCGACCCAGCCGCCGACGACGCGCAGCTTGCGCTCCCACATGGGGATCGCGAGGCCGTGGTAGCCGCGGTGCATGAACCAGGCGATGAGGCCCGTGACCGCGAACTTGCCCGACTGGAAGGCGCCGTAGCCGAGGCCGAGGCCGGCGACCGCGCCGAGGTTCTTGTGCACGTACTGCTTCGGCTCCTCGCCCCGCAGCGCGGCCGCGAGGTTCTTGGCGAGCACCTTGCCCTGGCGGACGGCGTGCTGCGCGTTGGGCACGCAGAAGCCGCCCACGCCGCCGCCCGTGAGGTCGGGAACCGCGGCGACGTCGCCCGCCGTCCAGGCGCCCTCGACGACCTGGCCCTGCTCGTCGACGACGCGCAGCTCGGCCTGGGCGCGCAGGCGCCCGCGCTCTTCGACCGGCAGGTCGGTGAAGCGCACGACGGGGTTGGCCATGACGCCGGCCGTCCAGATGACGAGGTCGCTCTCGAAGCTCTCGCCCGTCGACAGCTCGATGACGCCGCCGACGGCGCTCGTGAGCTGCGTGTCGAGGTGCACCGTCGCGGCGCGCTGGGCGAGGTTCTTGAGCACCCAGTGGCTCGTCTTGAGCGAGACCTCGGGCATGATGCGGCCCATCGCCTCGATGAGGTGGAAGTGTGTGTCGTCGATCGTGAGGCCGGGGTACTCGCGCAGCAGCGCGCTCGCGAGGCTGCGCAGCTCGGCGAAGGTCTCGATGCCGGCGAAGCCGCCACCGACGACGACGACGGTCAGCAGGCGGTCGCGCTCGGGGCCCGCAGGCAGCAGGGCCGCGCGGTGGAAGTTGTCGATGAGGCGGTCGCGCACGGCGACGGCCTCCTCGATCGACTTCATGCCGATCGCGACGTCGGCGACGCCCGGGATCGGGAAGGTGCGCGAGACGGAGCCCGCGGTGACGACGACGTGGTCGTAGTCGAGCGTGTACGGCTCGCCTACCTCGGGCGTGATCGTGGCGGTCTTCGAGGCGTGGTCGATGCCCGTCACCTTCGCCGTGATGACCGTGGTGCGCTTCAGGTGCCGGCGGTGCGAGACCACCGAGTGGCGCGGTTCAATGGCACCGGCGGCGACCTCGGGCAGGAACGGCTGGTAGGTCATGTAGGGCAGCGGGTCGACCATGACGACCTCGGCTTCGCCCCGACGAAGGTGCTTCTCGAGCTTCAGAGCGGTGTAGAAACCGGCGTAGCCGCCACCGACGATCAGGATTCTGGGCACGGGAAAAGCTCTCCTCGGTGGTAGGGGGGACCCTGTTAATCTACTCCGAACGCGTGCGGGTCACGAACCGCAGCACGGCGGCGGCCGCGAGGGCGGCGAGGGCGGTGAGCGTGGCGGCGATGATCATGAGGGCCGGGATGACCGGGCCGAGGTCGGCGAGGCCCGCGCCGGGCATCCGGAACCCCTCGACGGCGACGGCACGCCCGAGCGCCGGCCGCGCCGCGGGCAGCTCGGAGACGACGGGGTCGGCGTCGCCGCGGCGGTGCAGGGCGATCCACTCCTCAAGAGAACCGAGCGGGTTCTGCGTGACGGCCGGCACCGCGGCGCTCACGGCCGCGGCCGCGTCGACGTAGCCGTAGCCGTAGAGCGGGTCGGGCACGGCGGCGGTGGCCGGGCGGGCGGTGCTGATGATGCGGTTGACGACGCCCGCGGCGTCGAGCTCGGGGTGCGCCGCGCGCACGAGGGCCGCGATGCCCGCGACGATCGGCGTCGCGCCGCTCGTGCCCTGCCACGACGCGTGGCCTCCGCCCGGCACCGCGCCGACGAGGTTCTCGCTCGGCGCCATGACGCCGATCGTGATTCCCTGCGACGAGGCGCTGCTGCTCGCTCGGCCGGCCCGGTCGACTCCGCCGACCGTCAGCACGCCGGGGATGGTCGCCGGGGCCGAGACCTGCTCGGTGCCGGCGCCCCGGTTGCCGGCCGCGGCGATCACGACGACGTCGTTCTGCTCGGCGTGCAGGAACGCGGAATCCCACGACTCGGGCCAGTCGATCTGATTGCGCGTGAGCGAGAGCGAGATGATGTCGGCCCCGTTATCGACCGCCCAGCGGATGCCCTCCGCGATCTGGTCGTCACCGCTGCGCTCGTCGGGGCCGAAGGCAAGCGAGATGCTCAGCAGGGATGCCCCGGGCGCCGAGCCGATGACGCCCGAGGTCGCGGTACTGCCCCGCCCGGCCGCGAGCGAAGCGACCATGGTGCCGTGCGTGCGCCCGCTCGGGCCGAGCGGCAGCGTGCCCGTCGCGTCGCCGCGACCCGACACGTCGGTGCCGCCGACGACGGCGCCCGCGAGGTCGGGGTGCCGGGCATCCACCCCCGAATCGAGGATGGCGATGACGACGCCCTCGCCGCGCGTCACGCGCCACGCCTCGCGGATGCCGTACTCGTCGAGCCAGTACTGCCGGTCGCGCATGGCATCGGCGGCCGCGGCCGGCGCGTGCAGCGGGGCGGCCACGGGCGCGAGGCCCACCGCGAGCAGCCCTGCGGCGATCAGCAGGGCCGAGAGCGCTCGCGTCAGGAGCCGCGCTGGTCGGGCGCGCATGCGCACACCTCGGGGCTCCAGCCGCACTCAGCCAGGGCGCGGTCGCCGATCGGGTTGAGCCCCGGGCCCGCGGCGAGGCTGTGGCCGACGAGCGCGTGCAGGCACTTGACGCGTGCGGGCATGCCCCCGGCCGAGTAGCCCTCGATCTCGTCGACCGCGAGGATGCTCGCGCGGTCGGCGAGGTATGCCTCGTGCGCCGCGCGGTACTGCGCCGCGAGGGCCTCGTCGGCCTCGAGCTCGGCGGCGAGCTCGGCCATGCGGCCGTTCGCCTCGAGGTGCGAGACGGCGATCGTCGCTGCGGGGTGCGTCAAGTAGTAGAGCGTCGGGAAGGGCGTGCCGTTCGCGAGGCGGGGCCGGGTGGCGACGACCGTCGGCGCGCCGCACACGCACCGGGCGGGGATGCCGATGACGTCGCGCGCCTGCCGACCGAGCTGCGCGCTGACGATCTCGACGTCGCGCTCGGTGAACGGATCGAAGGGCGGACGGGTCATTCGACGCTCCCGAACTCGGGCGAGACGAGGCCGTCGGCGGGCAGGTCGGTGAGCCCCGCGGTGACGATCGACGAGAGCAGCGCGCGGGTCCAGTCGATGCGGGTCGCCTGGATCTCGTCGCTCACGGGCGTGCCCTCGCCGCCCTCGGGGGTGAGGCCGTCGTCGACGATGAGGTAGGTGATGTCGCCCGGGTACACGTAGAGCAGGCGGTCGCGCGCCTGCGCTTCGATGTACGCCGGGTCTTGCCACCGATCGATGTCGGTCTGCAGCTCGTCGACGACCGCCTGCTGCTCGGCGACACGGCGCTCGAGCGCGGCGATCTCGTTCTGCTGCTCGACGAGCACGCGCAGCGAGGGGGCGAGCACGATGAGGGCGCCGACGATCAGCAGCAGCACGGTGACCGTGAAGCCCGAGATCTGCAGGTTGCGGAACCACGGCGTCGCCGCGGGCGCGTCGGCCGGCAGTGCCACGGGCACGGTGCGGGGTCGACGGGCCATGGGTCCAGCTTAAGCGACGAGCCCGCCACCCCGGTCGGGGCGACGGGCTCGTCGTGATTCGTGTGCGCTACGCCGTGAACCGCGGGAAAGCGCTTCGCGCTGCGTACCGCGCTGCGTCGCCGAGCTCCTCCTCGATGCGCAGCAGCTGGTTGTACTTCGCGACGCGCTCGCTGCGGGCGGGGGCGCCGGTCTTGATCTGGCCGCAGTTCGTGGCGACGGCGAGGTCGGCGATCGTCGTGTCCTCCGTCTCGCCCGAGCGGTGCGAGAGCACGGCCGTGTAGCCGCTGCGCTGCGCGAGCGCGACGGCGTCGAGCGTCTCGGTGAGGGTGCCGATCTGGTTGACCTTGACGAGCAGCGAGTTCGCCGTGCGCAGGCTGACACCCTTCGCGAGGCGCGTGGGGTTCGTCACGAACAGGTCGTCGCCGACGAGCTGCACCTTCGTGCCGAGGTCGGCCGTGAGCGCGGCCCAGCCCTCCCAGTCGTCCTCGTCGAGCGGGTCCTCGATCGTCACGAGCGGGTAGCTCGCCACGAGCTCGGCGTAGAACGCGGCCATCTCGGCCGAGGTGCGCTGGCTGCCCTCGAAGCGGTAGACGCCGTCGGCGTGGAACTCGGTCGCGGCGACGTCGAGGCCGAGCGCGATGTCCTTCCCGGGCGTGAAGCCGACCTTCTCGATCGCGGCCATGAGGAAGTCGAGCGCGGCCTTCGTGCCGGCCAGGTCGGGGGCGAAGCCGCCTTCGTCGCCGAGGCCCGTGGCGAAGCCGCCGGCCTTCAGCTCGCCCTTGAGGGCGTGGTAGGTCTCGACGCCCCAGCGCAGGCCCTCGCTGTAGGTCTCGGCGCCGATCGGCAGGATCATGAACTCCTGCACGTCGACCCCGGTGTCGGCGTGCGCACCGCCGTTGATGACGTTCATCATCGGCACGGGCAGTACGTGCGCGTTGGGGCCGCCGACGTAGCGGAAGAGCGGGAGGTCGGCCGAGTCGGCCGCGGCCTTCGCCACGGCGAGCGAGACGCCGAGGATGGCGTTGGCACCGAGCTTGGACTTGTTGTCGGTGCCGTCGGCGGCGATGAGCTCGGCGTCGATGAGGCGCTGGTCGCTCGCGTCCATGTCTTCGATGGCCGGGCCGAGCACGTCGAGAACGGCGTCGACGGCCTTGAGCACGCCCTTGCCGAGGTAGCGCTTCTTGTCGTCGTCGCGCAGCTCGTAGGCCTCGAAGGCGCCGGTGGATGCGCCGGAGGGGACGGCGGCGCGCGAGACGGTTCCGTCGTCGAGCAGCACCTCCACCTCGACGGTCGGGTTGCCGCGCGAGTCGAGAATCTCGCGGGCGCCAACGGCCTCGATTGCAGCCATGGGGTGTCTCCTTCGGTGGTGGTCTGCGGGCTTCGGGGGTGATCAGGAAGCGGTGTCGAGCCTACGCCAGTCGAGGGTGGCGGCATCGGCCGTCGCGGCCGCGCCGACGACGGCGAAGCGCGTGAAGCCCTCGGCCGCGAGCCGCTCGAGGGCGGCCTTCATGTTCTTCGGACGCGCGAGCAGCCGCACGCGCGCGCCGCCCGCGACGAGCTGCGCCTTGAGGGCCATGACCGCCCCGAGCTCGGCGTCGGCGTCGTAGAGCAGCGCCGATGCGTCGGCGTCGTCGCCCGCGTCGGGCTCGACGAGGTCGATGAGCCGCTCGAAGCCGAGCGAGAAGCCCGTGGCGGGCACGTCGGCACCGAGGAACCGGCCGATCATGCCGTCGTACCGCCCGCCGCCGCCGAGCGAGTAGCCGAGCTCGGGGTGCGCGACCTCGAAGATCGGGCCCGTGTAGTAGCCCATGCCGCGCACGAGGAAGGGGTCGAAGACGAGCGGCGCCGCGCTCGAGGCGGCGACGGCCGCGGCGATCGCGGCGAGGTCGGCGAGCGCCTGCTCGTCGACTCCGGCCGGCAGAACCGCGGCGATCGTGTCCACCGTCAGCGCCTCGGCGGGGGCGTTGTGCGTCGCGGCCTCGGTGCCGAAGGCCGCGAAGGCGGGCACGGCCTGCAGGGCGGCGATGGCTGCGGCGGGCATCCCGCGCTCGGCGAGCTCGGCGACCACGCCCTGGGTGCCGACCTTGTCGAGCTTGTCGAGGGTGATGAGCACGGCCGGGTGGGTCTCGGCGGCGAAGCCGAGCGCCGCGAGCATGCTGGTGAGGATGCGGCGGTCGTTGATGCGGATGCTGCAGCCGGGGATCCCGAGGGCCTCGAGCGCCGCCGTCGTCGCCGTGATGAGCTCGACCTCGGCGACGACGCCCGGCTCGCCGATGATGTCGATGTCGCACTGCACGAACTGCCGGTAGCGGCCCTTCTGCGGGCGCTCGGCCCGCCAGACGGGGGCGATCTGGATGGCCCGGAAGACGCTCGGCAGCTGCGCGCGGTGGGTGGCGTAGAAGCGCGCGAGCGGCACGGTGAGGTCGAACCGCAGCCCGAGGTCGGCGAGGTCGAGCGGGGTCGCGGCGGCGGCCAGGTCATCCATCGTCAGGCCGCGCTTCATGACCGCGTAGGCGAGCTTCTCGTTGTCTCCACCGAGCCCCGAGAACAGGCGCGCCGCGTCTTCGACGACGGGGGTCTCGATCTCGTCGAAACCGTGCGCCCGGTAGACCGAGCGGATGCGGGCGAGCACGCGCTCGCGCGTGGCCTTCTCGGCGGGGAGGATGTCGCGCATGCCCCGCGGGGGCGTCACAGCTGAGGCCATGGCCTCGATTCTGTCACGCGGCGGTGACCGCGATCAGCGCGGCGACCCGGTCGCGATAGGCGTCGACGGCGCGCTCGTAGGCCGCGGTGGCCCCGGCGTCGTCGCGCGTCACCACGAGGTCGATCTGGAAGCCGTAGAGCTGGTCGACGAGGATGCGCGCCTCGATCGCGGCCTCGGCGGACTCGACCCCGAGGCGCTCGAGCGCCTGGGCGCCCCACTCGACCCAGCGGGCGTGCACGTCGCGACCGCCCGCGCGGAGCCCCGGATCGGTGACCTCCATGAGCGCGGCCTCGAACTCGAGGCGCAGGAGAGCTCGCGTCGACGGCACGAGGAACCCGAGCCACGAATCGCGGATCGCCGCGATGTGGGTCTCGAGCGAGGGCTCGACCGCGAGCTCGGCGTCGATGACCTGCTGCTGGCGCGCGGTGACGGCGCGGATGATCTCGATGATCAGCTCATTGCGCGTGCCGAAGTGGTAGACGAGCGTGAACGGGCTCACCCCGAGCGCGTCGGCGAGGGTGCGGAACGTCACCCCCGAGAGCGGATGCTCGCGCAAGTGCTCGACGATGGCCGCAAGCAGCTCGGGCTTGCGGTCAGGGTCGGTTCGGCGGGCCATGAAATTAAAATAACAAACGTTTGCTATTTGTACAACCGTTATGTAATATCTATCTCAAGAGCTCGCCGCGGTTGTTGCTGCGCCCCGCTTGCTCCTCTCGCCCCCGGCGTCGACGCCGGGCATGAACGTGGTCGCGCATCGGGGGATGCGCGATCCGCGCGTCGCCACGCGCTCGCCTTGTCGAGCGCGCGACGCAGGGCGCCTTCCGGCATTCGGGTTGCCGGAGGGCGCCCACCTCCCGGCCCATCCGCTCAGGCGATGCGGCTGCCCGTCGGCAGCGAGCCCGCGGGCGTGCGTGTGCGCGCGATCGCCCCGGCCATCGCCGCGGTCGCGAGCACGAGGTGGATGAGCAGCCCCACGAACCAGCTCGGCACCGTGCGCTCGAAGATCTGCTGCGGCGTCTCCTGCTGGAAGGCCGCGCCCGGGTCGCCGGAGAGCGCCGCCGCGCACTCGTCGGTCACCGAATCGAGGTCGGGTGTCAGCTGCGCACCGCGCACCCCGATCGCGAACTGACCGAACAGGTCTTGCGGGTAGCCGTTGCGATCGAAGGTCGTCGGCGCGGCATCCGCCAGCACGATGTAGGGGTTCGCGGCGAGGATGCCCCACACGTAGTCGAACCGCGGCACCGGGTAGCTGTACGTCTCGGGCTCGAGGCACACGATCTCCTCGGGCAGGCCCGTCACGGGGTCGAACTCGCCGCCGACCGAGTAGTCGATGCCGATGTAGGTCTGCGTCTGCTGCGATTGGAAGGCCAGCCCGCCGAGCGTGAACGCGATGAGCGTGCCGATGCTGAGCGCTGCGACGACGAGATAGGTCGTCACGACCGAGAAGAGCGGGCGCGAGATGAGGCCCGAGAGGCCGACCCCGATCGCCGCGACCACGCCGAGCTCGAGCACGAGCACGCCGAGCGAGGCGGCGAGGGTGTCGCCGCGCACTCCCCCGGCGATGAGCGTGAACAGCAGCGCCGGCAACGAGGCGGCGAGGAAGGTCAACGCGACCGTCCACGCCGCGAGGAACTTGGCCAGCACGATCTGGCTCGAGCTCGCGAGAGTGACCTGCGTCGTGGCGAGAGTGCCCGCCTCACGGTCGCCGTTGATCGCGGCCCCGCTGATGGCCGGCGTCACGAGCGTGCCGACGAGCAGCACGAAGAAGATGACGGTCGAGTAGACCCCCGCGCTCTGCGAGACGTCACCACCGAACGCGCTCAGCGACGCCCAGAGCAGCAGCGTGACGATGCCCACGAGCACGAACACGACGCTGACGAGCGCCACCCATGCGACCGAGCGGATGCGCTGCCGCAGCTCGAGCAGCACGATCGTGCCGAGCGTGTCGAGATACCGGCTCATCGGTCGCCCCCCTCGGTCGTAGCGGGCGCCGGATCGGCGCTGCCTCTCCGCGACAGATCGAGGAACGTGTGCTCGAGGTCGCCGACGGCGGGCCCGAACGCGCTGATCGCGACCCCCTCGCCGACGAGCCGCGCGAGCAGCTGCGCCGCCTCGGCCTCGCTGGCGACGGAGACGCTCGTGCCGAGGTGGTCGGCGGCGCCGCGGACGATGCCGAGTCGCGTGAGCGCGGCATCGAGCTGCGCGTCGTCGATCGCGCGGATGCGCCAGTCGCGCGCCTGCGCCCGGCTGCGCTCGATGCGCTCCGCCGACGCCGTGACGCCGTGGTCGAGGTACACCGCGGCGTCGGCCATCTCGTCGAGCTCGGCGAGCACGTGGCTCGAGACGAGCACCGCGACGCCCTCGCCCGCGAGCCGCCGCACGAGCGTGCGCAGCTCGACGCGTGCCGCGGGGTCGAGGCCCGAGGCGGGCTCGTCGAGCAGCAGCACGCTCGGCTCGTGCACGAGCGCGCGGGCGAGGCTCAGCCGCTGCTTCTGACCGCGGCTCAGCACGCGCGTGGGCTGCTCGGCCTGCGGCTCGAGGCCGACGAGCTCGATGAGCTGCAGGGCGCGCTCGCGCGATGCCGCGGCGCCGCGCTCGTAGAGCCGCCCGGTGATCTCGAGCGTGCGGCGCACGGAGATGCTGCCCCACGAGCCCAGCACGTCGGGCATCCACCCCATCGCCCTGCGCACCGCCCGCGGATCGGAGACGGGGTCGTGACCGGCGATGCGGATGCTGCCCGCATCCGGCCGCAGCAGCGTCGCGAGCATGAGCAGCAGGGTCGTCTTGCCCGAGCCGTTGGGGCCGATGAGGGCCGTCACCGATCCGGCGTGCACCTCGAAGCTCGCGTCGCGCACCGCGTGCACCTCACCGAACGACCGGGAGACCCCCTCGACCGCGATCACCGCTGTTGCGTTCATGAGGGTCAGTCAATCACTGCGGGCGCGTCTGCGGCGGCATCACCCGGCGATTCGGCGAGCCGGATGCCCGACTCGAGCTCGGCGAGCGCCGACCGCAGCGCGCGCTCGGCCTCGAGACCCTGCCCGCGCCCGGCCGCGACGAGCGCGAGCAGGCGCCGCCCGAGCTCGGCCTCGTCGGCGGGGGCGGGGTCGGCGGGCTCGACCACCACCCCGAGCCCCTCGGCCTTGCCGAGCAGCTTCTCCGCGCGCAGCAGCGCCGACAGCGAGGCGGGCACGCCGTCGAGCACCGAGGTGCGCGCGGGCTTCTCCTGCCGCTTCCAGATCTCCCAGTTCGCGGCGACCTCCTCGGCGGTGTCGGCGGTGACATCGCCGAACACGTGCGGGTGGCGGCCGACCATCTTGGCCGTCGAGCGCGCCGCGACATCCTCGATCGTGAACGGATGCTCCGCCCGAACCGCCGCGATGTCGGCGTGGAACAGCACCTGGTAGAGCACGTCGCCCAGCTCCTCCAGCACGTCGTCGGACGTGCCGTGCTCGATCGCCTCGATCAGCTCGTGCGCCTCCTCCACGAGGTAGCGCGTCAGGCTCTCGTGCGTCTGCTCGGCATCCCACGCGCAGCCGCCCGGAGCGCGCAAGTGCGCGAGCACGGCGATCAGCTGGTCGAGGTTCGGGTGCGGCTGCGCGATCGGCAGCTCGACGGGCGGCGCGGGCTCGGTCATGCCTCCATCATGGCCCGCCGGGCGGGCCGGTCGTCGGGCATCGCCGTGGCGAGCGCAGCCGTGAAGGCCGCGCAGATCAGGGCTCCGACGAAGACTGCCTGCGCTGCCGGGATGATCGCGACCGGGTCGACGGCGGCGCCGGCGCCTTCGCCGAGCACTCCCCCGCCGCCCGAGGCGCGGTAGATCGTGTTGGCGACGGCGCCGAAGATCGCGACGGCGACGGCCTGTCCCACGGCGCGGGCGAAGAGGTTGGTGCCCGTCACGACGCCGCGCTCGTTCCACTCGACGCTCGCCTGGGCGGCGATGAGCGACGGCGTGGCGACGAGTCCGAGCCCGAGGCCCGTGATGAAGCAGGCGATCGCCGAGATCGCGACCGAGGGCGTCGTGGCGAAAGCCGCGAGCAGCCCCGTGCCGGCGAGCACGAGCACCATGCCGATGAGCACGGTCGTGCGGAACCCGAGTGTCAAGTAGAACCGCCCCGAGAGCGCCGCCGAGATGGGCCAGCCGATCGTGAGCGCCGCGAGCGCGAGGCCCGCGACGAGGGGCGACACCCCGAGCGCGGCCTCGAGCGTCACGGGCACGTACGAGGCGAGACCGATCAGGATGGCGCCGACGCCCACCGAGACGAGCGTCGTCGTCAGCAGCAGGCGCCGCGAGAACACCCAGCCCGGCAGGATCGGCTCGGCCGCGCGCCGCTCGACCGCGACGAAGGCGACGAGCAGCAGGCCGCCGAGCCCGAAAGCCACGGCGCTCGGCCACGAGGCCCACGGCCACGACACCCCGCCCTGCAGCACGCCGACGAGCAGCAGGCCGAGCGAGCCCGTGAGCAGCAGCGCGCCGAGCACGTCGACCCGGTGCGCGCGGTGCTCCACGGTCTCGTGCAGCGAGCGGATGAGCATCCACGCCGCCAGCAGGCACAGGGGAATGTTGATGAAGAAGATCCAGCGCCAGGCGTCGAGCTCGGCGAAGAGGCCGCCGAGGGTCGGGCCGATGACGGCCGAGGCGGCCCACACGCTCGCGATGTAACCCTGCACCTTCGCGCGCTCTTCGACCGAGTAGATGTCGCCCGCGATCGTGATGGCCATGGGGCCGATCGCGCCGGCGCCGATGCCCTGCACGGCGCGGAAGGCGATGAGGGCGGGCATGCTCCAGGCGAGGCCGCACAGGATCGAGCCGATGAGGAAGAGCCCGATGCCGATGAGGATGATCGGCTTGCGGCCCACCATGTCGCTGAACTTCGCGAACAGCGGCGTCGACACGGCCTGCGCGAGAAGGTAGATCGAGAACAGCCACGGGAACAGCTCGAACGAGCCCAGCTCTTCGACGAGCGTCGGCACGGCCGTCGCGAGGATGGTCGCGTCGATCGCGACGAGGCCCGTCGTGACCATGATCGCGATCAGGATGGGGCCGCGCTCGGAGCGCAGGCCGACGGCGGCTGTCGTGGTCACGTCTGCGACGATAACCCCATGCTCCCGGAACTCGGCTGGATGCCGCGCCTCGCCGCGGGCCTGCTCGCGCTCGGGCTGCTCGTGCTCTTCGTCGCGCGCGCCATCCGGAAGGACCGCCGCGAGTACGCGCGCTTCCGGCGCTACCGCTCGACCACGCGCCGCCAGGCCATGATGCGGCGCTGGCTCATCGAGTCGGCTGCGCTCTTCGGCGGGTCCTCCGTGATCGTGCTGCTGCTGACGTGGCCGCTCGTCGGCCCGCTGCTCGCGGCGACGCAAGCCCTGCCGCCGATCGCCTGGCTGCGGGATGCCCTCGCTGGCGGTC
Organism: uncultured Microbacteriaceae bacterium; assembly: GCA_964540305.1. GTDB lineage: Bacteria > Actinomycetota > Actinomycetes > Actinomycetales > Microbacteriaceae > Microcella. The sequence goes on along the minus strand of CAZILZ010000006.1, from coordinate 11,092 downwards.
TCGGCATCGTGATGCTGATCGGCGCGGGTCTCGGGGTCGCGCTGCTCACGCTCGTCGGCGTGCGCAGCGCCCGCCGCGAGGGCGGCATCGTCATGGTCGGCGACATCGCCGCGCTGCTGCCGCGCAACCGGCCCGAGCTGCGCTGGGGCGCGGCGCTCTCGGTCAACGCGGGGGTCGTCGAGGAGGCGCTGTTCCGGCTCGCGCTGCCGGCCCTGCTCGTCGTCGTCACGGGCGAGCCGCTCAGCGCGTTCGCTCTGGCGGCCCTCGTCTTCGGTGCGCTGCACGCCTACCAGGGCTGGGTGGGGGTGCTCGCGACCGGCGTCGTCGGTCTGCTCTTCACCGCCCTCTACGTCGTGAGCGGCAGCATCGGCCTCGCGATGCTCGTGCACGCGCTGTTCGACCTGCGCACGCTCGTCGTCATCCCCGTCGCCGTGTACCGCGTGCACGAGGTGCCGGGCACGGTGCTCTTCCCGAAGCCGCTCGCGGTGCCCGCGGCGTCGCTCGCTGCCGAGCCGGCGGCACCCCACGACGGCACCTCCGCGTCGTAGCCGCCGTTCTGCCGCCGATCTGCCGCCGTTCTGCCGCCGTTCTGCCGCCGGCCTGTCGCTCGATCGGGAGAGTTCTGTCGGGGGTCGACCCGTGCACCCTCGGACCACTCCCGAATCCAAGGAGAATGTCGAGCAGAGTCGACTCGACGTCCTTGGATTCGGGAGTGTGGCGCAGGTGGTGCCGCGGAAGATGCGGCTCGGCAGCAGCCGCGCGAGGCGGCCGCAATCGCGCGAGGCGCGGCGAATGCGGCACCGGTGGCGTGGCTAGGCGGAAGGCGCGGCGACCGACTCGGAGGCGTAGAGGTTCGTCAGCACCTGGCCGACCCAGGCCACGAGGTCGTCGTCGCTCGCGCCGCTCGGCAGCGGCAGCGTCGCGACGCGCTGCTGGCCGAACCACTTCGAGCCCGGGTACATGCGCTGCAGGCGCAGCTGCCGCGAGTCGGGCAGGTCGAGTCCGACGAGCCGCAGATTCGTGCCCATGACGACGACGTCGCTCAATCCCAGCTTCTGGGCCTGGCGGCGCAGGCGCGAGACGCCGAGCAGCGTGAGCACCGACGCGGGCGGGTCGCCGTAGCGGTCGGCGAGCTCGTCGAGCACGGCATCCAGTGCGGTGTCGTCGGAGGCCGGGGCGGTCGCCGTCGAGAGCTTCTGGTAGGCCTCGAGGCGCAGGCGCTCGCTCTCGATGAAGTCCTCAGGAATATGCGCGTCGACGGGTAGCTCGAGCCGCAGCTCGGTCTGCTCTTCGGCCGCGTCGCCGCGGAAGACGCTCACCGCCTCGCCGATCATGCGCAGGTACAGGTCGAAGCCGACGCCCGCGATGTGGCCGGCCTGCTCGGCGCCCAGCAGGTTGCCCGCGCCGCGGATCTCGAGGTCTTTCAGCGCGATCTGCATGCCGCCGCCGAGGTCGCTGTTCGCCGCGATCGTCTGCAGGCGGTCGTGCGCCGTCTCGGTGAGCGGCTTCGACTCGTCGTAGAGGAAGTACGCGTAGGCGCGCTCGCGCCCCCGGCCGACGCGCCCGCGCAACTGGTGCAGCTGGCTCAGCCCGTACTTGTCGGCGCGGTCGATGATGAGCGTGTTGGCGTTGGCGACGTCGAGACCCGTCTCGATGATCGTCGTCGACACCAGCACGTCGAACTTGCGCTCCCAGAAGTCGACCATCACCTGCTCGAGCAGCGACTCGCTCATCTGGCCATGGGCGACGGCGATGCGCGCATCCGGAACCAGCTCGGCCAAGTGGCTCGCGACGCGCTGGATGCTCGACACGCGGTTGTGCACGTAGAACACCTGCCCCTCCCGCAGCATCTCGCGGTGGATCGCCGCGGCGACCTGCTTGTCGCTGTACTGCCCGACGAAGGTCAGGATCGGGTGGCGGTCCTCCGGCGGGGTCGCGAGCGTCGACATCTCGCGGATGCCCGTCACGGCCATCTCGAGCGTGCGGGGAATCGGCGTGGCCGACATCGCGAGCACATCGACATTGGTCTTGAGCTTCTTGAGGGCGTCCTTGTGCTCGACGCCGAACCGCTGCTCCTCATCGATGATCACGAGCCCCAGGTCTTTGAACTGGATGCCCTGGCTCAGGATGCGGTGCGTACCGATGACGACATCGACCGTTCCGCGCGCGAGCCCCTCGATCGTGTCTTTCGCCTCGCTGTCGCTCTGGAACCGGCTGAGCGCGCGCAGGTGCACGGGGAAGCCCGCGAAGCGCTCGGCGAACGTCTCGAGGTGCTGCTTGACGAGCAGGGTGGTCGGCACGATCATCGCCACCTGCTTGCCGCCCTGCACGGCCTTGAACGCGGCGCGCACGGCGACCTCGGTCTTGCCGTAGCCGACGTCGCCCGCGAGCAGGCGGTCCATCGGGATGGGCGACTCCATGTCGCGCTTGACCTCGTCGATCGTCGTCAACTGGTCGGGCGTCTCGACGAAGGGGAAGGCCTCTTCGAGCTCGCGCTGCCACGGGGTGTCGGGCGGGAAGGCGAAGCCGCGGCTCGACATGCGCGCCGAGTAGAGCTTGACGAGCTCGACGGCGATGTCGCGCACCGCGCGGCGGGCCTTGCCCTTCGCGGCCGCCCAGTCGCTGCCGCCCATCTTGCTGAGGGTCGGGGCCTCGCCGCCGACGTAGCGGCTCAGCAGGTCGAGCTGGTCGGTCGGCACGTAGAGCTTGTCGCCGGGGTAGCCGCGCTTGCTCGGCGCGTACTCGACAGCCAAGAACTCGCGCTGGCTCTTCACCGCGTTGCGGCCGCCCGTGCTGACCTCGCGCTGCACGAGCTCGAGGAACTTGCCGATGCCGTGCGTCGCGTGCACGACGTAGTCGCCGGCCTTGAGCTGCAGCGGGTCGACGACGTTGGTGCGCCGACTCGCGAGCTTCTTCGGCTGGCGCGAGTCGTAGCCGACCGCGCGGCCGTAGAACTCGGTCTCGCTCAGCAGGCCGAGCTTGAGCTCGGGCAGCTCGAAGCCGTGCTCGACCTGCGCCTGCAGGAGGTAGGCGACGCCGGGCTCGAGGCTCTCGGGCAGCTCGTCGACGATGCGCGCCGCGACCTCGTGCTCGCCGAGCACGTCGGCCGCGCGCTCGACGAGGCCGTGACCGGCGGCGCACACGATCATCGTCCAGCCGGCGCGCACGCGGTCGACGACGTGGTCGACGGCCCCGTCGCTACGGCCCGAGAACCCGGGAGGCTCGACCGCGTCGATGCGCACGACCTCAGGGTCGTCGGCGTCGAAGGCGCTGATCGTGAACCAGTCGCGCGCGCCCGCGGCCTCGCGCAGGCCCGTGACGGTGACGAAGTCGCCCCCGTCGAGGTCGATCGGGGCCTCGGCCCCGACGGTCGCGGCATGCCAGGCGGCGGTGAGGAACTCGCGGTTGGTCTCGAGCAGGCTCACGGCGCGGCTCGCGACGCGCTCGGGGCTCAGCACGGCGATGGCCGCGCGCGCGGGCAGGTAGTGGGTGAGCGGCACGAGCCGGTCGACGAGCGCGGGCGCGAGGCTCTCCATGCCCTCGACGGGGATGCCCTCGCCGATCTTCGCGAGCAGCTGCGCGAGGCTCGGGAACTCGTGCTCCATCTCGCGAGCGCGCTGGCGCACGGCCGGGGTCAGCAGCAGCTCGCGCGTCGGCGGCAGCTCGACGACGTCGATCTCGGTCGGCAACGAGCGCTGGTCGGCGACCGAGAACTCACGCAGCTGCTCGACCTCGTCGCCGAAGAACTCGACGCGCACGGGATGCTCGGCGACGGCCGCGAACACGTCGAGGATGCCGCCGCGCACCGCGAACTCGCCGCGCCGCGTGACCATGTCGACGCGGCTGTACGCGAGGTCGATGAGCCGCGCGGTGACCTGCGCGAGGTCGTAGCCGCGACCTGCGCGCCGCAGCACGACGGGCTCCACCTCGGTGAGGCCGGGGGCGAGCGGCTGCAGCGCCGCGCGCACCGAGGCCACGACGATGAGGTCGCCCTCGGGTGCCGCCTCCCAGTCGCGCAGGGCCCGCAGCGTGCGGATGCGCCGGCCGACGGTCTCGGCGCTCGGGCTCAGGCGCTCGTGCGGCAGGGTCTCCCAGGCGGGCAGGTCGAGCACGGTGGCGTGCGGCGCGACCGCGGCGAGGGCCTCGCGCACCGCGTCGGCCTCGCGACCCGTGGAGGCGATGGCGAGCAGGCACTGCGGGCCCTCGCGGGCATCCAGGATGCTCGCCAGGAGAGGCACGCGCAGCCCCTCGACGGCCGAGAAATCGGCGGAGGTGCGGGCGCTCTCGAGGGCGTGCTGCAGCGTGCGGGCGCGCGACAGCGCCGGGATCAACCGCTCGAGACTCACGTCGCACGAGTGTACGCGGCCCTCGCTGGGCGTTCAGGCGCGGGGCGCGTGCACCTTCTGCTGCGCCGCGAGCAGGCCCTGCTCGACGATGAGCTCGACCGCGTCGGCCGCGTCGTCGAGCACGAACGGCAGGCGGGTCTTCTCGGTCGCCCCGAAGTCGCGCAGCACGTAGTCGGCGGCGTCCTGCCGCCCGGGCGGGCGGCCGATGCCGACGCGCACGCGCACGAAGTCGGGCGTGCCGAGCGCCTTGATGATGTCGCGCACGCCGTTCTGGCCACCGTGCCCGCCGTCGGCCTTGAGCTTGATGGTCTCGAACGGCAGATCAAGGTCGTCGTGGATGACGATGACGCGCTCGGGCGGGATGCCGAAGTACGCGGCCGCGCTCGAGACCGGCCCACCCGAGGTGTTCATGTAACTCAGCGGCCGCACGAGCACGAGCTTCGGGCCGCCCGGCCGCAGCCGCCCCTCGGCGAGCAACGTCGTGGTGCGATGACGGCTGAAGCGGGCGCCGACGCGGCCCGCGAGGTGCTCGAGCACCATCGCGCCGACGTTGTGGCGGTTGCCCGCGTACTGGGGCCCGGGGTTGCCGAGCCCCGCGACGAGCCAGGTGTCGACAGCGGCCGCCGACGACGAAGGGGCCGCACTGCGGCGGAACAATCCGACCACGTGCGACCCCTTCGCTCGGTGCGTGACAGCGGGCGACGAGCGCCCGCGGCGACTACTCGGCCTCGGCGGCCTCGGCAGCGGCGGCCGACGCCTCCGACGCGGCGGCGGCGAGCGCGTCGACCGCGTCGTCGTCGGCCGACGAACCGGCGGGCGTCGTGATCGCGAGCACGAGCGCGCCCGGGTCGGTGACCAGGGTCGTGCCCGCGGGCAGCGTGACGTCACCGGCGTGGATCTGCGTGCCGTCGGTGAGGCCCTCGACCGAGACGGTGAGCGACGAGGGGATGTGCGTGGCCTCGGCCTCGACCGAGAGCGTGTTGTGGTCGACTACGACGATGGTGCCGGGGAACGAGTCGCCCTCGACGTGCACCGCGACGTCGACGGTGACCTTCTCGCCCTTGCGCACGACGATGAGGTCGACGTGCTCGATGATCTGGCGCACCGGGTCCTTCTGCACGTCCTTGACGAGCACGAGCTCCTTGCTGCCCTCGATGTCGAGCGTCACGACGACGTTCGACTTGCGCAGCAGCAGCGCGGTCTCGTGGGCGGGCAGCGTCACGTGCTGCGGCTCGCCGCCGTGGCCGTAGATGACGGCGGGGATGTGGCCGGCGGCGCGCAGCTTGCGCGCCGCGCCCTTGCCGAACGACGTGCGCTTTCCGGCGCTGAGCTTGTTCTCGTCAGCCATGCTGATGTCTCCTTGATCGGTGGGCCTCGTGGCCCGGTCTGGGTGTCAACTCGAACGCGCGAGCGCGTGAGGAAAGCCGGATGCCTTGCCCACCGCGTCGATCACGGAGCGAAAAATCGCTCCCTCGCCGAAGTACAGTCGCTCAGTCTACCCGAGGCGCGGCGAGGGCGGCGACGGCGGTCGCGAGCTCGTCGACGGGGCGCGCGGCATCGAGCACGAGCACCGCCTCACCCGGGGTCGGGGGCTCGAGCGTCGCGAGCTGCGAGTCGAGCAGCGCCGCGGGCATGAAGTGGCCCGCGCGAGCGGAAAGACGGGCCTCGAGCGCGGGCCGGTCGAGGTCGAGGAGGACGAAGCGGACGTGCGGAGCATCCCGTCGCAACCGATCGCGGTAGGCGGTGCGCAGGGCGCTGCACGCCACGATGCACGGTGCCTCGGTGACGAGGGCCGCAGCGACGGCGTCGAGCCAGGGGGCGCGGTCGTCGTCGTCGAGCGGTGTTCCTGCCGCCATCTTCGCGAGGTTGGCCGCGGGATGCAGCGCATCGGCGTCGAGGAAGGTCACGCCCGCGATCTCCGCCGCCGCGAGACCGACCGTCGTCTTGCCGGCGCCCGACACGCCCATGAGCACGACGACGGTGGGCGGGTGGGGGTTCACCCGCCCACCGTATCGGGGGGGGGCGGCCAGCACCGTTCGGGTCGGTGCTGGCCGGGTCGGTGCTGGCCGGGACTGCGGCTTCGCGGTCAGCGCAGGTCGAGCAACACGCGGCTCGGGGCCGCGGGGTCGACGCGCACGCCGACCGTCGCGCCGGGCTGCACCTGCGGTAGCAGCGCCATCGGCACGACCGTGGTCGTCGTCACGGGCACGGGCACGCCCGCGGGCAGCAGCACGAGCAGCCCGAGGGCCACCTGCACGCCGTCGTTGACCATGACGCCCGTGCTCGCGAGCTGGGTCACGGTGGCCGTGGCCGCGACCAGTGCTGAACCGGCACCGCCGGGGCCGGCGGCCTCGGTGCGCAGCTGGTTCTGCGCGATGAGGCCGTCCATCGTGGCCTGAGCCTGCGCGAGCTGCGCACCGACGTTCATCGTGGCCAGGTTGTCGAAGCCCATGGTGGTGAGCTTCGCGAGGTTCGTGAGCACGCCCATGGCTACAGCGCCGTGTAGAGCTCGTTGAAGCGCGAGCCGACGGCGCGGTCGGCCTGGATGCGCGCGCCCCAGCCCTCCTGCGCCACGGCCCAGTCGGCCGCCGAGACGCCGAGGTCGGCGGCCACGTCGACGAGCTTCGTGGTGTCGTAGCCGAAGGCCGCGATGCCCTTGCTGACCGTCGCGTAGGTCTCGAGCGAGACGCCCGCGATCGGGGCGAGGGCCTCGGCGCTCGGGGCGCCGTAGGCCTGCTGGTTGCCGAGGTTGACGGCGGCCTGCGAGCCGACGGTGCCCGGGAAGCCGGCGCCCGGCATGCCAGCGGCGCCGAACGCGGCGGGGTTCATGGCGGCCTGGGTCTGCGCCTGCGCGGCGAGGGTGTTCGCGCTCTCGATGAGGGCGGGGGCGGCGTTGATGGTGTCGATCATCGACTTGAACATGTTCATGGTGGGGCCTTTCTGGCGGGATGAGCGGGGGTGGAACCTGATGTGTTCATCCTTCGCAGGCGGCGTCGCCCGCGACTGAGCATCCATTGCTCAATTCGCCGGATGCGGGTACCTAGCCGCGCGTCCCCGCCCGCCCTGTCGGCTCTAGGCTGGAAGCATGACCACCACGCCTTCCGCCACCCCCGGCACCGCCAACATCGGGGTCGTCGGCCTCGCCGTCATGGGCTCGAACCTCGCCCGCAACCTCGCCAGCCGCGAGGGCAACACCGTCGCCGTCTTCAACCGCACCTACGAGAAGACCGAGACGCTCGTGACCGAGCACCCCGAAGCGGGCTTCATCGCCACCAAGGACTACGCGGAGTTCGCCGCCTCGCTGCAGAAGCCGCGCACGGCGATCATCATGGTGCAGGCCGGCCGCGGCACCGACGCCGTCATCGACGCGCTCACCGAGGTGTTCGAGCCGGGCGACATCATCGTCGACGGCGGCAACGCGCTCTTCACCGACACCATCCGCCGCGAGGCTGCCGTGCGCGCCACGGGCATCAACTTCGTCGGCGCCGGCATCTCGGGCGGTGAAGAGGGCGCGCTCAACGGCCCCTCGATCATGCCCGGCGGTTCGGCCGAGGCGTGGGTCACCCTGAAGCCGATCCTCGAGTCGATCGCCGCCGTCGCCGAGGGCGAGCCCTGCGTCACGCACGTGGGCACCGACGGCGCCGGGCACTTCGTCAAGATGATCCACAACGGCATCGAGTACGTCGACATGCAGCTCATCGCCGAGGCCTACGACCTGCTGCGCCGCGTCGGCGGCCTCGAGCCCGCCGAGATCGCCGAGGTCTTCGCCGAGTGGAACACCGGAGAGCTCGAGAGCTACCTCATCGAGATCACGGCCGAGGTGCTGCGCCAGGTGGATGCGACGACCGGCAAGCCGCTCGTCGACGTCATCCTCGACCAGGCCGGCGCCAAGGGCACCGGGGCCTGGACGGTGCAGACCGCCCTCGACCTCGGGGTGCCCGTCTCGGGCATCGCCGAAGCCGTGTTCGCCCGTTCGCTCTCGTCGAAGCCCGCCCAGCGCGCCGCCGCCGCCTCGCTGCCCGGCAGCACGCAGGAGTGGCAGGTCGCCGACCGCGCGGCCTTCGTGGAAGACGTGCGCCGCGCCCTGTACGCCTCGAAGATCATCGCCTACAGCCAGGGCTTCGACGCGATCGTCGCCGGGGCCGAGCAGTACAACTGGGACATCAAGAAGGGCGACATTGCCAAGATCTGGCGCGCGGGCTGCATCATCCGCGCCCGGTTCCTCAACCGCATCACCGAGGCCTACGCCGCCGACCCCGCGCTCGTCGCCCTCGTCACGGCGCCCTACTTCGCCGACGCCGTCGCCGGCGCGCTGCCCTCGTGGCGCCGCATCGTCGCGGGAGCGGCGCTCGCGGGCATCCCGACCCCCGCCTTCGCCTCGTCGCTGTCGTACTACGACGGCCTGCGCGCCGACCGCCTGCCGGCCGCGCTCGTGCAGGGTCAGCGCGACTTCTTCGGCGCGCACACCTACAAGCGCGTCGACAAGGAGGGCACGTTCCACACCCTCTGGAGTGGCGACCGCAGCGAGGTCAGTGCGACTGACGCGCACTGACCTGCGCTTCTCTGTCGCGCCGCCGCTCCTGCGGCGCGACGCCGCTTCCGCGTCGTGAGCGCGGTCACGACGCTTCGCGGTCGCGGCTCATGCTGAGCGCTGAATGGCAGACTTGCCGTCATGGACGACGACGACCCGATCGAGCTGCGCGGGGCGGTCGACGACGCCGGGGTTCCGGCGTGGGAGCGCCGCCGCCGCATCATGCGCTGGGTCGCGCTCATCGCCCTGCTCGGGATGCTGCTGCCGACTGCTGTCGGAACCTACTCGGTCGCCCGCACCACGGCCGAGCAGTCGTGCCGGCTCGCGGTCGATGTCACAGCCAGCGACCGCACGCCCTCGCGCGTGGCGTTCGAGCTGCTCTCGCCCGAAGCCATCGGCTGGACGTGCTACGCCGTCACCCCCAGCGGCGACGTGCTCGTCGCGCTGCTCGGCCTGATCCCGGGGGCTCCGCGGCTCGCGCCGCGCACCCTGAGCTGATGCACGGTTGGCAGTCCGCGGGTTCTCCTGCGACACTGGAGGGGTTCCGCGCCTGCGAACGGCGCCCCGAGGCTCTCTCGAGGCGGCGTGACCCGTCGAGGAGCGGTGGTTGCCTTCATCGCTTCCGGTCACCTCAGTCGCACACCTTTTCGCGCGGAACCGATGCCGCTGCGCGGTCGTCCGGCGTACCCGGGCGGGCGCATCCGCATCGTCGACGAACAGTGAGGAACCCCATGATCAGCATCGATCGCACCCGCCTGGCCGAGCTCACCGAGCGCGAGCAGAACGCCTTCATCGCCGCCCGCCCGAAGTCGGCCGCCGCGTACGCGCGCGCCGAGCACCTCTTCGGCCGCGTGCCGATGACCTGGATGAACAAGAAGTCGGGCGCCTTCCCGATCTACCTCGACCGCGCGCACGGCAACCGCGTGTGGGACATCGACGGGCACGAGTACATCGACTTCGCCCTCGGCGACACCGGCTCGATGGCGGGCCACTCGAACCCCGCCGTCGTCGAGGCGATCACGCGCCGCGCCGGCGAGCTCGGCGGTCTCGTGACGATGCTGCCGACGGAAGACGCCGAGTGGGTCGGGGCCGAACTGAGCCGCCGCTTCACAATGGACCGTTGGAGCTTCTCCTTGACGGCGACGGATGCGAATCGCTGGGCGATTCGCCTCGTGCGCGCGATCACCGGAAAGCCGAAGATCGTCTTCCACTCGTACTGCTACCACGGATCGGTCGACGAGTCGCTCGTCGTCGTCGGGTCCGACGGCGAGAGCATGTCACGCCCCGGCAACGTGGGGGCGCCCGTCGACGTGACCGAGACCTCGCGTGCCGCCGAGTACAACGACCTGCCCGGCCTCGAGCGCGCGCTCGCGCACGGTGATGTCGCCGCGGTGCTCATCGAGCCGGCCCTGACCAACATCGGCATCGTGCTGCCCGAGCCCGGGTACCTCGAGGGCGTTCGTGCACTCACGCGGCAGTACGACGCGCTGCTCATCATCGACGAGACGCACACGTTCTCGGCGGGGCCCGGGGGCATGACGCAGGCCTACGACCTCGAGCCCGACCTCGTCGTCATCGGCAAGTCGATCGGCGGGGGCATCCCGACCGGGGCCTACGGGCTGTCGGCCGAGTTCGCCGAGCGCGCGCTCGCCCGCACCGACCTCGACCTCGTCGACATGGGCGGCGTCGGCGGCACGCTCGCCGGCAACCCGCTCTCGGTCGCCGCCATGCGGGCGACGCTCGAGCACGTGCTCACCGACGAGGCCTTCGCGCACATGATCGACACGGCGACGTACTTCACGGACGGCGTCAACGAGCTCTTCGACCGCTACGACCTGCCGTGGGCGATCAACCAGCTCGGCGCGCGGGCCGAGTACCGCTTCGCCCGGCCGTACCCGATCAACGGCACGCTCGCGGCCGAGGCGGCCGACGGCGAGCTCGAAGACTTCCTGCACCTGTTCCTGGTGAACCGCGGCATCATGCTGACGCCGTTCCACAACATGGCGCTCATGGCGCCCATGACGACGCGTGCCGACGTGGATGCCCACCACGAGGTCTTCGAAGCGGCGATCGTCGACCTCGCCGGGGGAAAAGAAACTGCGGGTCGCGAGAGGTAAGGGTACTGAAGCATAATTCACATAAAAATTTTAGGAAGCATATAGGGCGAATTCAACTGGTCGTCGCAACACTGCCTGTTTGCAGCAAGTGTAGGTGC
>CAZILZ010000005.1:0-168417 GCA_964540305.1 uncultured Microbacteriaceae bacterium | reverse complement strand
AGGCCTCACACCCTCAGCCCGCGTTCACAACCTCACGGGGAACTACAGCTAGGCGCCGCTAGGCGGCACCGCCTCGTCGGCCGGGGCATCCGCGTCTGACTTCGACCGCAGCCGGATCACGAGCGCGACGAGCACTGCCAGGGCGACGAGCCCCACGATGATGCCGACGATGAACCCGACGACGGTCGAGGCCTCGTCGGTCGCCGGGACGACACCCGTCGCGGTCGCGCCGGACACGCCGCACTCGGGAGCGCTCGCGACGCCGGCGGCTAGCTCGACCTCGCCCGCGGCCGGCTCGTACCGGAACGTGAGCGCGTCGGAGACGGTGTGGCCGTCGGCGGAGATGAACTGGTAGGTCAGCGTGTACTCGCCGGCCGAGCCCAGGGCTCCTACGGTGGAGAGCTCGGCGCCCTGCACCGTGATGCAGCCGTCGCCGTAGTAGCGACCCTGCTCATCGGTGACCTGCAGGCCGAAGCCCGCACCGTCGCCCGTGAGGTCGAGCATCACGTCGCTCGCGGTGATGATGAAGAAGCCGGGCACTTCGCTGATCGTCGCCCCGTCCTCCGGCGTCGACGACACGACGTAGTTGTGCGCTGCGGCGGGCGATGCCACCCCGAGCGCGAGGCCCAGTCCGAGTGTCGCGGTCGCGAGAGCCGCGAACCGGGTGCGTACTGCGGTCATGATCGACCCCCTCGTTAGGCCTGCGCGCGCGCGGCGCGGCGGGCGATGATCGCGATGACGATACCGACGACGCCGATGAGCGTGCCGACCACGCCGAGAACACGGGCCAGCACATCGACCTGGGCGGCGTCGGTCGCTGAGTCGGCGACTGTCTCTGTCTCGTTATCGGAGTGCGCGCCCCCCTCGGCGGCCTCGCCGCCGTGCCCGTCGTCGTCACCGGTCGCCGCGGTCAGCACGACGGTCGGCACCTCCTCGCCATCCCATGTCTGCGAGCCCTCGGTGCAGGTCTGGGTCACGGGGAACTCGAGAACGTCGCCCTCCTCTCCAGCGGGCAGGCGGAACGCGAGCTCGAAGGTGTCGCGCTGATCGCTCGGCAGGCCGCCGTTTGTCGAGGTGTAGACCACCTGGCCGATTCGCTCAGTGATGGGGTCTCCGCCGGTCGCCGATTCGATCGGCTCGTCGAGCGGCACGGCGACCTTCTCGATCGACCAGAGCGCGTCTGCCGTGGCCGTCACGCTCGCAATTGACTCCGGAATATCGATCGTCACGATCTGAGTGGGAGAGGTCTCGCAACCGTGCGGAATGGCGAACTCCACCGTCGTGCTCGAGCCGGCGGCTGTGCTGGTCGGCGTTGCCGTGGCGTCGGCGAATGCCGCCGTTGGAACGGCGAGAGCGATGATGGCGCCAGCCGCGAGGGCAGCGGAGGCGCGAGTGATGTGCTTCATGGGAGGTCCTTTGCAGAGATTGAGTGCGGGATGCGCCGCGCTCGTGCGCGCCCGATCGGGCGCGTACGACGAGCGAGGTCGGCGCGGAAAGAGGAACACGAGGAAGGCGGCGGAGGTCAGCGCGCAGCGAGGGCGGGCGGCCCTCGACGATCGGGCAGTAGCCGGGGTTCGGTCGAGAGGGCCCGTCGGTCGTCGACGATCGCGATCGTGAGCGGCGACGACACGGGCAGTGCGACGCGCCTGGCCGGGTCGAGGGCGCGCGCGAGCGCCATCACAAGAGCGGTGGCGATGGCGTCGATCGCGGCGAGGCCGTGGCGCAGCATCCCGTAGGCGACGAGCGCTGCACCGAGGTGTGTGATGAGCATCGAGAGAGTGGGAGCGGCTGTCGTGGTCTGCGCGAGATCGAGCGTCGCCATGCTGTGCGCGGCATGTGCGCTATCGACGACCGCACCAGGAGGCATGGTGCCGACGGAGGTCGAGCTTGTGCCGAAGAAAGCAAAGAGGGTCTGGAAAACAGCCTGGTCGAGAACGACCCCGACGGCAGCGCGGGCTCGGGTTAGCCGGGGGCCGACGACACACATGCCGACCGTTCCGCCTACCAGCAGGGCGAGAGTAATGGCGACGATCGAGGGGGCGCCTCCGCCCGCTACCGCGTGAGCTACGGCAGCCATCGCGACCGAGACGACCGCGACAATGCCGGCAGCCGCGATGCGGCGGCGGCGGTCGGCGATGCGATCGATGTCAGTCATGGCCCCTCCAGGGTACGGTGCCCGGGCTGGGCATCCGGTGTCTTTTCGGAGCGGAACACCGGAGCGTTGGGTGCGTGCGCCACACCGGGGGGTGAGCGGTGCGCGCAGAACGTCGTTCCGCCGCGTTAGGCTCGCAGAAGGGCCGGTCCGTAAGGGCCCTGTCCGTGAGTGAGGGGTGAGGCAATGGCTCGCATCGGAGAAAGCGCCGACCTGCTCAAGTGCTCCTTCTGCGGAAAGAGTCAGAAGCAGGTGCAGCAGCTCATCGCGGGCCCCGGCGTCTACATCTGTGACGAATGCGTTGAACTCTGCAACGAGATCATCGAAGAGCGTCTCGCCGAGTCGAACGAGTCAGAGGCCGCCGAGTTCGACCTTCCGAAGCCGAAAGAGATCTACGCCTTCCTCGAGGAGTACGTCATCGGCCAGGTCGCGGCGAAGAAGTCGCTCTCGGTCGCCGTGTACAACCACTACAAGCGCATCCGGGCCCGCCAGACCATCACCGCGGCCGACCAGCTCGCCGACGACGTCGAGATCGCCAAGAGCAACATCCTGCTCATCGGGCCGACCGGCTGCGGCAAGACCTATCTCGCGCAGACCCTCGCGAAGCGCCTCAACGTGCCCTTCGCGGTCGCCGACGCCACCGCGCTCACCGAGGCGGGCTACGTCGGCGAAGACGTCGAGAACATCCTGCTCAAGCTGCTGCAGGCCGCCGACTTCGACGTCAAGCGTGCCGAGACGGGCATCATCTACATCGACGAGGTCGACAAGATCGCGCGCAAGGCTGAGAACCCGTCGATCACGCGCGACGTCTCCGGCGAGGGTGTGCAGCAGGCTCTGCTCAAGATCCTCGAAGGCACGGTCGCGAGTGTTCCGCCGCAGGGAGGCCGCAAGCATCCGCATCAAGAGTTCATCCAGATCGACACGACCAACGTGCTCTTCATCGTCGCGGGCGCCTTCGCAGGGCTCGAAGACATCATCAGCCAGCGCGCCGGCAAGCGCGGTATCGGCTTCGGCGCACCGCTGCACGACAAGTCGCTCGAGAAGAACCTGTTCAGCGAGGTCCTTCCCGAAGACCTGCACAAGTTCGGGCTGATCCCCGAGTTCATCGGCCGCCTGCCGGTCGTCACCACGGTCACGCCGCTCGACCGCACGGCGCTCATCGAGATTCTCACCACCCCCAAGAACGCGCTCGTGCGTCAGTACCAGCGCATGTTCGAGATCGACGGGGTCGAGCTCGAGTTCGAGCAGGACGCGCTCGATTCGATCGCCGACCTCGCCGTGCTGCGTCAGACGGGCGCGCGCGGACTGCGGGCGATCCTCGAAGAAGTGCTCGGCCCGATCATGTTCGAGGTGCCCTCGCACGACGACGTCGAGCGCATCATCGTGACGCGCGAGGCCGTGCTCGAGAACGCCGCGCCGACGATCGTGCCGCGTCGCGCCGCACCTCGGCGCGAGAAGTCGGCGTAGCGCCCCGCTCATGACCGAGCTCGCCGTCGGCAGCGTCGACGGCGGCGACGCGCCTGCGGCACTGCTCGCCGAGCGCGTCAACCGCCACACGTTCTGGTGCGGCCAGAGCGGTTCGGGCAAGACCTACGCGCTCGGGGTCGTGCTCGAAGAGCTGCTGCTCCGCACGGCGCTGCCTCTCGTCATCATCGATCCGAACGCCGACTTCGTGCGGCTCGGCGACGTGCGCGAGGGGGCGGATGCTGATGCCGCGGCCGCGCTGTCGGCCCGCGACATCCGCGTGCTGCGCCCGGCGAGCTCGCCCGGCGACGACCTGCGCGCCCGATTCTCGACGATGCTGCCCCAGTCGAAGGCCGCCGTGCTGCGCCTCGACCCGATCGCCGACCGTGCCGAGTACAACGCCTTCCTGCACCTCAGCGCCGTCGGGGCTACCGCCGATGCGACAGCGCTCCTGCAGCAGCTGCTGGGCTCGGCCGATCCCGGGCAGCAGGCGATCGCTCAACGCATCGAGAACCTCGGGGTGCTCGACTGGCAGATCTGGGCGGGTGAGCATCCGGCGGCGTCAGAGATCATCGCCGAGAGGCCCGACGCGACAGTGCTCGATGTCGGTGGTTTCGCGCACGCAGACGAAGCACTCGCCGTCGTGCTCTCAGTGCTCGACGACCTGTGGCAGGGCCGCGAGCAGCGCCGGCCCGTGCTCATCGTGATCGACGAGGCGCACAACGTCTGCAGCCCCGAGCGCGTGGGGCCGCTCGCGGTCGCCGTGCGCGAGCGGATCATCCAGATCGCGGCCGAAGGGCGCAAGTACGGGCTGTGGTTGCTGCTCTCGACGCAGCGGCCGTCGAAAGTGCACGCGGGGGTCATCTCGCAGTGCGACAACCTGGGGCTCATGAAGATGAGCTCGCCCGCCGACCTCGCCGAGCTCGGCTCGGTGTTCGGCTTCGTCCCGGCCGAGCTGCTCGCCCGTGCTGCCTCGTTCGAACAGGGGCAGGTGCTGCTCGCCGGCGGGTTCGCGCCCGTCGACCGCGTCGTGCGCATGCGGGCCCGCTACACCCACGAGGGCGGGGCCGACGTGCGCGTGCCCGTTCGCGACTGAGCGGGCTACCCTGGCGGCATGAGCGAGACGCTGCGCGACCGGCTACGGGCACTCCCCGCCTTCCCCGACCAGTTGCCCGAGTTCGACCCTGCTGGTGCCCCTGATCGTGCCGACGAGCTCTTTCTCGCCTGGCTCGACGACGCGCTCGCGCGCGGGGTCGCGCAGCCGCACGCGTGCACGCTCTCGACGGCAGGGCCGACGGGACACGTCACCGCGCGCACCCTGATCCTCAAAGACCTCGTCGACGGCCAGTGGGTGTTCGCGGGTGCGCGGTCGACCCGCAAGGGCATCGACCTCGCGGCGAACCCGAGCGCGGCCCTGACGTTCTACTGGCCTGAGGTGGGCCGGCAGGTGCGGGTGACGGGCGAGGTCGAAGAGCTGCCGAGCGAGGTTGCCGCGGCCGACTGGGCCGCTCGGCCCGCCGTGACCGAGCCGCACAACCCCGACTGGGCGGCGTGGGCGCTCACGCCCACCGAAGTCGAGTTCTGGCAGGCGCGGCACGACCGCCAGCACGTGCGCCACTGGTACCGCGCCGGCCACTAGCCGCCTCGAGCCGCCCCACCCGTCACCGCGCGTCTCCACTATTCAGGAGGTGCGCCCCGGCTCCGACCCCGATCGCTTCCGTGTCGGCGTGTCGCGCGTGTGCCGTGTCGCATTCTCCTGAGTTGTGGAGATCACGGTCGCCGAGGGGTTGACATGCTTCCGAACTTCATTCTATGGTTTGTTTAGTTCTGAAGTAAGGGAAATCAATGGCGCTTCGTCCCATGGCACGCACCGACGTCAACCGGTCCGCGATCCTCGCGCACCTCGGGGCGCACGGTCCTGCCTCGCGCGCCGAGCTCGCCCGCTCGCTCTCGCTCTCGCCGGCGCTCATGACCCAGCTGTCGAAAGACCTCATCGCCGACGGCCTCATCCGCGAGCTCGCCCACCAGGCCAGCCAGGGCGGGCGCCCGGCGCGCATGCTCGGGCTCGTCGCGAGCGCCGGCCGGGCCGTCGGGGTCAAGGTCGCCGCCGACCACCTCGCCTTCGTCGAGGTCGGCATCGACGGCACCGTGGGCCGCACCGCGAGCGAACCCTTCGACGCGGCCGCGAGCACCATGCTCGCCGTGCTCGCCGACCGGTTGCGCCGCTTCATCGCGGGCGGCGCCGACACGCCGCTGCTCGGCATCGGCGTGGGGGTTCCGGGCGATGTGGATGCCCAGGGCACGGGCATCGTCAACTCCACCCAGCTCGGCTGGACCAACGCGCCGATCGGCTCGAGCCTGCGTCGTGAGCTGGGGCTGCCCGTGCTCGTCGAGAACAACGTCAACGCCGTGGCCATGGCCGAACGGCTCTACGGCCTCGGCCGACGCCACCGCAGCTTCCTCGTCGTCACGATCGGCACGGGTGTGGGCGCGGCGATCGTCGTCGACGGCGTGATCGTGCGCGGTACGCGCGGCGGGGCCGGTGAGATCGGGCACATCCCGGTGCGCGAGCAGGGGCCGCTCTGCAGCTGCGGCAACCGCGGCTGCCTCGAGACCTTCATCAGCGAGGGTGCCCTCGTGCGCATCGCTCGCGATCGCGGCGTCATCCCGGCCGACGCCGGGCTCGGCGCGCTGCGGGATGCGGCCGCGGCGGGCGACGCCGCCGCTTCGACGACCTTCAGCGAGGCGGGGCACCTGCTCGGCCGAACGCTCGCCGGGCTCGTGCACGTGCTCGACCCCGAGATCATCATCCTGCTCGGCGAGGGCACGACCGACTGGGCGCACTGGTCGTTCGGGTTCGAGCCGGCCTTCCGCGCGGCCCTCATGCCCTCGCGGCGAGGCGTCGCCGTGGCAGTGGAGAGCTGGCAAGACGACAGCTGGGCGCAGGGCGCCGCGACGCTCGTGCTCGCGACACCGTTCGACGCCGACGGCGTCGCGGGCGAGCAGGGCGACCTCGTGCGTCAGCGGCTCGTCGAGCAGGCCGCACCGCAGGGCGATGCCCCGTGAGCGTCTCGACGCTGCAGACGAGCCTCGTCGATCGCGCGCCGGTGGCGCCGAACACGGCTCCGGTGCGGGCGCCGAAGAAGCGCGGCTGGCGCTACGGCCTCACGGTCGCCGCCTTCCTGCTGCCGAGCGCGGTGCCGTTGCTGCTCTTCGTGCTCGTGCCGATGGTCGCCGCCGCGTGGATCAGCCTCACCGAGTGGAACCTCATCACGCCGATGCGGTTCATCGGCCTCGACAACTTCGTGCAGCTTCTGAACGACCCGGAGACCGCGTCGGTCTTCGGCAACACGCTGTACTACATCGTCGGTTACCTGCCGCTGGTCTACACGGGCGGGCTGCTGCTCGCCCTGGGTCTCAACCGCGCGCTCAAGGGCCGTGCCTTCTGGCGCGGCATCTACTTCCTGCCGGTCGTCACGAGCTGGATCGCCGTGGCGATCGTCTGGCGCTGGCTGCTCAACCCCAGCAACGGTGTCGTCAACCTGGTGCTCGGCTGGGTGGGCATCGACGGCCCGGGGTGGTGGACCGAGCCCGCCTGGTCGATGCCCTCGATCATCCTCGCGAGCGCGTGGAAGGACCTCGGCTTCGTCATGGTCATCCTGCTCGCCGGGCTGCAGGCCATCAACCCCGACCTCTACGACGCTGCCAAGGTCGACGGCGCGAACGCCTGGCAGCGCTTCCGCCACGTGACCCTGCCGATGCTGAGCCCCAGCACCTTCTTCGTCGTCGTCATCTCGCTCATCAACGGCTTCCAGGTCTTCGACCAGGTGTACGCGATGACGGGCGGCGGCCCCGCGGGCTCGAGCCAGGTCGTCGTGCAGCAGATCTACGACCTCACGTTCCGCTACGGGGCGGCGGGCGAAGCGGCGGCGCTGTCGTGGATGCTCTTCGCCGTCATCCTCGGCGTCACTGTCGTGCAGATCATCGGCCAGAAGCGGTGGGTGCACTATGCGTGAGCGCACCACGAGCCGCACGGGCTGGGTCGTGCTGCACATCGCGATCATCCTCGGCGCGCTGGTCATGGTCTTCCCGTTCTTGTGGACCTTCATCACGTCGATCACGCCGGGAGTGGGATTCTCGATCACGCCCCGGCTGTGGCCCGAGAACCCCTCGTTCGAGGCCTATACGACCCTGTTCACCGAGCGCCCCTTCGGGCGCGTGGTGCTCAACAGCCTCATGCTCGCCGTCATCACGACCGTGGTGCAGCTCTTCACGAGCGCGACAGCCGCCTACGCCTTCAGCCGGCTGCCGTTCCGCGGCCGCGGCATCGTCTTCGCGGTGTACCTGGCGACGATGATGGTGCCGCTGCAGGTGCTGGTGGTGCCCCTGTTCGCCGAGCTGAAGGCCTTCGGCCTGCTCAACAGCTATCTCGGTGCCCTGCTGCCGACCTTCGCGAGCGCGTTCGGCATCTTCCTGCTGCGCCAGGCGGTCAACCAGGTGCCGCGCGAGCTCGACGAGGCCGCGACGCTCGATGGGGCCGGTCACTTCCGGGTCTTCTTCTCGATCATCCTGCCGAACATCAAGCCCGCCCTCGCGACCCTCACGATCTTCGCCTTCATGGGCAGCTGGAACAGCTTCCTCTGGCCCCTCATCGTGCTGCGCGACCCCGAGCTGCAGACCCTGCCGATCGCGTTGGCCGGGCTGCAGGGGCAGTACACGACCGCGTGGGACATCGTCATGGCCGGCTCTGTCATCAGCGTGCTGCCCATGCTCGCGCTCTACATCTTCGCCCAGAAGTACATCATCCAGGGCGTCGCCAGCTCGGGGATCAAGTAGTCCCCGGGAATCACCCCATCCGAATGATCCGCACCACCGGTACCGAATATCAAAGGAGATAGCACTCACATGAAGCGTTCACTCATCGCTGCGGTCGGCATCGCCGCCGCATCCGCCCTCGTGCTCGGGGGCTGCTCGACCGAGCCCGCCGAGCCCGAGGGCCCCGTCACCATCACGTACAGCAACTTCATCTCGGCCGGCGGCAACGAGGAGAACCTCGCCGTCATCGTCGACGCGTTCGAGGCCGAGAACCCGAACATCACCGTCGAGGTGACGACGCTGCCCTACGGCGACTACTTCACGGCGCTGCAGACCGACCTCGCGGCAGGCACCATCGCCGACGTGGTCGACTCGAACTACGACTTCTTCCCGCAGCTCGTGGCGGCCGGCGCGCTCGCGCCGCTCGAGGTGTCGAACCCCGAGTCGTACCGCGAGTCGCTCATCGAGGCGTACTCCGACGGCGGGGTGAGCTACGGTCTGCCGAGCTCGTTCTCGGCCGTCGTGCTGTACTACAACGCCGACCTCTTCGACCAGGCGGGCCTCGACTACCCGACGGCCGACTGGACGTGGGAGGACGAGCAGGTTGCCGCCGAGGCGATCACCGCGCTCGGTGACGGTATCTGGGGCAGCCACCAGCCGGTCTCGTTCTACGAGTTCTACAAGACGCTCGAGCAGAACGGCGAGTCGTTCCTCACCGACGACGGCACCGCGGTGGCGTTCAACACGCCCGGCGGCATCGAGGCCGCGAAGTGGCTCACCGAGAAGAGCGGCACCGTGATGCCGACGATCGAGCAGGGCCAGGGCACGCCCGATTTCGACACGAACTTGTTCGTCGAGGGCAAGCTCGGCATGATGCACACCGGCATCTGGGTCTTCGGCGCCGTCGCCGACGTGCCCTTCGCCTGGGACATCGCGGTCGAGCCGGGCAACACCCAGCAGGCCAGCGCGGTCTTCTCGAACGCGGTCGGCGTCTCGGCGAACTCGGAGAACATCGAGGCCGCCACGCTCTTCGCCGAGTTCTTGACCTCGTCGCAGACGATGGTCGACGTACGGCTCGAGTCGGGCTGGGAGCTTCCGCCGATCAGCGATGACGAGCAGCTCGCCGTCTACCTGACGAAAGACAAGCCGGCGAACCGCCAGGCGGTCTTCGACTCGCTCGACAGCATCGCCCTCACGCCGATCGTCGTGACCGGTCAGCAAGAGATGCAAGACATCATCAACGAAGAGCTCATCGAGGCGCAGGCCGGTCGCAAGTCGGTCGAAGACGCCCTGGCGAGCGCTGAAGAGCGCATCAACGCGCTTCTCGGCGGCTAGTCCAGCCCTTCACCCGGAGCGGGGTTCCGGCGGGCTAAGGCCGCCGGAACCCCCTCCCTCGGCACGCCCCGGAGGGCCATCCGCATGAACACCACCACCGACCTCGACGCCGTCGCCGCACTCGCGGCCCGCAGCGTCGCCCTCATCGAGAGCCTGCAGGACGCATCGGGCGCGTACCCCGCGAGCCCCACCTTCTCGGCCTACCAGGGTTACAGCTGGTTCCGCGACGGCGCCTTCATCGCCGACGGTATGTCGGCCGCCGGCGCCGTCGAGAGCGCCTCGCGCTTCTTCGACTGGTGCGACCGGATGCTCGCCGAGCGCCGCGCGCAGATCGCCGAGATCGTCGCCGCTGAGGCCGCCGGCACTCCGCTGCCCGATGAGGCCATGCTCGCCACCCGCTTCACCCTCGACGGAGTCGAGGGCTCCGACGGCTGGTGGGACTTCCAGACCGACGGCTACGGCACGTGGGTGTGGGCGGCGGTCGCGCACGCGCGCCGCCACGGCCTGAGCCTCGACCGCTGGGGCGAGGGCATCCGGCTCAGCGTCGACTATCTGCTCGCCACCTGGCGCCGCCCCTGCTACGACTGGTGGGAGGAGAGCAGCACCGAGGTGCACGTCTCGACTCTCGGCTGCATCATCGCCGGACTCGAGGCGGCCGCCGACGGGGGCGTGCTCGACTCCGAGAGCGCCGCCGCCGCGCGCACCGCAGCGGGCGGGGCCCGTGCGCTCATCGCTGAGCGGGGGGTCCATTCAGGGCACCTCACGAAATGGCTCGGCTCGACCGACGTCGACGCCTCGCTCGCGGCCGTCCTGGCGCCCCTCGGCGTGATCGAGGCGACGAGCCCGCTCGGGCTCGCCAGCATCCGCGCGATCGAATCGGCGCTGAGCGTCGAGGGCGGCGTGCACCGCTACCTGCGCGACACCTTCTACGGCGGTGGCCAGTGGCCGCTGCTCACGTGCTTCCTCGGCCTTGCGCACCACGCGGCGGGCGACCGGGCGAGTGCCGTGCGGCTGCTGCACTGGGCCGCCGGCACGGTGACGGCCGAGGGGCTGATGCCCGAGCAGGTCGACGACCACCTGCTCGCGCCCGAGCGGCGGCAGGAGTGGCTCGATCGCTGGGGGCCCGTCGCGACACCCCTGCTGTGGAGCCACGCGATGCTCGTGCGCCTCGCCGTCGAGGTCGGCATCCCCGTCGCACCCGAGGGGGTGCGCGCGTGATCCGCCACCGCCCCTTCGGCTCGGGCCACCCCTACTCGGTCGACACCGAGCAGCGCAGCCCGATCGACCCGGTCGCGGGCGAGCCGCTGACGCTCGGCGTGCGGGTGACGCCCGACGTGGATGCCGTGACCCTGCAGTGGGACGACGGCGCCTCGATCATCGAGCTGGCCCTCGATCGCACCCAGCGCCGCTCGCGCGGGCAGGCCGTCGACGGCGGCCACCTGGCGAGCGCGCAGGCGCGGCTCGCGCGGGCCGCGCGCGGCTTCTCCGTCACCCTGCCGGCCGACGACGCGCGGCTCACGGCCGGCTCCGCCGCCCGCTACCGCTTCGTCGGCGGCCCGGCCGTGGCGCCGAGCAGCCAGCGCACGCGCTGGTTCGAGGTGCGCATCGCGGGCTGGCGGGCCGCGCCCGACAGCGCGGTCGCTGCCGACGCGGGCGCGGGCCTCGTGCCCGGCACTGTCGAGGTGCTCGACGACGGCGAGCGCGTGCGGCGCGTGCGGTTCGCGCTGGCGCTGGCCGCGGGCGAGCACGTGGCCGGGTTCGGGGAGCGCTTCGATGCGCTCGACCACCGCGGGGCATCCCTCGATTCGGTCGTCTTCGAGCAGTACAAGTCGCAGGGCGCCGAGCGCAAGACATACCTGCCCATGCCCTTCGCGCACGTCGTCGGAGGGCGCGGGTGGGGCTTCCACGTGCGGACGAGCCGGCGGGTCTGGTTCGACATCGGCGAGAGCGCGCCCGACCGCCTCGTGATCGAGGCCGAGGTCGACAGCCCGAGCGGGGCATCCGGCGTCATCGACGTCGGCGGCTACGCCGGCACGCCGCACGCCGTGCTCGACGCCTTCCTCGCCGAGGTCGGCCGCCCCGAGCAGCTGCCCGACTGGGTGCTGCGGCTGTGGGCGAGCGGCAACGAGTGGAACACGCAGGCCGAGGTCATGCGGCAGGCCGACGCGCATCGCGAGCACGGCATCCCGATCGGCAGCATCGTGATCGAGGCGTGGAGCGACGAGAGCACCTTCCACGTCTGGCGCGACGCGCAGTACACGCCGCGCGCCGACGGCGGGCCGATGCGACTGGCCGACTTCACGTTCCCGGCCGAGGGCGCCTGGCCCGACCCGAAGGGCATGGTCGACGAGCTGCACGCGCGCGACATCGCACTGCTGCTGTGGCAGATCCCGCTCCTCAAGCTGCGCCCGCACCCGCGCGGCCAGACGCGGCACGACGCCGACGCGGCTGTGCGCGAGGGCGTGCTCATCCGCGAGCCCGGGCCCGACGGTCGGCCGCGGCCGTACCGCAACCGCGGCTGGTGGTTCCCGCTCGGGCTCATGCCCGACCTCACCGACGAGCGCGCGGCCGAGTGGTGGACGGAGAAGCGCCGCTACCTCGTCGACGAGCTCGGCGTCGACGGCTTCAAGACCGACGGCGGCGAGCACGCCTGGGGGCGTGAGCTGCAGTACCTCGACGGGCGCCGCGGCGACGAGGCGAACAACACCTTCCCCGTCGCCTACGCGAAGGCCTACGGCGACCTGCTGCGGCGGGCCGGCAAGGCGCCCGTCACCTTCTCGCGCGCCGGCTTCACGGGCTCGCAGGCGCACGGAGCCGTCTGGGCGGGCGACGAGAACTCCACGTGGGAGGCCTTCCGCTGGTCGCTGTTCGCGGGGCTCAGCGCGACCGCGAGCGGCATCCTCTACTGGGGGTGGGATATCGCGGGCTTCAGCGGCGAGATCCCGTCGGCCGAGCTGTACCTGCGGTCGATGGCGGCCGCGGCCTTCGTGCCGATCATGCAGTACCACTCCGAGTTCAACCACCACCGGCGGCCGAGCCGTGACCGCACGCCGTGGAACATCGCGGAGCGCACAGGGGATGAGGGCGTGCTGCCGGGCGTGCGTCGCATCGTCGGCCTGCGCGAGCGCCTCGTGCCGCACCTGTCGGCCGAGACCGCGTGGGCGATCGGGCAGGGCACGTCGCTCATGCGACCGCTGTTCTTCGACTGGCCCGACGACGAGCGGCTGTGGAACCAGCCCCTGCAGTGGATGCTCGGCCGCAGCATCCTGATCTCACCGGTCACGACCGAGGGGGCGACGTCGCACACCGCGACGCTGCCCGCGGGGGAGTGGGTGCACGCTTTCAGCGGCGAGCAGGTCGCGGGCGGCGGCACGCACACGACCGAGGTGCCGCTCGACGAGGTGCCGGTGTACGTGCGCGCCGCCGACTGGCCGAGACTCCACGAGATCTTCCGTTCGTAACTCAGGCTGATCGACCGCATGTGCGGCGTGAACCGCGCACAACCGCCACGTCAGCATGAGTGGCGAACACGCAGCCCTAGGCTGGCAGGGTGCTGCAGCCGATCATCGCCGGGGTCATCGGCGCGCTCACGGGCTTCGCGAGCTCGTTTGCCCTCGTCGTGGCGGGCCTGCTCGCCGTCGGCGCGAGCCCGGCCGAGGCCGCGAGCGGTCTGCTCGTGCTCTGCATCGGCCAGGCGCTGCTCGCGGGGCTGCTGTCGTGGCGGTTCCGCCTGCCGCTGAGCTTCGCGTGGTCGACCCCCGGCGCGGCCCTGCTCGTCGCGGCCGAGGGCACGACGGGTTCGTACGGCGCGGCGATCGGCGCCTTCATCGTGTGCGGGCTGCTGATCCTCGTGAGCGGGCTGTGGCCGTGGCTCGGGCGGGCGATGACGCGCATCCCGATGCCCCTCGCGGGGGCGATGCTCGCGGGCATCCTGTTCCCGATCTGCATCGCGCCCGTCACCGCCGTCATCGAGCAGCCGCTGCTCGCCGCGCCCGTCGTCATCGTGTGGCTGCTGCTCGTGCGCTGGCTGCCGCGCTGGGCCGTTCCGGCGGCGATGGTCGTCGCCATCATCGGCGTCGTCGCGAGCGCGGGCGACGAGTGGATGCTCGGCGCGACCCTCGCGCCCGCCTTCACTCTGACGATGCCGACCCTCGACCCGTTCGTCATCGTCTCGCTCGGCCTGCCGCTGTACATCGTGACGATGGCGGGGCAGAACGTGCCCGGGTTCGCCGTTCTGACGACGCTCGGCTACCGCGAGGTGCCCGCGCGCACTCTGCTCGCGGCGAGCGGAGCGGCGACGGCGCTCTCCGCGCCGTTCGGGGGGTACGCCCTGAACCTGGCGGCCATCACCGCGGCCCTCATGGCGGGCCCCGACTCGCACCCCGACCCGGCGCGGCGGTGGGTGGCTCCGGTTGCGGGCGGCGCCACCTACGTGCTGCTGGGCCTGGGCGCCGGGGTCGCGACGTCGCTCGTCGCGGCGGCCCCGCCCATCCTCATCATCGCCGTCGCGGGGCTCGCCCTGCTGGGCGCCTTCGCCTCGGGGCTCGTGAGCGCCTTCGAGGCGCCCGAGACGCGACTCACGGCGGCGGTCACGCTCATCGTCGTGGCCTCAGGGGTCGTCGTGGTCGGCATCGGCAGTGCCTTCTGGGGGCTGCTGGTCGGCGGGCTCGTGATGCTCGTGACGCATCGCAGGAGTACAGTCGAGCGCACCCCGGCCGACCCGACGCCTGCCGGCCCCCCACCGGCGAAGGAGCCGTCATGACGACCACCCCCTCGACTCGGTCTGCCGCGGCCGATGCCCGCCGCGATGCCGCCATCGGTGCGGCGCGCACGGGTGCGATCTACGGCATCATCGTGTCGTTCTCGCTCGCCGCCGTCGTCGGCATCATCGCGCTGCTGAGCGGCGACTTCGGCGAGACCCAGGGCCGCATCGTGCTGACGACTCTGCTGCTCGGCGCGACGAGCATCACGGCGCTGTGCCACCTCGCCATCGCCGACCGCGCGATGCGCATCGTGGGCTTCGTCGGTCTCGCCGCGAGCGGGGCCACGCTCATCACGGGCCTCGTGCTCATCTGGCGAGACTGGGATTCTCCCGGCTTCGACCAGTGGTTCAAGGCCTTCGCGACCGCGGGCATCATCGCGGTGAGCTTCGCGCACGCCAACCTGCTGCTGCTGCTCGCCGGGCGACGACGGCCGGTCATCCGCTACGGCCTCATGATCACGCTCGTCATGATCGCGACCGTGGCGATCATGGTGATCCTGCCGATTCTCAGCGAGGGCGACATTCCCGGCATCGGCAATGAAGAGTGGTACTGGCGGCTGTTCGGCGTCGTCGGAATCCTCGACGTGCTCGGCACGGTCGTCGTGCCCGTGCTGGCGATCTTCGTGCGCGATGCGCCCGCCCTCGCGGTCGTCGACGGGCAGGATGCCGCCCCCGCGGCCGCCGTGCCCGCCGACCACCTCGCGCTCGTGCTGCCGGCAGAGCTCTCGCGCGCCATCGAGCAGCGCGCCACCGCCGACGGGGTGGATGCCACGACCGCCGCACTCGCCGCGCTGCGCCGCGGCCTGCAGTAGCGCGCCGCTCGCTAGCCTGAGCGCATGACGCACCCCGAGAACGCCCTGCCGCTCGACGCGCCCTCTCGCGACGGTCTCGCGGCGCAGGGCCTGCGCTATGCACGGCTCGACGACACCGAGACCGACGCGGTCGACCGCTGGTTGCAGGCGGCCTATCGCGGCTTCCACTTCGACGCGTTCACCGACGAGCAACTGGTGCAGTACCGCGCGGGCTTCGGCCCCACGCGGTCGATCGGGGTGTGGGATCCGACGGCCGCCGAGCCCGAGAGCCCGATCGCGACGGTCGCCTCCTGGCGCTCGCCCCTGACCCTCGGCGACGGCCGCAGCATCGAGGCGTGGGCCATCAGCCTCGTCTCGGTCGCGGCGACGCACCGCCGCCGCGGCATCGCCCGCGCGATGCTCGAGGGCGAGCTGCGGGCCGCGCACGCCGCCGGCATCCCGCTCGCCATGCTGACGGTCTCAGAGGCCACGATCTACGGCCGCTGGGGCTTCGGGCCCGCCGCGTACACGGCCGACTACCGCATCGACGCGCGAGGGCTGCGGTTCACGGCGCCCCTACCGCCGGGCCGTGTGCACCGCGTGAGCGCGGCGGCCCTGCGCGAGCTCGCACCCGAGCTCATGCGCCGTGCTCACGCGCGCGAGGCCGGGGAGGTGCCGTTCGACACGCAGCAGTTCGACCGCATGTTCGCCCTCGCGGCGCGCACGGCGTCGCACGCGGCGAAGCTGCGGGCCGCGCGCTTCGACGACGAGCACGGCGAGCCGCAGGGCTTCGTGCTCTACTCGGTCGCCGAGCACCCCGACGACTTCGCCCAGCACACGCTGACGGTCGAGTATCTGAGCGCCGCGACGGAGGCCGCGCACGCCGCACTGTGGCACTACGTTCTCGACCAGGACCTGGTGGCGACGGTGATCGCCGCGCAGCGCCCGGTCGACGAACCCCTGCCCTGGATGGTCGCGAACCCGCGGGCCGTGCAGACGGTCGCCCGTCGCGAGCACCTGTGGCTGCGCGTGCTCGACGTGCCTGCCGCGCTCGGAGCCCGCCGCTACGCCGCGGCCGATCACGTGCTGCTGCGGGTCACCGACGCGCTCGGCTTCGCGTCGGGCGAGTGGATGCTCGCCACCGCCGCCGACGGCACGGCGACCGTCACGGCGCACGTCGGCGAGCCGCACGACGCCGTGCACCACGACGCCGTGCACCACGACGCCGTGCACCACGACGCGGCCGTCATCGACCTCGGGGTCGAGGCGCTCGGCGCGCTGCTGCTCGGCGGCACGCCCGTCGACGCCCTGCGGGTCGCCGGGCGGCTCGCCGAAGGCTCGCCGGGTTCGGCCGAGCGTCTCGAACGGGTGCTGCGACCGACGCGCGCGCCGTTCCTCAGCACCTGGTTCTAGACGCGACTGCTCGGCGACGAGCCCGCGACGCCGTGCCGATGAGCTACGCGGTCAGGCCGCGTCGCTGCAGCAGCGGCTCGATCGCCGCGTCGCGCCCGCGGAACGCGCGGTAGGCCTCGAGCGGGTCGCCCGCGCCGCCGAGCCCGAGCACGTGCTCACGGAACCGGTCGCCGTTCGCGCGCGTGAGGCCGCCGTTCTGCTCGAACCACTGCACGGTGTCGGCGTCGAGCACTTCGCTCCAGATGTAGCTGTAGTAGCCGGCGTCGTAGCCGCCCGAGAAGGTGTGGGCGAAGTAGGTCGAGCTGTAGCGGGTCGGCGCCGCCGGGTTGTCGAGGCCCACGCGCGCGAGGGCCGCGGCCTCGAAGGCGGCGACATCCGTCACGGCCGCGGCCTCGGCGGCGCTCAGCGTGTGCCAGGCCTGGTCGAGCAGCGCCGCGGCGAGGTACTCGCTCGTCGCGAAGCCCTCGCCCCAGGTCTGGCTGGCGCGGATCTTGTCGAGCGTCGAGGCGGGAATCGGCTCGCCGGTCTCGAAGTGCACGGCGTAGTCGTTGACGATCTCGGGCCAGAGCATCCACATCTCGTTGACCTGGCTGGGGAACTCGACGAAGTCGCGGTACACGTTCGTGCCGGTGAACCGCGGATAGGTCACGTGCGCGAAGAGCCCGTGCAGCGCGTGCCCGAACTCGTGGAAGAAGGTGTTGACCTCGTCGTAGGTGAGCAGCGTCGGCTCGCCCGCGGCGGGCTGGGGCACGTTGAGATTGTTGACGACGATCGTGGGATGCCCGAGCAACGAGTTCTGCCCGATGAGCTCGTTCATCCACGCGCCGCCGCGCTTGCTGTCGCGCGTGTAGAGGTCGAGCAGGTAGAGCCCGAGGTCGGATCCATCCTCGTTGCGCACCTCGAAGATGCGCACCTCGGGGTGGTAGCCGACGAGGTCGGTGCGCTCGTCGAAGGTGATGCCGTACACCTTCGTCGCCGCCGCGAACACGCCCTGCTGCAGCACGCGCTCGGCTTCGAAGTAGGGGCGCAGCTCGCTCGTGTCGACGTCGTAGTCGGCTTTGCGCACCTTCTCGTTGTAGAACGCCCAGTCGTGGGCGTCGACGGGGTGGCCAGCGAGGGCTTCGAGCTTGGCCTGTTCGGCAGCGGCGTTGCGCGCGGCAGCGGGCGCGAGGCGCTCGAGCATCGCGGCGACGCGCGCGGGGCTCTGCGCCGTCTGATCGGCGGTGACGAAGGCGGCGTGGCTGTCGAAGCCGAGCAGTTCGGCGCGCTCGGCGCGCAGGCGCACGATCTCGAGCAGCACCTCGCGGTTGTCGTGCTCGCCCCCGCGCGAACCGCGGGCGCGCGAGGCGGCCATGATGCGCTCACGCACCTCGCGATTCGTCAGGCTCTCGAGCCACGGGTGGCCCGTGGGCAGCACGAGCGTCACGAGGAATCTGCCGTCGAGGCCTCGGTCGGCGGCGGCCTGCGCGGCGGCGCTGATCTCGCCGGCGCTCAGGCCGTCGAGCTCGGCGGGGTCGTCGATGATGATGGCGAGGTCGTTGGTGTCGGCGAGCAGGTTCTTCTCGAAGGCGGTCTCGAGGGTCGACAGGCGCGCGTTGAGCTCGCTCAACCGCGTCTTCTGAGTGTCGTCGAGCCCCGCGCCGGCGAGGGTCATCGTCGTGTAGTAGCGCTCGACGAGGTAGCGCTGCTCGTGCGTGAGGGCGAGCTCGTGCCGCTGCTCGTGCAGCTGCGCGATGCGCCAGTACAGGGCCGAGTCGAGCGTGATGGCGTCGGTGTGCGCGGCGAGCTTCGGGGCCAGCTCTGCCTCGAGGTCGTTGGTCGCGTCGGTGGAGTCGGCCGAGGCCTTGTTGAAGAACACGCGCAGCACCCGGGTGAGCAGCTGCCCGCTCGACTCGAGCGGCACCATCGTGTTCTCGAAGCTCGGCATGTCGCGCCGGCGGCTGATGTTCTGAATCTCGGCGAGCTGCTCGGCCATGCCCTGCTCGATCGCGGGGGCGTAGTGCTCGTCGGCGATCTCGGCGAAGGGCGGCAGCTGGTACGGGAGGGTGCTCGGGGCGAGGAACGGGTTCGACATGCTTCCACTGTAGGGCCGCCGGTGCACAGATCCCTTTGCAAACAACTCATTGCAAAGAAATCCTTGCAAAGAAACTTTTGCATTGCTACTGTCGTCGTCATGGGAAAGAAGCTCGACGAGCACGGCGGCCGCACGGCCGACCTCGACGGCCTCAAGGCGCTCGCGCATCCGCTGCGCATGCAGCTCATCGAGGCGCTCTCCACCTACGGCGAACAGACTGCGAGCGGCCTCGCCGAGCGGCTCGGCGAGTCGAGCGGCGCCACGAGCTACCACCTCCGTCAGCTCGAGAAGCACGGCTACGTGCGCGAGGTCGAAGGTCGCGGCACGGGTCGCGAGCGGTGGTGGGAGCGCGTGCCCGGCCCCATCCACCTCGGCAGCGCCGAGCTCGATCACAGCGAAGCCGGCCGTGCCGCCTCGCGCGTCATCATGCGCGAGTGGCTGCATCACCGCGAGTCGGGCGTGCGCGACATCATCGAGCGCGGGCACGACGTGCTCGCTCCTCAGTGGCGCGAAGCGATCGCCCTGCAGTCGGCGAGCGTGCACGTCACCGCCGAGCAGCTCGAGCAGCTCAACGAGCGCGTCATCGAGGTGATCCTCGAGTTCGCGCGCGAGCACCGCGGTCAGCGCATCCCCGGTTCCCGCCCCGTGCATCTGCAGTACTTCGGCTTCCCCGTGCTCGACGGCGTCGAGATTCCTGCCACCACCCCCGCCACCACCACTCCCCAGAAAGAGAGCTGATCATGACCACGATCTCGCTCACCGTGTGCGACACGACTCCGCGCGAGTCGACCGTGCGCAAGCTCGCGCTCGCCGCAGGCGTCGCGCTCGTGCGCTGGGCCCACCGACGCCCGGCCGCCCCGACCCATGAGCAGCAGGCCCTGCGCCTCGCCGCGCGTG
Source organism: uncultured Microbacteriaceae bacterium (assembly GCA_964540305.1). Lineage (GTDB taxonomy): Bacteria > Actinomycetota > Actinomycetes > Actinomycetales > Microbacteriaceae > Microcella. The sequence continues at coordinate 148,714 of CAZILZ010000005.1, read as the reverse complement.
CCGCCGCCGAGCGCCAGCGCGACAGCGTCCGTCGCTACGGCATCGCCCAGTAGACCGCTCAGCGCGGGGTGTCGCCGTCTTCCGTGACGATCGTGCCGTCGTGCGCCACCCTGATGACCGTGCCATCGTCGAGCTCGACGACCGGGCGGCCCTCGAGCCAGGTCAGAGTCCAGCGCCACAGCGTCGTGTCGCGCCCGAGCAGCTCGCCCTCGACGGCGCGCACAGCCGCGCGCACGTCGGGGCTCAACCGTGCGGGCGGTTCGCCGCCCACCGACCATCGGGTTCCGAGCTGCATCGCTCAGACCTCTTTCTCGTACGTGACCCACGAGGTGCGGGTCGCGACACGATCGTAGACCCGCTGCGCGCGCTCGTTGTCAGCCGCGGTGATCCAGCGCACCGTGCCACCGCCGCGTGTGCGGGCATGATCGGCGATCGCCTCGATGAGGGCCGAGCCCGCACCCGTGCCGCGCGACTCGGGCGCGGTGTACAGGTCGTCGAGAAACCACCCGGGGCCGGCCGTGAAGGTGTCGGGCTGCTCGCGCACGTGCGCGAAGCCCACGACCTCGGTGCCGCGCTCGGCGACGAGGCAGAAGAGCGGGTGCTCAGCATCCATGAGCCAGGCCCACACGCCGTCGAGCACGGCGTCGTCGAAGGCGGTCTCGTAGAAGACGCCGTAGGCCGTGAACAGCTCGCGCCACCGCGCGGCGTCGCGCTCCTCGATCGCCCGCACGGTCACCTCGCCCATGCTCAGGCCTCCGGCAGCTCGGCCAGATCGATCGAGACGATCGACACCGCGTCGGCGGGCTCGAACGCGAGCGAGGCGATGCGCCCGACGGCGGCGAGGTCGCCGGCTGCGAGCTCGAGCAGCGAGGGCCCGGCGATCACCGCGCTCGAGACGGGCGTCTTCTGCGAGGCCTTCGCGTCGGTCTTCGCGCGGCGGATGCCGATGAGCGCCTCGGAGACGAGTGGCAGCAGCCCGCCGTGCTGAGCATCCACGCCGAGCTCGGCGACGGTCGGCCAGGGTGCACGGTGGATCGACCCGCTGTGCGTCCAGCTCCAGACCTCCTCGGTCGCGAAGGGGATGACGGGCGCGAACAGGCGCAGGAAGACGTCGATCGCGAGCTGCAGCGCCGTGACGGCGCTCGCCTGGCCGGCCTCGCCCTGCGAGCCGTAGGCGCGCTCTTTCACGAGCTCGAGGTAGTCGTCGGTGAAGGTCCAGAAGAACTGCTCGGCCACCTCGAGGGCGCGCGCATGGTCGTACTCCTCGTACGCGCGGGTCGCGGTGGCGACCACCTCGCCGAGGGTCGCGAGCATGTCGATGTCGAGAGGCTCGGTCACGGCATCCGGGCCCGTGACGGCGCCCGCGGGCGCCTCGAACGAGTAGACGAACTTGGCGGCGTTGAGCACCTTGATCGCCAGGCGGCGGCCGATCTTCATCTGCTTCGGGTTCTGCGGGTCGAAGGCCGCGTCGGTGCCGAGGCGCGAGCTGGCAGCCCAGTAGCGCACGGCGTCGCTGCCGTGCTCGTCGAGCATCGCCGCGGGGGTCACGACGTTGCCCTTCGACTTCGACATCTTCTTGCGGTCGGGGTCGACGATGAAGCCCGAGATGCCGGCGTGCTTCCACGGCAGGGTGCCGTGCTCGAGCTCGGCGCGCAGCACGGTCGAGAACAGCCAGGTGCGGATGATGTCTTGCCCCTGGCTGCGCAGGTCGTAGGGGAACACGAGCCCGAAGAGCTCGGGGTCGTCCTCCCACTTCGCGGCGATCTGCGGGGTGAGCGACGAGGTCGCCCAGGTGTCCATGATGTCGACCTCGCCGACGAAGCCGTTTGGCTGCCCGCGCTGCGCCTCGTCGAAGCCGGGAGCAGGCATCGAGGCGGGGTCGACCGGCAGCTGGTCTTCGCTCGGCACGATCGGCTCGCCGGTCTGCTCGCCGTTCTCGTCGAGGCGGTACCAGACCGGGATCGGCACGCCGAAGAAGCGCTGCCGCGAGATCAGCCAGTCGCCTGAGAGCCCGCCGACCCAGTTCTCGTAGCGCACGCGCATGAAGTCGGGGTGGAAGGCGATCTCGCGCCCGCGCTCGAGCAGGCGTGCGTTGAGGGCCTCGTCGCGCGCGCCGTTGGCGATGTACCACTGCCGCGTCGTGACGATCTCGAGGGGCTTGTCGCCCTTCTCGAAGAACTTCACCGGGTGGGTGATGGGGCGCGGCTCGCCGATGAGGTCGCCCGACTCGCGCAGCAGCTCGACGATGCGGGCCTTCGCACTGAAGACGGTCTTGCCGGCGAGCTCGGCGTAGGTCTCGAGTGCGGCGCCTTCGATGCCTTCGGGTGCGTCGGCGAGGATGCGGCCGTCTTTGCCCAGGATCGGGCGCAGGCCGAGGTCGAGCTCTCGCCACCACACGACGTCGGTGACGTCGCCGAAGGTGCAGACCATCGCGATGCCGGAGCCCTTGTCTTGCTGGGCGAGGTGGTGCGCGACGACGGGCACCTCGACGCCGAAGAGGGGCGTGCGCACGGTGGTGCCGAAGAGCGCCTGGTATCGAGGGTCATCAGGATGCGCGACGAGGGCGACACAGGCAGGGATCAGCTCGGGACGCGTCGTCTCGATGTCGATCGTGCCGCCGTCGGGCGCGTGGAAGCTCACCCGGTGGAAGGCCCCGGGCATCTCCTTGTCCTCCAGCTCGGCCTGGGCCACCGCGGTGCGGAACGTGACGTCCCACAGGGTCGGTGCATCGGCGCGGTACGCCTCGCCGCGCGCGAGGTTGCGAAGAAACGCCCGCTGGGCCACGCGCTGCGCCTCGTCGCCGATCGTGCGGTAGGTCTGGCTCCAGTCGACGCTCAGACCGAGCGTGCGCCACAGGTCTTCGAACTGCTTCTCGTCTTCGACGGTCAGCCGCTCGCACAGCTCGATGAAGTTTCGGCGCGAGACGGGCACCTGGTCGGCCGACTTCGAGCTGGCGTTGTCACCGCCCTCGAGCGGCGGGGTGAAGGCGGGGTCGTAGGGCAGCGTCGGGTCGCAGCGCACGCCGTAGTAGTTCTGCACGCGGCGCTCGGTCGGCAGGCCGTTGTCGTCCCACCCCATCGGGTAGAAGAGGTTCTTGCCGCGCATGCGCTGAAAGCGTGCGGCGAGGTCCATGTGCGTGTAGCTGAAGACGTGGCCGATGTGCAGCGAGCCCGATGCCGTCGGCGGGGGAGTGTCGATCGCGTAGACCGAGTCGGGGCCCGCATCCACCGCCGCCTGGCGGTCGAAGCGGTACGTGCCCTGCTCCTCCCAGGTCGGCGCCCACTTGCTCTCGAGGCCTTCGAGGGCGGGCTTGTCGGGCAGGCTGGCGTGGCTCATCGCAGGTCTCGCTTCGCTATGTGCGGCACCGTGTCAGAAATTAAGGGTGCCTGAGTATGGATTGTGCATTAATCGTACCGGGCACCTCCGGGCGTAGCGTCGGCACCATGATCGATCGCGCGAATCCGCCCGCCCGCTACGACGACCTGCGCGCCGTCTTCGTGAACTGCACCCTCAAGCGCAGCCCCGAGCTCAGCCACACCGAGGGGCTCATGCGGCGCAGCATGGCGCTCATGGAGGCTCAAGGGGTCGCGGTCGATCTCATCCGAGTCGTCGATCACCCCGTCGCGTTCGGCGTCTACCCCGACATGCGCGAGCAGGGCTGGGCTGAGGATGCCTGGCCCGAGCTGTGGCCGCGCATCGAGCAGGCCGACATCCTCGTCGTGGGCTCGCCCCTCTGGCTCGGCGACCCGTCATCAGTGCTGCGGCTCTTCATCGAGCGGCTCTACGCGATGAGCGGGCTCTTCAACGAGAAGGGCCAGTACGTCTTCTACGGCAAGACAGCGGGCACGATCATCACGGGCAATGAAGACGGCGTGAAGCATGCCGCGATGTCGATCCTCTACGGCCTGCAGCACATCGGGTACACGATTCCGCCGGCCGCCGAGGCGGGCTGGATCGGCGAGGCGGGGCCGGGCCCGAGCTATCTCGATGAGGGCTCGGGCGGGCCCGAGAACGATTTCACCAATCGCAACACCACCTTCATGACCTGGAACCTGCTGCACCAGGCGAGGGCGCTCACCGACGCCGGCGGAGTGCCCGCCTACGGCAACCTGCGGGGCCAGTGGAACGACGGCGAGCGCTGGGGGTACGACGCCAACCCCGAGTACCGCTGATGCCTCGCGTCGAGTTCCTCGGGTCCACCGACTCGCTGCTCGCCGCTCGCCTCGAGCTGCCCGACGGCGACCCGCGGGCCTACGCCGTGTTCGCCCACTGCTTCACGTGCTCGAAAGACTCACGAGCGGCTTCCCGCATCGCGCGCGCCCTGACGAAGAGCGGCATCGCCGTGCTGCGTTTCGACTTCACGGGATTGGGCGAGTCGGACGGCGACTTCTCGAACACCGACTTCTCGTCGAACATCGACGATCTGGTTGCCGCGGCGGCTTATCTCGAGGCCGAGCACCGGGCGCCGTCGTTGCTCATCGGCCATTCCCTCGGAGGCGCGGCGGTGATCGCTGCCGCTGGTGCACTGTCGAGCGTTCGCGCCGTGGCAACGATCGGTGCGCCGAGCGACCCGGCCCACGTCACCGGACTCTTCGCCGACTCGATCGACGCTATCGTCACGACCGGCGCGGCCCGCGTCGAGCTCGCCGGTCGCCCCTTCACCATCCGCCGCTCGCTCCTCGACGATCTGGCCGAGCAGCCCCAGCTCGAGCGCCTCGACCGTCTCGATCGGGCCCTGCTCGTGCTGCACTCGCCCGTCGACGACACCGTCGGTATCGACAACGCGCGGCAGATCTTCGAGGCGGCACGGCATCCGAAGTCGTTCGTCGCGCTCGACGGCGCCGACCACTTGCTCACTCGCGGGCCCGATGCCACCTTCGCCGCCGGCATCATCGCGGCGTGGGCGTCTCGCTATGTGCTGGATGCGCCCAATGCGACCCCGCAGCAGCCGCACGCGCACGACCTGCTTCGGGGAAGCGTGCGGGTGTCGAGCACGCCCACCGGACCGTTCACGCACGCGGTCGAGGCGGGTGTCCACCGGCTGCTCGCGGATGAGCCGCTGCCGATCGGCAACGACGCGGGGCCGTCGCCCTACGACTACGTGCTCGCCGGGCTCGGAGCCTGCACCTCGATGACCATGCGCATGTACGCCGATCGCAAGGGCATCCCGCTCGACGGGGTCTCGGTGACCCTGCGGCACGAGCGCATTCACGCCGACGACTGCGAGACCTGTGAGACGCAGGTCGGCCTGCTCGATCACATCGTTCGCGAGATTACGCTCGTGGGTGATCTCACGCTCGATCAGCGTGAGGCGCTGCGCATGATCGCCGACAAGTGCCCGGTGCATCGCACTCTGACGAGCGCCGTGCACGTCACGACGATGATCGCCTCGTGACCAACGGCGACTACTGCCGCACGATCTCGACGGTCGCGTGCGTGACGCGGCCCGCCGAGTCCTCGAGCGTGACCGTGTAGATCTGGCTCGGCTCGGAGCACTGGTAGTTGAACGTGTAGGTCACCGTCGTCTGCACCGACTCGAACGGTTCGGCGCGCGCGTCGGTCGTGCCGATGCCGAACCAGGCGCGCACGGCGTTCGTGCTGCTCCAGGTCCAGGTGATCGCGACGGCGCTCGAGGTGTCGGGGCACGAGGCACGATCGGGCCCCGAGAACGTCGCGAAGCTCGGGCTCTGCGGCGGCGGGGGAGGCGGCGTGGTCGCGCTCGGCGAGGCGCTCGGCTCGTCGCTCGGCTCGGGGCTCTCGGTCTCCTCCGGCGTCGGCGAGGGCGACTCGCTCAGCGTCGCCGTGGGCGTGGGCGACGCCTCGGGGCTGCCCGTGTTGCCGACGAGCACGACGATCAGCACGATGAGGGCGAGCAGGATGGCGGCGGCGATCGCGATGAGGGCGATGAGCATGCCGCGCTTCCGGCCCTCCTCGGGCGGCTCGGTGGCGCTCGCCGTGCCGGAGTTCGCCGCGGGGAGCGGCGCCGTCGGCGGCTGGAAGCGCTCGGTGGGGGTGTCGTCGCTCATCGCAGCTCCCGCGTGCTCGGGGCGGAGTCGCCGAAGCCGAGGCCGGCTCCGGTCGCGCTCAGCCTAAGGCTGTGGTGACCTGCCGCGAAAGGTGTCGGAGCCGCCCGATACTGTGAGGGTGCATCGGCTGTGACTGTCGTGGCCGCCTCCCGAATCGAAGGAACTCTGCCTGTGACTGGTCGCCTCACGCTCACCTGGGCCAACAAAGACCACGCACTGTTGTCGCACGGTGAGTCGGGCTACGAGTGGGTCGATCGTGATGACCCGCGGGCGCGCGAGGTACGGCTGCTCGATGAGGTGGGCCGAGTGGGTGACGTCACCGGCGATGCGAGCGACAACTTCCTCATTCGAGGAGATTCACTGGATGCTCTGCGCGCGCTCGTGCATACGCCCGAGCTCGCCGCCGAGTATCGGGGCAAGGTCAAGCTCGTCTACATCGACCCGCCGTTCAACACCGGCCAGGCCTTCGAGCACTACGACGATTCGCTTGAGCACTCGGTGTGGCTCGGCATGATGCGCGAACGTCTTGTGCTCATCAAGGAATTGCTGGCGCCTGACGGCTCCGTGTGGGTGCACCTGGACGACGCCGAGATGGCGTACTGCAAGGTGCTCATGGACGAGATCTTCGGGCGGCAAAACTTCGTTGCATCGCTCGTGTGGCAGAAAGCAGACACCGTTCGAAATGACGCAACCCGGTTCTCCAGTGCGCACGACATCATCCTGGTGTCTGCGGCAGACATCCAGAACTGGCGGGCCAATCGTCTTCCAAGATCTGAACGCATGAACAAGGTCTACCGAAATCCCGACAAGGATCCGAGGGGCCCCTGGCTTGCTGTCCCTCTGCAAGGGCCCAACATCCGGCCGAATCTCACCTATCCGGTCGTGTCTCCGAAGACCGGCAAGAGCCACATGCCCCCAGCCGGAAACTGCTGGCGTAGATCGAAGTCTGAAGTTGAGCAGATGATCGCCGAGGGCCGGATCTACTTCGGCAAAGACGGGAATGGCGTCCCCCAGATCAAGAAGTTCCTTACGGAGGTTGGTGACAGCGTGCCCTCCACGATTTGGCAGGTAGAGGAAGTCGGTGGCAATCGTCAGTCAAAGAGTGAAATGCGTCTCCTCTTTCCTGACGAGGTGCCATTCGCGACGCCAAAGCCGGAGCGGCTCGTCGAGCGCGTCTTGCAAATCGGCTCCATTTCTGGCGACATTGTGCTCGACTGTTTCGCCGGCTCGGGCACAACCGCCGCCGTGGCGCACAAGATGGGCCGTCGGTGGGTGACGGTCGAGCTCAGCGAGAACACGGCCGATACGTTCACCAAGCCCCGGCTTGAGAAAGTGGTCGCGGGGGATGACCCGGGCGGCATCACCGAGTCGGCCGGCTGGACGGGTGGTGGTGGTTTTCGCGACCTGCGCATTGCCTCGAGCTGCTGGCAGGTTCTCGACTCCGACGCCGGGCTCGAGGTGTATCGCGCCGAGGGGATCGACACTGCGACGTTGCGTCGGGCCGTGGCCGCTCAGCTCGGCTACGCGCTCATCGAGCATCCCGTCTTCACGGGCGTTCGAGGGCGATCGCGGCTGGCCGTGGTCGACGGCGTCGTCGATGCCACCGCGGTTGCCGACATCGCGGCGGCGCTCGCCGAGGGCGAGACTGCACTGGTTGCCGGCACCTCAGTCACCGACGATGCGCAGAGTGCGCTGCGAGACCTGAACAAGGGCTCGCGAATTCTGCGCATACCGCGCGACCTCTTCTCCCGCACCGGGGCGGTGACGCGATGACCTGGATCGAGTATGACGAGTACCTCATCGACGAGATCGCCACGGCGATGGACTTACGCAAGCCCAACGCAATTGCGCTCGGCGCCATAGCCGAAAGCATTGAAGACGGAGACGGCGGAGAGGTCGTGTGCGACCTCGCGACCGGTGTCGGCAAGACCTATTTGGCCGCCGGCCTCATCGAGTACCTCGCCAGGAATGGGGTGCGCACCGTGCTGTTCGTCACGCCCGGCACGACCATCTACGAGAAGACGATCGCCAACTTCACTCCCGGCAGTGCAAAGTTCGTGAAGGGCGGCACGGTCGAGCCACTGCTCATCACCGCCGACAACTTCGCCCGCGGTCAAGTCGGTGATGCCTTGCACGACGCGGCGCAGCTCAAGCTCTTCGTTTTCAACGTGCAGCAGCTCATCAAGCCGACCGCCAACACGAGTCGTAAGGTGCGCGCCGACGACGAGTTCATCGGCGACAGCCTGTACGACCACTTGCGGGCTGCCGAAGACCTGGTGATCATCGCCGACGAGCACCACGTCTATCGGTCGAGCGCTGCCGCCTTCAGCGCGGCGATTCGCGACCTTTCGCCCCGTGCGCTTGTTGGTCTCACTGCGACGCCCGACAGCGCCGACCTCGACAAGGTCATCTACCGCTACAGCCTCGCCGAGGCAATCGCCGATCGACTCGTCAAGATTCCTGTTGTCGTCTATCGGCAGGACGGCCTGAAGGACATCGAGACACAACTCGCCGACGCCGCTCACCTTCGCGCTCTCCGCGAGCCCGCCTGGTACGCGTATGCCGATCAGCACGGCCGCGAACGCGTGACTCCGGTTCTCTTCGTCGTCTGCCAGACGATCGACGACGCTGGTCTCGTCGCCGACAAACTCGCCCGACACCTTCCTGATGAGGGCCAAGTGCTGCTCGTCACTTCGCAGTCGAGCGAAGCAGCGCTGGCTGCCCTGGCTGATGTTGAAAAGCCCGACTCGCCGGTGCGCGCGATCGTGAGCGTCGACAAGCTCAAAGAAGGGTGGGACGTCAAGAACATCGGCGTGATTATTGGTCTGCGCGCCTTGGCGTCGCAGACGCTCACCGAACAGATTCTGGGGCGAGGGCTTCGCCTTCCGTTCGGCGCAAGAACGGGGATTCCCGCCATCGACCATGTCGATGTCGTCGCCCACGAGAGCTACACGCAACTGCTGCGTAGCAAAGACTCGCTGCTCGAGCGCATTGCAAGCGTCGCACCATCGCCTGGCGGTCCTGTCGACGCAGGGGGAGTGCCGCCCATCAGCACCGAGTTGCCCGGTGGCACGGTGCGCATCACGCCCGGAGTGGTCGGCGAACCCGGCAACAGTGACGGCGTACTCGGTGGCATGAGCGAAGCTGATCTGCTGATCATCCAGTCTGTTGACACCAGCGCCGTGAGCATCGAGCGAGACATCGAGGCCATTGGACAGCACCTGCCCTTCGTGCCGGGGCGCCCGCGCATCGTGTTTCCACGTCGGGAACGCGCGCTGGTCCCGGTGCCGTTCAGTCTCGAGAGCGTCGACATGGATGCGGTGACGATCGCCGGCCAGCAGCATCGAGTCAACTACGAAGTCAGCCTTCAGGGCCAGGCGATCGTTGCCGATCGCAATCTCGACGACGAGGTGAACGTGCGCACCGAGGCCGTCACGAGCGTGAGCGCAACCCAGAACTATGTCAGTGCCGCAGAAGTGCGCACCGACCTCGTTATGCGCATCATGAATCTCGGCCTCGTACCTCAGTTGCTGACCGAGCGTGTGTGGGCGGAAGGCATCGCCGACACTTTCCTGGCCGCCTCCGGAGTTGTCGGGTCGGAGCCAGAAGACTGGACCTCGCAGCGCGCGGCCCAGGCCATCACGGCGATCGCCTCGCTTGTCAGGGCCGCCTACGATCGCAACGACCGTCAACCGAGCTTCGTGTGGCGACCTGTCGAGCTGTTGCAGCCGCGCCCGAAGCCACCGATCATTCACTCCTGGTACTCCGAGTTCGTCGTCGGAGCGTGGTACGGCGAATGGACGAAGTCAGCAGAAGCTGCAGCATCGTTCGATTCGAAGACGGGCGAGTTCGCGTTTGCGACGCTCGTGGACCAGAGCGACGACGTTTCGTGGTGGCTGCGGCTCTACCCGTCGGACGGCGCGTACATCACCCGAATGCCCACCGGGCGTTACTTCCCCGACTTCATTGTCATTGACACAGAAGGTGTGCACTGGCTGGTCGAGACCAAGTCCGACGCCGCAGCGGCGAACGACCTAGATGTCGCTGCCAAGAAGCGTGCCGCTGAGGATTGGGTCGCCGCCGTCAACGAGTCAAAGAGTTTCGGCGTATGGCGCTATCTGCTGGTAACGGAGTCGAACATCAGCAATTCACCGAACTGGAGCGCGCTCCTGCACGCTGTTGGCGTTCTGTGACCGCACTGTGAAGGCTGGCTTGAGCCACTCTGTCGGTGGTAACCTCGAGGCGAGCAACGCGGGTAGTTCGTGCGGATTCATTCCGGGCCAACGAAGCGTCATGCCCCAGATGTCTGCGGACTACCTGGGGCTGCTCGCTTTAACGGGTGCCCGACCTGTGTCCGCATCAGAGCCTTCTCGTAGTGCGGCGCAGGAGTCGCCGTGAGACTCGAGTTGGCGGGCCGCTACGCATCGACTGACAACCCGATTGTCTTCATCGATGAGAGCTTCCAGTTCGACGGGCCCAATCCGTACTACATCGTTGCGGCCGCGATGGTCGACGCAGATCAACTCGTCGCAACCCGTATGGCGCTCAGTGAGTTCTACGGCACGGATGCCATGCACGCCAGCGAGATGTATCAGCGCGCAGAACTGAGGTCGCTCGACGATGCCGCTCACATCGTCTCGCGACAGACAGACGCGCGTGACATCGTCATCTACGCGCCAATCGACCCGGCAGACTCCCATGCCCAGCGCGCCCGATCACGTTGTCTCGAGCACGCGGTCGAATCACTACATGGCGCGTTCGAAGCCAGCACGTTCGTCATTGACGCACGTCGCCTCGCCGACGAGAACGAGGCAGACCGCCGAACGATCCGAGACCTGCGGCGGGCCCAGCGCATTGGCCGCGACGTCGTCGCGATGCACGCTCGACCCTCTGACGAACCCCTACTTGCTCTCGCCGACATCCTCGCCTGGTCGTTTCGGCAGGAGCACGCTCGAAACGAGACGCGCTGGTTCGATCCCCTGCGCGAGCACACGCAGGTGACCCGCCTTCCCTAGCTCGTTACGGCTGCGTCGGCGCCCTCGGGCGCATCGTCGCGATCGACGCGGATGCGGATCGCCACGAGCGAGGCCACGAGCGTGATGATCGACATGCCGGCGAGCACGATCGCGGGGTGCCACCAGGCGTTGCCGGTCGCCGCCCCGAGGGCTCCCGTGAGCGCGGGCACGAAGCCGGCGACGACCGCCGCGAGGGCGTACGAGAAGCCGAGGGCCGAGTACCGGTAGCGCTCGTCGAAGAGCTCGGTGAAGATGCCGCCGAGCGCCGCCCAGCTCATGGTGGGCAGGATGCCGCCGATGATCATCATGCCGACGAGAAACCCGAAGCTCGCGTCTTGCAGGAAGTAGTAGATCGGGAACGCCACGAGGAACGTGCCCAGCGCGCCGATGGCCACGACGAGGCCCGAGCCGATGCGCGTCGCCCAGGCGCCGAAGAGGGGGATCGTCACGAGCTGCAGCAGCCCGCCCACGGTCGTGGCGATGAGCAGCTCGTAGTAGTCGAAGCCGAGCACGGCGGCGCCGTAGTTGATCGTGTAGGTGTTCATGAGCGAGTACGAGCCGATGCCGAGCAGCGCGACGCCCACGGCGACGACGATCGTGACGGGCTGGGCGCGCAGCAGGGCGGCGAGGGGGATGCGCGGCGCGCGCCCCGCATCCTTCACCGCGGTGAACACCGGCGTCTCGGTGATCGCCAGCCGCAGGTAGAGCGAGAGGGCGAGCAGCGGGATCGCGGTGAGGAACGGCACGCGCCAGGCCCACTCGGCGATCTCGGCGCTCGTGAGCGAGAGCGTGAGCCAGAGGAACGCCACGGCGGCCAGGATCGAGCCGATGGGCGAGCCGAGCTGCGGCATCGCGGCCGCGAAGGCGCGCCGGGCACGGGTCTCGTGCTCGGTCGCGATGAGCACGGCGCCACCCCACTCGCCGCCGAGCGAGACGCCCTGCAGCACGCGCAGCAGCACGAGCAGCACCGCGCCGAGCCAGCCTGCCTGCTCGTAGGTCGGCAGCACGCCGATGAGGCCCGTCGCGATGCCCATCATCGTGATCGTCACGATGAGCACCGTGCGGCGCCCGATGCGATCGCCGAGATGGCCGAAGACAATGGCGCCGAGCGGGCGGATGACGAAGGCCACGCCGATCGTCGCGAGGGCCGCGAGGTTGGCTCCCACCTCGCCGAGCGGCTCGAAGAACAGCGGTCCGGCGAAGAACGCCGAGAAGTAGGCGAAGAGGTAGAAGTCGTACGACTCGAGCGAGGTGCCGACGAGCGAGGCCCAGCGGGCACGACGGGCGATGCGCGGGTCGGAGGGCGTCACGGGCACAGGGGCGGCAGCGATGTCGGTCACAAGTCCCTCAGCGTACTCGGCCCGCGGTGTATTCCCGTGGGCCGGGCGGCTACCATGGAGCCATCGACAGCGATCCGGCCATCACCGGGGAGTCCTCGGAAGAACGTCCACCCCGGTGGGCTACTAGAGCCGAGCGGGGCAGGCCCGTCACAGCCGATGCAGAGAGGCGGGCATCCACCAGCGATGGGGGAGCCCGCAAGCGGGGTGGTACCGCGGCAGCGCCGACAGCGCCGTCGTCCTCGCGGTGAGCGCAGCAGCCGACACCGTCGAATCCAGGAGCACCGCCCATGACGTACCCCCGCCACCGCGACGATACCTCGGTCGTCGCCTCGCCGAGCTTCCCCTCGCTCGAGCACGAGGTGCTCGCCCACTGGGCCGCGCACGACACCTTCCGGCGCTCGATCGCCCAGCGGGAGGGCTGCGAGGAGTGGGTCTTCTACGACGGCCCACCGTTCGCCAACGGCCTGCCGCACTTCGGGCACCTGCTGACCGGCTACGCGAAGGACGTCTTCCCGCGCTTCCAGACCATGCGCGGGAAGCAGGTGCACCGCCGCTTCGGGTGGGACACCCACGGGCTGCCCGCCGAGCTCGAGGCGATGAAGCAGCTCGGCATCACCGAGAAGGCCCAGATCGAGGAGATGGGCATCGAAGCCTTCAACGCGAAGGCCCGTGAGAGCGTGCTGCGCTACACCGACGAGTGGCAGCGCTACGTGACCCGCCAGGCGCGCTGGGTCGACTTCGAGAACGACTACAAGACGCTCGACATCTCGTTCATGGAGAGCGTGCTGTGGGCGTTCAAGACCCTGCACGAGAAGGGCCTCGCGTACGAGGGCTACCGCGTGCTGCCGTACTGCTGGCGCGACGAGACGCCGCTCTCGAACCACGAGCTGCGCATGGACGACGACGTCTACCAGATGCGCCAGGACCAGTCGGTGACCGTCACCTTCCCGCTCGTCGGCTCGAAGGCCGAGGCGCTCGGACTCACGGGCGTCAAGGCGCTCGCCTGGACGACGACGCCCTGGACCCTCCCGACGAACGCGGCGCTCGCCGTCGGCCCCGACGTCGAGTACGTCGTGCTGCCGGCGGGCCCCCACGGGGCGGCGGATGACCGCGACCAGTCGGGGGCGCGCGACGCGGTCGCCGGCGAGAGCCAGTACCTCCTCGCGAACGACACCCTCAACGCCTACGTCAAGGAGCTCGGCTATGAGACCGCGGCCGAGGCGCACGCGGCGATCACGCGGCGGATGCTCGGCTCCGAGCTCGGCGGCGTCCACTACGACCGCCTCTGGGACTACTACGCCGACGTCGAGGCGTGGGGCATGCAGCACGCCTGGCAGATCCTCGTCGCCGAGTACGTCGCCACCGGTGAGGGCACCGGCATCGTGCACCAGGCCCCCGCGTACGGAGAGGACGACCAGGCGATCTGCGCCGCCGCGGGCATCCCGATCATCATCTCCGTCGATGACGGCGGGCGGTTCCTGGCCGCCGTGCCCGAGGTCGCGGGCCTGCAGGTGTTCGAGGCGAACAAGACGCTCACGAGCATGCTGCGAGAGCAGGGCCGGCTGCTGCAGGTGCGCAGCTACGAGCACAGCTACCCGCACTGCTGGCGCTGCCGCAACCCGCTCATCTACAAGGCCGTCTCGAGCTGGTTCGTGCGCGTCACCGAGATCCGCGACCGGATGCTCGAGCTCAACGAGCAGATCCGCTGGGTGCCCGACAACGTCAAGCACGGGCAGTTCGGCAAGTGGCTCGAGGGCGCGCGCGACTGGTCGATCAGCCGCAACCGCTTCTGGGGCAGCCCCATCCCGGTGTGGAAGAGCGACGACCCCAACCACCCCCGCGTCGACGTCTACGGCTCGCTCGCCGAGCTCGAGGCCGACTTCGGCGCCCTGCCGCGCAACGCCGCGGGCGAGGTCGACCTGCACCGGCCGTTCATCGACGAGCTCACGCGCCCGAATCCCGACGACCCGACCGGGCGCTCGACGATGCGCCGCATCGAGGACGTCTTCGACGTGTGGTTCGACTCCGGCTCGATGCCGTTCGCGCAGGTGCACTACCCGTTCGAGAACGCCGACTGGTTCGAGAACCACAACCCGAGCGACTTCATCGTCGAGTACATCGGGCAGACCCGCGGCTGGTTCTACACGATGCACGTGCTCGCGACGGCGCTGTTCGACCGCCCCGCCTTCTCGAACGTCATCAGCCACGGCATCGTGCTCGGCAACGACGGCCAGAAGGCATCGAAGAGTCTCCGAAACTATCCGGACGTGTTCGAGACGTTCGATCGCGACGGCTCGGATGCGATCCGCTGGTTCGAGATGTCGAGCTCGGTGATCCGTGGCGGCAACCTCATCGTCACCGAGGAGGGCATCCGCGCGGGCGTGCGCGAATTCCTGCTCCCGCTGTGGAGCACGTACTACTTCTTCACCCTCTACGCCAACGCCGGCACGCTCGGCGAGGCGCGGCGCCGCACCGATTCGACGAACGTGCTCGACCGCTACCTGCTCGCGAAGACGCGCGACCTCGTCGTCGAGGTGACGGCCCAGCTCGAGGCGCTCGATGCCCCGCTCGCGGCCGCCGCCCTGCGCGACTTCGCCGACGTGCTCACCAACTGGTACGTGCGCCGATCGCGCGACCGCTTCTGGGCGGGTGATGATCAGGATGCTCACGACACGCTCTTCACCGTGCTCGAGACCCTCGCCCGCCTGTCGGCGCCCCTCGCGCCGCTCGTGGCCGAGGAGGTCTGGCGCGGCCTCACGGGCGGCGAGAGCGTGCACCTCACCGACTGGCCCGCCGCTGAGGAGTTCCCGGCCGACGAGCCCCTCGTCGCCGCGATGGACCGCGTGCGGGCGATCGCGAGCTCGGGCCTCGCGCTGCGCAAGGCCCAGGGGCTGCGCGTGCGCCTGCCGTTGCAGAGCCTCACGGTGGTGACCCCCGGAGCCGCTGCACTCGAGGCGTTCAGCGACATCGTGCGCGACGAGCTCAACGTCAAGACCGTGACGCTCGTCGAGTTCGATGAGAGCCTCGTCGACGACTACGGCATCGCGCGCCGGCTCGCCGTCAACGCGCGCGCCGCCGGCCCGCGCATCGGCAAGCAGGTGCAGCAGGTCATCGCCGCCGCGAAGTCGGGCGACTGGTCGGTCGACGGCGACGTCGTCACGGTCGGCGGGGTTCCGCTCGAGGCGGGGGAGTACACGCTCGAGCTCGAGCTCGACGACCCCGCGGCGGCCGTCGTGTTCCTGCCCGGCAGCGGCTTCGTGCTGCTCGACACGCGCGTCACCCCCGAGCTCGCGGCCGAGGGCCTCGCGCGCGACGTCATCCGCGCCGTGCAGCAGGCGCGCAAAGACGCCGGGCTCGACGTGAGCGACCGCATCGCGCTGACGCTCGGCTCGCACGACGAAGCGACCCGCGCCGCGATCGAGACGCACCGGCAGCTCATCGGTGCCGAGACGCTTGCCACGACCCTCGAGGTCGGCCAGGCTGGCGAGGGCGCCGCGACCGCGGTGGGCGAGGGAGCATCCGTGACCGTCTCGGTGGTGCGCGCGTGAGCGGCGACGAGCCGCAGGCGGCCGCCGACCGCGCGGCCGCCGACGCCGTGCACGCCGAGCTGCTCGCCCGCGGCAGCGAGGGCAGCCCCCAACCGCGCCTCGACGCCGCGCGGCGCGCGGTCGAGCTGCTCGGCGACCCGCAGCGCAGCTTCGCGATCGTGCACCTCACGGGCACGAACGGCAAGACCTCGACGGCGCGCATGATCGAGAGCATCCTGCGCGCCTACGGCCTGCGCACGGGCTTGCTGACGAGCCCGCACCTGCTGCGCATCAACGAGCGCATCGTCATCGACGGCGAGCCCATCTCCGATCGCGCGCTCGCCGACAACTGGGCCGACGTCGCGCCGTACCTGCTCATGGTCGATGCCGAGCTCGCGGCGAGCGGCGAGCCCGCGCTCAGCAACTTCGAGGCGCTCACGGCCCTCGCCTACGCGAGCTTCGCCGACGCGCCGGTCGATGTCGCCGTCATCGAGGTCGGCATGGGCGGCGAGTGGGATTCGACCAACGTCGCCGACGGCGACGTCGCCGTGTTCACGCCCATCGCGCTCGACCACACGCGCTTCCTCGGCGAGACGGTCGCCGAGATCGCGCGCACGAAGGCGGGCATCGTGAAGCCCGCCGCCACGGTCGTCTCGGCCCTGCAGGCCGCCGAGGCCATGGACGAGCTCATGAGCGCCGCGGAGCACAACGAGGCCGAGATGGTCGCCGAGGGGGTCGGCTTCGCCCTGCTGGATGCCCGCCTCGCGGTCGGCGGCCAGCTCATCGACGTGCGGGGCCGAGCCGGCGAGTACCGCGAGCTCTTCCTGCCCCTCTTCGGCGAGCACCAGGCGCACAACGCGGCGGTCGCCATCGCGGCGGTCGAGTCGTTCCTCGGCGACGGCACGCAGAGTCTCGCCGACGACGTGCTCACCGAGGGCCTCGCGACCGTCACGAGCCCCGGCCGGCTGCAGCTCATCGGCATCGAGCCGAGCGTGCTCGTCGACGCCGCGCACAACCCGCACGGCGCCGCGGCCCTGGGTCGAGCCCTCATGGACTCGTTCGCCTTCGACTCGATCACGGCGATCGTCGGAGTGCTCGCCGACAAAGACGACCGCGGCATCATCGAGGCGCTCGATCCGATCGTCGACCGCTTCATCGTCACGCGCTCCGACTCGGCGCGCGCCGTCGCGGCCGACGACCTCGCCGAGACGGTCACGGCCGTCGCGGGGCCCGACCGAGTGCGCATCGAGCCCGACCTCGCGGTCGCCCTCGCCGAAGCGCGCGACGAGGCCGGCCCCCGAGACGCGATCCTCGTCACCGGCTCGATCACCCTCGTCGGTCAGGCGATGCTCATCGCGCGCGAGCAGAATTGGATGCTGTGACCGACACGACCGCCGCCCCCGAGCCGCCCGACCCCGCGACCCCGGCCCGCCGCCCGAAGCGCGAGCGCGGAGCCCTCGAGTCGCTGCTCACGGTGACGCTCGGCATGGAGGTGCTCGCCGTCGCCTTCGGCACCCTCGCGATCAATGGTCTCGACATCCTGCCCCCCGCGGTCGTCTTCGGGGGTGGCGGCGTGCTCGTGCTGCTGCTGCTCGTCGCCACGCGCGTCGTGCGGTACCGCTGGGGCGTCTGGTTCGGCCACGCTCTGCAGGTGCTGCTGCTCGCCACGGGGTTCATCGAGGTGCTCGCCGCCGTCACGGCCGCGATCTTCGTGGGATTCTGGATCTACTGCTTCGTCAAGGGCTCTCAGCTCGATGCCGCGAAGCGCGCTGCCGCCTGACCTCTGCCCGAGCATCCTGCCCCCCTTCTGAAGGAGCCCCCATGACCACCACCGTCGAAGAGACCCTCGTTCTGATCAAGCCCGACGGCGTCGCGCGCAACCTCACGGGCGAGATCCTGCGCCGCATCGAGGCGAAGGGCTACCAGATCGTCGACCTGGCGCTCGTGCAGCCCGATCGCGACCGCCTCGCCGCCCACTACGCCGAGCACGAGGGCAAGCCGTTCTACGAGCCGCTGCTCGAGTTCATGGAGTCGGGCCCCGTCGTCGCCGCACGCGTCGCCGGCAACCGCGTCATCGAGGGCTTCCGCTCGCTCGCGGGCACGACCGACCCGACGTCGGCCGCGCCCGGAACGATCCGCGGCGACCTCGGTCGCGACTGGGGCCTCAAGGTTCAGCAGAACCTCGTGCACGGCTCCGACTCGCCCGAGAGCGCCGCCCGCGAGCTCGCGCTCTGGTTCGCCTAGCCCGATGCGCTCGCGGCTCGACACGCCCGCGTGGGTCGCCGAGCAGGCAGAGCGGGCCGAGCTGACGGTCACCGCGATCGCCCTCGACGACTCGGCCGAGTGGCATCGCGCCGGCGGCGCCATCGAGCACCGATCGGGTCGTTTCTTCCGCATCGTCGGGTTCGAGAGCGGCGGGCGCGATGCCGAGCCGACCTCCCAGCCGCTCATCGAGCAGCTCGAGCTCGGCACGCTGTGCAGCATCCACCGCCGCGCTGAGCTCGCCGAGGTGCTCGTGCAGGCGAAGGCCGAGCCGGGCACCGTGGGGGTCGTGCAGCTCGCGCCGAGCATCCAGGCGACGGCGAGCAATGCCGATCAGGTGCACGGCGGCGAGGCGCCCCCGTTGCAGCAGGCCGCGCGCACGGGCGCGATCGAGACGATCTCGCGTGTCGTGGCGAGCGAGCAGGGTGCCCGCTTCCTGGGCAAGCGCAACGCCAACGTGCTCGCCAGGCAGGTCGCGGAGCTGCCGGCCTCAGCCGCGCATCGCTGGGTGCCGGTCGACGAGCTGCTCGAGCTCTCGGGCACCGATCACCTCGTGAACACCGATCTGCGGTCGGTGCTGGTCTCTGCCCCGTGGCGCTACCTCGTCGATCGCGAGCCTTTCCGCCGCCGTGACGATGAGCTCGGCCGGTGGCTCTCGGCGTCGTGGGCAGCGACGGGCGACGCCGCGCACGCGCGCGCTCGTGTCGAGCGGGCGGCGGCGCTCGTCGAGCCCGGCCGCATCGTGCGCCTCGACGAGCTCTCGGGGTGGCTGACGACCGAGGAGGGCCTCGACCCGGTGCCGAGTGCGGGCTTCCGCGTGCGCCAGATCGAGATCGGTGTGCGCGGCCGCGAAGTGCCGCGCTGGGATCAGCCGATCATCGACTCGCTCGGCACCGGCCACGTCGAGCTGTGGATGCGGGTCGATGGCCGCCACCCCCGATTCGGCTTCCGGCTCACCGCCGAGCCGGGGCTGGCCAACGGCGTCGAGCTCACGGCGACCTCCGTGGCGAGCCCGGGCGATGCCCCGCCAGCGGCGACCGCGGGTCTCGTGCTCGTGAGCGTCGCCCAGAGCGACGAGGGCGGGCGCTTCTTCCACGACGTGAGCGACTACCGGCTCGTGCTCGCTGACGACCCCGACGCCGCCGGTGATGACGTGATCTGGCTCAGCCTCGGCGACGTCGAGGTGCTGCTCGCCGAGGGCCGCTGGTTCACCAACGAGGCGCGCAGCGCACTCGCGCTCGTGCTGCCCTGGCTGTAGCCGAGCAGTGGCGGCTCAGCCGAGAAGCAGGCCGAGCAGCGTCGGGAACTGCACGAGGATCGCCACCGCGATCGCCACGAGGTTCGCGAGCACGATGACCCAGGTGAAGGGCCAGACCGCGCCGGCGAGGCGCTGCACGGCCGCGTTGCGCGTGAGCACGTCGCCCTTGAGGCCCCAGACCAGCAGCACCCAGAACATCGGGATGACCATGAGCCAGACGAGCATGCACCACGGGCAGAGGGCGCCGATCTGGTAGACGGCCTGGTCGAACAGCCAGTGCACGAAGACGAACGCTCCCGTGACGCCCGTCAGGAACGCCCACCAGAACCAGCGGTCGAAGCGCGCCCCGGCCAGCAGGGCCACGCCCACGGCGATCGGGGCGACGAGCCCGGCGACGCCGAGCAGGGGGTTGGGGAACCCGAGCAGAGAGGCCTGCCACGACGCCATGACGTTGCCGCACGAGATGAGCGGGTTGATGTCGCAGTTGAGCGTGTACTCGGGGTCGAGAAGCAGCTTGACGCGCTCGGTGATGAGCGCCATCGCTCCGAGCCAGCCGACCGCCCCCGTCACGATGAGGAAGAGGGCCAGCCCGATGGGCCGGCCCGGTGCGGCGGGTGCGGGCGATGCAGAGGTCTCGAGGTCGGTCACTCGATGATTATCGTCGCTGCGCTGGGCGCCGGCGTGGGTCGAACGTCCTGAAGTGGCGAGTCCGTGCGATAATGAGCACCAGTCGTCGCCAGCCGCGCTCGCGATGACAGACACACAAGCTTTCTGGGCGTTACCAGACCAGTATTGCGGCACCGATTGCCGCGACCGCGAGGAATAGCCAGTTTCCTCAGCCGCACCGTCGTGAGAGGGCGAGTGGGGCGGTAGTGCCCCGGCCGTGACAGGGCCAGCACCGCCAGCGTCGGCCAGCGCAGCACTCGATACCGGGGGCGCGGCCGACCACACCAGTACAGTTCGGCGAAAGACCTTTCTTTCACCCAAGATTTCCCGTTCGGGCGCGGCCCGCACGGTTGAGGAGTGCACCAGCGATGGTGAGTGACGACAACGAGAAGACGGCCAAGAAGCGCACGCGACTGTTCGCATCGCGCGCCCCCAAGAAGGCCAGCGACCATGCCGCGCAGAGCGAGCCCGGCTTCGACGGCGGCCCCCTGGCCGAGCCCGTCGTCGACCAGGGCGTGCTGACGGCGGATGCGGCCGAGGCCGCGCCCGCCGCTGAGCTCGCGACCGACGTAGCGCCCGAGGCCGAGCCCGAGGCCGCCCCCGTCGCCGAGCCCGCAGCGAAAGCCTTCCCCGAACTCAAGCCCGAGTCGACGACCTCGTTGCTGTTCTTCGCACCCCCCGTCGAGGTGCTCGCCTCGCGCAGCACCGGTGTCGGCTCGGGCCGCCCGAGCCGTGGCCCGATCGATCTCGACGAGGACGACGAGGGCACGGTCACGAGCCGCCGCCGCTCGCGCTCGCGCCGCACCCGAGGGGGCGCCGAGACCGACGCCCCGCGCACCGAGTCGGGCGCCCGTGACGACGAGCCGGTCACGCGGTCGCGCACGCGCCGACCGGCCGAGCTCATCACCGAGCCTCAGCGCATCAAGGGCTCGACGCGCCTCGAGGCGAAGAAGCAGCGCCGCCGCGATGGCCGCGACGCCGGTCGTCGTCGCCCCGTGGTGACCGAGGCCGAGTTCCTCGCCCGCCGCGAGAGCGTCGACCGCCAGATGATCGTGCGATCGAAAGACGGCCGCATCCAGATCGGCGTGCTGGAGGACGGCGTGCTCGTCGAGCACTACGTCGCCCGATCGCAAGAGTCGAGCCTGATCGGCAACGTCTACCTCGGCAAGGTGCAGAACGTGCTGCCGAGCATGGAGGCGGCGTTCGTCGACATCGGCCGCGGCCGCAACGCCGTGCTCTACTCGGGCGAGGTCGACTGGGACTCCGCCGCGCTCGACAGCGACGGCAAGACGCAGCCGCGCCGCATCGAGCTCGCGCTCAAGCCCGGCGACAAGGTGCTCGTGCAGGTCACGAAAGACCCCATCGGCCACAAGGGCGCCCGCCTGACGAGCCAGGTGAGCCTGCCGGGCCGCTACCTCGTCTACGTGCCCAACGGCTCGATGAGCGGCATCAGCCGCAAGCTGCCCGACACCGAGCGCGCGCGCCTCAAGAAGATCCTCAAAGAGGTGCTGCCCGAGAACGTCGGCGTCATCGTGCGCACCGCAGCCGAGGGCGCCACGGAAGAGCAGCTGACGCTCGACGTGCAGCGTCTCACCAGCCAGTGGGCCGAGATCAGCAAGCAGCTGGAGAAGACCCCGGCTCCCGCGCTGCTGCACAGCGAGCCCGATCTGCTCATCAAGATCATCCGCGACGTCTTCAATGAAGACTTCCGCTCGCTCGTCATCAGCGGGGCGGATGCTCAGCAGACGATCGAGGCCTACCTGCGCGGCGTCGCCCCCGACCTGCTCGACCGCGTGCAGAAGCACGAGGGCGACCACGACCCCTTCGACGAGTACCGCATCAGCGAGCAGATCGAGAAGGCGCTCGACCGCAAGGTCTGGCTGCCCTCGGGCGGCTCGCTCATCATCGACCGCACCGAGGCCATGACGGTCGTCGACGTCAACACGGGCAAGTTCGTCGGCTCGGGCGGCAACCTCGAAGAGACCGTCACGAAGAACAACCTCGAAGCGGCCGAAGAACTCGTGCGCCAGCTGCGCCTGCGCGACATCGGCGGCATCATCGTCGTCGACTTCATCGACATGGTGCTCGAGTCGAACCGCGACCTCGTGCTGCGCCGACTCATGGAGTGCCTGAGCCGCGACCGCACCAAGCACCAGGTCGCCGAGGTCACGAGCCTCGGCCTCGTGCAGATGACGCGCAAGCGACTCGGGCTCGGTCTGCTCGAGACCTTCAGCGAGTCGTGCGAGGTCTGCGCCGGCCGCGGACTCATCGTGCACCACGAGCCCGTCGTGCGGCACCGCCAGGGCTCCGACACCGCGGCCAACGGCGGCGGCATCGGCGGCTCGAGCGGCCGCCGGCGCGGCGGCTCGGGCAACGGCGGCGGCGGCAACGGCGGCGGTCAGAACGGCTCCGGCCGCGGCGGCTCGCCCAAGACCGGCACGACGACCGCGGCGCACGCCATCACGGATGACGTGAGCCGCGCGGTCGCCGCGATCGCCGCGAAGACCGTGCATCACGACGCTCCGGCGACGGGCGCGATCGAGCTGCCCGTCTCGGTGCCGCCCGTGCAGCCCGAGCCGGCCGAGCCTGCGACCGTCGAGATCCTCGACATCCCCGTGACGAAGAAGGCGGGCCGCACCCGGGCGCCACTCGACCCGACGACGGCCGATCAGCTCCTCGGCTCGCTGCTCGAGTCGCTGCCCGAGCCCCCGGCCCCCGGCACCCGGAAGCGCGCCTCGCGTCGTGTCTCGAGCGGCACCATCACGACGCAGGGCTCGACCGACGCGTCGTGAGGCTCCGCCGAGGGCGGCTCTCTAGAATGACGGCGTGACGCAGAGTTCCGAGCCGCCCACCGTGTCGGTGCCGACCTCTCACGACCTCGATCACGAGGGGAACGATCACGCTCACGGCTCACCGCCCGTGCGGCGTCGTGCCCGCGGAGTGCACGTCGCGTGGTCGGTCGGTGCGGTCGTGGTGCTCGGCGGGCTCGTGGCCGTGCGGGCGGTCACGGCCGAGAATCTCGACCCGAGCATCCCGAACCCGGTGCAAGACCTGCTCACGCTCTCGACGAGCGTCATCATCGAGTCGCTGCCGTTCATCGTTCTCGGCATCGTGCTCTCGGTGCTCGTGCAGGTCTGGATCCCCGAGAGCTGGCTGCTGCGCATCCTGCCCCGCAACCCGTGGGGCCGCCGCGCGGTCATCTCGCTGTTCGGCATGTTCCTGCCGGTGTGCGAGTGCGGCAACGTGCCGCTCGCGCGCGGGCTCGTGCGGCGCGGGTTCACGGTGCCCGAATCGATGACCTTCCTCATCGCGGCGCCCATCCTCAACCCCGTCACGATCATCACGACGCACCAGGCGTTCGGCTTCGACGACGGCATCCTCGTGGCGCGACTGCTCGGCGGCTTCGCGATCGCCAACATCCTCGGCTGGCTGTTCAGCAAGCACCCGCAGCCTATGAGCCTGCTCAGCGGGCGGTTCGCCGACGAGTGCCGCCTCGACGACGGCCACGGGCACGACCGCGACCGCCGGCAGCAGAGCCTCGACCTCTTCGTGCGCGAGTCGAGCATCCTCATGCCGGCGCTCGTCATCGGCTCGCTCATCGCCGGCGCCATCCAGGTCATCGTGCCGCGCGACGTGCTCGTCGCTCTCGGCAGCGACCCGCTCTACAGCGTGCTCGCGATGATGGTGCTCGCGTTCATCATCTCGGTGTGCTCGAACGTCGACGCGTTCTTCATCCTGCCCTTCGCCTCGACCTTCCTGCCCGGCTCGATCGTCACCTTCCTCGTGTTCGGGCCCATCGTCGACATCAAGATGCTCGCGCTCATGCGCACCACGTACTCGACCCGCACTCTCGTGCAGCTGACGACGATCGTCGCCCTGCTGAGCCTCGCCCTCGGACTGGTGGTCAACTACCTTGCCTGAGCCCTCGACCCGCGGCGGTGCGTGGCGCGCTGTGCAGCGCTGGCGCGGCGTCGTGATCATCGCGATCATGGCCGCGATCACGCTGTGGCTCGCCGCCTCGGGGCAGCTCGTGCTCTACATCCACCCGCGCTACATCGTGTTCACCGTGGTCATGGCCCTCATCGCGGTGATCGCGGCGGTCGCGGCCGTCGCGACGCCGCGGAAGCACGACGACGAAGGGATGCCCCTGCCGGCACCTCGCTCGCGCGCCGTGGGCCTCGCGGCCGCGGGCCTCGCCGCCGTCTTCACCCTCGGCATGGTCGTCATCCCACCGGCGACGCTCAGCACCGCCACAGCCGAGCAGCGCGAGATCAACGCGACCGCGAGCGACGACGCCGAGACCCTCGCGGCAGCCTCGACGGCCGACGCCGAGGCCGTCGCGAACTTCACGGTGCGCGAATGGTCGACCGTGCTGCGCCAGACGAGCGACCTCGCCTTCTTCGACGGCAAGCCCGCGACCGACCTGCTCGGCTTCGTCACCGCCGACCCCGACGACCCCGAGTCGCTCTTCTACGTCTCGCGCTTCGCTGTCACCTGCTGCGCCGTCGACGCCCAGCCGCTCGGTGTGCCCGTCTACCTCCCGGGCTGGGCCGAGCTGTACCCGCCCGACACCTGGGTGCAGGTCTCAGGAGACTTCGACAGCAACCCCTCGCGCTCGAGCACCACGGCGATCGTGCTCATCCCCGATGCGGTCGAGGCGGTGGACCAGCCGAGTGAGCCCTACCTCTTCTGACCCGGCGGGCTCCGCAGCGCCAGCGGTTCGCCGAGTCGCCGCGACCTCGCAGCGTCTGCGCGAGCAGCGGGCGCGCCGCCGCTTCGAGCGCACCTTCTGGATGCTCGTCGCGAGCCTCAGCGTCGTCTCCGCCGTCTTCCTCCTGCTCGGCAGCCTGCAGGGCCCCAAGCTCAGCTCGGCCGTCGTCGATGCGGCGCGCGTCGTCGAGCAGCCCGGCCAGCAGTTGCGCCTCTTCGCCAACCAGCCGCTGGGCGTCGTCACGGCCGAGCAGGTGACCGTCACCCCCGCAGCCGACGTCACGGTGTCGGTGCAGGACGAGGTGCTCATCGTGCAGTTCGAGCAGCGCCTGCGCTCGGCCACCGAGTACGTCGTCGACGTGCGGGATGTCGCGGCGACCAGCCGCGACGTGACGGCCGACTTCGTGCACCGCTTCACGACCCCCGCGGCGAGCCTGCTCTACCTCGACCGCGGCGAGGCTGTCGATGAGGTGCTGCGGGCGCCCCTCGACGCCACGGGTCGCGGCGAGGTCGTGCATGCCGCGCCGGGCATCCAGAATGTCGCCCCGGTCGAGAACGTGATCGTGGTCGCCCGCGATGCCCCCGGGGGCACGAGCGTGCTCGAGTCGGTGTCGACCGACGGCGGCGCGCAGCAGCTGCCCGTGCCGGAGGGTGTGCGCGTCGATCGCCTCGTCGTGCCACCGAGCGGAACCCTGCTCGGGCTCGTGCTCACGACGGTTCCCGGTGCGGTCGAGGAGACGGATGAGCCGCTCGACCGCGCGCTCGCCGTCGTCGACCTCGCGGGCCCGGGCCTCGTCGAGATCGTCACGGGGCTCGACGGCGCGCCCCTCACGACGCTCGACGCGGAATTCCTGCCCGATGGCGCATCTCTCATCGTGCACACCTTCGACCAGACGCTGCTGCGCGTCGAGCTCGGCGACGAGAACCTCGCCCTGCCGGTGGGCCAGATGCCCGAGATGCACGCGCTCTCGACCGATGGCACGCGGGTCACGGGCGCCGATGCCTTCGGCGTCATCGTGCTCGATCTCGCCACGGCGGGCGAGTCGCGCCTCGACCCCTCGCTCGTCGACGGCGAGCTCGCCTTCGGCGGCGAGGCGATCCTGACCCGCACCGAGCTGCGCGTGCAGAAGGTCGCCGTGGCCGACCCGGCGACAGGAGCCGTGCGGGTGCTGCTCGTCGCCGACGACGGTTCGGGCGCCTCGCGCGTGCTGCTGCGCACGGTCGACGACCGCGGCAGCATCGGCGCCTTCACGATCTCGCCGAACGACCAGTACGTCGCCGTCGAGGTGACGCCCTCGGTAGCGGATGCGGTGGCCGACGGCCGCCCCGTGAACGGTCGCCCCACCTCGGTCACGACGATCGTCATCGACGTCGAGTCGGGCGCCGTCGTGCGCACGCTCGAAGGCTTCGCGCCGCACTGGTAAGGCAGCGGGCGTTCGCCCTCTACAAGCCGCGCTTCTCGCGCTGGCGCTGTGCTGCTTACAGCCCGCGCTTCTCGCGCTGGCGCGGTGCTGCTTACAGCCCGCGCTTCTCGCGCTGGCTGACACGCAGGCCGGCGGCGGTCAGCCGGGCCACGAGCTCTTTGCCGGTCACGGGTTCAGCGCCCTGGGCGATGAGCAGCTCACGGCGCTCTTCCGGGTAGTCGTAGTGGTCGTGATCGAAGCCGCGATCAGGGATTCCGGCGGCCGTCGCGAAGGCGTGCAGCTCGTCGAGGGAGGTGTCGCTCACGAGGTGCCCCCAGAGTCGGCCGTGGGCGGGCCAGATGGGTTCGTCGATCAGCACGGCCATGGTCGAGATTGTAGGCTGAGGGTGTCGGGAACGCGCCGGAGGGGCGCGTTTGACCGGGCATCCCGCGGTCGGCTATTCTTGACCGTTGGTGCGCGCTGGGCTAAGCCTGCGCCGACACCCTCGAGCATGTCTCGTCGCCCCGCAACCGAAGCGCGGCGAGCAGGATTCTGTCAACAGAGCAAAGGTGAAACGTGGTCTACGCAGTTGTGCGCGCCGGTGGGCGGCAGGAGAAGGTGGAGGTCGGCACCGTTGTCGTTCTCGACCGCATCAAGGCGAGCGAGGATGGCACCATCCAGCTGACCCCGGTTCTGCTCGTCGACGGTGACACGGTCACCACCGACGCGAAGAAGCTCGCGAAGGTCACCGTGACGGCCGAGGTGCTGGGCGAC
The DNA here is from genome assembly GCA_964540305.1 of uncultured Microbacteriaceae bacterium. Taxonomy (GTDB): domain Bacteria; phylum Actinomycetota; class Actinomycetes; order Actinomycetales; family Microbacteriaceae; genus Microcella. Next base: position 121,733 of record CAZILZ010000005.1, on the reverse strand, counting down.
CTGCGCGGCCCCAAGATCGTCATCCAGAAGTTCAAGAACAAGACCGGGTACAAGAAGCGCCAGGGTTTCCGCGCCGACCTGACCCGCGTCAAGATCACCGGCATCAAGTAAGAAGGGGCGCGAACAATGGCACACAAAAAGGGCGCATCGTCCACCCGCAACGGTCGCGACTCCAACCCCCAGTACCTGGGTGTGAAGCGCTTCGGCGGCCAGGTCGTCAAGGCGGGCGAGATCCTCGTCCGTCAGCGCGGCACGCACTTCCACCCCGGCGCCAACGTCGGTCGTGGCGGTGACGACACCCTGTTCGCCCTCGAGGCGGGCGCGGTGCAGTTCGGCCAGAAGGGCGGCCGCAAGGTCGTCAACGTCGTGAGCGCCTAGCCACGACCACAGATCCACACGCGAGGGGGCGGGCTTCGGCCCGCCCCCTCTGCCGTTCCACGGCAGCACAGCACGACAGCAGTCACGGGCACATCGGCGCCGCGGCAGAGCAGTTCGAGGAGGCACCATCATGGCGACATTCGTCGACCGTGTGACCCTTCACCTGCGCGCGGGGAACGGCGGCCACGGCTGCGTCTCGGTGCGTCGGGAGAAGTTCAAGCCCCTCGCGGGCCCCGACGGCGGTAACGGCGGCGACGGCGGCGACATCGTGCTGGTGGCGGCGGCGAACGAGACGACGCTGCTGGGCTACCACCGCCGGCCGCATCGCTCGAGCGACAACGGCGGACCGGGCATGGGCGACAACCGCTCGGGCTTCACGGGCCCCGACCTCGAGCTGACGGTGCCGATCGGCACGGTCGTGCGCGACGCCGACGGCACCGAGCTCGCCGACCTGACCGAGCCCGGCATGCGCATCGTCGTGGCCCCCGGTGGGCAGGGCGGCCTCGGCAACGCGGCGCTCGCCACGACCAAGCGCAAGGCTCCCGGCTTCGCACTGCTCGGCACCGAGGGCTGGGAGGGCGACATCGTCCTCGAGCTCAAGACCGTCGCCGATGTCGCGCTCGTCGGCTACCCGAGCGCGGGCAAGTCGAGCCTCATCGCGGCCATCTCGGCCGCCAAGCCCAAGATCGCCGACTACCCGTTCACGACGCTGCACCCCAACCTCGGCGTCGTCGAGTCGGGCGAGTCGCGGTTCACGGTCGCCGACGTTCCCGGCCTCATCGAGGGGGCGAGCGAGGGCAAGGGCCTCGGTCTCGAGTTCTTGCGCCATGTCGAGCGCTGCAGCGCGCTGCTGCACGTGCTCGACTGCGCCACGCTCGAGCCGGGCCGCGACCCCATCAGCGACCTCGAGATCATTCTCGGCGAGCTGGCCGCGTATCCCGTGCCCGAGGGCCAGGTGCCGCTGCTCGAGCGACCGCAGCTCATCGCGCTCAACAAGGTCGACGTGCCCGAGGGGCGCGAGCTCGCCGAGCTCGTGCGCCCCGAGCTCGAGGCGCGCGGCTACCGCGTGTTCGACATCAGCGCCGTCAGCCGTGAAGGCCTGCGCCCCCTGACGTTCGCACTCGCCGAGCTCGTCGAGGCCGACCGCACCGCGAAGGCGGCCGAGGCCGAGACGCGCGAACGCATCGTGCTGCGCCCGCGCGCGGTCAACACCGAAGAGTTCCGCATCGTCGTCGAGGGCGGCAGCGACGGCAACCTGTACCGCATCCTCGGGGCGAAGCCCGAGCGCTGGGTGCAGCAGACCGACTTCCGCAACGACGAGGCCGTCGGCTATCTCGCGGACCGGCTCGCCAAGATCGGCATCGAAGACAAGCTCTTCGCCGCCGGCGCGGTCGCCGGCGCGACGGTCGTCATCGGCCCCGGTGACGGCGTCGTCTTCGACTGGGAGCCCACGCTCACGAGCGCCGCCGAGCTCATGACCGCGCCCCGCGGCACCGACCCCCGACTCGACGCCCTCAACCGGCCGTCGACGAGTCAGCGCCGCCAGAGCTACTACGAGCGCATGGACGCGAAGACCGCGGCGCGCGCCGAGCTCGAGGCCGAGCGCATCGCGGAGCGTGACGCCAGCAGGTACAACGACGAGGAGGGCGATGACTGAGCACGAGGGCTCGACCCGCCGTGCGGCCGTGACGGCCGCGCGCCGCATTGTGGTGAAGGTGGGATCGTCGTCGATCAGCGGCCCTAACGCCGGGCAGATCGGCCCGCTCGTCGACGCGCTCGCGGCCGCGCACGGTCGGGGCACGGAGGTCGTGCTCGTGTCGTCGGGCGCCATCGCGACGGGCATCCCGTACCTCAACCTCGACGCGCGTCCCACCGATCTGGCGACGCAGCAGGCCGCGGCCGCCGTCGGGCAGAATGTGCTCATCCACCGGTATCAAGAGAGCCTCGACCGCTACGGCATCGTCGCCGGGCAGGTGCTGCTGACCGCGGGAGACCTCGAGCACGCGACGCCGCGCAGCAACGCGCAGCGCGCCATGGAGCGACTGCTGGGCCTGCGCATCCTCATCATCGTCAACGAGAACGACACCGTCGCGACGCAGGAGATCCGCTTCGGCGACAACGATCGCCTCGCCGCGCTCGTGAGCGAGCTCGTGCACGCCGACCTGCTCGTGCTGCTGAGCGACGTCGACGCGCTCTACACGCGACCGCCGCACGAGCCCGGCGCTCAGCGCATCGACGTCGTGGCCCACGATGACGACCTGGCCTCGGTCGAGCTCGGCGACATCGGCGCCGCGGGGGTCGGCACCGGGGGAGCGGGCACGAAGATCGCCGCGGCGAAGCTCGCGGTCAGCCAGGGCATCCCGGTCGTTCTCACGTCGACCGACCGCGTCGCGCAGGCCCTCGCGGGCGAGGTCGTCGGAACCTGGTTCGAGGCCTCGCCGGTAGGCTGAGGCCATGTCGACCGTCCTCTCCGACTCGCTCATCGACCTCGAGCTGCACGCGGCGAAAGAGGCCTCGCGCGCGCTCGCGACCCTCACCTCGGCGCGCAAAGACGCCGCTCTTGCGGCCATCGCGACGGCGCTCGAGACCGCGGCCCCGCGCATCATCGCCGCGAACGCCGACGACCTCGAGCGCGGTCAGGCGGGCGGGCTGTCGGCAGGACTGCTCGACCGGCTGCGACTCGACGAGGCGCGCGTTCGGGCCCTCGCCGCGGCGGTGCGCGACGTCATCGCCCTGCCCGACCCCGTGGGCACGGTCGTGCGGGGCTCGCGCCTGCCCAACGGCATCCAGCTGAGCCAGGTGCGCGTACCCTTCGGCGTCGTCGGCGCGATCTACGAGGCGCGCCCCAACGTGACGGTCGACATCGCCGCCCTCGCGCTCAAGAGCGGCAACGCCGCAGTGCTGCGCGGCGGCAGCGCGGCCGAGAGCTCGAACCGGGTGCTCGTCGAGGTCATCCAGCGCGCCCTCGTCGAGACCGGCCTGCCCGCCGAAGCGGTGCAGACGATCGATGCGCACGGGCGCGCCGGTGCCGCCGCGCTCATGCGCGCGCGCGGCTTCGTCGACGTGCTCATCCCGCGCGGCAGCGCCGAGCTCATCCAGACGGTCGTGCGCGAGTCGACCGTGCCCGTGATCGAGACAGGCGCGGGAGTCGTGCACATCGTGCTCGACGCCACGGCCGACGAGCAGCTCGCCGTCGACATCGTGCACAACGCCAAGGTGCAGCGCCCGAGTGTCTGCAACGCCGTCGAGACCGTGCTCGTGCACCGCGACGCGGCGGCGCGCCTGCTGCCGCCCGTGCTCGCAGCGCTGCGGGCATCCGGGGTCGTCGTGCGCGGCGACGAGCGCGCCCGCGCGATCGACGCGAGCCTGCCCGAGGCGACCGACGACGACTTCGCGACCGAGCACATGGCGCTCGAGCTCAGTATCGCCGTCGTCGATGATCTGGATGCCGCGCTCGCCCACATCCGCCGGTTCTCGACCCAGCACACCGAGTCGATCATCACGCGCGACATGGCCAACGCCGAACGCTTCCTCGCCGAGGTCGACTCGGCCGTCGTCATGGTCAACGCGTCGACGAGGTTCAGCGACGGCGGGGAGTTCGGCTTCGGGGCCGAAGTCGGCATCTCGACCCAGAAGCTGCACGCCCGCGGCCCCATGGGTCTTCCTGAGCTCACGAGCACGAAGTGGATCGTGCGCGGCGAGGGCCAGGTCCGCGCCTGAGCCCGACACGGGTCGGCACGCTGTAGATTGAACCCCACACTCTTCATCACCGACCACGGGAGCCCCGAATGCTGATGACGCTGGCCACTGCGATCCTCGCCTCGGAGGAGGAGCTCGCTCCGCTCATCGCACCGCCCGAGGTGATCGCCGGCGCCGCCGCGCTCGTGTTCTTCATGCTCGGTCTCGTGACCTTCGCCTACCGCGACGTCGCCAACCGCCACAGCCACAAGACCGCGAACAAGCCGAGCGGGCACGACGCCGGCCACTGAGCCGGGCTGACGCCGCCGCGATACCCATCGCCACCACAGCCGCCCCCGAGCCCGTCGCGCATCGCGCGCGGATCGGTGTCATGGGCGGAACCTTCGACCCCATCCACCACGGCCACCTGGTCGCGGCGAGCGAGGTCGCCCACGCCTTCGACCTCGACGAGGTCGTGTTCGTGCCCACGGGGCAGCCGTACCAGAAGCACGGTGTGACGGCGAGCGAGCACCGCTATCTCATGACGGTGATCGCGACGGCCGCCAACCCGCGGTTCCGGGTGAGCCGGGTCGACATCGATCGCGACGGGCCCACGTACACGATCGACACGCTGCGCGACATGCGGGCGCAGCATCCTGAGGCCGACCTGTTCTTCATCTCGGGGGCCGACGCGATCGCGCAGATCCTGGATTGGAAGGACGCTGTCGAGCTCTGGCGCCTCGCCCACTTCATCGCCGTCAGCAGGCCCGGGCACGACCTCAGCGTTCGCGGATTGCCCGAGGGCGACGTAAGCTTGCTCGAGATTCCCGCGCTGGCCATCTCTTCGACAGACTGCCGCGAGCGTGTCGAGCACGGTTCCCCCGTCTGGTACCTCGTGCCTGACGGCGTCGTGCAGTACATCTCGAAGCACCAGCTCTATCGGAGCCCCCCATCATGAGCAATTCGACCGAACCGCCTCTCAGCCGCCGTGCCGCACGGCAGGCCCAGTTGTCGGCGCAGGATGCTCAGCCGGAGGGTTTCGCCCAGCCGCTCGACCGGCGCGGGCGCGGGGGCACCCCGGTGTCGGTGCCGTCGTCTGCTCCGAGCGATGTCGCCTACCGCACGCAGGTGCGTCCGCGCGTGCCCCACTACGACGCCGCGCCGCCCACCCACACGGTGATCCCCGGCGGCCCGGCAGCGGCGACGCTCGGCGTGCCCGCGGTCGCGCCCACCCACGGCCTCGTTCCTGAGCCGCTCGTCGAGCCGCTGGTCGAGCCGCCCGTCGCGCCGTCCGCAGCATCGGCGCAGGTGCGCCGCCGCGACTTCCGCCCGCCGGCCGAACGGCACGACCCCGCGCCGGTCGCGCCCGTGACGTTCGACACCGCGCTTGAATACCACACCCAGTTGACGCCGCGGCCGGATGCCCGACCCGAGCTGCCCGCCGACCTGGCCGACACGGCGACCAGCGCGGAGCCGCTGTCGCCCCTGCATGTCATTGCCGAGACCGCGACCGCCGGCGGCGCCCTCGAGCAGACCCTGTCGCGACGCGAGCTGCGCGCCCTGCGCGAGTCGGCCGGGCTACCGCCCGAGCCGGAGCCGCCGCTGATGCCGGTGCCGGTGCCGGTGCCGGAACTCGTGCTTGTGCCCGAGCCTGTGCTCGAGCCTTCGCGGGAGCCTGTGCTCGAGCCCGCAGCGCTGGCGCAGCCTGAGCCTGCCGCCGTAACCTCGGCACCCTCCTCGTCGGCGCCGACGGGATCGCACTGGTCGGTCGGCATCCACGACGACGAGGATCCGTTCGAGAACACCTTCAGCCGCGAGGTCGGCTCGGCGGTGAGCATGACGAACACGAACGCGCTCGTGCTGCCCGAGATGCCGCTCGGCAGTCTCTCTGGGCCGGTCTCAGGCACCGGAGAGATCATCATCACGGGCATGATCGACCTGCCGCGGGCCGTGTCGTCGACCGGAACGGTGCCGACCGTGCACGAGAGCCCCGACATCGACGACCTGTTCGACCCGGGCGATCTCGCGGCAGGCCCTGCCGATGCGGCGCCGGTGAGCGCGCTCAAGGCGGTCAGCAGCCACACGGGCACCCCGAGCCTCATGGCGCCGGGCAAGCGCCCGGCAGGTAATACCGTCACGACGGTGCTCGTGGCCGCGACCGTGGTCATGGCGGTCGTCGCCATCGGCCTGTTCGTGCTCGCTGCCGTCAACGGGCTATTCTGAATGCTTTGCCCTCCCGCTCTCCCTCGAAGGAACCCGTGACCGCCACCGAACGCGCCATCGCCCTCACCCAGGTCGCGGCCCGCGCCGCCGACTCGAAGCAGGGAGACGATCTGGTCGCGCTCGACGTCTCGGGCCCGCTGCCGCTCACCGACGTCTTCCTGCTCGTCACGGGTCGCAACGAGCGCAACGTGCAGGCCATCGCCTCCGAGATCGAGGAGCGGATGATCGAGTCCGGCGCCAAGCCCCTGCGCCGCGAGGGCCGCGCCGAGGGCCGCTGGATCCTGCTCGACTTCGGAGACATCGTCGTGCATGTCTTCCACGAGGAGGAGCGCCTGTTCTACTCGCTCGAGCGCCTCTGGAAAGACTGCCCTGCCATACCGCTGACCGTCGGCGAGCATCCAGTCGACGCTTAGGGTCGTCCGGGTAGACTGGAGGGCATGAAGTGCCCCACCGACGACACCCTGCTCGTGATGAGCGACCGCAACGGCATCGAGATCGACTACTGCCCGCAGTGCCGGGGGGTCTGGCTCGATCGCGGTGAGCTCGACAAGATCATCGACCGCGCGTCGACGGTGGCCCCGGCTCCTGCCGCCGCCCCGCGTGTCGAGCTGCCGCGCGACGCTCCTGCTGGCGGCCAGGCACCGAACGGCTACCCCGCCGGCGGCTTCGCGCAACCCGGGTACCCGCAGCGGTGGGGCTCGAACTCACCGGGCTCCGCGCCCCGCTACGGCGGCGGCTACGGCCACCCGGGGGGCTCGTACAAGCGCCCGAAGAACTGGTTGAGCGAGCTCTTCGACTGACGCTGCGCCACCCCTCACGCGAATTGGTCGGCGGCCGCGGCGTGTACTAGTCTTGTCGAGTTGTCACCGGCCCCTCGGGCCGGCCGCCACGGGCCTGTGGCGCAGCTGGTAGCGCACCTGCATGGCATGCAGGGGGTCAGGGGTTCGAATCCCCTCAGGTCCACGTACGAACGACATCCCGGCCTCGGCCGGGATTCGTCGTATCCGGCGCCTGCTGACCCGAGTGGCGGGGCGGCGCGCCGGAGGACCGCGCGCCGCGCGCGCGGATCCGGTTCGAGAGGACCTCTTGTGAGCCGCGATCTGGCCGCTTCTGCCCCTGCCTCCGCGACGCGCATGCACGCGATCACCGATGAGACGACCGCCATCGTCGACATGGTGCTCGAGTACGCGCGCCGCCGCATCCTGAGCGATGACACCCCGCTCGACAAACCGTTCACGCCCGCCGAGCTGCGTCGCCTGGCAGGGCGCACCATTAGCGATGAGGGCATGGGCGCTCGGCGGGCGCTCGCGCTCTTCGAGAACGTGCTCGCCCCGTCGTGCATCACGACCGAGCACCCGCAATACCTCTCGTTCATCCCCTCGGCGCCGTCGAAAGCCTCGACGGCCTTCGACCTGATCGTGTCGGCGACGGCGGTGTACGGCGGTTCGTGGCTCGAAGGCTCGGGCGCGGTCTACGCCGAGAACGACGTGCTCGCCTGGCTCGCGAGCGAGTTCGGCCTGCCCGAGACCGCGGGCGGGGTCTTCGTGCAGGGCGGTACGATCGGCAACCTCTCGGCGCTCGTCGCGGCGCGCGATCACGCCGACCGGCGTCGGCGCGAGGCCGGGCGCCCGCGCCCCGAGCGCTGGGTCGTCGTCGCGAGTGCGGAGGCGCACTCGTCGATCGCAAGCGCCGCGAAGGTGATGGACATCGATGTCGTCGCCGTACCGGTCGGCGCGAGCGGGATGCTGCGCGGCGACGGCGTGCGGGCTGCGCTGCTCGAGCATGGTGAGGCTGTGATCGCGGTGGTGGCGACCGGCGGCTCGACCAATTTCGGCATCGTCGACGACATCGCCTCGATCGCCGCGCTCAAGGACGAGCACGACTTCTGGTTGCACATCGATGGCGCGTACGGTCTCGCCGCCGCGCTCACCGAGATCGCCCGGCCGCGCTTCGCCGGCATCGAGCGCGCCGACTCGCTCATCGTCGACCCCCACAAGTGGCTCTTCACTCCGTTCGACTCGTGCGCCCTGCTCTACCGCGATCCCGAGATCGCCCGCCTCGCGCACACGCAGCACGCCGAATACCTGGATGCCCTCACGGAGTCGACCGAGTGGAACCCCTCCGACTACTCGGTACAGCTGACCCGTCGTGCTCGCGGCCTGCCGCTCTGGTTCTCGCTCGCGACCTTCGGAGCGGCCGTCTACCGCGAGGCCATCGCGGCATCCATCGAGCTCGCGCACGCGGCGGGTCGTGAGATCGCGTCGCGCGACTACCTCGAGCTCGTGCGCGACCCGCAGCTCTCGGTCGTCGTGTTCGAACGCGTCGGCTGGAGCCCGGGCGACTACGCGCACTGGTCGAACCGGCTGCTCGATGACCAGCGGGCATTCGTCGTGCCGAGCTCGCACGCGGGCCGCACGAACGCGCGCTTCGCGATCGTCAACCCTCGCACGACCCTCGACGACCTCGTCAGCATCCTCGATTCGATGGAGTGAGCCCGGGCGCGGCTCTACACTGGCGCTCGTGACCTCCGGCGCCCCCGAGCCGGCGCCCGCCCCGCCCGGCGCCCCGAGCCCGGTCGCTGCTGTGCGCTCGCGGACGCCGACCTGGGTGCCCTGGGTCGTGACACCGCTGGTCGTCGTGCTCGTCGGCACCTCGCTCGATCTCGTCGACGTGTCGACGCCGTGGCCCGCGGGCGGGTCGTCGGCGCGCTTCGTGCCGCCCGAGGGTCAGCGCACCGTGAGCCAGTCGGCTGACGGCACCGAGACGGTCGCCGAGCACTCCCGATCGATCGGTATCGAGGGCGTGCTCGCATCGCCCACGACGGTCGCGGCCGGCCTGCTCGGCTCGCTGGGCGACAGCGAGCTTCGGCAGGCCCAGTGGTGGCGCGTCTCGCGCGTCTCCGACGAGGGTGCGCGCGCCACCGACCTCTTCCGGCTCTCGGAGGCCGGGGTCGCCCAGGTCGCCACGTGGGGCGGCGACATCGGCTTCGTCTTCGTGCCCGAGATCGTGCTGCTGCCGGCGGAGGTGCAGCCCGGCGACCGATGGAGCTCAGCCGGCGACGCGCTGCCCGGCGGCGTGCTCACGTACACGGCCGAGTTCGCCGCGCTCGAGGCGATCGGGCCGTTCACCGACCTCGAGGGCCGCACGATCCCGCTGACCGGAGGCTGCCTCGGCGTCGAGAGCACCGTGCGCATCGAGAACGTCGACGAGGGGCTGTCGACGACGCTCGTCGAGTCGACGGTGTGGTGCCCGGGGCGCGGAGCGGTCTGGTCGTCGGGCTCGGTCGACGATCAGCCGACCGGGCAGGCCGAGCTGCGCCCTGGCGCGCTCTCCGCGCTGAGCGCACCCGGCGCCCCGATCGCCCGATGGGCGGCGGCGGTCACCTCTGAGATGCAGCTGTACCCGGCGAGCACCCTGCCGCTCACGATCTCCGACCCGTTCTTCGGGGCGTTCGATGCCGGCGGCCAGTACCCTCGCTTGTCGAGCGCGACGCCCGACGGGCGGCTCGTCGCCATCAACGACCGTGGTGACGACGTGCAAGTGTGGCGCCTCGAGGACGAGGCGGCCGTGCTCGACTGGTTCGGGCATCCCGGCGGCACCGTCGTGGCGGTCGGCGTCGTCGACGACCTCATCGTCGCGACGACCTCGCGTCGCGAGGTCGTCGCCTACGACGCGACCGGCCGTCGGTTGTGGAGCTGGATCGCCGATGAGCTCGTGCTCGCGCGACCGGTCGCCGACGCTGCGGGCAATCTCGTCGTGGCGGCCCGCAGCGGCACCGTGACGCTGCTGGATGCTCGCACCGGAGCCCCCCGCTGGTCGACGTCGCTCGGCGCCGACGCGCGTGCCGAGCCGGTCGTCGCTGACGGCGTCGTGCTCGTCGCCGATGAGCGGGAGCGTATCTCCGCGCTCGACGCTTCGACGGGTGAGGTGGTTTGGCGACACGACCCCGGCATCGTCATCACGCTCGCGGCGGATGCGGGCAGCGGCCTCGTCGTGGCGCTGCTCGACTCGGGCGGGGTCGCGGCGCTCGAGCTCGACGACGGTGTCGAGCGCTGGGCGGCATCGCTGCGCGGCTTCGCCCGCGGTCTGCTCATCAGCGAGGGCACGGTGGTGGCGCTCTCTGACGAGGCGGTGCTCGCATTCGATGCCGTTGGCGGCACGCAACGGTGGTCGGGGCCGGGCGGTGAGGCGCTCGTGGGCGAAGCGCGCTCGCCGCTCGTGGCGATCGTGCTGCGTGATCGCATCGAGCTCCGGGTGGCGGCGGACGGCGAGCTGCGGGGCGAGCAGCCCGCTGCGGCGTCGGCGACCTCGTCGAGCCGCTCAGCGATCGCGATCGGCCCGGCCGTCGTGATGCTCGAGAGCGACGGCGCGCTTCGCCGGTGGAGCCTCCGGTGAACACCATGGCCCGCATCGGCGCGGGGCTCGCAACCTTCTGGCAGGGGCTCATCACCGAGCCGATCCGCCACGGTCGGCTGCGCGACACGCAGTGGCCGCTGGGTCTGCGGCCGATCGTCGTGGTCGGCGTCGCAGCCTTCTGCCTCGCGGTGCTGCTCATCCTCTCCTCCCCGCTGATCCGTGCAGCATCGCCGCTGTCGGTCAGTCTCGGCGCCATCACCCTCTCGTTGCCGCGCCTGCTGTTGCCGACGATCTTCTGGCTCGTGCTGCTCGCGCTCTCGCTCATGCAGACGGCGGCCCTGCACACGCGAGCGCGGGTCACGGTCGTGCTCACGGTGATGAGCGCGCTCGTGTTGCTGTTCATCGGCTCGCTCGACCTGGGGGCGGAGGGCGACGGTACGGTCTCGCTCACGGCCGGGAAGGTCGTCTCGGTGGCCGCCTCGATCGCCCTCGTCGTTCTCGTCGTCGCCCGCCGCCGTGCGCGGTTCGCCTGGTGGGAGTTCCCCGTAGTGCTCGCGATCATCGGAGGAGCGTCGGTCATCTCGCTCGGCCGCAGCGCGGCGCAGAGCGCGCCGTTCGGTATCGATTTCGGGCCCACGACGGCATCGCTCGTGATGTCGTCGGTCGGCCAGCTCGCTGTACCGGCGGCGCTCGCGGCGGGCGTCGCCGTCGCGGAGTTCGCGATCGTGGCCTCGACGGCGGCAGTCGCGGCGGTGCACCGCCCCCGTGTGCGCCGCGACGACCGGGCCGCGGCCCTGCCGGTCGTGCTCCTCGTGGCGTTCCTCGTCGTCGCGTCGTGGCGCATCATCGAGCTCGTGGTCGGCGCGGTGGTCGGTACAGGGGCGGTCGTCGACCTCGCGACGCTGCCGCTCTCGCTCGGTATCGTCGGTGTCGTCGCGCTGGCCTGGTGGGGCATCGCGCGAGCCCGACGGCAGTCGTCGACGGGCATCGACGACGTCATGATGCGACTCGACGACGTCGGCTTCCCGGTCGCCGCCGCCCTCTCGATCACCCTCGCGCCGGTCGTCGTGCTGCTGCTGAGCGCGCAGGTGCTGACCTCGTGGGGGGTCGGTGGTGCCGCGGTGGGCGGCATCTTCGTGGTCGCCGAGGCGCTGCGCGGCACGGCCGCCGTCACCGCGGTGCGCGCGATCGTGGGCGTCGGGCTGCTCGTCGCCGCGCTCATCGCGGCTCGCCGCGGTTCGCGGGGCCTGCCCGAGCTGCTCGCGGCGATCGGGGTGATCGCGATCGTGAGCGTGCTGCCGCTCGTCGTCGACACGCCGCTCTCGTGGTCGTCGGAGGCGATCGCGGCCGTCATCGCGCTCGGCTCGATCGTGCTCGCTATCGTGCTGGCGGCGCGGCGTGCTCTCGACGCGCGCCGCCTCGCGCTGCTCACGGTGGCCCTGCTGCTCTCCGCGGCCGCGGCCTGGCGCGATGTGTTGGCTGATCCGCTGAGCGTGCTGATCGGGTCGGGCGGAATCGCTCTCGTGCTCTTCGGCTTCGTGTGGGGCTTCGTGACGGATGCCGATGTGACGCATCACGAGAGCCCTGCCTACCCGCGCCCTTCGCGCGTGCTGCTCTTCCTCGCCAACGCCGTGTTCGGGGTGACCGTGCTCGCGTTCGGCACGCTCGCGCGCAATCTCGACGCCGGCATCAACCTCGACGCGTTCGCCCAGTTCGGCGATCAGCTGCTCGGCACCGCGCTCATCCTCGCGGGCGTCATGGCGGTGTGGGTCGCGGCAACCGGCGACTCGGCCGATTCCCGGCCGGCAGCGCCTAACGTGGGGGCATGACCGACCCCGACGCGAGCCTCGAGAGCGCCCTGCGCACCCACACCGACTACGGCGTCGAGAAGCTGGAAGAGGCCGACCTCGCCCGCGACCCGTTCGCGCAGTTCACCGCATGGCTCGCCGAGGCGGCCGAGCGCGGCGTCTACGAGCCCAACGCCATGGTGCTCGGCACGATCGATCCCGACGGCGCCCCCTCGATCCGCACGGTGCTGCTGCGCGGCGTCGACGACCGCGGCTTCGCGTTCTACACCGACTACTCCTCGCGCAAGGGCCGTGCACTGCTCGCGAACTCCGGTGTCGCGGTCGTGTTCCCCTGGTACACCCTGCACCGTCAGGTGAAGATCTTCGGGCACGCGCATCCCGTCGATGCGGCCGATTCCGACGACTACTTTGCCAGCCGTCCGCGGGGCGCGCAGGTGGCCGCCTGGTCGAGCGACCAGTCGCAGCCGATCGCCTCGCGCGACGCCCTCGAGCAGAAGGTGCACGACGCCGAGGCGCGGTTCGCGGATTCGCACGCAGTGCCTCGGCCGGAGCGCTGGGGCGGGTTCCGCATCGTGCCCGATCGGGTCGAGTTCTGGCAGGGGCGCACGTCGCGCCTGCACGACCGGTTGCTGTTCCACCGCGAGGGCGACGCGGGCTGGCGGGTCGAGCGCCTGCAGCCGTGAGCATCGCCACCGTCGCGGGAATATGTCGCTGACGGCCCGTGTTGCACATCTCGATACGAACGCATAGATAGGGGAGACCATGGCCATCGCGGATGCGAACGACCTCGAGCTCGGCATCGACACCTTCGGCGACGTCACGGTCGGCGCCGACGGGCAGCCGCTGCCCTACGGTCAGGTGATCCGCAACGTCGTCGAGGAGGGCGTGCTGGCCGATCAGGTCGGCGTCGACGCCATCACCATCGGCGAGCACCACCGCGACGACTTCGCAGTCTCGGCCCCCGACATCGTTCTCACGGCCATCGCGGCGCGCACCGAGCGCATCCGCATCGGCAGCGGCGTCACGGTGCTGAGCTCAGACGACCCCATCCGGGTCTTCCAGCGCTTCTCGACCATCGATGCCATCTCGAACGGCCGTGCCGACGTGATCATGGGGCGCGGCTCGTTCACCGAGTCCTTCCCCTTGTTCGGCTATGCCCTGCAGGACTACCAGACGCTCTTCGAGGAGAAGCTCAACCTCTACGCCGAGGTGCACACAGAGCAGCCCGTCACGTGGCAGGGCTCGACGCGCGCGCCGCTGCAGAACCAGAGGGTCTACCCGACCACCGAGAGCGGCAACCTGCGCACGTGGGTGGGCGTCGGGGGCAGCCCCGAGTCGGTCGTCCGGGCGGCGAACTACGGCTTCCCCCTCATGCTCGCGATCATCGGCGGCCCGGCTGAGCGCTTCACCCCCTTCGTCGAGCTCTACCACCGTGCTCTCACGCAGCTCGAGCAGCCCTGGCAACCCGTCGGCGTGCACTCGCCCGGCTACATCGCCGAGACCGACGAGCAGGCGATGGAAGAGTTGTGGCCGGCCTACGAGCAGATGTTCGGCCGCATCGGCCGCGAGCGGGGCTGGGGCCCGACGACCTATGCGCACTTCCAGCAGGAGGTCGAGCACGGCTCGCTCTATGTCGGCTCGCCCGAGACGGTCGCCCGCAAGATCGCGGCCACGGTCTCGACGCTCGGCATCCAGCGCTTCGATCTGAAGTACAGCACGGGGCCGCTGCAGCACGAGAAGCTCATGCGGGCGATCGAGCTCTACGGCACGCAGGTGATCCCGCGCGTGCGCGAGCTGCTCGCCGAGAAGCTCGTGCCGACCGGCGCCTGAGCAGCCGACCGGCACGAGGCCGGGGAGGCCTCACGGCCCGGTGACGACCGGGATCCCCGTGGCGCTCGAGGCGCTCTCGACGCTGCCTCCGTTGGTGAGGTCGGTGAAGCCGAGCGCCGTCATGCGGTCGATGGCCTGCGCCGAGCGGTTGCCGCTGCGGCAATAGACGTAGTAGTTGCCGGCGGGGTCGAGCTGGGTGACGAGCGCGTCGAAGTCGGGCGACTGCACGTCGATGTTGACGGCACCCTCGAGGTGGCCGCCGGCGAACTCGGCCGGCGTGCGCACGTCGATGACGACGGTGCCGGGGTCGAGGGCGACGGGCTGTGCGGGGCCGGCGCAGGCGGTGGCGCTCAGGGCGAGGCTGAGAGCGAGGGCGATCGAGAGCAGGATGCGGCGCATGAGGTCCTCCGGGGTCGGTGTGCGTCGAGCGTACCATATACCCCCTGGGGTATTTTGAGATCCGGGTGACGAACGGCGGCCGCAACCTGCTTGACTGACGGCATGACCGTCGTCGCGCTCGATCGCCGCGTGCTCACCGTCGCGATCCTCGCCGCCTTCGTGGCGTTCCTCGACGGCTCGATCGTGACCGTCGCCCTGCCGGCGATCACCGCCGAGCTCGGGGGCGGCCTGCCGGTGCAGCAGTGGGTGGTGGATGCGTACCTCATCACCCTCGGAGCCCTCATCCTGCTGGCGGGCTCGCTCAGCGACCTCCTCGGCCGCGTCGCTGTGCTGCGCATCGGGCTGCTCGGCTTCGGCGTGACCTCGCTCGCCTGCGGGCTCGCCCCCACCGCCGAGCTGCTCATCGCGGCGCGCGCGGCTCAGGGCGTCGCGGGCGCGCTGCTCGTGCCGAGCTCGCTCGCCCTCATCATGAGCGCCCACCGCGGATCGAGCCAGGCTCGCGCGATCGGGCTCTGGACGGCCTGGACGTCGGCGGCCTTCATCGTGGGGCCGCTGCTCGGCGGGGTGCTCACCGATCTGCTCAGCTGGCGGTGGGTGTTCGTCATCAACGTGCTGCCGATCGCCGTGACGCTCGTGCTCCTGCGCGCTCTGCGCAACGAGCCGGCCGCCGTGCGCCCCCCGATCGACGGGGTGGGTGCCGTGCTCGGGGCGCTGGGGCTCGGCGGCGTCGTGTTCGCCCTCATCGAGCAGGCCAACTTCGGGTGGGCTTCGCCCGTCGTGACGATTCCCCTCGCCGTCGGCGTCGTGAGCCTGATCGGCTTCATCGTGCGCCAGGCGACGGCGCGGCATCCGATGATGCCTCTGACGCTCTTCCGCAACCGCAACTTCGCCGTCGGCAACCTCGCCACGGTCGCGATCTACGCGGCGCTCTCGATCTCGGGCCTCGTCATCGTGGTCTACCTGCAGCAGGTGGCCGGGCTCAGCGCGACCCTCTCCGGTCTCGTCATGCTGCCGCTCACGATCATGCTCATCGCGCTCTCGGCCCGCTTCGGCGCGCTCGCGGGGCGGTACGGGCCGCGCTGGTTCATGACGGCGGGCCCGGCGCTCGCGGCGCTCGGCTTCGTGCTGCTACGCGCCATCGAGACACCGTTCGACTTCGTGTCGCAGGCGCTGCTCGGTGTGCTGCTCTACGGGCTCGGAGTGGCCATCACGGTCGCGCCGCTCACGTCGGCGATCCTCGGTGCGATCGAGCCCGAGCGCTCGGGCATCGCCTCCGCGATCAACAACGCGCTCGCCCGCATCGCCGGGCTCGTCGCGATCGCCCTCCTCGGCGCGGTCATCGGCACCACGGTCGACGACGCGTGGCTCGACAGCGCTCTGCTGCTGTGCGCGGGCCTCATGGCCGCCGGGGCGCTCGTCTCGGCGATCGGCATCCGAAACCCGGTGCGCACCCCGGGCAGGCCCGGTGCCGCCTCGGCAGAGTCGCCGACGGCGGACTAGACGACGATCGACCCGGCGGCGCCCGCGAGCGTCACGACCGCCGCGACGGCCGCGAGCATGATGACGCGGAACAGCGCGCGTGAGGCCGGCGCTCGCACCAGCACGACCAGGCCGACGACGAGCAGCGTGACGGAGGCCGCGGCCCCGACGATCGTCACGGGGGTCGCGGCACCCGGCCCGACGGCTCCGAGCACGCCCGCGACCGCGAGAGCGACGAGCGCCACCGCTCCCGCGCGGCGTGCGCCCAGCCGGTGCGGTAACGCGCGGATCCCGTGCCGCCGGTCGGCCTCGAGATCGGGCAGCACGTTGGCGAAGTGGGCGGCGAGGCCGAGCATCCCGCCCAGGGCAACCGCCCACCACGCGGCCGGCCGGGGCTCGTCGCGCGCGAGCGTCACGAGAAGGGGGATGAGCCCGAAGCCGACGATGTAGCAGAGCGTCGCGAGCAGTGTGCGTTTGAGCCCTGCGTTGTACAGCCAGCCCGAGGCGAGGGCGACGAGGTGCGCGACCGCGAGCGCGGGGCCGAGCAGCAGCGAGAGCGCGACGGCCGTGAGCGCCGCACCGACGGCGAGGGCCATGATGGTGCGCGGGCTCACCTCGCCGCGCACGACGGGCTTGTCGTCGCGGGCCGCATCGGCATCGCGTGCCGCATCGAGCGCGTCGTTCGACCAGCCGATCGAGAGCTGGTTCGCCGCCATCATGAGCCCGACGACGACCACGCGCCACGGTTCGAGGCCGCTCACGACGGCGAGCAGCACCGTGACGAGGGTCACGACGGCAGTGGGCCCGGCGTGCGCGGCACCGAGAGCCGCCCGCACCCGTCGCATCATGGGGCCCATGCTAGGCGGCCCGACCGCGCCCGTGGCCGCACGGCTACCATCGGGACATGCGACGACGCGGGCGGAAGGCACGGTCGATCGCCGCGCTCACCGCGATCCTCGGCATGCTGCTGGCCGGATGCGCCTCCGAGGCCGCACCCGCACCCCCGCCGCCCGGCCGTCTGGTCGGAGCCCCCGCGCCGCTCGATCCCGACCAGGTCTACCTCCAGCAGCGCATCGCCGCGATGTCGCCTGCCGAGAAGCT
This sequence comes from uncultured Microbacteriaceae bacterium, assembly GCA_964540305.1. Classification (GTDB taxonomy): domain Bacteria; phylum Actinomycetota; class Actinomycetes; order Actinomycetales; family Microbacteriaceae; genus Microcella. The sequence goes on along the minus strand of CAZILZ010000005.1, from coordinate 104,481 downwards.
GGCGGCGCTCGTGATCGTGCACGTTCCCGGCACCGATGCGGCGACGATCCGCGCCGTCATCGACGCGCACGGCTTCGGCGGCGTGATCCTCATGGGCGACAACATCGGCGGGCCGGCGAGCAGCGTCGCCGCCCTCACGGCGGGCCTCAGCAGCGAGCCCGGGCTGCCCGTGCTCACGGCGATCGACCAGGAGGGCGGCATCGTCAGCCGACTGCGCGACGATCGGGCGCTCGCCGCGCGCGAGCTGTGGGGGCTCGATGCCCTTGCGGCCGAGCAGGCGTTCGCGGCGCGCTCGGCGCTCGTCGCTCAAGCAGGAGTGCTCATCAACTTCGGCATCGTGGCCGACGTCACCCCCGACCGCTCGTCGTTCATCGGGCCGCGCACGCTCGGCGAGACTCCCGCGGCGGCTGCCGACCGGGTGGCGGCGGCGGTGCGGGGCGAGCTCGGCACGGTGCTCTCGACCCTCAAGCACTTCCCCGGGCACGGTGCGAGCCCTGACGACTCGCACGTGAGCATCCCGCGTTCAGGGATCGATCTGGCCGCGTGGCGGGCGACCCACGCCGTGCCGTTCCAGGCCGGCATCGATGCGGGTGCGCCGCTGGTCATGACGGGCCACCTGCAGTTCGACGCGATCAGCCCGATGCCCGCGTCACTCTCGCCGACCTGGATCGAGATCCTCCGCACCGAGCTGCGGTTCGACGGCGTCATCATCACCGACGACCTGCTCATGCTGCAGCGGTCGGGCGTCGCCGCGTACGCCGATCCCGCAGCGAACGCCGTGCGCGCGCTCGCGGCCGGCAACGACCTCGTGCTCTTCGTGCTGCCGGGCGAACCCTCGACCGTCGGCATCGACCTCGGCGGCCTCGTCGACTCTCTGGTTGCGGCGCTCACCGACGGCCGCCTCGACGCCGCGAGCATCGATGCGTCGCTGCGGCGCGTGCTCGCCCTGCGGCGCGACGCCTCTGATCTCGAGGGCCCGTACGTCGAGTGCGGGCTCAAGTGCTGGGGCGCCTCGCCGCGGTCGCTCGCCGTGCACGACATCGACACCGGCGACCGGCGCCCGGTGTTCTGAGCGGAGGCGTGAGCGACACCCACGGGGCGCGACCGCTAGAGCGTCGGCAGCTCGACGTTCGAGACACGCTCGGGCAGCTGGTTGATCGTCACCCCGCGCGGCACGACCTCGGCCGTGGCCGGGTCGATCGTCGCGACGGTCGCCGTGATCGCGCCGAGCACGACGGCGAGGGTGCCGAGTCCGGTGATGACCGCGGTCAGCGGCGTGAGTCGCCGATGCCGTTCGAGGCTGATCACGATAGCGCCGACGAGCATCAGCGTCGCGGCCGTGATCGCGAGGGCGAGCATGACGTCACCGTTTCCGTGGGTAGTCGAGAAACGCGGCACCGCGGGTGACGGGCCGTCTTCGGGTAGCGACCGAGGGGGCGTGCCGGTCGTCGACCAGCGTACGCCCGACTCGCGACGTTCGGCAACGGGTCGTGAGTGTTGCTCGCTCCCCGTTCGGGGGTGCCGCCCCTAGAGCGTGGGAAGCTGCACGTCGACGACGCGCTCGACACGGGTGTCGTCGCGGTCGGGGTGCGCGCGTCGCTGGTCGTCATCGAGCACCAGGGCCGCAGTGACGATGAGCAGGGTGCTGATCGCTGCGGCCACAAGGCACTGCACGGCGTCTTTGATCACGACACTGTCCTCTTCGGGTGAGGATGATCCCGCCGTTCGGGTACGCCGGGTGTCCTCCATTGTACGGACACAGCGGCGACAACGCTCTAGGCCGAAAGTCCCGGCAGAACGAGATTCGCTCATCGACGCGCCGCCACGCGGCGACGGCACAGCCTCCGAGCAGAGAGAATGGGTGCGTGCCTGCATCGAGTGAGCGACTTCTCCATCGCGACGTGCTCGATGCGGTCGCCGCCTCGCTCGAGTCGGTGCTGCTCGAGGCGCAAGCGCTGCAGGTCGAGCCCACGGGCAACGGGTTCACTCACGGCTACCGCGTGAGCCTGCGTGATGCCGCCGGTGCGAGCGCCGATCACACGGTCTTCGTCGAGACGTCGCCGCCCGAGGTCACCCGGCCGGGTGTGCTCGCACTCAAGAACCCGGTCACGGGTGAGCGCGTCGATGTGTGGATCTATCCCGCCGACCCGGCGCTGCCCGCCCTGCGCACGGCCGTCTACGCCGAGGCCGCGGGCGTCGTGCTCGCGCGGCTGGGGCTGCCCGTCGATGCTCTGCGGGTGAGCCTCGCCGCCTACCGACCCGGCAAGCGCGCGGTGGTGCGCGTCGACACCGGCAGCACCGCCTACTTCCTCAAGGTCGTGCGCCCTCCGGCGGCCGAACCGCTGCAAGCCAGGCACACCCTGTGGCGCGAGGCCGGCGTCCCGGTTCCCGCGGTGCTCGGCTGGAGCGAAGAGGGGCTCGTCGCCCTCGAGGCCCTCGACGGCTCCGAGCTCATCGCCGTGCTCGATCGCATCGACCACCCGGATGCCCTGCTCGACGCGATCGACTCGCTCGGCGCCGCGATCGCTCGCGTGCCCTCGGTGTCGTCGGCGCGCGCCTCACTCGTTCGCCGGGTCGACTGGTACGAGGAGCGCCTGATCGAGCAGCTCCCCGCGCTCGACGGCCTCATCGAGCGCACCGCGCGCACGATCTCGCAGCGGTTCCAGGCCGGGGGCGCGCCGCCGCCCTCGCTCACGGTGCACGGCGACCTGCACCTCGCGCAACTTCTCGTCGATCCCTCGGCCCCGACGCGCATCACGGGCGTGCTCGATATCGACACCTCCGGCTGGGGCGACCCTGCCGATGATGCCGCCGCGCTGTACGCGCACCTCATCGCGACCGTCGTGCACGACGGCGGCAGCCGCGCGACCGTGCGCGCCCGCCGCTCGTCGGTGCTCGCCGACGGATGGCGCCGGCGCTGGTTCCGTTCCGCCGAGACCGGTTTCGCTGATCGGGCGCACGCGATCGCGGCGACCCAGCTGCTCGGTCACGCACTGTCGCGCTCGGCGGCAGGCTCCGCGGGCGCGACCGAGCTCATCGAACGCGCGCATCGCGTCGTGAATGCGGATGAGAGGCCTCTCACCACCTCCTCCTGGTGATCTCATGCCCGCGGGCGAGAGTTGCTCCATCGACGCGGACCACCGGGTCTGCGCAGAAGGAGGATCATCATGGACACCAAGAACTGGATCGCCGTCGGCGCCGCATCCGCTCTCAGCCTCGGCGTCATCGCCGGCGGAGCGGCGAGCGTCGCGAACGCCATGCCGCTCATCGAGAACGCCACGGGCCTCTCGGTTCCCGGCATCGGCTCGGTGACCGACGACGCAACGGGCACGGCCGACCTCGACTTCAGCGTGACGAGCGACAGCATCGTCTCGCCCGCGTCGACGACCTCGCCCGCGACGCCGTCGCCGGCTTCGGCCGACACCGCCGCGTCGCCGGTCTCGGTCGACAGCGTCGCCTCGCCGATCAGCCCCGCGTCGCCGATCAGCCCCGTGTCGGTCGACACCCCGCCGAGCCCGGCGAGCCCCGCGAGCCCCGCCTCGGTGACGAGCCCCGCGAGCGTCGACTCCGTCGACTAGCCCGTCGCGGCGCCCTGCGCGCCGCCGCTGCGGATGGCATCGTTCGGGAGTCGTCCGCACCGCAGCCCCCGATGAGAGTTCTCTCATCGGGGGCTGTCGCGATTCTCATGCGGCTCCGCAAGAATCGAGGGCACGAGGCGCCGACCGCGCACCGAACTCCGAGCAGAGAGCAGAACCGATGTCCGCAGCACAGCACTGGATCGCCGTCACGGCGGCCTCCGCGCTCGGCATCGGCATCCTCGCCTCGAGCGCGATCGGTGTCGCGAACGCCATGCCGCTCGTCAACACGACGTCGACAGCCGAGGTGCCTCCGATCTCGACGCTTCCCGCCGATGGTGCGGGCGGCATCGGTTCGGGCGAGGTGACGTTCCCGGTGCCGACCAGTTCTCCCGAACCCCGGTCGTCGCCGGTGGTCGAGCAGGCGCCGGCCCCCGCGCCGCAGCCGGTCGCCCCCCGCCCCGCGGCCACGGCCGACGACTCCGTCGAGTCGCCGCTGAGCCCGGCCAGCGTCGACGACTGACGCTCGGCCGCACGACCGGGCTAGACCAGCCGGTAGCCCATGCCGCGCACGGTCTCGATGCGCTCGGCCCCGATCTTGCCGCGCAGGTAGCGAACGTACACGTCGACGACGTTCGAGCCCGGGTCGAAGTCGAACCCCCACACGCGACTGAGCAGCTGCTCGCGCGAGAGCACCTGCTCGGGATGCCGCAGGAACTGCTCGGCGAGAGCGAACTCGCGCGCCGAGAGATCCATCGAGCGCTCGCCCACCGACACTCGTCGCGTCTTGAGGTCGAGCGTCACGCTGCCGTGCCGGAGCACCGATTCGGCGGCGGTCTGCTGGCCCGACTCGCGCAGGCGCAACCGGATGCGCGCCACGAGCTCGTCGAACTTGAAAGGCTTCGGCAGGTAGTCGTTGGCACCCCCGTCGAGGCCCGCGACGGTGTCGTCGACGCTCGTGCGCGCGGTGAGCATGATGATGGGCATGCTCTCGCCGTTCGCGCGCAGGCGCGTGAGCACCTCGAAGCCGTCGATGCCGGGCAGGCCGACGTCGAGCAGCACGAGGTCGAACGAGCCCGTCGCGATGTAGTCGAGGGCGTCGAGGCCGTTCGCGACGACCGTCGGCGTGTAACCGGCGGCGGCGAGCCCCTTCTCGATGAACGACGAGATGCGCTTCTCGTCTTCGACGATGAGGATGCTGGTCACTCGGCCCTCCTCGGGCTGTCGGTGTCGGGGGAGCCGTCGGCGAATCCTGCGGCGGGAGGCGGTGGGGCCGCTCCGGTGTCGATGGTCGGCACGACGACGCCGAAGCGGGCACCGTCGGGCGAGCTGTCGAGGCTCACGTAGCCACCGTGAGCGCGCGCGATCGCGGCGACGATGGGCAGACCCAGCCCTGATCCCGCGATGCCGCGCCCGGTGTCGGCGCGTCCGAAGCGCTCGAAGATGCGCTTCTCGGTGCCAGCGGGAATACCCGGGCCGGCATCGGCCACCCAGAACTCGACGGTGCCGGCGTACGCCGTGCTGCCGATGCGAATGATCGAACCCTCGGGCGAGTACTTCGCCGCGTTGTCGGCGAGCTGCAGCCAGGCCTGCGTGAGTCGAGAGGGCGAGAGCGGCGCGACGACGTCGGCCGTCTCGTCGAGCACCCACTCGTGGCCCGGGATCGCCTGCATCTTGCTGAAGACGAGCGCCGTGAGGTCGGCGACATCGGTGGGTTCGGTGAGCACCGACTGGCGTTCGACCCGGGCGAGGGCGTCGATGTCGGTGACGAGCTCGGCCATGCGGTCGAGCTCGTCGATGGCGATCTCGCGCACGGCCCGGACGTCGTCGGGCTTGGTCTCATCGAGCAGCTCGAGCTGGCCGCGCACGATCGTGATCGGCGTCTTGAGCTCGTGCCGCACGTCGTCGAGCAGCTGGCGCTGGCTCGTGAGCGCATCGTCGATGCGGTCGAGCATGGCGTTGACGGTCTCGGTGAGCGCGGAGACGTCGTCGCGCCCGTTGACGGGGATGCGCTCGCCCAGGTCGAGGGCCGTGATGCGGGAGGCGGTCTCCGAGAGCGTGCGCAACGGTGCGAGCAGGCGCCCGGCGACGAACCAGCCGATGATGCCGATCGCGGCGAGCGAGAGCAGCGCCAGCCACGCGTAGGTGAGGAAGGCCCCTCCCACCTCGTCGACGGCGAGCTGAGCATCCAGGGCCGTGACGTAGACGCCCACCTGCGGGTCGCCCTCGATGAGCACGGGCACGCTCACGTAGCGCAGCGTGCCGACGGTCGTGATGGCGGTGCCGATCGTCACCTGGCCGCTGGCCGCCTCCTCCCAGGCCCGTGCGATGAAGGCGGGATCATCCTCGAGCGCGAAGGCGGTGTCGACGCCGGGCGTCAGACGGGCCTCGCCGTCGATGATCGCGACGCTGCTCTCGTGCCGGCCGGGCACGATGCGCGACAGGATGCTGTTGAGCGCTTCGGCGACGGTGGCGGGTGCCGCTTCGACGGCGGGCGCGGTCGTGTCGTCACCCGCTGCGGCCGTCGAGGTGCCGGTCACGATGCCGCGTGCCGCTTCGACCGTCGTGAGCAGCTCGGTATCGAGGCCCTCGATGACGCGGTCGCGCTGCACGAGGTACGCGGTGACGCCCGAGACCGACATCCCGAGCGCCGTCACGATGAGGATCACCGCGAGGATGCGCGACCGCACCGAGAAGCGGGGGAGCGGGCTGCGGAGCATCCCCCCATTATCGGCGGGGGATTCTCGCGAACGGCCCAGATGAGAACACTCTCACCGCCGTGCGCTCCAGTCGCGCGCGAGCGCCTTCAGGTCGGCAGCCTCGGTCGCCTCGATGGCGAGCACACCGTCGACCTCGCGCACGACCCCCGTCACCAGCAGGTAGCGCGTCGCGAGGGCCGCCCGCAGGGCTCGTGAGGGCGCCCGGCCGAGCACGAGGGGCACGACGGCCGTGCCGTCGTCGAGCAGGGCCTCTGCGCCGTACGAGACCTCGGGCGGGCGGCGCTCACCGCCGACGAGCACCGTGCGCCCGGCGCTGCGCGCGTCCAGCTCGTCGAGCGGCACCGCGTCGGCGGCGGCGAGCACCGCGAGGTAGGGGGTCAGCGCCGCCGCGGCACGGGGAACCGGCGGACGCACCGGTTCGGGGATGTCGTCGCCATCGAGGAACAGCACAGGATGCTCCGGCCCGGCGCGCCGCGACAGCCGTCGGGCCATGCCGCACCTCCTGCCCCTCCGTCCGGACGATCGACGCGAGTCTATCGAACAGATGTTCTAACAGGAGGGCGCTAGGCCTCGTCGTCGGGATCGCTCAGGAGTCCCACTTCGGAGAGCTGCTCGGCGAGACCCGCGCCATCGGGCGCCCACACCCAGGGGATCCCGCTCGCCGGCTGTCCGTCGTCGTCGAGGTGGCTCCGGCCTCCGGCGAGGACCGCCTCGGGCGTCGAGAGCTGGCGGATCGCGACCGCGGCCACGTTGTCGGGGTGCTCGGCCGAGAACTCGCGGTAGAGCGACTCGTCGTGCTGGCCGTCGTCGCCGATCAGCACCCAGCGGATGGCCGGGAACTCGCGGGCGAGCCGGGCGAGGCTCTCGCGCTTGTGCTCTTGGCCGCTGCGGAAGAGCCGGTCGTGCGTCGGCCCCCAGTCGGTGAGCAGCATGGTGCCCGCGGGGTAGAGGTGCCTGCTCATGAACCGGTCGAGAGTCGGGGCGACGTTCCAGGCGCCGGTTGACAGGTAGACGACGGGAGATCCGGCGTGCTCGCGCGTGAGGCGCTCGAGCAGCACGGCCATGCCCGGCACCGGGCGGCGCGCGTGCTCGTCGAGCACAAACGTGTTCCAGGCGGCGAGGAAGGGGCGGGGGAGCGCGGTGACCATGACCGTGTCGTCGATGTCGCTGACGATGCCGATGCGGGCATCCGGATCGACCACGAAGATGCGCGCCGTGACCGGCTCGGAGCCTTCCGCCTGCAGCGTGATCGAGCGTTGGCCCGGCTCGAGGTCGACGATCACGTCGACGTCGACGACGCCGCCGCGGTCGGCGTGCACGAGGTACTCGCGCCCGCCAGCCGTGATCGTCACGGGACTGTCGGCGACGGGGATGCTCACGAAGCTGCGCCAGCCGCGGATCGTCGCGGGCGCGCGCGTCGACGAATCGGGCCGAACGAGCAGCACACGGCACAGCACGCGGATCCAGCCGTTGCCGCCGTACCCGCTGTAGGGGATCACGACGGGCTTCAGCCCACGCCGTCGGCCCTGCCTCTCGCGCATGCGGTGAAAGCGGTCTTCGAGGGCGACAGCCCGTCTCGCCCAGGGGGCTCGCGGCCGGGGATCGGGGGCGTCAGTCTCGGCCGGCACCTGCCCAGTGTGTCAGACGCAGGGGTCAGCGGAGTGACCTTCGGGTCACGGCGCGACCCCTCATCGTGCAGTCATGGTGCACAGAACGGTCCACCGCGCGGGGCATTCGCTCGTCGAACATGAAGTGAGAATTAACACCGTGGCAACGCGTGATTCCCTCACCTCGAGGAGTACGCTGGCGGCGTCGAAAGGGTTCACCGTGAACATCATTGAGTCCAGCACCCCGATGCTGAGTGCCTCCGCTCTTATCCGCAACGAGCCGGTGCAGGCCCGCAGCACGGCCCGCCTGGCCACGCTGCTCGATTCTGCCGCCGCGGTCATCGACGAGATCGGGTACGAACGCCTCACGACCGCGATGGTCGCCGAACGCGCCGGCGCGTCGATCGGCACCGTCTACCGGTACTTCCCCGACCGCATCGCCGTGCTGCAGAGCCTCGCTGCGCGCAACACCGAACGCCTCATGGGGCGCGTCTCGGCCGAGCTGGCGGCCGGTCGCCACCCCTCGGCGACGGATGCTGTGGTCGCCGTGCTCGACGCCATGGCCGAGCTCTCGCGGACCGAGCCGGGCTACCGCTCGGTGCGCGCGGGCGACGTGCTCGATCTGCTCCCGCCCCAGACGGAGGCGACGGCCAACGCGATGATGGCCGACGCCGTGTCGGACGCGCTCGTGGCGGGTTACGGCGTGGCCGACACCGCTGAGGTGCGCCTCGCCGTCGGCACCGCGGTCGAGATCGCCGATGCGCTCGTGGCCCGCGGCTTCGCCCGCAGCGCCGAGGGCGACACGACGCTGCTGGCCGAGGCCGAACGTGCCGTGCGTGCCGTGCTCGCCGGTCGGGTCTGACCGCTCAGCACTGATTACCGGCATCTGGACAACTGCCCAGAATCCGGGCTCATCGGAACACGCTCTGCCCCGAATGCTGTTTGACTGAACGCGCGCTGAACGCGCGCTCAGCACCGACGGCGTCAGAGGAGAGAGCATCGTGATCGAGTTCCGCTCCATCTCCAAGCGTTTCGACGACGGCACTCTCGCGGTCGACGACTTCAGCCTCGTCATGCCGAGCCGGCAGACCACCGTGCTCGTCGGGTCGAGCGGCTCGGGCAAGACCACGCTGCTGCGCATGATCAACCGCATGGTCGACGCGACGAGCGGCGAGCTCGAGATCGACGGCGAGAACGTCTCGACCATTGAGCCCGTGCAGCTGCGGCGCCGCATCGGCTACGTCATGCAGAATTCGGGCCTGCTGCCGCACCGCCGGGTCATCGACAACATCGCGACCGTGCCGCGACTTAACGGCGTGCCCAAGAAGCAGGCTCACGATCGCGCGCTCGAGCTCATGGACACCGTGGGGCTCGACCGCGACATGGCCGAGCGGTACCCCGCGCAGCTCTCGGGCGGCCAGCAGCAGCGCGTGGGCGTCGCCCGCGGCCTCGCGGTCGACCCCAACATCCTGCTCATGGACGAGCCCTTCGGCGCCGTCGACCCGATCGTGCGCGCCGACCTGCAGCAAGAGCTGCTGCGCCTGCAGCGCGAGCTCGACAAGACCGTCGTCTTCGTCACGCACGACATCGACGAGGCCTTCCTGCTCGGCGACCAGGTCGTCATCCTCGAGAAGGGCGGCCGCATCGCGCAGAAGGGCACGCCCGCCGAGATCCTCGCGAACCCCGCGAGCGACTTCGTCGCGAGCTTCATCGGTGCCGATCGCGGCAAGCGTGCGCTGAGCATCCAGACCATCGACGGCGCGCAGGTGCTCGTCGACGGTGACGGCAACCTCGCCGGCCGGCTCGTGGAGGCGGGTCCGGCGTGACCTGGGTGCTCAACAACCTCGGGCTGATCCTCGAGCTCACGCTCGAGCACATCAGGCTCAGCATCCTGCCCATCGTGCTGGGGTTCGTCATCGCGATCCCGCTCGGCTGGCTCGCGTACCGCTACCGGCTCACGCGCGGACTCATCCTCACCCTCGTCGGGCTGCTGTACACGATCCCCTCGCTCGCGCTCTTCGTGATCCTGCCCCCGCTGCTCGGCATCGGCTTCCTCAGCGAGGCGAACGTTCTCATCGCTCTCACGATCTACGCGGTCGCGATCATGTCGAGATCGGTGGCGGATGCTCTCGCGAGCGTCGACCCCGACATCCGTCAAGCGGCCACCGCCGTGGGTTTCTCGTCGTGGAGCCGGTTCTGGACCGTCGACTTCCCGCTCGCCGGGCCCGTGCTGCTCGCCGGCCTGCGCGTGGTCGCGGTCAGCACCGTCAGCCTGCTCACGGTCGGCATCGTCGTCGGCGTGCAGAGCCTCGGGTACCTGTTCACGAACGGGTACCAGCGGGGCATCCTCGCCTCGGTGCTCACGGGGGTCGTGATGACCGTCGCGGTCGCCCTGCTCTTCGACCGGCTGCTCGTGGTGCTCGGGCGCGTGCTCATGCCATGGACTCGCGCGACGCGCGGGTCGCGGCGCACCGCTGAGGTCGAGGCGCCGCTCGAGACCCCCGTGCTGGCTCGCGGTCGTGGCGTGCAGCAGGGGCAGGCGCCATGAACCTCTTCCTCGACGCCTTCGCGTGGATCCTCGACCCTCTCAACTGGCAGGGGGCGGGCTCGATCCCGCAGCGCATCGCCGAGCATCTCGCCTACACGGCGGTGGCGGTGCTCGTCGCGGTGCTCGTCGCTGTGCCGCTCGGCTGGTGGATCGGGCACACCGGTCGCGGCAAAGAGCTCGTCGTCGGCCTCACCGGCGCGGCGCGCGCCCTGCCCTCGTTCGGGCTCATCTTCCTCTTCGTGATGGTCGCGGGCGTCACGCAGCGCGAGCCCGCCGCCGTCATCGTGCTCATGCTCCTCGCGATCCCGCCCGTGCTCGCCGGCGCCTATGCGGGCTTCGAGGTGATCGATCGGCGCATCATCGATGCCGCGCGGTCGATGGGCATGACCGAGTGGCAGATCGTGCGCAAGGTCGAGGTGCCCCTCGGCCTGCCGCTGCTCTTCGGGGGCCTGCGCAGCGGAGTGCTCCAGGTCGTGGCGACGACCGTGCTGATCTCGTACATCGGGCTCGGCGGCCTCGGCTACGACATCGTGCAGGGCATCGCCCTGCGCCGCTTCGACCAGATGCTCGGCAGCGCGATCCTCATCATCGTTCTCGCTCTGCTGCTCGACGCGCTCTTCGCGGTGCTCGAGCGCTACGCGGTGCCGCGCGGCGTGCGCGCCGGCCGCGCCACAGACGTTCGCACGACGCCAACCGGGCGACGTGCGACGGCGGAAGCTTCCGCCACCACCTGAAGAAAAGAGACGAACGCATGTTCACAGCAAGGAACAAGGGCCGGTTCGCCATGACGGCGGCCGTGGTCGGGGCATCATTGGCCCTGGCAGGGTGTGCATCGGGCGACCCGCTGGCGCCCGAGCCGGATGTGGATGCGCCCGCCGAGACGATCGTGATCGGCTCGCAGGCGTACTACTCCAACGAGATCATCGCCGAGCTCTACGCGCAGGCCCTCGAAGAGGGCGGCTTCACCGTCGAGCGCAACTACCAGATCGGTCAGCGCGACGCCTACATCCCGGCCCTCGAGGCCGGCGAGGTCGACCTGTTCCCCGAGTACACGGGCAACCTGCTGCAGTTCTGGAACCCCGACACCACCGCCACGTCGTCGGACGACGTCTTCGCCGAGCTGCAGGATGCTGTGCCGGAGGGCCTGCAGGTTCTCGACCAGTCGTCGGCGACCGACCAAGACAGCTACAACGTGACCGCCGAGTTCGCCGAGGCCAACGGCCTCGAGTCGATCGCCGACCTCGCGGGCGTCGAGGGCCTCATCCTCGGCGGTGCTCCTGAGCTCGAAGAGCGGCCCTACGGTCCCACCGGCCTCTCATCGGTCTACGGCGTCACGGTCGCGTTCCAGGCCACGGGCGACACGACGGTCGAGTCGCTGCTCGAAGGCATCGTGAACGTCGCCAACGTCTACAGCGCCGACCCGCGCATCGGCCAGAACGGCCTCGTGACGCTCGCCGACCCCGAGGGCCTCTTCCTGGCCTCGAACGTCGTGCCGATCGCGTCGGCCGATCTGCCGCAGGAGGCGATCGACATCATCAACGAGGTCAGCGCCGCCTTGACGCCCGAGGGCCTCGTCGCCCTCAACGTGCAGAGCACGGTCGACCAGCTCGGCTTCGCCGAGATCGCCACGCAGTGGCTGACCGAGAACGGGTTCCTCGGCTAGCCAGCCGCAGCATCCTCTCGCCGTGAGGGGCGGGCGCCGACCGGCGCCCGCCCCTTCCGCGTGCGGTTCCCGCTCAGTCGTCGCGGGTCGCGGCGTCGCCGTCTCCCGGGTGATCGGCGTAGCGCCCGACATAGCGGTCGAGCACCTTCTTGACGCCGAAGACGAGCAACCAGAAGCCGAGGATGGCCGCCACGAAGATCAGGGCGGCAGAGTCGAGCTGCTCGGCGATGCTGCGGTAGCCCTCGGCGGCGACCGAGCCGACGGTGACGTAGGCGAAGGCCCACACGATGCAGGCTGGCGTGAGCCACAGCATGAAGGTGCGGTAGCGCAGGGTGCTCATGCCGACGACGAGCGGCGTCAGCGAGTGCAGCACCGGCACGAACCGCGAGACGAAGACGGCGATGCCGCCGCGGTGGTCGAGGAAGTTCTCGGCGCGCTGCCAGTTCTTCTCACCCAGCCGTCGTCCGAGCCGGGATGCCCGCAACCGCGGCCCGAAGTACCGACCGATCGCGAACCCCAGCGATGCCCCGACGAGCGCGCCGACGATGACGGTGATCGTGAGAGCCCAGTACTCGGCGGGGGAGGCGACCGCGGTGCTCGCGACGAGCACGACGGTGTCGCCCGGCACGATGAGCCCGAGCAGGATGGTCGTCTCGAGCATGATGAAGAGCCCCGCGAGCGCGGTGCGCAGCACGGGGTCGACACCCTGCACCAGGTCGAGGACCGCGTCGAGCAACTCGTTCACGCGGCGAGCCTAGCGATCGCCACTGAGGGTGCCCCTGATTCGGGACCTTCGGCCCCTGTGCCGCGGGGGCGGGCTTCCTAGGCTCGAACCGGCAGAGTCGCCGCGTCCCCCTCCATCCCCTCTTGCAAGGCAGGTGACCCGCTCGTGGTCGAATGGCTCGATCCTCTTCTCCTCGCACGCTGGCAGTTCGGTCTGACGACTCTCTACCACTTCCTCTTCGTGCCCCTCACGATCGGCATGGTCGTGCTCGTCGCCATCATGCAGACAGCGTGGGTGCGCACCTCGAAGCTGAAGTACCTGCACCTCACGCGCCTGTTCGGCAAGATCTTCCTCATCAACTTCGCCATGGGCGTCGTGACGGGCATCGTGCAGGAGTTCCAGTTCGGTATGAACTGGAGCGACTACTCGCGGTTCGTGGGCGACGTCTTCGGCGCACCGCTCGCCATGGAGGGCCTGCTCGCGTTCTTCCTCGAGGCGAGCATGATCGGCCTGTGGATCTTCGGCTGGGACAAGCTGCCGCAGAAGCTGCACCTCGCCGTCATCTGGCTGCTCGCGCTCTCGACGACGCTGTCGGCCTACTTCATCCTCGCGGCGAACGCGTTCATGCAAAACCCGGTCGGCTTCGAGATCAACGACGAGCTCGGTCGGGCAGAGCTGACCGACATTGGCGCGGTGCTCACCAACCCCGTCGCGCTCGCGCAGTTCCCGCACACGATCTTCGCCTCGCTGATGTTTGCGGCCGTCGTGGTCGTCGCCGTGGCCGCCTACCACCTGTCGAAGAACCAGTACCTCGATGAGATGCGCACCGCGCTGCGCTTCGGGCTCGTCGTGAACCTCGTCGCGTTCGTCGGGGTCGCGCTCTCGGGCGACCAGCTCGGCCTCGTGATGGTCGCAACGCAGCCCATGAAGATGGCGGCGGCCGAGGCGCTCTACGAGACCACCACGGCGGCATCCTTCTCGATCTTCACCTGGGGCACGCCCGATGGGGCGAGCGAGCTGTACTCGGTCCGCATCCCGTATGTGCTCTCGTTCCTGTCGACCCACGACTTCATGGGCACGGTCGAGGGCATCAACGACCTGCAGGCCCAGTACGAGATCGAGTTCGGCCCTGGCGACTACACGCCCATCATCTGGATCACCTACTGGAGCTTCCGCTGGATGATCGGGCTCGGAGCCCTCGCGGCGCTCATCTCGGCGGTCGGCCTGTGGCTGACTCGCGGCGGGCGCCTGCCGAAGAAGAACTGGGTGTGGAAGATCGCGATCTGGTCGGCCCCCGTGCCGCTCGTCGCGAGCCTCGTCGGCTGGATCTTCACCGAGATGGGCCGGCAGCCCTGGATCGTCTTCGGCCTTATGCGCACGGAGGACGGCGTCTCACCCGGCGTCTCCGGGCTCGAGGTGCTCATCTCGCTCATCGCCTTCACCCTCGTCTACGGAGCGCTCGCGGTGGTCGAGTTCGGGCTCATCAAGCGCGCCGCCATCGACGGCCCGAAGGATTGGGCGAGATACAGCGATGGGCCCGACGGCGACGGCAGCGCCGACGTCGACCCCACCAAGCTCGCGACCGTCTACTAAGAACCCGGAAGAGACACGCATCATGGACCTCGCATACCTCTGGTTCGGCATCGTCGGACTGTTCTTCATCGGCTACTTCGTGCTCGACGGCTTCGACTTCGGCGTCGGCATGGCGCTGCCGTTCCTCGGCAAAGACGACACCGATCGTCGCGTCATGATCAACACGATCGGCCCTGTCTGGGATCTCAACGAGACCTGGCTCATCGTCGCGGGCGCCTCGCTGTTCGCGGCCTTCCCGTACTGGTACGCCACGCTGTTCGACGGCTTCTACCTCGCGCTGCTGCTCATCCTCTTGGCGCTCATCGCGCGCGGCGTCTCGTTCGAGTACCGCCGGCTCGGCCGCTCGGAGAAGTGGACCTCGTGGTTCGATGGGATGATCATCGTCGGCTCGGCAGTGCCCGCGCTGCTCTGGGGCGTCGCGTTCGCGAACATCATCCAGGGCGTCGCGATCGATGAGACCGGTACCTACACGGGCACGCTCTTCGACCTGCTCAACCCGTACGGCCTGCTCGGCGGTCTCACCACCCTGATGCTGTTCTTCACGCACGGCGTGCAGTTCGTGGCGCTCAAGACCGACGGTGATCTGAAGGAGCGGGCGCACGCGCTGGCGGTGCGGGCCGGTCTCGTGACGATCGTCGTCGCCGCGGCCTTCCTCGTCTGGACGATCCTGCAGCACCTCGATGCCGCGCACCTCGCCGTCATCGTCGGGCTCGCCGCGGCGGCCGCCGTGGCGCTCATCGGCTCGTGGGTCGCCAACCGCGCCCGTCGCGACGGCTGGGCGTTCGGGCTCACCGCGGCGACCGTGGTGTTCGCCGTGGGCACGATCCTCGCGGCGCTGTACCCCAACGTGATGCCGTCGACCACCGACCCGGCCTTCAGCCTCACGATCGAGAACGCGTCGAGCTCGGACTACACGCTGCAGGTCATGACCTGGGTCGCCGTCGTGATGATGCCTCTCGTGCTCGCCTATCAGGCCTTCACCTACTGGGTCTTCCGTCGGCGCATCACGCGCGAGTCGATCCCGGTGGCCGCACACTGAAGCCCCTCGACCCCCGACTGCTGCGCACCGCGTCGGCCGCCCGCGTCCTGCTGGCGGCCGGTGCGGTCGTCGCGGTCGCTCACACCGCGAGCATCGTCGCGTTCTGCTGGTTCGGCGCCCAGTCGATCGCGGGGGTGGTCGACGGCGTGCCGGTGGCGCAGCTCGGTGCGCCGATCATCGCGACGGCCGTCAGCATCCTGGCGCGCGCCCTCACGCAGGCACTGCTGGATGCCCTCGCCGTGCAGGGCGCCGCGCGGGTCAAGAGCCAGCTGCGCGCGCGGGCCGTGGCGGCCGTCGATGCCGGTGGCTCGCGCCTGCTCGGCGCGTCGTCGAGCGCCCGCGTCGCCATGCTGCTCGGGCAGGGGCTCGACGCCCTCGACGGCTACATCGGGCGTTACCTGCCGCAGCTGATCCTCACGGCGGTGGCCACGCCGATCATCGTCGGCGTGCTCCTGCTCGCCGACCTCGCGACGGGCATCACGGTCATCGTCACGCTGCCGATCATCCCCGTGTTCATGGTGCTCATCGGTCTGTCGACCCGAGCGCTGCAGCGCGATCAGTGGCAGCAGCTGGGCTCGCTCGCGCAGGGGTTCCTCGAGGTCGTGCAGGGCTTGTCGACCCTCATGGTCTTCGGCCGGCAGCACCGGCAGGCCGATCGCATCGCGGCCATCACCGACGAGTACCGGCGGCGCACGATGCGCGTGCTGCGGCTGTCGTTCCTCTCGGGCTTCGCCCTCGAGCTCGCGGCGAGCCTCTCGGTCGCCCTCGTCGCCGTGTCGATCGGCATCCGCCTCATCGACGGCGAGCTCGCCCTCGCGCTTGGGCTCTTCGTGCTCGTGCTCGTGCCCGAGGCGTACCTGCCGCTCCGGCAGGTCGGCGCCCAGTTCCACGCCGCGAGCGAGGGCATCGCGGCCGCCGACGATGTGCTCGCGCTGATCGAGGCCGGCGAATCGCCCGGAACTGCTCCGACCACCGGGCTGCCCGGTGCACAGTCGCCATCGATCGGCCGCGGATGGCCCACGGACGACGGGGTCGACGCACCTCGCGACCGATCGACGGGTTCTGCACAGGGTCGCGCGACGCACCCGCTGCCCGCGCTCGCGGTGCGCGACCTCACGGTGCGGCGCGGCGACCGCATCGTCATCGACCGGCTGACCGCGGCGTGGATGCCCGGCACGCTGCTCGCCGTCACCGGCCCGAGCGGCGCGGGCAAGAGCTCGCTGCTCGGCGCCCTGCTCGGCCTCGTCGAGCACGAGGGCGTCATCGAGCTCGACGGATCGCCGGTGCCCGCGGCCGCGCGCATCGCGCGACTGGCCTGGGCCGGGCAGCGGCCCGAGCTGACGGGCGGCCCGATCGATGAGGTCGTCGCGCTCGGCGCGCGCAGGATCGATCCCGAGCGCGTGACGGCCTCGCTGCGCTGGGCGGGTGCCGACGACATCGCGCGCGGCACGGTGCTGGGCGCCGCGGGCGACGGGCTCTCGGGCGGCCAGGCGCAGCGCGTCGCCCTCGCCCGGGCCCATTACCGGGCCACCGATCGCGACTGCCGGGTCGTGCTGGTCGACGAGCCGACCTCGGCGCTCGACGCGGCGAGCGAGCAGCGTGTCATCGCGGGTCTGCGTTCGCTGGCCGACGACGGCCGCCTCGTGATCGTCGTCACGCACCGCCGCGCCGTCATGGCCGCGGCAGATGCGCTGCTCGAGGTCGCGCTCGCCCCCGAGCCGCGCCCGGTGGCAGCGTCGAGCGCGGCGGGTACCCGATGACCGCGTCGCCGCTCGCCGCTGATCGCGCCGCCCGCCGCGCGGTGCTGCGCGCAGCCCTGCCCCCGCTGCGGGCGTTCGCGCCCGCGCTCGCCCTCGGAGTGCTCGCGAGCGGCTCGGCGGTGGCGCTGCTCGCGACGAGCGCGTGGCTCATCGCCCGATCGGCAGAGCAGCCCCCGATCCTGTTCCTCGGCTTCGCGATCGTGGGGGTGCGCGCGTTCGCCCTCGGTCGCGCCGTGTTCCGCTACCTCGAGCGCCTCGTGGCGCACGACGCGGCGTTCCGCGCGCTCAGCACGCTGCGCGTGAGCATCGTCAGACGACTGCTGCCGGTCGCGCCCGACGGGCTGAGGGGCGTGCGGCGCGGCGACCTGCTGACGGCGCTCGTGCGCGACGTGGATGCCCTGCAAGACCTGCCGCTGCGCGTGCTGCAGCCCCTCGTCACGGCGCTGACGGTCGCCGGGCTCAGTGTCGTGGGCGTCTCCTGGGTCTCTCCCGCCGCCGCCGGCGTGCTGCTCGGTGGGCTGCTCGCCACGAGCGCGGCCGCGGTGGCCGTGCTGCAGGGGCTCAGCCGCGATGCCGACCTCCGCATCGCGCCCCTGCGGGCCGCCCTCGCCGACGCGGTGCTCGAGTACCTGACGCTGTGGGAGACCCTGCGCGCGTTCGGCGCCGACGAGGTGCACCGCGCGCGCGTCATCGAGCTCGATGCGCAGCTGCGGCGCGCGCAGTCGCGGCAGTCGGCCGCGGCCGGCAGCGTCGCGGCGCTCGTCACGCTCGGCGGCGGACTCACGCTGCTCGCGACGCTGCTCGTCACCGAGACGGCGCTCGTCGCGGGGGTGGTCACGGGCCCGCAACTCGTCATGCTCGTACTCGTGCCGCTCGCCGTGCTCGAGGTCGTGGCGGCCCTGCCGGGCGCCCTCTCGGCGTGGTGGCGGGTGCGGGCGAGCGCCGATCGCCTCTCGCGGGTGATCCCCGACGCCGTGCCGACCGCGCTGCCCGTACCCCCCGCAGCCCCGGCGACGCTGCCGAGCGGACCGCTCGCGGTGCGGCTGCGGGGCGTGAGCGCGCGCTGGCCGGGCGCCGTCGATGCCGCGATCTCCTCCGTCGACCTCGATCTCGCCCCCGGTGACCGCCTCGTCGTCGAGGGCTCGAGCGGCGCAGGCAAGACGACGCTTGCGCACGTCCTCGTGCGCTTTCTCGACCACGAGGGCGACCTCACGCTCGGCGGGGTCGATGTGCACGACCTGCACCCCGACGAGGTGCGTCGCCACATCGTGCTGTGCGAGCAGAGCCCGCATCTCTTCGACGAGAGCATCCGCCAGAATCTGCTGTTCGCGCGCGACACGGCGACCGACGCCGATCTGCTCGCCGTGCTCGAGCGCGTCGGGCTCGGCGAGTGGTGCCGCGAACGCGGCGGTCTGGATGCGCCCGTCGGCGAGCGCGGCCGCCTCGTGAGCGGCGGCGAGGCCCAGCGCATCGCCCTCGCGCGCGCCCTGCTCACCGACGCGCCCGTGCTCGTGCTCGACGAGCCCACGGCGAACGTCGACCCCGGCCGGGCGGAGAGCCTGCTCGAGCAGCTGCTCGGAGCCGCGGCGAGCCCCGACCGCGCCGTGCTCGTCATCTCGCACACGCCCGTGCCCGACCGGCTCGTCACGGCGCGCCTGCACCTGCGCGGGGCCCGATAGGCTGTGCTCGCCACCGCAACGTTGTTACGACCCTCAAGGAAGAGGCATCTGACCATGGTGCGCACCACCGGCCCTGCCCCCAGTTTCACCACGAGTGATGACGGGATCCCGATCTACCGCCCCGGCCTCGACGAGAACGCGGAGTCATCCCGCGCGATGCGCCAAGAGCGCGACTCGCTCGGCGAGATGCCCATTCCCGCCGACGCCTACTGGGGCATCCACACCGCTCGCGCGCTCGAGAATTTTCCGATCACGCGTCGAGCCCTCTCGAACCACCCCAACCTCGTCATCGCCCTCGCGATGGTCAAGCAGGCCGCGGCTCGTGCCAACAAAGAGATCGGGGTTCTGCGCGCGGTGCGCGCCGACCTCATCGACCAGGTCTGCCAAGAGATCATCGACGGCGAGCTGCACGACCAGTTCGTGCTCGGCGTGCTGCAGGGCGGTGCGGGCACGAGCACGAACATGTGCGCCAACGAGATCATCGCCAACCGCTGCCTCGAGATCATGGGTCACGAGAAGGGCGACTACGCGAACTTCCACCCGATCGACCACGTCAACCGCAGCCAGTCGACGAACGACGTGTACCCGACGGCGATCAAGCTCGCGATGGTGTTCAGCCTCAAGAGCCTGCTCGATGAGCACCGTCTGCTCATCGACTCGTTCGCGGCGAAGGGGCACGAGTTCGCGCAGATCTTGAAGATCGGCCGCACGCAGATGCAAGACGCCGTGCCGATGACGCTCGGCCAGGAGTTCCGCGGCTTCGCGACGACGCTGGGTGAAGATCAGGAGCGCCTGAGCGAGATCATCCCGTGGCTCAACGAGATCAACATGGGGGCGACGGCGATCGGCACCGGCATCACCGCCGATCCGCGCTACGCCGAAGCCGTGCGGCGCCACTTGAGCGAGATCTCGGGCTACACCATGGTCACCTCGCCCGACCTGATCGAGGCCACGAGCGACACGGGCATCTTCATGACCGTCTCGGGCACGCTCAAGCGCGCCGCCGTCAAGCTCTCGAAGATCTGCAACGACCTGCGCCTGCTCTCGAGCGGCCCGCAGGCCGGTTTCGGCGAGATCAACCTGCCGCCTCGCCAGGCGGGCAGCTCGATCATGCCGGGCAAGGTCAACCCCGTGATCCCCGAGGTCGTCAACCAGGTCGCGTTCTCGATCATCGGGGCGGATGCCACGGTCACCGCCGCGGTCGAGGGCGGGCAGCTGCAGCTCAACGCCTTCGAGCCCGTCATCGCGACGAGCATCATGCAGTCGCTCGCGTGGATGTCGAACGCCTGCCGCACGCTGCGTCTCAACTGCATCGACGGCATCACCGCCAACGAGGAGCGCCTGCACGAGATGGTCGAAGCGAGCGTCGGCGTCGTCACGGCGCTCACGCCCTACATCGGCTATCAGGAGTCGGCGGCACTCGCCTACGAGGCGCTCGCCTCGAAGGTGTCGATCCGCCAGCTCGTCATCGAGCGCGGGCTCATGACCGCGGAGGAGATCGGCAAGGTGCTCTCGCCCGAGCGGCTGAGCGGCGTCGTGCCGGCGACGGGTGCGATCCCGCTGCCCATGGTGGCGCCCGAGAACTGAGCCCTCAGGTCGCGGGGCCGCCGCGCTGCGCGGGCGGCGCCGCACGCCAGAGGTGCAGAGTGGCGTACGAGCGCCACGGCGCCCAGCGCTCGCCGAGCGCCGCCGCCTCGCCCGGCGTGGCGGCGGCCCCGCGAGCCCGCAGCGAGCGCAGCAGCACGAGGTCGGTGTCGAGCAGCAGGTCGGGCGACCCCAGCACGCGCAGGGCGACGTAGTCGGCCGTCCACGGGCCGATGCCGGGCATCCGCAGCAGGCGCTCGCGCAGCTCGCGCGTCGTGAGCCCGACGTCGAGCACGAGGGCGCCCGACGCGAGAGCCTCGGCCGTCTCGACCACGGTGCGCATGCGACGCGCGGGCCCGCGCAGCACGGCGGTGCCGTGCTCGGCGATGAGGGCGGGGGAGGGGAACCGCCTCAACGCACCGTCGTCGACCGGCCCGCCCAGGTCGGCGGCGAGCCGGCCGAGCACGGTGCGCGCGGCCGGCAGCGAGATCTGCTGGCCGACGATCGTGCGCAGCAGGGTCTCACCGGGGTCGAGGGCGCCGGGGATGCGGATGCCGGGCACGCGCGCCACGAGCGGCCCGAGCAGCGGATCGCTGCCGAGTGCCGCGTCGATCGCCGCGGCATCGGCATCGAGGTCGAACCAGCGGCGGATGCGCGCCGTGAGCGGCGCGACGTCGGCGAGGGCGGCGAGCGTCGCCGACACCCGCACTCCCGGCCGCTCGGCGTCGAGCACGACCCGGGCGAGCGCGGGGCCGTGCGGCAGCGTGATCCAGCGCTCGGTGCCGATGGTGCGGCCGTGCTCGTCGGTCAGCATCCGTTCGACACCGGTGACGGCGTGGTCGGCGATGTACTGCAGCACCCCGGCGCCATCGAAGGGCTCGCGCGCCGCGAGCCGCAGGGTGACCGTGGCGCCGGCCTCCGCCGCCCCCGCGGCCCGCACGCCGTGCTTCCCCGACCGGGCGAGGCCCCGCAGCGCGAGCGGTGCGAGGCCGTACACCTCGCGCACGGTGTCGTTGTACTGGCGGATGCTCGCGAACCCGGCCGCGAAGGCGACCTGCGACGCGGGCAGATCGGTGCCCGCGAGCAGGGCGCGCGCCGTCTCGGCCCGGTGGGCGCGTGCGAGCGCGAGCGGCCCGGCCCCGAGCTCGGTCGTCAGCACGCGCGACAGCTGACGGGTGCTGTACCCGAGCCGGTTCGCGAGCGCGGGCACGCCGCCGCGCTCGACCACGCCGTCGAGGATGAGCCGCATCGCGCGCCCCGCGAGGTCGTCGCGCAGGTTCCAGTCGGGGTTGCCGGGCACGGCATCCGGTTGGCAGCGCTTGCAGGCCCGGAGCCCGGCCTCGTGGGCGGCCGCGGCGGTCGGGTAGAACCTCACGTTGTGCGGGCGCGGTGTCGCCGCCGGGCAGCTCGGTCGGCAGTAGATGCCCGTGCTGTGCACGCCCGCGATGAACTGCCCGTCGAATCGGGCATCGCGCGCGGTGAGGGCGCGGTAGCAGCGGTCGTGGTCGAGAGCGGGCATGCTGTCAGAGTGCCAGGTGCAGGATGCCCGCACCAGCGGGAATCGGACACCGCCGCCCCCTGCCCGCGAGGCCGTGCCCGCCACTACAGTTGCCCTCATGACCGCGCCGTCTGCCCCCGAAGGCCAGCACTCGACCCCTGACTACACCTCGACCGGTACGGGGCTCGCCGCCGTACCCGCTCCCGCCGCCGCGCCGCAGGATGTCGCGCTCGAGGCCCAGCAGGCGGTGCAGCCGGGCATCGTCTCGCCCGCGCGACGCTCGAACGCGGGTCTCGTGGTCGCCGCCGTCATCGGCTTCATCGTGCTGGCCCTCGTGCTGCTGTTCGTGCTGGCCTACCTGTTCGTCGGGCTCGGCCCCGCGGGCGTCGTCATCGGCGGCATCATGGCGCTCGTGCCGCTGACGATCGTGTTCTGGGGCATCCGATGGATCGATCGGTGGGAGCCCGAACCCCGTGGCGCCCTCGTGTTCGCGTTTCTGTGGGGGGCCGGGGTCAGTGTGCTCATCGCGCTCATCGTCGATGCCGAGATTCAGAACGTCATCGCGGGGGCGGGGCTCGGCGAGTTCGGGGCCGAGTTCTTCGGCGCGGCCATCCAGGCTCCCATCGTCGAGGAGGTCGGCAAGGGCCTCGGCGTGCTGCTGCTGTTCTTCGCCGTGCGCCGGCACTTCGACGGCCCCGTCGACGGCATCGTCTACAGCGCCTGGGTGGCGGGCGGGTTCGCCTTCACCGAGAACATCCTCTACTTCGGCAGCGAGCTCGCGTCGGGCGGCGCGGCGAGCACGGTCGAGGTCTTCTTCATCCGCGGCATCATGTCGCCGTTCGCGCACGTCATGTTCACGGCGTTCATCGGCGCGGCCATCGGATTCGCGGCGCAACGGCCCGGCTGGTTCCGGGGCATCGTCGCGTTCGTCATCGGGCTCATCCCCGCCGTGCTGCTGCACGCGTTCTGGAACGGCGTGCTGTTCTTCGTCAGCGACTTCTACGGCTACTACCTGCTCGTGCAGGTGCCGATGTTCCTCGTCGCGGTGTGGCTCGTCACGCTGCTGCGTCGGCAAGAGCGCAGAGTCACGTACGAACGGCTGACCGAGTACGCGCAGGTTGGCTGGTTCCACGCCGACGAGGTCGCCATGCTGTCGAGCCCGGGTGGGCGCCGGGCGGCGATGGGCTGGGCGCGCGCGAGCGGCGCCGGCCCGCTCATGAAGGCCTTCATCCGCGACGCGACGCGGCTCGCCTACGCGCGGCACCGCATCGTCGGCGATCGCGATTCGATCGGCGCGCAGGCCGACGAGGCCGAGCTCTTGCACAGCGTCGCCGCGTCGCGGCACGCCCTGCGGGGCGCGGTGCCCGCACCGGCCGCATAGCTTCGCCGGCGCGGACGCGCGCCGACCGCCGAGTCAGCGCAGCAGGCTGCTCAGGATGCCGCCGAGCCAGACCGCGAGGAAGACGGCGATCACGGCGACCCCCGCCCACGAGAACCCGCGGCGCAGCCGCTGCCCCTGCGGCGCGACGAGGTTCGCCGAGAACTCGCCGACGCGCTCGTCGACGTAGCGGTCGGTCTGCGTGAGGGTCTTCGACCCGACCGTCGAGACGATGGAGAGCAGGCGCTGGTACGTGGCCGCGTCGCCGAGCGGGAAGGGGCGGGCGCTGTAGACGAGCATCCACTGGTCGACGATCTCGACGTCGAAGGGTGCCGCCTCGTCGATCAGCAGCGCCATGAGGTCGGGGGTGAAGATGTAGAGCGCGTCGCGCTCGTACTCGGCCGGGCAGTACAGCGTGAAGTACCGGTCGAAGTCGCCCTCGAGCGAGAGCACCTGCTCGCGCGAGAACACGGCAGGCAGGTTGGTCGATCCCAGCAGCCCGTTGTTCGCGCGCGAGTCGAGCAGCATGTGCGGCAGGGCGCGATCGAGGTGCAGCGCGAGAAACCCCCAGTGGTGCGTCGAGCGGTTCTTGCCGCTGCCGGTGACATAGCGGTAGTTGCCGAAGTCGAGGTAGCGATCGTCGGTCGTGCGGAAGTGGTCGGTGACCTGCCGCGACGTGCCGACGCCGAAGATCGCGCCGGGGTACGACGGTGCGTCGCTCACGGGTTCGAAGCGCAGCCCGTTGGCCGCGGCGAAGCGCGACATCCGCAGCCGTTTCTC
This sequence comes from uncultured Microbacteriaceae bacterium, assembly GCA_964540305.1. Taxonomy (GTDB): domain Bacteria; phylum Actinomycetota; class Actinomycetes; order Actinomycetales; family Microbacteriaceae; genus Microcella. The sequence goes on along the minus strand of CAZILZ010000005.1, from coordinate 80,333 downwards.
CCACCCGCCGCGCTGAGCGACGAGAGCCCGTGCGACGAGCACGGCGACGACCCCGATGATGACGAGCGGCGGCAGCACCCCGATCAGCTCGAGGGGGTCGAGCTGCCCGCTCGACGCGGCGATCAGCGAGGTCAGCGCAGAGAGCAGCACGGTGATGCCCAGCACGACGGCCATGACGCCGCCGAGCACCCACCCGGCGATGCGCACGATCTGCTCCGACTGCGCCGTGGGGCGAGCGGCCATCGTCGTGCGCCGGAAGTCGGCGACCTCGTCGCGGGTCGGTGAGTCGAACAACGGCGAGTAGTCGATCGTGCGGTCCACAGCGCCATGCTGGCACGCCCAGCGGCCCCACGGTAGCCGACGGGATACGGCCGCAGACAGACTCGCCGCCCAGTGGCGGGGCGATGCCTCCGGCGCACCTGGGCGGCGAGTTGATCTGCCTCCAGTGTGCGCTCCGAGCCGGTCGCGCGTCAATGCCCCCGCTCGCCCGCGCCCCGCCTGCCCGTCAATGGGGGGAGGCCGCGCCGAGAGGCGCTTGCTAGCCTGTCGAAGGTCGAGCCGTGGTCGTGTCCGCGGTCGGAGGCCCGAGGAGTGACGCGCGATGCAGACCTGTTCCGTGTGCGCGGCGCCCGTGCGCCCCGGCGCGCGGTACTGCACGCAGTGCGGGGCTCCGGTGCGTGCTGTTCCCGTGCCGGTAGCGGCGCGCATCGCCCTGCCGGATGCGGAGCCAGAGCCCGCCATCCCGGCGGCCCGCGTCCCCGCGCCGGTGGCAGAACCCGAGCACGAGCCCGAGATCCCGGCCCGCATCCCCACCCGCGGGCGCATGACGCCCCCTCCCGCCCGCAGCACGGCGGCGACGTGGGCGCTCATCACCGGGGCCGCTCCGCTGCTCGTCTCGGTCACCGGCAACCTCATCGCCGCGCAGTTGAGCGCGGCGGCCCTCGCGCGCGTGGCAGAGGGCGACCAACAGGGTGCCTGGGCGCCCGTGCTCGTGACCCTCGCCCTCGTGTTCGTGGCCAACGCCGGGCTGCTGACGGTCTGCACGATCGCTGGCGGGCGCGGCCTCCGCGAGACGGCGAACGGCATCACGCGCGGCCGAGGGCTCGCGGTGGCGGGCCTCGCCGCCGGCGGGGTGAACCTCGTGCTGTGGGTCGCCGGCCTCATCGTGACCATCAGCGGCCTCGGCCCCGCGCTGGCCTGAGAGCGCACTGCCAGCAGACTGCCAGGTTCGAGCGCATCCGAAACCCCTCCTGCGGCAGAAGTGATCAGTGAAGGCACTTCCGCCTGACGCCCCGAGAGGGGATCGCCCCCTCGGGGGCCCTACCAAGGAGGAACCATGCGCAACCGTATTCTCGCGGGCCTGGGCGTCGCCGCCCTCGCCACCGTGGGCATCGCCGCTCCGGCGACCGCCCTCAGCAGCACCACCGCCGACCTGTGGGTCGTCCACGCCTTCCCCGGCGCGACGGTCGACATCGTCATCACCGGCGCCGCCGACGTGACGCTCGAGGACGTCGCTCCTGAGGACGTCGCCCCGCTCGTCGACGTTCCGGCCGGTGACTACCAGGTCGAGATCCTGCTCGCCTCCGACTCGAGCTCGCTGCTCGGGCCGGTGCCCGTCACCCTCGCCGCCAACACCTCGTACTCGGCGGTCGCCCACCCGAACGCCGCCGGTGCGCTCACCCTGACGCCGTTCGTCAACGACCTGTCGTCGATCGCCGCCGGCGAGTCGCGCGTCGTCGTGCGTCACACGGCTGAAGCGCCCGCCGTCGACGTTCTCGCCGGCACCAGCGAGCTCTTCACCGGCGTCACCTCGGGCCAGGAGGGCATCGTCGATGTCCCCGCGGGAACCTACCCGATCGCCGTCGAGGTGTCGCCTGACGGCCCGACCGCCATCGGCCCGGTCGACCTGACCTTCGACGCTGGCACGGCCTACTTCGTGCACGCCTTCGGAGCCGGTCTCGACCTGCCCTACGGCGTCGTGATGTTCGAGATCGCCGGACTCGGCGTCGGCCCCGACGGCGTGCCCGCCGGTTCGGCGGGTCTCGCGGCGGAGAACACCGTCAACGGCGGCCTCGCCGCCGGCCTCGGTGCTCTGCTGCTCGGCCTCATCGCCGCTGGCACCGTCGTCGTCCGTCGCGCCTCGGCTTCGGCCACCCGCTGACCGACCGATGATGGTCACGAGAAGCAGGGGGGCGGGCGCGGCGCTCGCCACGATCGCCCTCCTGCTCCTCGCCGGATGCTCGACTGCGCCGAGCGAGCGATCGCTCGGCCAGTCGAGTACCGGCATCGCTGCATCGAAGAACTCGGTCGAGTGGCAAGACGCCTCGATCTCGGTCGAGGATCTCGCGCCGGTGGCCGAGCCTGTGCGCCTCGCGGTGCCGTCACTCGGCATCGACATGGCGGTCGAACCGCACGGTCTCGACTCGCGCGGGCAGATGTCGTTGCCGCGAAGCCCCTTCCGCGCCGGCTGGTACGCCTACGCTTCCGCCCCGGCCGATGACGCCGGCGCCACGGTCGTCGCGGCTCACGTCGACTCGCTGGACGAGGGCCTCGGCCCGTTCGCCGAGCTGCGCACGGTGCAGGGCGGCGCAGAGGTCGCGGTGACCGACGCCGACGGCGTCGAGCACCGCTACCGGGTGGTCGCGGTCGAGCGCATCGCGAAAGGCGAGGTGCCGTGGGGGCGGTACTTCGACACCACGGGAGCCCCGCGCCTCGTGCTCGTGACGTGCGGCGGCGAGTACGACCCCGGCTACGCCTCCGGGGTCGGGCGCTACGAAGACAACTACATCGTGACGGCGGAGCGGGTGCCGTGACAGCGGCGGCGGCTACGATGACCGCGACGGGTGCCCCGAGCATCCCGCTGCTCACGAATCGAGGAGGTGCGACCGCCGTGTCGACCGCACTCGACGACGCCACCGAGCTGGCTCGCCGCTTCGCCTCAGGCGACGAGCGCGCACTCGCCGAGATCTACGGCCAGTGGTCGTCTCTCGTGTACTCCCTCGCGCTGCGTTCGCTCGGCGACGCGACCGATGCCGAAGACGTCACGCAGAAGGTCTTCGTGGCCGCGTGGCAGGGCCGTGCGCGCTTCGACCCGGCGCGAGCCTCGCTTTCGGCGTGGCTCGTCGGCATCACCCGTCACACGATCGCCGACACGCACCAGGCCCGCAGCCGCGAACGGTCGATCACCGAGCAGGTCGCGGCGATCACGGGCGACGAGACCGCGCCCGCGCCCGAGACCGATCTCGCCGACCGCCTGCTGATCGCCGACGAGATGGCGCGGCTCGATCCACTACCGCGAGCCGTCGTGCGCCTGGCCTTCTTCGACGACCTGACCCATCTGCAGATCGCCGAACGCCTCGGCATCCCCGTCGGCACCGTGAAGTCGCACATCAGACGCAGTCTGAACAAATTGAGAGGACGCCTGGAGGTGAGTCATGGAGCACACTGACCCCGACGCGCTGGCACTGGTCGCCCTGGGCGAGCCCCTGACCGACCCCCGCGTCATCGACCACCTCGCGCAGTGCGCGTCGTGCCGCCTCGAGATCGAGGCTCTGCGCTCGACCGTGTCGGTCGCCCGATCGTCGATCGGCGAGGCCGAGCTGCAGGCGCCGCCCGCACGGATCTGGCAGTCGGTGCGGGCCGAGCTCGGGCTGTCTGCCGACCTCGAGCCGCCGGTCTCGGCTGCACGAGCGAGCGAGCTCGCGGTCACGCAGGTGTCGCCCGCTCCCGTCGCGTCGCTCGACACCGCCCGCGCGCGCCGCTCGGGCATCCGCCGCCTCATCGTGCCTGTCGCCGCCTCGGCGGCCGCCGCCGCCCTCGTGGCGGGGGGAGTGCTGTGGTGGGGCGCGGCCGCCCCGCGCGACGCCGGGCAGCTGATCGCGTCGGCGCGGCTGGATGCTCTGCCCGACTGGCCCGCCGCGACCGGTCAGGCGACCGTCGCCGAGCGCGCCGACGGTGAGCGCGTGGTGCAGGTGTCGCTCGACGCCGAGGTCGGCGAGGGAGTCGTGCGCGAGGTGTGGCTCCTGACGGACGACGCCGAGGGGCTCATCAGTCTCGGCCTGCTCACGGGTCGTTCGGGCGAGTTCCTCGTGCCGTCGACGGTCGACCTCGCCGAGTTCTCCCTCGTCGACATCAGCGCCGAGCCGCTCGACGGCGACCCCACGCACTCCGGAGATTCCATCGTGCGCGGGGCCCTCGACGTCTGAGCCGGGAAGAGCTGGCTAGGCCGCGGCGGTTTCCGCAGGGGCCGCGACCTCGGCGGCCTTCTTGGGCGGCAGTGAGAACAGCGTCGCGACGCCGATCGCGATGAGGATCCAGCCGCCGAAGATCACGAAGGTGACGATCGCGAGTCCGGGAAGCGTGAAGACGACGATGCCACCGATGATCGAGATGACCCCCGACACGATCGAGAGCCAGCGCGGCAGCGCGGTGCGGCCCGTGAACCCTGCCGCGATCGCGGCGACGCCGTTGAAGATCCAGCCGAAGCCGATGACGAAGGCGAGCACGAGCAGCGACTGCGCGAGGTTGTTGAGCGCGATGATGCCCGCGACGATGATGAAGACGCCCATGATGCCGACGAGCCACCGGATCCCGGTGCTGAGGCTGTCGCTCGTGAAGGCGACGACGAGGCGGAAGATGCCGCTCACGACGAGGTAGGCGCCGAACAGCAGAGCGACGGTGACGAGCGTCGCGCCCGGCCACACGAGGGCGGCGATGCCGAGGGCGATCGCAGAGATCGCCGACGCGATGACGAAGCCGCGCTCGAGCACGACGGGGGAGGGGGCTGCAGTGGTCGCGGCCATGGAGGTTCCTGCTTTCGGGTGAGATGGTCACGAGCGCGTATCGCCCGCGTCGGTGCCAGCCTAGAGCCGGGAGGGCTCCGGGCCGAGAGCGAATCGTCGCCCGGCGAGCTCGCTGGGGCGGATGCGCACCCAGCGGTATTTGAGCGTCGGAATCCACGGATTGAGGCCGAGCAGCTCGGCCGCATCCATCTCGCTCTGCCGCTCGACGCGCTCGGCGCGTCCTTTGACGACGACGCTCCAGGCTTCTGCCTCGTCATGGCCGTCGATCTCGAAGGCGACGTGGTCGTTGATGGCCAGTTCGAGCAGCTTGGTTCCGGGTGCCGTGCGGAAGTAGATGGCGGGGGTCGCGTCGACGGCGTAGTTGATGGGGAAGATGTCGACAAGCCCGGCGGCGCTCGCCGCGATGCGCCCGAGATCGTGCGAGCGGAGCAGCTGCCAGCACTGGTCTGGCGTCAGCTCGGTGATCCCCCCGAATCCCATGACCATGGCAGCTCTCCTCTCGACCCCCCCATTTCAGCGGCCCGCGGGGGCGCAGAGTAGGGCCGAAGGTCCTGAAGGGTCTTTACGCGCGCGAGGCGCGGAGCCTAGAGTCGGCCTCACCTCCTATCGGAAGTCGAGACTGTCATGGCACCCGAAGCCACCGCTCCTCGCCCCCGCCGCGGTCTCGCCGGGTTCGCCGTCGCCGCGCTCGTCGCGACGCTCCTGGCCCCCGCCGCGCCGGCGTTCGCCGTCGACGGTCAGATCGAAGGGCGTGTCACGTCGTCGGTCGGCGGCGGGTCGCTGCCCGGCGTCGGTGTGGCCCTCATCCTCGACACGGGCAGCGCGCTCGACTTCGTCGCGGCGACGACGACCGACAGCTCCGGCGACTACTCCTTCATGGGTCTCGCCTATGCGGAGTACGTGCTCGAGTTCACCGGCACCGCGGTGACGCCGCAGCATGCGAGCCAGTTCCACGACGGCACCTACGCTCAGAACACCGTGACCCCGGTGGCGATCACCGATGCGGTGCCCGAGACGATCGACGTCGTGATGGATCCTGGGGTCACGATCTCGGGCACGATCACGGGCGAGGCGGGGGTGCCGGCGAGCCCGGCGGTCATCGCGAACCTCTTCCAGGGCGGCGTGCAGCAGTTCTTCACCCAGGTGCCGACGGTCATGGCCGACGGGTCGTGGGAGTTCGCGAACGTGCCACCGGGCGACTGGACCCTGCGCTACTCCGACCTCCTACCCTCCGCGACGAACTACCGCACCCACTACCACGATCAGGTTCTCAACGCCGACCTGCAAGACTTCGTGACCGTCGCCGCCGGTGGTTCTGCCACCGTGTCGGCCCACATGACCGAGGCGGGCCCGATCCCGACCTCCCGGCTCGCCGGAGCCGATCGCTATGCGACGGCCGTGGCGGTCTCGAGCACCTTCGCGAGCTTCAACGGCGCCGCCGACACCTACGTCTACGTCGCGAACGGCGCCGACTACCCGGATGCCCTCTCCGCAGCCCCCGCGGCCGCGAAGCGCGGCGGGCCGCTGCTGCTGAGCCCCACCGGCGCACTGCCCTCGAATGTGGCCGCCGAGATCACCCGGCTCGACCCCGATCGCATCATCGTGGTGGGTGGCACGGGGGCGCTCTCGAACAGCGTGTTCACGGCCCTGCAGGGCCTCATCGACACTCCGGGCAACGTCGTGCGTATCGGCGGCGCCGATCGGTACGCGACCTCGCGCCTCGTCGTCGACGACGCCTTCGACAGCGCGTCCCTGGGCTTCGTGGCGACGGGCCGCAACTTCCCCGACGCTCTCGCGGCGAGCGCCGCGGCGGCGAAGGTGTTCGGTCCCGTCATCCTCGTCGACGGTGCTGCAAGCTCGGCCGGGGCCGCGACGAAGACGCTCATCGACGGCATCAATCTCAGTGGGGTCTACATCGCCGGCGGCACGGGCGTCGTCTCGGCCGGTATCGCCGCCGACCTCGCGACCATTCCCGGCGTGACCGATGTGGTCCGCCTGGGCGGCGCCGACCGGTACGCCACCTCGGTCGCCATCAATGAAGAGATCTTCATGACGACCTTCGACGCCTACCTCGCGACCGGCACCGGGTTCGCCGATGCCCTCGCGGGCGCAGCGCTCGCCGGCACGGCATTCGCGCCGCTCTACACGGTGCCCCCGGGCTGCATCCCCGACGCCGTCATCGCGCACTTCCGCGACATCGAGGTCGACCGGCTCTACCTGCTCGGCGGCACGGGATCGTTGTCGACGGCCGTCGCGACCCTCACGCGATGCTGAACCCGCGCCGCTCGGCCTCGTAGGCTGGCGGTATGACCGCGTCGTCGATCCCCTCCCGTGCTGTCCGCTACCACGAGATCGGGGGCCCCGACGTGCTGCAGCTCGAGCACGTCGAGATCGCGGCGCCGGGCGAGGGCGAGGTGCGCGTACGGTTCGCCGCGGGCGGGCTGAACCCGGTCGACGCGAAGATCCGGGCCGGGCGCTCCCGCATCCAGATGGCACTGCCGGTCGCGGTGGGCCGCGAGTTCTCGGGTGTCGTCGAGGCCGTCGGGCCGGGCGTCGACGATTTCGCCGTGGGGGATGCCGTGTTCGGCTCGATCCCGCAGGGCGCGTTCGCCGATGCGGTGCTGGCCCCCGCGAGCGTCGTCGCGCGTGTGCCCGAGGGCGTGCCGCTCGAGGTCGCGGCCGGTCTCGCCCTCGCGGGCCAGACGGCGTGGGACGCCCTCGAGTCGCAGAACCTGCACGCGGGCGACGTCATCGTCGTGAGCGCGGCCGCGGGCGGGGTCGGCGGCATCCTCGGCCAGCTCGCGGTCGCGCGCGGCATCCGCGTGATCGGCACCGCCGGGGCGGCGAATCACGAGTGGCTCCGGTCGCGCGGCATCGAGCCGGTGCTCTACGGCGAGGGCCTCCGCGAGCGCCTCGCGGAAACCGCACCCGACGGCATCACGGCCGTCTTCGACCAGTTCGGCCCCGAGACGATCGAGGCGGCCCTCGCGCTCGGTGTGCCGCCCGAGCGCATCAACACGATCGCGACCGATGCGAGCGTCTACGGGGTGCGCAACGTCGGGCGCGGGGCCGTGCACCCTCCGACACTGGATGCCCTCGCCGCGCTCGTCGCCGACGCCACGCTCGACGCGCCGATCGCCGCGACGTACCCGCTCAGCGAGGTGCGCGCGGCCTTCGAGTTTCTCGAAGCCGGCCATCTGCGCGGCAAGGTCGTCGTCACGGCCGAGTGATCAGCCGGCGGGCGCGCTCGTCGTGACGGTGCCCGTGACCTCGCACACGGCGGCGAGGGTGGTGTACACCGTTCCGAACTTCTGCAGGTTGCGGTGCAGCAGCTCGACGCGGTGCGCGGGTTCGGCCGTCACGAGGTGCAGGGTGTACGCGAGGGCGGTGAACCGCGGGGGAGCATCCTGCCGGTGCATCGTCACCTCGACCCGCGCGCTCTCGTAGGCGAAGGGCAGCATCGCGCTCGAGCGCGCGACGTTCTTGAGCAGGCAGGCGGCGAAGGCCCCGGCGAGAAGCTCGGCGGGGCCGGGGTGCGTCGAGGGGGCATCCGGCTGCCACCGGGTCTCGAGGGCGAGGTCGTCGCCCGCCGCGCGCAGAAGCGCGCCATGGGCATCGGCGCGGGCCGACACGGAGTAAGCGAGGGGCGCGGAGCTCATGCCGCGAGTCTGCCGGTCGCGGCGCGCGCACGCGAGTTGTGCCGCCCAGGTCAGGACGAACGTCCTGCCCCGCGGCCGCGTAGCCTGAGCGCGTGCGCCCCACCTTCCGCCCGCTGCCCGCGTTCACCCCCTACCTCGTCGTGGCGATCGTGCATCTCGTGGCGATCGCGGCGGGGCCGCCCGGCCTCGTCGCGGCGACGAAGCCTCTGCTCATGCCCGCGCTGCTCATCGGGCTCGTGCTCGGCCTGCCCGTGCGGCGCTCGCCCCTGCTGCTGTGGGGCGGGCTCGCGCTCGTCTTCTCGTGGCTCGGCGACGTGCTGCTGCAGAACCCCGGCGACATCGGGTTCCTCCTCGGCATGGGCGCGTTCGGGCTCGCGCACCTCGCCTACATCACGCTCTACCTCGGGCCGCTGCGCACGCGGCGGGTGCCGTGGTGGGGCATCCTGCTCGCCGTCGTCTGGTGGGTCGCGCTCGTGGCCCTCCTCATGCCGAGCCTCGGCGGGTTGCTCGTGCCCGTCGTGCTCTACGGCCTCGTGCTCGGCGGGGCCGCCGCGACCGCGCTCGGTACCACGAGGCTCATCGCCGTGGGCGCCGCAGTCTTCCTCGTCAGCGACACGCTGCTCGGCCTCGACCGCTTCCTGCCCGGCTTCTCGTTCGACGGTGTCGACCTGCTCATCATGCTCACCTACTGCCTGGGCCAGGGCCTCATCATCGCGGGGGTCGTGACGGTCGCCCGACGCCGGGCCGGGTTCACGAATGCCGGGCAGAGGGTGCCTTCAGAAACGGTCTAATCGTCGACGACCACGGTCTTCACGCGGGCGCCGTGGCCCCTTGTGATGGTCACGCGGCTGGGTGGCAGACCGAGGTGCTCGGCGAGCAGACGTTCGACAGCCGTGTTCGCCGCGCCGTCGACGGCCCGCTCGCGCACGACGACCAGGAGCACGCTGTCGTCGCCGGTCTCGACGAGGGGCCCGCGGCGCGAGCCGGGTTTCACGCGAATGCGCAGGGTGCGGGGCATGGCTGGGCATCCTTTCGCGAAGCGTCTGAGGTGAAACCTACGCTTCATCACGACGCCGAATCGCGGCAACGGCTCTGACAGACTCAGAGCCACACTCACCGACCCCGAGGGAGGCCCCTGCAGCATGGTGACCGGAGCACTGAAGAGCAAAGTCGACGCGGTCTGGAACGCCTTCTGGACGGGCGGCATCGCGAACCCAATTGAAGTGATCGAGCAGATCACCTACCTGCTCTTCATTCGTCGCCTCGATGAGCTGCAGCTGCTGGCCGAGAACCGCGCCCGGCTGACACAACAGCCCATCACCAAGGCTGTCTTCGGCGAAGGCATGAGCGAGCCCCCGGGCCGCACGCCCCGCCCGCTCGCCGACCTGCGCTGGTCGCGCTTCAAGAACTTCGACCCGGCCGCCATGTTCGAGGTCGTCGACGGCCACGTGTTCCCGATGCTCCGGTCGATGGGCGAGCAGGGCTCGAGCTTCAACGCGAACATGAAAGACGCCAGGTTCACAATCCCAACCCCGGCGCTGCTGGCGAAGGTGGTCGACCTGCTCGAAGCCATCCCTATGGACGACACCGACGCCAAAGGCGACATCTACGAGTACATGCTCAGCAAGCTCGCTACCTCGGGCACAAACGGCCAGTTCCGCACCCCGCGCCACATCATCCGCCTCATGGTCGACATGACGGCGCCGAAGCCGGGCGACCGCATCGTCGACCCCGCCGCCGGCACCGCTGGCTTCTTGACCGTCGCGAGCGAATACCTGCGCCAGCATCACCCCGAGATCTGGGCGGATGCCGCCACTCGCGATCACTTCAATCGTTATGCCTTCAGCGGCTTCGATTCTGACGCGACCATGAGCCGCATCGGCAGCATGAACCTGCTGCTGCACGGCGTCGAGGCGGCCACCGTCGAGCGCCGTGACTCGCTCGCCGAAGGTGTCGGAGCCGACGACGGCGAGTTCTCGCTCGTGCTCGCCAACCCGCCATTCGCGGGCTCGGTCGACGCGGAGTCGATCGCCAACGACCTCACCCGCATGGTGAAGACGAAGAAGACCGAGCTGCTGTTCTTGGCGCTCATGCTGCGCGTCATGAAGAACGGCGGCCGCGCCGCGGTGATCGTGCCCGACGGAGTGCTCTTCGGCTCGTCGACCGCGCACAAGGCCCTGCGCCGCATGCTCGTCGACGACCACAAGCTCGACGCCGTGGTCAAGCTACCGAGCGGCGTCTTCAAGCCCTATGCCGGAGTCTCGACCGCCATCCTGTTCTTCACCAAGACCAGCTCGGGCGGCACCGACCACGTGTGGTTCTACGACGTGCAGAGCGACGGCTTCAGCCTCGACGACAAGCGCACTGCCCTGGCTTCGAGCGACCTGCCCGACGTGCTCGCCCGCTGGCAGACGCTGCAGGATGCTGACTCACCCGAGGCGGATCGCCCCCGCACCGCACAGAGCTTCTTGGTGCCGCGACAAGAGATCGTCGACGCCGGATACGACCTCAGCCTCAACCGCTACAAGGAAGTTGAGCACGACGAGGTCGAGCACCGCGACCCGCTCGAGATCATCGCCGAGCTGCAGGCCCTCGAGGCCGAGATCGCGGCGGCGACGGCCGCCCTCGCCGAGAGCCTGCGCCGTTGATTCCCAAGAGACCGCTCTCGGAGCTAGTTCACATCGATCGCAACGCTGTTCAGCCAGAGTCAATCGCTGACGGCACCAGGTATGTAGGACTCGACTGCATCGAGACTGGTGGCCGGATTCTCCGCGTCGATGAGGTTTCGGCGGGCGAACTGGCAAGTTCGAAGTATGCCTTCGATGATCGGCACATCCTGTTCGGCAAGCTGAGGCCTAACCTCGCCAAGGTTGCTCGGCCCGATTTTTCCGGCATTTGCAGCACCGACATTCTTCCGATTCGTCCTCGCTCCGATGTGGATCGGGACTATCTGGCGCACTACTTGGTCAGTCCGGAGGCTGTCGCTTGGGCGACCTCGCGCACCAGCGGCGCGAATCTGCCCAGGCTCTCGCCCACAGTTCTCGGGACCTTGCCCGTGCCGCTCCCACCCCTCCCCGAGCAACGCCGAATCGCCTCGATCCTCGATGAAGCTCAGCGTGTTCTCGACCTATGCAAAAGGTCGTTGCTGGCCGGAGACATGCTTGAGTCCGCGCTACTCATGCAGTTGATGGCCAAGGCTGAAAAGTGCGAGCGCCCGGTGCGTCTCGACAGTGTTGCCGAGACTCTGACCGGCCCCTTCGGTTCCGCACTTCATCGCGCGGACTATGCCCCCGGCGGTGTGCCGATCGTGAACCCAATGCACATCGTTGCGGGCCAGATCAAGACCAGCGACGACTTCGCGGTGGGAACTGAGAAGGCGAGCGAGCTAACCGCCTACCGGTTGCGGGTGAATGATGTTGTCCTTGGTCGACGAGGCGAGCGTGGCCGAGCCGCAGCCGTTCGGGAGGAACACCTGCCAGCTCTTTGTGGCACGGGTTCGATGATCGTGCGCCCACGTCTGTCGAATCTCCCGGCGGCCTATCTTGCTGGCGTTCTGGCCAGCCCATCGATCAAGCGCCGTCTTGAATCTCAGGCGCAAGGCGCGACGATGCTGAACCTGAACCAAGCGATCGTTGTCGCTCTTCCCATCGCGGTGCCGTCGGACAAAGACCTTCAAGAGTTCGATATGCGCCTTGCGGTGGTGCGCAAGCTTAAGGATTCGCTCCTGCAACGCTTGCGAGTCCAACAGCAACTCCTAGACACTTTGCAGGCCCGAGCCTTCCGAGGAGAACTGTGAACGAGAACGACAACGCCGTGAGCACCATCCCGACCTGGCACGCTTTCATGAAACCGGTGCTCGAGGTCATGTCTGACGGGCGCCAATGGCCCTCGCGGGCACTCAAGGAGGCCGTGTGCGATCACATCGGTCTCACGCCCGAGCAGCGAGCAGAGACGCTCGGCGACGGTGACTCCCGCGCCCTCAACCGCGTTGGCTGGGCGCTCTCGGCGCTCTACCGCGCCAAGGCGGTCGATAAGCCTGCGCGCGGTGTGAACGTGATCACTGATTTCGGCCGCGCGTTCTTGGCCGAGCATCCCGGAATCATCACCGACACCGACGTGAAGTCGCTGCCTGTCTGGAATGAGTACGAGCCCACCCGCCGGCCGTCGACGCGCACCGCGACCCTCGTGGCACGTGAGTTCGACGAGAGCGACGACCCGACCGAGCTCATCGAGGCGGGCATCCAGAGCTTCGAGACCGACGCGGCGGCCGAGCTGATTCGGCGGCTGCAAGAGCAGCATCCTGACTTCTTCGAGCAGGTGGTTGTCGACCTGCTCAACGCGATGGGCTACGGCGGAGCCGAGCAGCGCGGCCAGCGCATCGGCCGCTCCGGCGACGGGGGAGTCGACGGCGTCATCGACCAGGATGCCCTGGGCCTCAGCCAGATCTACGTGCAAGCCAAGCGCTACGCGGCCGACAACGCGGTGCAGCGCCCCGAACTGCAAGGCTTCATCGGCGCCCTCGCCGGTCGCGGAGCCAGCCAGGGCGTTTTCGTCACCACCAGTCGCTTCAGCCAGGGAGCGCGCGAGTATGCCGACAGCATCCCGCAGCGCATCGTGCTGATCGACGGCCCGCGTCTGGCCGAGCTCATGATTCAGTACCGCGTGGGCGTGCAGGTGAAGAAGACCTACGACGTGGTCGAGGTCGACGAAGACTACTTCGACTGATGCCTGAAGTGGAGGCAGATGGCCACATTCGGCACATGCTTCAGTCGCTCCATCGGTTCAAGTCACAGCACGAGCAGCTTCAGCGGTTTGGGCGGGTCGGTGTGAAAGCCAAGACTCAGCTCGGAGTCGACGACGACGAGACCGGGCCGCTGTTGATGAGCCACAGCATCTTTCAGGCGGTCAACCTTGCGGCCGACTGCGCTCTCGCAGCTCATCGACTCTGCATCGACGGCGAAAGGCTCGTACTTCATCAGTACGCTCACTACGCGCTGGCGCGATCTGGAATCGAGGGCGCCGCTCAGGGACTTTGGCTACTTGCCCCCGATGATCGTCATGAAAGGGTGCGTCGACTACTCGGCGTTCGAAGTACTGAAGTTCAGAAGGATCAGTCGCTCTACCGATCGATGACGAAGGTTCGGCCGTCCGACACCGCCAAAGAACGTCGCGACAAGGATCGTGGACGCAACGAACTGAATGGCCGCATCAAGAAACACAAGGCGTGGATCGACAGTGTCGCGAAGCGTCACGGAATCGACTCGGAACAGATCGAAGTCTCGAGCACGTTCGCGATGGTAGAGTTTGCGACCTCTCTCACGGGCGTCAAGGCGGAGCACGGGTCGGCAACCTGGGTTGTGTTGAGTGGCCTCGTGCATCCATCCGCCACTCGATCGAATCAGTTCTCGCAGAACAAGGAGATGGGTGAGCCGCGAGAGGGAATCGTGAGCGTTGAGGTGACTGCCGACCATCGCACCTCAATGATCGCCTTCGCATCTCTCGAGACTCTTCTGGCTCGGGCACTCGACTTGTTGGCAAAAAGGATGCTTGCTCCTGAGCGAAGCGGCGCTGAATCCTGATCTCGAGCTCGACAGACGTGTCGGCCTTTGAGTTCGTGGTCGGCTGACGTCCGTTCTCCCCAGAAGCGCAGACGTAGCAGGTCTAACGGACACTGTCCGCTACTTTCTACCTTCTCGAGTTGAAGGGTAGAATCATGGTCATGGGGCTGAACATCAAAGACGACGAGACTGTTGCGCTCGTCAGCGAGGTCGCGCGCCAGCTCGGCACCACGAAGACAGGTGCCGTGCGCGAGCTCGCCCGTCATCGACTCGCTGAGCTTCAAGCGGAGCACGCCGAGACCATCGAGGCGCGTGCAGCTGAGACCACGGCCTGGCTTGAAGAGCAGGTCTGGCCGCACACTCGTCACTTGAAGCCGATGACCCCGCAAGAAGAAGACGACCTGCTCGGTCACGACGAGATCTTCGCGCGGTGATCGTTGACACGTCGGCGCTCATCGCCCTGATCACCGACGAGCCCGAGGCCGGGCGGGTACGAGATGCGATACTGAGCGCCTCCGGCCTGGCCATCGCTGCACCGAACCGGGTCGAAGCGGGCCTCGTGTTGGGCGGCCGTGGGCTCGCCGAACCTGAGGTGTTCCTCGCTGGCATCCTTGATCGGCTGCACATCGAGACGACAGACTTCACGCCTGCCCACTCCCGCCTCGCCGTCACCGCCTGGGAGCAGTACGGCCGCGGTCGGCACCCGGCGAAGCTCAACTTCGGCGACTGCATGGCGTATGCCACCGCGAAGCTCGCGCGGGTGCCGCTGTTGTATGTGGGCGATGACTTCACTCTCACCGACATCGAGTCGGCGCTACCGCGCTGACGAGGTGCGGGCAGGCGCAAGTCCCACCCGCACCCGTGTCAGGGCTACTGAAGCGCAATCGTCCAGGCACCGTTCGCGGAGATCTGAATCAGCGCCGTGCCAGCCGGCCAGCGCACCTGCCCGGTATAGGCTCCGATTTCGTTGACCAGCAGGTCGCTACCGCTGCCGTACGACCACACGGCGAAGTTGCTGTCGCCGGTGTGCGCGATATCAGCCACCGTGGCGTCGCCGAGGTACACGAGCACGTCGTCGCCCTGGCCCGTGGTGGTCGCCCCCTGAGGCGCCTCGCGCACTGTAAGCACGTCACGCAGCGTCACCGTCCACGGCCCGTCGGCGCTGATCTCGAAGGCCGTGATCTGCTCTGACGAAGACAGGTTGAAGGGCACTGTGCCGGCGTAGCTGCCGATCTCGTTGACGAGCAACTCACTCTGGTTGAGATTCGCGTCGAGAGCCCAGACGGCGAAGTTGCTGCTGCCGCTGTGGGCCATCGTCGCGATGCCGATCGAGTCGGGCCCGGTAGGCAACTCGATCTGCAGGATCGTGTCGCCCGTGCCGCTATAGACGATGTCGGCGGCCGGTTCGACGACCTCGGGTTCCGGCTCCGGCTCGGGTTCGACCGGCGCGGGCTCTTCGTCGATGATGACGGGTGCATCGTCGACAGCGTCATTCACGCTGCTGCTGATGCCCGCAATCAGCCCGACGCTCACG
Source organism: uncultured Microbacteriaceae bacterium (assembly GCA_964540305.1). Taxonomy (GTDB): domain Bacteria; phylum Actinomycetota; class Actinomycetes; order Actinomycetales; family Microbacteriaceae; genus Microcella. Next base: position 64,780 of record CAZILZ010000005.1, on the reverse strand, counting down.
ATGATCGCCATCAGCCACGCGATCGGGCCGAGAATGATGCCCGTCAGCGCCTGCCCGCGACGGGGGGTCTTCTTCACCAGAGCGATGACGCCCAGGGTGATCGCGGCGATCGCGGGAATCCAGGCCACGAAGCTCAGACCCGGAATTACGGCGCTGATGATTGCGACGATGCCGGCGATCATCGCCCAGAGTGCCAGGGCCGAGCGCGGCCGGGGTGCGGAGGCGACGCCGGCCGTCGTGGCCGTCAACGGCGCATCGACGGGCGTCGCGGCGGGGGGCGGCGGCGGAGCATCCATCGGCTGCTCGGGCGTGGTGGGGGTGTCGTTCATGGGGTTCTCCCTCGGGGGTGCTCCGGCTCAGCGGAGGGTGAAACGCACGCCGTCGTCGACGGTGCGCGACCGACCCGTGATCAGGTCAGTACGCCAGACCAGCGCCGACCTCTGACATTTGCTCTGAAACGGCCCCCGTTCGGGGGCGATAGCCGACCCGATGTCACGTCTCGCCCGTAGAGTTGCCGCAGACCAGAGAAGGGCACGGCCGGGTGACCAACTTCGACTTCTTGCACGAGCGATTCGCGTCGATCGTGCCCGAAGCGCGCCGTGCGGAGGGGTACGCGATCGGCGACCCGCGCACCTCGTCGTTCTACGCTCGACGGGCCCTCGAGCTGGCCGTCGAGTGGATGTACGACTTCGACACCGCCTTGCGCGAGCCGTACCAGCGCGACCTCAGCGCGCGGCTGCACGAGCCGACGTTCGCGAGGATCGTGCCCCCTGTCGTCGTGGCGAAGATGCAGATCATCAGGCGCCGCGGCAATGAGGCCGTTCACAAGACGGGCGCCTACAGCGAGTTGCAGAGCGTGCCTGTGGTGCGCGAGCTGTTCCACGTGCTGTTCTGGCTTGCGACCAACTACGCGCCGACCATTGACGCCCGCCCCGCGCCGGGGCGCGTCTTCGATGCGACGCGCATCCCCCGCCCGCAGCCGGGTGCGGCCGTCAAGACGCGTGCCGAACTCCAAGCCCTCACCGAGCAGCTCACGGCACAGGATGCTCAGCTCGCCGCGGCTCGTGCCGACAACGCGGCGCTCGCCGCCGAGCTCGAGGCCTTGCGGGCCGAGGTCGCCGCCGCCAAGCAGGCCGCAACCGCCCTCGTCGACACGCACGATTACGACGAAGCCGCCACGCGAGACGCGTTCATCGACCTGCTGCTCGCCGAGGCCGGGTGGCCGCTCGATCAGCAGCGCGACCGCGAGTATCCGGTGAGCGGCATGCCCAACAACTCGCCCGGTGGGGCGGGCTTTGTCGACTATGTGCTGTGGGGCGCTGATGGGTTGCCGCTGGCCGTGGTCGAAGCCAAGCGCACCCGCAAAGACCCGCAGGTCGGCCAGCAGCAGGCGAAGCTCTACGCCGACGCCCTCGAGCGCCAGTCTGGCCAGCGCCCGCTGATCTACTACACCAACGGCTACGAGCACTGGCTGTGGGACGACACGCTCTACCCGCCGCGCGCCGTGCAGGGCTTCGCCACGCGCGACGAGCTGGCGCTCGCCGTGCAGCGGCGCACCTCGCGCCAACCGCTCGCGGGCATCCCGATCAATGAGTCGATCGTCGAGCGGCCCTACCAGCACCGGGCCATCCGCCGCGTGGGCGACGTGTTCGAGCAGCAGCAGCGCCGGGCCCTGCTGGTCATGGCGACCGGGTCGGGTAAGACGCGCACGGTCATCGCGCTCACCGACCTGCTCATGCGAGCCGGCTGGGTCAAGCGCGTGCTGTTTCTCGCCGACCGCGTCGCCCTCGTCAACCAGGCCACCGCGGCGTTCAAGGCGCACCTGCCGGCATCGAGCCCGGTCAACCTCGTCACCGAGAAAGGCGTCGATGGGCGCGTCATGATCTCGACGTACCCCACGATGATGGGCCTCATCAACGAGATGGATGGCGGCGTTCGCCGCTTCGGCCCCAACTACTTCGATCTGATCGTCATCGACGAGGCGCACCGCTCGGTGTATCAGAAGTACGGAGCAATCTTTCAGTACTTCGACGCCCACATCGTGGGCCTGACGGCGACGCCGAAAGATGAAGTCGACCACAACACCTACAGCCTCTTCGGGCTCGAAGACGGCGTGCCGACCGACTCGTACGACCTCACCGACGCTATTGCGGACGGGTATCTCGTACCGCCGGTGGGCAAGTCGGTGGCAACGTCGTTCGTGCGGCAGGGCATCCGCTACGACGACCTCTCGGACGACGAGAAGGAGCAGTGGGATCTGCTCGACTGGGTCGACGGCGACGTGCCCGACGAGGTCGATGCTTCGGCGGTGAACCAGTGGCTGTTCAACGCCGACACCGTCGACAAGGTGCTGCAGACGCTCATGACCGAGGGGCGCCGCGTCAACGGCGGCGATCTGCTCGGCAAGACGATCGTGTTCGCCAAGAGCCAGCGGCACGCGCAGTTCATCGTCGAGCGCTTCGACGCCAACTACCCGCACTACGCCGGGCACTTCGCGCGCATCATCACCCACCAGGTGACCTACGCCCAGAGCCTCATCGACGCCTTCTCGACCACGGCGACGTTTCCGCAGATCGCCGTGTCGGTCGACATGCTCGACACCGGCATCGACGTGCCCGATGTCGTCAACCTCGTGTTCTTCAAAGAGGTGCACTCGAAGACGAAGTACTGGCAGATGGTCGGACGCGGCACTCGCCTGCGGCCTGAACTGTACGAGCCAGGCGATGACAAGAAAGACTTCGTGATTCTCGACGTCTGCCAGAACATCGAGTACTTCAACCAGCACTTGCCGCCCGATCGCTCGACGCGCACGGCCTCGCTGACCGAACGGCTCGTGACGGCCAGAGTCGAACTGGTGCGCACGATCGATCAGAGTTCAGGAGCCGGGGCTCATGATGACCCCGAACTTGCCGGGCTGCGCGAACTGCTCATCGCTCGCCTCCAGGGGCGTGTGGCGGGCATGAGCCTCGACAACGTGCTGGTGCGACCGCAGCGGCGACAGGTCGAGAGGTTCGCGGCGGGGGAGACCTGGCTGGCACTTGGTGAAGCAGACTACGAGACGGCATCGGCGCTGGGTTCTCTTCCGTCAGCAGCCGACGCCAGCGACACCGACGAGGCCGCGAAGCGCTTCGATCTTCTGGCCCTGCGCGCTCAGCTCGCCGTACTCACGGGTGACGCGGCCACTCTCACGGCCGTCGGCAACGCGGTGCGCGGCATCGCCGATGCGCTCGCGCACCAGAAGGCGATTCCGGCGATCGCCTCTCAACTGGAGTTCATCGATCGGGTCGCCTCGGTCGACTGGTGGGTCGATGTGACCGTGCCGATGCTGGAGCAGATGCGCGTGCGGTTGCGTGATCTCGTGCGCCTGCTCGACCCGCGCGAGCGCCCGCTCGTCTACACCGACTTCGAAGACACCCTGGGGCCTGTGACCGACATCACGGTGGTGCCCGGCTCGCCCGGCGTCGACCGGCAGCGCTTCCGCGCCAAGGCACTCGCGTTCCTCAGCGCTCGGGCCGATGACGCTGTGCTGTTCAAGGTGCGGCACGGCAAGCAACTCACCGCCCTCGATCTCGAATCCCTTGAGGCGATCATGCGCGAGAGCGGGGAGTTCACGCCTGGCGAGCTTGCCTTCGCCGCGAGCGAGAGTGACGGGCTGGGGCTGTTCGTGCGCTCACTGCTCGGCCTCGACCGGTCTGCCGCTCAGGATGCCCTGGCCGACTTCATCGCCGGCCAGACCTTCACGGCCAACCAGTTGGCGTTCCTCGATCTGCTCGTTTCGCAGCTCACCATGCGGGGCATCGTCGAGCCCGGCCTGCTCTTCGAAGACCCGTTCACCGGCCTCGCGCCGACGGGCCCGCAAGCACTGTTCACCGAGGCGCAGGTCGCCGACCTGATCGTGGCGCTGCGTCGAGTGCGCCAAACCGCGGAGGTTGCGTAGTTCAAGTGAGATGTTCTGAATGGCATGTGCGTGGGTCCAGACGGTAGACGGCTTCCTTGATCTCAAGGTCCGATTCCCACTCGGGTCGAGCTCGTCTCGCACGTGGCGAAATGCATGCAAAGAATCGCTTGTTTCGAGAGCTTGATTCATGGTTTAGTGAGCCCATCCCATGATTCGATCGAGCAAGGAGATGCCCGTTGCCTTACACGTATCGCTCCGCATTCGTCTACGAGTTCGTGGATACCAAAGTGCTGATGGGCGGAGGCCTGAATCCTTTATCTGGGGCGACTGAGGCCCTAAACAAGTGGTCCGCGGAGGGCTTCGAGCCTTTCAACATTCAGCACGATCAGAGCGACAGCCACCACGTGACTACCTACATCACCTTTCGAAAGGCCCTCTAAGACGATGAAGTACCTAATCGCTATAGGCATTGGGACTGCCGCCAACGTGCTCGGCTTCACCGTTCTGGCAAATAGCAGAGGTGAGCAAGCGTGGGCCTTGATCCCAGTGCTTGTAGGGCTGTTCGTCATCCCCTTCCTGATGGCTAGCTGGGCTGGCACGGACATGCGGCGGGCTAGATCGCGTCGGATTGCGTCGCAGCTCGAGGCGAAAAACGATGGGTTCATGAGTTGAGAGCCACATCGCTGGCGGCTTAGTCGTGCATGCCAGTCTGGTTGCCAACGCTTCGCGACCGCACGAGCGGCAAGCCATCGATTGACCCCTGGTAGTATCTGAAGGTTGCCGTCCAACGGCCGCGGATCAAGAGAGCCCGAGCATCCTGCTGCGGGCGCCGCGCAACGAGCAGAGAAGGGGGTCCCCTCTATGGCACTGGAATCAGACGTCAAGAAGGCGATCATCGACGAGTACGCAACCCATCCCGGTGACACTGGATCCCCCGAGGTCCAGGTGGCGATGCTCACCCGTCGCATCAAAGACCTCACGGAGCACCTGAAGGAGCACAAGCACGACCACCACTCGCGTCGTGGTCTGCTGCTGCTCGTCGGCCAGCGCCGCCGCCTGCTGGGTTACCTGCAGGACATCGACATCGAGCGCTACCGCTCGCTGATCGAGCGCCTGGGTCTGCGCCGCTAACACCGCGTCGATAACACCGCGAACTTCTTCTGCGAAGGCCGCCCCCGAGAAATCGGTGGGCGGCCTTCGTGGTTCACCCGAGCGCCCCGCACGCGTGCAACGATGGCGGGGTGACGTCAGCCCCCATCCGTATCGCCCGCATCGCTCTGGGTCTCGGCGGGCTCGCCGTCATCGCCGCCGACATCGCGCTGACGCTGAACGCGACCGGGGCCCTTGACCTCGGCAACTACGTCGGCCAGTTCACCATTCTCAGTGTGTTGTTCGTGAGCGTGGCAATGCTCGTGGCGGCGAGCGCTCGGCGCGAGCCGCGCGGCTGGGTGCACGTGCGGGCTTCGGCGCTCACAGCCCTCGCGGTGGCGGCCGTGCTGCACGCCACGCTGCTCGGCGGAGCGGCAGGGGCATCCGGCCCGATCGTCAACACGCTGCTGCACACCGCGCTGCCCCTGCTCGCCCTCGTCGAGTGGGCGCTCGTGCCGTCGGCGGGTCGCACGAGGGTGGTCACCGCCCTCGCGGGGCTCGCGTTCGCGGTGGTCTACCTCGGGGGCACGCTCGTGCGCGGCGCCGTCATCGACTGGTACCCCTACGACTTCGTCGACCCGACCGGTCCGGCCGGCTACGCGGGACTCGTGCAGAGCCTCGCGATCGTGCTCGTGGCGTTCCTCGTCGTCGGGGCCGTCGTGATGGGCATCGGGATGCTGCGCGACCGTCTGTCTGCCGCGCGCGTCGCCCCGCCCGAGCGCTGATCGCGGTCGGGGCCTTCAGAGCCGCCTGTCAGCCCGTGCGGCGGCGAACGTGGCACCCTGAGGGCATGCGAGTTCGCGACGCCGCGCGCCCCCAGAGGGCCGCGCTCGCCGTGCTCGTCGTGCTCGCCCTCGGCGGGTGCGCCGTACCGGCCGCGAGCGCGACCCCCTCGCTCGAGCAGACCCTCGTGGCGCGCGATGCCGCCGCCGCCGAAGCGCACGCGCAGACCCTCGAGCGCTCGGCCGTGTTCCTGCGCGACAAGTGGGGCCCCGTCGCGCTGCCCGACGAGCCGATCGACCGCTGGGTGGCCGCGAGCGCGTGGGGCTCGACGATGGCGCGGTGCCTGAGCGACGACGGATTCCCCGGTGTCGAGCCCGCCGATGACGGCGAGCGCCTCGACTTCAGCGGTGTGCGGGTGAGCGAGCCGCGCGAGCTCTTCGCGATCGACGTGGCCGTGTACCGCTGCCAATCGCTGTACCCGGTGCGGGCCTGGTTCGATGACGAGGTGCGCGAGATCGAGGCGCCGTGGGCCCTCGACTACACGCGCACCGTGCTGGTCCCGTGCCTCCTCGCGAGCGGGCACGAGGTGCCGCCGCTGCCCGACGACGCTCGGTTCCGCGCCGACTGGCGCACCGAGTCGGCGTTCGACGCCTACGCGCTCGTGGGTGACGGGCCGAGCGAGCGCTCGCGCGCCCAGGCGCGCTGCCCCGCGGCCGAGACCGTGCTGGAGGGCGCTCCGTGAGGCCGCGCATCCTGATGGCCGCCGTCGCGACGGGCCTCGCGATCACCGGCTGCGCGCCGACCGGCGGAGCGCTCGGCCTCGACGCCGTCGCCGACGAGCGTGCGGCACGCGCCGAGGCCCGCGTCGACGCGCTGCTCGCCTCCTACGCCGAGTACCTCACCGATCGCTGGCCCGGCATCCTGCTGCCCGAGACGACGGTCGAGGCCTGGCTCGGCCCCGGGGTCTGGACGACGGCCTTCCAGAACTGCGCGAGCGACGCCGCCGGGCGCAGCGTCGTGGTCGATGTCGACGCGGGCATCACGACGATCCCGCCTCCGCAGACGGCGGGCGAGCTGCGCGACGTCGAGATGGCCATCTACCTCTGCCAGGGCCGCCTGCCCCCGCCCGGTCTCGGCGTCAGCGACCCCGGTCCGGTCGAGATCGCGTGGGTGTCGTCGTATGCGCGGGATGCCCTCCCGACCTGCCTCCGCCGCCAGGGCGTCACGGCCGAGCCCCTGCCCGCTGATCCCTTCGCCATCCTCTCCGGCGGCGCGACCCCGGGGTGGGATCCCTATGCGGCCGCGCGCGGTGACGCGCCCGAGCTGCGCCGCCTGCAGGCCCTCTGCCCGCATCCTTCGGTGCTGCTCGCCTCGATCTCGGCGGTCGGCGAGCCGACGGGGGAGGAGCCGCGGTGAGGCGCGCACTCGTGGTCGCCGGGGCGCTCGTGGTGCTCTCTCTCGTGGGCTGCGCCGCGCCCCCCGCCGTGCCGAGCCTCGAGGCCGTGCGTGCGGAGCGCTCCCTCACGATGACGTCGGCATGGCTGAGGGCCGCCGCCGCGACTGAGCAGTACATCGAGCGCGACTGGCCCGAGGCCGTGTACCCGCCGCTCGAGTTCGAGCGCTGGGTCGAGCAAGACCGCGCCCTCGCCGAGGTCGCCGCGTGCATGGACACGATCCTCGGCCGTACGGCGGGCGCGATCTCCGAGAGCGGCATCTTCACGCTCGCGCCGCGGCCGACGAAAGAACCGGCGTGGGCCCTGCCGGTCGCGCAGCTGCGCTGCTCGGTGCAGCTCGTGCCGTGGACGGGCCTGTACCCGTTCGGCGGGCCCGTCGAGCAGGAATGGGTGCGCCACCAGCTCACCGTGGCCCTGCCGCAGTGCGCGCGGCGCTGGGGGGCCGAACTCGTCATCGCCGACCTCGACGCCGCCGTCGACGCCTCGATCTATCCGACCTCGACGGGCCGCTCGGTCAGCGCGATGCAGAGCGTCTGGCTCGTCGCCGAGCTGCGGCTCGTCGATGCCGCCACGGCGCAGCACATCAGGGCGACGTGCCCCGACCCGGGCCGCACGCTCGTGCAGCTCGGCCCCGCCGAGATCCGCCCGATCGAGTTCGGTCCGTCGGGGGGCGGTCTGACCGGTACCGACGAGTCCGCGGTGCAGCCGTGAGACCTCGCGCGGGCATCCGGAGCCTGACCCTCGCCGTCGCGCTCGCCGCGCTGACCGGATGCGCTGCCGCCCCCGCGTCGATCGTCACTCTCGACGACGTCACGGCCGAGCGGCTCGCGGTGCTCGACGCGGCCGAGCGCGCGCGCTTCGACGCCTTCCTCGAGCAGTCGGGTGGCCGGCTCGACGAGCTCGGGCTGCCCGCGCAGCAGTTCCAGGGGCTCGTGGCCCTCGACGACGTCGACGCGATCGTGACGCAGTGCATCGTGACCCTGAACCCGCGACTACAGGTCGCGCGACTCGAGGGCGGCTTCACCGTCACCTACTTCGGCACGGTGGGTGAGACTTACGACCGCATCCGCTGGACGATCGACAGCTGCAATGCCCAGTACGGTGTCGCCGACCTGCGCGCGGCGACGACGCCCGGAACGGTCGAGACCGCTTGGCGGTACCAAGACGCGACGCAGCGGCTGCTGCCGTGCTTGCGCGACATCGGCGTCGCCGTGCCGAGCCCGCCCCCCGCTGCCGAGTTCATGCAGCGCCTCGGAACGCCGCTCGAGTTCAGCCCCTTCTCGCTCGCCGCGGCCGACCCGGCCACGCTCGTGCGGTCGGTCGCGCTGTGCCCGCCGAGCTCGACTCTGCTCGAAGCGCACCTCGCGGCCGTCGATGTCACCGGTGCCCCGTCGGAGCCCGCGCCGTGAGCACCACCGGACCCGCCGACGACCTGGGGCCGCCGGACGACGAGCCCGCACAGTTTCCTGAGGCGGTCGTGCGCGCGCGAGCGGGGCGCTGGGGCCGACGGATGCTCGTCGCCGGTGCCGGCGTCGTGCTCGGCTCGTGGGCTCTCGTGGCAGACGTGGTCGCGCCGGGCATCCTGCGCATCGCCGTGAGCCTGCTCGTGCTCGGCGCGTTCGCGGTGGTGGCGACGGGCGCCGCGGCGGTCACGATGCGCTGGCGCACCTCGGTGCGCTCCCATGGCCCGACGCTCATCGTGCGCGATCCGCTGGGTGCGCGTGTCGTGCCGCGCACCGAGCGGCTCGCTCTCGGCCGCTGGCTCGACGCCCGTGACCAGCCCGTGCACTGGTTGCTCGACGAGGGCCGGCCCGCCGTGCCGCTGAGCCCCGACCTGTCTCCCGTCGACCTCGAGGCCTTCGCGCACCGCATCGGTCTGCCTGTGACCGACCTCGACGCCGCGCCGCTGGCGGGTCGCTAGGTCGCGACACGCCGGGCTGATACCCTGGGGGCGGCGCGATTCCTCGCGCCATTCAAGTGAATACCGCACGGAGCAGGCCGGCTCGAAGCTGGTCATCGGTGGTGATCTCCCGAATCGATGCGCACGCGTCGTCGATGCGGTGGATGTCTACTGTTGGCCAGAGCAGACCCGGCGGCATCACGCCGACGTCCCTTCCTGCCCGCTCCTGCTCCGCGCGCTGCGCCGCGCATCCATTCGGGATGCCGTGCGCTGAGATGTGTTAACACAGACGTGTAAGGAGACAGACCTCGTGGAAGGTCCTGAAATCAAGTTCGCCGAGACGGTTCTCGACAACGGCAAGTACGGCAAGCGCACCATCCGATTCGAGACCGGTCGTCTCGCGCAGCAGGCGCAGGGCGCCGTAGCCGCGTACCTCGACGAGGAGACCATGCTGCTGAGCGCGACGAGCGCCGGCAAGCACCCTCGTGAGGGCTTCGACTTCTTCCCCCTGACGGTCGACGTCGAAGAGCGCGCGTACGCCGCGGGCAAGATCCCCGGCTCGTTCTTCCGTCGTGAGGGCCGCCCCTCGACCGAGGCGATCCTCGTGTGCCGCCTCATCGACCGCCCGCTGCGCCCGACCTTCATCGAGGGTCTGCGCAACGAGGTGCAGATCGTCATCACGGTGCTGAGCATCGCGCCCGGCGAGTTCTACGATGCCCTCGCGATCAACGCCGCGAGCGCGTCGACCCAGATCTCGGGCCTGCCCTTCAGCGGCCCGATCGCGTCGGTGCGTCTCGCGCTCATGCCCGACAACAACGGCGGCGGCCAGTGGGTCGCGTTCCCCCAGCACAGCCAGCTCGCCGACGCGGTCTTCGACATCATCGTCGCCGGCCGTGTCGTGACCAACGCCGACGGCAGCGAAGACGTCGCCATCACCATGGTCGAGGCCGAGGCCACCGACGGCAGCTGGAACCTCATCCAGGGCGGCGCGGTCAAGCCGAGCGAAGAAGTCGTGGCCCAGGGCCTCGAGGCTTCGAAGCCCTTCATCATGCAGCTCGCCAAGGCGCAGCTCGAGCTCGCAGCGCAGTCGGCGAAGGAGATCCAGGACTACCCGGTCTTCCTCTCGTACAGCCCCGAGCTGTACAGCGCCGTCGACGACGTGGCTCACGCCGAGCTCGCCTCGGTGTACCAGATCGCCGACAAGGTCGAGCGCCAGACCGCCGACGACGCCCTCAAGGCCCGCACGAAGGCGGCCATCGAGGCGAAGGTCGCCGACGGCTCGCTGCCCGAGGAGGCGCTGAAGGACTTCAGCGCCGCGTACAAGTCGGTCTCGAAGAAGATCATGCGCACGCGCGTGCTCACCGAGGGCGTGCGTATCGACGGCCGCGGTCTCGCCGACATCCGGGCGCTCGACGCCGAGGTGCAGGTCATCCCGCGCGTGCACGGTTCGGCCATCTTCCAGCGCGGCGAGACGCAGATCCTCGGCGTCACGACCCTCAACATGCTCAAGATGGAGCAGCAGATCGACTCGCTGAACCCCGTCACGAGCAAGCGCTACCTGCACCACTACAACTTCCCGCCCTACTCGACCGGTGAGACCGGCCGCGTGGGCAGCCCCAAGCGCCGCGAGATCGGGCACGGCTTCCTCGCCGAGCGCGCTCTCGTGCCGGTGCTGCCGAGCCGCGAAGAGTTCCCCTACGCGATCCGCCAGGTCAGCGAGGCGCTGAGCTCGAACGGCTCGACCTCGATGGGCTCGGTGTGCGCGTCGACCCTGTCGCTGCTCAACGCGGGTGTGCCCCTCAAGGCGCCCGTCGCCGGCATTGCGATGGGCCTCATCAGCGACGTGGTGGATGGTGAGACCCGCTACGCGGCCCTCACCGACATCCTCGGCGCAGAAGACGCCCTCGGCGACATGGACTTCAAGGTCGCCGGCACGAGCGAGTTCGTCACGGCCATCCAGCTCGACACCAAGCTCGACGGCATCCCGTCGTCGGTGCTGCAGCAGGCCCTGGGTCAGGCGAAGGACGCCCGGATGGCGATCCTCGCGGTCATGAACCAGGCGATCGACGCGCCCGACGAGATGGCGCCCACGGCGCCGCGCGTCATCAGCGTGCAGATCCCCGTTGACAAGATCGGCGAGCTGATCGGCCCGAAGGGCAAGACGATCAACGCCATCCAAGACGAGACTGGCGCGCAGATCTCGATCGAGGAGGACGGCACGGTGTACATCGGCGCCGTCGACGGCGCCTCGGCCGAGGCCGCCCGCCTGCAGGTCAACGCGATCGCCAACCCGATCAACCCCGAGGTCGGCGAGCAGTACCTGGGCACGGTCGTGAAGCTGGCCGCCTTCGGCGCCTTCGTCTCGCTCATGCCGGGCAAAGACGGTCTGCTGCACATCAGCGAGGTGCGCAAGCTCGCCGGTGGCAAGCGCGTCGACAACGTCGAGGACGTGCTCTCGGTGGGTCAGAAGATTCTCGTCGAGATCACGAAGACCGACGACCGCGGCAAGCTCTCGCTCGCCCCGGTGCTCGCCGAGGGCGAGGGCGGCGACGCCCCCGCCGAGGGCGAGGACGGCTAACCGCCGACCCTGCTTCGCACGACGGATGCCCGTCCTCCCTGGGGAGGGCGGGCATCCGTCGTTCCCGCTCCGATGCGCCGCGCGAGCGGCCGGTCGAGTGCTCTCAGCAGTTCACCAGGTGACGTACAGCCGCTATGGGCTCGATCTGCGGCTGGTTCCGGGGGAGCCGCGTGGAGTCGGGCTTAATTCGTGAACGGCGGGTCCCGATCCCCTTCGCGTCCGAAGACTGAGGCACCACCGTCACTCACCCCCCCCACGTCGAGAGCCCACCGGCATCCGACCTCTCGCGATTCGAAGGAGAATTGTGGACTTCCAGATCGTCCAAGCGTTTTTCATGCTCGGTTTCGTCGCCATGGCGGCCGGCACCCTGTGGTTCTACCTCGAGCGCAATGACCTGAAGCCCGAGCTGCGCTCGGTGGCGACCTACGCCGCGGTCATCACGTTCGTCGCCGCGATCATGTACTACGTCATGAAAGACATCGTCCAGTTCCCCGGCGGGGCCATCGGCACCGCTGAGGTCGAGGCGACCCTCCCGATCCGGTACATCGACTGGCTCATCACCACCCCGCTGCTCCTCGTCGAGTTCGCGCTCATCGTCGCGATCGCCGGCGCGCTCAGGAAGGGGCTGCTGACGAAGCTCATCATCGCCGACCTCGCGATGATCGTCTTCGGCTACCTCGGTGAGATCGGCGACCCGGGCTCGGTCACGAACTACCTCTTCTTCATCCTGTCGACGCTCGCGTGGCTCTACATCGTCTACGTCGTCTACACGGTGAACGTCTCCGATGGCCCTGCGCACGTGCAGCGCGCGGTGAAGACGATGAAGTGGTTCGTCATCGCGGGCTGGGCGATCTACCCGATCGGCACTGCCACGCAGGAGTTCATCGAGGTGGGTGGCGGCGACGCCGCCCTGGCCATCGGCATCGCGGCGATCATCTACGTCATCGCCGACGTGCTCAACAAGGTGGGCTTCGGCATCATCGCGGTGCGGGCGGCCAAGCAGAGCTAGCGTCCGCTGCACCGATCCGGCGCGGTCGCACCCTTCGCGGGTGCGGCCGCGCCGTCGTCGGTGCCGAGCTGCGACACGGCCCGGTAACGATCGCGCGCCGAAGCGAGGTCGAGAACCCCTCACGCAGTACTCTCGCCCCAACCACCACCGACCATCCCGGTCGCCCTCCGAAAGTGATCCCGGCCCGTGAACGACCCCGCTCCGCCCTCCGCGTCGCCTTCGGGCGACGCTGCGCGCGGAGATACGGCGCTCGTCACGGCACCGATCGCGGTGCCCCGTCGCATCGGCACGAGCGACCTGCGGGTGTTCCCGATCGCGCTGAGCGGCACGGTCTTCGGGTGGACGGCCGACGGCCCGACGACCACGAGCATCCTCGACCGCTTCGTCGAGCTCGACGGCGGCTTCATCGACACGGCCGACTCGTACGCCGGCGGTCGCAGCGAGATCATGATCGGCAACTGGATGCGCGAGCGACGCAACCGCGACAGCCTCACGATCGCGACGAAAGTCGGCAAGAGCCCCGATCATCCGGGTCTCTCAGCCCCCGCGGTGCGCGCCGCCGTCGAGGCGTCGTTGCGGCGCCTGCGCGTCAGCCACATCGACCTGCTCTTCCTCCACATCGACGACACGGCGGTCTCGTTCGACGAGACGCTGCTCGCCGTCGACGAGCTGATCCGTGCCGGTGATGTGCGGTACTTCGGCGGTAGCGATCACACCGGTGAGCGGCTGCTCGAGGCTCGCATCGCCGCGGGGCAGCTCGGGGTCGCCCACATGGTCGCGCTGCAGAAGCACTACAACCTCGTGCATCGTGACGAGTACGAGGGCGATCTCGCCCGGGTCTCGACGCAGCTCGATCTCGGCGTGCTGCCGCGCTTCGCCCTCGCCGCGGGATTCCTGACGGGCAAGTACCGCACTCGCGGCGATCTCGAGCGCGAGCGTCGGGGTGCGGAGGCCTCGCGCTACCTCAACCGCCGGGGGCTGCGGGTTCTCGCTGCGCTCGACCGCGTCGCGAGCGAGACGGGCACGAGCGTCGCGACGGCGGCTCTGTCGTGGCTGCTGAGCCGACCGCGCGTCGTGGCGCCGGTCGTCTCGGTGAGCGACCCGGGGCAGCTCGACGCCGTGATGGCGGCTCCGCGCACGCCGCTCGGGCGCCACCACCTGACCGAGCTCGACCGCGCGAGCGAGTGACCGCGCCCTGATCGACCGTCAGGCTCGGGCCGCGCGCCCGTCGGTGTCGAGCACGCGCTCGACGCTGCGCCGAAACGCGACCGACGCGCCCACCGGGTCGCCCACGTGGCCCCACGACAGCGCGCCGACGTACGCCACCATCAGTTGGTCAGAGGCCTCACCGGGCATCGGGTGCCCGACGCGCTGCAGCAGCGCGGTGATGCGACCGGCGATCGCCTCGTGGTGCTCGGCGATGATGAGGCGGGCGGGGTCGTGCGGGTCGGGGAACTCCGCTGCCGCGTTGATGAAGAGCGAACCGCGGAACCCGTCGTCGTGCAGGGCGTCGTTGACCGCGTCGGCGATCGCGATGAGCCCGGCGCGCGGAGTGCTCTGCGCGTGCACGGCGCGGTCGAGTTCATCGAGAGCCCGCGCGGAAGCCCCGCTCAGGTAGTCGCGGATGAGGCGGTCTTTCGAGCCGAAGTGCTTGTAGAACGTCGCCTTCGTCACCGACGACTGCTGGATCAGCCGATCGACGCCGACGGCGCGGATGCCCTCGCGGGAGAAGAGGACGGTGGCCGCCTCGAGGATGCGGACCTTCGCCGCAGGGATGCGGCGGGTCAGCGGGGCGCTCGTCCTCTCGACGGGGGGTGCTACCGACACGCGTGCTCCAGATCGACCGCGGTGCTCGAAGCCCGTCGACCGGCGGGCGCAGCATCCGTTGCCGCCACTGTAGCAGGGGACAGACAGCCCTGTCTGTCCTGCATCCTGTCCCCCGATCGGGGCCTGTCGGGCACATGGCCTAGGCTCGTGCCGGTTGAAAAGGGGTGGGGACTCGTGTCGCGGTACGTCTATCTCGTCCGACATGGCGAGCAGCAGGATGCGGAGCACGGCCTTCCCGACGGCCCCCTCAGCGGCCGTGGTCAGCGTCAGGCGCGCGCCATCGCCGAGCGATTGAGCGGTGTGCCCTTCTCGAGCGTGCACACGTCTCCGCTGCAGCGCGCCGTCGAGACGGCGCGGCTCATGACGCAGCGCATGCCCGCGATCGAGCCCGAGCCCTCGGCGCTGCTCATGGACTGCATCCCGGCCGGGCCGTCGCCCGCCATGCCGCACGCGTTCGAATCCTTCTTCGGCGGCGTGACGGCGGAGGAGATCGCGGCCGGCCAGGCGCAGATGGCCGACGCGACAGCCGAGTGGCTCTCGCCGTCGCGCGACGATCGCCACGATCTTCTCATCACCCACAACTTCGTCATCGCGTGGTTCGTGCGGGAGGTCTTCGACGCACCCGCCTGGCGCTGGATGGGCGTCAATCAGGCCAATTGCGGCCTGACCATCATCCGGGTGCGCACGGCGAAGCCGCCCGTGCTCATCGCGCACAACGATCTCGGTCACCTTCCCGCCGAGCTGCGCACGGGCCTCCCGGTCGACCAGCCGTTCTAGAGGGCTGCCGTGACGGCGGCGAGCCGCTCGAGTCGGCGGCGCGTGTACCGCAGGCTCGACGACTCCCGACCCAGCAGCAGGCGCATCCATCGCAGCGCCAGCCCGGTGAGCGCGATCGCGGGCCAGCGCGGGCGGCGCAGGCCGAGCAGCTCGCGGTACTGCCCGGGCAGCGAGGCCACCGCTCCGGCGAAGAGCACGCGGTAGGCGGGCCCCACTCCGCGGCCGAGCGGTGGATTCTTGAGCCAGCGCACGGCCTCGTCGACTCGCTCGTCTCGGCGCAGCACGGGCAGGAAGGCGGCGATCGCGGCGTCGAGCTCGGCGCGGCTGCGCGGCGGGTCGGTCATGCCCATGAGTTCACCGGCCTTCGCCCACTCGCGCACGTACTGGTCTGAACTCCCCGGCACGGGCCCGCCCCACGTCTCATGGCTGCCGATGAAGGCGTCGGCGAAGACGCAGTGCACCCAGGCGATGAGGTCGGCATCCGCCGCGGCGTAGGGCCTCGTCGCGCCGTCGCCGCCCTGGTACTCGCCCCGCACGCTCGAGTGTAGGCGCGAGACCCACGCGCATCCCGCGACCGCCTGTGCGCGATCGGCGAAGGTCGTCGTCAGCACCCAGCGCACGGTGCCCGAGAGCCTGCCGAGCGGATCCTCGCGATAGCGCGAGTGATCGTGCACGCCCGCCATGGCGCCAGGGTGCAGGGTCTGCATGAGCAGCGCCCTGATTCCGGCCACGACGGTCGGCATGCCGCTGTGCACCTCCCACACCGCCGAACCGGGGCCGAACCAGCCTTCGTCGTCGCCGGTCTCGAGCGTGCGCACCCACTCGGGAGTGCCCTCGGGGTCGCCCGAGAACATCACGAGGATGCGCCCTCGGGCGCGCGCGACGATGGCGGGGCGAGGCATGAGTCGAGCGTGGCACACTGTGCTGAGCGCGATTCGGGAGAGCGCTGGGAGGACTGGCAAAAATACCCCCGGGGGTATACACTGGGCTCATGACCTCCCCTCGAACCTACGTCATCATCGGCGGCGTCGCCGGCGGCATGTCGACCGCCACCCGCCTCCGTCGCCTCGACGAGACCGCCCGCATCATCGTGCTCGAGCGCGGCGAGCACGTCTCGTTCGCCAACTGCGGCCTGCCGTACCACGTCGGCGGCGTCATCACCGATCGCGACTCCCTCATCCTGCAGACGCCGGCCTCGCTCGGCGCGCGCTTCGCCCTCGACGTGCGCGTGCGCACCGAGGCCGTGGCCATCGACCGGGATGCCCGCACTGTGCTCGTCCGCGACCTCACGACCGGCGACGAGCAGTCGATCGCGTACGACGCCCTCGCGCTGAGCCCCGGCGCCTCGCCCCTGCGCATCCCCATCCCCGGCGTCGAACGCGGCTACGTGCTGCGCGACATCGCCGACATGGACCGCATCATCGCCGCGGCGCAGGATGCCCGCCGCGTGGTCGTCGCCGGCGCGGGCTTCATCGGCCTCGAACTCGCTGAGAACCTGCGTCACCGCGGCCTCGAGGTCGCCGTGGTCGAGATGCTGCCCCAGGTGCTGCGGCCCTTCGACCTCGAGATGGCGCACGTCGTCGCTCAGCGCCTGCGGGCGAACGGCGTCGAGCTGCACCTCGGCACCGCGCTCAGCGGCATCGAAGACGACCACGTCGTGCTCGACGGCGGCACCCGCACGCTGCCGGCCGACCTCGTCGTGCTCTCCGTCGGCGTGCGCCCCGAGAGCGGGCTCGCCCGCGACGCCGGCCTCGAGCTCGACGCCCGCGGCTACATCGTCGTCGACGCCGAGCAGCGCACGTCAGACCCGGCGATCTTCGCCGTGGGTGACGCCGTCGTGAAGCAGCGGTTCGACGGCGACCCGTCACCGGTGTGGCTCGCGGGGCTCGCGAACCGGCACGGCCGCCTCGCGGCCGACGTCATCGCGGGCCGCCCGCACGCCGCCGTTCCCGCCCTCGGCACCGCCGTCATCGGCGTCTTCGGCCTCACGGCAGCCGCCGTCGGCCGCACCGAGCGCGAGCTGCGCGACGAAGGGCGGGCGATCCGAGTCATCCACACCCACCCGACGAATCACGCCGGCTACTACCCGGGCGCCGAGCAGCTCTCGCTCAAGCTCGTCGTCGACGCCGAGACCGATGCCATCCTCGGGGCGCAGGCCATCGGGGGCGGGGCCGAGAAGCGCATCGACGTCATCGCCACGGCGATGGCGGGCGGTATCCCCGCCCGAGCCCTCGCCGACCTCGAGCTCGCCTACGCCCCGCAGTTCGGGTCGGCGAAAGACCCCGTCAACATGCTCGGGTACGTCGACGACAACCTCATCGACGGCGAGCTCAGCGTGCAGTGGCACGAGCTCGCCGAGAAGCAGGCCGAGGGCTGGCGTCTCATCGACGTGCGCACCGAGGGCGAGAACGCGCTGGGCGCCATTCCGGGCAGCGAGCTCATCACGCTCGACGAGCTGCGCGACCACGCCGAGCGGCTGCGCGGCGAGCGCGTCATCGTCACCTGCAAGGTCGGTCAGCGCGGCCACACGGCCGCGTCGCTGCTGCGGCAGTACGGTGTGACGGTGGCGAACCTCGACGGCGGCTACACCACGTGGCGCGCCGGTACGTCGGCGCTGGCTCTCGCTCCCGTCGCCGTCTGAGCCCGACCCTCGCCCCACCGACCAGAAGGAGCCCGCTGTGGCAGACGAGATCACCGTCGACCAGCTCGTCATCGAGCGTGAGCGCGGCGCGACGGTCGTCGACGTGCGCGAGGTCGACGAGTACATCGAGGCCCACGTGCCCGGTGTGCGGCTCGTGCCGCTCGGCACGATCCCCGATGCGCTGGATGCCCTCCCGCGCGAGGAGACGATCTACGTGATCTGCCGCTCGGGGGCGCGCAGCCAGCGCGCCGCCGACTTCCTGCTGGCGAACGGCTTCGACGCGATCTCGGTCGCGGGCGGCACGATGGCCTGGGTGCAGCGCGGGCTCGACTACGAGACAGGAGACGATCGATGACCACCATTCCGACCGACGAGGCCAGGAAGATCACCAACCGGCTCCGCCGCGCTCAAGGGCAGCTCGGCGCGGTGCTCTCCATGATCGAAGACGGCCGCGACTGCCGCGACATCGTCACGCAGCTGAGCGCAGCATCCAGCGCCATCGATCGCGCCGGGTTCGCGATCATCGCCTCGGCGATGAAAGAGTGCCTGCGCGAAGACGGCAGCGGTGACCCTGTCGAGGTCGCCGACCTCGAGAAGCTCTTCCTCAGCCTCGCCTGAGCACACGCCCGCTCAGAGCGCGCGGCCCAACCACGTCGTCGCGTTCGGGTTGTCGTTGTAGGGCTCGATCGGGGTGAAGCCGAGCGAGCGGTACAGCGCGCCCGCGGCCTCGAGGCTCTCGTTGGTGTCGAGCACGAGTTCGGCGGCCCCGAGCTCGCGGGCGCGCCGGCCGAGCTCGTCCATGAGCGCGCGCCCGTATCCCAGCCGGCGGGTGTGGGGCTGCACCCACAGGTGCTTGACCTCGAAGCGCGCCCCCTGCGGGCCGTCGGCGATGCGCCGCACGCCGCCGCACCCGACATCGGCGGGCTCGCCCGCGAGGTTCTCGCCCTCGACGAGCACGAAGACGCCCGCGGGCGGTGTGAACTCCGAGTCGTCGGGAACCGTGCGACGGTAGGCGTCGGGGCCGGCGGGAAAGCCGTGCGCACGCGCGGTGAAGTACTGATCGAGCAGGATTCCGGCCGACTCATCGCTCGGCAGCGCGGTGCGCCAGGTGACCATGGGGCCAGCCTAGGTGCCGCCCGGAGTGCTGCGCAGCCCGCCGTAGACTGGGCGCATGGTCACTCGGGTCGCGGTCGTCGGTGCGAGCGGACGACTCGGGTCGCTCGCATGCACGCTCATCGAGCAGCAGTCTGATCTCGCGCTCGTCGCGCGGCTCGATTCGCGCTCCGATCTCGGCGAGATGCTCGGCGCCGACGTCGTGCTCGACGTCACCGCCCCCGGCGTCTCGCCCACGGTCGTCGACCACGCGGTACGAGCCGGTCTCAAGGTGCTCGTCGGCACGAGCGGCTGGAACGAAGACCGCCTGCGCACCCTGCGCACGCTGCTGATGGCGCATCCGGATGCGGGGGTCGTCGTGATCCCGAACTTCTCGGTCGGCAGCGTGCTCGCGACGCACTTCGCCACCATCGCCGCGCGCTACTTCGAGTCGATCGAGATCGTCGAGACGCACCACGCCGCGAAGGTCGACTCGCCGTCCGGCACGGCAGTGCGCACCGCCGAGCTCATCGGCCACGCGCGCGCCGAGCTCGGCCCCGTGGTCGCCCCGCACACCGACCAGCGGGCCCGCGGGCAGCAGGTCGCGAGCGTGCCCATCCACTCGCTGCGGTTGCAGGGCGCCGTCGCGCGGCAAGACGTGCACTTCGGGGGCACCGGGGAGCTGCTCACGCTCACGCACGAGACCCTGTCGCCGAGCTCGTACGAGGCGGGCATCCTGCTCGGCCTGCGCGCGGCACTCGAGACGACCGGTCTCGTGGTCGGGCTCGACGCTCTCATCGGGCTGGGCGCCCCCGCGGGCACCGGCGACGTCGCGGCCGACCCGGTATGAGCCGCGCCCGCTGGGCCGTCTTCGGCATGGCCGCCCTGCTCGGTCTCTACCTCGTCGTCGTTCTGGGATACGCACTGCGGCTCATCGGCGACCCCCTGCCGATCGTGCAGGGGATCGGCTGGGCCCTCATCGTCTTCCCGGTGCTGGGCTTCTGGGCGCTCGTCGTCGAGCTGCGCTTCGGGTTCCGCGCCGAGGCGCTCGCGCGGCGGCTGGAGGCCGAGGGCGGCCTGCCTGACGACGAGCTGCCCGCGCGGGTGAGCAGTCGGGTCGAGCGCGAAGCCGCTGACGCGATCTTCGCGCGGTACGCGCTCGAGGCGCAGCAGCATCCCGAGTCATGGCAGCACTGGTTCCGGCTCGCGCTCGCCTACGACGCCAGCCGCGACCGCCGGCGCGCACGGTGGGCGATGCGCGAGGCGATGCGGCTCGAGCGCGCCGCGACGCCGACCGCCTAGTCGCGGGGCGTGGGGCGCACGAGCTCCTCGATGGCGTGCTCGACCGTCTCGTGGCGAAACCGGAACCCGTCGGCGAGCAGCTTCGCCGGCACCTGCCGCTGGCTCGCGAGCAGCAGCTCGCGCCCCGCATCGCCCATCGTGAGGCCGATGAGGCCCTCGGGCAGAGCGAACAGGTGCCAGCGGTGCATCGCAGCGGCGAGAGCCCGCGTCATGCGGTCGCTCGTCGCGGGAGTCGGGCCGGCGAGGTTCACCGGCCCGCGCAGCGTCGACGTGAGCAGGTGCCGCATCGCCGCCGCCTCGTCGTAGAGGCTGATCCACGGCCAGTGCTGGCCGCCCGACCCGATGCGGGCGGCGGCGCCGAGCGTCGTCAGCAGTCGCAAGGGGGTCATGGCCCCACCGCGGCCCACCACGAGACCGGTGCGCATCAGCACGGTGCGCGTCTTCTCGGGCGCGAGGCCGGCCACCTCCTCCCAGGCCGCGACGACATCGCTCAAGAAGCCCTCGCCCTTCGTCGCATCCTCGGTGAGCCGCACGCCAGGGCGGTCGCCGTAGTAGCCGACGGCCGACCCGCTGAGGAAGACCCGCGGGGGAGTGCTCGCCCTCGCCATGCCCTCGGCGAGCGTGCGCGTCGCTCGCACGCGCGACTCGAGGATCTTCTTCTGGTACCCGCGGGTCCAGGGGATGCGCGCGATCGAGGCGCCCGACAGGTTCACGACGGCGTCGGCCTGCTCGAAGACTCCTCCGTCGACGACACCCGCGTCGGGCGCCCACGAGAACTCGGTGTCAGAACGCGGCGCGCGCCGCACGAGCGTCAGCACGGTGTGGCCGTCGGCGCGCAACTGGCGCTGCAGCTCGGTGCCGATGAGGCCCGAGGCGCCGGCGATGAGCACGCGCATCGGGGTCGGTGAGCCCACTAGGCGAGCGAGGCTTCGAGCGTGATGGCGATGCCCGTGAGCGCGGCCGAGACCGGGCATCCGGTCTTCGCATCCTCGGCGAACGCCTGGAACTCCTCCGCCGACAGCCCCGGCACCTTCGCGCTCACGAGCAAGTGGCTGCCGGTGATGCCCTCGCCGGGCACGAAGGTGACGGCCGCGGTGACCTGCAGGCTCTCGGGGGCGTGCCCGGCCTTGCTGAGCGCGTTCGAGAGCGCCATCGAGTAGCACGCAGAGTGGGCGGCGCCCAGCAGCTCTTCGGGGTTCGTGCGCCCCGCGACGCCTTCCGAGCGCGCCGCCCAGGTCACGGGGAACTCGCCGGCGTCCGACGAGTCGAGCGACGTCGTGCCCGAGCCTTCGAGCAGGGATCCGAACCACAGAGTGGTTGCTTCGCTGGTGACGGCCATGGCAGTGCTCCTGACGACTCGTGCGGGCTGCGGGCCTTCAGACTACGCGGGCGAGGCCGAGCGGCGGATGATTCCCAGCCGTACGAGCAGAACGTACAGCTGGCAGCCGAGGCAGTAGGCGAACACCGCGTTGAGGAATGCCGCGAGGAAGGCGGCGCTCGCCGCGACCACGAGCGCGCCCGGAACACCGAGCAGGTGCAGCACGAGGCCCGTCGCCGTCACGAGCAGCCCGACGAGCTGCGCGAAGGTCGGCGGTGCCGGGTGCTCGCGCTCGGTCGGCGGTGCGAGGCGTGGCGCGATCACGCGGCGGAACACGAGACCGTAGGGGTGCTTCTGGATGCCCGCGAACGCTCCCCACGCGAAGAGCCCGACGAGAACGGTCAGCAGCAGCGCCGCCGGCTGCAGCGCGCGGGCGGCGAGATCGGCGCCGAGCGGCTCGATCAGGCCGAGCAGCACGACGACGAGCAGCAGCACGGCCGTGATCGAGGCGCCGAAGCGCGGGCCGCGCGGGTCGATGCCGAACGGCTGCTCGACCGGGCTCTGCGGGGCGGCGGTCATGCCGACACCGTCGCCAGGGTGCGGGCGGCGTCGACGGCGGCGCGCACGTCGGCGGCCTTCACGGCGCCGATGAGGCGGGCCCGAACATGCCCCTCGCGGTCGAGCACGAGAGTCGTCGGGGTGGAGAAGACCGAGTGCCGGCGTGCGACGTCGGGCTCGTCGACCACGTCGATCTCGCGGTGCGCGACGCTCGGGTCAGCGGCGGCCAGCTCGGAGCCGACGCGGCGCATCGCCACGCAGGCCGAGCACACGGGGCTCGAGAGCTGCACGAGGGTCACCTCGGCGCCGTCGACGGCGAGCTGGTGCTCGTCTCCGCCGCAGCCGGTCGCGACGCGCGTGCCGCGGGCGCGCAGGGCCAGGCCGAGCACGGTCGCGACGGCGACGAGCGCGACGATGACGATGAGGGCGGGAAGAGCATCCATGCTTCACACAATACGAAACCGGCTTCACCTATTCCCGAGTGTGACGTTCCGAGTCATCGCCGCACCCCCGATAGGGTGACGAGCGTGACCGAGGCGACCGAGATCCAGTTCCGCTCCGACGTGACCGTCGAGCTCGTGCGGGCCAGCGCCCACGACAGCGACGTGCTCTTCGCCGCCCGCGTCTCGACCCAGGGCGAGCAGACGCTCGAGGCCGCCACGGCAGGCGACGAGGCGACGGCGCGCGATCGCGGACTCATCAACTACCTCATGCGCGACCGGCACGGTTCGCCGTTCGAGCACAACTCGATGACCTTCTACGTGCAGGCGCCGATCTTCGTCTTCCGCGAGTTCATGCGGCACCGCATCGCCTCGTACAACGAGGAGTCGGGCCGCTACCGCGAGCTCAACCCCGTCTTCTACCTACCCGGCCCCGAGCGCAACCTCGTGCAGGTCGGCAAGCCCGGCGCCTACGAGTTCTTGGCCGGAACTCCCGAGCAGACCGCGCTCGTCGACACCGAGGTGCGCGCCGTCTGCACGGCCGCCTACGCCTCCTACCAGCGGATGCTCGACGCGGGCATCGCGCGCGAAGTGGCCCGCGCGGTTCTGCCGGTGACGATCTACAGCTCGATGTACGTCACGATGAACGCCCGGTCGCTCATGAACTTCCTGTCGCTGCGCACCAAGCGCGAGGGCACGCACTTCCCCTCCTTCCCGCAGCGCGAGATCGAGATGGTGGCCGAGCTCATGGAGCACCACTTCGCCGAGCTCATGCCCCTCACCTACGACGCCTTCAACGGCAACGGCCGCGTCGCCCCGTAGGCGATGGGTCGACGGTCCGCACCGCCGGGGTCGTCAGACGACCTGCACTGGCGTGAACGACGCCGGCTCCAGCAGGAGCGGCGCCGCGCTGTTCACGCTGAGCTCAGACTCGTGCTCGACGAGCGGTTGGGGCCGCAGCCCTTGCCGGGACTCGTCTACCGGCGGGGCAACCACATGAGCGATGAGTTCTTTGTGCTGAGCCCGCCAGCAGAAATCATCGGCGGTTCGCTGGGACTTCTGCTCAGCGTGCCCATCGCGGTCGCGGAATTCACTGGGCGCCGAGAGCCCCTCCTGATCGTGCTGGTGATCCTCATGCTCCTGCTTTCGATCGCTTATCTCGGTCGCGGTCTGGTCCGCATCCGATGGTGGTGGCGCGCGCGCCGCATCGCGCTTCTGTGGTGCGCTCAGAACAACCACGTGATGCCACATGACCTGCGCTGGTGATGCGCCACTAACAGTGACGACCAGCCCGACAGATGCGGGGGCATCCTCGGCGAGTTGCACGACTCGCCGAGTCGCGTCTCATGAGTGTCGGTCTGACAGTCGCTTCTCCTTCAGACCGCAATCTGGTTGCGAGTTGTCAACGCTCTCGACCTGCGCTGAGTCCCGTGAACTCGCACCAGGCATCTTCCTGCCGTGGACACTCTCGACAATGGGCTTCGGGCCCGCGGAGGTATCGCCTCCGTTCGTGAACTGGGTGCGACGCCGAGCCAACAGCGCGCGCTCGCCCGAGCTGCGACGAGGGGCGACCTTCTCCGAGTGCGAACAGGCGTCTATGCGCTTCCGGATGCTCACGCCGACGTCATCTGCGCGGCGCAGGTTGGCGGCCGACTGACCGGGGTCTCTGCGCTCGAGCATCACGAGCTATGGGTTCCTCCTTCGCCCCGTGACGCCGAGCTGCACGTGGAGGCGAGGGTCGCTGTCACCGTGCGCCGCGAGTGTGCAAGGGGCGCACGAGTTCGCATCCATTGGACGAGAGAGCAGACCAACCCGCAGTTCGGCGTGGCACCGCTGTCGGATGTGTTGGGGCGAGCCGCTGCTGACCTTCCTCGACCGTTCGCTGTGGCGGTGCTCGACTCGGCGCTTCGAGCCACCCCGCTGACTCCGGTCGAGCTTCAGTTTCTGGCAACGGGCTGGCGGCCGCAGGCGAGGGCCGCCGCGGCGCTCGTCGATGAGCGCTCCGAGTCGGGCACCGAGAGCGTGCTGCGAGTCCTGCTGCGCGAGGCGGGCATCCACGCAACGCCGCAGGCACCGCTCCCGATCGGCGACTTCGCGCGTGCCGATCTGCTCGTCGGCGACCGGCTGCTCATCGAGTGCGACAGCGAAGCGCACCACGCCGAGCCGGCGAGCCGGCGGGCAGATCTGCGACGCGACGAGTCGCTCGTGGCGCTCGGCTACATCGTGGTGCGCCTCGACTATCGGCAGGTGTTCGATGAACCCGCCGGAGTTGTGGCGACGATCGCAGCGATCGTCGCGCGTGGCGACCATCTGTCTGCGAGACCGACAAGGTCGCGCGACACACCGTGAACACGCTTGCTTCTGGGCCTGTCTGGGCAAAGTGTCGGTGTCGCAGACAAACGCCCCGCACGCGCGGGTGACTGACGCACACGAGCAGCGGCCGCGCGTCTGCGACCGCGGGCGCGATACCCTGAAGCACGTGTCTGCGAACAACCCCTTCGGTCAAGTGCTCGTTGCGCTCGTCACGCCCATGCTGGCTGACGGCGAAGTCGACTGGGCCGGGGTCGAGAAGCACATCGATGACGTCATCACCGCGGGCGCCGACGGCATCGTCGTCACGGGCACCACGGGCGAGACGAGCACTCTGACCGATGCCGAGAAGATCCGGCTGGTCGAGGTCGGAAAGTCGGTGAGCGCCGGCCGGGCATCCATCATCACGGGCGGCGGCTCGAACGAGACCGCGCACGCGATCGAGCTCTACAAGGCGAGCGCGAAGGCCGGCGCCGACGGCGTCATGATCGTCACGCCGTACTACAACAAGCCGACCCAGGCCGGCGTGCTCACGCACTTCCGCATGGTCGCCGATGCCACCGACCTGCCGGTCATCCTGTACGACATCCCGGGCCGGGCAGGCATCCCGATCATGTACGAGACGATCCTGCGCGCGGCGAAGCACCCCAACATCCTGGCCGTCAAAGACGCCAAGGGCGACCTGAGCGAGGTCAGCCGCGTGCTCAACCAGACCGACTTGATGTACTTCGCGGGCGACGACGCCAACGTGCTGCCGACGCTCGCGATCGGCGGCACGGGGCTCATCGGCGTGACGGCGAACATCGCTCCGGGCTCGTACCGCACGATCGTGGATGCCGTGAACAGCAACGACCTCGCCACGGCCACGGCAGAGCACCAGCACCTCGAGCCGCTCGTGCGCGCGATCATGACCCACGTGCCCGGCACCGTCGCGACCAAGTACGTGCTGCACGGGCTCGGCCGCATCGGCACGCCGCGCGTGCGCCTGCCGCTCGTCGGCCCCGAAGAGTCTGAGGCGGCCCTCATCGAAGACGAGATCGATCTCGTCAAGAACGTCGCGGGTGTCGACGTCAGCAACTTCCGCCCCGACCGCAACGCCGCGGCCGGCGGTGCCCTGCCGAAGGTGGCCGGCACCACCCGATAGACCGAATCAGGGGGCCACGGGCCCCATCGAGCACCACGAGCAGTCAGGCGACACATGCCCACCGAACTCTTCAGCCCGCCCGCCCTCGACCCCGCGACCCTGCGCGTCATCCCGCTCGGCGGGGTCGGCGAGATCGGTCGCAACATGACCGTCTACGAGATCGCGGGCAAGCTGCTCATCATCGACTGCGGGGTGCTGTTCCCGGAGGAGACCCAGCCCGGCGTCGACCTGATCCTGCCCGACTTCGAGCCCATCCGCGATCGCCTCGACGACGTGCTCGCGGTCGTGCTCACGCACGGCCACGAAGACCACATCGGCGCCGTGCCGTACCTGCTGCGGCAGCGGGCCGACATCCCCATCCTCGGCTCGACCCTCACGCTCGCGTTCGTTGAGGCGAAGCTCAAAGAGCACCGCATCCAGCCCTACACGCACACCGTGAAAGAGGGGCAGGTCGAGCAGCTCGGGCCGTTCTCGCTCGAGTTCATCGCCGTCAACCACTCGATCCCGGATGCCCTCGCCATCGTCGTGCAGACCGCCGCCGGCACCGTGCTGCACACGGGCGACTTCAAGATGGACCAGCTGCCCCTCGACGACCGCATCACCGACCTGCGCGCGGTGGCCCGCTGGGGTGAGAAGGGCGTCGATCTCGTGCTGAGCGACTCGACGAACGCCGACGTGCCCGGATTCACCGCCCTCGAGCGCGACATCGGCCCTGTGCTCGAGAGCGTCATCGCGCGCGCACCCCGCCGGGTCATCGTGGCGAGCTTCTCGAGCCACGTGCACCGTGTGCAGCAGGTGCTCGACGCCGCGCACGCGAACGGCCGCAAGGTCGCGCTCATGGGCCGCAGCATGGTGCGCAACATGACGATCGCGGCCGATCTCGGATTCTTGAAGATGCCCGACGACATCCTCATCGACCACAAGAAGGCCGCGAACCTGCCCGACGACCAGATCGTCTACATGTCGACCGGCAGCCAGGGAGAGCCGATGGCGGTGCTCGCCCGCATGGCGAACCTCGAGCACCAGATCGAGATCGGCGCCGGCGACACCGTCATCCTGGCGTCGAGCCTCATCCCCGGCAACGAGAACGCCGTCTACCGCGTCATCAACGGGCTCATGAAGCTCGGCGCGAAGGTCGTGCACAAGGGCACGGCGCGCGTGCACGTCTCAGGTCACGCCTCGGCGGGCGAGCTGCTCTACTTCTACAACGTGCTCAAGCCCAAGAACGTCATGCCGGTGCACGGCGAGCAGCGCCACCTCGTGGCGAACGCCGAGCTCGCGATCGCGACGGGCGTGCCCGAGCAGAACGTGCTCGTCGCCGACAACGGCTCGGTCGTCGACCTGCGCGACGGTGTCGCCCGCGTCGTCGGGCAGCTCGATATCGGCTTCGTCTACGTCGACGGCTCGACGGTCGGCGAGATCACCGACGCCGATCTCAAAGACCGCCGCATCCTGGCCGAAGAGGGTTTCATCTCGATCTTCGTGGCGATGGATGCTCAGACCGGCAAGGTCGTCGTCGGCCCCGAGATCCACGCGCGCGGGTTCGCGCCCGACGAGGCGATCTTCGATGACGTCAAGCCGCAGATCATCAAGGCGCTGGCGGATGCTGCCTCCAACGGCACCCGCGACACCCACGCCTTCAGCCAGGTCGTGCGGCGCACGGTCGGCAGGTGGGTCAACACGCAGCACCGCCGCCGCCCGATGATCGTGCCCGTGGTGATCGAGGCCTGACGGCCTCGATCACCCAGGCGGTGCTGGTTCGCCGCGCCGCGCAGCGGCGCGGGCCGAGGCCTGACGGCCTCGATCACCCAGGCGGTGCTGGTTCGCCGCGCCGCGCAGCGGCGCAGGCCGAGGCGTAGCCTCGATCACCCAGGCAGCGCGGGGTCGAGGCGCCGAGCAGAAACTGCTCATACCGCGGGGGCGGGGCGCCCACTATCGTGTGCCTCATGACCCGAACCCTGAGCGATGCCCGAGTGCTGCTGGTGACGAGCGCGGCGCTGCTCGCGCTGCTGTCGGGGTGCACGCCGACTCCCGCACCCGCGCCGACGGAGACTCCGACGGCGTCACCCGAGGCTTCGGCCACCACCGAGCCCGAACCGCCCAGCCGGCCCGCCTTGGAAGACCTCGCGCTGAGCTCCGAGGGGCTCGGAACACTGCGGTTCGGCGAGGTGCCCGAGAGCGATCCGGCGCTGAGCATGGTCGCGTTCAACCCGACCGCGTGCACGGATGCGGAGACGGGGGAGTCGTTCGGCATCGTCGCGGGCGACCCGCTCGCCGGTGCCTGGGTCATCGATCCGGCCTACATCGTCGACCCTGAGCCGTTCAATAGCGGTGCGACGTTCGGGGTGGGTGTCGATGCCGACGCCGGCAACATCGTGACGCGCATCGACCTGTACAGCGGCGATATCCCGACCGACGGCGGGGTGCGCATCGGCGACGATCGCGCCGACGTCGTGGCGGGCCACCCCAGCGCGGCGCTCGTCGAGAGCTATCTGACCGACATCTACGTCGTCACCGGGCCCACGGGCATCCTGCAGATCGAGGTCGCCTCGCGGTCGACTCCTGACGAAGACGTCTACTGGGACTCTGTCGACATCCCCGACGGCCGGGTGCTGTACATCCACGCGGTCACGACCGCCCTCGGGGTCTTCTCCGTGGCGGCGAGCGGCAACGTCGTCGGCGGCTGCAACTTCGGTTAGCGACGGAGGGGATCGCCGATCGACATCGGCGGCGTAGCATCGCCTCGTGACGAATTCGCGCTTCGTGCCGTCGGCGGGCCTCCTGCTCGCGATCGCGGCGTGCTCGGCCGAGCTCGCCGTCGCCGTGCCCCCCACGGTCGAGTCGATCACCTCGGTCGTGTCGTCGTGGAGCCCCGAGCGCGAACGCGAGCGCGACCCGCTGACCGGCCCCGACGGCCCTGACGGCCCGAACGGGCAGCCCGGCGACTCCGACTCCGACTGACGCGAGCCTGCTCCTCACGGGCGCGTGTCGCCCCCGGCCGCGGTCGCACCGCGCGGGTACCGTGGGCGCATGGCATCGAGCACACGGTCGTCGTCGCGCCCGCGCGCGGCATCGTCGCGCTCGGGAGGCTCGCGCACGCAGGCGACGAAGAAGTTGCCCGTCGCTCCCGAGCCGCAGCAGGGCATCCTGAGTCGCGCCTGGATGGGCATGGCCCACATGACCGGCGCGATGTTCCGACTGCTGGGCCGCGAGACTCTCGCGAAAGACGAGCGGCGCGACGGCGTGCCGTTCTTCATCGTCGTTCTGGCGGTCGTCGGGGCGGTAGTCGAGTGGTTCTTCGCGACCGATCCGGTGGCGGTCGCGCTCAACGCCTTCACCTTCGGCGGGCTCGTTGGCCGCGTCTCGTTCGCGCTCCCCGTGATCATGCTCGTCTTCGCCGGCTGGCTGTTCCGGCATCCCGCGAGCGTGCACGACAACACGCGCATCGGCATCGGTCTCGGCCTGCTCATCGCGAGCGTGAGCGGGCTGTGCCACGTCGTCTTCGGCGCCCCCCAGCCCGCCCTGCCGCCGCTCGCGCTCGCGCAAGCGGGCGGCATCCTCGGCTGGATCCTCGGCGGCGTGCTGCTGCTCGCGACCGTGTACGTGGCGGTGCCCGCGCTCGTGCTGCTCGCGGTGCTCTCGGTGCTCATCATGACCAAGACGCCGCCGAACCGCGTCGGCGACCGGCTGCGTGAGCTCTACAGCTACCTCTTCGGCGCCGAGCTCGCTCCGCGCGAGCCGAAGGCGAAGGGCGAGACCGAGCCGGTCGAGTTCGGCTCGCTCACCGATCTCGGCCTCGACATGGACGACACGAGCTCGATGCCGTGGTGGCGCAAGGGCAAGTCGACGCGCGACTCCGAAGCCTTCGAGAGCGCGGTCGAGCGGGCGGGGGCGACCGAGGTCATCGACGCGGCGCAGCGTGCCGCCGTGACCGAGAGCCTCGACGACGTGCTGTCGGCGGCCGAGCGCGCCGTGCGCCGGTTCACCGGCGAGGTGGATGCCGCGCCCTCGCAGCGCGATCCGGTCGCGCCCGCCGTCCTTCCGGGCTTCGCCACGAGCGCGAGCGAGAAGGGCGCGGCGGGGGAGTTCACCGCCCCGCCCTCCGGCCGCTCGTCGGGCACGAAGCCCTACCGGCTGCCGGCCGCGACGCTGCTGGCCCCGGGCGACCCGCCCAAGTCGAAGTCGGCCGCCAACGACTCGGTCGTGGCGGCGATCACCGAGGTGCTCGCGCAGTTCCAGGTCGACGCGCGCGTCACGGGCTTCAGCCGCGGCCCCTCGGTCACTCGCTACGAGATCGAGCTGGGCCCCGGTGTGAAGGTCGAGCGCTTCACGGCCCTCACGAAGAACATCTCGTACGCGGTCGCGAGCAACGAGGTGAACATCCTGTCGCCCATTCCGGGCAAGAGCGCGATCGGCGTCGAGATCCCGAACATCGACCGCGAGATCGTGAGCCTCGGCGATGTGCTGCGCTCGAGTGCCGCGTCGAAGGCCCTGCACCCCATGACGATCGGTGTCGGCAAAGACGTCGAGGGCGGCTACCTCGTGGCGAACCTCGCCAAGATGCCCCACCTCCTCGTGGCCGGTTCGACGGGTTCGGGCAAGTCGAGCTTCGTCAACTCGATGATCACCAGTGTGCTCATGCGGGCCAAGCCCGCCGAGGTGCGCATGGTGCTCGTCGACCCGAAGCGCGTCGAGCTCGCCGCGTACCAGGGTGTTCCGCACCTCATCACGCCCATCATCACGAACCCCAAGAAGGCCGCCGAGGCGCTGCAGTGGGTGGTCAAGGAGATGGACATGCGGTACGACGACCTCGCGTCGTTCGGGTTCCGTCACATCGACGACTTCAACCGTGCGGTGCTCGCGGGCGAGATCGAGCTGCCCGAGGGCAGCAAGCGCCAGCTGCAGCCCTACCCGTACCTGCTCGTCGTCGTCGACGAGCTCGCCGACCTCATGATGGTCGCGCCGCGCGATGTCGAGGATTCGATCGTGCGCATCACCCAGCTGGCCCGGGCGAGCGGCATCCACCTCGTCCTGGCCACGCAGAGGCCGAGCGTCGACGTCGTGACGGGCCTCATCAAGGCCAACGTGCCGAGCCGCCTCGCCTTCGCGGTGTCGAGCATGACCGACAGCCGCGTGATCCTCGACCAGCCGGGGGCCGACAAGCTCATCGGCCAGGGCGACGCGCTCTTCCTGCCCATGGGCGCGTCGAAGGCCATCCGAGTGCAGGGCGCCTGGGTGACCGAGGCCGAGATCGCCGCGGTCGTCGAGCACGTCAAGCAGCAGGCCCTGCCCGAGTACCGCAACGACGTCGCCGCCGAGGCCGTCAAGCGCGAGATCGATGCCGACATCGGCGACGACCTCGAGGTGCTGCTCGCGGCCGCCGAGCTCGTCGTGAGCACGCAGTTCGGGTCCACGTCGATGCTGCAGCGCAAGCTCCGGGTCGGCTTCGCCAAGGCCGGCCGCCTCATGGACCTCCTCGAGTCGCGCGAGATCGTCGGCCCCTCCGAGGGCTCGAAGGCGCGCGACGTGCTCGTGAGCCCCGACCAGCTTCCCGAGGTGCTCGCGCGGTTGCGGGGCGAGGATGCCGCGCCCGCGCCGCGCACCGACGACGACCCCGTGGCGCGCATGACAGAGGGGTATCCTGAGGTCGAGGGCGACTCTGACGAGGATGCCTGGAAGCTGACCGACCGCGAGTGAGGCACCGACGCCGCGCATCGCGAGTCCCACCAGGAGGCCTGTGTGACCGAGTCTGAGGCCAGTGCGCGGGCGTACTCGATGCGGGGCCGGGTCGTGCGCGCGGGGGAGTCTCCGGCGAGCAGCGGCAACCTCGCGAACATCATCACGGTGGTGCGCATCCTGCTCGCCCCGATCTTCGTCGTGCTGCTCGTGCTCGATGGCGGGGCCGACGGCCCGCTCCGCGTCGCCGCGGCGCTGCTGTTCATCGTCGCCATCGCGACCGACGGCGTCGACGGCATGCTCGCCCGCCGCCGCAACCTCGTGACCGATCTCGGCATCCTGCTCGATCCGATCGCCGACAAGCTGCTGACGGGCGCGGCTCTCGTCATGCTCGCGGTGCTCGCTGAGCTGCCGTGGTGGGTCGTCGTCGTGATCCTGGTGCGCGAGTGGGGCATCACGCTGTTCCGCTTCCTCATGCTGCGCGACCGCGTGATCCCGGCGTCTCGCGGCGGCAAGCTCAAGACGGTCGTGCAGGCGGTCGCGATCTCGCTGGCCCTTCTTCCGCTCTGGAACCTCGTCGGCGAGTGGGTGCACGTCGTCAACACCGTGCTGATGTCGGCGGCCGTCGTGCTGACGGTCGTCACGGGCATCGACTACCTCGTGCAGGCGTTGCGCCAGAACCGGGCCGCCGCGTCGTGACCGCGGCGGGCGATGCCGCGATCGCCTCGCGACTCGTGGCCCGGCTGACGGCCGAGGGCCGTTCGCTCGCGGTCGCCGAGTCGCTCACCGGAGGAGCGGTGCTGGCCGAGCTCGTGAGCGTGCCCGGCGCCTCGCTCGTCGTGCGTGGCGGCGTCGTCGCGTACGACACGGCCCTCAAGGAGTCGCTGCTCGGCGTGCCTCGCGGGGTGCTCGAGGCGAACGGGCCCGTGCATCCCGAGGTGGCGTCGGCGATGGCCGAGGGCGTGCGCACGGCCGCGGCGATCGGCGGGCATCCGGCCGATCTCGGCCTGGCGACGACGGGGGTGGCCGGCCCCGATCCGCAGGCAGGCGCCCCGGTGGGCCTCGTCTACATCGCGGTGGCGGATGCTGCGGGCACGACCGTGCGTGAGCACCGGTTCGCGGGCGATCGCGCGACGATCCGGGCGCAGGCCGCGCGTGCCGCTCTCGACCTGCTCGATGCCGTGCTCTCGAGAAGCCGATGAGGGGCTCACGGGAATGTCATGCGTGACGGTCGTGTTACAGACAGCAGACTGACAACCGCTGCTCAGGTGGCGACGGTTACAGTGAGGGCATCCGGTTCCGGTAGTGTTACCGGCCCGGCGAGTCATGGCCGCGAGGCGAGTGAAAAGGAGGTCCCCATGGTTCTGGTTCGACAAGAAATCGGTGAGGTCCTCCGTGACGTGCGTCTGCAGAAGGGCCGCACGTTGCGTCAGGTGGCGAGCCGTGCGAGTGTCGCGCTGGGCTACCTGAGCGAGGTCGAGCGCGGGCAGAAAGAGGCGTCGAGCGAGATCCTCGCCTCGGTCGCCGAGGCACTCGACACCCCGATCTCGGTCATCATGCGCGAGGTGGGCGACCGCCTCGCCGTGATCGAGGGCGTAAGCGCTGTCCCCGACACGCTGCCCGACGAGCTGGTCGCGCAGTTCGACGCCGACCTCGCGATGCGCTGACGCGCGTCGACCTGATCCGGCGACGACTGCGGTGACCCGCAGCGAGTTCCTCCGCGCCATCGCCGACGAGTTCGGCGAGGCGTACGGGCGCAGCCTCGTGCGCGACCTCGTGCTGACCCCGTTGGGGGAGCGCACGGCCGACGAGGCGCTCACGGCGGGCTTGGCCCCTCGAGAGGTCTGGCTGGCGCTGTGCTCGGCGATGGATGTTCCGCGCGAGCGCTGGTACGGCGCGGGGCGTCCCGAGCCGAAGCCGGTCTCGTAGCCCGCTGCGCCGTCGCGCGCCGCGACACGCCGCACGTGCCGTTCGAACATCTGTTCGCTTCTCGCATAGACTCCCTCCCAGCGGCACTCGAACACGAGTCACTGCACGTGCTGCGCGTCTGACCCGGCGATGTCGGTTCGGAGGCGTACCGTCGGTCTCGTCGGCACCAGCCGTCACGCCTTGTCGTGATCCGTCCGGCCCTGCTCCATCGGCCGGACGAGGAGCGACAGAAGACAGGCACACCGCGCACGAGATGAAGGAGACCGAAATGCCCTCTGCAGCAGACCGCGAGAAAGCCCTCGAGACGGCCCTCGCCCAGATCGACCGACAGTTCGGCAAGGGCAGCGTGATGCGCCTGGGCTCCGACGACCGCGCTCCCGTCGCGGTGATCCCGACGGGCTCGATCGCCCTCGACGTCGCGCTCGGCATCGGCGGCCTCCCGCGCGGCCGCATCATCGAGATCTACGGCCCCGAGTCGTCGGGCAAGACCACGCTCACCCTGCACGCCATCGCGAACGTGCAGCGCGCCGGCGGCATCGCCGCGTTCATCGACGCCGAGCACGCGCTCGACCCCGACTACGCGCAGAAGCTCGGCGTCGACATCGACCAGCTCCTCGTCTCGCAGCCCGACACGGGCGAGCAGGCCCTCGAGATCGCCGACATGCTCGTGCGCTCCGGCTCGATCGACCTCGTCGTCATCGACTCGGTCGCGGCCCTCGTGCCGCGCGCTGAGATCGAGGGTGAGATGGGCGACAGCCATGTCGGCCTCCAGGCGCGTCTCATGTCGCAGGCGCTGCGCAAGCTCACGGGCGGGCTCAACACCACCCAGACCTCGATGATCTTCATCAACCAGTTGCGCGAGAAGATCGGCGTCTTCTTCGGCAGCCCCGAGACCACCGCGGGCGGCAAGGCGTTGAAGTTCTACGCTTCCGTGCGCCTCGACATCCGCCGCATCGAGACCCTGAAAGACGGCACCGAGGCAGTCGGCAACCGCACGCGCGTCAAGGTTGTCAAGAACAAGATGGCCCCGCCGTTCAAGCAGGCCGAGTTCGACATCCTGTACGGCGTCGGCATCTCGCGCGAGGGCAGCCTCATCGACTTCGGTGTCGAGCACGAGATCGTGCGCAAGTCGGGGGCCTGGTACACCTACGAGGGCGACCAGCTCGGCCAGGGTAAAGAGAACGCCCGCAACTTCTTGATCGAGAACCCGACGATGGCGGCCGAGATCGAGACTCGGATTCTCGCGAAGCTCGGCATCGGTGCGAAGCCGGTCGAGGCTGTCGCTCCGGCGGCTCCGGCGGAGAAGGCGCCGAGCAAGGCGTCGGCGAAGGCTGCTGCAGCGCCGGCGGCAGCGCCGGCCGGCAGCACGCCGGGCGCCACGACCCTGTCGAGCGGCGGGGAGGCCACGGAGGCCGCCACCGAGCAGCCTGAGCTGCGCATGGTCGCAGGCGCCTGATGCCGACCTCGCGCAGCACCGGGCAGGGCGACGACGAGAGCGTCGAGCACGCAACGGGCGCACTGGCGCCGGTGACCTTCCTGCCCGGTGCGCGCGAGGCCCATGCCGAGCGCGAGTCGCTCGCCGCCGCCGAGGCGCTGGCATCGCGTGAAGCCGAGGCGCGTCGGGCCGAGAACGTCACGATGCACGCGCTCACCCGGCGGGGCCAGTCGCGCGCCGAGGTGGCCGACCTGCTGCGTCGGCGCGAGATCGATCCGGTCGTCGCCGAGGCAGAGCTCGACCGGCTCGAATCGGTCGGCCTCATCGACGACCGCGCTCTCGCCGCCGATCTCGTCGATCGGCTGCGGTCGCGCAAGAAGCTCGGTCCGTCCGCGTTGCGCAACGAGCTCATGCTGCGCAAGCTCGACCGCTCCGCGATCGACGAGGCTCTCGTCGAGACCGACGACGAGACCTCCGACGACGACCTCGTCGTCGAACTCGCCCGCGATCGAGCCCGTCGGCTCGGGGGGCTCGATCGGTCGACTGCCGAGCGTCGGCTCGTCGACTTCCTCGCCCGCAAAGGGCACACGGGCAGTTCGGCCCGTGAGGCGGCACGCCGCGCGCTCGACGACCGCGACGACGAGCTCTTCGGCAGTGCCTCGGGTTCCGATCGCGGCTCGGCATCGAGCTCGGCCGGCGCCACCGTGCACCGCGTCGAGTTCCGCTAGCGACCTCGAGCAGCAGGCGCCGACTACTGGTGTGCGCCGCTACTGCGCTCGGAGTGAACGAGCGGGTGCGCCGTAGAATGGATGCACCATGAGCATCGCCGCCGCCGAGTCCCCGCTTCGTCCGAGTGCAGACCTCGTGCGCACCTACGAGGTGCGCACATTCGGGTGCCAGATGAATGTGCACGACTCCGAGCGGCTCAGCGGTTCGCTCGAGGCCGCCGGATATGTGCGGTCCGTCTCGGGGCAGGCCGATGTCGTCGTCATCAACACGTGCGCCGTGCGCGAGAACGCCGACAACAAGCTCTACGGCACGCTCGGGCACCTCGCGAGCATCAAGCGCCAGCACGAGGGTCTGCAGATCGCCGTCGGCGGGTGCCTGGCGCAGAAAGACACCACGACGATCCTCGAGCGCGCGCCCTACGTCGATGTCGTCTTCGGCACCCACAACATGGGTTCGCTCCCCGCGCTGCTCGAGCGCGCACGGCACAACGGCGAAGCGCAGCTCGAGATCCTCGAATCGCTCGAGGTCTTCCCGTCGACCCTGCCGACCCGGCGCGACTCGACGCACAGCGGCTGGGTGAGCATCTCGGTCGGCTGCAACAACACCTGCACGTTCTGCATCGTGCCGGCGCTGCGCGGTAAAGAGAAAGATCGGCGCCCCGGCGAGATCCTCTCTGAGATCCAGGCTCTCGTCGCCGACGGTGTCATCGAAGTGACTCTGCTCGGCCAGAACGTCAACTCCTACGGCGTCGAGTTCGGCGATCGGGGCGCGTTCGCCAAGCTTCTGCGCGCCGCAGGCGGCATCGAGGGGCTCGAGCGCCTGCGGTTCACGAGTCCGCATCCCGCTGCCTTCACCGACGACGTCATCGACGCGATGGCCGAGACCGCGGTGGTCATGCCGCAGCTGCACATGCCTCTGCAGTCGGGCTCCGACCGCATCCTCAAGGCCATGAGGCGCTCGTACCGCAGCGATCGCTTCCTCGGCATCCTCGACCGCGTGCGCGATCGCATCCCGCACGCGGCGATCTCGACCGACATCATCGTCGGCTTCCCGGGTGAGACCGAAGACGACTTCCTCGAGACTTTGCGCGTGGTCGAGCAGGCGCGCTTCGCGAGCGCCTTCACCTTCCAGTACTCGATCCGTCCGGGCACACCAGCGGCGACGATGCCTGATCAGGTGCCCAAGGCCGTCGTGCAAGAGCGCTACGAGCGCCTCACTGCACTGCAAGACTCGATCTGCGCCGACGAGAACCGGGCTCAGATCGGGCGCGAGGTCGAGGTGCTCATCGGGGCCGTCGAGGGCAAGAGAGACGCCGAGACCGACCGCCTCTCGGGGCGAGCGGCCGACAGTCGTCTCGTGCACCTCGCCGTGCCCGCGGGCAGCGATCGGCCTCGACCCGGTGACCTCGTCACGACGACCATCACGAGCGCGGCGTCGTTCCACCTCATCGCCGATCATGACGAGCTGTTGACGATCAGGCGCACGCGCGCGGGCGATGCGTGGGATCGCGCGCAGGCCGAGAGTTGCGGTGCACCCGAGCCGAGCAGTGCAGCGTCGAGCGCCCGCCCCGTATCGCTCGGTCTGCCGGGGCTGCGGGCGACGGTCGCCAGCGGCGGCTCGACCCGCTGATGCGCCTCTCCACCCGATGAGCCGGGCATGCCGATGATCATCGCCCTCGTCGGCGCGACAGGCACCGGCAAGAGCGGTCTGTCGCTCGAGGTGGCCGAGCTGTGGGCACGTCGGGGGGTGCGCGTCGAGGTGGTCAACGCCGACGCGATGCAGTTGTACCGCGGTATGGACATCGGCACCGCGAAGCTCGCCGTCGCCGAGCGGCGGGGTGTGCCCCATCACCTCATCGACGTGCTCGATGTCGTCGACGAGGCGAGCGTCGCCCGCTACCAGGCGGATGCGCGGGCGGCGATCGAGGACATCATGGAGCGCGGCGCGGTGCCGGTGCTCGTGGGCGGCTCAGGGCTCTATGTCGCGGCTGTGCTCACCGACTTCCGGTTCCCCGGTACGGATGCCGAGCGCAGGGCTCACTGGGAGGCCGAGCTCGCACGCCGGGGCGCGGCAGCTCTGCACGCCGAGCTCGTCGTGCGCGATCCTGCGGCGGCGGAGGCCATCGGCCCGCACAACGGACGACGCATCGTGCGAGCCCTCGAGGTCGGGGAACTGACGGGTGAGCCGTTCAGCGCGGGGCTAGCGGCACGCAGCCGCCCGTGGCGGCCATATCGGCAGTTCGGGCTCGAGCTCGATCGCTCCGCCCTCGTGTCGCGCCTCGATGAACGAGTACGAGGAATGTGGCGCGGCGGCCTGCTCGACGAGGTGCGCGCGCTGCTGCCGCTCGGTCTCGAGCGCGGGGCGACCGCGAGCCGCGCCATCGGGTACTCCCAGGCGATGGCCCAGCTTCGCGGTGACCTCGACGAAGCGGAGGCGATCGCGCAGACCCAGTCGCTCACCCGCCGCTACGCCCGTCGTCAGGTCAGCTGGTTCCGCCGAGATCCGACGATCGAGGCGCTGGATGCCGCTGCCGACGACCTCGCAGCCCAGGTCGACCGCCGCGTGGCCGATGACCTCGCGGCTAGCATGAGCGGGTGACGACGCTGCGATTCACCAAGGGCCACGGCACCGGCAACGACTTCGTGCTCGTCTCCGACCCTGAGGGGCTGCTCGACCTGACGCCCGCGCGGCGCGCGGCCCTCGCCGATCGCCGGTTCGGCGTCGGGGCCGATGGTGTCATCCGCGCGGTGCGCTCGCAGAGCATCCCCGAGGGGCGTGCTCTGCTCGCATCAGATCCCGACGCGGAGTGGTTCATGGACTACTCGAACTCCGACGGCAGCGTCTCGGAGATGTGCGGCAACGGCATCCGCGTCTTCGCGCGCTTCCTGCTCGGCCAGGGGCTGGTCGAGCTCGCCCCGGGGCGGTCGATCCCGATCGGCACTCGGGCGGGAGTCATCGAGGTGCACCGGCTCGCCGACGGCTTCGCCGCCGACCTGGGCCGCTGGCGCCTCGACGGCGGCGAACCGCTCGTGCGGGCCCGCGAGCTGCCCGTGGCACGACCGGGGCTCGGTATCAACGTGGGCAACCCGCACGTCGTGGTCGCCCTCGCGAGCGACGACGAGCTCGAGGCGCTCGACCTGGGAGTCGCGCCCGTGCTCGATCCCCCCGCGGCGGCGGGCGCCAATGTCGAGTTCGTCGTTCCCGCCGACCCGCTCGTGGTGGACGGCATCGGGCGCATCCGGATGCGCGTGCACGAGCGGGGCAGCGGCGAGACCCTCTCGTGCGGCACGGGGGCCGTCGCGGCAGCGCTCGCGGTGCGCTACTGGGCAGGCGCCTCGGCTCCGAGCGAGTGGCGGGTGACCGTACCGGGCGGCGTGCTCGGTGTGAGGATGTTCGCGGCGGAGGATGGCGAGCACGTCGCCCTGTCGGGTCCGGCCGAGCTCGTGTTCGAGGGCGAGATCGCGCTCTAGTCGAGCGGTTGCCCGATCGTCGTGATCGGCCCGGTGAGGCCTGAGCGATGGCGCACGCGCAGCACGCGGAAGCCCTTGTGGGTGGCGGCGCGGCTGACGGTGAGCTCACCCGTGAACCGGGTCTGCATCCAGCGTTGCAACGAGTCGCTGCCGAGGTTGCGCGACACGACGAGCCAGGCGTCGGCGCTCTCGCGCAGGCGCGGCAGCCAGCGATCGAGCATGCCGTGCAGCTCGTTCTTCCCCACCCTGATCGGCGGGTTCGACCAGATGGTCATGAAGCGCACGTCGTCGGGCACGGCCTCGGGGGTGACGGCGCGAACGTTGTCGAGACCGAGTGCCGCCGCGTTGAGCCTGGTCAGTTCGAGCGCACGCTCGTTGACATCGACGGCCCAGATGGTCGCGTGCGGCGACTCGAGCGCGAGGGAGAGCGCGATCGGCCCCCAGCCGCAGCCCAGGTCGAGCAGGTCGCCGCTCGGCGGGGGAGCCGGCACGTGATGGAGCAGCACCGCCGTGCCGACGTCGAGCCCGCCGGGGCTGAAGACGCCGCCCGCCGTCTGCAACTCGACCGTGCGGCCCGCGAGCGTCACGGTGAGCGGTTTCGCCACGAACTCCCCGCTCGGCTGGGCGGTGAAGTAGTGGTCGGCTGCCATGCGCAGAATCTACCGAAGTCGGGCGGAGTACAGTGAACCGCATATGACCGACCATGACGCTCTCGACTCGATCGACGCTCCGAGCGACACCGCCGGCCCCGATGCGGGGGCGGATGCGGTGGCGCGCGTGCTGGCGAGCGCCGAGTCGCGCGCGCGCTCGGTGACGCTGCACGGGGCCGCGGCCCTGCAGGATGACGCGAGCTACTCGAGCGATCGCGACGGCGACCAGTTCGACCGCGAGGATCGTGCGGCGCTGCGACGCGTGCGCGGCCTCTCGACCGAGCTGGAAGACGTCACCGAGGTCGAGTACCGGCAGCTGCGCCTCGAGAACGTCGTGCTCATCGGCATCTACAGCCAGGGCGACCTCGACGACGCCGAGAACTCACTGCGCGAGCTCGCCGCTCTCGCGGAGACCGCGGGGGCCGCTGTGCTCGACGGCATCCTGCAGCGTCGCCCGCATCCCGATCCCAGCACCTTCCTCGGCAAGGGCAAGGCGCAGGAGCTCGCGCTCATCGTCGCCGAGCTCGGCGCCGACACGGTCATCGCCGATACCGAGCTCGCCCCGAGCCAGCGGCGCGCGCTCGAAGACGTCGTCAAGGTCAAGGTCATCGACCGCACAGCCGTCATCCTCGACATCTTCAGCCAGCACGCCAAGAGCCGCGAGGGCAAGGCGCAGGTCGAGCTCGCACAGCTCGAGTACCTGCTGCCGAGACTGCGCGGCTGGGGCGAATCGATGTCGCGCCAGGCCGGTGGACAGGTCGGCGCCGGGGGCGCCGGTATGGGCAGCCGCGGACCCGGTGAGACGAAGATCGAGCTCGATCGGCGTCGCATCAATACGCGCATGGCCAAGCTGCGCAAGCAGATCAAGGGCTTCGCCCCCGCCCGCGCGGCGAAGCGCGCGAACCGCGACCGCTACGCGGTGCCGAGCGTCGCGATCGCCGGGTACACGAACGCAGGCAAGTCGAGCTTGCTCAACCGCATCACGAGAGCGGGCGTGCTCGTCGAGAACGCCCTCTTCGCGACGCTCGATCCGACCGTGCGCAAATCGACCACGCCCGATGGCCGGCCCTTCACGATCGCCGACACGGTCGGCTTCGTGCGCAACCTGCCTCATCAGCTCGTCGAAGCGTTCCGCTCGACGCTCGAGGAGGTCGCCGAGTCCGACGTGATCGTGCACGTCGTCGACGGCGCGCATCCCGACCCCGCCGCCCAGCTCGCCACGGTGCGCGACGTCATCGGCGACGTGGGTGCCCGAGAACTGCCCGAGCTCGTGGCGATCAACAAGTGCGATCTGCTCGACGACGACGCTCGGCTGCTGCTGCGCGGTCTCGTGCCCGATGCGGTGTTCGTCTCGGCGAAGACGGGCGAGGGCATCGACGAGCTGCGGGCGCGCATCGCCACGATGCTCCCGAACCCCGAGATCGAGCTGACGGTCGTGGTGCCGTACGACCGCGGTGATCTGGTCTCGCTGCTGCACGACCGCGGGCGTATCGTCGACACCTCGTACGAGGAGGGCGGCACGCGCGTGCACGCGTTCGCGACTCCCGAGGTGGCGACTCTCGTCGAGCCCTACGCGGTCGCGCCCGCCGTCTAGACGGAGCGGAGCACCGCGACGACTTTGCCGAGCACCGTGGCGTGGTCGCCCAGGATCGGCTCGTAGGCCGAGTTCTGCGGCAGCAGCCAGGTGTGGCCATCGCGCTGCTTGAACACTTTGACCGTCGCCTCGTTGTCGAGCATGGCCGCGACGATCTCTCCGTTCTCCGCCGTGCTCTGCTGGCGCACGACGACCCAGTCGCCATCGCAGATGGCGGCGTCGATCATCGAGTCGCCGACGACGGTGAGCATGAACAGCTCGCCCTTGCCGACGAGCTGACGGGGGAGCGGCACGACCTCCTCGACCATCTGATCGGCCGTGATGGGGATGCCTGCCGCGATGCGTCCGACGAGCGGAACCATCGCCGCGTCGCCGACGGAGGGGCCCGGCAGGGCGTCGGAGTCGACGGCGTGCGAGGGATCGGGTTCGAGGTCGATGAGCACCTCGAGGGCCCGCGGTCGGTTCGGGTCGCGACGCAGGTATCCGCTCAGCTCGAGCTGCCCGAGCTGGTGCGAGACGCTCGACAGCGAGGCCAGGCCCACGGCCTCCGCGATCTCCCGCATGCTCGGCGGGTACCCGCGGCGGGCGACCGATGCCTGGATGACGCCGAGGATCTCGCGCTGCTTGTCGCTGAGCGTCGTGCGTCGCCGGGTGCCGGCGGCGGACTCAGGGGCGCTGTCGGTGTTCTCGGTGCGCTCGTCGGCCATCTCGGGCTCCGTTCGTGTTCAGCGGCTGCTGACGGATGTCGGTGGTCGGGTGTGGAGTTCTCCCGAACCCTCGAAACTCTATCCACCAGCAGGGCGTATTTCAAACATTTGTTCGAGTGTGTCGTGCATCGGGCGGAGAAAACGCTTCGGGGGCTTGTATGTGTGTTCGATCGAAGGTATGTTCGAAACACAGGTTCGCATCCGGTTCTCCCGGCCGAGAGCCGGATGCATCCCCCCGGCGGCCCCCCGGCGCCGGGGGGACCTGTGCCACCAGTGCCTGTGCCACCCGTACCCGTGCTACCCGTACCCGTGCCACCCGAACCAGCACCAGAAGCAGCACCGCCCGCACGCGAGAGAGGTCCCGATCATGAGCGCCATCACCTACGGTCCGGCCGTCAGCACCGCTCCCGTCGTCCTGACGCGACTGCACCCGACGCGTCTGCGCGTGACACGTCGGGGGCGCGCCGTCATCGCCCTGCTCGTGTCGCTGCCGCTCGTGATCGCGCTCGTGTCGATGGCGCTCAACGGAGGAGGAGCCACCGCGACCTCCGGAGCGACGGCCGTCGAGACCATCACGGTCGAGGCGGGCGAGTCGCTGTGGTCGGTCGCCGCGGCGATCGCTCCCGAAGCCGCGACGGCCGACGTCGTCGCCGACCTCATCGCGGTCAACGAGCTCTCGAGCGCCGAGCTCATCCCGGGCCAGGTTCTCATCGTGCCGAGCCGCTTCGCCGACTGACGGCGACCAGCCCCCGGCCCCATCGCGGGCCCGAGAAGCGCCTGCTCGCCGAGACTACGATGGGCAGGTGACGAGCCTCTCCGACCTGCCGATCCGCGATGACCTGCGCGGCCAGACGCCGTACGGCGCACCGCAGAAGGCCGTGCGCATCGCGCTCAATGTCAATGAGAACACGCACCCCGTGCCGCCGGAGGTCATCGCCCACGTCGCGGCCGCGGTCGAGCGCGCGCTGCACGACGTCAACCGGTACCCCGATCGAGAGTTCACCCTCCTGCGCGAGCACCTCTCCGCTTACCTGAGCGCCGGCGGTGCGTCCCCGATCGTGGGCCCCGAGCAGATCTGGGCCGCGAACGGCTCGAACGAGGTGATCCAGCACATCCTTCAGGCTTTCGGCGGACCGGGGCGCCGGGTGCTCGGCTTCCCCCCGACGTACTCGATGCACTCGATCATCGCCGCGGGCACGGGCACCGCATGGGTGACGGGCGAGCGCGACGCCGAGTTCACCCTGACTCCCGACACGGCCGTCGCCGCTGTCCGGCGCACCGACCCCGATGTGGTCTTCCTGTGCGCGCCCAACAACCCGACCGGCACTCCTCTGGGCCTCGACACCATCGCGGCCGTGTACGAGGCGAGCCGCGGCATCGTGATGGTCGACGAGGCCTATGCCGAGTTCATGCCTGCGGGGCAGCCCGATGCTCTGAGCCTGCTCCCCGGCCGCGAGCGCCTCGTCGTCTCGCGCACCATGAGCAAGGCGTTCGCCTTCGCGGGCGCGCGCCTCGGCTATCTCGCGGCCGACCCCGCGGTCATCGACGCCCTGCGCCTGGTGCGGTTGCCCTACCACCTCTCGGGCCTCACGCAAGCGGCGGCGGTGGCGGCGCTCGAGCACGCGCCGACGATGCTGCGCACGGTCGGGGCGATCCGCGAGCAGCGCGACCGCCTGCTCGTCGAGCTCGCGCGCCTCGGGTTCGCACCGCACGACAGTTGGGCCAATTTCGTGCTGTTCGGCGGGGTGAGCGACCCGCAGGCGACGTTCGAGCACCTGCTCGAGCACGACATCCTGATCCGCGACGTGGGGCTGCCGAACCACTTGCGTGTGACGGCGGGCACTCCTGCCGAGACCACGGAGTTCCTCGACGTGCTGGCTAGGATGAACCCGTGAGCACCCCCCGCATCGCCGAGCTCCGGCGCGAGACCAGCGAGTCGTCGATCGAGCTGCGCCTCGACCTCGACGGCACCGGGCGGTCGTCGATCTCGACCACCGTTCCCTTCTTCGACCACATGCTCACGGCGTTCGCGAAGCACGCGCTCGTCGACCTCGATATCGCGGCGAGCGGCGACACCGACATCGATGTGCACCACACGGTGGAAGACACGGGAATCGTGCTCGGCACGGCGATCGCGCGCGCTCTCGGCGACAAAGCGGGCATCGCGCGCTTCGGCGACGCCCTCGTGCCCCTCGACGAGGCGCTCGCGCAGGCGGTCGTCGACGTGAGCGGCCGCCCCTACCTGGTGCACACCGGCGA
Source organism: uncultured Microbacteriaceae bacterium (assembly GCA_964540305.1). Taxonomy (GTDB): domain Bacteria; phylum Actinomycetota; class Actinomycetes; order Actinomycetales; family Microbacteriaceae; genus Microcella. The sequence goes on along the minus strand of CAZILZ010000005.1, from coordinate 20,211 downwards.
ACCCGCGGGCTTCGAGCACCACCTCATCGGCGGCCACTTCACGGGCTCGATGGTGCGCCACGTCTTCGAAGCCATCTCGATGCACGCCGGGCTCACGGTGCACCTCACCGTGCTCGCCGGTCGCGACCCGCACCACATCGCCGAGGCCGAGTTCAAGGCCTTCGCGCGCGCGTTCCGCACGGCCGTGCAGCTCGATCCCCGCGTGCACGGGGTCCCCTCCACGAAGGGCGCGCTCTGACCGTGAGCGCTCCTCTCGTGGTCGTGCTCGACTACGGGTCGGGCAATGTGCACTCCGCGGCGAAGGCTGTCGAGGCGGCGGGGGCGCGCGTCGAGCTGACGGCCGATCGCGAGCGGGTGATGGCGGCCGACGGCCTGCTGGTTCCCGGCGTGGGGGCCTTCAGTGCGGTGATGGATGCCCTCCGCGCGGTGCGCGGCGACGAGCTCATCGATCGACGGCTCGCGGGCGGCCGCCCGGTGCTCGGCATCTGCGTGGGTATGCAGGTCATGTTCGAGCGCGGAGACGAGGGCGGTGTCGTGACGGAGGGGCTCGGGCAGTGGCCCGGCACGGTCACCGCGCTGCGGGCGCCGACGGTGCCGCACATGGGCTGGAACACCGTCGAGGCCCCTGACAGCTCGCGACTGTTCGAGGGCCTGCGCGACGAGCGCTTCTACTTCGTGCACTCGTACGCTGCGCACGAGTGGACTCTCGACCCGCACCCGGCCATCCCGGCACCGATGGTCACGTGGGCCGAGCACGGCGAGCGCTTCGTCGCCGCTGTCGAGAACGGACCGCTGTCGGCGACCCAGTTCCACCCCGAGAAGTCGGGCGAGGCCGGGCTCCGACTGCTCACGAACTGGCTGGGCACGCTCTGATCGCTGGCCGGGCACCGGCTGAGGGCGAGGGCGCTCTCGGAACGGAGTACGATTCTGTGTTTGGCTGCGCCGCGCGCGCACCCGCCCCCTGACCTGACCAGAAAGCCTTCGATGAGCGAGTTCTCGACTATCCCCGCCCTCACGCTGTTGCCGGCGGTGGATGTCGCCGGAGGCAAGGCAGTGCGACTGACCCAGGGGGAGGCGGGCACCGAGACGAGCTACGGCGACCCGATCGACGCGGCTCACGAGTGGGCAGATCAGGGTGCGGAGTGGATCCACCTCGTCGACCTCGATGCGGCCTTCGGTCGCGGCAGCAACCGCTCGATCATCAAGAAGGTCGTGAAGACGACCCCGAAGAACGTCAACATCGAGCTCTCGGGCGGCATCCGCGACGACGCCACGCTGGAGGCGGCGCTCGCGACGGGTGCCAAGCGCATCAACCTCGGCACGGCCGCGCTCGAGAACCCCGAGTGGGCCGCGCATGTCATCGCCGAGTACGGCGAGGCGATCGCGGTCGGCCTCGATGTGCGCGGCACGACCCTCGCCGCTCGCGGCTGGACGGAGGAGGGCGGCGACCTCTGGGCAGTGCTCGAGCGGCTCGAGGCGGCTGGCTGCGCCCGCTATGTCGTCACCGATGTGACGAAAGACGGCACGCTCAAAGGGCCGAACCTCGAGCTGCTGCGCTCGGTCATGGAGCGCACGCACCGCCCCGTCATCGCTTCGGGCGGTGTCTCGAGCCTCGACGACATCGCCGCGCTGCGCGAGCTCGTGCCGCTCGGCCTGGAGGGTGCGATCGTGGGCAAGGCGCTGTATGCGGGTGCCTTCACCCTGCCCGAAGCTCTGGATGTCGCGGGCCGCTGACTCGGCCGGCCAGCCCTGGGAGGGCCGGCACTTCGAGCCGAACCCGAACGCCGCCGATGACGGTTCGGCGCCGGCCGCCTACCTCGAGGCGATCACGGGGCTGCGCGCGGGGGAGTGCTCGCTCGTCGACGTCGTCGACGTCGTGCGCGGCTGCCGCTTCCTCATCCCGCTCGTCGCGGTCGCGGGCGAGACGGGGCAGTCCGACGCGGGCCGGCTCATCGATAAGTCGCAAGAGCTCTCGATCATCGCGGTCGTGGGCCCCGATGGCCGCCCCGTGCTGCCCGTCTTCTCCTCGGTCGACGCCCTGCGCCGGTGGCGACCGGATGCCCGTCCGGTACCCGCGGACGCCGTGCGCGTCGCCCTCGCCGCCGCCTCCGAGCGCACCGACCGCGTGGTGATCGACGCGCGCTCTCCCGAGACGATGCTCGTGCTGCCGCGGCCGGCGGTCTGGGCGATCGCGCAGGGTGTTCCGTGGGTACCTGCGGCCGACGACCCCGCGGTGCTCGAGGCGGTCGCGCGGCCCGCTGCGCAGCATCCTGAGATCTGGGCCGTGACGCTCCTCGCGGGCGACCCGCTCGGGCGCGGCGAATCGGCCGAGGTCGTCGTGCGACTCGGCGTCGACCCGGGGCTCGCTCCCGATCGACTGCGCACCCTCATCGCCGATCTGAGCGCGCAGTGGGCGCAGGATGCGACCGTGGCCGAGCGCATCGACTCGCTCTCGGTGCAGCCGATCGCGGGCCCGCGCGCCGAGTAGCGGCGCTGCGCGAGCCGGGCGAGACCCGAGCGCGACTAGTTGACGGGGCCCGTGAGCTTCTCGCCGGGGCCCTGACCGGGCGCGTCGGGGAACGGCGACGCCTCGCGGAAGGCGAGCTGCACCGAGCGCAGGCCGTCGCGCAGCACGCGCGCATGGTGGTCGCCCAGCTCGGGGGCCGACGCGGTGATGAGGCCGGCGAGGGCCGTGATGAGCTTGCGCGCCTCGGCGAGGTCGATCTCGTCGTCACCGTGCTCCGACAGGCCGCACTTCACGGCGGCAGCGCTCAGCAGGTGCACGGCGACCGTGTTGATGATCTCGACGGCGGGCACATCAGCGATGTCGCGTGAGGGCTCGGTGTCGGAGGTGATCTCGCTCATCAGAATTTTCCCTGCTATCGTTATGCGGGCTCCGGGGCCAGATCCCCGGTACGAAAGTGGAGACTCCTCCCACCCGCGCTTGACCGACTACCAGGTTACCGGGTCGAATCACCCCGTTCGACGGCTGCGAGGCTGCTCGAAGTCCGTGGGTGGTGCTGGCCGTGCGCCAGGGATGCAGCGCTCCTCTTTCGATGGAATCACCACTGATCCATGCGGATCACGACAGAGGAGAATCGCATCAGCGAACCGAGAACGAACGACCGTATCCGCGTCCCCGAGGTCCGTCTTGTGGGCCCCGCTGGTGAGCAGGTCGGAGTCGTCAAGATCGAGGTTGCCCTGCGCCTGGCGCAGGAGGCCGACCTCGATCTCGTCGAGGTCGCCCCCAACTCGAAGCCGCCCGTGGTGAAGATCATGGACTACGGCAAGTTCAAGTACGAGGCGGCGCAGAAGGCCAAAGAGGCCCGCCGCAACCAGGCGAACACCATCCTCAAAGAGGTGCGTTTCCGCTTGAAGATCGACAAGCACGACTACGAGACCAAGCGCAAGCGCGCCGAGGGCTTCCTGCAGGCCGGTGACAAGGTCAAGGCCATGATCCTCTTCCGCGGTCGCGAGCAGTCGCGCCCCGAGCAGGGAGTCCGCCTGCTGCAGCGCTTCGCAGAAGACGTCGCCGAGTTCGGCACCGTCGAGTCGACGCCCATGATCGACGGCCGCAACATGGTCATGATCATCGGCCCGCTGCGTAACAAGGCGGATGCGAAGGCCGAGCAGCTCGCGCAGCGCGCGGCCTCGAAGGCGGCGCGCAAGGAGAGCGAGTCTGCTCCCCAGGCCGAGGCGCCCACCGCGAAGCCCGCTGCCGAGAAGCCTGCTGCCGAGAAGCCTGCTGCCGAGAAGCCTGCGGTCGCGCCGGTCATCGAGCCCGTTGTCGAGGCTGAGCCGGTCGTCGAACCGGTCGTCGAACCGGTCGTCGAGCCTGTCGCCGAGGCACCTGTCGTCGAGGCGCCTATCGTCGAGGCGCCTGCCGCCGAGAAGCCCCCGGTCGCCAAGAAGCCCGCCGCTGCCAAGCCCGCTGCCGCCGCGAAGCCTGCCCCTGCCGCGAAGCCTGCCGCTGCGGCCAAGCCCGCTGCTGCTGCGAAGCCCGCTGCTGCCGCGAAGCCCGCTGCTGCCGCGAAGCCCGCTGCTGCCGCGAAGCCCGCCGCTGCTGCGAAGCCCGCCGCGGCGCCCCAGCCCTCCGCGTCCGCGTAACCCGCGACGCGCATCCAACCTGAGAGAAACGAGGAAGCAATGCCCAAGCAGAAGACGCACTCCGGTGCCAAGAAGCGCTTCAAGCTGACCGGCACCGGCAAGGTCATGAAGCAGGGCGCAGGCATGCGCCACAACCTGGAGAAGAAGTCCAGCAAGACGACCCGTCGTCTCAACACCGAGGTCGTGCTTGCTCCGCAGGACGCCAAGGTGATCAAGAAGCTCATCGGCAAGAAGTAAGACCCGAGAAACGATCTGAAGGACTAACGAAATGGCAAGAGTCAAGCGGGCCGTCAACGCCCACAAGAAGCGTCGGGTCATCCTCGAGCGGGCAGAGGGCTACCGCGGCCAGCGGTCGCGCCTCTACCGCAAGGCCAAGGAGCAGGTCACCCACTCCCTCGTCTACGCGTACCGCGACCGCCGTGCGAAGAAGGGCGAGTTCCGCCGCCTCTGGATCCAGCGCATCAACGCCGCCGCGCGTGCCAACGGCATGACCTACAACCGCCTCATCCAGGGCCTCGGCCTGGCCGGTGTCGAGGTCGACCGCCGCATGCTCGCCGAGCTGGCCGTCAACGAGCCCGCCGCCTTCACGGCCCTCGTCAAGGTCGCCAAGGAGGCCCTCCCGGCCGACACCTCGGCGCCCAAGGTCGACGCGGCCTGACCTCGCGTCCTTCGCAGCACCGCACGACGGCGCGTCCCCTCGGGGGCGCGCCGTCGTCATCTGCCCCTCCGCGGCGCGGGTGGGGCGCGCCGAACTGCCGCGTTCACCGGGCGTTAAGCACCGTCTCGATACCATGTGGCCTGTGATCGACAACCCGCGCTCGCCCCGCGTGCGCGCGGCGGCGAAGCTCGCGAAGAAGAACCAGCGCGCCGAGACGGGCCTGTTCCTCATCGAGGGCCCGCAGGCGGTGGCCGAGGCCCTGCAGTACCGCCCCGACCTCGTCAGCGAGGTCTTCGCGACCCGTGCGGCGCTCGACCGGCATCCCGCGATCGCCCGCGAGTCGAGCGCGGCGGGCCTGCGCATCGAGACCGTGACGGATGCTGTGCTCGACGTGATCGCCGACACGGTCACCCCGCAAGGCGTCATCGCCGTCTGCCGGCAGTTCCCGATGGCGCTCGACGAGCTGCTCGCCTCGCGGCCGCGCCTCGTGGCCGTGCTCGAGGAGGTGCGGGATCCGGGCAACGCGGGCACGATCATCCGCGTCGCCGACGCCGCGGGCGCCGACGCGGTGATCCTCACGGGGTCGAGCGTCGACGTCTTCAACCCGAAGGTCGTGCGCGCCACGACGGGCTCGCTCTTCCACCTGCCTGTCGTCGTCGGCGTGCCGCTCGCCGAGACGCTCGAGCGACTGCGCGGTCTCGGCATGGGCATCCTCGCCGCCGACGTCTCGGGCGACGACCTGCTCGCCGTGCGCTCCGACGGCCACCTCGACGGGCCCACAGCCTGGCTGTTCGGCAACGAGGCCCGCGGGCTCACCGACGAGCAGCTCGCCCTCGCCGATCGCGCCGTGATCGTGCCGATCTACGGGCGGGCCGAATCGCTCAACCTCGCGACCGCCGCCGCCGTGTGCCTGTACGAGAGCGCCTTCGCCCAGCGGGCGGGCGACTCGGCTGCACAGCACTAAACTCGTGTCTCGTGCCGTCCAGCCCTGAACGCCCCGACTCCGCCGCGAACACTGCCGCCGTGATCACCGAGTCCGCCGTCGCCTCCGCCGTCGAGTCCGCCCTCGCGGCGATCGCCGCCGCGGCCGACACGGGCGCGCTCAAAGCCGCGAAGTCGGCCCATGCAGGGGAGAGCTCGCCGCTCGCGGGCCTCAATGCCCTGCTGCGCGACGTGCCCGCCGAGCAGAAGGCCGCCCTCGGCAAGCTCGTCGGGCAGGCGCGCGCCCGCGTCGGGCAGGCCGTCGCGGCTCGTGAGGCCGAGCTCGCGGTCGCCGAAGAGCAGGCGCGGCTCGCCGCGGAGGCGCTCGACGTGACGGCGATCGCGCCCCTCGGGCTCGCCGGAGCCCGCCATCCGCTGACGACGCTCATGGAGCAGATGAGCGACATCTTCATCGCCATGGGGTGGGAGGTCGCGGAAGGCCCTGAGCTCGAGAACGAGTGGTTCAACTTCGACGCTCTCAATATGGACGCCGACCATCCGGCGCGCGGCACGCAAGACACGTTCTTCGTCGAGCCAGAGGAGCGCCACCTGCTGCTGCGCACGCAGACGAGCCCCGTGCAGGTGCGCTCGCTGCTCGACCGCGGCGTGCCGCTCTACGTCGTCTCGCCGGGCCGCGTGTTCCGCAAGGACGAGCTCGATGCCACGCACACGCCCGTGTTCCACCAGCTCGAGGGCATCGCGATCGACAAGGGCCTCACCATGGCGCACCTCCGTGGCACGCTCGAGCACCTCGCGCGCGCGGTGATCGGCGAGGGTGCGCGCATCCGGCTGCGCCCCAACTACTTCCCCTTCACCGAGCCGAGCGCCGAGCTCGACGTGTGGCACCCCACCTTCAAGGAGGGGCCGCGCTGGATCGAATGGGGCGGATGCGGCATGGTCAACCCCGCCGTGCTGCGCGCCGCCGGGCTCGATCCCGAGGTGTACCAGGGCTTCGCCTTCGGCATGGGCATCGAGCGCACGCTCATGTTCCGCAACGGGGTGAGCGACATGCGCGACATGGTCGAGGGCGATGTGCGCTTCTCGCAGCAGTTCGGAATGGTGGTCTGATGCGCATCCCGCTCTCGTGGCTCCGCGAGTACGTCGATCTTCCCGTCACGGGCGACGCGATGTCCGATGCCCACGCACTGCACGCCGCCCTCGTGAAGGTCGGCCTCGAGGAGGAGACGATCCACGGGGTCGCCCTCACGGGCCCGATCGTGGTCGGCCAGGTGCTCGAGTTCGTCGACGAGCCGCAGGCGAACGGCAAGACCATCCGCTGGTGCCAGGTGCTCACGGGCCCGGGGGAGACCCGGGGCATCGTGTGCGGCGCGCACAACTTCCACGTCGGCGACAAGGTCGTCGTGACCCTGCCGGGCGCCGTGCTGCCCGGGCCGTTCCCGATCGCGGCGCGCAAGACCTACGGCCATGTCTCCGACGGCATGATCGCGAGTGCGCGCGAGCTCGGGCTCGGCGACGAGCACGACGGCATCCTGCGGTTGACGACGCTCGGCCTCGACCCCGAGGTCGGCACCGACGCGATCTCGCTGCTCGGGCTCGACGACCTCGCTGTCGAGGTCAACGTCACGCCCGACCGCGGCTATGCGCTCTCGATCCGCGGCATCGCGCGCGAGTACTCGCACTCGACCGGCTCCGCCTTCCGCGACCCCGCGACGGCGCTTTCGCCGACGCCCGCCGAGGGCTTCCGCGTCGCCGTCGACGATCGTGCGCCGATCCGCGGCCGTCGCGGGTGCGACGTCTTCGTGACGCGCGTCGTGCGCGGCATCGACCAGTCGCGTCCGACGCCCGCGTGGATGGTCTCGCGCCTCGAGCTCGCGGGCATCCGCTCGATCTCGCTCGTCGTCGACATCACCAATTACGTCATGCTCGAGCTGGGCCAGCCGATCCACGCCTACGACCTCGCCGCCGTGAGCGGCGGAATCCTGGTGCGTCGCGCCGTCGCGGGCGAGTCGCTCGTGACGCTCGACGGCCAGGTGCGAACGCTGCACGCCGAAGACCTCCTCATCACCGACGACTCCGGCCCCATCGGTCTCGCGGGCGTCATGGGCGGGGCGAGCACCGAGATCTCCGACACGACCATCGACGTGCTCATCGAGGCGGCCCACTTCGAGGCCGTCTCGATCGCGCGCACCGCTCGTCGGCACAAGCTGCCGAGCGAGGCCTCCCGCCGGTTCGCCCGAGGCGTCGATCCGCTCGTGGCCGAGCCGGCGGCGCAGCGCGTCGTCGACCTGCTCATCGAGCTCGCGGGCGGCACCGCCGACCCGCTCGGCTCGCGCTGGATCGACGCGGCCGCGTCCGCACCCATCCACCTCGCCGAGGGCTTCGTCGACCGCCTGATCGGCGTCGACTTCTCGCTCGACGAGATCACCGACTCGTTGACGGCCATCGGATGCTCGCTCGAGGTGCAGACCGACGGTTGGCAGGTGACCCCGCCGAGCTGGCGCCCCGACCTCGTCGACGCCCCGTCGCTCGCGGAAGAGGTGGCCCGCATCGTCGGGTACGACCGCATCCCGGCGGTTCTGCCCGTCGCGCCGCCCGGCCGTGGCCTCACGCGCGCGCAGCGCGTGCGTCGCGCCACCGCGAACGCCCTCGCTGCCGCCGGCCTCACCGAGGTGCTCGCCTATCCCTTCGTCTCGACCGACGACATCGCGCTGACCGACGGCGACGCACCGAGCGTGCAGCTCGCCAACCCTTTCGACAGCGACATGGGCCGACTGCGCCGCAGCCTGATCCCGGGCCTCGCGCGCATCGCGCACCGCAACCTCGCGCGCGGGCTCACCGACCTCGCGCTGTTCGAGATCGGAGCGGTCTATCTGCCCGAGGGCAGCGCCGCCTACGGGGTCGCCTCCGTGCCGACCGCTGCGCGGCGGCCGGAAGCCGCGGTGCTCGACGAGCTCGAGAACAGCATCCCGCCGCAGCCCTGGCACCTCGCCGCCCTCTTCGCGGGCGATCGGCGCCGCCGCAGCATCGGCCAGTCTTCTGAGCCCGCGGGCATCGGCGATGCGCTGGATGCGGCGCGCACGGTCGCCGCCGTCGCCGGCGTCGAGCTGCGGATCGAGACGGGAGCGCACCCTGCCCTGCACCCCGGACGCACGGCGGCTCTGCTGGTCGGAGAGACGCTCGTCGGGCACGCGGGCGAGCTGCTGCCCGCCGTCGCACTCGAGCGCGACCTGCCGCGCCGCATCGGGGTGCTCGAGCTCGATCTCGAGGCGCTCATCGCGCTGGGGTCGAGTCAGGTGGAGGCGGGCACGATCGCCGTCTACCCTGCCGCGACGCAGGACCTCTCGGTCGTCGTCGCAGAATCGGTGCCCGCGGGCGCCGTGCGCGATGCGGTCATCGACGGCGCGGGCGCCCTCCTGGAGTCGGCGACCCTCGTCGACGACTACCGCGGCACGGGCCTCGAGCCGGGCACGAAGTCGGTCACCCTCGCCCTGCGCTTCCGTGCCGCCGACCGCACGCTCACGGCCGCCGAGGCGACCGAGGCGAAGCTCGCCGGGCTCGCGCTCGCGGGCGAACGGCTCGGCGCGACGCTGCGCGCCTGAGCCGCTGCAGACCGCCTACTTGCGTCCGCCGCCGAGCAGGCCGCCGAGAGCGCCCGTGAGCAGGTCTTGCCCCTGCTTGCTGCCGATAAGACCCCCGAGCATGTCGCCGAGCGGGTTGCCGCTCGACGCGGGCTCCTTCTCGGGCTCGGCTTCGGCCTTCGCGCCGCCGCCCAAGAACTGGTTGGCGACCCAGGCGAGCACGATGGGGGCGATGATCGGCAGCACCTGAGCGACGATGGCGCCGATGTCGATCCCGTCGCCCTTCGCCTCGACCGCCGAGGCTGCGGCGAGCGTCACATCGTTCTTCTTGGCACCGAACACGTTCGCCACGATCTTCTCGCCGTCGGCCTCGTCGACGTCGGCGAGCTTCTTCGGCGTCTTGCCCTTGTGCTTGCCGAGAGCCTTCTCGAGCGACTGGGCCCCGCCCTCGTCTTTCGCGTTCGCGGCGAGACCGCCGACGATCGCGGGCACGGCGACGGCGACTGCCGCTTCGGCGATGCTCTCGTCGATGCCGAGCTTCTTCGCGATGTCGCCGATGGGGATGAGGTTCATGAGGCCGCTGAGGTCGTCCATGGGTGCTCCTTCGCTTCGGGTGCTCCGGGCGGCGCGCCCGTGTCGAACGCCCATCGTATTGTCTGGAAGAGTTAAGGGCATGACCTATTCCGTGGCGGTCGCCGGAGCCAGCGGGTACGCGGGCGGCGAGGTGCTGCGCCTCATGGCACAGCACCCCGAGCTCGAGGTGCGCACGGTCACGGCCCACAGCAACTCCGGGCAGCCGCTCATCGACGTGCACCCGCACCTGCGCTCGCTCGCGCACCTCGACTTCGTCGACACGACGCCCGAGCGGTTGAGCGGTCACGACATCGTCGTGCTCGCCTTGCCGCACGGCACCTCGGGGGCCATCGCCGCCGAGCTGTCTCCCGAGACGCTCGTTCTCGACTGCGGCGCTGATCACCGGTTGACGAGCTCGACCGACTGGCAGCGGTACTACGGCGGCGAGTACCACGGTGCCTGGGCGTACGGGCTGCCCGAGTTGATCCACGCCGACGGCGCGCGGCAGCGCACGCTGCTCGCGGGCGCGCGGCGCATCGCCGTGCCGGGGTGCAATGTGACTGCCGTCACGCTCGGGCTCGCTCCGGGCATCCGCAGCGGCGTCATCGAGGCGCACGATGTGACGGCCGTGCTCGCCGTCGGGCCCAGCGGGGCGGGGCGCTCGCTGCGCACCGACCTCCTCGCGAGCGAGCTGCTCGGGTCGGCGAGCGCCTACGGCGTCGGGGGAGTGCACCGGCACATCCCCGAGATCCTGCAGAACCTGGCGCTCGCGGGCGCCGCCGATCCGACGATCTCGTTCACGCCCGTGCTCGTGCCCATGGCCCGCGGCATCCTCGCGACCGTCACGGCCCGCCTCACCCCGGGGGCGGATGCGGCGAGCGTGCGCGAGGCCTGGGAGTCGGCGTATGCCGCCGAGCCCTTCGTGCACGTGCTGCCCGCGGGCCGTTTCCCGGCCACGGCCTCGACGGTCGGCGCCAACACGGCCCTCATGGGCCTCGCGGTCGACGACGATGCCCAGCGCGTGGTGATCGTCGTCGCGCTCGACAACCTCGTCAAGGGCACGGCGGGCGCCGCCGTGCAGTCGCTCAACCTCGCTCTCGGGCTGCCCGAGACGCTCGGTCTACCGGTGAACGGGGTCGCCCCGTGACCGTCACCGCCCCCGCCGGTTTCGCCGCCGCGGGCGTCGCCGCCGGCCTCAAGTCGTCGGGCGCCGCCGACCTCGCCCTCGTGGTCAATCGCGGTCCGCGTCGCTCCGCCGCGGCCGTGTTCACGAGCAATCGCGCCCAGGCCAACCCGATCCTCTGGTCGCAGCAGGTGATCGCCGATGGCGAGGTCGCCGCCATCGTGCTCAACTCGGGCGGGGCCAACTGCTTCACCGGCGCGCAGGGCTTCCAGACGACGCACGCGACGGCCGAAGCAGTCGCCGAGGCGCTGCACGTGGGCGCGGGAGACGTGCTCGTCTGCTCGACGGGCCTCATCGGCGAGCAGCTCGACCGAGATGCCCTGATGCGCGGGGTGGCCGCCGCGGCGGCGGGTCTCGGCCCGCACGGCGACGACGCCGCCCGCGCGATCATGACGACCGACTCCGTGCCCAAGACGGTCGTGATCGAGGGCCCCGGCTACGCGATCGGCGGCATGGCGAAAGGCGCCGGGATGCTCGCACCGGGCCTCGCCACGATGCTCGTCGTGCTCACCACCGACGCCGACCTGCCCGCCGCCGAGCTCGACCGGGCGCTCCGCGCCGCCACGCGCGTGAGCTTCGACCGCCTCGACTCCGACGGCTGCATGTCGACCAACGATCAGGTGACGCTCATGGCGAGCGGGGCATCTGGCGTCACGCCCGAGACGCACGCCTTCACCCTGCTGCTTGTCGATGCCTGCATGTCGCTCGCCCTGCAGCTGCAGGCCGATGCCGAGGGCGCGAGCCACGACATCCAGATCCACGTCACGGGCGCGGCCACGGAAGACGAGGCCGTCGAGGTCGGCCGTGCGGTCGCCCGCAACAACCTCTTCAAGGCCGCCGTGTTCGGCAACGACCCCAACTGGGGCCGTGTGCTCGCCGCGATCGGCACGACGAAGGCCGCCTTCGACCCCTACGCGGTCGATGTGAGCATGAACGGCGTGCGCGTGTGCCACGCCGGCGCTCCCGACCGGCCACGCGACGAGGTCGACCTGAGCGGCCGCACCGTCGTCGTCGAGATCGAGCTGCACGCGGGTGCCGAGCGGGCCACGATCTACACCAACGACCTCACGCACGACTACGTGCACGAGAACAGCGCCTACGCGAGCTGAGGCCCATGAGCGAGCTGAGAGACCCCGTGACCGTCGCCGATGACCATGCCCAGGCGGCGGTCAAGGCGGCGACGCTCATCGAGTCGCTGCCGTGGCTGCAGCGCTTCCGCGATCGCATCGTCGTCATCAAGTTCGGCGGCAACGCCATGGTCAGCGACGAGCTCCAGCGCGCCTTCGCGCAAGACATGGTCTACCTGCGCACGGTCGGGCTGCGGCCCGTCGTCGTGCACGGCGGCGGCCCGCAGATCTCGGCGATGCTCGAGAGGTTCGGCATCGCGAGCGAGTTCCGCGGCGGCTACCGCGTCACGAGCCCCGAGGCCATGGAAGTCGTGCGCATGGTGCTCACGGGCCAGATCAGCCGCTCGCTCGTGAGCCTGATCAACGAGCACGGCCCTTTCGCGGCCGCGATCTCGGGGGAGGACGCGGGGCTCTTCCGCGGCCGCCGCCGCGGCGTCGTGGTCGACGGGGTCGAGGTCGACCTCGGCCTCGTGGGCGATGTCGTGGGCGTCGACCCCGCCGCGGTGCTCGCGCAGCTCGACGCGGGGCGCATCCCCGTCGTCTCGTCGATCGCGCCCGACGGCGACACCCCCGGCCAGAGCCTCAACGTCAACGCCGACTCGGCCGCCGCGGCGCTCGCCGTGGCGCTCGACGCCGAGAAGCTCGTCATCCTCACCGACGTCGCGGGGCTCTACCGCGACTGGCCCGACACCTCCTCTCTCGTCTCGAGCATCGACGCCGACGAGCTGCGCGCGCTGCTGCCGAGCCTCGAGTCGGGCATGATCCCCAAGATGGCGGCGTGCCTCGAGGCCGTCGACGGCGGGGTCGGCAAGGCGGCGATCATCGACGGCCGCGTGCCGCACTCGATCCTGCTCGAGATCTTCACGCAAGAAGGCATCGGCACCGAGGTGACGAGCGCATGATCGTTGGCCCCGAAACGGATGCTGTGCGCGCGCGGTTCGCGCGTGTCGCGATGCGCTCCGCTCCGGCGCCGATGGCCGTGCTCGATCACGGGCGTGGGGCCCTCGTGTGGGATGTCGACGGGCGGGAGTACCTCGACTTCCTCGCCGGCATCGCCGTCAACGCGCTCGGCCACGCGCATCCCGTCATCGTCGAGGCGGTCGCCGCGCAGGCGGGCCGGCTCGTGCACGTCAGCAACTACTTCACGACCCCGCAGGCGGTCGCCTTCGCCGAGCGCCTCGTGCGCCTCACGGGCTTCGGCGAGACCGGCCGGGTGTACCCGGCCAACTCGGGCGCCGAGGCGATCGAGGCGGCGCTCAAGCTCGCCCGCCGCACCGGCCGCCCGCGCATCCTCGCTTTCGAGCAGGGCTTCCACGGCCGCACGATGGGCGCCCTCGCCCTCACGGGCAAGCCCGCGCTGCGCACGCCCTTCGAGCCCATGGTGCCCGGCGTCGAGCACCTGCCGACCGATCTCGCCGCCCTCGAGGCCGCGCTGGGGCCGGATGTCGCGGCCCTCGCGCTCGAACCCGTCAAGGGCGAGGCCGGCGTCGTGCCGCTGCCGCCCGGGTTCCTCGCCGAGGCGCGGCGACTGACGCGCGCGCACGGAACCCTGCTCATCGTCGACGAGATCCAGACCGGCGCGGGGCGCACGGGCGACTGGTTCGCCTTCCAGCACGAGCTGGGGCCGGATGCCCTGCCCGACGCCGTCGTCGTCGCGAAGGGCATCGGCGGGGGAGTACCCGTCGGGGCGCTCGTCACGCGCGGAGCCGCGAGCGAGCTGTTCACCCTCGGCCAGCACGGCTCGACTTTCGGCGGCAATCCGCTCGCGACGGGGGTCGCCGACGCCGTGCTCGGCGAGATCGAGCGGGCCGACCTCGTCGGCAACGCGGCGCGACGCGGCGAGCAACTGCGGCAGGGCATCCTGGGCCTGGGCTCGCCCCTCGTCGCCGAGGTGCGCGGCCGCGGGCTGCTGCTCGGCGTCGGGCTCACCGCCCCCGTCGCCCCCCGCGTCGTCGCCGAGGCCCTCGACCGCGGGCTCATCATCAATGCCGCCAACGACGAGAGCATCCGGCTCGCGCCGCCGCTCATCATCGGCGATGCTGAGATCGACCGGTTCCTCACCCTGTTCGCCGCGAGCCTGCTCGCCGTAGGCCTGGAGGCCGCCACCCCATGACCGCACACGCTCCCGCCGCCCGGCACTTCCTACGCGACGACGACATCTCGCCCGCCGAGCAGGCCGAGATCCTCGACCTCGCGGTGCGCATCAAGGCAGACCGCTGGGCGCGCACCCCGCTCGCCGGCCCTCAGACGGTCGCGGTGATCTTCGACAAGTCGTCGACCCGCACGCGCGTGAGCTTCGCGGTCGGCATCGCCGACCTCGGCGGGGTGCCGCTCATCATCTCGACGGCGAGCAGCCAGCTCGGCGGCAAAGAGACGCCGAGCGACACGGCTCGCGTGCTCGAGCGCATGGTCGCCGCGATCGTCTGGCGCACCTACGCGCAGTCGGGGCTCGAAGAGATGGCGGCCGGCACGACCGTGCCTGTCGTGAACGCCCTGAGCGACGACTTCCACCCCTGCCAGCTGCTCGCCGACCTCCTCACGATCCGCGAGCACCGCGGCGACCTCGCGGGGCTCACGGTCGCCTTCCTCGGTGACGGGGCGAGCAACATGGCGCAGTCGTACCTGCTCGCGGGGGCGACCGCGGGCATGCACGTGCGCGTCGCGGCCCCGCCGTCGTTCGCCCCGGCCACCGCCGTGGTCGCCGATGCTGAGCGCCGCGCCGCCGAGACCGGGGGCTCGATCACGATCACGACCGATCCGGTCGCCGCCGTGACGGGCGCCGACGTCGTCGTCACCGACACCTGGGTCTCGATGGGCAAGGAGGACGAGAAGGCGCACCGCGTCGCGACCTTCGGCGCCTACCGCGTCGACCCGGCGATGATGGCGCACGCGAAGGCCGACGCGCTCTTCCTGCACTGCCTGCCCGCCGACCGCGGCTACGAGGTGACGGCCGACGTCATCGACGGCCCGCAATCCGTCATCTGGGACGAGGCCGAGAACCGCCTGCACGCGCAGAAGGCGCTGCTCGTGTGGCTGCTCGAGCAGTCGGGCGCCGCGCGATGAGCGGCGCGACGAACGAGGGCTCGCTGTGGGGCGGGCGCTTCAGCGACGGCCCCTCGCCCGAGCTGAAGCGCCTCAGCCGCTCGACGCACTTCGACTGGCAGCTCGGCGGCTACGACCTGCGGGGCTCGAGGGCGCACGCCCGCGCTCTCGCCGCGGCGGGCTACCTCGCCGACGATGAGCTGGTGCGGATGCTCGAGGGCCTCGACGAGGTCGAGGCGCGCTGGGCAGACGGTCGCCTTCAGCCCCGGCCGGAGGACGAGGACGTGCACGGTGCTCTCGAGGCGGCTCTCGTGGATGCGGTGGGTGCCGAGCTCGGCGGCCGCCTGCGCGCGGGCCGCAGCCGCAACGACCAGATCGCCACGCTCATCCGCCTGTACCTGCGCGAGCACGGGGCGGTGATCGCGCGCGAGGTGCGGTCGCTCATCGAAGCCCTCGCGGCGCAGGCGGATGCGCATCCTGATGCCGTCATGCCCGGCCGCACGCACCTGCAGCACGCGCAGCCGGTGCTGCTGGCCCACCACCTGCTCGCGCATGCCTGGCCGCTCGTGCGCGACCTCGAGCGCTTGCGCGATTGGGCCGCCCGGGCCGATCGCTCGCCCTACGGTGCGGGCGCGCTCGCGGGCTCGAGCCTCGGCCTCGACCCCGTGCTCGTCGCGGCCGAGCTCGGCTTCGCGGGGCCCACCGAGAATTCGATCGATGCGACAGCGAGCCGCGATCTCGTCGCCGAGTTCGCCTACATCGCCGCCCAGGTCGGCATCGACCTCTCGCGGCTGGCGGAGGAGATCATCCTCTGGAACACGCGCGAGTTCGGCTACGTCACGCTGCACGACGGCTACTCGACGGGCTCGTCGATCATGCCGCAGAAGAAGAACCCCGACATCGCCGAGCTCGCGCGCGGCAAGGCGGGGCGTCTCATCGGCGACCTGACGGGGCTGCTCACTACGCTCAAAGGCCTGCCGCTCGCCTACAACCGCGATCTGCAGGAGGACAAAGAGCCCGTGTTCGACGCCGTCGAGACGCTCGAGGTGCTGCTGCCGGCAGTCACGGGCATGGTGGCGACACTGCGCTTCGACACCGAGCGCATGGCGGCGCTCGCCCCTCAGGGCTTCTCGCTCGCGACCGATGTCGCCGACTGGCTCGTGCGGCAGGGGGTGCCGTTCCGCGAGGCCCACGAGATCTCGGGCGCGCTCGTGGCGCACTGCGAGCGGCACGGGCTCGAGCTGCACGAGCCGAGCGACGACGAGTACGCCGCGATCGACCCTCGTCTCACCGGGGCCGTGCGCGACGTGCTCACGGTCGAGGGCTCGATCGCCTCGCGCACGGGTGCGGGCGGCACGGCGCCCTCCGCGGTCGCCGCCCAGCGCGCGCACCTCGCCGAGCGGCTCGCCGGGCTCAGGTGAGATCGGGCCGCGTCAGCCGAGCACGATGAGTGCGGCGCACACGCCCGCCCAGAGGGTGCTCACGAGGGTGCCGATGATGAACCGCTCGGTCGCCGCGCCCGCATCGAGGTCGCGGAACCGGCCGAGCCCCTTGACGGCGATGAGCGCCGCGACGAGCTCCCAGCGGCCGATGAGGGCGGCGGCGATGACGACGGCGCGCTCGAGGTAGCCGATCGTCGTTCCGCCCCGCAGCACCTCCCGCGTGGGCTGCTTCGTGCGACCTGCGGCAGGGGCGGTACCCGCGACGGGCACGATGATGCCGCCGTGCTCACCGGCGGGCGGCCCGCCGCGCGTGGCGGCCGCGAGCACGAGTACCGAGACGGGTCCGCCGGCGACGACGCCCACGAGCGCGATCGCGATGGGCAGCAGCCCGGCGACGAGGCCGGCCGGCCGCGCCTCGAACCCGAGGGCGAGCCCGAGGGCTCCCACGCCGACGACGATGATCGCGGGCGCCGCGAGCCGGGGCCGGTCGAGCGCCGTCGCGAGCACCGCGAGGGCCGCGACGAGACCGAGCAGCAGCACGACGCCCAGCCAGCCGGGCGCGACGATGAGCGAGACGAACTCGGGGCCCAGCGGGATCATGCGGATCCTCCTTCGGGTGCGGTCCGCTCCACGGTAGCGCTGACGTCGTCGAGCAGCGCGCCGAGAGCGCCGCGGGCCTCCGTATCGATGCGCAGCCCCGCCGCGCGGGCGCGCTTGCTCGTGGCCTGCGGGGTCACGCCGAGGCGGTCGGCGGCCTCCGCCTGGGTGAGGCCCGACTCGAGCAGGTCGTGCAGCTGCCAGCCGGCCTCGCTCCAGCGCGCCCGCTGCGCGAGCAGCAGGTCGATGAACGCTCCGGCCTGCTCGGCCCGCGCGGCGGCGGCCTCGGCGCCGACGGTGGCGAACCGCGTCGGGCGCCGCGCGGCTCCTTCGATCGCCGCACGCGCCGCGACGAAGGCCGGGCCGCTCGCCTCGCGGATGCTCCCCGGAAGCGGCAGCCGCACGGTCCCGATGCCGAGCCCGACACGCCAGCGCGGCGACCGCAGCAGGTGCAGCGCGGTCTCGAGCGCCGTCGCGGCGTCGACGCTGAGGGCCTGCAGCTCATCGCCGGCCGTCCGCTCCGGCGGCAGCGGATACGCGGTGCCGAAGCGCGTGACGAGCTCGTCGAGCGCGCCGCCGACGCGGTCCACGTCGGTGGCGCTGCCGATCTGGTCGGCGATGATGACGAACATGGATGCTCCTCTCAACCCCCTCGGGATGATACCTGCCCCATCAAGCCTACAAGGGTGATCCTTGCCGCGCGCCCGCGCGGCCGCTGATACCCTGACGCAGTGACCGCCGCCCCTGTGACCCTCACGCCCCCGCAGAACGATGCGACCTTCGAGACCGTCTGGGACGAGATCGTCTGGCGCGGGCTCGTGCACGTCTCGACCGACCCGGAGGAGCTGCGGTCGCTGCTCGGCGGCCCCCCGATCACCTACTACTGCGGTTTCGACCCCACCGCACCGAGCCTGCACCTGGGCAACCTGGTGCAGCTGCTGCTGATGCGCCGGCTCCAGCTCGCCGGCCATCAGCCGCTCGCCCTGGTCGGCGGGTCGACGGGGCTCATCGGAGACCCTCGACCGACCGCCGAACGCACGCTCAACGACCGCGAGACGGTCGCCGCCTGGGTGGGGCGCCTGCAGGGCCAGGTCGGTCGGTTCCTGAGCGCGGAGGGGCCGAACGGGGTGACCCTCGTCAACAACCTCGACTGGACGGCGGGGTTGAGCGCCATCGACTTCCTGCGCGAGATCGGCAAGCACTACCGCGTCGGCACCATGATCAAGAAAGACGCGGTCGCCTCGCGCCTCAATTCCGAGGCAGGCATCTCGTACACCGAGTTCAGCTACCAGATCCTGCAGGGCTACGACTTCCTCGAGCTGCACCGCCAGCACGGCTGCGTGCTGCAGACCGGGGGCAGCGACCAGTGGGGCAACCTCACGAGCGGCACCGATCTCATCCACAAGGTCGAGGGACGCAGCGTGCACGCCATCGGCACCCCGCTCATCGCCAACAGCGACGGCACGAAGTTCGGCAAGAGCGAGGGCAACGCGATCTGGCTCGATGCCGAGATGTGCAGCCCCTACGCGATGTACCAGTTCTGGCTGAATACTGACGACGCCGACGTGCTCGACCGCCTCAAGGTGTTCACCTTCCTGACTCGGGCCGAGATCGAGCAGTACGCCGGGCTCGTGCGCGACGAGCCCTTCCGCCGGGCTGCGCAGAAGCGGCTCGCTCTCGAGGTCACGGGCATCGTGCATGGTCCCGAGGCGGTCACGGCCGCGATCGCGGCCGCCGAGGCCCTCTTCGGGCAGGGCGATCTCTCGACGCTGGATGCTCCCACCCTCGCCGCCGTCATCGCCGAGCTGCCCACCGCCGAGGTGGGGGAGGGCGACACGGTCGTTCACGCGCTCGTGGCCACGGGTCTGTGCTCGAGTGCGAGCGATGCGAGGCGCGCGATCTCACAGGGCGGGGTCTCGCTCAACAACGTCACGGTGACGAGCGATGAGGCGACGCTCGCCGGCGCGGCGCTCGCGGGCCGCGCGGCTGTCCTTCGCCGTGGCAAGAAGACGCTGGCCGGCCTCATCCTGCGCTGATCGGCGAGGTCGGTCCTCCCCGGGAACAGGCGCGACACGCCCGGGATTCGCCCAAATTTGCCCCGCACCCGAACGAACCGTAATCTTCTAACTCGTCACCCCAAAGGTGCGGCAAGCGGAAGAGCTAGCCGGCCTCAAGAGGGACCAGATCCTCCAAGACAGAGCAGCCACTTGCTGGTGCGCTCATCGCCAAGTAGGATTGCGAATCCGCCCAGTCGGCTCGATCGTCTCGATCGCACCGCGGGCAGTCGGACTCGGTTCGCCGAGATCGCCGATTTGCGCCGGGAAGCCGGGGCGGATACATTAGGGAAGTTGCCCAGTTGCGACAGCCGAGAGGCTGAAGGTCTGGAGCGTCCGATCCTT
Source organism: uncultured Microbacteriaceae bacterium (assembly GCA_964540305.1). GTDB lineage: Bacteria > Actinomycetota > Actinomycetes > Actinomycetales > Microbacteriaceae > Microcella. The sequence goes on along the minus strand of CAZILZ010000005.1, from coordinate 563 downwards.
GAGAACTCAACAGCGTGCACTAAGTCAATGCCAAATAACCTCGACGACTGGTTTCGACCAGTCGGATGAGATTCCTTTGGATTGAAACAAGAATGTCAGTAGATATTCGAACTTCAGTCAGACAAACTCGTCACCGCTCAGACCTCGGTCCGGCGGTGACACTAGATGTGCCGGCAGCCCTCGGGCAGTCGTGCAATCAAACATTTACGGAGAGTTTGATCCTGGCTCAGGACGAACGCTGGCGGCGTGCTTAACACATGCAAGTCGAACGATGAAGCCGGAGCTTGCTCTGGTGGATTAGTGGCGAACGGGTGAGTAACACGTGAGTAACCTGCCCTTGACTCTGGGATAAGCGTTGGAAACGACGTCTAATACCGGATACGAGCTGGGACCGCATGGTCACCAGCTGGAAAGAATTTCGGTCAAGGATGGACTCGCGGCCTATCAGTTAGTTGGTGAGGTAACGGCTCACCAAGACGACGACGGGTAGCCGGCCTGAGAGGGTGACCGGCCACACTGGGACTGAGACACGGCCCAGACTCCTACGGGAGGCAGCAGTGGGG
>CAZILZ010000004.1:0-170180 GCA_964540305.1 uncultured Microbacteriaceae bacterium | reverse complement strand
GCCGCCAAGCGCGACCACCGCAAGCTCGGCGTCGAGCTCGACCTGTTCAGCTTCCCCGACGAGATCGGGAGCGGCCTCGCCGTCTTCCACCCGAAGGGCGGCATCGTGCGCGCCGAGATCGAGAACTTCATGCGTGAGCGCTTGCTCGCGAACGGCTACGAGCTCGTGTACTCGCCGCACATCACGAAGGGCCAGCTGTTCGAGACCAGCGGGCACCTGCAGTGGTACGAGGAGGGCATGTTCCCGGCGATGCACCTCGACGAGGAGCGCGACGCTGAGGGGAACATCACCAAGCAGGGGCAGAACTACTACCTCAAGCCCATGAACTGCCCGTTTCACAACCTGATCTTCCGGGCGCGCGGCCGCAGCTATCGCGAGCTGCCGTTGCGGCTGGCCGAGTTCGGCACCGTGTACCGCTACGAGAAGAGCGGCACGCTCTCGGGCCTCACTCGCGTGCGCGGTCTCACGCAGGACGACGCGCACATCTACGTCACGCCCGAGCAGGTGAAGGGCGAGGTCGCGAGCCAGCTGCAGTTCGTGCTCGAGACCCTGCGCGGCTACGGCCTCGACGACTTCTACCTCGAGCTCTCGACGCGCAACCCCGAGAAGTCGTTCGGCAGCGACGATCTGTGGGATCAGGCGACCGAGACCCTGCGCGAGGTCGCGGTCGATTCTGGCCTCGAGCTCGTGCCCGACCCGGGCGGGGCCGCGTTCTACGGCCCGAAGATCTCGGTGCAGGCGCGTGACGCTATCGGTCGTACCTGGCAGCTCTCGACGGTGCAGCTCGACTTCAACCAGCCCGAGCGCTTCGCGCTCGAGTACACGGCGTCTGACGGCACGCGCCAGCAGCCGATCATGATCCACCGCGCTCTGCTGGGCTCGATCGAGCGCTTCTTCGCGATCCTGCTCGAGCATTACGCGGGTGCCTTCCCGGCCTGGCTCGCGCCCGAGCAGGTCGTCGGCATCCCCGTCGCCGAAGACTACGCCGACTACCTCGAGGGGGTCGTCGCGACGCTGCGGTCCGCGGGAGTGCGGGCCCACGTCGACCACTCCGACGATCGGATGCAGAAGAAGATCCGCACCCACACGACGGGCAAGGTGCCGTACCTGCTCATCGCGGGCGCCGACGACGTGGCGAACGGCGCCGTCAGCTTCCGGTTCCGCGACGGCACGCAGGTCAACGGCGTACCCGTCGAGCAGGCGATCGCCCGCATCACGACGGCGATCTCGACGCGCTCGGCAGAACTGTAGCGAGCATCCGCCATGACCGATCAGGATGCCGCCCGCGGTCTCGACGGCGTGCCGGCCGAGAGCGCGGCCGGCTTCGCGGCGGTGCCGGATGCCTTTCAGAGGCTCTGGACGCCGCACCGCCTGGTCTACATCGAGAGCGGTCAGCAGCCCGACGACGATGCGTGCCCGTTCTGCCGCGCCCCCGAGCTCGACGACGAGCAGGCGCTGATCGTCGCGCGCGGCACTCACGCCTACGTGCTCCTCAACCTGTTCCCCTACAACAGCGGCCACCTGCTCGTGTGCCCCTATCGGCACATCGGGCTCTACGACGAGGCCACGGCGGAGGAGGTCGCTGAGATCGGCGCTCTGACGCAGACCGCGATGCGGGTGCTCAGTGTGACGTCGGGGTGCCAGGGCTTCAACATCGGCATGAACCAGGGGCGCATCGCCGGGGCCGGGATCGCTGCGCACCTGCACCAGCACATCGTGCCGCGCTGGGCGCTCGACTCGAACTTCTTCCCGATCATCGCGGGCACCAAGGCGGTGCCGCGCCTGCTCGGCGAGGTGCGCGACGAGATCGCGCGCGCCTGGCCTTCAGATTCGCCGCAGTAGACTGGCGCGGCCGCCGCACCACTGCAACTTCTCTCGCGCGCGAACGCGCGCACCGTGCCAGAAAGGGCCGATACACGATGACCGAGACCACGTCGACGAGCGTGCAGGGCACGAGCCGCGTGAAGCGCGGACTCGCAGAGATGCTCAAGGGCGGCGTCATCATGGACGTCGTCAACGCCGAGCAGGCGCGCATCGCGGAGGACGCGGGTGCCGTGGCGGTCATGGCGCTCGAGCGCGTCCCCGCCGACATCCGCGCGCAAGGTGGCGTCGCGCGCATGAGCGACCCCGACCTCATCGACGACATCATCGCGACGGTGTCGATCCCCGTCATGGCGAAGTCCCGCATCGGCCATTTCGTCGAGGCCCAGGTGCTGCAGTCGCTCGGTGTCGACTACATCGACGAGTCTGAGGTGCTGAGCCCCGCCGACTACGTCAACCACATCGACAAGTGGCCCTTCACGGTGCCGTTCGTGTGCGGAGCGACCAATCTCGGCGAGGCGCTTCGCCGCATCACCGAGGGTGCGGCCATGATCCGCTCGAAGGGCGAGGCCGGCACGGGCGACGTCTCCGAGGCGACCAAGCACATCCGCACCATCCTCGGCGAGATCCGTGCGCTCTCGGCGAAGACCCCCGACGAGTGGTACGTCGCGGCGAAGGAGCTGCAGGCGCCCTACGAGCTCGTGGCCGAGGTCGCCCAGACCGGCAAGCTGCCCGTCGTGCTCTTCACCGCCGGCGGCGTGGCGACCCCCGCTGACGCCGCGCTCATGATGCAGCTCGGTGCCGATGGTGTCTTCGTCGGCTCGGGCGTCTTCAAGTCGGGCAATCCGGTCGCGCGCGCCGCGGCGATCGTCAAGGCGACAGCCGGGTACAACGACCCCTCCATCGTCGCGGAGGCCTCGCGCGGTCTCGGCGAGGCCATGGTCGGCATCAATGTCGCCGACCTGCCCGCGCCGCACCGCCTCTCCGAGCGTGGCTGGTAGGGACCTTCCGCCCGTCGGGGTCTACGCGCTCCAGGGCGACGTGCGCGAGCACGTCGCCGTGCTGCGCGCGCTGGGCGCCGACGTGCGCGAGGTACGCACGCCGGCGCAGCTCGCCGAGGTCGCCGGGCTAGTCATCCCCGGCGGCGAGTCGAGCGTCATGGACAAGCTCAGTCGGATCTTCGGTCTGCGCGACCCGCTGCGGCACCGCATCGCGGAGGGCATGCCGGTGTACGGCACCTGCGCGGGCCTCATCATGCTCGCCGATCGCCTGCACGACGGCATCGCGGGCCAGGCGACCTTCGGGGGGCTCGACGTCGCGGTTCGACGCAATGCGTTCGGGAACCAGCTCGACTCGTTCGAGACCGACCTCGACGTCGCGGTGCTCGGCGAGCAGCCCGTGCACGCTGTCTTCATCCGGGCTCCCGTGGTCGACGAGGTCGGCCCCGGGGTCGAGGTGCTCGCGGCCCTCGACGACGGTCGTATCGTCGCTGTGGAGCAGGGCCGCCTGATGGGAACCTCGTTCCACCCGGAGGTCGCGGGGGAGTCGCGGTTCCACCGGCGCTTCCTCGACCACGTAACGGCAGCATCCTGACGACGCTTCCTGCCACGATGGGGTCATGACCCTCTACTCCGACTACCCCGCGGCGCGCACGCGCCAGATCATCGCCGACGTGATGGGCGTCGTCGCCGTGGTCGTCGTCATCAGCATCGCTGCGGCCGTCACCGCGATCATCCGTGCCTTGGGCGCGTTCGGGCGCGATCTCGAGCGCGCGGGTCTCGACTTCCAGAACGGGCTGACCGAAGCCGCAGACGCGCTCGGCGATGTGCCCCTCATCGGTGACGGGATCCGGGGGCCCTTCGACGCGGCCGCGGGCGCGGGGGAGTCTGTCGCAGAGGCCGGTCGTGCGCAGCAGGCCTTCGTCGAGGCCGTGGCACTCGGGGTCGGCTGGTCGGTCGCGCTGCTGCCGCTCGTGCTGCTCGCGCTGCTCTGGGTGCTGCCGCGGGTGCGGTTCGCGCGTCGTTCGAGCAGCCTCCGATCGATGATCGCGAACGGGATGACCGCCGACACGCTCGCAGCGCGCGCCGTCGCCCGTGCGCCCCTCGCGCAGCTCGTCGCCGTGCATCCCGACCCTGGCGCCGCCTGGCGCGCGCACGACCCGGTGGTCGTCCGCGCTCTCGCTGGCATCGAGCTGCGCCGCGCCGGGATCAAGGCCGACGCGCTGCCCTGATCCGCCTGGCCTAAACTGGGCGGGTCCTCCAGACCCGCAAGGAGCCCCATGTCCGGCCATTCCAAGTGGGCGACGACGAAGCACAAGAAGGCGATCATCGACAGTCGCCGTGCGAAGTCGTTCGCCAAGCTCATCAAGAACATCGAGGTCGCCGCCAAGATCGGCGGTGCCGACATGAGCGGCAACCCGACCCTCGTCGACGCGGTGCAGAAGGCCAAGAAGACCTCGGTGCCCAACGACAACATCGATCGCGCGATCAAACGCGGTGCCGGCCTCACCGGCGAGTCGATCGACTATCAGACGATCATGTACGAGGGCTACGGTCCTGGCGGTCTCGCGCTGCTCATCGAGTGCCTCACCGACAACAAGAACCGCGCGGCGGCCGAGGTGCGCACGGCGATGTCGCGCAACGGCGGCACGATGGCCGACCCCGGCAGCGTCGCCTACAACTTCAGCCGCAAGGGCGTCATCTCGATCACCAAGACCGAGGGCGTCTCCGAAGACGACATCTTGCTCGCGGTGCTCGATGCCGGGGCGGAAGAGGTCGTCGACCAGGGCGGTGGCTTCGAGGTCGTGACCGACCCCTCGCAGCTCGTCGCGGCCCGCAACGCGCTGCAGGAGGCGGGCATCGAGTACGACTCGGCCGAGGCCGAGTTCGTGGCCACCCTGCAGATCGAGGCCGACGCCGAGACGGCACGCAAGCTGTTCCGGCTCGTCGACGCGATGGACGACCTCGACGACGTGCAGAACGTGTTCACCAACGTGTCGCTCAGCCCCGAGGTGCGCGCCGAGCTCGACGACGACGAGTAGTCGCGTGCTGCGGGTGCTCGGCGTCGACCCCGGACTGACCCGGTGCGGCGTCGGCATCGTCGATATCGAGCCGACGCGGCGCGCCACGCTCGTCGCCGTCACGGTCATCCAGACGGCACCCGAGCTGCCGCTCGAGCAGCGGCTGCTCGCGATCGGCGAGCAGCTCGCCCTGCTGCTCGACGAGCACGCGCCCGACGTCGTCGCCCTCGAGCGGGTGTTCGCACAGCACAACGTGCGCACGGTGATGGGCACGGCGCAGGCGAGCGGGGTGGTGCTGCACGCGGCCGCAGCGCGCGGGCTCGCGGTGACGCTGCACACCCCCACCGAGGTCAAGGCTGCCGTCACCGGGCATGGCGGCGCCGACAAGAAGCAGGTGACGGCGATGGTGCAGCGCATCCTGCGGTTGGATGCTGCGCCGAAGCCCGCCGACGCAGCCGACGCCCTCGCGCTCGCGATCTGCCACGGCTGGCGGGGCGCCGCGAGTCCGGCGACGCGGGTCGCGGGGGAGGCGGCCGCGGGCGCCGGTGCGCTCACGCCCGCCCAGGAGGCGTGGCGCGCGGCCGAGAAGGCCACCCGCGCCCGTAGGCTCGACAGGTGATCGCCAGCCTGCGGGGAACCCTCATCGCCCTCGCGGGATCGCGTGCCGTCATCGACGTCTCCGGGGTCGGGTACGCCGTCGCCCTCACCGAGCGGCACGCACGCGAGCTGCGCATCAGCGACACCGTGCGGCTGCACACCGCGCTCGTCGTGCGCGAAGACGACATGAGCCTGTTCGGGTTCGCCGACGAGGTGGAGCTCGGGCTGTTCGAACTGCTGCGCACCGTCTCGGGCGTCGGCCCGAAGTCGGCGCTCGGCGTGCTCGGCGAGATGACGCCCGACGCCATCGCGCGGGCGATCGCGGCCGATGACGATGCGCCGTTCCGCGCGGTGAGCGGCATCGGGCCCAAGACCGCCAAGCTCATCGTCGTGACGCTCGCTGGCAAGCTCGTCGCACCCGTCGGCACCGCCCCGGCCGCGTCGTCGCCGGCCGAACCCGCCGCGGTCACCACCTCGCTCATCGCCGCCCTGACGGGGCTCGGGTGGCCAGAGCGCACGGCGCTCGAGGCGGCGACGCAGGTGGTCGAGGCAGACGCGGACGCGGCGGCCACCGGGCTGCCCGTGCTGCTGCGGCGCGCGCTCGGCATCCTCGGCCCCGCCCGCGGCCGTTCCGACGGCGCGGGAGCGCGCTCGTGACCGACGACGTTCTGCGACCGACCCCCGAATCGGCTGCGGAGCTCGCCTTCGAGGGCGCCCTCCGCCCGCAGAGCCTCGCTGAGTTCGTCGGCCAGCAGAAGGTTCGGCGCCAGCTGCAGCTGCTGCTCGAGGCGGCCGGCCTGCAGAACCGCACGCCCGACCACATCCTGCTGGCGGGCCCCCCGGGGCTCGGCAAGACGACGCTCGCCATGATTGTGGCGCACGAGGGCCAGCGGCCCTTGCGCATGACCAGCGGTCCGGCCATCCAGCACGCGGGCGACCTCGCCGCGGTGCTCTCGTCGCTCGTGCCCGGCGAGGTGCTCTTCATCGATGAGATCCACCGCATGGCCCGCTCGGCGGAGGAGATGCTGTACCTCGCGATGGAGGACTTCCGCGTCGACATCATGGTCGGCAAGGGGGCGGGGGCGACGAGCATCCCGCTCGAGCTCGCCCCGTTCACCCTGGTCGGTGCGACCACGCGATCAGGGCTGCTGCCGAACCCGTTGCGCGACCGGTTCGGTTTCACCGCCCACCTCGAGTTCTACGAGCCGGAGGAGCTGCACCAGGTGCTCGTACGCGCGGCACGGTTGCTGGCGCTGTCGATCGATGAGGATGCTCTCGCCGAGATCGCGCGCCGCTCGCGCGGCACGCCCCGCATCGCCAACCGTCTTCTGCGCCGGGTGCGCGACTATGCGCTCGTGCGCGGCGGGCCGGCCGACCGTGCTACGGTGCGCGCGGCCCTCGAGCTCTACGACGTCGACGAGCAGGGGCTCGATCGCCTCGACCGCGCGGTGCTCTCCGCGATAGTCGAGCGGTTCGACGGCGGGCCCGTCGGGCTCTCGACCCTCGCGGTCTCGGTGGGGGAGGAGGCCGAGACGATCGAAGCGGTCGTCGAGCCCTTCCTCGTGCGCACGGGCCTGCTCTCGCGCACGCCGCGCGGTCGTGTCGCGACCGCCCGCGCGTGGGCCCACCTCGGTCACGCGCCGCAGGCGACCGGGGCCGATGACCTATAGTTGTCGCTGGCCCTCGGCCGAGCATCCGCTCGCCGACCGGTGCTGACTCCGGCGCCGTGCCACAGATCTTCCTGACCTGCTGCTCTCCTGAAAGGCAATCCCTCATGGATCCGTTGACCATCGTCATGCTGGGCGTCCTCGCCCTGCTGATCTTCTTCATGCTCCGCAACTCCCGCAAGCGCAAGCAAGAGCTCGAGAACCTGCAGCAGAAGATGGTCCCCGGCGCCGAGGTCATGACGAACTTCGGTCTCTTCGGCACTCTCGTGAGCATCGATGACGATGCCAACGTGGCCGTGATCGAGACGAGCCCCGGCAGCACCGTGCGGGTGCACCGGCAGACGCTCGCCCGCGTCATCGAAGACGAGGTCGTCGACGACGAGGCGAGCGATGAGATGGCCGCAGAGGGCGGCCCGGTGCTCAACGAGTCGAGCCTCGACGCTCCGGTCGAGAAGCCGAAGCGCACCAAGAAGACCGAGAGCTAGACTCGACCGCTCACCGCACGAGGCCCGCCGCATTCCGGCGTGCCCGCACTCCCCGGCAGAAATGAGTACCTGAGGTGGCCAGAACTACCACCGAGCGCAAGGCCATTCGTTCCCTCGTCTGGTTGCTCGTCATCATCATCGCGCTCATCGCGGCGAACGGTGCGAGCGTGCTGTTCAACAACGGCCAATGGACCCCGAAGCTCGCTCTCGACCTCGAGGGCGGCACGCAGATCACCTTGAGCCCTCAGCTGTCGAGCGGTGAGACGGTCACGCCTGAGCAGCTCGAGCGTGCGGTGGCGATCATCCGTCAGCGTGTCGACGCGAGCGGTGTCAGCGAGGCGGAGATCAACACGCAGGGCAACCAGAACATCGTCGTGTCGATCCCGGGCGAGCCCGACGACGAGACGCGCGAGCGCATCTCGAGCTCGGCGAAGCTCGAGTTCCGGCCCGTGCTCGTGGCCGGTGCACCGTCGGCGGAGACGATCGGTGAGGAGGGCGCGGTCGACCCCGCGACCGACCCGTCGGCATCGCCGAGCGCCGAGCCGTCGGCCAGCGCCGAGCCCACGCCGAGCGCGAGCCCGACGGATGCGAGCGACCTCGCGTGGATCACGCCCGATCTGCAAGAGCAGTTCGACACGTTCGACTGCGCCACGGTCAATGCGGTCGGAGCCAACGTCGCTCCCTCCGATGAGCCGCTCATCACGTGCGAGCAAGACGGCTCGATCAAGTACATCCTCGGCCCCGTCGAGGTCGCCGGCGAGCGCATCTCCGACGCCCGCGCCGGGCTCATCACCTCCTCGACCGGCGTCACCACGAACGAGTGGGGCGTCTTCATGGAGTTCGACGCCGAGGGCACCGCGCAGTTCCGGGCCGTGACCGAGCGCCTCGTCGCGCTCATCGGCGCTCAGAACCAGTTCGCGATCGTGCTCGACGGCAGCGTCATCAGCGCGCCGCGCACCATCAGCGCGATCACCGACGGTCGCCCGCAGATCAGTGGCAACTTCACCGAGGAGAGCGCCCTCACGCTCGCCGACCAGCTGAAGTTCGGTGCTCTCCCGATCGGCTTCGAGATCCAGTCGAGCGAGAACATCAGTGCGACGCTCGGTGTCTCGCAGCTGCAGAGCGGCATCATCGCCGGCATCGTCGGGCTCATCCTGGTCGGGCTCTACGCCTTCTTCCAGTACCGGGCACTCGGCGGCGTCGTGCTCGCCTCGCTCATCGTGGCCGGTGTGGTGACCTACCTGATCATCACCTACCTCTCGAACCAGCAGGGCTTCCGGCTCTCGCTCGCCGGCGTCGCGGGTCTCGTGATCTCGATCGGTGTGATCGCGGACTCGTTCATCGTCTACTTCGAACGCATCCGAGACGAGCTGCGCGACGGCCGCAGCGTCGACGGCGCCGTCGAGGCGGGGTGGAAGCGCGCGTGGCGCACCATCCTCATCAGCGATGTCATCAACTTCCTCGCGGCCGCCGTGCTCTTCGTCCTCGCGGTGGGCAACGTCCGCGGCTTCGCCTTCACGCTCGGCATCACCACGATCGTCGACCTCATCGTCGTCGCGCTCTTCACCCACCCGCTCATGCAGCTGCTGGCGCGCACGCGGTTCTTCGGCAGCGGGCACCCGCTCAGCGGCCTCGACCCGCAGGCGCTCGGAGCCGTCTACCGCGGGCGAGCCCAGTTCCGGGCTCCGGTGGGCGTGACGAGCACCAAGGTCGCCAGCAGCAGCCGCGAGGCGCAGAAGCGGCAGACCATCGCCGAGCGGAAGGCTGCTCAGTCGAGCGGCGAAGGGAAGGATGCGCGATGAGCAGGCTCACGCAGTTCGGCAACGACCTCTACACCGGGCAGCGTTCGTTCGACTTCGTCGGCCGACGCAACACCTGGTACCTCATCGCGGCCATCTTCGTGATCCTCGCGATCGGGCTCACCGCCCTGCGCGGCGGCTTCGTGTTCGGTATCGAGTTCCGCGGCGGCTCTGAGTTCCGCGTGCAGAGCACGTCGGTCGTCGAACAGGGCACCGCGGCGGCGACGGCGATCGCCGATGAGGCCGTCGCGTCGGTGGTTCCGGATGCGAACCCGCGTGTTTCCATCGTCGGAGGCGACTCCGTGCGGGTGCAGACCGAGCAGCTCACCCCCGCCCAGACGGAGGAGGTGCGCGCGGCCCTCGCCGAGGCCTACGGAGTCGCCGAGTCTGACGTGAGTTCATCGTTCATCGGTGCCACCTGGGGCGCCGACATCACGCGACAGGCGCTCATCGCCCTCGTCGTGTTCCTCATCCTCGCCAGCCTCGTCCTCGCCGTGTACTTCCGCACCTGGAAGATGTCGCTCGCGGCGGTCATCGCGCTCTTCCACGACCTCATCATCACCGCGGGCGTGTACGGGGTGTTCGGGCTCGAGATCACACCTGCAGCGGTCATCGGCTTCCTGACGATCCTCGGCTACTCGCTCTACGACACGGTCGTCGTGTTCGACAAGGTGCGCGAGAACACGAACGAAGACGGTGCCGAGTCGCGGCGCACCTTCGCTCAGTCGGTCAACCTCGCGGTCAACCAGACCCTCGTGCGCTCGATCAACACGTCGATCGTGGCAGTGCTGCCGACGGCATCGATCCTCTTCATCGGCTCGCTGCTGCTCGGCGCCGGCACGCTGCGCGACATCGCGCTCGCACTCACGGTCGGCACGATCGTCGGCACGTACTCGTCGATCTTCCTCGCGGCGCCGCTCTACGTTCACCTCCGTCAGAACGAGCCCGAGGTGAAGAAGCAGGGCACGCGACCGCGCGTCACGCGCACCGAGTCCGGCGCGGTGCGCTGACCGCCGACCAGCGCAACCCTCGGGCGTCCGTGCGCACTCCGTTCCTCGCCGTAGAATCGACGCGGAGGGCGGGCCGATGACCGACACGACGCAGCAGAGCACCGCTTCGCTGCGCGCCCTCCTGCCGCGCATCTTCTCCCGTTCGCAGACGGGCGGCGCGCTCGAGAAGCTCATCCGTACGGTGCGTGCGCAGCATCCCAAGGCCGACATCGCGCTCATCGAACGCGCGTACCTCGTCGCCGAGCGCGCTCACCAGGGACAGACCCGCAAGAGCGGCGAGCCCTACATCACGCACCCGCTCGCCGTCGCCCAGATCCTCGCCGATCTCGGCATCGGCGCGAAGACGATCGCGGCCGCACTGCTGCACGACACGGTCGAAGACACCGGTTACAGCCTCGACGAGCTTCGCCGCGATTTCGGTGACGAGATCGCCATGCTCGTCGACGGCGTCACCAAGCTCGACAAGCTGAAGTACGGTGACAGCGCGCAGTCCGACACGGTGCGCAAGATGATCGTCGCGATGTCGAAAGACATCCGCGTGCTCATCGTCAAGCTCGCCGACCGCCTGCACAACGCCCGCACCTGGGGTTTCGTCGAGAGCTCGTCGGCACAGCGCAAGGCGCAGGAGACGCTCGACATCTACGCTCCGCTCGCGCACCGGCTGGGCATCCAGACCATCAAATGGGAGTTGGAAGACCTGTCGTTCGCCGTGCTGCAGCCGAAGATCTACATCGAGATCGAGAGCCTCGTGCGCAACCGCACCCCCGAGCGCGAGGCGTTCGTGCAGCAGGTGATCGATGCTGTCAAAGACGATCTGCGGCAGGCGAAGATCAAGGCCGATGTGAAAGGCCGCCCCAAGCAGTACTACTCGATCTACCAGAAGATGGTGCACCGCGGTCGCGACTTCGATGAGATCTACGACCTCACAGGCGTGCGCATCCTCGTCAACTCGATCCGTGACTGCTACGCCGTGCTCGGGGCCGTGCACGCCCGCTGGAACCCCATGCCGGGGCGGTTCAAGGACTACATCGCCACCCCGAAGTTCAATCTGTACCAGTCGCTGCACACGACCGTGTTCGGGCCAGGAGGCCGCCCGGTCGAACTGCAGATCCGCACGCACGAGATGCATCATCGGGCCGAGTTCGGCGTCGCCGCGCACTGGAAGTACAAAGAGCGGATGGCGGGCTCGAGCAAGGGCGAAGCCGGTACCGAGCGCTCCGACACCGACATGGCCTGGCTCGCGCATATCTCCGACTGGCAGGCGGAGACGAGCGACCCCACCGAGTTCCTCGACAATCTTCGCTACGAGATCGGCGCGAAGGAGGTCTACGTCTTCACCCCGCAGGGCAAGGTCATCGGCCTGCCCGCAGGGGCGACGCCCGTCGACTTCGCGTACGCCGTGCACACCGAGGTCGGCCACCGCACCATGGGGGCGAAGGTCAACGGCCGGCTCGTTCCGCTCGAGACCGTGCTCAGCAGCGGCGACTCGGTCGAGGTCTTCACCTCGAAGAATCCGGATGCGGGGCCGAGCCAAGACTGGCTGAACTTCGTGACGAGCACGCGGGCGCGATCGAAGATCCGCCAGTGGTTCACGAAAGAACGCCGAGACGAGGCCGTCGAGCAGGGCAAGGATGCGATCGCTCGGGCGATGCGCAAGCAGAACCTCCCGCTGCAGCGCCTGATGTCGCAGGATGCCGTCGCGCACGTCGCCTCTCAGCTGCGGTACGAGACCGTCGAGTCGCTGTATGCGGCCGTGGGCGAGGGGCACGTCTCGACGCAGTCGGTGATCGAGAAGATCCTGGCGGCCCTGCACGTCGAGGCCGAGAGCGACGATGAGCCGTTCAGCGTGCCGACACGAGGGCGCACGCCCGTGCGCACGAGCGATTCGGGTGTGCTCGTGCGTGGGGCGCCCGACATCCTCGTCAAGCTCGCGAAGTGCTGCACGCCCGTGCCGGGCGACGCGATCGTGGGCTTCGTCACGCGCGGCCAGGGGGTCAGCGTGCACCGCGGCGACTGCAGCAACGTCGCCTCGTTGCTCACCGAGCCCGATCGCATGATCGAGGTCGAGTGGGCGCCGACGGCCAAGAGCGTGTTCCTCGTGCAGATCCAGGTCGAGGCTCTCGACCGCAGCGGTCTGCTGAGCGATGTCACGCGCGTGCTCTCCGAGCACCACGTCAACATCCTCTCGGCGAGCGTCAGCACCTCGAAGGATCGCTTGGCCCTCAGCCGATTCGTCTTCGAGATGGGCGACGTGACCCATCTCGATCGGGTGCTCAACGCGGTGCGCCGCATCGACGCGGTCTACGACGTCTATCGCGTCAGCAACGGCTGAGCGCGCCCGGCGTCACCGACGCTGCCATCGGGCCGGAGCGCGAACGCTGCAGCCAGGCGCGCCCGCGCGGGGCGCACGAACGAGAGGCTGCGCCGCCGTGCGAGCGCGCTCTCGAGGCCGTCTGGCGTGAAGCCATGCGCGACGATCCCGGCGGCGAGCAGCGCGACGACATCATCGTGCAGGTCGTGACGGGCGAGGTCGAGCACGGTGCGCAGGGGCGTGGTGACGGCCACGCTGCCGAGCATCCGGCGCTCGTCGTCGTCGATGACGACCTCGCGCGCCCGCAACCGCCGGCGATCAGGGGACGGGATGCGCGCCGTGATGGCGACGCAGGTCGTCACGGCCCCAGGCGCGGATCCCCACCCCCACACCCAGGCGGCGCTGCGATCGGAGACGACGACCCGCTCATCGATGAGCAGGGGCGCGAGGGATGCCGCACGCGCGTACGCCGTGAGGGGCGCGTCGATAGGCACGAAACCCTCACCGACAGGCACCAGTTCTCCGTCGAGGGCGGCGGAGCGCAGCTCGCTCGCGCTCAAGCGGGCGGAGGGCAGGAGGATCGGGGATGACGGGTTCATGCGGGGCAGTGTGCACCCGCGGCGGGGCGTGGAGCCCCGCCGGGGCCGAGCTGTGGAGAACTGGTGCCGGTGCGGGGCCGCGCCGGGTCAGCGGTCGACGGCGCTCAACCAGGCGCGGCGCGCCTCGAGGGCTTCCGTGAGCTCGGCGACCTTCTTCGCGTCCTTCGCCGCCGTGGCCGCAGCGAGGTCCGACTCCAGACCGGCGATCGCCTGCTCCAGCTGCGCCGCAAGGCCCTCGGAGCGGGCCTTCTTCTCGGGGTCGGAACGGTTCCAGTGCTCCTCTTCGAGCTTCTTCACAGCCTGCTCGATCTGGCGCATGCGGTCTTCGACGACCTTGACCTGATCACGCGGCACCTTGCCCGCGGCATCCCACTTGCGCTGGATGTTCGAGAGCGTGGCGCGGGCCTGCACGCGGTCGGTCGCCGTCAGCAGCGGCGCCGCCTCGTCGAGGAGGGCGAGCTTGGCCGCGAGGTTGCCGGCGAACTCCTCGTTCTCGCGGGCATCGACCTCGGCCTTCGCGGCGTACAGGGCGTCTCCCGCAGCCTTGAACTGCGACCAGAGCGCGTCGTCGACCTTCTTGCCGGCGCGGCCCGCGAGCTTCCACTCGTCGAGAAGCCGGCGGTAGGTCGGGATGGCGGCGGTGCCCTGCGAGGCGAGAGCCATGGCCTGGTCGATGAGAGCCTGCTTGCGGGTGCGCACCTCCTTGTGCTCCGAGTCGAGCCCGGCGAAGAAGGAGCGGCGGTGCGATTCGACCGTGGTGCGCGCGGCGCGGAAGCGCTTCCAGAGGTCGTCGCCCTGCTTCTTCGGAAGGCGCGGGCCGTTGGCCTGGTGGTCCTTCCAGCGCGTGAACAGGGCGTCGAGATCGGTCGACATCTGCTTCCACTGCACAGACTGCGGGTCTTTCGCTGCGAGCGCCTCAGCGGCTTCGACGATCGCCGTGCGCTCCGCGATCGCGGCACCGGTCGCCGCGGCGGCTTCGGCCTTCTGCTCCTCCGTGAGCTTCTCGACGGTCGCCGTGAGCGCGCCGACCCGGGTGCGCAGCGCCTCGAGGTCGCCGACCGCGGCGGGCGACTCGAGCGCGGCCGTCAGGGTCGTGACGGTCTTCGCCACATCGGCCGCGGGGGCGCCGGCCTTGGCGCGCTGCTCGAGCAGCCGCACCTGCCCCTCGAGCTCGACGTACTTGCGGGTGAAGTAGGCGAGGGCCTCGTCGGGCGTGCCGTCCGGGTACTGGCCGACGGCACGCTCGGCACCGCCGTCGGTGACGTACACGGTGCCGGTCTCGTCGACCCGGCCCCAGGGGCTCTTCTCGTTCGCTGACACGTCTGCTTCATCCTCATCGAGTGCGCACGCGCGCGGCAGGAGCCGCACGGGTTTTTCAGCATATGGCACGGTCGGCGGCGGGGGACCGGACGGAGCCGTCCGCGCGGGTGATCGCTATTGGATCGTGATGCCCGTGATGATCGCCGGTACGGCGGGCGGACCGTCGGAGCCTCCACCCTCGACGCCCGCGGCGACCACGTCGGCGACCAGAGCATCCAGCCCGCTCGTGATGCGACCCATGATCGTGTAGCCGCCCGCGGCATCGGCCGGGATGGTCGACTCGTCGTAGACGATGAAGAACTGGCTGCCCATGCTCGCCCCGTCGCCGCCCTGACGGGCCATGGCGATGACCCCGGTGGCGTAGACGTCGTCGAGCGGCGGGTTCTCGATCGGCCCGAAACGGTAGTCGGGCCCTCCCGTGCCGTCGCCGTTGGGGTCGCCGCACTGCAGCACGAAGATGCCCTCCGTGGTCAGCCGGTGGCAGGCGAGGCCGTCGTAGAAGCCGCTCTGCACGAGCGACACGAACGAGGCGACGGCTTGCGGCGCTGCGAGGCCGTCGAGCTCGTACTGCAGTTCGAGGCCGTCGTTGAGCGTCATGGCGCCTGTCCAGGTGCGGAATTCGCTGAGGGCCGCGTCGGGAGCGGTCGTCGCCGGGGCGCTGGGCTCGGGGCTCGCGCTCGCCACCGGCTCAGGAGTGCCGGGTCCGGCGGTGAAGTACACGATCTGGGCCGTCGCGGCGAGGGCGCCGACCACCACGATCGCGAGCACCGCGACGAGGTTGTCGCGTCTGCGGCGCGAGGTCTTGGTCTCGTGCACGGTCTGCCGTGCCTGGTAGCGGCGCAGGCGGTCCTGCGTCTCCCGGTTGCTGGCCGATGCGGCTGCCACTGCTCCTCCATCTGGCGGCGGGCGCCGTTCGTGCGGCCCGCGCCGCAGTGAACTCTAGCCGAGGGTGCGCGGCCGGTGCTCGCGCCTGCGGGCGGGTCGGCGCGGGCCAGTAGCCTGGGGGCATGGATGCTCAGCCGGGCCTCGGCTCTGCCGCGGTTCCCCTCGCGGTGCGCATGCGGCCGACGCGTCTCGACGAGGTCGCCGGTCAGCGGCACCTGCTGCGCGCCGGATCCCCTCTCGTGAGCCTCGCGAGCGACGATCCCGGCCGAACGCCGAGCGCCGTCTCGGTGATTCTCTGGGGCCCTCCCGGAACGGGCAAGACGACCCTCGCGCAGGCGATCGCGCGCTCGAGCGGCCGCCGCTTCGTCGAGCTCTCGGCCGTCACCGCGGGCGTGAAAGACGTGCGCGAGGTCATGGAGCGCGCCCTCGCCGACCGCGACCTGTACGGCACCTCGACCGTGCTCTTCCTCGACGAGATCCACCGCTTCACGAAGGCACAGCAAGACGCGCTGCTGCCGGGCGTCGAAAACGGCTGGGTCATCCTCATCGCCGCGACGACCGAGAACCCCTCGTTCTCGGTCATCGCGCCGCTGCTGAGCCGCAGCCTGCTGCTGACGCTCGAGACCCTGAGCGACGACGACCTCGGGGTGCTCGTCGATCGCGCGGTGGCCGACCCCCGCGGGCTCGCCGGCCGGGTCGAGCTCGAGCCCGCCGCGCGCGAGGCCATCGTGCGGCTCGCCTCGGGCGACGCGCGGCGCGCGCTGACGGCCCTGGAGGCCGGGGCCCAGTCGGCCGCGGCGAGTGGGGAGACCCGCGAGGGGCATCCCGTCATCACCGCCGAGATCGTCGCCGCAGCGGTCGATCGCGCGCTTTTGCGCTACGACAAGCAGGGCGACGAGCACTACGACGTCATCAGCGCCTTCATCAAGTCGATCCGGGGCAGCGACCCCGATGCCGCGCTGCACTACCTCGCGCGCATGATCGAGGCGGGGGAGGACGTGCGGTTCATCGCCCGGCGCGTGATCATCTCGGCGGCGGAGGACATCGGCACGGCCGACCCGCAGGCGCTGCCGATCGCCGTCGCCGCCGCTCAGGCGGTGCAGCTCATCGGGATGCCCGAGGGGCGCATCCCGCTCGCCGAGGCCGTCGTCTACCTCGCGACCGCGCCCAAGTCGAACGCGGCCTACCTCGGCATCGACGCGGCGATCGCCGATGTGCGCGCGGGGCGGCTCGGTCGCGTGCCGAAGCCGCTGCGCGACGCCCACTACCCGGGGGCGAAGCGCCTCGGGCACGGGAAGGGCTATGTGTACCCGCACGACGAGCCCGTCGGGGTGGCGCAGCAGCAGCATCTTCCCGACGAGCTCGTCGGCACCGAGTACTACCGACCGACCGAGCGCGGCCATGAGCGCGAGATCGCGGCGCGGCTTGCGAAGCTCCGCGCCATCACGCGGGGCGAGCCCGCTGTCGACTGACGAGGTCGCGCCCGAGCTCTGGTAGGCTTGCTCGGCCCGTCAGATATGGGCACACCCTCCCTCGTAGCTTCCACCGGAGCGCCTCGGCGTGCGTTCGGACCGGA
The DNA here is from genome assembly GCA_964540305.1 of uncultured Microbacteriaceae bacterium. GTDB lineage: Bacteria > Actinomycetota > Actinomycetes > Actinomycetales > Microbacteriaceae > Microcella. The sequence goes on along the minus strand of CAZILZ010000004.1, from coordinate 153,091 downwards.
CGGAGCGGTGTACGCCCGTGAGCCGCTGAGATTCTCGGCCACGCCCCTGGAAGGAAACCGTGTCTACCAAGTCACGCACTCGCAGCAAGACCCGCCTCTCCCGCGCACTCGGCATCGCCCTCACCCCGAAGGCCGCCAAGTACCTCGAGAAGCGCCCCTACGCTCCCGGTGAGCACGGCCGCACCAAGCGCAAGGCCGACAGCGACTACGCCGTGCGCCTGCGCGAGAAGCAGCGTCTGCGCGCCCAGTACGGCATCCGCGAGGCCCAGCTCAAGATCGCGTTCAACGAGGCCCGCCGTTCGGCCGGCCTGACGGGTGAGAACCTCGTCGAGCTGCTCGAGATGCGCCTCGACGCCCTCGTGCTGCGCTCGGGCTTCGCCCGCACCACGGCGCAGGCGCGCCAGATGGTCGTGCACCGCCACATCATGGTCGACGGCCAGCTCGTCGACCGCCCCTCGTTCCGCGTCAAGCCGGGTCAGCTGATCCACGTTAAGCCGCGCTCCGAGGGCACCGAGCCGTTCCAGGTCGCGGCCGCCGGCGGTCACGTCGACGTGCTGCCCAAGGTTCCGGCCTACCTCGAGGTCGAGCTCGACAAGCTCCAGTCGCGCCTCGTGCGCCGCCCGAAGCGCGCCGAGGTTCCCGTGACCTGCGAAGTTCAGCTCGTCGTCGAGTACTACGCCGCTCGCTAGTCGCTCGCAGCACGCTCCGTCGAACGGGGGCCCGGCATCGCGCCGGGCCCCCGTTCGCGTTCGGCCGCTAGGCTGGGGCTACTGTCCGCCACACCCGACTTCTCACGAGGGAGCACTCATGAAGAACGCCGCCTGGCTCATCGTCGGCATCGCGCTCGGCTTCGTCGCCGCCCACCAGGTCTCGAAGACCCCGCAGGGCAAGCAGTTCTTCGACGACGTCGATTCGAAGGCCCGCGAGTTCGGCTCGGCCGTCGTCGACGGCTACAAGCAGCGTGAAGCCGAGCTGCGCGCCGCCGTCGCCGAGGCCGAAGACACGATCGCCGACCTCACCAGCCGCCTCAAGTAGCCGGCGGGGCTCCGCGCCCCGCCCTTTTCGACTCAGGACGCCACAGCCCCTCATGCAGACCGCCGACATCCAGCGCCGGTGGCTCGAGTTCTTCGGTACTCGCGGTCACACGGTCGTGCCCTCCGCCTCCCTCGTCAGCGACGACCCCACGCTGCTGTTCACCGTGGCCGGCATGGTGCCCTTCGTGCCGTACCTGACGGGCGTCGTGCCCGCGCCGTACCCGCGCGCGACGAGCGTGCAGAAGTGCATCCGCACGAACGACATCGAAGAGGTCGGCAAGACGCCGCGCCACGGCACGTTCTTCCAGATGCTGGGCAACTGGTCGTTCGGCGATTACTTCAAGGAGGGCGCGATCGGGTACGCCTGGGAGCTGCTCACCACGTCGCAGAGCGACGGCGGCATGGGCTTCCAGGAGAAGGACCTCTGGGTCACCGTCTACAAAGACGACGACGAGGCGATCGCGCTCTGGAAGAAGATCGCGGGGCTGCCCGACGACCGCATCCAGCGCCTCGACATGGACACCAACTACTGGTCGACGGGCCAGCCCGGCCCCGCCGGCCCGTGCTCCGAGATCTTCTTCGACCGCGGCCCTGCCCACGGCATCGACGGCGGTCCCGCGACCGACGACGACCGCTACGTCGAGATCTGGAACCTCGTCTTCATGCAGTACCTCCGCGGCGAGGGAACCGGCAAGAACGACTTCGAGATCCTCGGCGAGCTGCCGAACAAGAACATCGACACCGGCATGGGCATGGAGCGCGTGGCGTTCCTGACGCAGGGCGTCGAGAACATGTACGAGATCGACCAGGTGCGGCCCGTGCTGGATGCTGCGGCCGCACTGTCGGGACGCCGCTACGGTGCCGACCACGACGACGACGTGCGCATGCGCGTCATCGCCGACCACATCCGCTCGTCCCTCATGCTCATGACGGACGGCGTCGCACCGGGCAACGAGGGCCGGGGGTACATCCTGCGCCGCCTGCTGCGGCGGAGCATCCGGGCCATGCGCCTGCTCGGGGTCGACGCCCCCAGCTTCGACGTGCTGTTCGCCGCCTCGCGCGACGCCATGAGCTCGGCGTACCCCGAGATCACCGAGCACTACGACCGCGTCTCACGACTCGCGCTCGGTGAGGAGGAGGCCTTCCTCCGCACGCTCGTCGCCGGCACCACCATCCTCGACCTCGCGGTCGCCGAGACGACCGCCGCGGGCGCCTCGACGCTGCCCGGCGACACGGTGTTCCAGCTGCACGACACCTTCGGGTTCCCGCTCGATCTCACTCTCGAGATGGCGGAGGAGAACGGCCTCACGGTCGATCGCGCCGAGTTCGACCGCCTCATGGCCGAGCAGCGCACGCGCGCGAAGGCCGATGCGAAGTCGAAGAAGGGCGCCCTCGCCGACCTCAGCGTGTACGGCGAGTTCCGCGCCGCGGGCGAGACCGCCTTCCTCGGCTACGACGAGCTGCAGGCCGAGACGACCGTGCTCGGCATCCTCGTCGGCGGGCAGAGCGTCCCCGTCGCGCAGGCCGGCGACATCGCCGAGGTGATCCTCGCCGAGACGACCCTCTATGCCGAGTCGGGTGGCCAGGACAGCGACGAGGGGGCGATCGTCGGCAGCGGCTTCGACCTCGAGGTGCTCGACGTGCAGAAGCCCGTCAAGGGCCTCATCAGCCACACCGTGCAGGTGCGGTCGGGCGAGGTGCACGTCGGCGACGCCGCGATGACGCAGGTCGACCCCGTCTACCGCCGCTCGGCGACCCAGGCGCACTCGGCCACGCACGTCATCCACGCCGCGCTGCGTCAGACCCTCGGCCACGACGCCCACCAGTCGGGCTCGTACAACAAGGCCGGCTACATGCGTCTCGACTTCAGCTGGAACCAGGCGCTCAGCCCGGCGACCCGCAGCGAGATCGAGGAGATCAGCAACATCGCCGTGCGCGACAACCTGCCGGTGTCGACGCGTGTCATGGCGCTCGATGAGGCGAAGTCGCTCGGCGCCATGGCGCTCTTCGGCGAGAAGTACGGCGACACCGTGCGCGTCGTCGACATCGGCGGCCCCTGGTCGCGCGAGCTGTGCGCGGGCACCCATGTCGGCGCCTCCGCCGAGATCGGCATGATCAGCCTCGTGAGCGAGTCGTCGGTCGGATCGACCAACCGCCGGGTCGAAGCGCTCGTCGGGCTCGAGGCGTTCCGCGAGTTCGCCGCAGAGCGCGCGCTCGTGCAGCAGCTCACGAGCAGCCTCAAGACGCCGCGCGACCAGCTCGCCGACCGCGTCGCCGACCTCAGCGCCCAGCTGAAGGCGGCCGAGAAGACCATCGCGCAGTACGAGTCGGCGCGCCTCACCGAGCGCGTGCCCGCGCTCGTCGCGGCGGCGACCACGCTCGGCGGCTACACCGTCGTGGCCGAGAACCTGGGATCCCTCGGGTCGGCCGACGACGTGCGGATGCTCGCCACGAGCGTGCGCGGCCGTCTGAACGACGGCCCGACGGTCGTCGTGCTCGCCGCCGAGGTCGCCGGCAAGGCCACGGTCATCGTCGCGACCACATCGGCCGCCCGCGAGGCCGGCGCGAAGGCCGGGGCCCTCGCGCGCACGGCCTCGGGCGTGCTCGGCGGTGGTGGCGGCGGCAAGGACGACCTCGCCCAGGGCGGGGGTGCCGACCCGTCGGCGATCCCCGCGGCGATCGAGGCCGTGCTGGCGGAGCTGCGGCACTGACCGTGCGCACCGGCGTGCGGCTCGGCATCGACGTGGGCCGCGCCCGCGTCGGCGTCGCGCGCAGCGATCCGCACGGGATGCTCGCGACTCCGGTCGAGACGCTCGCGCGGCGCGAGCAGCCCGTCGCGGGCATCCGACGCCTCGTCGACGAGCTCGAGGCGGTCGAGGTGATCGTCGGCCTTCCGCTGTCGCTGAGCGGTGCCGAGACCGCGTCGACGGCCGACTCACGAGAGGTCGCGGGTGAGCTGGCCGCTGTGCTCGGGGTGCCGGTGCGGCTCGTCGATGAGCGGCTCACGACGGTGAGCGCCGCCCGCGGCCTGCGCGAGGCCGGCCGCACTGCGAAGAACTCACGCTCCGTGGTCGACCAGGTTGCCGCTGTTATCCTGCTCCAGCACGCCCTCGACCTCGAGCGCTCGACCGGGAACCCGCCCGGCGCGCTCGTCGAGCCGCACGAAGGACGACCGATCGCGTGACCGAGAACGACGCCTGGGACGACATCTTCCGCAGCCAGCCCGCCGCCGACTCTGCGGGCCCGGCCGCTTCGACCACCGCCGACGCGCCGACGAGCCGTCGCGCAGCGCGCGAGTCTGAAGGGCGCCGCGGGCGCGGTTCTGATCGGGATGCCCGGCGCACGCCCCCCGATGGCTCGCGCCGCCGCCGCTGGCCCTGGGTGCTGCTCGGGGTTCTCTCGCTGATGCTGGGCATCGGAGCCGCAGGCGCCGCGTACGTGTGGATCACCTACGAGCAGCAGGTGCGCGAAGTGCTCGGCTGGGAGCTGCCGAACGACTACGAGGGCTCGGGCAACGGCACCGAGGTCACGGTGGTCGTGCGCCCCGGCGATATCGGTGAAGACGTCGCCCGCACGCTGCAGCGCGAGGGCGTGACGATGTCGTTCACGGCGTTCTACGATCTGCTGCTCGCCGACCCGTCGATCGTGCTGTTTCCGGGTACCTACCTCTTGCAGGGCGAGATGTCGGCGCAGGCAGCGCTCGACGTGCTACGCGATCCCGCGAACCGCGTCACCTCGAGCGTCACGATCCCCGAGGGAACGACGATCCTCGATGCGCTGGGCCTGCTCGCGCTCGGCACCGAGATCCCGTTCGCGGAGTTCGAGGCGGCCGCTGCCGACCCCACGGCGTTCGGCATCCCCGCCGAGGCACCGAGCCTCGAGGGCTACCTGTTCCCCGCGACGTACGAGTTCGAGCCGGGGCTCACGGCGCCCCAGGTCATCCAGGTGCTCGTCGACGAGATGTTCGCGCGGCTCGACGCCCGAGGCGTCGCGGTGGAGGACCGCCACCGCATCCTCACGATGGCGGGGCTCGTGCAACGCGAGGCGGGCCCGAACACCGACGACTTCGGCAAGATCGCCCGCGTGTTCTACAACCGGCTCGAAGGCGGCTGGCGACTCGAGTCCGACGCGACGGTGGCCTACGGCACCGGCAACTTCTCCACGGTGTGGACGACGGACGCTGAGCGCGCCGACGCCTCGAACCCGTACAACACCTACGCCAACGACGGCCTGCCGATCGGACCGATCGGCCTGCCCGGCGAGGTCGCGATCGACGCCGCCATCTCGCCCACCGAAGGGCCGTGGTTCTTCTTCGTCCCCACCAACCTGCAGACCGGTGAGACGGTGTTCTCCGAGACGGTCGACCAGCATGAGGCCGCTGTCGAGGTGCTGCGGCAATGGTGCCGGGCCAGCGAGGAGAACGCTGCGTACTGTGAGTAGGCGCCTCGCCGTGCTCGGTCACCCGGTCGAGCACTCGCTGTCGCCGCTGCTGCACTCCGCCGCCTACGCTCAGCTCGGCCTCGATTGGCGGTACGAGCGTCACGACCTGCGCGAGCACGAGCTGCGCGGCTTCGTCGACGGGCTCGACCGCTCGTGGCGGGGCCTCTCGGCGACCATGCCGCTCAAGGAGGAGCTCTACGGTCTCGCCGACGAGTGGGACGACACGGTGGCGCTGACCGGGGCGGCCAACACCCTGCTGCTCGCCGACGACGGGCGCCGCATCGCTCGCAACACCGATGTTGCGGGCATCGATCGATCGCTGCGGGATGCGGGCCTCGAGAGCGCTCGGCACGCCGTGATCGCAGGAGCCGGCGCGACCGCGCGGTCGGTGCTCGTCGCCCTCGACGGCCTCGGGCTGCGCAGCGCGACGGTCGCGGTGCGCGAGCCCGCGCGCACCGGTTCGCTCGCCGGGCTGGCCGACGAGCTCGGGCTCGACCTCGACATCGTGCGCCTCGGCGACCTCGAGCATGTCGTCGACGGTGCCGACGTCGTGGCCTGGACCCTGCCGAACGGCGTGGGGCTGGGGCAGCCGCTGCCTTTCGACGCGCGCACGACCGCCGTCGCGCTCGACGTCACCTATGAGCCCTGGCCCGGCCCGCTCGCGGCCCAGTGGATCGAGGTGGGCGGACGCATCGCCTCCGGCCGCGACATGCTGTTGCACCAGGCCGTGAGGCAGGTGCGGTTCTTCGTGTCCGGTCAGACCGATTCGCCGCTCGGCGATGAGGCCGGCGTCGAGGCGGCGATGCGGGCTGCGCTCGACGCAGCCTGAGCGTTCACGAACCGTGAGCGGGGCATCCTGCGCCTCGAGCGCGTGGGAGAATGGCCGCATGCTGCGTTGGTTGACCGCCGGGGAATCCCACGGCCCCGAATTGATCGCCGTGCTCGAGGGGATGCCCGCGGGCGTGCCCGTGCTGCGCGAAGCCATCCAGGCCGACCTGCAGCGCCGCACGCTCGGCTACGGTCGCGGTGCCCGCATGAAGTTCGAGCAGGACGAGCTGACAATCTCGGGCGGCGTGCGCCACGGCGTGAGCATGGGCAGCCCCATCGCGCTGCGCATCGGCAACACCGAGTGGCCCAAGTGGACGACGATCATGAGCGCCGACCCGGTCGACCCGGCCGAGCTCACCGGAGCGCGCGGTGCGCCGCTCACGCGCCCACGCCCTGGACACGCCGACCTCGTGGGCATGCAGAAGTACGGCTTCGACGAGTCGCGCCCCGTGCTCGAGCGCGCGAGCGCCCGCGAGACGGCTGCTCGCGTCGCGCTCGGCGCCGTCGCGCGTTCCTTCCTCGGCGAGCTCGGAATCCGGCTCGTCGCGCACACGCTTGCGATCGGGCCCGTCCGGGTGCCCGACGACGCGCCGCTCCCGCTTCCCGACGACGTCGACCGCCTCGACGCCGACCCGCTGCGCTGCCTGCACGCCGAGACCAGTGCGGCGATGGTGGCCGAGGTCGACGCGGCGCACAAAGACGGCGACACGCTCGGCGGCGTCGTCGAGGTGCTCGCCTACGGCGTGCCGCCGGGGCTCGGCTCGTACGTGCACTGGGACCGCCGGCTCGACGCGAAGCTCGCCGCCGCGATCATGGGCATCCAGGCCATCAAGGGCGTCGAGGTCGGCGACGGCTTCGAGACGACACGGCGCCGCGGTTCGGCAGCGCACGACGAGCTGGTCGTCGACGACGGGCTCATCGAGCGCCTGAGCGACCGCGCGGGCGGCACCGAGGGCGGCATGAGCACGGGCACCGTGCTGCGCGTGCGCGCGGGGATGAAGCCCATCGCTACCGTGCCGCACGCGCTGCGCACCGTCGATACCGCGACGGGCGAGGCCGCCGCCGCTCACCACCAGCGCTCCGATGTGTGCGCAGTGCCCGCCGCGGGCGTCGTCGCCGAGGCCATGGTCGCGCTCGTGCTCGCCGAGGCCGTGCTCGAGAAGTTCGGCGGCGACTCGATCGCCGAGACGCGCCGCAACCTCGAGGGCTACCTCGCGGCGATTCCCGCGACGCTCACGACGGCGGTCTCCGACGGCCGTGGCTGACGCAGCCCCCGCGACGGGCCCGGTCGTCGTGCTCATCGGGCCGCCGGCCGCCGGCAAGTCGCGCGTCGGCAAGCGCCTCGGGCGCATCCTCGATGCTCGGTTCATCGACACCGACAAGCAGATCGTCGCCGCGCACGGCCCGATTCCCGACATCTTCGCGACGCAGGGCGAGGCCGCCTTCCGTGCGCTTGAGGCCGAGGCGGTGGCGGATGCCCTGCAGCAGCCCGGCGCGGTCGTCTCGCTCGGCGGGGGTGCGGTCATGACGTCGAGCGTCGCCGACGCCCTCGCGGGCCAGCCCGTCGTGCTGCTCACCCTCACGCCCGAGGCGGCCGCCGAGCGGCTCGACCCCGAGACCCGGCCGCTCGTGCGCGAGGGCATCAGCGCCTGGGTCGACCTCGTCGCGCGCCGCATGCCGACCTACGAGGCTCTCGCCGCTGCGACCTGGGACACCTCGTCGCGCCCCATCGACCACATCGCCGAAGAGATCGCCGAGTGGGCGCGCGACCGCGCCGCTGCGGCCGGAGGATCATGACCGACACGACCGTCATCCCCGTCACGGGTGCCTCGCCCTACGACGTGCGCGTGGGCCGCGGGCTGCTCGCCGACCTCGCCTCCGTGCTGCCGCCCGCGGCTGCCAAGGTGCTCGTCATCCACGCGCCCCCGCTCGCCGCGCAGGCCGAGGCGCTGCGCGACCAGCTCGCCGGACGCGTCGAGGTGCTGCTCGCCGAGGTGCCGGACGCCGAAGGCGCCAAGCGCATCGAGGTCGCCGCCTTCTGCTGGCAGGTCATGGGGCAGACCGACTTCACCCGCACGGATGCCGTGGTCGGCCTGGGCGGGGGAGCCACGACCGACCTCGCCGGCTTCGTCGCCGCGACCTGGCTGCGCGGCGTCGCCGTGGTACAGGTGCCCACGACCGTGCTCGGCATGGTCGACGCCGCGGTCGGCGGCAAGACCGGCATCAACACCGCGGAGGGCAAGAACCTCGTCGGTGCGTTCTGGGCGCCCGCGGCTGTGCTCGTCGATCTCGACCTGCTCGCCGAGCTGCCGCAGAACGAGATCCTCGCCGGGTTCGCCGAGATCGTGAAGTGCGGCTTCATCGCCGACCCTGTCATCCTCGAGCTGCTCGAGGCCGATGTGAGCGTCGCGACCAACCGCGAGAGCCCCGTGTTCCGAGAGCTGATCGAGCGCAGCATCCGCGTCAAGGCGGCCGTCGTGAGCGACGACTTCACCGAGCAGGGCCAGCGCGAGATCCTCAACTACGGGCACACGCTCGGGCACGCGATCGAGCATGCCGAGCGCTACCGCTGGCGGCACGGAGCCGCGATCGCGATCGGCATGGTCTTCGCCGCCGAGCTCTCGCACCTCGCGGGCTCCCTGCCCGCCGAGCAGGTCGACCGCACCCGCCGCATCCTCGCCTCGCTCACGCTGCCCACGGGCTACCCCCTCGGCCGCTGGAAGACCCTCCTCGCGACGATGCAGCGCGACAAGAAGACCCGAGCGGGCATGCTGCGCTTCATCGTGCTCGACGACGTGGCCCGCCCGCGCGTGCTCAACGGCACCGACGAATCGATGCTGTTCGCCGCGTACCAGGAGGTGGGGGAGTGAGCGCCCCCGCCGGTAGGGTGACGCCATGACCGCCGTGACCCGCGTGCTCGTGCTCAACGGGCCCAACCTCAACCGCCTCGGCACGCGCGAGCCCGAGATCTACGGCACCGCGACGCTCGACGAGTTGCGCGGCGAGCTCGGTGCTGCGGCCGAGGGCGCCGAGATCGATCTGCGGCAGTCGAACGACGAGGCCGAGCTCATCGGCTGGCTGCATGAGGCGGTGGATGCCCGCACGCCGGTCATCCTCAACCCCGCGGCCTTCACGCACTACAGCTACGCCCTGCGCGACGCGGTCGCCCTCGTGACCGAGGCGGGCATCCCGGTGATCGAAGTGCACCTGTCGAACCCGCACGCGCGCGAGGAGTTCCGGCACACGAGCGTCATCTCGGGCGTCGCGACGGGGGTCATCGCGGGCTTCGGCTTCGGGTCGTACCGGCTCGCGCTCGACCAGCTGCTGCGTCGCCCGTAGGGGCGCGCCCGCCCCCGTCGACTAGACTTTCGCGGCGGCGCGCTCGCGCGCGGCCGACCACACTGCTTCTCACCGGAACGGACTTCTCGAACTCATGGCGACCACGAACGACATCAAGAACGGCAGCGTGCTCAACCTCGACGGGCAGCTCTGGAACGTCATCGAGTTCCAGCACGTCAAGCCGGGCAAGGGCGGGGCGTTCGTGCGCACCAAGATGCGCAACGTCATGAGCGGCAAGGTCGTCGACAAGACGTTCAACGCCGGCACGAAGGTCGACTTCGCGATCGTCGACCGCCGCGACTACCAGTACCTGTACCAGGACGGCGCCGACTACGTGTTCATGGACACGAGCGACTACGAGCAGGTCACTGTGCCCGCCTCGGTCGTCGGCGATGCTGCGAACTTCATGCTCGAGAACCAGATCGTCACGATCGCCATGAACGAGGGCGCTCCGCTGTACCTCGACCTGCCGGCCTCGGTCGTGCTCGAGGTCACCTACACCGAGCCCGGGCTGCAGGGCGACCGCTCGACGGGCGGCACGAAGCCCGCGACCGTCGAGACCGGCTACGAGATCCAGGTTCCGCTGTTCCTCGAGACGGGCACGAAGGTCAAGGTCGACACGCGCACGGGCGACTACCTGGGCCGCGTCAGCGAGTAGTGAGCGCCCGCAGCAAGGCCCGCAAGCGGGCTCTCGACATGCTCTACATCGCCGATGTGCGGCAGGTACCGATCGCCGAGGTCCTCGGCGAGGAGGCCCGCCGCGCCGCCGCGGCCCCTCAGCGCGCCTCGAGCTGGCCCTACGCCGAGCAGATCGTGCGCGGTGTCGACGAGGCGCGCCACGAGATCGACACCCTGATCGAGCAGCACGCCGTCGGATGGACCCTCGCGCGCATGCCCGTCGTCGACCGCGCGATCCTGCGCATGGCGACGTGGGAGCTGCGAGACAACCCCGACATCCCCACGGCCGTCGCGATCTCCGAGGCGATGGAGCTCGCGAGCGTGCTCTCGACCGACGACAGCGCTCCCTTCGTCAACGGCGTGCTGGGCGCGATCGCGGAGGACGTACGGGCCTGAACCCCCTGCGATGACGCCTGTGTGACGTTCTGTTGCACTGCGTGTCGTCACGTGTCGCACCGGTTTGCCGCTGCCCGAGCGCGCCTCGTACGGTGGCCACATGTCGACCACCTCGAGCACCGCTGTCGTCGCGTCGCCGGCCCTGCCGGTATCGCTGCGCGGCGTCGGACGCACCTTCCCCGCCGCGCGCGGCGGAGACGAGCGCCTCGTGCTGCGCGACATCCAGCTCGAGATCGCCCCTGGTGAGATCGTGGCGCTGCTGGGCCCCTCGGGCTGCGGCAAGTCGACGCTGCTGCGCCAGATCAGCGGGCTCGACCGTCCGACCGCGGGCACGCTCACGATCGACCGCACTGCGGTCGCGCCCGCCGATCAGCGCTCCGCGGTCGCCTTCCAAGAGCCCCGGCTGCTGCCGTGGCGCACGGTCGCGCGCAACATCGAGCTCGGCCTGCCGCGCGGCATCGACCGCCGACAGGGCGCCGCGCGCGTCGCCGAGCTGCTCGAGCTCGTGCAGCTCACCCACGCCGCCGGCCTCAAGCCGCGTGAGATCTCGGGAGGCATGGCCCAGCGCGTGTCGCTCGCCCGCGCCCTTGCCCGCGGCCCCGGTGTGCTGCTGCTCGACGAGCCCTTCGGGGCCCTGGATGCTCTGACCCGGTTGACGATGCAGGATCTGCTCGTCGACATCCACCGCGCCGAACCGGCGACCATCGTGCTCGTCACGCACGACGTCGACGAGGCGCTCGCGCTCGCCGATCGCATCGTGCTGCTCGGCACCCGCCACGACCGGCCGGGCGCGACGATCAGCATGATCCTCGAGGTTCCGGGTGCACGCCCGCGCGACCGCGCCTCGGTCGTTCTCACCCGCCTGCGCGCGAAGCTGCTCGACGCCCTCGGCGTGCCGAGCCACCACGGCGGCTAGACGCCCCCCGACCGCACCACCCACCACCAGCACCATCCCTACCCCGGTCGACCGACCGGCAACCGAAAGGCCATCATGAGCACCCGCACCCGTCTGACCCTGCTGACCGCGACCGTCGCCGTGGCCGCCATGGCCATGACCGGCTGCGTCGCCGGTGAAGGCACGCCGGCAGCCGAGCCCGTCGAGGGCGCCGAGTGGAGCGACACGACGCTCACTCTCGACTTCGCGACCTACAACCCGCTGAGCCTCATCATCAAAGACCAGGGCTGGCTCGAGACCGAGCTCGGCGACGACGTGACCGTCGAGTGGGTGCAGTCGGCAGGCTCGAACAAGGCCAACGAGGCGCTGCGCGCCGGGGCGATCGACGTCGGCTCGACCGCCGGCTCGGCCGCGCTGCTCGCCCGCTCGAACGGCAGCCCGATCCAGGTCATCAACATCTACACCCAGCCCAACTGGGCCGCCCTGCTCGTACCCACGGGCAGTGATATCACTGAGGTCTCCGAGCTCGCCGGCCGCACGGTCGCCGCGACCAAGGGCACCGACCCGTACTTCTTCCTGCTCCAGGCACTCGCCGAGGAAGGTCTCGGTCTCGCCGACATCAGCCTGCAGAACCTGCAGCACGCGGACGGCAAGACCGCCCTCGAGACCGGGGCCGTCGACGCGTGGGCGGGACTCGATCCGCTGCTCTCGACCTCGGTCTACAACGGCGCCGCGGAGATCATCTACGACAACGTCGACTTCAACTCGTACGGCTTCCTGAACGCGACGGAGGAGTTCATCACCTCGAACCCCGACCTCGCGCAGCTCGTGGTGAACGCCTACGAGAAGGCCCGCGTCTGGGCGCTCGAGAACCCGGAGGAGACCGCGGCGATCCTCGCCGAGGTCGCGGGCATCGACATCGCGATCGCCGAGGCGACGATCGCTCGCACGGTCATCGACATCGACAACGTGCCCGGCCAGACGCAGCGCGACGTGCTCGAGATCATCGGCCCGATCTTCGTCGAGAGCGGCGACGTGCCGAACCAGCAGCTCATCGACGACGCTCTCGAAGCGCTGTTCAACGACACCTTCGCCGTGGCAGCCGACCCGGATGCGATCGCCTGAGCATGAGCTTCGACGAGCGCGGCGGCGTTCCCGTCCGGCGCCCCTCCACCGAGGGGCGCCGTTCGGCGTCGCTCTTCCAGTTCGTGAGCGGGTACGGCTACTCGGCGGCGGGCCGCGATCTGCCCGAGGTCAGCCGCGGCCGCACGACGGCGTCGACGATCGCGCTCGGGCTCGTGCTGCCCCTGGTGATCCTCGCCGTGTGGTGGATCGCCGCTGATTCCGGCGCCATCCCCGACTACCTGCTGCCCTCGCCCGTGCAGGTCGTGACCGCGGGCGTCGAGCTCGCGCAGGCCGGCCTGCTGGCGACGTACATCCTGATCTCGGTGCAGCGGGTGCTGTTGGGCTTCGCCATCGGCGCCGCGATCGGGCTCGTGCTCGGCGCCCTCGTCGGCCTGTCTCCGCTGGCCTCGAAGCTGCTGGCGCCCCTCCTGGGTGCGATTCGAGCGGTGCCCTCGCTCGCGTGGGTGCCGCTGCTCACGATCTACCTCGGCATCTACGAGGAGCCCAAGATCACGCTCATCGCGATCGGTGCGGCCTTCCCCGTCTTCACGACCGTCGCCGGCGCCCTGCGGCACGTCGATCCTCACCTCGTCGAGGCGGGCCAGGCCTTCGGGCTCGGTCGGCTCTCGCTGCTGACCACTGTGCAGCTGCCGGCCGTGGTGCCCTCGATCGTCTCGGGGCTGCGACTGGCTCTCGCCCAGTCGTGGCTCTTTCTCGTGGCGGCGGAGCTCATCGCCTCGTCGATGGGCCTCGGGTTCCTGCTCATCGATTCGCAGAACAACGGTCGCATCGACCGCTTGTTCCTCGCGATCATCCTGCTCGGCGTGCTCGGCAAGACGACGGATGCGCTCGTCGGGCTCGGCGAGCGCGCCCTGCTCAAGCGCTGGGGCTGATCCCGGTAGACTGAGCGCGTTCGACGTCCTTTAAGCACCGTCCTGTGAGGCGGGGAAGGAGGTCAGAGTGGTCGCACGCACCGTGCTGCACGACGCTGACATCACGCGCGCTCTGCGCCGCATCGCCCACGAGGTTCTCGAGAGCCGGCGCGGCGAGGGCCGGCTCGTGTTCCTCGGCATCCCGACCCGCGGGGCCACGCTCGCCGACCGCATCCAGCGCATCGTCGACGAGATCGAGCCGGGCGTCTCGAGCGCCGGTTCGCTCGACATCACGCTGTACCGCGACGATCTCGCGAAGAGCCCGACGCGCACGCCCGCGCCGACGCGCATCCCCGCCGAGGGCATCGATGACGCGATCGTCGTGCTCGTCGACGACGTGCTCTACTCGGGCCGCACCATCCGCGCCGCGCTCGACGCGCTCGTCGACCACGGCCGGCCCCGCGTCGTGCGCCTCGCCGTGCTCGTCGATCGCGGTCACCGCGAGCTGCCCATCCGTGCCGATTTCGTCGGCAAGAACCTGCCCTCGGCCACGAGCGAGCGCGTCTCGGTGCGCCTCGTCGAGGTCGACGGCACCGACGAGGTGACGATCGAGCCATGAGGCACCTGCTGAGCACGCGCGACCTCGATCGCGAGACCGCCCTCCGCATCCTCGACGTCGCGGAGGACATGGCCCAGACCGCCGATCGCGAGGTGCGCAAGTTGCCCCCGCTGCGCGGCAAGACGGTGGTCAACCTGTTCTTCGAAGACTCCACCCGCACGCGCCTCTCGTTCGAGTCGGCCGCCAAGCGGCTGAGCGCCGACGTCATCACGTTCAGCGCGAAGGGCTCGAGCGTCTCGAAGGGCGAGAGCCTCAAAGACACCGCTCAGACGCTCGCCGCGATGGGTGCCGACGCGATCGTCGTGCGGCACCACGACTCGGGAGCCGCGCACCAGCTCGCGCACGCCGGCTGGATCGACGCCGCGATCATCAACGCGGGCGACGGCACGCACGAGCACCCGACGCAGGCGCTGCTCGACGCCTACACGATGCGCGCGCGGCGCTTCGGCGACGACGCGCGCGGTCGCGACCTGGCAGGCATGCGCGTCGCGATCGTCGGCGACATCCTGCACTCGCGCGTCGCGCGCTCGAACCTGTGGCTGCTGACGACGCTCGGCGCCGAGGTGCACCTCGTCGCGCCCCGCACGCTGCTGCCGCACGGGGTCGAGCAGTGGGGGGCGACGGTGCACGAGCACCTTGACGACGCGCTCGCGGCGGCCCCCGACGCCGTCATGATGCTGCGCGTCCAGACGGAGCGCATGCGCGACGCGTACTTCCCCTCGGCGCGCGAGTATGCGCGCGTCTGGGGCCTCACGGCCGAGCGGCTCGCCCTGCTCGGCCCCGATACGATGGTCATGCACCCCGGCCCGATGAATCGGGGACTGGAGATCTCGTCCGCCGCCGCCGACTCCGCGAGGTCGACGGTGCTCGCTCAAGTCACGAACGGGGTGTCGATCCGCATGGCCGTGCTCTATCTGCTCGTCGCCGGCTCCACCGGCACCGCCGAGCCGACGGGGGGCGAGGGATGACCGGCCTCCTGATCCGCGGCGCGGCCCTGCTCGGGGCGCACGTCGACGACATCCGCATCCGCGACGGCGTCATCGCCGCGCGCGGCTCGCTCTCGCCCGAGACCGACGAGCGCGTGATCGACGCCCGCGGGCTCGTCGCCCTTCCCGGCCTCGTCGACCTGCACACCCACTTGCGCGAGCCCGGGGGAGAGGCGAGCGAGACCGTGCTCACGGGCACGCGCGCCGCAGCCGCGGGCGGCTTCACCGCCGTGCACGCCATGGCCAACACGTCACCCGTCGCCGACACCGCGGGCGTCGTCGAGCAGGTGCAACGCCTCGGGCAGCGCCACGGCTACGCCGAGGTGCGGCCCATCGGAGCGGTGACGGTCGGGCTCGCGGGCGAGCAGCTCGCCGAGATCGGCGCCATGGCGCGGTCGGAGGCCCGCGTGCGCGTGTTCAGCGACGACGGGCACTGCGTGCACGACCCGCTGCTCATGCGCCGCGCGCTCGAGTACGTGGCCACCTTCGACGGCGTCGTCGCCCAGCACGCGCAAGAGCCGCGTCTGACGGTCGGCGCCCAGATGAACGAGGGCGCACTCTCGGGCGAGCTCGGGCTCGCGGGCTGGCCCGCCGTCGCGGAGGAGGCGATCATCGCCCGCGACGTGCTGCTCGCCCAGCACGTGGGCGCCCGGCTGCACGTCTGCCACCTCTCGACCGCCGGCTCGGTCGACGTCGTGCGGTGGGCGAAGGCCCGCGGCATCAGCGTCACCGCCGAGGTCACCCCTCACCACCTGCTGCTGACGGAGGAGCTCGCGCGCGGCTACGACGCGCGCTTCAAGGTCAACCCGCCGCTGCGCCGCGATGAGGATGTGCACGCCCTGCGCGCGGCCCTCGCCGACGGCACGATCGACATCGTCGCGACCGATCACGCCCCGCACCCCGTCGAGGCCAAGGAGTGCACGTGGGCCGAAGCGGCCTTCGGCATGGTCGGCCTCGAATCGGCCCTGAGCGTCGTGCAGCAGGCCGTCGTCGACACGGGGATGCTCAGCTGGGGCGATGTCGCCCGCGTGCTCTCGAGCGCGCCGGCGCGCATCGGCCGCCTCGAGGGCTACGACCATCCCCTCGAGATCGGCTCGCCCGCGAACATCGCCCTCGTCGACCCGGCGCACGCGCGAGAGTGGGGCACCGCCGACCTTCGCGGCCGCAGCACCAACACCCCGTACCTCGGCCGCCAGCTGCCCGGCCGCGTCGTGCACACCGTGCACCGCGGGGTGCTCACCGTCGACGATGGGGCCCTCGTCGAACCCGAGGCCGTCGCGGCCGCCCACCAGGAGGTCGCCCGTGGATAGGCTGCTGCCCACCCTCATCATCGCCCTGGTCATCCTCGGCGTCTTCGCGCTCATGCTGCACGGCTGGGCGAGCCGGCGGCGCCGGCAGTCGGGCCTCGCCCGGCCGGTGCCCGCGCCCGAGGCGCTCGGTTCCGCATCCCTCGTCGTCGACGGCTGGTACGTCGCCACGACGGTCGCCGACGAGCCGCTCGAGCGCATCGCCGTGCACGGGCTCGGTTTCCGGGCGCGGGCGACCGCGAGCGTGCATCCCGAGGGCCTCGTGCTGACCGTGCGCGGGCAGAGCCCGATGCTCATCGAGCCCTCGGCGCTGCGCGGCGCCGGCCGCGCGACGTGGGCGATCGACCGCGTGGTCGAGCGCGACGGCCTCGTGCTCGTCGGGTGGATGCTCGGCGTGAGCCCCGTCGACAGCTACCTCCGCATCCCCGAGCCCGCCGACGCGGCCGCCCTCGTCGCCGCGCTGCAGGCTCTCACCCCAGCGCCCGCCACCGACCCTGCAGAAGGAATCGCATCGTGATCACATCACCGGCCGTGCTCGTGCTCGAAGACGGCACCCGCTACGTCGGCCGCCGCTACGGCGCCGAGGGCCGCACCGTCGGCGAGGCCGTCTTCGCGACCGGCATGAGCGGCTACCAGGAGACGTTGACCGACCCGAGCTACGCGGGCCAGATCGTCGTCATGACGGCGCCGCACATCGGCAACACGGGCATGAACGACGACGACCCCGAGTCGCGCCGCATCTGGGTCGAGGGCTTCGTCGTGCGCGACCCCGCCCGTCGCGTGTCGAACCACCGCGCCACCCGCAGCCTCGACGACGACCTCGAGGGCCAGGGCATCGTCGGTATCAGCGGTATCGACACGCGCGCGCTCACCCGGCGCATCCGCGAGAGCGGGGCCATGCGGGCGGGCATCTTCTCGGGCGCCGATGCTTCGCTCACTGACGACGAGCAGCTCGCGATCGTGCGCTCGTCGGCCGAGATGACGGGCCGCAACCTCTCGGCCGAGGTCTCGGTCGACCACGCGACAGTGATCCCCGCCAAAGGCCCCTCGATCGGCCGCCTCGCCGTGCTCGACCTCGGCGTCAAGGAGTCGACACTGCGCCAGCTCGCCCAACGCGGCTTCGAGGTGCACGTGCTGCCCCAGTCGGTGACGCTCGACGAGCTGCGCGCGATCGACCCCGTCGCGGTCTTCTACTCGAACGGCCCTGGCGACCCCGCGGCGAGCGCCGCGCACGTCGAACTGCTGCAGGGCGTGCTGCGCGACGGCCTGCCATTCTTCGGCATCTGCTTCGGCAACCAGCTGCTGGGCCGCGCCCTCGGCTTCGGCACCTACAAGCTGCCGTACGGCCACCGCGGCATCAATCAGCCCGTGCTCGACAAGGCCACGGGCCGCATCGAGATCACGGCCCACAACCACGGCTTCGCGGTGGATGCCCCGCTCGACGGCGTCGTCGAGAGCCCCGCGGGCTTCGGCCGCGTCGAGGTGAGCCACATCGGGCTCAACGACCAGGTCGTCGAGGGCCTCCGCGCCCTCGACATCCCCGCCTTCTCGGTGCAGTACCACCCCGAGGCTGCGGCCGGGCCGCACGACTCCACCTACCTGTTCGACCGGTTCCACGACCTCGTCGTCGCCCACACCTCGACCCAGAAGGCCAGCAACTGATGCCCAAGCGCGACGACATCAACAGTGTGCTGGTGATCGGCTCCGGCCCGATCGTCATCGGCCAGGCCGCCGAGTTCGACTACTCGGGCACGCAGGCCTGCCGCGTGCTGCGGGAGGAGGGCATCCGAGTGATCCTGGTGAACTCCAACCCGGCCACGATCATGACCGACCCCGACTTCGCCGACGCGACCTACATCGAGCCGATCACCCCCGAGGTGATCGAGGCGATCATCGCGAAGGAGAAGCCGGATGCGGTGCTCCCGACCCTCGGCGGCCAGACGGCCCTCAACGCGGCCATCGCGCTGCACGAGCGGGGCATCCTCGCGAAGTACGACGTCGAGCTGATCGGCGCCTCGTTCGAGGCGATCCACAAGGCCGAGGACCGCCAGCTGTTCAAGCAGCTCGTGCTCGACGCGGGCGCCGACGTCGCCCGCAGCCACATCGCGCGCACGGTCGACGAAGCCGTGGAGTTCGCCGACGACCTCGGGTACCCGCTCGTCATCCGCCCGTCGTTCACGATGGGCGGCCTCGGCTCGGGCTTCGCGCACGACCGCGCGCAACTGATCCGCATGGTGACCGACGGCCTGCACCAGTCGCCGACGACCGAGGTGCTGCTCGAGGAGTCCATCCTCGGCTGGAAGGAGTACGAGCTCGAGCTCATGCGCGACAACGCCGACAACACGGTCGTCGTGTGCTCGATCGAGAACGTCGACCCCGTCGGCGTGCACACCGGCGACTCGATCACCGTCGCGCCCGCGCTCACGCTCACCGACCGCGAGTACCAGAACCTGCGCGACATCGGCATCCGCATCATCCGCGATGTGGGCGTCGACACGGGCGGCTGCAACGTGCAGTTCGCCGTCGACCCCGCCACCGGTCGCGTCATCGTCATCGAGATGAACCCGCGCGTCTCGCGATCGAGCGCGCTCGCCTCGAAGGCCACGGGCTTCCCGATCGCGAAGATCGCCGCGAAGCTCGCGATCGGCTACCGGCTCGATGAGATCCCCAACGACAT
The DNA here is from genome assembly GCA_964540305.1 of uncultured Microbacteriaceae bacterium. GTDB lineage: Bacteria > Actinomycetota > Actinomycetes > Actinomycetales > Microbacteriaceae > Microcella. Next base: position 133,895 of record CAZILZ010000004.1, on the reverse strand, counting down.
CACCAAGGTGACCCCCGCGAGCTTCGAACCGACGCTCGACTACGTCGTCGTGAAGGTGCCGCGATTCGCGTTCGAGAAGTTCCCGGGCGCCGACGTCGAGCTCACGACGACCATGAAGTCGGTGGGCGAGGCCATGGCGATCGGTCGCAACTACTCCACCGCGCTGCAGAAGGCGCTGCGCAGCCTCGAGAAGCGCGGCAGCAGCTTCCACTGGCAGGGCGCGCCCGGCGACAAGGATGCTCTCGTCGCTGCATCCCGGACGCCCACCGACGGCCGCATCGTGACGGTGCAGCAGGCGATGCGCGCGGGTGCGACGATCGACGAGCTCTTCACCGCCACCGGGATCGACCCCTGGTTCCTCGACCAGATGCAGCTCATCAACGAGGTCGCCGACGAGATCGCTGCGGCAGACTCGCTCACCCCCGAGGTCATCCGCCACGCGAAGGATCACGGCTTCAGCGATGCCCAGATCGGCGAGCTGCGCGGCCTCGATGAGGGTGCTGTGCGGGAGGCCCGCTGGGAGGCGGGCGTGCGACCGGTCTTCAAGACCGTCGACACGTGCGCGGGCGAGTTCCCCGCGCTCACGCCGTACCACTACTCGAGCTACGACGACGAGACGGAGGTCGCTCCGAGCGCGGCCCGCAAGGTCGTCATCCTCGGCTCGGGCCCCAACCGCATCGGCCAGGGCATCGAGTTCGACTACAGCTGCGTGCACGCGAGCTTCGCGCTGCGCGACGCGGGCTTCGAGACGATCATGATCAACTGCAACCCCGAGACGGTCTCGACCGACTACGACACGAGCGACCGCCTGTACTTCGAGCCGCTCACGCTCGAAGACGTGCTCGAGGTCATCCACGCCGAGTCGGCGACGGGCGAGCTCGTCGGCGTCGTCGTGCAGCTCGGCGGCCAGACGGCGCTCGGCCTCGCGCACGGGCTCGAGCGGGCGGGCATCCCGATCCTCGGCACGAGCCCCGACGCGATCGACCTCGCGGAGGAGCGCGGCGCCTTCTCGCGCATCCTCGACGCGGCCGGCCTCACGGCACCCCGCAACGGCACGGCGACCGACGTCGACAGCGCCGTGCTCATCGCCGAGGAGATCGGGTACCCCGTGCTCGTGCGCCCGAGTTTCGTGCTCGGTGGGCGGGGCATGGAGATCGTCTACGACAGCGCGAGCCTCGTCGACTACTTCGACCGGGTCAAAGACCAGGCGATCATCGGCCCCGAGCTTCCCCTGCTCGTCGACCGCTTCCTCGACGATGCCGTCGAGATCGACGTCGACGCGCTCTACGACGGCGACGAGCTGTACATCGGCGGCATCATGGAGCACATCGAGGAGGCGGGCGTGCACTCGGGCGACTCCGCCTGCACCCTGCCGCCCGTCACGCTCGGGGCCTCGGTCATCGAGCGAGTGCGCGAGGCGACCAGGGGCATCGCGTCGGGCATCGGCGTGCGCGGCCTGCTCAACGTGCAGTTCGCGATCGGCGCGGGCGTGCTCTACGTGCTCGAGGCCAACCCGCGTGCCTCGCGCACGGTGCCCTTTGTCTCGAAGGCGCTCGGTATCCCGCTCGCCAAGGCGGCGTCGCTCGTCATGACGGGCCGCACCATCCGCTCGCTCGTGGCCGACGGCTTGCTGCCTGCCGGAGACGGCTCGAGCGTGCCGCTCGACGCGCCCGTCGCTGTCAAAGAGGCTGTGCTGCCCTTCAAGCGCTTCCGCACGCGCGAGGGCGTCATCGTCGACTCGGTGCTCGGCCCCGAGATGCGCTCCACGGGCGAGGTCATGGGTATCGACCGCGATTTCCCGCGCGCCTTCGCCAAGAGCCAGGACGCCGCCTACGGTGGTCTGCCGAAGCACGGCGTCGTGTTCGTGTCGGTCGCCGACCGCGACAAGCGCGCTGTCGTGCTCCCGGCCCTGCGGCTGCACCAGCTCGGCTTCGAGCTGTGGGCGACGGAGGGCACCCACGAGGTGCTCGCCCGCTACGGCATCGCGGCCCGGGTCGTGCGCAAGCACAGCGGCGCCGACGACGGCGAGCCCTCGATCGTCGACCTCATCAATGCTGGCGAGGTCGACATCGTCATCAACACCCCTTCGGGCCGCTCGGCGCGCGCCGACGGCATCGAGATCCGCACGGCGACGGTCGCAGCCGACAAGCCGCTCTTCACGACGATCGCCACCGTGGGCGCAGCGGTCGCGTCGCTCGAGACGGCGACCGAGCCCGTGACCGTGACGAGCCTGCAGGACTATGCGATCGCGCGGGCGGCCCGAGCATGATCCCCTTCGGTGAGCGGCTGCGTTCGGCCGTGGATGCCCACGGCAGGTTGTGCCTGGGTATCGACCCGCACGCCTCGCTGCTCGAGCAGTGGGGCCTCGCCGACGACGCACAGGGCGCCCGGTCGCTCGCCCTGACGGCGCTCGAGGCCGCGCACGGCCGAGTGGGCATCGTCAAGCCGCAAGCGGCCTTCTTCGAGCGGTTCGGTGCGGCGGGATACGCGGTGCTCGAGGAAGTGATCCGCACGGCGCGCGCCGCCGGGTTCCTCGTCATCGCCGACGTCAAGCGCGGCGACATCGGCTCGACCGCGGCCGCCTACGGCGAGGCCTGGCTCGCGCCGGGCTCGCCGCTCGAGTCGGATGCGATGACCGTGGTCGCCTACCAGGGCCTCGGGTCGCTCGACCCGGTCATCGAGCTGGCGCAGCGGCACGGCAAAGGCGTGTTCGTGCTCACCGCGACCTCGAACCCCGAGGGCCGGGGGCTGCAGCAGTCGGTCAGCGGCAGCGGCCGCTCGGTCGCGGGTCAGCTCGCCCGCGACGTCGCGGTGCGCAACGCGAGCGCGCGCGGCTGGGGCGCGATCGGCGTCGTGATCGGCGCGACCGAGCCGATCGCCGCGAGCGGCATCGACCCCGTGCTGCTGCAGCACACTCCCGTGCTGGGCCCGGGGTTCGGCTACCAGGGGTCACGACTCGGTGACCTCGCCGCCGTGTACGGCGTCGCTGCCGGTTCGGTCATCCCGACCGTGACGCGCAGCGTGCTCTCCGCCGGGCCCGACGGCCTCGCGGCCGCCCTCGACGCGCACCGGGCGGAGCTCGAGGCGTGACGGCGCCGATGCCCGCGGTCGACCGCGCCGCAGCCTCGCGCGCGGCGGTCGCGGCGCGCCGTGCTCGGGCCGCGGTCAAGGTCGCCGTGCGAGCAGGGGAGCGCACCGCGACCGAGGTCGCCGAGGCGGCGTGGCTCGACTCCGGGCTGCCGGAGGCGGGCATGCGCGTCTCCGAGCTTCTCGGGTCTCTGCGCGGGCTCGGCCCCGCGCGCGTCTCCGATGCTCTCGAGCTGCTGCGCATCTCGCCTGTCAAGCGTCTCGGCGGGCTCGGGCACCGTCAGCGCGTGCGGTTGCTCGACTGGCTGCGGGCCCGCGAGGGCGGCACCGGTCGCGGTCGGCTTGTGGTGCTCGCGGGGCCCACGGCGGTCGGCAAGGGCACCGTCTCGACCTTCATCCGCGAGAACCACCCCGCCGTGCTGCTGAGCATCTCGGCGACGACGCGCGCCCCGCGTCCCGGCGAGCAGGATGGCGTGCACTACTACTTCCTCGACGACGCGGCCTTCGATGCGCTCATCGAGCGGGGCGAGCTGCTCGAGTGGGCGGTCGTGCACAACGCCTCCCGTTACGGCACCCCGCGACCGCCCGTGGAGGCGGCGCTCGCGGCCGGTCGCAGCGTGCTGCTCGAGATCGACCTCGCGGGCGCCCGGCAGGTGCGCGCGGCGATGCCCGACGCCGTTCTCGTCTTCCTCCTGCCCCCGAGCTGGGAGGAGCTCGTGCGACGGCTCGTCGGGCGCGGCACCGAGTCTCCCGAAGAACAGGCCCGTCGACTCGAGACCGCACGCGTCGAGCTCGCCGCGCAAGACGAGTTCGACGAACTCGTCGTCAACGACGATGTGCGCCGCGCGGCCCAGGAGGTCGTAGACTTGCTCGCAGTGCCCAGCGGCGCAGCGCGGCCGTCCGGTCGCGCCGGCTCGGCGCGATAGCGGCACCGGGAGCCTTCGCGCCCCGGGCGGAACGAGAGCGAGACACTCATGGCTGACAAGAACTCGGGCATCATCGAGCCCCCCATCGACGAACTGCTGTCGAAGGTCGACTCGAAGTACCAGCTGGTCATCTTCGCCTCGAAGCGCGCTCGCCAGATCAACGACTACTACGCCGACCTCCACGAGGGCAGCCTGTTCGACAACGTCGGCCCGCTCGTCGACTCGACGGTCGACGACAAGCCCCTCTCGGTCGCGCTGCACGAGATCAACGAGGACAAGCTCGTCCTCACGCGCATCACGGACTAGGTGCGCGATCGCATGACCGCCCCGACGCCGGATGCTGCGGGTCGCCTCACGGTCGTGCTCGGCATCACGGGCGGCATCGCGGCCTACAAGGCCGTCGGCGTCGCCCGCGCCTTCGTGGTCGCGGGCCACGACGTGCACATCGTCGCGACCGACGGCGCTCTGCGATTCGTCGGAAGACCCACGCTCGAGGCGATCAGCCGCAACCCCGTGCACACCGACCTCTACGAGGGCGTGGCCGAGGTGCGGCACGTCGCTCTCGGGCAGCGCGCCGACCTCATCGTCATCGCCCCGGCGACCGCGCACACGGTCGCCTCGCTCGCCGCGGGACTCGCGGGCGACCTCCTCGGCACGACCGTACTCGCGAGCTCCGCGCCGCTCGTCATCGCCCCGGCGATGCACACCGAGATGTGGGAGCACCCGGCCACGGTCGCGAACATCGCGACGCTGCGCTCGCGCGGAGTGACCATCGTGGGGCCCGAATCGGGCCGTCTCACGGGCAGCGATGTCGGCCCCGGCCGCATGGCGGAGCCCGAGATGATCGTCGAGGCCGCGCTCGCGATCGTGGGGCCGCGCGATCTCGTCGGGCGCAGCATCCTGATCTCGGCGGGGGGCACGCGCGAGCCCCTCGATCCGGTGCGCTTCCTCGGCAACCGCTCGAGCGGCCGGCAGGGCGTCGCCCTCGCGCGCGCGGCGCTCGCCCGGGGCGCAACCGTCACGCTCGTCGCGGCCCACCTGGAGGTCGATGCCCCCGCCGGTGCGACCGTGATCGAGGTCGGCACAGCCGCCGAGCTCGAGGCTGCCATGCGCGATCACGCGGCGCAGGCCGACACGGTCATCATGAGCGCCGCGGTCGCCGACTTCCGGCCGGTCTCCGTCGCTGACGGCAAGATCAAGAAGGATGCCGTGGGGGAGACCCTGAGCCTCTCGCTCGAGCGCACCCCCGATGTGCTCGTAGGGCTCGCCGCGGCGCGACGCCCCGGTCAGCGCATCATCGGCTTCGCGGCCGAGACCGAGCGTGACGACGACCGGCTCCTGCAGATCGGGGCCGAGAAGGCGCGCCGGAAGGGCGTCGACCTGCTCGTCGTCAACAGGGTCGGGTGGAGCGAGGGCTTCGGCTCGTCGACCAATTCCGTCATGGTGCTCGACGGCGCGGGTAGCGTGGTGGCACGTGCCGAGGGCGACAAGACGTCGGTGGCGCACCGTATTCTCGACCTCCTCGCTCAGCCCCGCATCCCGTAGCTCCGTGTCCCTGGGCCCGCATCCCGCAGGCGCCACTCCCGCGGCACACCGCTCTCACCGTTCGACGACAACAGGAAGATCCTCATGACCGCGCTGCGACTGTTCACTTCCGAGTCGGTCACCGAAGGGCATCCTGACAAGATCTGCGACCAGATCTCCGACAGCATCCTCGACGCCCTCCTCGCGGTCGACCCGCACAGTCGTGTCGCCGTCGAGACCCTCGTGACCACGGGGCTGGTGCATGTCGCGGGCGAGGTCACCACGAGCGGCTACGTCGACATCCCGGGCATCGTGAGGCAGCGCGTCACCGAGATCGGCTACACCTCGAGCGACGTGTGGTTCGACGGGCGCTCGTGCGGGGTCTCCGTGTCGATCGGCGAGCAGTCGCCCGACATCGCGCTCGGCGTCGACGCCGCCTACGAGTCGCGCGAGGGTGCGAGCACCGACGCGGGCGACGTGCAGGGCGCGGGCGATCAGGGCATCATGTTCGGCTACGCGACGACCGAGACGCCTCAGCTCATGCCGCTGCCGATCTGGCTCGCGCACCGCCTCGCGGAGCGCCTCGCCGAAGTGCGCAAGCAGGGCGTGCTCGACTACCTCGCCCCCGACGGCAAGACCCAGGTGACGATCGGCTACGACGGCGCCGTGCCCCGCACGGTCGAGACCGTCGTGCTCTCGACGCAGCACCTGCCCTCGGTATCGACCGAGCAGCTGCGCGACGAGGTGCGGCGCACGGTCATCGGCCCCGTGCTCGAGGCGGCGGGCTTCGATCCCGAGTCGCCCCGCGTGCTCATCAACCCCACCGGCCGCTTCGAGATCGGCGGGCCGCAGGGCGACGCCGGCCTCACGGGCCGCAAGATCATCGTCGACACCTACGGCGGGGCCTCGCGGCACGGGGGAGGGGCTTTCAGCGGCAAGGACCCCTCGAAGGTCGACCGCTCGGCCGCCTACGCGATGCGCTGGGTGGCGAAGAACGCCGTCGCTGCAGGGCTCGCCGACCGCCTCGAAGTGCAGGTCGCCTACGCGATCGGCACCGCTGCGCCCGTCGGGCTCTACGTCGAGACCTTCGGCACCGCTCACGTCGATGAGCAGCGCATCATCGAGGCCATCCGCGCCGTCTTCGATCTGCGGCCCGGGGCGATCATCCGTGATCTCGACCTGCTGCGGCCCATCTACGCCCAGACCAGCACCTACGGCCACTTCGGCCGCGAGCTGCCCGACTTCACGTGGGAGCGCCTCGACCGCGTCGACGCGCTGCGCACGGAGGCCGGTCTCTGATCGTGCCTCCAGCATCCATCGCCCGGGTGCTGCTCGATTCGCCCCTGCCCCAACTCGATCGGCTCTTCGACTACCGCATCCCCGAGCGGTGGCGCGAGCAGGCCGTACCCGGTGTGCGCGTGCTCGTGCCGCTGCGATCGGCGGGCAGGCAGGCGAAGGGCTTCATCGTCGACGTGGCCGATGAGGTCGGGTTCGACGGTGTGCTGAGCGAGCTCGACGAGGTCGTGTCACCGGCCGCTGTGCTCGACCCCGCCGTGTGGCGCCTGCTGCGACGCGCGGCGGATCGGGCGGCCGGGGTGGCGAGCGACCTCGTGCGCCTCGCGGTGCCGCCGCGCCAGGTACGCGTCGAGAAAGCGTGGCTCGCTCGTCGCAGCGAGTCGGAGGCCGCGGCACAGGCACGAGAAGCCGCGCGACCCGCAGCGCCCCTGATCACGGGCTACGCGCCTGATGCCTTCGCCCCGATGCTGCGATTCGACGCCGAGCCTCTCGCGACCCTGGTAGGCGAGGGTGCGGCGGCGGGCCGCCGTCTCGCTCTCACGGGCGTGCCCCACCCGGTCGAGGTCGCCCCGGGTGTGTGGGTTCCCGCCGCGCTGCGCACGCTCGCCGAGCTCGCCGTGGCCACCCTGGCCGCGGGGCGCAGCGCGCTCGTGAGCGTTCCCGACTACCGCGACCTCGACCACCTCGAGACCTGCCTCGCCCTCCTGGTGAACTCGGACGACCTCGCCCGCATCGACGCGACGCAGCCGGCCGCCGACCGCTACCGGGCCTTCCTGCGCACGCTCGAGCCTCGGCCCGTCATCGTCATCGGCAACCGTTCGGCGCTGCTCGCGCCGGCCCCCGCCCTGGGGCTCGTCGCGGTGTGGGACGACGGAGACGGCCTGCACGTCGAACCGCATGCGCCGGGAATCCACAGCCGCGACCTGGCGCTCCTGCGCCAGGAGGAGACCGGATGCTCGCTCGTGCTCGCCGCCCACGCGCGCAGCACCGACGTGCAGCGGCTCGTCGAGCTCGGCTGGCTCGGAGTGGTCGAACCTCTCGGCAGGTGGCGCCGACGCATCACACCGACCGCTCAGCAGGCGGGCGCGGGCGCTGAGGCTGCGCGAGGGCGCATCCCTTCGACCGCGTGGCGCGCCGTCTCCGACGCCCTCCAGCACGGCCCCGTGCTCGTGCAGGTGGCCCGGCCGGGCTACGCGCCGCGCATCGCGTGCGCCGACTGCGGTGAGACGGCGCGCTGCACCGCGTGCCGCGGGCCGCTCGGTGTTGCCCGCGCGGGCGCCGCGGCCTCGTGCCGCTGGTGCGGGGCGCTCGCGGTGGGCTGGCGCTGCGCGACGTGCGAGGGTGAGCGGTGGCGCACGGTCGGTCGAGGTTCGGCGCGCACGGCCGACGAGCTCGGTCGGGCGTTCCCCGGTGCACGCGTCGTGGTGTCCGACGGCGAGACCCCTCTGCAGTCGGCGCCCGGTGGGCGCACCCTCGTCGTCGCGACGCGCGGAGCCGAGCCTCTGGTGCCCGGCGGTTATCGAGCCGTCCTGCTGCTCGACGGTGAGGGCATGCTCGCGCGCGAGAGTCTGCGCGTGGTCGAGGACTGCGTGCGATGGTGGTGCAATGCCGCCGCGCTCGCGGCCCCCGACGCCCCGGTCCTGCTCGTCGGCGTGGGCGGCGGTGTCGCGACCGCGCTCGCGACCGGGCATCCGGAGCGCGTCGCCGCCTCCGAGCTCGCCGATCGGCGCGTGCTGCGCTTCCCGCCCGCTGTGCGTGTCGCGGCGCTCGCGGGCACGCCCGACGCGGTGGCTCGCGCGACGGCGACGATCGACGACCTCGACGGCGTCGACGTGCTCGGCCCGATCGAGCTCGACGAGGGGCGAGTACGGGCGATCGTGCGGCTCGACTACGCGCGCGGTGCCGAGGTCGCCGCGCGGCTCAAGGCCGAGATCGTGCGCGGGGTCACGGCGCGCGTCACGCGGGTCGCCGGGGCACCGCCTCGCCGCCGCGTGCCGGCGCTGCGCGTGCGCTTCGACGACAGCGAGCCCTTCGACGATCCGGGTGCGCGACCGATCGGCTGACCCCGCTCTCCGCAGAGACCGCGTCGCCGCGGTCGGGCGTGTGCCGGGCATCCGGTTGAATGGTGGCATGCCCGCGCTGCGTCTCGTCGTCGCCGGCAGCCCGCTGGCTGCCGTGCCCACGCTGACGGCGCTCGCGGCGAGCGAGCACGAGATCGTGCGCGTCATCACCCGCCCGGCGACCCCCCAGGGGCGAAAACGCGTGCTGACCCCGACACCCGTCGCCGACGAGGCCCGCCGCCTCGGTCTGCCGGTGCTCGAAGCCCGTCGGCTCGGTGAGGTCGAGCCCGCACTGCTGCCGCTCGAGGTCGATCTGGGCGTCATCGTCGCGTATGGCGCGCTCGTGCGCGAGCCGCTGCTGTCGTGGCCCCGGCTCGGCTGGATCAACCTGCACTTCTCGCTGCTGCCCAGGTGGCGGGGCGCCGCACCCGTGCAGCACGCCGTGATCGCGGGCGACGCGCAGACCGGGGCGACGGTCTTCCAGCTCACCGAGGGTCTCGACGAGGGCGACTGGTACGCCCGCCTCACGACGCCCATCGGCGCGCACCGCACCGCCGGGTCGCTGCTCGACGAGCTCAGCCGCTCGGGGGCCGACCTCGTGCGCTCGGTGGTCGACGACCTGGCCTCGGGTACGGCCATCGCGCAGGCGCCGATCGGGGAGGTGACCCTCGCGCCGAAGCTCGGCCGCGACGATGCAGAGCTGCGGTGGAACGAGCCCGCCGAGGCCGTCCACGCCCGCCTCCGCGGTGTCACGCCCGAGCCCGGGGCCTTCACGCACTCGAGCGACCAGGCGATCAAGGTGCTCGAGGCGGCGATCGCGCGGGATGCCGCACCTCTGCCCCCGGGCACAGTGCGTCGTGCAGGCGGCCGAGTGCTCGTCGGAACCGGAACCGTGCCGCTCGAGCTGCTGCACGTGCAGCCCGCCGGCAAGCAGGCGATGGGCGCGGCCGATTGGGCGCGGGGGCTGCCTGGCGATCGCGATCCGGTGTTCTCGTGACGGGCAATCCGCAGTCGGAGGGGTCGCGGCAGCGGGCGCGCACGACGGCCACGCCGCGCCAGGTCGCGTTCGACGTGCTGCGGGCGGTCACCGATGACGACGCCTACGCCAACCTGCTGCTGCCCACCCGATTGCGCCGCGCGCGACTGACGGGCGCCGACGCGGCCTTCGCGACCGAGCTGACCTATGGCACCCTGCGTCGTCGCGGGCACTACGACCGTGTCATCGCCCTCGCCGCCGGGCGCGCCATCGACGCGATCGATCCGGTGGCCCTCGACGTGCTGCGCCTCGGGGCGCACCAGCTGCTCGGCATGAGCACTCCCGCCCACGCCGCCGTCGGCGAGACCGTCGAGCTGACCCGTCGAGCGCGGGCCGCCCGCACGACCGGATTCGTCAATGCGGTGCTGCGGACGATCTCGCGCGATGATGACGTCACCTGGACGACACGCCTTCTCGAGGGCGTCACCGACCCCGATGAGCGCGACGGCATCGCGCACGCGCATCCGGCGTGGATCGTGCACGCCCTGCGGGAGGCCCTCACGCGCGAGGGTCGCGGGAGCGAGCTCGACGACCTCCTCCTCGCCGACAACACCGCTCCTCGGGTCACGCTCGTCGCGCTGCCGGGGCTGTGCGAGCCCGAGGCGCTCGGCGACCGCACGCCGTACTCGCCTCGCGGGGCGCGCTCGGCAGCGGGCGATCCAGCGTCGCATCCTCTCGTGGCGGCCGGCGCGGCGCGCGTACAGGACGAGGGCTCGCAGCTCGCCGCTCTCGTGCTCAGCCGCGCGCGCGCAGTCGTGCCGGGTGAGCGCTGGCTCGACCTGTGTGCCGGCCCGGGCGGAAAAGCCGCGCTGCTCGCGGCAGAAGCTCGAGCCGGTGGTGTCGTGCTCGTCGCCAACGAGGTGGTGCCCGCTCGCGCCGAGCTCGTGCGGAAGGCCCTGCACACCATCGACCCGGCCGTCGAGGTGCGCGTCGGCGACGGCCGCGCGATCGGCGTTCTCGAACCCGAAACCTACGACCGCATCCTGCTCGACGCCCCCTGCACAGGGCTCGGGGCGCTGCGCCGACGGCCCGAGGCGCGCTGGCGCAAGACAGCGCTCGACGTGGCCCCGCTCGCCAGCCTGCAGGCCGAGCTGCTGCGCAGCGCTCTCGCGGCTCTGAAACCCGGGGGAGTGCTGGCGTACGTCACCTGCTCGCCCCATCCCGACGAGACGACGGCGATCGTGGATGACCTCTTCGCCGAGCGCCCCGCCGAGGTCGCCCCGCTCGACGCCCGGGCCGTGCTCGCCGGCATCGCCCGCACCCCCCTCGACCTCGGCGAGCTCGCCCACGGGGCCGCGCAGCTGTGGCCGCACCGGCACGGAACCGATGCGATGTTCATCCAGCTGCTGACCCGCCGCTGAGCCCCGGGCATCCCGACCGGCCGCATCGCTACGCTGGCGACGTGACCGTGCGCATCAACCCGAGCATCCTGTCGGCCGACTTCGTCAACCTGCAGCGCGATGTCGAGCGCATCGCGAGTGCCGACCTCGTGCATGTCGACGTCATGGACAACCACTTCGTACCGAATCTCACCTTCGGGCCCCAGATGGTCGGGCGGCTGCAGGCGATCTCGCCGATCCCGCTCGACGTGCACCTCATGATCAGCGACGCCGACCGATGGGCTCCCGGCTACGCCGAGCTCGGAGCCTTCTCGGTGACCTTTCACGCCGAGGCCGCGAGCGACGTCGTCGAGACGGCGCGGGCGCTGCGCGAGCGCGGCAGCCGGGCGGGCCTCGCCGTCAAACCCGGCACGGAGATCGAGCCCTACCTCGAGCTGCTGCCCGAGTTCGACCAGGTGCTGGTGATGACTGTCGAGCCCGGTTTCGGCGGTCAGTCGTTCCTGGATCAGACGATGCCGAAGCTGCGCGTGCTGCGACACGAGGTCGCCCGCCTCGGCCTCGACATCTGGCTGCAGGTCGACGGCGGCATCACCCTCGACACGATCGGCATCGCTGCGGAGGCGGGCGCCGACACCTTCGTCGCGGGGTCGGCCGTGTACGGGCGCGAGAGCGTCGAGGGCGCCATCGCCGAGCTGCGCGCGGCGGCGAGCGCCCACGGCCACTGACGGGGGTGCTGATCGAGCTCGCCGTCATGTCTGGTTGGATGGAGGCATGAGCCAGAACACGAAGCCCGAGATCGACTTCTTCGAGGGCCCCGCGCCCACCGACCTCGTCATCACCGACCTCGTCGTCGGCACCGGCGCCGAGGCAGCTCCCGGTGCGACGGTCGACGTGCACTACGTCGGCGTCGAGTTCGAGACCGGCGAAGAGTTCGACGCCTCGTGGAACCGCGGGTCGTCGATCAACTTCCCGCTCGGCAGCCTCATCGCCGGCTGGCAGAAGGGCATCCCGGGCATGAAGGTCGGCGGCCGCCGCCAGCTCGTGTGCCCGCCCCACCTCGCCTACGGCCCTGCGGGCGGTGGCCATCGCCTCTCGGGCAAGACGCTCGTCTTCGTCATCGACCTGCTCGGCGTCTCCTAGACGGCCGTCCTCCCGGCGCCGGGCCGGTAGCCTGGGCCGGTGAAGACTTTCGACGCGCTGTTCGCCGAGCTGAGCGAGAAGGCGCGCCTGCGCCCCGAGGGCTCGGGCACCGTCGCGCAGCTCGATGCGGGCATCCATGCGATCGGCAAGAAGATCGTCGAGGAGGCCGCCGAAGTGTGGATGGCCGCCGAGTACGAGAGCGACGAGTCGACGGCCGAGGAGGTCTCGCAGCTGCTGTACCACCTCCAGGTGCTGCTCGTCGCGAAGGGCCTCACGCTCGACGACGTCTACAAGCACCTCTAGACCGCTTGCGGCCCGGCACGGGCGCGCCCACACCGAAGAGACCAGACCATGCTGAGAATCGCGGTACCCAACAAGGGTTCGCTCTCCGAGACCGCCGTCGAGATGCTCGTCGAGGCGGGCTACGCGGGGCGCCGCGACCCGCGCGCCCTCACGGTCTCCGACCCGCGCAACGGTGTCGAGTTCTTCTACCTGCGCCCGCGCGACATCGCGACCTACGTCGGTTCCGGCGCGCTCGACGTCGGCATCACGGGCCGCGACCTGCTGCTCGACTCGGGCTCGGCCGCCGTCGAGATCCAGCCGCTCGACTTCGGTGGCTCGACGTTCCGCTTCGCGGCGCCTCCCGGCATGGTCGCCGAGCTCGGCGATCTCGCGGGCCTGCGCATCGCGACGAGCTATCCCAAGCTTGTCGGCGACTTCCTCGGTCAGCACGGCGTCGAAGCCCGCATCGTGAAGCTCGATGGCGCTGTCGAGGTCTCGAACCGGCTGGGCGTCGCGGATGCGATCGCCGATGTCGTCGAGACCGGGTCGACCCTGCGCGCGCAGGGCCTCGAGATCGTCGGCCCGGTCATCCTCGAATCGACCGCCGTGCTCATCAGCGCCCAGCCGGAGCGCGCGGGCATCGCGACGCTGCAGCGCCGGCTGCAGGGCGTGCTCGTCGCGCGCCAGTACGTGCTCATCGACTACGACCTGCCGCGCGAGCTGCTCGAGCGCGCGCAGGCGATCACTCCCGGGCTCGAGTCGCCCACGGTCTCACCGCTCGCCGACGGCACGTGGGTCGCGGTGCGGGCGATGGTGCCGCGCGACGAGACCAATCACGTCATGGACGAGCTCTACGATCTGGGTGCCCGCGCCATCCTCGTCAGCTCGATCCACGCCGCGCGCATCTGATGGCTGTCTCCGTCCGGGTCATCCCCTGCCTCGACGTCGCCGCGGGCCGCGTGGTGAAAGGGGTGAACTTCCTCGACCTGCGCGACGCAGGCGATCCGATCGAGCTCGCTCGCACCTACTACGAGCAGGGCGCCGACGAGATCACCTTCCTCGACGTGAAGGCCACCGTCGACAACCGCGACACGATGTTCGACCTCGTGCAGGCGACGGCGGAGCAGGTGTTCATCCCGCTCACCGTGGGGGGAGGCGTGCGCGCGGTCGATGATGTCGCGCGGCTCCTCGCGCACGGTGCCGACAAGATCGGCGTCAACAGCGCCGCGATCGCACGGCCGTCGCTCATCGACGAGATCGCCGGCCGCTTCGGCGCCCAGGTGTGCGTGCTCTCGCTCGACGTCACGCGCGACGCGGCCGCACCGAGCGGCTTCGTCGTCACGACGCACGGGGGGCGCGAGCGCACCGCCATTGACGCCGTGGCGTGGGCGCGCGAGGCGATCGAGCGCGGCGCGGGCGAGCTGCTGGTCAACTCGATCGATGCCGACGGCACGAAGACGGGCTTCGACCTCGAGCTCATCGAGGCCGTCGCCGCCATGTCGACGGTGCCGGTGATCGCCTCGGGCGGCGCGGGTGCCCTCGAGCACTTCGCGCCCGCGGTCGCGGCCGGCGCGCACGCGGTGCTCGCCGCGAGCGTGTTCCACAACGCCGAGCTCACGGTCGGCCAGGTCAAGGATGCGCTGCGCGCAGAGGGGATGAGCGTGCGATGAGCGAGCTCGATATCGACGCCGTGCTGGCCCGGGTGCGATTCGACGCAGCCGGGCTGCTTCCCGCGGTCATCCAGCAGCACGACTCGCGGGAGGTGCTCATGGTCGGCTGGATGGACGCCGAGGCGCTGCGCCGCACCCTCACCGAGGGGCGTGTGACGTTCTGGAGCCGCTCGCGGCAGGAGTACTGGCGCAAGGGCGACACGAGCGGCCACGTGCAGCACGTGCGCGGTGCGGCGCTCGACTGCGACGGCGACACGCTGCTCGTGCAGGTCGACCAGGTCGGCGTCGCCTGCCACACGGGCGCGCGCGCCTGCTTCGACGTCGATCCCCTGAGCCCGAATGTGGGCACTGCCGCATGAGCACGACGACGCGCGACGAGTTCGCCCGGCACCTGCGCGATGCGCGGGTCGTGCCGGTCATCCGCACGCTCTTCGCTGATGCCCTCACCCCCGTCGGCCTCTACCGCTCCCTCGCCGAAGGGCGAACGGGCACGTTCCTGCTCGAATCGGCCGAGCAGGGGGGCATCTGGTCGCGCTACTCGTTCGTCGGCGTGCGCTCGTTCGGCGTGCTCACCGAGCGCGACGGGGCCGCGGTCTGGCTCCCGGGGTCGATCGATGCCGATCGCGCCTTCGGCGGCGCGCTGCCGTCGACGACCCTCGCGGCCCTCGACGCCCTCTACGAGCGGTGGCGCTCTCCCGAGAACCCGGAGCATCCGCCCCTCACGGGTGGGCTCGTGGGCTTCATCGGGTGGGACGCCGTGCGGCAGGTCGAGCACCTCCCGGATGCCCCGCCGATCGACTTCCCGTGCCCCGAGCTCGCCCTGGCCTTCGTGAGCGAGCTCATCGTCATGGACCACCGTCAGGGCACCGTCTCGCTCATCGCGAGCGCCCTGGGCGACGGCGTCGACGACGAGGCGGCGCTGTGGGCGGATGCCCAGCTGCGGCTCGATGCGCTCGAGGCCGCTCTCGCCGCCCCCGCCGAGCCGAGCATCGCGCGCATCGACCTCGACGCGGTTCCCGCGGCGCACCACCGATCGACGCCCGCCGAGTTCCTGTCCGCGGTCGAGCGGTCGAAGGGCTTCATCCGCGACGGCGACGTGTTCCAGGTCGTCATCGGGCAGCGGTTCGACCACGAGCTCACCGCGAGCCCGCTCGACGTGTACCGGGTTCTGCGAGCGCTCAACCCCTCGCCCTACATGTACGCGCTCGCCCTCGAGACGGCTGACGGAAGCCCGTACGCGATCGTGGGCTCGTCGCCCGAGGCGCTCGTGAAGGTGACCGATGGCCGCGTGTACACGCACCCGATCGCCGGCTCGAGGCCGCGCGGTGAGACGCCCGATCGCGACGGCGAGCTCGCCGACGAGCTGCTCGCAGACCGCAAAGAGCAGGCAGAGCACCTCATGCTCGTCGATCTGGGGCGCAACGACCTCTCGAAGGTGTGCCGCGCCGGCACGGTCGAGGTGACCGAGTTCATGCAGGTCGAGCGCTTCAGCCACATCATGCACCTGGTCTCGAGCGTCGAGGGCGACCTGCGCGACGACGTCACGCCCATCGACGTCTTCCGCGCCACCTTCCCGGCCGGCACCCTCAGCGGCGCTCCGAAGCCGCGTGCGCTGCAGATCATCGACGAGCTCGAGCCCGCGCGCCGTGGCGTCTACGGCGGCGTCGTCGGGTACTTCGCCTTCTCGGGCGACCTCGATCTCGCGATCGCCATCCGCACCGCGTACCTCGCCGACGGCGTCGCCCGGGTGCAGGCCGGTGCCGGTCTCGTCGCCGACTCCGTGCCCGAAGCCGAGTTCCAAGAGACGCTCTCGAAAGCCGCCGCACCGCTGCGGGCGGTCGCCATCGCGAACGCTCTGCAGAGGCCGGGCGCGTGAGCGACTCACCCCGCGACCTCGGCGCCGTGCCGCCGGCCAGTTCGCGTCGCGTGCGCACGCTGGCACTGCTGCTGCCGGTGGTCGCCTCCGCCCTGGCCTTCCTCGCCTGGTCGCAGACGTGGGTGACGGTCGAGCTCGCCGACGGCCGCGTCGTCATCGCCGCAGGAGACTCCGCGGCTCCCGCGGTGCCCCCCTTCGCGATCGCGGCGCTCGCCCTCGTCGGTGCGCTCGCTCTCGCGGGGCTCGTCTTCCGCATCGTGCTCGGGCTGCTTCAGGCTCTGCTCGGCCTGGGCATCGCGGTCTCGGGCGCCGTGGCGCTGTCCGATCCGCTGTCGGCGGCCCAGGGCCCGCTCACTGAGGCCACGGGCATCGAGGGCCTCGCTGGCGTCAGCGCGCTCGTCGAGTCGGTGAGCACGACGGTGTGGCCAGCAGCCGCGATCGCGGCGGGCGCCGCGGCGGTCGTGATCGGCGTCGGCATCGCGCTCACGGCATCCCGGTGGCCGCGGCGCACGCGGCGCTACGACGCGGTGCGGCTGGCGCCCGCCGATGACGCCGGACGGGTCGACCGACTCGATGCGTGGGACGCGTTGAGCGACGGCGATGACCCAACGGCACGATAGACTCGCAAGCACTCGACCGACCCCCACAGGAGTGACGATGAACGCGCAGAACGACCCCGGCCACGGACACTCGCCCGCCGCCTGGACCGCCGTGACCATCATGCTCATCGGCTTCACCGTCGGCACGGTCGCCTTCTTCTTCGAACTCGCCTGGCTCGTGTGGGCGAGCGCCGCCGTCGTGCTGCTCGGTTGGATCATCGGCGGCGTGATGGCCAAGGCGGGGTACGGGGTCAAGGGCCCGAAGTACCAGCCGAAGGTGCATTCCTAAGTGCTCGACGGCCTCGTCGCCGGGGCGCTCGACGACGCGGCTCGGCGACGCGAGACGCGTCCGCTCGCGGAGGTCGAACGTGCTGCGCTGACCACGCTCCCGGCCCTCGACGCGCGGGCGGCCCTGCGCCGCACCGATCACATCAAGGTGATCGCTGAGGTCAAGCGCGCGAGCCCGTCGCGGGGTGCTCTCGCGAGCATCCCCGATCCAGCTCTCCTCGCGCGGCAGTACGAGCAGGGCGGCGCTTCGGCGATCAGCGTGCTGACGGAAGAACGCCGCTTCGGCGGCAGCCTCGCCGACCTCGAGGCAGTGCGAGGCGCCGTGCACATCCCGGTGCTGCGCAAAGACTTCATCGCCGAGCCCTATCAGGTGCTCGAGGCGCGCGCCGCGGGCGCCGACCTGGTGCTGCTCATCGTCGCTGCGCTCAACGACGCGACGCTGCGAGCGCTGCACACCCTGATCGTCGAGCTCGGCATGACCCCGCTCGTCGAGACGCACGACGCCGACGAGGTGCGGCGGGCCGTCGATCTCGGCGCGCAGGTGATCGGTGTGAACGCGAGAGACCTCAGCACTTTCGAGCTCGATCGCGACCTGTTCGGGCGCCTTGCGCCGAGCATCCCCGACGGCACCGTCCGCATCGCGGAGTCGGCAGTCAGCGGAGTCGCAGACGTCGAGCACTACCGTCGTGCAGGAGCCGATGTGGTGCTGGTCGGCGAAGCCCTGGTCACCGGCGGCGATCCCGTCGCCGCCCTCCACGAGTTCTTGGCGGTCTCATGAATCTGCGCGAACAGGTCGGCCCCTACTTCGGCGAGTTCGGTGGGCGGTTCGTCCCCGAATCGCTCATCGCCGCGCTCGACGAGCTCGATGCCGCCTATCAGGCGGCTCGAACCGACCCGGCGTTCGCCGCTGAGCTCGCCGAGCTGCATCGCACGTACACGGGCCGTCCCTCGATCATCACCGAGGCTCGGCGCTTCGCCGAGCACGCGGGCGGCGCGCGCATCATCCTCAAGCGCGAAGACCTCAACCACACGGGCAGCCACAAGATCAACAACGTGCTGGGCCAGGCACTGCTCGCCAAGCGCCTCGGCAAGTCGCGCATCATCGCCGAGACCGGCGCGGGCCAGCATGGTGTGGCGAGTGCGACAGCTGCGGCCCTCTTCGGTCTCGAGTGCGTCGTCTACATGGGCGAGGTCGACACCGAGCGCCAGGCGCTCAACGTCGCGCGCATGAAGCTGCTCGGCGCCGAGGTGGTGCCCGTGACAGTCGGCTCGCGCACGCTGAAAGACGCCATCAACGAGGCCCTGCGCGACTGGGTCGCCAATGTCGAGAACACTCACTACCTGCTCGGCACGGTCGCGGGCCCGCACCCGTTTCCGACCATGGTCCGCGACTTCCACTCGGTCATCGGCATCGAGGCGCGCGAGCAGGTTCTCGCCCTCACGGGCCGGCTGCCGGATGCCGTGGTCGCGTGCGTCGGCGGCGGCAGCAACGCGATGGGCATCTTCCACGCCTTCCTCGATGACGAGGGCGTCCGTCTCGTCGGCAACGAGGCGGCGGGCGACGGTGTCGACACACCGTTCCACGCCGCCACGATCTCGAAGGGCCGCCCGGGCGTTCTGCACGGTGCTCGCAGCCTCATGCTGCAAGACGACGACGGCCAGACGATGGAATCGCACTCGATCTCGGCCGGTCTCGACTACCCGGGCGTCGGTCCGGAGCACGCGTGGCTCGCGTCGATCGGGCGCGCCGAGTACCGGCCCGTCACCGATGCCCAGGCGATGGATGCCCTGCGCCTGCTGAGCCGCACCGAGGGCATCATCCCCGCCATCGAGACGGCTCACGCCTTGCACGGCGCGATGGAGCTCGGCCGTGAGCTCGGGCCGGAAGGGATCGTGCTCGCCTCCCTGAGCGGCCGCGGCGACAAAGACATGGAGACCGCCGCACGCTACTTCGGCCTGCTCGACGCGGCCGCGGGGGAGGCCTCAGCATGAGCACCGTCGCCGACACGATCCGCACGCGCAACGACGAGGCCTCGGGCGCCCTCATCGGGTACCTGCCGGTCGGTTTCCCCAGCCTCGATGCGAGCGTCGACGCCGCCGTCGCGCTCGTCGAGAACGGCGTCGACATCGTCGAGCTCGGCCTGCCCTACAGCGACCCGGTCATGGACGGTCTGACGATCCAGCGCGCGACGCAGACGGCTCTGCGCAACGGCTTCCGCCTGCGTCACGGCTTCGAGGCCGTCGAGCGCATCCGCGCGCGCGTCGATGCCCCGCTGCTTGTCATGACCTACTGGAACCCCGTCGTGCAGTACGGCGTCGAGCGCTTCGCCGCCGACCTCCGGAACGCCGGGGGAGCGGGGCTCATCACTCCTGACCTGATTCCCGACGAAGCGGCCGAGTGGATGGCGGCCTCGCAGTCGCACGATCTCGACCGCGTGTTCCTCGCGGCGCCGTCGTCGAGCGATGCGCGCATGAAGCAGGCGGTCGACAGCAGCCGCGGCTTCGTGTACGCCGTGTCGACCATGGGCATCACGGGGGCCAGGGACGACGTCGACAAGGCCGCCCGCGGCGTCATCGCCCGACTGCGCGACGCCGGCTCGACGAGCGCGTGCGTGGGTCTCGGCATCTCGACGCCCGAGCAGGTCGCCGACGTGCTCTCGTACGCCGATGGCGCGATCGTCGGTTCACGACTCGTCGCGGCCCTGGAGCAGGGCGGAGTGGCCGAAGTGGCGAAGGTCGCCGGCGAGCTCGCCGCCGGAACGCGCCGCTAGGCTGTCTCCGGCCCCTGCCTCTGAAACAGCTCGGCACGACACATCTGTGCGTGACGCCCCGCGAAAGGTTCTGACGACGTGATCCAGCCCCTCAGCATCCCGAGCCCGCCCCCCGAGTGGCAGGTCTTCAATCTCGGTCAGTGGCTGCGCGACATCGGGCTGACCTGGTTCGGTTTCGACATCAACATCTACGCCTACGCGCTGTGCATCCTCGCCGGCATCGTGGCAGCGGTGCTGCTGACCAACCGCCGCTTGACGGCTCGTGGCGCCGAACCGTGGATCACCCTCGACATCGCGCTGTTCGCCGTTCCCTTCGGTATCGTCGGCGGCCGCATCTACCACGTGCTCACCCACCCCGACGACTACTTCTTCCCGGGCGCCGATCTGCTCAAGACCCTCTACATCTGGGAGGGCGGCATGGCGATCTTCGGCGCCCTCATCGGTGGTGCCCTGGGCGTCTGGATCGGCTGCCGCGTGACCGGCATCCGCTTCTGGAGCTTCGCCGACGCCCTCGCGCCGGGGCTCCTGCTCGCTCAGGCCTTCGGGCGCCTCGGCAACTGGTTCAACCAAGAACTCTTCGGCCTGCCCACCGATCTGCCGTGGGGTCTCGTCATCGACCGGCCCAACGACGCCATCCCGGTCGGCCTGCCCGACGACGTGCTCTTCCACCCCACGTTCCTCTACGAGATCATCTGGAACCTCGCGGGCGTCGCGGTCATCCTGCTGCTCGACAAGCACCTGAAGCTGCAGTGGGGCAAGCTGCTCGGCGTCTACCTGATCTGGTACGGCGCGGGCCGCAGCGTCTTCGAGACGATCCGTCTCGACCCGAGCGAGCTCTTCCTCGGCATCCGCGTCAACGTCTGGGGTGCGTGGGCCGCTGTGCTCGTCGGCCTCATCATCATCATCGTGCAGTCGCGCCGGCACACGGGCCTCGAGCCCTCGCCCTACGTGGCGGGTCGGGAGTGGTCGCCCGAGGCTGGGGTAGACTCCGAAGACGTCTACACCGACTCCGACGACGAGGGCAATGAGGCTCTCGCCGCCGCCGGTGCAACCGGTTCGACCGACGCCACAAGCGGGTCCGCCGCGAAGCCGTGACACCGCCCGCGACGCTCACCGAGCGCCACAGGAGGTGAAAAAGGATCGCCACCACACTCGATCCGGCATCTGCGGCGCGCTCTGCGCGCGCATCCACACCTCGGGCCAGCGACGTCCCACACGGTTTCCGCAACAACGTGAGGACGGTTCTGATGGAACTCACATCCCCGATGCAGCGCTTCAGCACGGTGCCCGCAGCGCAGGGCCTCTACGACCCGCGCCGTGAGCACGACGCGTGCGGTCTCGCCATGGTCGCGACCCTGCGCGGCACGGCCGGGCACGACATCATCCAGGCGGCGCTCGACGCGCTGCGCAACCTTGAGCACCGCGGGGCCGTGGGTTCCGATGCGGGCACGGGCGACGGTGCGGGCATCATCACGCAGATCCCGGATGCCTTCCTCCGCGCTGTGCTGCCCTTCGAGCTCCCTCCCGTGGGCCAGTACGCCATCGGTACGGCGTTCCTGCCGATCGACGACGCCGAGCGCGAGGGCGAGAAGGCCGGCATCGAGGCGATCATCGCCCAGGAGGGCCTCGAGCTGCTCGGCTGGCGTGCTGTGCCCACCGACGCGGCGCTCATCGGCAATCTCGCCCGTGAGGCGATGCCCGCTTTCGAGCAGCTCATCGTGCGGTCGACGCGTACCGATGAGAGCGGCGCCCCGCTCGGCGGTATCGCGCTCGACCGCCAGACCTTCCGCGCCCGCAAGCGCGCCGAGCGCGAGCTGGGGTCGTACTTCCCCTCGCTCTCGTGCCGCACGCTGGTCTACAAGGGCATGGTCACGACCCTGCAGCTCGAGCCGTTCTATCCCGACCTGAGCGATGAGCGCTTCACCTCGAAGCTCGCGCTCGTGCACTCGCGCTACTCGACGAACACCTTCCCCTCGTGGCCCCTCGCCCAGCCGTTCCGCTCGATCGCGCACAACGGCGAGATCAACACGGTGCAAGGCAACCGCAACTGGATGCGCGCCCGCCAGTCGCAGCTGCAGTCCGAGTTGTTCGGCGACCTGCGCGACGTGTTCCCGATCGTCACGCCGGGCGCGAGCGACTCCGCCTCGTTCGACGAGGTCGTCGAGCTGATGACGCTGGGCGGCCGTTCGCTGCCGCACGCCATCATGATGATGGTGCCCGAGGCCTGGGAGAACCAGACCGACATCGATCCCGGCCTGCGCGACTTCTACGAGTACCACGGCATGCTCATGGAGCCGTGGGACGGCCCGGCCGCGCTCGTCTTCACCGACGGCTCGCTCGTCGGCGCGACGCTCGACCGCAACGGGCTGCGCCCCGGTCGGTTCATCGTGACCGACGACGGCCTCGTCGTGCTCGCGAGCGAGATCGGAGTGCTCGACATCGAGCCCAGCCGCATCGTCCGCAAGGGTCGCCTGCGCCCCGGCAAGATGTTCCTCGTCGACACCGTCGACGGCCGTTTGATCGAGGACGACGAGATCAAGTCGCAGCTCGCCGGGCTCGAACCCTGGGGCGAGTGGCTCGAGGGCCAGCGCATCCACTTGAAAGACCTGCCCGAGCGCGAGCACATCGTGCACACCCCGGCCTCGATCGTGCGCCGCCAGCGAACCTTCGGCTACACCGAGGAGGAGGTGCGCATCCTGCTCGCCCCCATGGCGAAGGCCGGCGCCGAGCCTCTCGGGGCGATGGGCTCCGACACGCCGATCGCGGTGCTCTCCGACCGTGCACGGCTGCTCTTCGACTACTTCACGCAGCAGTTCGCCCAGGTGACGAACCCGCCGCTCGACTCGATCCGCGAAGAGGTCGTGACCTCGATGCGCCTCGGGCTCGGCCCCGAGCGCAACCTGCTCGAGGCCACGCCGCGGCATGCGCGGCAGGTGATCCTCGACTTCCCGATCATCGACAACGACGAGCTCGCGAAGATCCAGCACATCGACCCGCGCCCTGGCAGTTCGCTGACGACGACCATCAAGGGCCTCTACCGCGTCGACAAGGGCCCCAGAGCGCTCGAGAAGCGCATCGCCGCGATGTGCGACGAGGTCGATGAGGCGATCGCCGACGGCGCCGAGTTCATCGTGCTGAGCGACCGCGACTCGACGGCCGATCTCGCGCCCGTGCCCTCGCTGCTCATGCTCGCGGCCGTGCACCACCACCTCATCCGCTCCGAGAAGCGCATGCAGGTCGGCCTCATCGTCGAGGCCGGCGACGTGCGCGAGGTGCACCACTGCGCCGTGCTCATTGGCTACGGCGCCTCGGCGATCAACCCGTACCTCGCCATGGAGTCGGTCGAGAACCTCGTGCGCTCGGGCATGATCACGGGCATCACCCCCGAGAAGGCCGTGCGCAACGTCATCAAGGCGCTCGGCAAGGGCGTTCTGAAGATCATGTCGAAGATGGGAATCTCGACGGTGGGCTCGTACGCGGGCGCGCAGGCCTTCGAGGCCGTCGGCCTGAGCCAAGAGTTCGTCGACCGCTACTTCACCGGCACCTCGAGCGTGCTGGGCGGCGTCGGCATCGACACCATCGCCGCCGAGAACGCCGCACGGCACGAGCTCGCCTATCCGGCGAGCGCGCCCGTCAACCCGCACGAGAGGCTGCAGACCGGCGGCGAGTACCAGTGGCGCCGCGAGGGCCCGCCTCACCTTTTCAACCCCGAGACGGTGTTCCGCCTGCAGCACGCGACGCGGTCGAAGCGGTACGACATCTTCCGCGAGTACACGCGGGCCGTCGACGACCAGGCCGAGAACCTCATGACGCTGCGCGGCCTGTTCCGGCTGAAGACCGAGGCGCGCACGCCCGTGCCGCTCGACGAGGTCGAATCGGTCGAGTCGATCATCCGGCGCTTCACGACCGGTGCGATGAGCATGGGGGCGATCAGCCCCGAGATGCACGAGACCCTCGCGATCGCGATGAACCGCATCGGCGGCCGCAGCAACACGGGCGAGGGCGGCGAGAGCCCCGAGCGGCTGCTCGACCCCGAGAAGCGCAGCGCCATCAAGCAGGTGGCGTCGGGTCGCTTCGGCGTGACGAGCCTGTACCTCACGCACGCCGACGACATCCAGATCAAGATGGCGCAGGGGGCCAAGCCGGGGGAGGGCGGCCAGCTGCCGGCGAACAAGGTCTACCCGTGGATCGCACGACTTCGGCATGGCACGGCGGGCGTGGGGCTCATCTCGCCGCCGCCCCACCACGACATCTACTCGATCGAAGACCTCAAGCAGCTCATCTTCGACCTGAAGCGCGCCAACCCGGGCGCTCGAGTGCACGTCAAGCTCGTGAGCCAGTCGGGCATCGGCGCGGTCGCTGCCGGTGTCGCGAAGGCCAAGGCCGACGTGGTGCTCATCTCAGGCCACGACGGCGGCACCGGTGCGAGCCCGCTCAACTCGCTCAAGCACGCGGGCACCCCGTGGGAGCTCGGGCTCGCCGAGGCGCAGCAGACCCTCATGCTCAACAACATGCGCGGTCGCGTCACCGTGCAGGCAGACGGCCAGATGAAGACCGGGCGCGACGTCATGATCGCCGCTCTGCTCGGCGCCGAAGAGTACGGCTTCGCGACAGCTCCCATGGTGGTCTCCGGCTGCATCCTCATGCGCGTGTGCCACCTCGACACGTGCCCCGTCGGCGTCGCGACGCAGAACCCCGAACTGCGCAAGCGGTTCACGGGCACACCGGAGTTCGTCATCACCTTCATGGAGTTCCTCGCCCAGGAGGTGCGCGAGTACCTCGCCGAGCTCGGCTTCCGCACGATGGAGGAGGCGATCGGCCGAGCAGATCTGCTCGACGTCGACCGTGCCGTGCGGCACTGGAAGGCCGACGGCCTCGACCTCGCCCCCATCCTGGAGGGTCCGGTCTTCGCCGACGATGCTCCGCGCACGAAGCGCGAGGAGCAGGATCACGAGCTCGATGAGCACTTCGACAACGAGCTCATCCGACTCAGTACCGACGCGCTGCAGCACGGTTCGCCCGTGCGTATCGACCTGCCCATCCGCAATACCGAGCGCGCCGTCGGCACCATGCTGGGCCACCAAGTCACGACGCTGCACGGCGAGCACGGCCTGGCACCCGACACCATCGACGTGACCCTGACCGGCTCGGCAGGGCAGAGCCTCGGCGCGTTCATGCCGCGCGGCATCACCCTGCGGCTCTACGGCGACAGCAACGACTACGTCGGCAAGGGCCTGTCGGGCGGTCGGGTCATCGTTCGGCCCAGCCGCGACGCGGTGTTCCACGCCGAGCGCAATGTCATCGCCGGCAATGTCATCGGGTACGGGGCCACGAGCGGTGAGATGTTCATCCGCGGCATCGTGGGCGAGCGCTTCTTGGTGCGCAACTCGGGCGCTACCGCCGTTGTCGAAGGCGTGGGCGACCACGCGCTCGAGTACATGACGGGCGGCACGGCGGTGATCCTCGGCGCGACGGGCCGCAACCTCGGCGCGGGCATGTCGGGCGGCACCGCCTACGTCTACGACCTGCGTCGCGAGCGCATGAACAGCGATGCTCTCGCGACGGGCGAGCTCGAGCTCTCCGCGCTCGACGCGGACGACCGCGCGCTCGTGACCGACCTGCTGCGTCGCCACCACGACGAGACGGAGTCCGCACTCGCGGCGCGCCTGCTCGCCGACGGCGACGCCGCGCTCGACCGGTTCGTCAAGGTTCTCCCGCGAGACTTCGCGGCCGTGCTCGCGACGCGCCAGACCGCACTCGACGAAGGCCTCGACCCTGACGGTGACGTCGTGTGGGGCCGCATCCTGGAGGTGACCGGTGGCTGACCCCCGCGGCTTCATCAGCGTTCCCGAGCGCGAGCTGCCCCCGCGCCGGCCCGTGCCCCTGCGGCTCATGGACTGGAAAGAGGTCTATGAGCAGGGCGACCCCGGCGTGCTGCGCCGGCAGGCCGGTCGGTGCATGGACTGCGGCATCCCGTTCTGCCACCAGGGCTGCCCGCTCGGCAACCTCATCCCCGAATGGAACGACCTCACCTGGCGCGGCGAAGGTCGGCAGGCCATCGAACGACTGCACGCGACGAACAACTTCCCCGAGTTCACGGGCAAGCTGTGTCCGGCACCCTGCGAGTCGTCGTGCGTGCTCGCGATCAACCAGCCCGCCGTGACGATCAAACAGGTCGAGGCCTCGATCATCGAGCAAGCCTGGAACAACGGCTGGGTGCAACCGGTGCCGCCCGAGCGCCTCACCGGCAAGACGGTGGCCGTCGTGGGCTCGGGTCCGGCCGGTCTCGCCGCCGCGCAGCAGCTCACGCGCGTCGGGCACACGGTCGCCGTGTTCGAGAAGGACGACCGCATCGGCGGACTGCTGCGGTACGGCATCCCCGATTTCAAGATGGAGAAGCGCCATCTGGATGCCCGGCTCACGCAGATGCAGGCCGAGGGCACCCGGTTCCGCGCCGGAGTCGAGATCGGCGTCGACATCACCTGGGACGAGCTGCGCACCCGCTACGACGCGGTCGTCATCGCGACCGGCGCGCCCGAGCCTCGCGATCTGGCGATCCCGGGTCGCGATGCGCTGGGCATCCACTACGCCATGCAGTACCTGACCCAGTCGAACCGCGTGCAGGCCGGCGACCGGATCGCCGACCAGATCACGGCCGAGGGCAAGCACGTCGTCGTGCTCGGCGGAGGCGACACAGGAGCCGACTGCATCGGCACCGCGCACCGGCAGGGCGCGCTGAGCGTCACCAACCTGGCGATCGGCAAGCAGCCCCCGCACGAGCGCCCCGAGTCGCAGCCCTGGCCGCTGCAGCCCACCCTGTTCGAGGTGCAGAGCGCCCACGAGGAGGGCGGGGACCGCATGTACCTGGCGTCGACCGTCGAGTTCCTGACGACCGAGGCTGGCGAAGTGCGGGCGCTGCGCGTGGCCGAGACCGAGTACCTCGACGGCCGCCGCGTACCGAAGGCCGGCACCGAGCGAGAGATCCCGGCCGACCTCGTGCTGCTCGCCCTCGGCTTCACGGGCGCCGAGCGCAGCACGCTGGGCGATCAGCTCGGCCTGCCGTTCGAGGGCTCCGGATCGATCTCGCGGCAAGCCGACTACACGACGGGCGAGGCGGGCGTGTTCGTGGCGGGCGATGCCGGTCGAGGCGCCTCCCTCATCGTCTGGGCGATCGCCGAGGGCCGTGCGGTCGCCGCCGCGGTCGACACCTACCTGCAGGGCGAGAGCGACCTGCCCGCTCCCGTGCGCGCCACCGACCGCCCCCTGACCGTCTAGACACCCGCAGCACGATCGACCCGCACCACCGTTCCACCCGCACCACCTCTACCACCACCACCACCCCACTGAAGGACACCATGAGACGCGCAAAGATCGTCGCCACCCTCGGGCCGGCGACCGCCAGCTACGAGAACATCCGGGCCATCATCGAGGCGGGCGTCAACGTCGCGCGCATGAACCTGAGCCACGGCACCTACGAGGTGCACGAGGAGGTCTACCGCAACGTGCGGCAGGCCGCCGCCGATGCCGATCGCGCCGTCGCGGTGCTCGTCGACCTGCAGGGCCCGAAGATCCGCCTCGGCAAGTTCGAGAACGGCCCTCACGAGCTCGCCGAAGGCGACATCTTCACGATCACGACCGACGACATCCTCGGCACGAAAGACATCTGCAGCACGACGTTCAAAGGTCTCCCCGCCGACGTCAACCCGGGTGACTTCCTGCTCATCGACGACGGCAAGGTCAAGGTGCGCGTCCTCGACTCCGACGGCGTGCGCGTGCGCACCGAGGTCATCGTTGCTGGCCCCGTCTCGAACAACAAGGGCATCAACCTGCCCGGGGTCGCGGTCAACGTGCCCGCGCTCTCCGAGAAGGACGAAGACGATCTGCGGTGGGGCCTGAAGCTCGGCGCCGACTACATCGCGCTGTCGTTCGTGCGCAACGCCTCCGACGTCAACCGCGTGCACCAGATCATGCGCGAAGAGGGTCGCACCGTGCCGGTGATCGCGAAGATCGAGAAGCCTCAGGCGGTGGATGCTCTCGAAGAGATCATCGAGGCCTTCGACGGCATCATGGTCGCGCGCGGCGACCTCGGCGTCGAGTTGCCCCTCGAGGCCGTGCCCATCGTGCAGAAGCGCGCTGTCGAGCTGGCTCGACGCATGGCCAAGCCCGTGATCGTCGCCACGCAGATGCTCGAGTCGATGATCAACAACCCGATCCCGACGCGCGCGGAGACCTCCGACGTCGCGAACGCCGTGCTCGACGGCGCCGACGCCGTGATGCTGAGCGGCGAGACGAGCGTGGGCGAGTTCCCCGTCATCACCGTCTCGACGATGGCCCGCATCATCGCCTCCACTGAAGAGCACGGCCTCGAGCGCATCCCGCCGCTCGGCACGAAGCCGCGCACGCAGGGCGGCGCCATCACGCTGGCAGCGGCCGAGGTCGCTGACTTCGTCGAGGCGAAGTACGTGTGCGTGTTCACCGAGTCGGGCGACTCGGCGCGACGGATGTCGCGCCTGCGCTTCCGCGTTCCGATGAAGGCGTTCACGCCTCTCGAGGCGATCCAGCGGCGCATGTCGCTCACCTGGGGCATCGAGACCTTCCTGGTCGACCGCGTGACGCACACCGACGCGATGTACCGCCAGGTCGACGAAGTGCTGCTGCGCGAGGGCCTGGCCGACGTGGGCGACAAGGTGGTCGTCATCTCCGGCTCGCCTCCCGGCATCACGGGCTCGACCAACGACCTGCGCGTGCACGTCGTCGGTGACGCGATCAACGCGGCCGCACCGGTCTGGGAGAGCGGCGAGCACGCCGACTGAGTTCGCCAACGAGGAAGGCCGCACCCCGGGGGGTGCGGCCTTCGTCGTACCGGCTGTGGGCGCGACGCATCGCGTCGCGCAGCGGGCAACGGGGTCACGGCCGAGCGCACGGGACGAGTTGTCTGTACCGGCTGTGGGGCTCGAACCCCGCGACGCGCAGCGTCGGCGCACCGGGCTCGGCGTGAGCCGTCGATCTCGTATCGCGTACCGGCTGTGGGGCTCGAACCCACACGTCCTCTCGGACAACGCATTTTGAGTGCGCCGCGTCTACCATTCCGCCAAGCCGGCTCGGGTCGTCCGACCCTCGGGCCTCGACGATACCGTAGGCTCTGAGGCGTGAGCGACCAGGATCAGAACACCGCAGCCCCCCGCCGAGTCGTCGTCGCCGAAGACGAGTCGCTCATCCGCATGGACATCGTCGAGATCTTGCGCGACAACGGTTTCGACGTGGTCGGCGAGGCCGGCGACGGTGAGACCGCCGTGGCGCTCGCGACCGAGCTGCGCCCCGACCTCGTCATCATGGACATCCGGATGCCGCAGCTCGACGGCATCGAGGCGGCGAAGCGCCTCAGCGAGAACCACATCGCTCCCGTGGTGCTGCTGACGGCGTTCAGCCAGAAGGAGCTCGTCGAGCAGGCGGTGGAGGCCGGCGCCCTCGCCTACGTCGTGAAGCCCTTCACCCCCAACGACCTGCTGCCCGCCATCGAGGTGGCACTGAGCCGGTATCAGCAGATCCTGACCCTCGAGGCCGAGGTGGCCGACCTGGTCGAGCGCTTCGAGACCCGCAAGCTGGTCGACCGCGCGAAGGGCCTGCTCAACGAGCGCATGGGGCTCACCGAACCCGAGGCCTTCCGCTGGATCCAGAAGGCATCGATGGACCGCCGCACGACGATGCAGGCGGTCGCCCAGGCGATCATCGACCAGCTGGGCACGAAGAAGGATGCTCCGAAGAAGGCAGCGGCTGCCGGCGACGCGGCGGACGCAGGGGAGTAGTCGGGCCCCGAGCGACCGTCAGCGGTCGCGCAGGAGGTTCGTCATCCGCACGGTCGAGAGCCGGCGACCCGCTTCGTCGGTCATGACGATCTCGTGCGTGGCGAGCGTGCGACCGAGCACGAGCGCGGTGCAGGTGCCCGTGACGAGCCCCTCCGTGATCGACCGGCTGTGAGTGGCGTTGATCTCGATCCCGACCGCGAACCGGCCCGGCCCGGCGTGGATCGCCGACGAGATCGAGCCGAGGCTCTCCCCGAGCACGACGTGAGCACCGCCGTGCAGCAGGCCGATGACCTGGGTGTTGCCCTCGACGGGCATCGTCGCGACCGAGCGCTCGGCCGACAGTTCGAGGAACTCGATGCCCATCGTGCGGCACAGCGCTCCGCCTCCCGTGCCGACGAGCCTCTCGACGAGTTCAGGATCGAGGTCGGGCGGCAGCAGGGTCATCGGCATCCTCAGCGCGGACGGGCGGTATGCGCCCGGGAGTGGGTCGGGGGGCCTCGCTAGGCTGACCCCGTGACGGACTCCGCAAAGCCTACCCTTCTGCTCATCGACGGCCACTCGCTGGCATTCCGAGCCTTCTACGCCCTGCCGATCGACAGCTTCGTCACGCGCGACGGCCAGCATACGAATGCGATCCACGGGTTCCTCTCGATGTTCCTCAGCCTGCTGGCGAAGGAGAAGCCCACCCATGTGGCAGTGGCGTTCGACATCTCGCGCTTCTCGTTCCGCACCCGCGAGTACCCGGAGTACAAGGGAACGCGCGGCGAGACGCCGCCGGAGTTCGTGGGCCAGGTGCCTCTGCTGCAGGAGGCACTGGCCGCGATGAGCATCCCCACCATCACGAAGGAGGACTTCGAGGCCGACGACATCCTCGCGACGCTCGCGACGCAGGGGGCGGCCGAGGGCTTCCACGTGCTCGTCGTCTCGGGCGACCGCGACACGATCCAGCTCGTGACCGACGACGTCACGCTGCTGTACCCGAACGCCCGCGGGGTCTCCGAGCTCAAGCGCTACGACCCTGACGCCGTGCGCGAGCGCTACGGCATCAACCCCGAGCAGTACCCCGAGATCGCCGCGCTCGTCGGCGAGACGAGCGACAACCTGCCGGGAATCGACAAGGTCGGCGAGAAGACCGCCGTGAAGTGGATCACGCAGTACGGCTCGCTCGACGGCCTGTGGGCGCACATCGACGAGATCGGCGGGGTCGTCGGCGCCAACCTGCGAGAGCAGCGTGATCGGGCCGAGCGCAACAGGCGGCTCAACCGCCTCGTGACCGACCTCGAGCTACCGGTGACCGCGCACGACCTCGACCGGCGCCCGATGGATGTCGCCGCGGTCAAGCAGGTGTTCGAACGGCTGCAGTTCCGCACGCTCACGGAGCGCGTGCTCAAGATCGCCGAGGCGGAGGGCGCCGACATGGGTTCGGCCGAGGAGGCGGCCCCGCGCACCGACCTCCCGATGGTGCGCACGCTCGTCGACGAGGAGCTCGCGAAGTGGCTCGAGTCGACCGCCGACAGCGAGGTCGCGGTGATCGTGGATGCTCCGCACGGCGAACTCGCCGCGTTCGGTCTCGCGACCGAGACCGAGACGGTGCAGGTCAACTGGGCCGCGCACCGGCCCGACTACGCCGCTCTCGAGGCGTGGCTGTCGAGCGACGCCCCCAAGCTGCTCGCCGATGCCAAGACGGCCGCGAGCGTGCTCGCCCGTCTCGACATCCCGCTGGCCGGGGTGGTGTGGGACTCCCGCCTCGCCGCGTGGCTCGAACGCCCCGGTGCGAAGTCGTACGACCTCGTCGACCTCGTGCACGACGTGCTCGGCGAGGCTCTGCCGCAGGCCGACCCCAACCAGCTGGTGCCCGACACCGAGAGCATCAGCCCCGCGACCGTCGCGTGGTTCCTGCTCCGCCTCGTGGCCGAGCAGCGCCAGTCGCTGCCGGCGACGAGCGAGCGTGTGCTCGCCGAGATCGATCTGCCGAGTGCACCCGTGCTCGCTCTCATGCAGCGCACCGGCATCGCGGTCGATCGCGCCGCGCTCGAGGTGCTCAACTCCGAGCTCGGCGAGACCACGGGGCAGCTCGCTCAGCAGGCGTTCGCCGAGATCGGCCGCGAGGTGAACCTCGGCTCGCCGAAGCAGCTGCAGGAGGTGCTCTTCGACGAGCTCGGCATGCCGAAGACGCGGGCGACCAAGACGGGCTACTCGACCGACGCCGCGGCCCTCGCCGACCTGCAGGAGGCACATCCGCATCCGTTCCTGGGCCTGCTGCTGCAGCACCGCGACGCCACGAAGCTGCGGCAGATCGTCGAGACGCTCACGACCGCGATCGCCGCCGACGGGCGCATCCACACGACCTACGACCAGACCGGAACGACGACGGGGCGCATCTCGTCGACCGACCCCAATCTGCAGAACATCCCCGTGCGCACCGAGGTCGGCCACCGCATCCGCGCCGCGTTCACGGCGGGGGAGGGCTTCGAGAGCCTGCTGACGGCCGACTACTCGCAGATCGAGATGCGCATCATGGCGCACCTCTCGGGAGACGAAGGCCTCATCGAGGCGTTCCGGTCGGGCGAAGACCTGCACCGCTTCGTCGGCGCCCGCATCTTCGGTGTCGAGCCTGCCGACGTGACGAGCGAGATGCGCACGAAGGTCAAGGCCATGAGCTACGGGCTCGCCTACGGGCTCAGCGCCTTCGGTCTCAGCAAGCAGCTGCGCATCGACACCGCCGAGGCCAAGCAGCTCATGAGCGACTACTTCGCGCGGTTCGGGGCCGTGCGCGACTACCTGCGCAGCGTCGTCGAGCAGGCGCGCGCCGATGGCTACACCGAGACGATCTTCGGGCGCCGCAGGCCCTTCCCCGATCTGAAGAGCCCCAACCGGGTGCTGCGCGAGAATGCCGAGCGTCAGGCGCTCAACGCCCCTATCCAGGGCTCGGCCGCCGACATCATGAAGATCGCGATGAACGGCGTGGCCGCCGATATGGCGAGGGATGCCCTGCGCTCGCGCCTGCTGCTGCAGGTGCACGACGAACTCGTGTTCGAGGTCGCACCGGGCGAGCGCGAGGCCCTCGAGGCCATCGTGCGCGAGCGCATGGGCGGCGCTGCCGATCTTGCCGTGCCGCTCGACGTGCAGGTCGGCGTGGGCCGCGACTGGAACGAGGCGGCGCACTAGGCTCGTCGGCATGTCTGACAGCGCAGCCGACCGCACTCCCACTCCCGTTGACGCCATCGCCGAGCAGTGGGTCGCCACGCTCGTCGAGCTGAGCCCCGATACCGCGACCTACATCGGAGCAGCAGGGAAGCTCGACGAGTACCAAGACTTCTCGCCAGCCGGACGCGCGCGGTACGAGGAGGCGGCGCGGGCGACTCTGGCGCAGCTGGAAGCCGCGACGCCGGTCGACGCGACCGACCGGGTCACCATCACCGACCTCTCGGCCGAGCTTCAGCTCGACCTCGACCTGGCCGCGGCCGGCTGGGATCAGCGCGACATCAACGTCCTCGCGTCGCCCGCGCAGGGCATCCGCGAGATCTTCGACCTCATGCCGACCGCCTCTGAAGGCGACTGGGGCATCATCGCGCGCAAGATGGGCAACGTCGCGGGCGCGCTCGAGGGATACACCGAGACTCTGCGCGAGGGCATCGCGGCCGGCAACACGCCCGCTCGCCGTCAGGTGCTCGAGGTGCTCGAGCAGGCGCGGCGCAACGCCTCGCTCGAGGGCTTCTTCCCCGAGTTCGCGCTGAGCGCGCAGGTCGACACAGCCGGGCTTCCCGAGTCGCTGCACGACGACCTGGCCCGCAACGCGCAGGCGGCCGCGGCCGCCTACGGCGCTTTCGCGACCTTCCTCGAGCACGAGCTCGCTCCCGCCGCCCGCGAGCACGATGCCGTGGGGCGCGAACTCTACGGCCTCATGTCGCGCAGGTTCCTCGGTGCCACGATCGACCTCGACGAGACCTACGAGTGGGGCATCGAGGAGCTCGCGCGCATGGTCGCGGAGCAGACCCGCATCGCGGGCGAGATCCTGCCCGGCGCGAGCGTCGAGGAGGCCATCGCGCACCTCGAGAAGGACCCGGCGCGCAAGCTGCACGGCCGCGATGCGCTGAAGGAGTGGATGCAGAACCTCAGCGACACCGCGATCGCCGAGCTCTCGCGCACCCACTTCGAGATCCCCGAGCCGGTCAAGGAGCTCGAGTGCATGATCGCGCCGACCCCCGGGGGAGCGATCTACTACACCGGCCCCACCGACGACTTCTCGCGACCGGGGCGCATGTGGTGGAGCATCCCGGAGGGCGTCGACGAGTTCGACACCTGGCGCGAGACGACGACGGTGTACCACGAGGGCGTTCCCGGCCATCACCTGCAGATCGGCCAGGCCGTCTACAACCGCGCGCAGCTGAACTCGTGGCGCCGGTTGCTCGCGGGCACGAGCGGCCACGCCGAGGGCTGGGCGCTCTACGCCGAGCGGCTCATGGAGGAGCTCGGGTACCTCGACGACCCGGCCGACCGGCTCGGCATGCTCGACGGTCAGCGCATGCGGGCAGCGCGCGTCGTGCTCGACATCGGTGTGCACCTCGGCAAGATCCACCCCGAGACGGGCGCGGTGTGGACGAGCGACGACGCCTTCGCCTTCCTGCGCAAGAACGTCAACATGAACGACGGATTCGTGACCTTCGAGGTCAATCGCTACCTCGGGTGGCCGGGCCAAGCGCCGTCGTACAAGGTCGGGCAGCGCATCTGGGAGCAGATCCGCGACGCCTACAAGGCCAAAGAAGGTGCGGCGTTCTCGAACAAGGTCTTCCACAAGAACGCTCTCGACCTCGGCGGCGTCGGCCTCGACACCCTCAAGTCGGCGCTCCTCGGCTGAGCATCCCGGAGGGTGGTTTGCCGCCCGCGCCGACCGCAGGATAGGCTGGAGAGTCGTCGAATTGACGGCAATCCTGTCCGCGTGCCCGGACGACACTCCTGCACCCCGTCGTCCTGGCCTGATTCCTGTCCGCATCGGAGCACCCACTACATGACCCCCGCAACGACCCAGGCCCCCAAGCAGATCGCCATCAACGACATCGGCTCTGCTGAAGACTTCCTGGCCGCGGTCGAACTGACCCTCAAGTTCTTCAACGACGGCGACCTCATCGAAGGCACCGTCGTCAAGATCGACCGCGACGAGGTCCTCCTCGACGTCGGCTACAAGACCGAGGGTGTCATCCCCTCGCGCGAGCTGTCGATCAAGCACGATGTCAACCCCGAAGAGGTCGTCGCCGTCGGCGACACCGTCGAGGCCCTCGTCCTCCAGAAGGAGGACAAGGAAGGCCGACTGATCCTCTCCAAGAAGCGTGCGCAGTACGAGCGCGCATGGGGCGACGTCGAGAAGATCAAGGACGCCGATGGCGTCGTCACCGGTACCGTCATCGAGGTCGTCAAGGGTGGCCTCATCGTCGACATCGGACTCCGTGGCTTCCTTCCCGCCTCGCTCATCGAGCTGCGCCGCGTGCGCGACCTCACCCCGTACCTCGGCCAGGAGATCGAGGCGAAGATCCTCGAGCTCGACAAGAACCGCAACAACGTCGTGCTGTCGCGTCGCGCGCTGCTCGAGCAGACCCAGTCCGAGAGCCGCTCGACGTTCCTCAACAACCTCGCCAAGGGCCAGGTCCGCAAGGGCGTCGTCTCGTCGATCGTCAACTTCGGCGCGTTCGTCGACCTGGGCGGTGTCGACGGCCTCGTGCACGTCTCCGAGCTCAGCTGGAAGCACATCGAGCACGCCAGCGAGGTCGTCGAGGTGGGCCAAGAGGTCACGGTCGAGATCCTCGAGGTCGACCTCGAGCGCGAGCGCGTGTCGCTCTCGCTCAAGGCGACGCAGGAGGACCCGTGGCAGGTCTTCGCCCGCACCCACGCGATCGGCCAGGTCGCCCCGGGCAAGGTCACGAAGCTCGTTCCGTTCGGCGCCTTCGTGCGCGTGGCGGACGGCATCGAGGGCCTCGTGCACATCTCGGAGCTGTCGGCCAAGCACGTCGAGCTCGCCGAGCAGATCGTGTCGGTCGGCGACGAGGTGTTCGTCAAGGTCATCGACATCGACCTCGAGCGCCGTCGCATCTCGCTGAGCCTCAAGCAGGCCAACGAGGGCGTGGACCCCGAGGGCGTCGAGTTCGACCCCGCCGTGTACGGCATGCCGACCGAGTACGACGAGGCCGGCAACTACAAGTACCCCGAGGGCTTCGACCCCGAGTCGGGCGAGTGGAAGGACGGCTTCGAGGAGCAGCGCACCAAGTGGGAGCAGGACTACGCTGCCGCCCAGGCGCGCTGGGAGTCGCACAAGAAGCAGGTCGCCACCGCGCTCGTCGAGGAGGAG
Source organism: uncultured Microbacteriaceae bacterium (assembly GCA_964540305.1). Lineage (GTDB taxonomy): Bacteria > Actinomycetota > Actinomycetes > Actinomycetales > Microbacteriaceae > Microcella. The sequence continues at coordinate 97,854 of CAZILZ010000004.1, read as the reverse complement.
ACCCTCGAGCTGCCCGCGGCCGGCGGATCCAGCTTCTCGTCGGAGACCGGCGCCGGCGGAACGCTCGCCGACGACGAGTCGCTCGCCGCTCTGCGCGAGAAGCTCTCGAGCAACAGCTGATCAGCGCACCGCGCTGACTGCGAACGGGCCGTCCCTCTCAGGGGGCGGCCCGTTCGTCATGCTCGGCAGTGCCGCGCCTACGCCGGTGCGACCGAACGCCGCTGCTTCCGCAATCGGCGGAACACCGAGATCACGAGCACCACGAGAGCGATGAGAGCCACGATCACGAGGATCGGGATGAGGATCGCGAACAGGCTGAACAGCAGCGAGCCGATGTCTTCACCGGTCGAGAGCACGGGTGCCGCTGCGCCGGCCGTGAGAGCGTTCGCGGCGGGGCGCACGAACATCTTCGCTCCGTGCACGACGAGCGCGATGACGATGCCCGTCACGACAGGAACCCACGCGCTCGACTCGAAGAAGGCTGCCGGGTCGGTGACCGCGGCCGTCGTGGTCGAGGCGCCCGTGCCGAACACGATGCCCCCCGCGGCGGGGCGCACGATCGACTGCACGACATCGTTGATCGAATCGACGGCCGGGATCTTGTCGGCGACGAGCTCGATGACGAGCAGCACGCCGAGGATGAGCAGCACCCACTCGTTCTCGAGCCACGCCCAGGCGCTGGGCAGCTCGACGAAGTCGAGGAACCTCCCGGCGAGCCCGAGCACGAGCATGGGCACGTAGGCGTTGAGCCCCGCTGCCACAGCGAGCCCGGTACCGGTGAGCAGTTCGAGCACGGGAGACCTCCATCGGGGCGCGTGCGAGTCATGCTACCCGCTCGCCCGCGGGTCGACGGGATAGGGTCGGGCCGTGGATGTGATCGGGCTCACCGGCGGTATCGCTGCGGGAAAGTCAGCGGTCGCCGCGCGGCTCGCGGCGCTCGGAGCAGTCGTCATCGACGCCGATCTTCTGGCCCGTGAGGCCGTCGCCCCCGGCTCGCGAACACTCGCGGCGATCCGGGCACGATTCGGGGATGCGGTGCTCGCCCCCGACGGATCGCTCGACCGACCCGCCCTCGGTGCGCGGGTGTTCTCCGACCCCGAGGCTCGGGCGTCGCTCAACGCGATCGTGCACCCCGCGGTGCAGCGGCTCTATCGCGAGCGCCTCGCGCAGATCGGCACCGACGACCCCGACGCGATCGTGGTCTACGACGTGCCGCTGCTCGTCGAGGCTCGGTCGGCCGACGAGTTCTCCGTCGTCGTCGTGGCGCACGCGCCGACCGACGTGCGGGTCGAACGACTCGTCGCGCTGCGCGGGATGGACCGAGCATCCGCCCGCGACCGCGTTGCGGCACAGGCGAGCGATGAGGAGCGCCTGGCTGCCGCCGATGTCGTCATCGACACGAGCGGCACGATGGCGCACACCCTCGAGCAGGTCGATGCGCTGTGGGAGCGCCTCGTCGCCGAGCGGGCCCGTCACACCGGAGTGTCAGACCCCCTCTCGTAGGCTGGGGGGATGGAACCCACGCGCTCGGTGCGGCCCTTCGAGGTCGTGAGCGACTACACGCCGAGCGGGGACCAGCCGCAGGCGATCGCCGAGCTCGCGGCGCGCATCAACGCCGGCGAGACCGACATCGTGCTGCTCGGCGCCACCGGTACAGGCAAGTCGGCCACGACGGCCTGGCTCATCGAGCAGGTGCAGCGGCCCACCCTCGTGCTCGCCCACAACAAGACTCTCGCCGCGCAGCTCGCGACCGAGTTCCGTGATCTCATGCCGCACAACGCCATCGAGTACTTCGTCTCGTACTACGACTACTACCAGCCCGAGGCCTACGTGCCGCAGACCGATACGTTCATCGAGAAAGACAGCTCGGTCAACGCCGAGGTCGAGCGGCTTCGCCACTCGACCACGAACTCGCTGCTGAGCCGGCGCGACGTCGTCGTGGTGTCGACGGTCTCCTGCATCTACGGCCTCGGCGCGGCCGAAGAGTACCTCGAGGCCATGGTGGCGCTGCAGGTCGGGCAGAGCATCCCGCGCGATGTCCTCATCCGCAAGTTCGTGGGCATGCAGTATCAGCGCAACGACATCGACTTCTCGCGCGGCAAGTTCCGGGTTCGCGGCGACACGATCGAGATCATCCCGATGTACGAAGAGCTCGCCATCCGCATCGAGATGTTCGGCGACGAGGTCGAAGCGCTCTACGCGCTCCATCCGCTGACGGGCGATGTCGTACGCGCGCTCGACGCCGTATCCGTCTTCCCGGCAACCCACTACGCGGCGTCGCCCGACACCATGCAGCGGGCGATCGTCACGATCAAAGAAGAGCTCGAGCTGCGGCTCGCCGAGCTCGAGCGCCAGGGCAAGCTGCTCGAGGCGCAGCGCCTGCGCATGCGCACGACCTTCGACATCGAGATGATGGAGCAGATCGGCTTCTGCAACGGCATCGAGAACTACTCGCGGCACATCGACGGCCGTGCGCCGGGCGAGCCGCCGAACTGCCTGCTCGACTACTTCCCCGAAGACTTCCTCGTGGTGATCGACGAGAGCCACGTCACGGTGCCTCAGATCGGCGCGATGTACGAGGGCGACGCCTCGCGCAAGCGCACGCTCGTCGAGCACGGCTTCCGGCTGCCGAGCGCGCTCGACAACCGCCCGCTCCGGTGGGAGGAGTTCCTCGACCGCACCGGGCAGAAGGTCTACCTCTCGGCCACCCCCGGCAAGTACGAGCTCGGCATCACCGATTCCGTCGTCGAGCAGATCATCCGCCCGACGGGCCTCGTCGACCCGGGCATCGTGGTCAAGCCGAGCAAGGGGCAGATCGACGACCTGCTCGAGCAGATCCGTCGGCGCACCGAGGTCAACGAGCGGGTGCTCGTCACGACCCTCACGAAGAAGATGGCCGAAGAGCTCACCGAGTTCCTCACGGAGGCCGGGGTGCGGGTGCGCTACCTGCATGCCGACGTCGACACCCTGCGGCGCGTCGAACTGCTGAGCGAACTGCGCCAAGGCGTCTACGACGTGCTCGTGGGCATCAACCTGCTGCGCGAGGGTCTCGACCTCCCCGAGGTCTCGCTCGTCGCCATCCTCGATGCCGACAAAGAAGGGTTCCTGCGGTCGGCGACCTCCCTCATCCAGACGATCGGCCGCGCCGCGCGCAACGTGTCGGGCGAGGTGCACATGTACGCCGACGTCGTGACGCCGTCGATGGCGAAGGCGATCGACGAGACGACCCGCCGTCGAGATCGGCAGATCGCGTACAACGCTGAGCACGGCATCGACCCGACCCCGTTGCGCAAGAAGATCGCCGACATCACCGACCAGCTCGTGCGCGAGGGTGCCGACACGGCGGAGCTGCTCGCCGGCCGGCAGGCGGGTCGCGGTGGCAAGCGCACGGCGACGCCGGCGATCCGGCGGGAGGGGCTCGCGGCGGAGGGTGCCGCCGAGCTCGAGTCGATCATCGCCGACCTCACTGCCCAGATGCTCACGGCGGCCGAGGAGTTGAAGTTCGAGCTCGCGGCGAGACTGCGCGACGAGGTGCAAGACCTCAAGAAAGACCTGCGCGGCATGGTCGATGCCGGGCACGTGCGCTGAGGCGCGCCCCCTGCTGGTCTAGCCTCGGTTCGTGCCCCTCTTCCGCCGCGCCGCGTCGCGCGATACTGCGGTATCCCGCACGAGCGTCGAGAGTGATGAGCTCGAGGTCGTCATCGACGTCTACTGGTGCGATGCCCACGGCACGCGGGTGAGCGGATGGGCGCACCATGGTGGTCGACCGGTGTCGCAGCTCGGGCTCGAGACCCGCTCCGGGCACGCCGAGGCCGCGGTCATGATCCGCACCGACCTGCCCGCCTTCTTCGGGGGAGACCCCGCCATGGAGTCTGCGGGATTCTCCGTCTACCTGCCCGGACCTCCCGACGTCGAGCTGTGCTTCAGCGCGCGCATCGGGAGCGGGATCGTGCGCCGCGTCATCCCCGTGCCCCGGCATCCGCTGCCGATCGTGCCGAGCGCGGAAGAGGGTCGCGGCTGGCACGATGCCGTGCGCGACGCCGTCGCGGCCGCCCCGGCCGGCCCCGTGCTCGCGCTCGGCGTGCGCACCGCACGCATCGAGGATGACCGACGACTCCGAGCGAGATTCCCCGGTCGAGAGGTGATCGGCGTCGACATCCACCCCGGTACCGGCGTCGACGTCGTCGCGGACGTGCACGAGCTCGATCGCACCTTCGGCGCCGCGAGCGCGGCGATCGTCTACTCGGGCAGCCTGCTCGAGCACGTGGCGGCGCCCTGGCTGGTCGCACGAGCGTGCGCGGCGGTTCTCGTGCTGGGCGGTTACAGCCTGCACCACGCGCCGTGGGCGTGGCCCACCCACGCCGAACCGAACGACTTCTGGCGCATGTCGCCCGAGGGCCTGCGGCAGCTCTTCACCCCGGCCCTTGGGTTCGAGATCGTCGAGACCGGCGCGACGACCGATGTGCGCATGCACGTCGAGCCGGATGCCCTCGCCGACGCCGATCCGCGGGCTCAGATGCTCGCCTTCAGCACGACGAACTCCGCCGCGGCGAGCTGGATCGTCGCGCGCACGATCGCTCCGGCGCCTCCTGCGGTCGTGTGGCCCTATGCCGGCACCGTGACCGCCGACGTGGCCGCCCGGTACCCGATCGACGGCATCGCGGCCAGCGCGCCATGAGCCCCGGTCGGGCCGTCCATCGCACCGCCGGCGCACGGGGGACTGTCGGGAGCCCCGCCTAGAATGACGAGAGTGTCGGCGACCCCCCTCGAATCAGCCCCCCATCTGAGCGTGCGCGGCGCGCGCGTGCACAACCTGCGCGATGTCGACCTGGTGATTCCCCGTGACGCGCTAGTCGTCTTCACCGGGCTCTCCGGCTCAGGGAAGAGCTCGCTCGCGTTCGACACGATCTTCGCGGAGGGGCAGCGTCGCTACGTCGAGTCGCTGTCGGCCTACGCGCGGCAGTTCCTCGGCCAGGTCGATCGGCCCGACGTCGACTTCATCGAGGGCCTCAGCCCCGCGGTCTCGATCGACCAGAAGTCGACCAACCGCAACCCTCGTTCGACGGTCGGCACGATCACCGAGATCTACGACTACATGCGCCTGCTCTGGGCGCGCGTCGGCATCCCTCACTGCCCCGTGTGCGGCGAGCGCATCCAGCGCCAGACGGTGCAGCAGATCGCCGATGAGCTCATTACGCTCGAGACCGGCACGAGGTTCCAGGTTCTCGCGCCCGTCGTGAGTCAGAAGAAGGGCGAGTTCGTCGACCTCTTCCGCGAGCTCGCCGCATCCGGATACGCGCGCGCCGTCGTCGACGGTGAGCTCGTGCAGCTCACTGAGCCGCCCGAGCTCAAGAAGCAGGTCAAGCACGACATCGCCGTCGTGGTCGACCGGCTCGTCGCCACCGACGAGTCGCTCACTCGACTCACCGATTCGCTCGAGACCGCGCTCGGGCTCACCGAGGGTCTCGTCGTGATCGACTTCGTCGACCGCGAGGCTGGCGCCGCCGACCGCACGCGCACTTTCAGCGAGCGCCTCAGCTGCCCGAACCGCCACCCGCTGCAGCTCACTGAGATCGAGCCGCGCACCTTCTCGTTCAACGCTCCGTTCGGCGCCTGCCCGGTGTGCTCGGGTCTCGGCACGCGCATGGCGGTCGATGTCGACCTGCTCGTCGGCGACCCTTCGCTGAGCCTCAACGACGGCGTCATCCTGCCGTGGAACCAGCAGGGCAAGGGCCTCTACAGCTACTTCCAGAAGCTGCTCGCCGGCCTCGGCAGAGATCTCGACTTCTCGCTCGACACGCCCTGGGGCGAGCTCGAGCAGAGCACGCAGGAGGCCATCCTGCAGGGCAACGACTTCGAGGTGCGCGTCAAGTGGCGCAACCGCTACGGTCGCGACGTCAGCTACTCCACGGGCTTCGAGGGCGTCATCCCCTACATCGAGCGCAAGTACGCCGAGGCTGACAGCGACTGGTCGCAGCAGCGATTCGCCGAGTACCTGCGGGAGGTGCCCTGCCCCGAGTGCGACGGCGCCCGCCTCAAGCCGGAGGTGCTCGCCGTGACCGTCGATGGCCGCAGCATCTCCGCCGTCTCCGAGCTCAGCCTGCTCGACGCCTACGCGTTCATGCAGACGATCACTCTCACCGAACGCGAAGCCGCGATCGCCGCCGCCGTCCTGCGCGAGATCCGCGCTCGGCTCGAGTTCCTGCTCGAGGTCGGGCTCGGCTACCTCAGCATGGCGCGCGCCGCGGGCACGCTCTCGGGCGGCGAGGCGCAGCGCATCCGCCTCGCCACGCAGATCGGCTCGGGGCTCACGGGCGTCCTCTACGTGCTCGACGAGCCGTCTATCGGTCTGCACCAGCGCGACAACCGCCGCCTCATCGACACGCTCGTCAAGCTCAAGAGCCTCGGCAACACGCTCATCGTCGTCGAGCACGACGAAGACACCATCCGCACCGCCGACTGGGTCGTCGACATCGGACCCGGGGCGGGGGAGCACGGCGGTCGCGTCGTGCACTCGGGCTCGTACGCGGGCCTCATCGCGAACCCCGCGTCGATCACTGGCGACTACTTGGCGGGTCGTCGTCAGGTCGTCGACCACATGACCCGACGCCCGATCGACCCCGCGCGCATGCTGACCGTCGAGGGCGCGAAGGCCAACAACCTGCGCGACGTCACCGTCGAGTTCCCCCTCGGCGCCTTCGTCGCCGTCACGGGGGTGAGCGGTTCGGGCAAGTCGTCGCTCGTCAACGACATCCTCTACAAGGTGCTCGCCAACAAGCTCAACGGCGCCCGGCAGGTTCCGGGCAAGCACGTGCGGGTTCGAGGCCTCGAGCATCTCGACAAGGTCGTGCACGTCGACCAGGCGCCGATCGGCCGTACCCCGCGCTCGAACCCCGCGACCTACACGGGCGTGTTCGACCGCATCCGCGCCTTGTTCGCCGAAACCACCGAGGCCAAGGCCCGCGGATACCTGCAGGGGCGCTTCAGCTTCAACGTCAAGGGCGGCCGCTGCGAGAACTGCGCGGGCGACGGCACGATCAAGATCGAGATGAACTTCTTGCCCGACGTCTACGTGTCGTGCGAGGTGTGCAACGGGGCACGCTACAACCGCGACACGCTCACGGTGCACTACAAGGGCAAGAACATCGCCGAAGTTCTCGACATGCCGATCGAGGAGGCCGCAGACTTCTTCGAGCCCATCTCGGCCATCCATCGATTCTTGAAGACCCTCGTCGACGTCGGGCTCGGCTATGTGCGCCTCGGCCAGAGCGCGACGACGCTGTCGGGGGGCGAGGCGCAGCGCGTCAAGCTCGCGACCGAGCTGCAGAAGCGCTCGAACGGCCGCAGCGTCTACGTGCTCGATGAGCCGACGACGGGCCTGCACTTCGAAGACGTGCGCAAGCTGCTGCTCGTGCTGAACGGGCTCGTCGACAAGGGCAACACGGTCATCGTCATCGAGCACAACCTCGACGTGATCCGCGCGGCCGACTGGCTCATCGACCTCGGGCCCGAGGGCGGTGCCGGGGGAGGGCAGGTGCTCGCGACGGGCACCCCCGAGCATCTGGCGACGGTCGAGGCCAGCCACACGGGCTTCTTCCTGCGCGAGCTGCTCGCAGCCCACGCCGCGGCGACGCCGACCACCGGCGCCGCGAAGCGCTGACATGGCGCCCCGAGAAGAATGGCGCCCGAAACGGGGCGAGATTCCGACAGAGCCGGGGGTCTACCGGTTCACCGACTCGGCAGGGCGGGTACTCTACGTCGGCAAGGCGAACAACCTGCGCAGCCGGTTGAGCAACTACTTCCAGCCCCTGCACAGCCTGCATGAGCGCACTCGTCGGATGGTCACGACCGCGCAAGGAGTCGAGTGGACCGTCGTCGGCAGCGAGCTCGAGGCGCTCTCGCTCGAATACACCTGGATTAAGGAGTTCGCGCCGCCGTTCAACGTCAAGTTCCGCGACGACAAGACCTACCCCTACGTGGCGATCACGCTCGCGGATCGCGTGCCTCGGGTCATGGTCACGCGCACGCGGGGCATCACCGGCGCGCGCTACTTCGGCCCGTACACGAAGGTCTGGGCGGTGCGCGAGACCGTCGACCTCATGCTCAAGGCTTTCCCGATGAGATCGTGCTCCGACAGCACGTACAAGCGCGCGCAGGCGACCAACCGCCCGTGCCTGCTCGGTGACATCGGCAAGTGCGCCGCGCCCTGCGTCGGCAGAGTGACGCCCGAGCAGCACAGGAGCATCGCGCTCGACTTCGCCTCGTTCATGGCGGGCAACGACGTCACCTACGTCCGGGCGCTCCGCGCGGCGATGACGGAGGCGGCGCGCGAGCTCGACTACGAATCGGCCGCCCGCATCCGCGATCAGATCGGCGCTCTCGAGACCGTGCTCGCGAAGAGCGCTGTCGTTCTCGACGACGACACCGACGCCGACGTCTTCGGCATCGCCTACGACGAGCTCGCGGCGGCCGTGCAGCTCTTCCTCGTCCGGGGCGGGCGCATCCGAGGCGTGCGGGGCTGGGTGGTCGACACCGAGCTCGACGTCACGATGGCCGAACTCGTCGACACCGTGCTGCAGAACGCCTACGACGGGGCAGCGGCTCCCGCGCGCGAGGTCATCGTGCCCGCGGTGCCCGATGACGTGCACGCCCTGCAGACCGTGCTCACCGAGAGGCGCCGAGAGGCGGGCGAGCGCGGTGCCGTGGTCGTGAAGTCGGCGCAGCGCGGCGAGAAGGCGGCTCTCGCGGAGACGGTCGCGACCAACGCGCTCGGCGCGCTCGTGCAGTACAAGACACGGCGCAGCGGCGACTTCACCGCGCGGTCGCAAGCCCTCGCCGACATCCAGGAGGCGCTCGGGCTGGCCGAGGCGCCGCTGCGTCTCGAGTGCTTCGACGTCTCGCACTTCGGCGGCAGCAACCCGGTCGCCTCGATGGTCGTCTTCGAAGACGGCCTCCCGCGCACCGACCAGTATCGGAAGTTCGCGATCGCGGATGCCCGTGACGACACCGATGCGGTCTACCAGGTTCTCCGCCGACGGCTCGCCTACCTGCACGACGACGCCGCCGCACCGGTCGCGACGGTCGATCCGCTCACCGGCGAGGGGGTGGCGCGCAAGTCGTTCCACTACCGCCCGGGCCTGCTCGTGATCGATGGCGGCCAGCCGCAGGTCGCCGCCGCGGCGCGCGCACTGCGCGACGAGGGGCTCGACGACATCGCGGTGTGCGGCATCGCCAAGCGCCTCGAAGAGGTCTGGCTGCCCGACAACGAGTTCCCCGTCATCCTGCCCCGATCATCCGACGCCCTGTTCCTGCTGCAGCGCCTGCGCGACGAGGCGCACCGCTTCGCCCTGCGGTACCAGCGCACGACGCGGTCACGCGATATCCGCACCCGGCTGTCGAGCATCCCGGGGCTGGGCCCCGCGCGCACGACCGAGCTGCTCAAGCACTTCGGCTCGGTCGCGAGGCTCCGGGCGGCGAGCGTCGACGACCTCACCGCCGTCGACGGCATCGGCCCCGCGACGGCCCAGCTGGTACACCGGGCCCTGCGCTCCGACGGTTAGGCTTGAGGTCCGCCGACCGGTCAACCCTCGAGGACCCATGCCCGACACCGTTCCGCACGATGTGCTCATCGTCACCGGCATGTCGGGCGCCGGGCGGTCGACCGTCGCGAACGCGCTCGAAGACCTCGGCTGGTACGTCGTCGACAACCTGCCGCCGCAGATGCTGCGCCCCCTCGTCGATCTTGCGGTGCATCCGGGCAGCGCCCTGCCCCGCATCGCCGCCGTGGTCGACGTGCGCGGCGGCAAGCTCTTCGCCGACCTCGCGGCGATTATCGCCGAGCTGCGCTCGCGCGACACCGTACGGGTGGTCTTCCTCGAGGCGACGGATGCCGCGCTCGTGCGCCGCTTCGAACAGGTGCGGCGGCCGCATCCCCTGCAGGAGGACGGCACGCTGCTCGATGGCATCGCGCGCGAGCGAGAGCGCATGCTCGAGGTGCGCGAGCTCGCCGACATCATCATCGACACGACCGAGTTCAACATCCATCAGCTCGCGACGACCGTCACCGAGGTGTTCTCGCCGCAGGGCAGTCCGGGTGTGAAGGTCACGCTCGAGAGCTTCGGGTTCAAATACGGCACGCCGACCGACGCCGACATCGTGGCCGACGCCCGGTTCCTGCCGAATCCGTTCTGGCAGCCGGAGTTGCGGGCCGCCACCGGTCTCGAGGCGCCGGTCAGCGAGTACGTGCTCGCGCAGGAGGGCGCCACCGAGTTCCTCGCAGCTTTCGAGGCGATGCTGCGCCCCGTGCTCGCCGGATACGCGCGCGAGAACAAGAGGCACGCGACCATCGCGATCGGCTGCACAGGGGGCAAGCACCGCTCGGTCGCGCTCATCCGCGAGCTCGCCGATCGGCTGCACGTGCACCCCGAGGTGAGCGTGACCGTGAAGCATCGCGACCTCGGACGCGAGTAAGGTCGAATGCCGTACCCCCGCACCCGCACGACTCGAGAGGACGACCACTGTGGCGTTGACCGCTGATGTGAAGCACGAGCTCTCGCAGCTGGCGGTCACGAAGACGACGGTGCGTGCGGCCGAGCTCGCGACGATCCTGCGGTTCGCCGGCGGCCTGCACCTCATCTCGGGTCGCGTCGCGGTCGAGGTCGAACTCGACACACCGGCCATCGCTCGCCGTGTGCGCAAAGACCTCGTCGAGCTGTACGGCATGCGCAGCGATGCCGCCATGCTGTCGCCCGGCGGCATCCGGAAGAGCCCGGCGTACGTCGTGCGCGTGCTGGAGGGCGGTGAGACCCTGGCCCGCCAGACGGGGCTGCTGGATGCGCGGCGGCGTCCTGTGCGCGGCCTCCCGAACCGTCTCACGACCGGCTCGCAGGACGAGCTCGCCGCGGTCTGGCGCGGCGCGTTCCTGGCCCACGGCTCGCTCACCGACCCAGGGCGTTCCGCAGCGCTCGAGATCACCTGCCCGGGCAACGAGTCGGCCATGGCCCTCGTCGGCGCCGCCGGGCGGCTCGGCATCTCGGCGAAGGCGCGCGAAGTGCGCGGTGTTCACCGGGTGGTCATCCGAGACGGCGAGAAGATCAGCCAGATGCTCCGACTCATGGGCGCCGAGTCGACCGTCACGGACTGGGAGGCGTTGCGCGCTCGCCGTGAGGTGCGGGCGACCGCCAACCGACTCGTGAACTTCGACGACGCCAACCTGCGTCGCTCGGCGCAAGCGGCCGTCGCGGCGTGCGCGCGCGTCGAGCGGGCTCTCGAGATCCTCGGCGACGACCTGCCCGAGCACCTCCGCTACGCCGGTCAGCTGAGGCTCGACCACCGAGATTCGAGCCTCGACGAGCTCGGCCACCATGCCGACCCGCCCATGACGAAGGATGCCGTCGCCGGCCGCATCCGTCGACTGCTCGCGATGGCCGACAAGCGCGCCGAAGAGCTGGGTATCCCGGGCACTGATGCGAACCTGCCGCCCGACATCGATCTCGACTGACCTCCCCCCGCGGGAACACCGCGGGCTCGATCGCGGTTGCCCTCGGTAGACTGACCCCCCGTCAGCGCGGTCGCCGGTGTCTCGGTGGCCGGACGCCCTACCAGGAGGAGAGAGCAGCTCCCATGCCCGTCTACACGCTTCCCGAGCTCGGCTACGACTACGCAGCCCTCGAGCCGCACATCAGCGCTCGCATCATGGAGCTGCACCACTCGAAGCACCACGCGGCGTACGTCGCGGGTGCGAACGGCGCGCTCGACGCCCTGGCCGAGGCGCGCGCGACCTCGACCTTCGCGAACATCAACCGCCTGGAGAAGGACCTTGCCTTCCACCTGGGTGGTCACGTGAACCACTCCATCTTCTGGACCAACCTGTCGCCCGACGGCGGCGACAAGCCCACCGGCGAGCTCGCTGCGGCGATCGATGAGTTCTTCGGATCGTTCGACGCGTTCGTCGCGCATTTCACCGCGGCCTCGATGGGCATCCAGGGCTCGGGCTGGGGTGTGCTGTCGTGGGATCCGATCGGGCGACGCCTCATCATCCAGCAGCTGTTCGACCAGCAGGGCAACACGGCGCAGACCACGGTTCCGCTGCTGCAGCTCGACATGTGGGAGCACGCCTTCTACCTCGACTACGTCAACGTCAAGGCCGACTACGTGAAGGCGTTCTGGAGCATCGTCAACTGGCAGAACGTGGCGGATCGCTTCGCGGCGGCACGCTCGCACACTGACGGGCTCCTGCTACTGTCGTAACAGGCGTCGTGGCCGGGGCTGATGCCCCGGCCTTCGTCTTTTCCCCCTGCATCACCACCACCTCTACCACCACCAATGGCGCCCGTGGGCGCCTGAGCAACAGGAGATCCCGTGAGCGTGAAAGTCGGCATCAACGGATTCGGCCGCATCGGCCGCAACTACCTCAGGGCGGCTCTCGCCCAGGGCAGCGACCTCGAGATCGTCGCGGTCAACGACCTCACCGACAACGCAGCGCTCGCCCACCTGCTGAAGTACGACTCGGTGGGCGGGGTGCTCGCCCACGACGTCTCGCACGACGGCGACTCGATCACCGTCGGTGGCCGCCGCATCCGCGTCTTCGAAGAGCGCGACCCGGCAGCCCTCCCGTGGGGCGACCTGGGCGTCGACATCGTCATCGAGTCGACCGGCCGCTTCACGAAGGCAGAGGATGCCAAGAAGCACATCGCGGGCGGCGCGAAGAAGGTCCTCATCTCGGCTCCTGCGACGGGAGACGACGCGACGATCGTCATGGGTGTCAACGAAGAGTCGTACGACCCCGCGACCGACGTCATCATCTCGAACGCCTCGTGCACGACGAACTGCCTCGCGCCTCTCGCCAAGGTCTTCAACGACTCCTTCGGCATCGAGCGCGGCTTCATGATGACGGCGCACGCCTACACGGCCGACCAGAACCTCCAGGATGGGCCGCACAGCGACCTCCGCCGTGCACGCGGCGCGGCGATCAACATCGTTCCCGCGTCGACCGGTGCCGCCAAGGCCATCGGCCTCGTGCTCCCCGAGCTGCAGGGCAAGCTCAGCGGATCCTCGTACCGGGTGCCCGTGCCCACGGGCTCGATCGTCGACCTCACCATCGTGACGAAGACCGAGGGCCTCACGGTCGAGGCGATCAACGCGGCCTACAAGGCGGCGGACCACCAGGGGCGCATCAAGGGCTACCTCGAGTACACGGAGGACCCGATCGTGTCGAGCGACATCCAGCTCAACCCGCACTCGTCGATCTTCGACGCTGAGCTCACGAACGTCAGCGGAACCCTCGTCAAGGTCTCGGCCTGGTACGACAACGAGTGGGGCTACTCGAACCGCCTCGTCGACCTGACCGAGTACGTCGGCGCCCGCCTCTAGGCGCGCCGGCAACGAGAAGAGCTTCCGTGGCCCTGCGTACGATCGAATCCCTCGGCGACCTCTCGGGTCGGCGCGTCATCGTCCGGTGCGATCTCAACGTGCCTCTCGCCGACGGCGTCGTGACCGATGATGGGCGCATCCGCGCGTCGCTGCCCACCCTCAACGCCCTGATGCACCGGGGCGCGAAGGTCGTCGTGATCTCGCACCTCGGTCGCCCCGACGGCGCCCCTGACGAGCGGTACAGCCTTCGCCCGGTTGCGCAACGTCTGAGCGAGCTCCTGGGCTCTCCCGTGGCGTTCGCGAGCGACACCATCGGCGAGTCGGCTGCGGATGCGGTGGCCGGTCTCGCCGACGGCGGCATCGCGGTTCTCGAGAACCTGCGCTTCCATCCCGGCGAGACGTCGAAAGACGCCGGCGAGCGCCAGGCCTTCGCCGATGCGCTCGCTCGCTTCGGCGACGCGATGGTCTCCGACGGCTTCGGGGTCGTGCATCGCAAGCAGGCGAGCGTCTACGAGCTGGCGCTCACGCTGCCGAGTGCTGCGGGCTCGCTCATCTCTGCCGAGACCGACGTGCTCGATCGATTGACCGAGCGCCCTGAGCGGCCGTACACGGTGGTGCTCGGCGGCTCGAAGGTGAGCGACAAACTGGGCGTCATCGCGCACCTGCTGCCGCGCGTCGATCGCCTGCTGATCGGCGGCGGCATGCTCTTCACCTTCCTCGCGGCGCAGGGCCACAAGGTCGGGGCGAGCCTTCTCGAGGCCGACCAGCTCGACACCGTGCGGGGCTACCTCGCAGAGGCCGAGCAGCGTGGCGTGCAGATCGTGCTGCCGACCGACGTGGTCGTCGCCGAGCGCTTCGCCGCCGACGCACCGCACACGGTGCAGCGGGCCGATGCCCTCGAGGACGGCCCGGCAGGGGCATCCGGAATCGGGCTCGATATCGGCCCCGACACGGCGGCGGCGTTCGCCGAGCTCGTCGCCTCATCGACGACGGTGTTCTGGAACGGCCCCATGGGTGTCTTCGAGTTCCCCGCCTTCGCGGGGGGCACTCGAGCCGTCGCAGCAGCGCTCACGCGCGTCTCGGGGCTCGGCGTCGTCGGCGGCGGCGACTCGGCCGCGGCGGTGCGGGCCCTCGGGTTCACCGATGACGATTTCGGCCACGTCTCCACCGGAGGCGGCGCCAGCCTCGAGTTCCTCGAGGGAAAGAAGCTCCCCGGCCTGGAGGTCCTCGGATGGCAGTAGCACGCACCCCGCTCATCGCGGGCAACTGGAAGATGAACCTCGACCACCTGCAGTCGATCGCGTTCGTGCAGAAGCTCGCCTGGAGCCTGCGCGACGCGAAGCACGACTACGGTCAGGTCGAGGTCGCGGTCTTCCCCCCGTTCACCGATCTGCGCAGCGTGCAGACGCTCGTGTCGGCCGACAAGCTCGAGCTTCGCTACGGCGGCCAAGACCTGTCGGTGCACGACAGCGGTGCCTACACCGGCGAGATCTCGGGGGCGTTCCTCTCAGCGCTCGATTGCCGCTACGTCATCATCGGTCACAGCGAGCGTCGGCAGTACCACGCCGAGACCGACCAGGTCGTGGCCGAGAAGACCGTCGCGGCGCTGCGCCACGGCCTCGTACCGGTCGTGTGCGTGGGGGAGACGGCCGACGATCTCGAGCAGCACGGTCCCTCGGCAGTGCCTGTCGCGCAACTGCGCGTCGTGCTCGAGTCGCTTGCCGCCGACGCCGACATCGTGGTCGCCTACGAGCCCGTCTGGGCGATCGGCTCCGGCCAGGCGGCGACTCCTGAGCAGGCGCAGCAGGTATGCGCCGCCCTCCGCGCCGCGATCGCCGAGTCGCTCGGTGATGAGGCAGCCTCCCGCACGCGCATCCTCTACGGCGGATCGGTCAAGGCCGCGAACATCGCGGGCTTCATGAAGCACAAGGATGTCGACGGTGCGCTCGTCGGTGGCGCGAGCCTCGACGTCGACGAGTTCTCCAGCATCGCGCGCTTCCTGAAGCACGTCGGTACCGCCTGATCCCTGCTCCGCCCGCCGTCCGGTAGGGTAGGAGACTGTTCGAAACGCGCGAGAGGTCCTATCCGTGGAAATTCTTCAGGTCGTGCTCCAGGTCATCCTGGGCATCACGAGCCTTCTGCTGACGCTCATGATCCTGCTGCACCGCGGTCGCGGCGGCGGGCTCTCCGACATGTTCGGCGGCGGCGTCACCTCCAACCTCGGGGCCTCCGGCGTCGCCGAGCGCAACCTCAACCGCATCACGATCATCCTCGCCCTCGTGTGGGTCAGCTCCATCGTCGTGCTCGGTCTCATCACGCGCTTCGACGCGGTCTAAGGAGCACATCATGGTCTCAGGCGGCAGCGCCATCCGCGGTTCGCGCGTGGGCTCTGGCCCTATGGGCGAGCAAGACCGCGGCATCCACGCCGAACGCATCTCCATCTCGTACTGGGATGCGATGGGCAACGAGACGGTGCGCCACTTCGCGGCGAACCTCCCCGAGGAGGAGATCCCCGAGACGATCGACTCGCCATCGACCGGCCTCCCCGCCGGCCGCGACAAGAACAACCCTCCGCAGGTCGCGAAGAACGAGCCGTACAAGACTCACCTCGCTTACGTGAAAGAGCGGCGCACCGACGAGGAAGCCGCACAGATCCTCGACGAGGCGCTTCTCAAGCTCCGCCAGCGCCGCGGCGGCTCCTGACGCCCGAGGGCTAGTCCTCGCCGACCATCCAGTCGGCCTGGTCCATCGCGCCTGTCCAGTAGCTGGTGGGCGCGATCAGCGACTCGGGAACCTCTGACGACGCTTCTTCGTCGATGAAGAAGACGGTGCGCTTCGTGCCGATCACCCCACCGACGGGCACATCGGCGACTGCTGCGCCCGCGAGGGCCAGCCCGAGCGCGGCGGCCTTATCGGCTCCGGCGAGCACCAGCCAGATGCGCTCCGAACGGTTGATGAGCGGAAGCGTGAGCGTGAGCCGGGCCGGCGGGGGCTTGGGGGAGTCGTGCACGGCGATGACAGCGGCGTCGGCGACCCTAGGGCCTTCACGCTCGGGGAAGAGCGACGCGATGTGGCCGTCGGGGCCGACCCCGAGGAAGGTGATCGCGAATGGCGGGAACTCGCCGTCGCCCGCCGCGAGAAGCTCATCGCGATAGCGCACCGCACCTGCCTCCAGGTCGAGGCCTTCGTCGGAGGCGGGGAAGGCGTGCACGTTGGCCGCGGGAATCGCGATGTGGTCGAGGAGCGCGTCGTGGGCCTGCTGCTCGTTGCGGTCGGGGTGCCCCGTCGGCACCCAGCGCTCGTCACCCCACCAGACGTGCACGCGGGCCCAATCGATCTGATCGCGGCCGGGATGGGCAGCGATGGCCGCGAGCACATCGATGCCGACACTGCCACCCGTCAGCACGATGTGCACCTCGGGGCGCTCATCGAGCAGGTCGATCATCTTCGTGAGGAAGCGGGCGGCGACGGAGCCGGCCAGTGCCGCCCGGTCGGCGTGCACGAGCACGCGGCGTTTGGTGGTCACGGAAGAAGCCTCTCTGGAGCGGGGGTGGCGCTGTCGCGCCGGGTTCAGGCGGCGGTCGCAGTGCCGAACCCGCTCGCGAGCACGGCACCGAACTCGTCGTCAGGGTCGAGCCTACGCAGTTCTTCGGCGAGGCACTCGCGCAGGCCGCGCCGCGGCAGCGCGAGCTCGTGGGTCGGCTGACCCGGCTGGCGCAGCTCGACGACACCCGGCCGCGTGCGTTCGAGGCGGATCTCCCCGCTCGCACGGTGCAGCACGATGCGGTGGATGCCCGACGAGGGGTTGCCGTCGGCCACATCGACCTCTACCGGCACCTCGAGCCGCAGGCCCAGCCACGCCGCCAGCAGCGCCGTCGAGG
This sequence comes from uncultured Microbacteriaceae bacterium, assembly GCA_964540305.1. Lineage (GTDB taxonomy): Bacteria > Actinomycetota > Actinomycetes > Actinomycetales > Microbacteriaceae > Microcella. Next base: position 80,602 of record CAZILZ010000004.1, on the reverse strand, counting down.
GGCTGTCCGGGGCGCCCGACACCTGAACGCGCGTGATCGGCTCGTACGGGGGCTGGTCGAGCGCGGCGGCGAGCTGCGCCCGCCAGAGCGTGAGGCGGGTCCAGGCGAAGTCGGTATCACCCGGGCGGTAGCCCGCTGCGATGCGGGCGAGAGTCGTCTGCGGCGCGGAGGTCGAAGCCGAGTCGGTGATGCGACGCTGAGCCAGGCGGCCGAGCGGGGTGTCGCACACGGCATCCGGGCACTCGCCGGGCCACCAGGAGACGACGGGGGCGTCGGGCAGCAGCAGCCCGGTGACGAGCCCGCGCAGATCGGTGGCGGTTCCGCCGTGCGCCCGCAGCACGATGACCTCGCTCGCTCCGGCATCGCCGCCGACCCGGATCTCCGCATCGAGCCGAGCTGTGGCGGAGACCGCGTCGGTCGACACGACGATGATGCGCATCGGATGCTCGCGCGAGGCCTCGTTCGCGGCCGCGATGACATCCTCCTCGTCACCGATCACGCTCGTGATGATGAGCGTCAGCACGCGACCGAGCGCGACGGCGCCGGCTTCATCGCGGATGCGGACCAGGGTCTTCGACACCTGGCTCGCGGTCGTGTCGGGCAGGTCGATGATCATGGGCGCCTCCACACTCGTCCGTCGCGCGCCAGCAGGTCGTCCGCCGATTGCGGGCCCCAGGTGCCGGGCGCGTACTGCTCGGGCACGCCCTGCGTGGCCCAGAACTCCTCGATCGGGTCGAGGATCTTCCAACTCAGCTCGACCTCCTCGTGCCGGGGGAAGAGCGGAGGGTCGCCGAGCAGCACGTCGAGGATGAGTCGCTCGTAGGCCTCCGGGCTCGCCTCGGTGAAGGCGTGGCCGTAGCCGAAGTCCATCGTCACGTCGCGCACCTGCATGCCGGCGCCCGGAACCTTCGACCCGAAGCGGATGGTCACTCCCTCGTCGGGCTGCACCCGGATGACGAGAGCGTTCTGCCCGAGCGCCGAGGTCTGCTCCTCGGCGAAGAGGTACTGCGGTGCCCGCTTGAAGACCACGGCGATCTCGGTGACGCGGCGACCGAGCCGCTTGCCCGCCCGCAGGTAGAACGGCACGCCCGCCCAGCGACGGGTGTTGATATCGAGCCGCATGGCCGCATAGGTCTCGGTGACCGAGTCGGGGTTCATGCCCTCCTCCTCGAGGAAGCCGGGCACCCACTCGCCGCCCTGCCAGCCACTGGCGTACTGTCCGCGCGCGGTCCCGGTCGCGAGATCCTTCGGCAGCCGCACAGCGGAGAGCACCTTCTCCTTCTCGGCGCGCAGGTCTGCCGCGTCGAACGAGACGGGCTCCTCCATCGCCGTGAGGGCGAGCAGCTGCAGGAGGTGGTTCTGGATGACGTCGCGTGCGGCTCCGATGCCGTCGTAGTACCCGGCGCGACCGCCGACCCCGATGTCTTCCGCCATGGTGATCTGCACGTGATCGACGTAGTGGGCGTTCCAGAGCGGCTCGTACATCATGTTCGCGAATCGCAGCGCCAGGATGTTCTGGACGGTCTCCTTGCCCAGGTAGTGATCGATGCGGAACACCGAGTCGGGAGGGAACACCGATTCGACGACATCGTTGAGCTCGCGGGCCGTCGTCAGGTCGCTGCCGAACGGCTTCTCGATGACGACACGGCGCCACTCGCCGGCCTCGGCCTCGGCGAGGCCGCTGCGCCGCAGCTGCTCCGTGACGAGCGGAAAAGACTTCGGCGGGATCGACAGGTAGAACGCGTGATTGCCCATCGTGCCGCGCTCGCGATCGAGATCGCCGAGCGTCTGCGAGAGTCGCTCGAACGCGTCGTCGTCGTCGAAGTCGCCCGAGACGAATCGGATGCCCGAGGCGAGCTGCTTCCACACCTCTTCCTGGAAGGGTGTGCGTGCGTACTGCTTCACGGCATCGTGCACGACCTGCTCGAAGTCTTGCGTCGCCCAGTCGCGGCGCGCGAAGCCGACGAGGGCGAAGCCCGGGGGCAGCAGGCCTCGATTGGCGAGGTCGTAGACGGCGGGCATGAGCTTCTTGCGTGACAGGTCTCCCGTCACACCGAAGATGATGAGCCCGCTCGGCCCGGCGATGCGGTTCAGCCGACGATCGTCGGGTGACCGCAGCGGGTTGCTGTCGCGGGCGATGGCGGCCGGGGCCATGGTTCTCCTCGTGGTGGCGGGGCGGATCAGGAGACCGCGGCGATGATCGCGGCGATCCCGTCGGCATCACGGACGCGCAGCGTGACGACGGGCATCCCCTTGCCGGCGAGCACCGCGGCGTCTCCCGCGGCTTGCGCGGCGATGAGCTGGCCGTACGTGAACGGCCGCTCGGGGATCTCGAGATCGTCGTCGAGTGCGCCCGTGACCTGCAGGAAGACTCCCGAGGAGGGCCCGCCCTTGTGGTACTGCCCGGTGGAGTGCAGGAAGCGCGGCCCCCAGCCGAACGTGACGGGCCGACCGGTGCGCGCCGCGACGAGGTGCCGCACCGCTTCGAGCTCGGGGTGCGCGAGCCGATCGAGGTAGGCCTGGATAGCGACATAGCCGCCTGCCGGTAGGGCGCCCTCGAGTGCTCGCACGGCCTCCGAGACCGTCGACACAGAGCCGAGCACGCCCGACGGGCCGACGACCTCGACACCGTGGTCGATGAACTGCGCCGGGAGAGGCTCAGGCCGGGCGTCGAGCAACCCGCGCGCCGCGATCTTGGCCGACTCGACGTCGGGCTGATCGAAAGGATTGATGCCGAGAAGCATGCCCGCGACCGCGGTGGCGTACTGCCACGTCAAGAGGTGGGAGCCGAGCGAGCCGGAGATCTCGATCTCGCCGTCGGCGACCTCTCGCGTCGCGCGCGCATCGGCCACGAGGCGGACGATCTGCACGTCGTCAGCCCCGCTCGTCAATTCGGGCGCATCGATACCGACGACGACGGGCAGGATGCCTCGGCCGTCCTTGCCCGTCGACTCGGCCACGAGCTGCTCGACCCAGTCGCCGAGCCCGACGATGTGCGTGCCGTCGGCGACGATCACGAGCTTGTCGCGCAGGGGAGAGGTGCCGGCCAGCGCAGCACCGAGCTGCAGGCCCGGGTTCGACGCGCTGTCGACGGCGAGCGGCAGGCTCGCGGCCTCCGCCTCGTCGAGGAGGGCATCCAGGTCGACGCCCGCGAGGCCCGAGGGCACGAGCCCGAAGGCGGTGAGGGCCGAGTAGCGGCCGCCCACCGTCGGATCGGCCGTGAAGACGCGGTAGCCAGCGGCGAGCGAAGCCTGCTCGAGTGGCGAGCCGGGATCGGTGACGATGATGATGCGCTCTGCCGGGTCGATTCCCGCCGAGCGAAACGCCGTCTCGAAGCTGCGCTTCTGGCTGTCGGTCTCGATCGTCGAGCCCGACTTCGACGAGACGACGACGGCCGTGTGCCCGAGGTGCTCGCCGAGAGCGGTCGCGACCTGGCCGGGGTCGGTCGAGTCGAGCACGACGAGCGGCACGCCCGCCGTGCGGGTGATGACCTCGGGAGCGAGCGACGAGCCGCCCATGCCGCACAGGACGATGCGGGTGACGCCGCGCTCAGTGAGCTGCTCGCGCAGGTCGGTGATCTCGGCGATGAGCGGTCGCGAGACGGAGACGGCCTGGGTCCAGCCGAGGCGGATGCTCGCCTCGGCCTCGGCGGCCGGGCCCCACAGCGTGCTGTCGCCCGCCGTGATGCGGCTCGCGACGAGCTGCTCGACGAGCAAGGGCACGTGCCGATCGATGGCGGCCTGCGCGTCTCCGCGTGCGGCGACCGTGAAGCTCATCGGGCCGCCTCGAGTGCGGCGCTGACCGTATCGAGCAGCTCGTTCCAGCTGACGATGAACTTCTCGACGCCTTCCTTCTCGAGCAGCGCCGTGACCTCGTCGTACGAGATTCCGAGCGCATCGAGCGCGGCGAGCACGCCGCGAGCCTCGTCGTAGCTGCCCGTGACGGCGTCGCCCGCGATGACACCGTGGTCGAACGTCGCCTGCAGGGTCTTCTCGGGCATCGTGTTGACCGTGCGGTCCACAGCGAGCTCGGTCACGTACAGCGTGTCGGGCAGGCTCGGATCCTTCACCCCGGTCGACGCCCAGAGCGGCCGTTGAGCGTTCGCGCCCGCCTCGAGCAGGGTGCGCGCTCGATCGCCCGCGAAGGCCTGCTCGAAGACCTCGTACGCGAGACGGGCGTTGGCGATGCCAGCCTTGCTCTTGAGGGCGAGAGCCTCGGGGGTGCCGATCTCGACGAGGCGCTTGTCGATCTCGGTGTCGACGCGCGACACGAAGAACGACGCGACCGAGTGGATGGTCGAGAGATCGATGCCTGCGGCGTGAGCCTTCTCGAGCCCTGCGAGGTAGGCGTCGATGACGGCGCGGTGGCGCTCGAGGCTGAAGATCAGCGTGACGTTGACGCTGATGCCGGCGCCGATGGTCTCGGTGATGGCCTCGAGGCCTTCGACCGTGGCGGGGATCTTGATCATGGCGTTGGGGCGCCCGACCTTCTTCCACAGCTGCTGCGCCTGCGCGATGGTACCGGCGGCGTCGTGCGCGAGGCCCGGCTCGACCTCGATCGACACACGGCCGTCTTTCCCGCCGCTCGCCCCGTACACCGAGGCGAAGATGTCGCTCGCCGCGGCGACGTCGTCGGTCGTGATCTCGAACACCGCGCGGGTCACGTCTGCTCCGGCAGCCGCGAGCTCGCGCACCTGGGCGTCGTAGGTCGTGCCGGTGGCGAGCGCCGCCGCGAAGATCGTGGGGTTCGTGGTGACACCGACCACATCGCGGTCGGTGATGAGCGCGGCCAGGCCACCGGACGTGATGCGGTCGCGGGAGAGGTCGTCGAGCCAGATGCTGACGCCGAGATCGCTGAGCTGGGCAGTGGGGGTGGAACTCATGGTGTCCTCAATCGTGGGTGGTGTGTGGTGGCGGACAGAGAAGTGGAGCAGCCGGGAGCGTCGCTCAGTGGGCGGCGATGCTGTCGCGGGCGGCCGCGACGACCGCCTCGGGGGTGATGCCGAACTCGCGGAAGAGCGTCTGGTAGTCGGCCGAGGCACCGAAGTGCTCGATCGACACCGAGCGGCCGCGATCGCCGACGTATCGGTGCCAGCTCAGGGCGAGCCCCGCCTCGACCGACACGCGTGCGGTCACTGCCGCCGGCAGCACCGACTCGCGGTACTCGGCGCTCTGCTCGTCGAACCACTCGAGGCAGGGCGCCGACACGACGCGTGCGTGGATGCCCTGCTCCGCGAGCTGCGTGCGAGCATCCATCGCCACCGCGACCTCGGAGCCGCTCGCCAGCAGGATGACGTCGGGCGCTCCGTTCGCCGCCTCGGCGAGAACGTAGGCGCCCTTCGACACCTGGTGGGCTGCGGCGAGCTCGTCGCCCGAGGCCGTAGAAGCGCCGCGCGCGAACACGGGGATGTTCTGGCGCGTGAGGGCGATGCCCGCGGGGGAGCGGCGCTCGAGCACGGCCTTCCAGGCGTGCGCCGTCTCGTTGGCGTCGGCGGGTCGCACGACCGAGAACCCGGGGATCGCGCGGAGCGAGGCGAGCTGCTCGATCGGCTGATGGGTCGGGCCGTCTTCACCCAGGGCGACCGAGTCGTGCGTCCACACGTAGGTGACGGGCACGTTCATGAGGGCCGCCAGCCGCACGGCAGGGCGCATGTAGTCGCTGAAGATGAGGAAGGTGCCGCCGAACACGCGCGTGCGGCCGTGCAGGGCGATGCCGTTGAGGATCGCCCCCATCGCGTGCTCGCGGATGCCGAAGTGCAGCACGCGGCCGTAGGGGTTCGCCGTCCACTCGTGCGTCGAGTGCTCGGCCGGAGCGAAGGAGCCGCCGCCGGTGATCGTCGTGAGGTTCGACTCGGCGAGGTCGGCGGAGCCGCCCCAGAATTCGGGCAGCACGCCCGCGATGGCATTGATGACCTTGCCCGAGGCGGCGCGGGTCGACACGCTCGTGCCGCCCTCGAACACGGGCAGGGCCGCGTCGAGCTCGGCGGGCAGCTCGCTCGCGAGCATGCGATCGAGCAGGGTCTTCTTGTCGGGATGCGCAGCGGCCCACGCGTCGAACCGCGTGTTCCAGGCCGATCGACGCTCGTGACCGCGGTCGACCGCACGACGGGTGTGCGCGATGACCTCATCGCTCACGGCGAAGTGCTGCTCGGGGTCGAAGCCCATGACGCGCTTCGTCGCGGCGAGCTCGTCGCCACCGAGAGCCGAGCCGTGGATCTTGCCGGTGTTCTGCTTCGTGGGCGCGGGCCAGCCGATGATCGTCTTCACGATCACGAGGCTCGGGCGGGCGGTCTCGGCCTTCGCGGCGGCGAGGGCGGCGTGCAGGGCGTGCACGTCTTCGACGTACTCGCCGGTCTTCTTCCAGTCGACGACCTGCACGTGCCAGCCGTACGCCTCGTATCGAGCCGCGACGTCCTCCGTGAACGCGATGTTCGTGTCGTCCTCGATCGAGATCTGGTTGGAGTCGTAGATCGCGATGAGGTTGCCGAGCTGCTGGTGGCCCGCGAGCGACCCCGCCTCGCTCGTCACGCCCTCCTGGATGTCGCCGTCGCCGGCGATCACGTAGACGTGGTGGTCGAAGACGCTCTCGCCGGCCGGGGTCTCGGGATCGAGGAGGCCGCGCTCGAACCGGGCAGCGTAGGCGAAGCCCACGGCCGAGGCGAGGCCCTGACCCAGCGGCCCCGTGGTGATCTCGACACCGTCGGTGTGACCGTACTCCGGGTGCCCGGGGGTCTTCGAGCCCCACGTGCGCAGCGCTTTGAGGTCGTCGAGCTCGAGACCGTAACCGCCCAGGTAGAGCTGCACGTACTGCGTGAGCGAGCTGTGACCCGCCGAGAGGATGAAGCGGTCGCGTCCGAGCCAGTGCGGGTCGCTCGGGTCGTGCTGCATGATCTTCTGGTGCAGGAGGTAGGCGACGGGCGCGAGCGACATGGCGGTGCCGGGGTGGCCGTTGCCGACCTTCTCGACGGCGTCGGCGGCGAGGAGGCGGGCGGTATCGACGGCGCGGCGGTCCAGGTCGTCCCAGGTCAGGTCGGTCATGGCGTGGGTACTGCCCCTTCTTCAGACGGATTCGGGCGTCTCGTGACCCCGCACGAACGTCATCGTGCGGGGCGTCGGCGGCCCTCGCCAGTATAGAGAGGGTCGTATGCCGTGGCGGGTGCGCTGGGCGTCCGCTCACGAAGGCTCCCGTAGACTGGCCGCGATCCCGCGCCACGAAGAAGGAGCCATGGATACCGCTCTCGATCACGCCGTCTCGACGCGACCGCGAAGCATCCGCCGCACCCTCTCGGCCTACATCGCCCTGACCAAGCCGCGTGTCATCGAGCTGCTGCTCGTGACGACGGCACCCGTCATGATCCTCGCGGCCGACGGCCTGCCGAGCATCTGGCTCGTCCTGGCCACCCTCGTCGGAGGCGCGCTCTCGGCCGGCTCGGCGGGCGCGTTCAACATGTACATCGACCGCGACATCGACCGCCTCATGAACCGCACGCAGAACCGCCCGCTCGTCACGGGCGAGGTCTCCGACCGGGCCGCGCTCGTCTTCGCCTATGCGATCGGCGTGGTCTCGATCGTCTGGCTCGGCCTCACCACCAACTGGCTCGCCGCGTCGCTGTCGCTCGCGGCGATCCTCTTCTACGTCGTGATCTACACGCTCGTGCTCAAGCGCCGCACCGAGCAGAACATCATCTGGGGCGGCATCGCCGGCTGCTTCCCCGTGCTGATCGGCTGGACGGCGGTGACCGGGTCGCTCGACTGGCCGCCGTTCATCCTGTTCCTCGTGGTGTTCCTCTGGACCCCGCCGCACTACTGGCCGTTGTCGATGAAGTACCGCGACGACTACGCGGCCGCCGACGTGCCCATGCTCGCCGTCATGCGAGACCGCGCCACGGTCGGCGTGCAGGTCGTGCTGTACGCGTGGGCGACCGTCGTGGCCTCGCTCCTGCTCATCCCCATCGCGCCGATGGGGGCGCTGTACACCGCCGTCGCGCTGCTGTCGGGAGGGTGGTTCATCATCGAGAGCCACCGACTGTACGGGCGTGCGGCGCGCGGACTCGAGGCGGCCCCCATGCGCGTGTTCCACGCGAGCATCACGTACCTCACGCTGCTCTTCGTGGCCGTGGGCATCGACCCGCTGCTGCCCTTCTAGCGCGCGACCCCGGCGAGCTCGGCGGGCGACGCCGTTGCGGCCGGCTCGCTCTCGCTGCGTCGAAGGGCGAGGAGGCAGAGCGTCACGAGAGCGATGAGCACGCACGCGAGCACCATGTGGATGCCCACGAGCAGCTCGGGAAGCCCCAGCCGCGCCTGTGCGATGCCGACGACGATCTGCGCGACCTCGACCGCGACGAGACCCGTCGCGGCGCGGCGGAGAGGAGCACGTCCGATGCGGATCGCGGTGATGAGCAGCACGACGCTCAGGCCGACCGTGAGGTAGGCGGGCCACGAGTGCACGTGCTGCAGCAGTTCGCTGTCGAGTCCGTTGCGAGCCGCACCGCCGTCTCCTGCGTGCGGGCCCGAGCCGGTCACGACGATGCCGACGAGCACCGTCACCCAGGCGCCGAGCGCCGTCGCGAGCGCGAGAGCGCGCACCGCGGGCGGCACAGCGAGCTCGCCCGTCGTGCGCCCGCGGTAGACGCGATGCACGAAGACGACCGCGAGCGCCACGAGCACCGCCGACACCACGAAGTGGAAGCCGACGACCCACGGGTTGAGCTGGGTGAGGACCGTGATGCCGCCGATCACCGCCTGAGCGGGGATACCGAGTCCGAGAGCGATCGTGAGGCGCAGCAGCTCGGGGCGCTCGCGCCGCATCCGCACGACGAACAGGAAGGCGAGGATCGCGATGATGACGAGCACGAAGGTCAGCAGCCTGTTGCCGAACTCGACGATGCCGTGGATGCCCATCTCGGGCGTCGCGACGAACGAGTCCTCCGTGCAGCGCGGCCAGGTCGGGCATCCGAGGCCCGAGCCCGTGAGGCGCACGGCCCCGCCGGTGCCGACGATGAGGGTCTGGCTCACGAGCGACGCCCACGCGATCACGCGGACCCGGCGGTCGACCGTGGTGGGCAGCCACCCGACGACCCGCCGAGCGATTCCGACCAGCGCCTGCCACAGCCGATTCACGGTCTGCTTCCTCCTCTTTCAGGCTGCGCACGATAGAATCGTCGAAGCTCATCAGTCAGTGTCGACCGCGAGCCACGCATCGTTGGGGTTGCTGGGCGGCTCGAGCTCACGACATCTCGTTCGGCCACAGTGTATTCACGCTCGATGAGCGTCTGCCGAAGGTCGCCGCACCGCAGGATGTCCACGGAATGTCCCCGTCCCGATCTCGGTTGGGTTCGGAAGAGAGAAGAGGAAACGCATGTCTGACGTGCTCATCGACCGACCGGAGCTCGAAGGGCTCGGCCAGTACGAATTCGGCTGGTCCGACTCCGACACCGCTGGCGCGACCGCGCGACGGGGCATCGACGACAGCGTGGTGCGCAACATCTCGGCGCTCAAAGACGAACCGCAGTGGATGCTCGACCTTCGCCTGAAGGGCCTCAAGCTCTTCGGCCAGAAGCCCATGCCGCTGTGGGGGGCAGACCTGTCGGGTATCGACTTCGACAACATCAAGTACTTCGTGCGCTCCACCGAGAAGCAGGCCACCACGTGGGAGGAGCTTCCGGAGGAGATCAAGAACACCTACGAGAAGCTCGGAATCCCCGAGGCCGAGCGCCAGCGTCTCGTCGCGGGCGTCGCCGCGCAGTACGAGTCAGAGGTCGTGTACCACCAGATCCGCGAAGACCTCGAGGCCCAGGGCGTCATCTTCATGGACACCGACACGGCGCTGCGCGAGCATCCCGAATTCTTCACCGAGTACTTCGGCACGGTGATCCCCGCCGGCGACAACAAGTTCGCCGCGCTCAACACGGCCGTCTGGTCGGGCGGGTCGTTCGTGTACGTGCCGCCGGGCGTGCACGTCGAGATTCCGCTGCAGGCCTATTTCCGCATCAACACCGAGAACATGGGCCAGTTCGAGCGCACGCTCATCATCGCCGACGAGGGCTCGTACGTGCACTACATCGAAGGCTGCACGGCGCCGATCTACAAGAGCGACTCGCTGCACTCGGCCGTCGTCGAGATCATCGTCAAGAAGAACGCGCGTGTGCGGTACACGACCATTCAGAACTGGTCGAACAACGTCTACAACCTCGTGACCAAGCGCGCGGTCGCGCACGAGGGCGCCACCATGGAGTGGATCGACGGCAACATCGGCTCGAAGGTGACGATGAAGTACCCCTCGATCTTCCTCATGGGCGAGCACGCCAAGGGCGAGACGCTCTCGGTCGCGTTCGCGGGCCCCGGTCAGCACCAGGATGCCGGCGCGAAGATGATCCACATGGCGCCCTACACGACGTCATCGATCGTCTCGAAGTCGATCGCTCGCGGTGGCGGACGAGCCGGCTACCGGGGTGAGGTGCGTGTCGATGCGAACGCCCACCACTCCGCCAACACGGTGCGCTGCGACGCCCTGCTCGTCGACACGATCTCGCGCTCCGATACCTACCCGGCGATTGACATCCGCGTCGATGACGTGCAGCTCGGCCACGAGGCCACGGTCTCGCGCGTGAGCGAGGAGCAGCTGTTCTACCTGCAGTCGCGCGGCCTGCCCGAAGACGAGGCCATGGCCATGATCGTGCGCGGGTTCATCGAGCCGATCGCGCGCGAGCTGCCCATGGAGTACGCCCTCGAGCTGAACAAGCTCATCGAGATGAGCATGGAAGGCAGCGTCGGCTAGATGAGTTCCGCCCCCGCACCGCACGCACCGACGATCGAGACCCAGCAGCACGCTCACGGCCCGGGTTCTCCCGTGCCGGTTCAGACGCGCAACGAACGCTTCTCGTCCGCCGCGCACGACGACTTCCCGGCCGTCACCGGGCGCGAGCTCGAATGGAAGCTCACGCCCGTCGAGAAAATCCGCGACCTCATCGACGGCGAACTCGACGGCTCGGCGTTCCCTGCCGAGGTGTCGACCGCGCCGGGCGTGAGCGTCGAGTGGATCGGGCTCGACGACGCCCGCGTCGGCTCGGCCGGCCTCGCTGAAGAGCGCGCCGCGGCGAACGCCTGGTCGAGTACCGCGAAGGCCCTCGCCGTGACGCTCACGAGCGAAGAGCACGTCTCGATCACGATCGACCGCACCGGAACCGATCGCGCCCCCCGCGCTGCCCATACCGTGATCACCGCCGCGCCGCACGCGCGCGGCCTCGTCGTCATCGACAACCGCGGCAGCGCCCGCTTGAGCGAGAACGTCGAGATCGTGGCCCAAGCGGGCAGCGACCTCACCGTGGTGAGCCTGCAGGAGTGGGACGACGAGTCGGTGCACCTCTCGAGCCAGTTCGCCCGGGTCGACAAGGATGCACGGCTCAAGCACGTGGCCGTCTCGCTCGGCGGGGCCATCGTGCGCGTGAACCCCTCCGTTCACCTCGCCGGGGCCGGTGCCGACGGGCAGCTGCTCGGCCTGTACTTCGCCGACGCCGGCCAGCACCTCGAGCAGCGCGTCTACGTGCACCACATCGCGCCGCAGACGATCAGCCGCGTGACCTACAAGGGAGCGCTCAACGGCGCCGGTGCGCGCACCGTCTGGGTGGGCGACGTGCTCATCGGCCGCGACGCGACGGGCACCGACTCGTACGAGCAGAACCGCAACCTGGTGCTGAGCGACGGCACGCGCGCCGACTCCATCCCCAATCTCGAGATCGAGACGGGCGACATCGCCGGTGCCGGGCACGCGAGCGCCACCGGCCGGTTCGACGACGAGCAGCTCTTCTACCTGCGGTCGCGCGGCATCGACGAGCAGGAGGCCCGGCGCCTCGTGGTGCTCGGATTCCTCATCGACGTGGTGCAGAAGATCGGCGCGCCCGAGCTCGAGCAGCGGCTGATCGCCGCGATCGAGGCCGAGCTCGACGCCGTGGAGGTGGTGTGAGATGACCGCGACCCGCGTCTGCGCTCTCGATGAGCTCAGCCCCGCCTCGGCCAAGAAGGTCGTCGTCGACGGCACTCCTGTCGCCGTCGTGATGGACTCCTCCGGTACCGTGCACGCTCTCGGCGACACCTGCACGCACGGTGAGATCTCGCTGAGCGAGGGCTTCGTCGAAGACGACGCGATCGAATGCTGGGCGCACGGCTCGAAGTTCGCTCTCGACACCGGCAAGCCCCGCAACTTCCCGGCCTACGAGCCGGTTCCCGTCTACGCCGTGACGATCGAGGGCACCGACGTGCTCGTCGATGTGGCCCAGAACATCGCCGACCCGGCGACCGCCTCCTAAGGAAGAACCGCACAATGACCACTCTTGAGATCCGCGACCTGCACGTCAGCATCCAGACCGATCAGGGTGCCAAGCAGATCCTGCGCGGCGTCAACCTGACCATCAAGTCGGGCGAGACGCACGCCATCATGGGTCCGAACGGCTCGGGCAAGTCGACGCTCGCGTACACGATCGCCGGGCATCCCCGGTACACCGTCGACAGCGGAACGATCACGCTCGACGGTGCCGATGTGCTCGCGATGAGCATCGACGAGCGCGCTCGCGCGGGCCTCTTCCTCGCCATGCAGTACCCCGTCGAGATCCCCGGTGTGACCGTCTCGAACTTCCTGCGCACGGCGAAGACCGCGCTCGACGGCGAAGCACCGCCGCTGCGCTCGTGGATCAAAGACCTGCGCGGCTCGATGGAGGCCCTGCGCATGGACTCGTCGTTCGCCGAGCGCAACGTCAACGGGGGCTTCTCGGGCGGCGAGAAGAAGCGGCACGAGATCGTGCAGCTCGAGCTGCTCAAGCCGACCATCGCGGTGCTCGACGAGACCGACTCCGGCCTCGACGTCGACGCGCTCAAGATCGTGTCGGAGGGCGTCAACCGCGTCAAGGAGAACACCGGTCTCGGCGTGCTGCTCATCACCCACTACACACGCATCCTGCGGTACATCACCCCCGACTTCGTGCACGTCTTCGTCGACGGCCGCGTCGCCGAGGAGGGCGGGCCCGAGCTGGCCGAGCGCCTCGAGAACGAGGGCTACGACCGCTACCTGACCGGCTCGACCGTAGGCTAGACGCATGCCCACCGCACTCGAGCCGAAGCTCTTCGACCAGGTCGAAGAAGGACTGAAAGATGTCGTCGACCCCGAGCTCGGCGTCAACATCGTCGACCTGGGCCTCGTCTACGACCTCGCCTGGGACGAGGAGAGCAACGCGCTCATCATCTCGATGACGCTCACCTCGGCCGGATGCCCGCTCACCGATGTGATCGAGGAGTCGATCGCCAACTCGCTCGACGGCATCGTCGAGCAGTTCCGCATCAACTGGGTCTGGATGCCGCCGTGGGGGCCCGAGCGCATCACCGACGACGGTCGCGACATGATGAGAGCGCTGGGCTTCTCGATCTGAGAGCCTCAACGAGGAATGGCCCCGGCCATCAGGCAGGGGCCCTTCGTCGCGCGTGCGCTACTTGCCGCGCTGAGAGCGCTCGGCCGCGGCCCACAGGGCCGGCAGCAGTGCCGCGGCGATGGCGGCCTTGATGAGCCCGCCGATGATGAACGGGTAGAAGCCCGCCACGAGCACCGACTGCAGGTCGTTCGGGAAACCGAGCTGGCCCAACGAGACCGCGAGCCAGGGGAGACCGAAGGCGAAGACGACGAGCGAGCCGCCGATGAAGGTGATGATCGGCTTGTACCAGCCGCGGTCCCACGACCGTTCGGCAGCCCAGCCGACGATCGCGGCCGAGGCGATGAAGCCGATGATGTAGCCGCCCGTGGGGCCGAGCAGTACCGACCAGCCAGACGAGGCTTCGCTGTAGATCGGCAACCCGATGGCACCGAGCAGCGCGTAGAGCGAGAGCGAGGCCGCACCGCGCACGGCGCCGAGCCCAGCGCCGACGAGCAGCACTGCGAGCGTCTGACCGGTGATCGGAACCGGCCACAGCGGGATCGCCACCTGGGCGAGCACCGCGACGAGCGCGGTACCGGCGATGACGAGCGCGGCGTCGCTGGCCCACGTGCGCGTGACGACGCGGTCGACGAGCGTGGGGCGGACGAGGGGAGTGGTGGCGATCGACACGGGGGCTTCCTCACGAGAAGTCGGGTGCGGGGGACAGGGTTAGACTATCGGGCTGGCCCCCCGTCGTCGGGGTGGTCGAATCCCACCAAAGAAACGGACGTTCGCTGTGCTCGCTGTGCAAGACCTCGAGATTCGCGTCGGGGCGCGCCTGCTCATGGAGAACGTGTCGTTCCGCGTCGACAAGGGCGACAAGGTCGGGCTGGTCGGGCGCAACGGCGCGGGCAAGACCACCATGACCCGCGCACTGGCGGGCGAGGGGCAGCCGACCGGCGGCACGATCACCCGGACGGGCGAGATCGGCTATCTGCCGCAAGACCCGCGCGCGGGCGACCCCGAGCAGCTCGCCCGCACCCGCATCCTCGACGCGCGAGGCCTCGGCCAGATCGTCATCGACATGGAGCGCGCCACGATCGAGATGGGCAGCAGCGACCCGACGGTGGCCGAGAAGGCCATGGCGCAGTACGGGCGGCTCACCGACCGGTTCCACGCGCTCGGCGGCTATGCCGCGGAAGCGGAGGCGGCTGCCATCGCGAGCAACCTGAGTCTTCCCGACCGCATCCTCGCCCAGCCGCTCAGCACGCTCTCGGGCGGCCAGCGGCGCCGCATCGAGCTCGCCCGCATCCTGTTCAGCGATGCCGAGACGATGATCCTCGACGAGCCCACCAACCACCTCGATGCCGACTCGGTCGTGTGGCTGCGCGAGTTCCTCAAGGCCTACCAGGGCGGGTTCATCGTGATCAGCCACGATGTGCACCTCGTCGAGGAGACGGTGAACCGCGTCTTCTACCTCGACGCCAATCGCACGGTCATCGACATCTACAACATGGGCTGGAAGCACTACCTGCGGCAGCGCGAAGCCGATGAGGAACGCCGCAAGAAGGAGCGCGTCAACGTCGAGAAGAAGGCCACCTCGTTGCAGCTGCAGGCCGCCAAGTTCGGGGCCAAGGCCTCGAAGGCCGCAGCCTCGCACCAGATGGTGGCGCGTGCCGAGAAGATGCTCGCAGGGCTCGACGACGTGCGCGTGGTCGACCGCGTCGCGAAGCTGCGGTTTCCCGAGCCGGCGCCCGTCGGCAAGACTCCGCTGCAGGCCCACAACCTTTCGAAGAGCTACGGCTCGCTCGAGATCTTCACTGCGGTCGACCTCGCGGTCGACCGCGGTTCGAAAGTGGTCATCCTGGGCCTGAACGGCGCCGGCAAGACGACGCTGCTGCGCATTCTCGCGGGCGTGGATGCTCCCGATACGGGCGCCATCGAACCTGGTCACGGCCTGCGCGTGGGGTACTACGCGCAAGAGCACGAGACACTCGACGTCACGCGCAGCGTGCTCGAGAACATGATGAGCGCGAGCGAAGCGATCACCGAGCGCGAGGCGCGCAGCGTGCTGGGCTCGTTCCTGTTCGTCGGCGACGACGTGCAGAAGCCCGCCGGGGTGCTGTCGGGCGGCGAGAAGACGCGCCTGTCGCTCGCCACGCTCGTCGTCTCGAAGGCCAACCTGCTGCTGCTCGATGAGCCCACCAACAACCTCGACCCGGCGAGCCGCGAAGAGATCCTCGGAGCACTGGCGAGCTACTCGGGCGCTGTCGTGCTCGTGAGCCACGACGAGGGAGCCGTGGAGGCGCTCAACCCCGAGCGCGTGCTCATCATGCCCGACGGTGTCGAAGACCTCTGGACGGCCGACTACGCCGAGTTGATCTCGCTCGCCTGACGTTCACCGTCCGACCGTTCGCCCTCTCGTCGCGCGTCAGCCTGGCGCTCGACGATCGCATCCTCGACCTCGTCGTCGCTCGGGCGTCTCCGCACCCGTGGCCGCGGGGTCTCGCCCGTCAGCTCTGCGAGGAGACCGCGGTGCTCCTGCCGCAGCGCCCAGCCGTAGCCGACGAAGCCGAGCAGCGCGAAGAGGTACCACTGGAAGGTGTAGCTCAGGTGGGGGCCCTCGTCGGGCGCGGGGCGCACCGCCGCCGTGGGCCGCTCGATCGGCGCCGGAGACTCGGAGTCGAGCAGCCCGTAGGCGCCCGTGATGACGGGTCCGCCCTCGACGCGCTCGGCCAGTTCGGGCAGGTGGATGGTCGCGATCTGGCCCTCGGGAGCGCCGCGACCGGCGATCGTCGGCTCGCCGGGCTTGAGGCGCACGATCACCTCGACCGTTCCGGCCGGGGCGGCGGGCACGGCATCAGGGGAGTCTTGCGCCTCGCCCGTCGGTACCCAGCCGCGGTCGACGATGAACACCTCGCCGCTCTCGAGCAGCAGCGGAGTGAGCACCTCGAAGCCCGGACGCCCGGTGAGCGGGCGGTTGCGCACGAGCAGCTGCTCGTCGAGCAGGTATTCGCCCTCGAGCACGACGGGCGTCCACTCGGCCTCGGCGCCGAGCGGCTGGTCGCCCGGCAGCACCTCGCGCAGGGCGACGGGGGCCGCATCCCAGTTCTGCGCGACGACGCGGATCTCGGCGACGGCCTCGACGCGACGCGCCCACTGCCATTGCGCGAGGCCGATGCAGACGACCGCGAACGCGGTCGTGAACGCGAGCCAGCCGAGCCAGCGGCGGGTCAGGGCCAGCGAGAGGATGCTCACGACGAGCTATTCTCCCGGCTCAGGCACCCGCTCGACGACCACGCCGGCCGGGGTGATCGTCACGGGGAAGCCCCGGGAGTCGACGTAGTCGTACAGGTAGTCGCGGTGCTCATCGCACGCGAGCCACACCTTGACGCGATCCGGCGTGTGGATGCGCGGGTTGCGCCAGTTGACGGCCCACGTCGCCGCCGCGCGGCAGCCCGCGCGCGAGCACCGCGTGCTCGTGATCGAACCGGGCAGGTCGATCACGCGCGACCGCTCGAGGAGGGGTCGTCGCGGAAGGGGAGGAGGGCTCCCGGCCGCTCGACCGCCGTGCGACCGGTGTTGACGACGGTGTTGGCGGCGATCACGGCGAAGTAGGGCAGCACGATCGCGCCGAGCGCGGGGATGAGCATCCACCAGCCGGGCGTCACGAAGCACGCCCCGATGCAGACCATGCGCACCCCCATGGCGGCGGCGTACTTGATCATGCGGGCGCGGCGCTCGTCGTCGGGAGACGTCGGGAGGCTCGTGATGGCGCTCGTCTGCTGCTTCGGCACACCGCGATGGTAGCCCGCGACGTTGCGCATATGCTGGGGAGCCATGACCCCCCAGCGCACTGTTCTCATCACCGGCGGCAACCGCGGCATCGGCTTCTCGATCGCGGAGGAGTTCGTCGCCCAGGGCCATCGCGTGGCGGTCACCGCCCGATCCGGGTCAGGACCGGAGGGTGCTCTCACCGTGATCGCCGATGTCACCGACGCCGCGTCGATCGATGCCGCTTTCACGACCGTCGAGGCCGAGCTGGGCCCGGTCGAGGTCGTCGTCGCGAACGCCGGCATCACGCGCGACACCCTGCTGCTGCGGATGTCGGAGGAGGACTTCACCGACGTCATCGACACGAACCTCACGGGCGCCTTCCGCACGGTCAAGCGGGCATCGAAGGGGATGCTCAAGGCACGGTTCGGCCGCATCATCCTGATCTCGAGCGTCGTCGGACTGTACGGCTCGGCCGGGCAGGTCAACTACAGCGCGTCGAAGTCGGCGCTCGTCGGCATGGCGCGCTCGCTCACGCGAGAGCTCGGCGCACGGGGGATCACGGCCAATGTCGTCGCCCCCGGCTTCATCGAGACCGACATGACCGCCGCACTGCCGGAGGACCAGCAGAAGGCCTACCAGCAGTCGATCCCGGCCGGCCGTTTCGCAACCCCGCTCGAGGTCGCCCGCGTCGTGACCTGGCTCGCGAGCGACGATGCCGCCTACATCAGCGGGGCCGTCATCCCCGTCGACGGCGGCCTCGGCATGGGGCACTGATCCTCTAGCGCAGCCCCAGCACCGCGAGCACGGCCGACAGGTCGCGCTCGGGCAGGCTCACGTGCGCGGCAGTGCGCACGACCGGCTTGGCGTCGAACGCGATCGAGAGCCCCGCGGTCGCCATCATGGCGAGATCGTTGGCTCCGTCGCCGACGGCCACCGTGCGGTGCAGGGGCACGTCGAAGCGGTGCGCCCACTCCCGCAGGGCATCCGCTTTGGCGACCCCGTCGATCACGAGCCCGTCGGTCGTGCCGGTGAACCGTCCGTTCGCCGCGCTCAGCCGGTTCGCACGGTGGGCGTCGAGCCCGAGGTCGGCAGCGATCGGGTCGAGCAGCTCGTGGAACCCGCCCGAGACCACGGCGACGCGGCCCCCCGCGGCGTGCACACCCGTGACGAGCTCGCGCGCGCCGGGGGTCAGGGTGATGCGGGAGCCGACGCGCTGCACAGCACCCGTGTCGAGGCCCGAGAGAGTCGCGACGCGCTCGGCCAGCGATGCGACGAAGTCGAGCTCGCCGGCCATGGCGCGCGCGGTGATCGCGGCGACGCGCTCACCCGAGCCGGCCTCGTCGGCGAGCAGCTCGATCGCCTCCTGCTCGATGAGGGTCGAGTCGACGTCGAGCACGACGAGAACGGCGGCCATGGGCGTGGATGCTCCTGCGCGGCTCGGGGCGGCCCCAGCCGCACTACTCGATGCGGACGCCCTTGCCGGCGACCACGATTCCCGTCTCGGTGACCGTGAGGCCGCGAGCGCGGTCGGCGTCGTGGTCGACGCCGACCTGCGCGCCGGGGGCCACGACGACCTCCTTGTCGAGAATAGCCCGGCGAACGACGGCGCCCGCGCCGATGACGGTGCGCTCGAACACGACGGTGTCGGTCACGGTCGCCGACTCGATCGTGACCCACGGGCCGAGCACGCTGCGCTCGATCTGCGAGCCCGAGATCACGGTGCCGAGCGAGACGATCGAGTCGACGACGTTTCCGGTCACGCCGGCGGCGTCGCGCACGAACTTGGCGGGCGGCGAGTTGAGCTGCTGAGAGTAGATCGGCCACTCGGTGTTGTACAGGTTGAACACCGGCAATGCCGAGATGAGGTCTTGGTGTGCGTCGAAGAACGACTCGATCGTGCCCACATCACGCCAGTAGAAGCGGTCGCGCTCGGTCGAGCCGGGCACCTCGTTGAGGTTGAGGTCGTAGACGAAGGCCTTGCCCTCGCGCACGAAGGCCGGCACGATGTCGCCGCCCATGTCGTGGTCGCTCTCGGGGTCCTCCCCGTCGCGGGTGACGGCGTCGACGAGCACATCCGCGTCGAACACGTAGTTGCCCATCGAGGCGAGCACCTCGTGCGGAGCATCCGCGAGGCCCGCCGCGTTCTTCGGCTTCTCGTGGAACGCGGCGATGCGCTGGGGGTTCGCCGGGTCTGTCTCGATGACCCCGAACTGATCGGCGAGCCCGATCGGTTGACGGATGCCGGCGACCGTCACCCCCGCGCCGTTCGCGATGTGGGCGTCGATCATCTGCCGGAAGTCCATGCGGTAGACGTGGTCGGCGCCGACCACGACGACGATGTCGGGCTTCTCGTCGCGGATGAGGTTGAGGCTCTGCAGGATCGCGTCGGCCGAGCCCGAGAACCAGCGCTTGCCGAGGCGCTGCTGCGCGGGCACCGACGCGACGTAGGCGTTGAGCATGCCGCTCAGCCGCCAGGTCTGCGAGACGTGGCGGTCGAGCGAGTGGCTCTTGTACTGCGTCAGCACGACGAGCTGCCGCAGGCCCGAGTTGATGAGGTTCGAGAGCGCGAAGTCGATCAGTCGGTAGCCGCCCGCGAAGGGCACGGCGGGCTTCGCCCGGTCGACGGTGAGGGGCATGAGACGCTTGCCCTCACCGCCGGCGAGCACGATTCCGAAGATCTTGGGAGTCGACATGGCCCCACACTAGGCGAGGGGCGCGTGACGACATAGAGGCACGGCTGTACTAGCGTCATGCGCATGCGCGTCGACGTGATCAGCCGTGAGTATCCGCCCGAGGTCTACGGGGGAGCCGGCGTGCACGTCGCCGAGCTCGTGCGCGCTCTCCGTGACGATCACGACGTGCGCGTGCGGTGCTTCGGCGCCCCGCGCAACGAGGCCGACACGCACGCCTACCTCGTGCCCGGCACGCTCAGCTCGGCGAATCCGGCTCTCGCGACCCTCGGCGTCGATCTCGCGATCGCTGACGACGTGGACGGAGCCGACATCGTGCACTCCCACACCTGGTACGCGAACGCCGCGGGGCATCTCGCGCAACTGCTGCACGGCATCCCGCACGTCGTGACCGCTCACAGTCTCGAGCCGCTGCGGCCGTGGAAGGCCGAGCAGCTCGGCGGCGGCTACCGCGTCTCGCGTTGGATCGAGAAGACCGCCTTCGAGTCGGCGGATGCCGTGATCGCGGTGAGCGACGGCATGCGCCGCGACATCCTGCGCTGCTACCCCGAGATCGACGAGTCGCGAGTGAGCGTCATCCACAACGGCATCGATCTCGAGCGCTGGCAGCGCACGATTGACCACGACGCCGTGCGCGCGCTCGGCATCGACCCTGATCGGCCCGCCGTCGTCTTCGTCGGGCGCATCACGCGGCAGAAGGGCCTTCCCTACCTGCTGCAGGCGGCACGGCGGCTCCCTCCCGAGGTGCAGCTCGTGCTGTGCGCGGGTGCTCCCGATACGCCCGAGATCTTGCGCGAGGTGCAGAACGGCGTCGCGGCCCTGCAGACCGAGCGCACGGGGGTCGTCTGGATCGAGCGCATGCTCTCGCCCCTCGAGCTCTCGGCCGTGCTGTCGGCGGCGACGACCTTCGTCTGCCCGAGCGTCTACGAGCCCCTCGGCATCGTGAACCTCGAGGCCATGGCGTGCGGCGTCGCGGTCGTGGGCACCGACACGGGCGGCATCCCCGAGGTGGTGGAGGACGGCGTCACCGGTCGCCTCGTGCCGATAGACCAGGTGCACGACGGCTCGGGAACACCGCTCGACCCCGAGCGGTTCATCGCCGACCTCGCCGCCACTCTCACCGAGGTGGTGAGCGACCGCGACACCGCCCTCGCGATGGGTGCGGCGGGCCGCGCCCGCGCCGAGCAGATGTTCTCGTGGGACCGCATCGCCGCGCGCACGACCGAGCTCTACCGCGGCCTGCTGCTCTGATCGGCGCCGCGCCGGTGCTCTAGGCTGGAGGGACCATGGCCAGTGTTCTCGAGTTCGACGACGTCTCTCTGACCCGTGATGGCTCGGCCATCCTCAGCCATGTCACCTGGCAGGTGCACTCCGATCAGCGGTGGGTGGTGCTCGGGCCGAACGGCGCGGGCAAGACGACGATGCTGCAGGTCGCGGCCTCGTTCCTGCACCCGAGCTCGGGCCGGGCCGTGGTGCTCGACGAGCAGCTCGGGTCGACGGACGTGTTCGAGCTGCGGCCGCGCATCGGTTTCGCCTCCACCGCGCTCGCGCGCCGCATCCCCGGCAATGAGCGCGTGCTCGACGTCGTCATGACGGCCTCGTACTCGGTCACCGGCCGCTGGAACGAGGAGTACGACGACGTGGATGTTCGCCGGGCGCAGCGCGTGCTGCGCGAGTGGCACCTCGACGGTTTCGAAGACCGCCTCTTCGGCACGTTGAGCGACGGTGAGCAGAAGCGCGTGCAGATCGCGCGAGCCATCATGACCGACCCCGAGCTGCTGCTGCTCGACGAGCCCGCCGCGAGCCTCGACCTCGGCGCCCGTGAAGAGCTGCTGCAGCTTCTCGGCGCCTACGCGAGCGAGCCGCGCTCGCCCGCGATGGTCATGGTGACGCACCACGTCGAAGAGATCCCCGCGGGCTTCACCCACGGCCTGCTGCTGCGCGGCGGTACGATCGCGGCTGCCGGGCCTCTCGGCGACGTCATCACGAGCGAGCACCTCACCGCGGCCTTCGGTCTCGGCCTCGTGGTCACGCGCGACGGCGACCGCTTCGCCGCGCGGGCCGCCTGAGCCTCTCGATCACGCCCGGCCTCTGCTATTCTTGACCGTTGGGCCTGGTGGCCCGTCGTTGCGCACTGATCCTGTCGCGCCCACCGCAAACTTCCAAGGAATCCGCTCATGAAGACTGACATCCACCCCGAGTACGCCGCCGTGGTGTTCCGCGACCTGGCCTCGGGCGAGACCTTCCTCACCCGCTCGACGGTCACGAGCGACAAGACCATCGAGCTCGATGGCGCGACCTACCCCGTCATCGACGTCGAGATCTCGTCGGCCTCGCACCCGTTCTACACGGGTAAGCAGCGCATCATGGACTCGGCCGGTCGCGTCGAGAAGTTCAACCAGCGCTTCAAGAACTTCGGCCAGTAACCCACTGACCACGATGAAGGGCCCCGCCGGTAAGGCGGGGCCCTTCATCGTTCGCGCGCACTGGTCGCGCGCTCGGCGCTGTCAGTCGCGCACGGGCCAGCCGCGGTCGGCCGTGAAGTGCTGGTCGCGCTGGGTGCGCATGTAATCCTCGAAGCTGCTGGCCTGCTGCTCGTGCCACACCGACTGCTGGGTATGCAGTTCGTCGAGCGTCGCGGGCACGTTCGCGGTGTGCGCCTCGACGATCGCGCGGGCGACGTGGCCGGCCGCGATCGCGTCGACCCCGGCGTCGTGCGCGCCCTCGAGCGCGACGCCGTAGTGGGCGGCGGCGGCCTCCAGGGTGCGCTTGCCCTTGCGGTAGCGGTCGACGGCCTTGTCGATCACGAGCGGGTCGATCACGGGCGCCGGGTCGACGAGAGGCGCGACGCCGTGCCGCTCGGCCTCGAACCGCAGCAGCGACAGATCGTAGGGGGCGTTGTAGACGACGAGAGGCAGCCCGGCAGCCAGCTGGGCCCGCAGCTCGGCGACGATCTCGCCGACGACCTCGGCGGCCGGGCGGCCCTCGGCACGCGCGCGCTCCGTCGTGATGCCGTGGATCGCCGCAGCGCCCTCCGGGATCTCGACGCCGGGGTCGGCGAGCCAGTCGCGGCGCGACACGAGAGCGCCCGTCGGGTCGAGCACGGCGATGCAGGCGGTCACGATGCGCGCCGTGCGAACATCCACCCCCGTCGTCTCGAGGTCGAAGACGGCGAGGTCGCGCTGCAGCAGGGTCACGCGGCTCAGCCTAGGCCTGCGCTCCGACGGCAGGGGCAGCCGCGCCGGAGTCGCCGACGTGCAGCCAGTAGAAGCTCTGCGTGCCCATCGTGAGCGTCACCGAGCCGTCGGCGCCGACCCCGGGGAAGGGCGCGCCGCCGAACAGGTCGCTCAGCTCGGCGCCCTCGAGCCCCGGCGCCGAGATGCGCGCCGACACCGGGTTGTGAGCGAACGAGAAGACGCACAGGATGCGCTCGGGCGAGTCGCCGAGGTGCGTGCCGGTGCCCTCGTACTCGCGCACGAAGGCGAGCACCGACTCGTTGTCGGTCTCGAGCACGCGCATCGTGCCGAGACCGAACGTCGGGTGTGCCTTGCGCACGTGGATCACGTTGCGGATCCAGTGCAGGAGCGAGCGCGACTGCGCGAGCTGGCTCTCGACGTTGATCTGGTTGTAGTGGTACACGAGCGACTGCACGACGGGCAGGTAGAGCTTGCCGGGGTCGGCGCCCGAGAAGCCCGCGTTGCGGTCGGGTGTCCACTGCATGGGCGTGCGCGAGCTGTCGCGATCGGGCAGCCAGATGTTGTCGCCCATGCCGATCTCGTCGCCGTAGTACAAGAACGGGCTGCCGGGCAGGCTGAACAGCAGCGCGTGGGCGAGCTCGAGCTCGGCGCGCGAGTTGTCGAGCAGCGGCGCGAGCCGGCGGCGGATGCCGATGTTGGCGCGCATGCGCGGGTCGTAGGCGTACCAGCCGTACATCGCCTGGCGGTACTCCTCGCTCACCATCTCGAGCGTGAGCTCGTCGTGGTTGCGCAGGAACACGCCCCAAGCGCTGCCCTCGGGGGCCGCGACCTCCTCGCTCAACTGACGCTGCAGCTCGGTGGCCTGCTGCGAGCGCAGGGCGTAGAAGATGCGCGGCATGACGGGGAAGTCGAAGGCCATGTGGCACTCGGGGCTCTCGTCGGTGCCGAAGAACTCGGCGACCTCGTGCGGCCACTGGTTCGCCTCGGCGATGAGCACGCGGCCGGGGTACTCGCGATCCATCATCGTGCGCAGCTTCGCGATGAAGTGGTGGGTCGGCGGCTCGCTCTCGCCTGAGCCGCCCTCGGACTCGTAGAGGTAGGGGATGGCATCGAGGCGGAAGCCGTCGACGCCCAGGTCGGCCCAGAACCGCACGACGTCGAAGATCTCGTCGTGCACCTTCGGGTTCTCGAAGTTGAGATCGGGCTGGTGCGAGAAGAAGCGGTGCCAGTAGAACTGCCGGCGCACGGGGTCGAAGGCCCAGTTCGACTCTTCCGTGTCGACGAAGATGATGCGCACGTTCTCGTACTTGTCGTCGGTGTCGCTCCACACGTAGTAGTCGCCGTAGGGCCCCTCCGGGTCCTCCCTCGACGCCTGGAACCAGGGGTGCTGGTCGGAGGTGTGGTTGATGACGAGGTCGATGACGATGCGCATGTTGCGCTCGTGCGCCTTCGTGACGAGCTCGCGGAACTGCTCGACCGTGCCGAACTCGGGCAGCACCGCGGTGTAGTCGGCGACGTCGTAGCCGCCGTCGCGCAACGGGCTCTGGAAGAACGGCGGCAGCCACAGGGCGTCGACGCCGAGCCACTGCAGGTAGTCGAGCTTGCTGATCAGCCCGGCGAGGTCGCCGATGCCGTCGCCGTTGGAATCCATGAACGATCGCACCATGACCTCGTAGAACACGCTGCGGCGATGCCACTGCGGGTCGAGAGCGAGTCCGGGCAGGGTGATGGGGGCGGTGAACGACACCTGCCTAGACTAATCACGATGACCACCCCTTCTCCGTACGCCGACGCCCTCGCGCGCATCCCCGCCCGCGACCGCACGCTCGAGGTGCTCGGGGTCTCGACCCATCTCGTCGAGTACGGGCCGCCCGATGCCGATCGCACCGTCGTGCTCGTGCACGGCTTCCGCGGCGACCACCACGGGCTCGGGCCGGTCGTGGCGCAGCTGCCGGGCATCCGTTTCCTCGCCCCCGACCTGCCCGGGTTCGGCACGAGCGAGCCGCTCGCCGACCGCGCGCACGACATCGACGGCTACGTCGCCTGGCTCGACGCCTTCCTGCACGCGGCGGGCGTGCACGGCACCGCTGTGCTGCTCGGTCACTCGTTCGGCTCGATCGTCGTCGCCGCGGCTGTCGCGAGCGGCGTGCCGACGCCGCGCGTCGTTCTCGTGAACCCCATCGGTCAGAACGCCCTCGCGGGGCCGCGAGGGGTGCTCACGCGCCTCGCCGTGGGCTTCTACCGCGCGGGCGCCGCCCTGCCCGAGCGGCTCGGCTTCGCGGTGCTGCGCAGCCGGCTCGTGACCCGCATCATGAGCGTGACGATGGCGAAGACAGACGACAAGACCCTGCTGCGCTGGATCCACGAGGAGCACGACCGCTACTTCTCGGCTTTCGCGAACCGTGACAGCCTGCTCGAGGCGTTCCGGGCATCCGTGTCACACGACGTCTCGGAGTACGCCGCCGGTGTGGCGCCGAGCACGCTGCTGATCGTCGCTGATGAGGACGACATCACGCCCCTCGACGCCCAGCGCCACCTCGTGTCGCTGTTCCCGGATGCCCGCCTCGAGGTCATCGCGGGCGTCGGGCACCTCGTGCACTACGAGAAGCCTGTCGAGGCGGCGGCGGCCATCCGTGAGTTCCTGGCGTAGCGCGTGAAGATCGTCGTCGACTGCCGCTACGTGCGGTTTCCGCGCCACGACGGCATCAGCCGGTTCACGGCGGGCCTCGTGGATGCCCTGCGCCCGCTGCTCGCCCCCGGCGAGTCGCTCGAGCTGCTCATCAGCGATGAGCGGCAGCTCGCGATGCTGCCCGCAGGGCTGCCCTGGCACCGCGTGAGCGGCCCCACGAGCCCGCGTGAGCCCTTCGTGGCGCGGCAGGTGAACCGCGTGGCGCCGGATGTCGTCTTCAGCCCCATGCAGACCATGGGGGCGCTCGGTCGGCGCTACCCACTCGTGCTCACGCTGCACGACCTCATCTACTACGCGCATCCGACGCCGCCGCGCGATCTGCCATGGCCCGTGCGGCTCGGCTGGCGGCTCTACCACCTGGCGTGGTGGCCGCAGCGGCTGCTGCTGAACCGTGCTGACGCGGTCGTGACGGTGAGCGAGACGACGCGCGCCCTCATGCGCGAGCACCGACTCACGAAGCGCTCCATCACGGTCGTGCCGAACGCGGCCGATCGGCCCGCCGCCGTCGCCCCACGCACGCGGCCCGAGGGCATCGAGCTCGTCTACATGGGCTCGTTCATGCCCTACAAGGGCGTCGACACTCTCGTCGCGGCGCTGCACCACCTGCCCGGCGCGCGGCTGCACCTGCTGAGCCGCATCCGCCCCGCCGACCGTGAGCGCTTCGAGGCGGCGGCGCCCGCGGGCTCGCTCGTCGTGCACGACGGCGTGAGCGACGAGGAGTACGCCGCGCTGCTCGACTCGGCCACGGCGCTCGTGACGGCCTCGCGCGACGAGGGCTTCGGCATCCCGCTCGTCGAGTCCATGGGGCGAGGCACGCCCGTCGTCGTGAGCGACATCCCGATCTTCCGCGAGATCGGCGGCGAGACGGCGCTGTATGCGGGCGTGGGGGATGCTGAGGCCGTGGCCGCCCGCATCACCGAACTGCTGGCCCCGGGGGAGTGGGAGCGCCGCTCGACCGCTGCCCCCGCCGAGGCTGCCCGGTTCGACTGGAGTCGGTCAGCCGCGGTGCTGCTCGAGCTGCTGCGCGAGCAGGCGGCTCTGGGGCGCTCGCGGAGATAGCGCCTGGGCGGGTGCGTACGCCCGAGGCGCTCCCGAATCCAAGGACTTCCGTCAGCGGGTGCCGATGTCGGCGAGCTCGCCGCCCGTCCACTCGACGAGCTGCGGCGGGGTCGCCGGGAAGACGTCGTAGGCGCTGCCCGCGGCCGACCACACGGTCTCGAAGCGCAGCAGGTCGCGGTCGACGACCGTGCGCACGGGGGCCGGATGCCCGAGCGGGGGCACACCGCCGATCGAGTAGCCCGTCGCCTGCTTGACGGTCGCGGCGTCGGCCTTCTCGACACCGGCACCCAGCACGGCGGCGAGAGCGTCGAGGTCGGCGCGGTTGTCGCCGCACACGAGCGCCAGCACGGGCTCGCGCGAGTCATCACGGTGCACCGCGACGAAGACGAGCGACTTGACGATCGCCCCGACCTCGCAGCCGACCGCCGCTGCGGCCTCAGCGGCCGTGTGGGTCGAGTCGGGCATCCGGCGCGGGGTGATCGGCAGGTGCGCCGTCGCGGCCAGGAAGCGCTCGGGGCCGCTCGCCATCAGCGGCCCTCGCGCTCGCGCTCGGCGAGCCGGTTCTGCTGCTCGAAGTCGTCGGCGAGCGGGAAGATCGACTGCTCGTCGATCGGGTCGTCGAAGGCGACGAGCTCGATCGCCCCATCGGCGTGGCGGAACGAGTGCACCGAGCCGTTCGTGATCGGCTCGCGGTGCCGCCCGGGGGCGACCGTCTCGAGCACGCTGCGGATGACGCCGCCGTGCGCCACGACGATCACCGCTTCGCCGGGGTGCCGTGCGGCGAGATCGTGCAGGGCCGCGACGGCGCGGTCGGCGACGGCCTCGCGCGGCTCGCGGCCGGGAACCTCGGCCCCGTCGGGGAACTTCGCGTCGATCTCCGGGCCGGTGAGCCCCTCGGCCTCGCCGTAGTCGCGCTCGGCGAGGCGCTTCTCGAGCTCGGGCTCACCGAGGCCCACGTGCTCGCCGATGAGTCGCGCAGTCTCGGCGGCGCGCGAGAGGGGCGAGGCGACGAGAGCCGTCCAGCGGCGGCTGGCCAGCAGGGCGCCGGTGGCGCGGGCCTGCTCGCGCCCGGTCTCGTTGAGCGGGATGTCGGTGGAGCCTTGGATGCGCCGCTCGCGGTTCCAGTCGGTCTCGCCGTGGCGCACGAGTGCGAACACCGTCATGAGGATTCCCTTTCGCGGGCCCCCGGCGGTCGAGGGCCGATCAGGGCAGGAGCGCCTCGCTGAACGCCGCGAGGGTCTCGGTCGTGCCCGCATCGATCTTAAGGGCGGCGCGGGCGTCGGCCTTCGTCTCGCCGCGGTTGACGATGATCGTGGGGATGCGCTTCTTCGCGGCCTGGCCGACGAGCCGGATGCCCGAGTTGACGACGAGGGAGGAGCCGAGCACGAGCAGGGCATCCGATCGCGCCACGATGCCCCGCGCCTCCTCGAACTTCACGGGCGGGACGAACTCGCCGAAGAACACGATGTCGGGCTTGAGCGTGCCGCCGCAGACCGAGCACTCCGGCACCTGGAACCTCGAGACGTCGGCCACCTCGGCATCGCCGTCGGGGTTCAGGGTCGCGTCGGCGTCGCTCAGCCACGGGTTGAGGCGCGCGATGCGCTCGGCGACCGCACCGCGGTCGAAGGTCTGGCCGCAGTGCAGGCACGTGACGCGGTCCATGCTGCCGTGCAGGTCGACGACGCGACGGCTGCCGGCCCGAACGTGCAGCCCGTCGACGTTCTGGGTCACGACGCCCGACACCACACCGCCGTGCTCGAGGTCGGCGAGCGTGCGGTGGCCCGCGTTCGGGCCAGCGGCGGCGAAGCGCTCCCACCCGAGGTGGCTGCCCGCCCAGTAGCGCTTGCGGTAGGGCTCGTCTGCGAGGAACTGGCTGTACGTCATGGGCGTGCGCACGGGCGCGCCGACGCCGCGGTAGTCGGGGATTCCCGAGTCGGTGCTCACACCGGCCCCGGTCAGCACGGCCACGCGCCGGCCCCGCAGCAGCTCGACCGCCTGCTCGACGGCGGCGCGCGCGGCCGCATCGAGCTCGACGAGCGGTGCGGCGATCGACATGGGGCCTCCGGTGTTCCTTCCTCGAAGATTAGAACGCTCCGGTTTCGGATATGTTTCCGGAGGCTGGCAGGGCGACTCGCGTCCACCGAGCGGAAGGCGGGCATGCATGCGCATCGAGCACATCACGACGCTCGACGAGCCCGCCCTCGCCGACTACGCGCGCCTCACCGACGTCGCCCTGCGCGTCGCGACCGAACCCCAGGGTGGGCTCTATATCGCCGAGTCGATCACCGTCATCGGCCGCGCTCTGCGGGCGGGCCACGAGCCGCGCTCGGTGCTCACGAGCGAGCGGTGGCTGCCTGACCTCGAGGCGCTGCTGGGCGACCGCGACGTGACCGTGCACGTCGGCGAGGCCGGGGTGCTCGAAGCGCTCACGGGGTTCCACCTGCACCGCGGAGCCCTCGCGAGCATGCACCGGCCCGCACTGCCGACCGTGACGGAGGTGCTGCGGGATGCCCGCCGCGTCGTCATCGTCGAAGACGTCGTCGACCACACCAACGTCGGGGCGATCTTCCGCTCGGTGGCGGGCCTCGGGGCGGATGCCGTGCTCATCACCCCCCGTTGCGCCGACCCGCTCTACCGGCGCAGCGTGCGCGTCTCGATGGGCACCGTGCTGCAGGTGCCGTGGACGCGGCTGCCCGAGTGGAGCGAGGCCGTGCCGCAACTGCACGCCGCGGGCTTCACGATCGCGGCCCTCGCCCTCGCCGACGATGCGGTGGGCCTGCGCGAGTTCGCCGCGAGCGCGCCCGAGCGCGTCGCGATGGTCGTCGGCACCGAGGGCGACGGCCTGAGCCGTGCGGCGCTCGACGCGGCCGACGTCGTCGTGACGATCCCCATGGCGCACGGCGTCGACTCGCTCAACGTCGCGGCGGCCAGTGCGGTCGCGCTGTACGCGTTGCAGCGCTGACCGCCCAGTCGTCGCGAACGCCTTCCACTCCGAAGTTGTGGAAGCGCGCGGGAGGCGAACTCGCTAGGCGACGGCGACCGCGCGCAGCAGCAGCGCCTGCTCGGGCGCGAGCAGCGGCACGGGCAGGCCGAGGTCGGCGAGCAGCCGGCCCGTGATCGTGATGCCGCCCTCGGCGAGCCACACGGGGGGAGCATCCTGCACCGCGTGCGGGGCGCCGCCCACCGTCAGCGGCTCGATGCGGTAGCGCCGGTCGGGGTCGAGGCCCGGGAACCGCAGCGGCGGCGGCACGGCGACGGCCGCGGTCGCGAGCGTGACGAGCGCGATGAGCGCCTCGGCGCCGTCGGGTGAGACGAGGCCGTGCACGTAGCGGTCGTCGCCGGGCTCGTCGGTGCGCACGGTGCGGCCCGACGTGAGCAGGGGGCGCACGAGCTTGACGGTCGCGACCCACTCGCGCAGAGCGTCGAGCTGGGCGGCGTCGGCGGTCGTGACGTTCCACTCGATGCCCGCACTGCCGAACAGCGCCGTCGCGAGGCGGAACGACAGGTCGTGCGTGCGCCCCGTGATGTGGGCGCGCGGCGCGCCGACGTGGCCGCCGAGCAGCTCGGGCGGCATGAGCAGGCCGCTGTAGCGCTGGATGCGCTGCCGATCGAGGGCGTCGTTGGTGTCGCTCGTCCAGAAGCGGTGCACCCGCGCGGCCATGCCTAGGTCGACGCGCGCGCCCCCCGAGGCGCAGCTCTCGATCGCGACGTGCGGGAAGCGCGTGCGCAGATCATCGATGAGCGCGTAGACGGCGCGGGTGTGCGCCGCCGCGGTGCCGGCATGCTGGTCGCGGTTGTGATCCCACTTGAGGAACGCGATGGGGTACTCGGTCAGCAGGGCGCTCAGGCTCTCGAGCAGGTGCGCATGGGCCTCGTCGACCGTGAGGTCGAGGGTGTGCTGGAAGCGCCAGGTCGGAGGATGCTGGTGGTCGCTCGCGGCGTCGGCGAGCATCCATTCGGGATGCTCGCGCGCGAGCCGCGACTCGGGGCTCACCATCTCGGGCTCGACCCACAGGCCGAACTCCATGCCGCGGGCGACGACGGCGTCGGCGAGCGGGTGCAGGCCGGAGGGCCAGCGCTCGGGGTCGACCGTCCAGTCGCCGAGCGCACGGCGGTCGTCGGTGCGGCCCTCGAACCACCCGTCGTCGAGCACGAAGCGCTCGATGCCGAGCCCGGCCGCGGCGTCGACGAGCGGCAGGAGCGAGTCGAGGGCGTGGTCGAAGTAGACGGCCTCCCACGTGTTGAGCACGACGGGCCGGTGCGTCGGGGGAGTGAGGGCGCGCACGAAGGGGTGCAGGCGGTCGCTGAGCCCGTCGAGGCCCACGTTCGACCACGCGAGCACGGTCTCGGGCGCCGTGTAGGCCTCGCCCGCGGCGAGAACGACCTCGGCCGGGTCAAGCAGCTCGGCGGCGAGCAGGCGGCGGTGGCCGGTCGGCAGCGACTCGACGCCCGTCGTGCTGTTGCCGCTCCAGGCGTGGTGCAGCGCCCAGACCTCGCCCGAGCGGAAGCCGAACCCGGGCGTGCCGAGCACGGTCAGGAACGGTGCGTCGTGGCCGGGACGGCCGCGGCGCTGGTCGCGCAGGTGCAGGCCGTCGCGCACGGCACCGCGCTGCGGCTTCCGCTCACCGGCCCAGAGGCCGCTGAAGTCGAGCAGATCGCTCGCGCGGGCGGGAACCGGCAGGGTCGCGGCGAGCCGGTGGATCTCGACGCCCTCGGGGGCCTCGGCGCGGGCATCCAGTGCGATGACGACGACGCCTACGGGCGAGAGGCGGGCTTGCCAGCCGACGGTGAGTAGCGGCCCGTGATCGTCGTGCACGAGCAGCTCGACCGAGACCGAACGGTCATCAGGCTGGGCCAGCGCGGTGCGGTGGATGCGCATCGGCAGACGCGCGGGGCCGGCACCTTTGCGGTGGGCGACGAGCGCCGGGAACCCGCTCCAGCCCTCGGCGGGGCCGGCGAGGATCGAGGGCACGAGAGGCAGGTCAGGCGAACTGGGGGCGACCGCGGGCAGTGCGGCCGCCACCAGTTCGAGCATGTGCGGCTCGACATCCCCGAGGTCGTGACCCCAGTGGGCGAGCCGTGGCACGGCCGTGCCGCGGGCGTCGAGCACGAAGCTGACACCCGCGGCACGGAGGTGGAGAAGCGAGATACCTACTCCTTGACGGGAATCGAGGCCGCCTTGAGGGCTGCGATCGTGGCGTCCTGACCAGCGGTCAGAGCATCCAGAAGCGTACCGCTGCCCGAGACGGCGCCGGAGAAGCCGTCAGCGACATCGTTGTAGACCTGCGTCATCGTCGGGCCCCACGTGAAGTTGGGGTCGACGTTGTTGCCGGCCTCGGCGAAGACCTCGTAGATCTTCTGGCCGCCGTAGAACTCCACACCCTCGCCGAAGACCGGAAGGCTCGCGCCCTCGATCGTGGCGGGGTAGATGTTCGCGGTGCGGTTCATCGCGGTGAGCGCGTCGGCATCCGTGTTGAGCCACAGCGCGAACTGCGCGGCCTCGTACGGGTGGTCAGAGCCCTTGAGCACCGCGGTGGTCGAGCCACCCCAGTTGCCCGCGGCGCTGGCGCCGGCCTCCCACTGCGGCATCGGGGCGACAGCCCAGTTGCCGGCCGTGTCGGGCGCACCGCTCGCGATGGTGTTGGCACCCCAGACGGCCGAGACCCACGTCCACAGCTCGCTCGAGTTGTAGGCGGCGTTCCACTCGTCGGTCCACGGGGGGTAGACGGCGACGAGGTCGTTGTCGATGAGGCCCTGCCAGTAGTCGGCCACCTGCGTGGTCTCGGCACCGGTCAGGTCGACCGTCCAGCCGTCGGCGTCGTTCGAGAACCACTCGCCGCCCGCCTGCCACACCAGACCAGCGAAGGCGTTGATGTCGCTCTGCGAGAAGTTGTTGATGTAGCCGCCCTGAGCACGGATCTGCACCGCTGCAGCCTCGTACTCCTCCCACGTGGTGGGAACGGGGATGCCCGCCGCCTCGAAGAGGTCGGCACGGTAGAACATGGCCATGGGGCCCGTGTCCTGCGGGATCGCGTAGACCGCGTCCTCTTCGCCGAAGGTGACCTGGCTCCAGGTCCACGGCACGAACTGGTCCTCCGCCTCGAGGATTCCCTCGCAGGCCGCGATGTTCTCGAGGCCGTCCTGCACGCGGAAGTTCGGCATCGCGTCGAACTCGATCTGGCCCAGGTCGGGCGCGTTGCCGGCCGCGAGCTGGTTGAAGAAGTTCTGGTAGGTGCCGCCGTTGCCGTTCGGACCGGTCTGCACCTCGACCTGGATGTCGGGGTTCTCCTCGTTCCAGATCGCCACGGCCTCCTCGACGCCGGGGAGCCAGCTCGTGAAGGTGAGGCTGACGGGGCCGTCGGAGGGAGCGCAGTCGCCGCCCGCAGCGGGGGCGTCGGTGCCCCCGGTCGAGCAGGCCGTCAGCGCAAGGGCGGAGATGGCCGCAATGGCCCCCGCACGTGCGACGAGTGAGATCGCCATGCTGTGTTCCTTTCGATTGGTGGTGATGGTGGTGGTGGTGGTGGTGACGCTCCGCTCGGCCGCGAGGCGGTCGAGGGTCTTTCGGCGGATGCTCACTTGAGCCCGCCGTTCGCCAGCCCCGACTGCCAGAACCGCTGCAGTGCGAGAAAGGTGACGATGAGGGGGATGATCGACAGCAGCGACCCGATGACGACGAGGGCCCGGATGTCGGGGATCTGGCTCACCTGCGTGTTCCAGACGTAGAGGCCGAGCGTGACGGGGAACAGGCTCTCGTCACGCAGCATGATGAGCGGAAGGAAGAAGTTGTTCCAGATCGCGACGAACTGGAAGAGGAAGATCGTCACGAGCGCCGGGGCCATGAGTCGCGTCGCGACCGTGAAGAACGTGCGCACTTCTCCTGCGCCGTCGATGCGCGCGGCCTCGATGATCTCGTCGGGCACGCTCGCGGCGGCGTAGATGCGCGAGAGGTACACGCCGAACGGGCTGACCAGGCTCGGCAGCAGCACGGCCCAGATGGTGTTGGTCGCTCCCGCCTGGCTGAAGAGCAGGAACAGGGGGAGCGCGAGCGCCGTCGCGGGCACGAGCACGCCGCCCAGGATCACGTTGAACAGCGTCTCGCGGCCGCGGAAGGTGTACTTGGCGATCGCGTAGCCGGCCATCGCCGCGATGAGCGTCGCGAGGAGGGCGCCGACGCCCGCGTAGAGCGCGCTGTTGCCGAGCCACTGCAGGAAGACGCCGTCGCGGTAGGTGACGAGCGCCGCGATGTTGTCGAACAGGGCGAAGTCGGCGAACCACAGCGGGTTCGTCGTCGTGAAGTCGTCGCGCGTCTTCGTGGAGGCCACGAGCAGCCACCACAGCGGGGTCAGGAAGTACAGGGTCGCGACGACCATGACCGCCATGGCGACGGTGCGCGAGACGGCGCTCTCGCGGATGCCGCCGTCGCGGGAGGGACGCTTCTTCGCGCCCTGCGTGCGGAGGGCCCGGGTGTCGGTGGAGACGGTCATTGCGCGGTCCTCCGCTGCGTGAGCTTGAGCACGGTGAACGAGAGCACGAAGGTCGCCAGGGCGAGCACGACCGACATGGCCGCGGCGAGGCTGATGTTGGGCACCGACGCGGTCGAGTAGATGGTGAGGTTCGGGGTGAACGTGCTCGTCACGGCGTTCGAGAAGCTCTGGAACACCTGCGGCTCGGCGAGCAGCTGCAGGGTTCCGATGATCGAGAAGATGCCCGTGAGCACGAGGGCTGGAACGACGAGCGGGATCTTGATCGACAGCGCGATGCGGAACTGGTTGGCTCCGTCGAGTCGGGCGGCCTCGTAGATCTCCTGCGGGATCGACAGGAGCGCCGAATAGATGATGAGCATGTTGTAGCCGACGTAGACCCACGTCACGACGTTCGCGATCGACCAGAGCACGGCATCCGCCGACAGGAAGTCGACAGCGCCCGTGACCGCCGTGAACGGCGAGAGGTTCGGCGAGTACAGGAAGCCCCACATGATCGCGGCGATGACGCTCGGCACCGCGTAGGGGGCGAAGAATGCCAGGCGGAAGAACTTCGAGCCGCGCACGAGCGGCGAGTCGAGCAGCAGGGCGAGCACGAGCGCGACGCCGAGCATGATCGGCACCTGCACGACGCCGAAGAGCAGGACGCGGCCGATGGATGCCCAGAACGGCTCGTTCTGGAACACCGCGATGTACTGCGTCAACCCGCCGAAGACCTGGACGGCCGGCCCGAAGGTGCCCTCGCGCTCGACGGTGAGCAGCGACTGGTAGATCGCGTAGAGGATCGGCACGAGGTAGAACAGCACGAACAGCGACCCGAAGGGGATGAGGAAGAACGCGAGCGCCTTCCGATGGCTGACGGCTCTCGAGGCTTTGACGGCAGTGTCACGCGCCACGATCGCTCCTCTCTGACATGACGACGCGCACGGCTCCCGCGGGCAGCGGGGTGGCGTCGCCGACCGTCTCGCCCGAGATCAGGTCGAGACCCGCGAACGGCACCGTGAGGGGCTGCGCGCGGTGGTTGATGATGAAAGTGAACTCGTCGGTCGCCGTGCGTCGCGTGACGATGTCGACGTCGGGCCCGACCTCCGTGACGGCGACTCCCGCCTCGGCGCACAGGCGCCGGAGCAGCGACAGCACGCCGTCGTCGTCGAGCACGGTCGCGGCGTACCAGGCGGCACCTGCGCCCACAGGTCGACGCGTCAGGGCGGGGGATGCCGTGGCGGGGCCGTCGACGAAGGTCGCGATGACCTCGGCATCGGCCACGCGAACGGCTTCGCTCCAGATGCTGCCGCGCGCGCCCGAGGAGAGCCCGACGGTCGCGTCGGCCGCGAGCGGGCGGAACTCGTCGACGGTCAGACCGAGCAGGTCGCGGAATGCTCCGGGGTAGCCGCCGGGGCGGATGGCATCGTGCTCGTCGACGATGCCGCTGAAGGGCGTGATGAGCACGGTGGCGCCCGCCTGCGCGGCCTCCGCGATCGACCGGGCGGCAGCATCCGTCACCGTGTACAGCGTGGGCGCGATCACGAGGTCGTAGGCCGCGAGGTCGGCGTCGGGCGAGACGAGGTCGACGGTCACGCCGAGCGCCCGCAGGGCGCGGTGGTAGCGGTGAGCCTCGGGCAGGTACTGCAGCAGGCTGCTCGGCTGCGTGTCGCCCTCGGCGGCCCACCAGGCATCCCACGAGAACACGAGGGCGGCACGAGCGTGCACGCGCGAGCCGACGACGGGGGAGAGTCGGTCGAGGAGGCCGGAGAGCTCGATGCTCTGCGCCCAGCCCTCGCCCGCGGTGCCGCTGTGCGGCAGCAGGGCCGAGTGGAACTTCTCGGCACCGCTGCGCGAGGCGCGCCACTGGAAGAAGCAGATCGAGTCGGCGCCGCGGGCCACATGCCCGATCACGGTGCGGGCGAGCTCGCCTTCGCGCTTCGCGTGGTTGACGGGCTGCCAACTGACGGCGCTCGTGGAGGTCTCCATGAGCATCCATGATCCGCCGTCGGCGAGGCCGCGCGTGAGGTCGGCACTGAAAGCCAGCTCGGCGAGCGGATCGGCGAGACGGTGGTCGAGGTAGTGGTCGTTGGCGATGAGGTCGAGGTCGGGTGCCCAGCGGAAGTAGTCCTGCGTCTGGATGTGCGCCGTGACCATGAGGTTCGTCGTCACCGGAGCGCTCGAGCGGGCCCGCAGCACGGCGGTCTCGGCACGGTAGTGGTCGAGCAGGGCATCGGAGGAGAAGCGCTTGAAGTCGAGCAATTGCGCGGGGTTGCCGGCGGAGCGCGTGATGCGCGGCGGC
This sequence comes from uncultured Microbacteriaceae bacterium, assembly GCA_964540305.1. GTDB lineage: Bacteria > Actinomycetota > Actinomycetes > Actinomycetales > Microbacteriaceae > Microcella. The sequence continues at coordinate 44,029 of CAZILZ010000004.1, read as the reverse complement.
AGCACGTCGTCCCAGTGGCCGTAGCGCTGGCTCCAGAACGCTGTGCCCCACGCGGTGTTGAGCGCGTCGAGCGTCGCGTAGCGGTCGCGCAGCCAGGTGCGGAAGGCCCGGGCGGAGGCATCGCAGTAGCACAGCGCGTTGTGGCAGCCGAGCTCGTTCGAGACGTGCCACAGGGCGATCGCGGGGTGGTCGCCGTAGCGATCGGCCACAGCGGTGACGAGCTCGAGCGCCTTCTGGCGGAACACCTCCGAGCTGGGGCACCAGGCCTGCCGACCGCCCGGCCACGCGATCGTGCCGTCGGCATCCTGCGGCAGGGTCTCGGGATGCACGCGCGCGAGCCACGGCGGCGGCGACGAGGTGCCCGTGCCGAGGTTGACGCGGATACCCGCCGCGTGCAGCAGCTCGAGGATGCGGTCGAGGCGGCTGAAGTCGAAGGGCCCGGGCTGGGGCTGCAGCTGCGCCCAGCCGAAGATGTTGATCGCGACGAGGTCGACGCCGAGCTCGCGCATGAGCGCGATGTCGTCGACCCAGACCGCTTCGTCCCACTGCTCGGGGTTGTAGTCGCAGCCGAACGTGATCGTGCCCGTGGCCCAGCCCGGAACGAGCGGCTGCTCGTGGCTGAGGGTCAGGGGAGTGGTCACAGGCCGTCCTTCCGAAGGCGGGGTCAACATCGTCGTTGCTCGCGCCATCCCCTCCTGTGAACGTGCACAGACCGGCTGTGACGAAAACCGGAACGGATTTTCTGTGAGCGCTCACAGAGTACGCACGACCGCGGGCGCGTGTCAACAACCGACCCTCCCGGCGGGCCCACTCAGCGGCGCAGGGCGCGGATACACTGAGCGAGTGACTGCCCCCACGACTCGCCAGAAGCGCGCCACGATCTTCGACGTCGCCGCCGAGGCGGGCGTCTCGCGGGGCACCGTCTCGCGCGTGCTCAACGGCGAGCCCTACGTCTCTGCCGCGGCCCGCGAAGCCATCGAGGCGGCCATCGCGAAGGTCGGGTACGTGCGCAACACGGCCGCCCGCAATCTCGCCAAGCAGTCGTCCGGCGCCATCGCCCTCATCGTGCACGAGCCCGACTCCGTCTTCATCGACGACCCCAACATCGGCGCGATCCTGCTCGGTGCCAACGCGGCGCTCTCCGCCGCCGACTACCAGCTCGTCTCGCTCATCATCGACACCGAGCGCGATTCGCATCGTGTCACCGGCTACCTGGGCGGCGGATTCGTCGACGGCGCGATCATCGTCTCCGCGCGCGAGGACGACCCGATCTCGCAGGCCATCGCCGACCTCCGCCTGCCCGCCGTGATGGTCGGCCGCCCCGACAACCAGCCGCAGCTGCCCTGGGTCGGCATCGACAACCGGGGGGCCGCTCGGCAGATCACCGAGCGGCTGCAGGGCACGGGCCGACGCCGCATCGGGATGATCGCCGCGGGTCTCGACCGAGACTCGGGCCGCGACCGCCTCGCCGGGTTCCGCGAGGCGCTCGGCGACGCCTTCGATGCCTCGCTCGTCGCCCACGAGCGGTTCTACACCTATGCCGCCGGTGTCGCCGGCATGACCGAGCTGCTCGCGCGCGAGCCCCGCATCGACGGCGTGTTCGCGGCATCCGACGCGATCGCCGCGGGGGCGCTCGAGGCGTTGCGCAACGCGGGGCGCACGGTGCCCGGTGACGTCGGCATCGTCGGCTTCGACGACAGCTCGTGGTCTCTGAGGGCGCAACCCGCGCTCTCGACCGTGCGGCAGCCCGCCGGGCAGCTGGGTGCCCGTGCCGCCGAGCTCGTGCTCGAACAGGTGCGCACCGGTTCGCTCGCCTCGAACGGCGCCCTGCTCGCGACCGAGATCATCTGGCGCGACTCCGCCTGAGCTGCGCGCGACCGGCGCTCTACAGGGTCGGCCGCTTGGGCCGCACGGTGTCGCCCGACGACTGGTGCCGCACACGGCGCACGACCCAGGGCACGAGGTACTCGCGCGCCCATCCCATGTCGTCGACGCGCGCGGCGCGCCAGGATCGCGCGGGCAGCGGCTCCGGGTGCTGCGGCTCGAGCTGGTGGTCGATGCCGAGAGCCTCGAGCACGGCGATCGCGATCGTGTGGTGCCCGAGCGGCGAGAAGTGCAGGCGATCGGGTGCCCACATCTGCGGGTTCTGCAGCTGTCGAAGCGCCCACATGTCGGCGACGATCGCGTCGTGCTTCGCTGCGACGTACCGAAGGTTCTCGTTGTAGATCGCGACCTTGCCGCGCACGCGGCGCAGCACCGGCGTCATGCCGATGTCGGGCCCGTTGAACATCACGACGGTCGCACCGTTCGCCCGCAGGCGGCCGATCGTCTCATCGAAGAGCTCGGCCACGCGGTCGGGGTCGGTGCCGGGGCGGATGATGTCGTTGCCCCCGCCGGAGATCGTGATGAGGTCGGGGCGCAGCGCGAGAGCGGCATCCACCTGCGTGTCGGCGATCTGCTGCAGCAGGCGGCCGCGGATGGCGAGGTTGGCGTAGGCGAAGTCGTCGGTGCGCTCGGCGAGCACCTCGGCCACGCGATCGGCCCACCCGCGATGGCCGCCGGGGCTCTGGGGTTCGGGGTCGCCGATCCCCTCCGTGAACGAATCGCCGATCGCGACGTAGCGCGACCAGGGGTGCAACTGGGGCATGACCCCAGCGTGGCAGACCGGAGGCTCTCAGCGCACCCTGGCAACGCGCCGTGAGATTCCTCCCCCCGAACGGGGGACATCTGCTTGACTGTCTGCCGAGCGTTTCCACAGAACCGCTCGACCATCGGCGGGGCGTCGACTGCGCGTCCGCCACAACGAAAGGAGAAGCCCATGGGCTTCCTCGCATTCCTTCTGCTCGGTCTCATCGCCGGCGCGATCGCCAAGGCGATCCTGCCGGGCAAGCAGTCCGGCGGGTGGGTCTCCACCCTCATCCTGGGCGTCGTCGGCGCCCTCCTCGGCGGGTGGATCGGCAGCCTGCTCGGGCTCGGCTCGGTCGACTCGTTCTTCAGCATCGGCACCTGGCTGCTCGCCATCGGCGGCTCGATCCTCGTGATCCTCCTGTGGGGCCTCATCACCCGCAAGCGCTAGGCACGACCGCAGCACCCGAACGCCCCTCGCGCATCCCGCCGCCGTCACCGCGCGGTGGCAGGATGCTCGCGTGGGGCGTTCGTCATGAGCAAGCAAGACGGCAGCGGTCGGCAGGTCACCGCTGCCCCGACGGGCGACCTCACCGCGCGCATCCTGCACCTCGACATGGACGCCTTCTTCGCGTCGGTCGAGCTGCTCGACCGACCTGAGCTGCGCGGCAGACCCGTGATCGTCGGCCACCGCGGCGCCCGCTCGGTCGTCACGGCCGCGACCTACGAGGCCCGGCGCTACGGCGTCAACTCGGCGATGCCGATGGCCGTCGCGCTGCGGCGCTGCCCGCAAGCGGTCGTGCTCGAGCCGCACTACGAGCGCTACCAGGCGGCGTCGCGCGAGGTCATGCGCATCCTGAGCGACGTCACGCCGCTCGTCGAGCCGCTCAGCATCGACGAGGCGTTCCTCGACGTCTCAGGGGCGACGGCGCTGTTCGGGCCGCCCTACGCGATCGGCACGGCGCTGCGGGCGCGCATCCTCGACGAGACGGGGCTCGTGGCCTCGGTCGGCGCTGCGGCCACGAAGTTCGTGGCGAAACTCGCCTCGAGCCGTGCGAAGCCCGACGGCCTGCTCGTCGTACCCGAGGTAGAGACCCTCGCCTTCCTGCACCCGCAACCGATCACGGCACTCTGGGGCGTCGGCGCCGCATCGGCCCTGCGCCTCGAGCGCCTCGGTCTGCGCACGATCGGCGACGTCGCGGATGCCCCGCTCGACGCCCTCACACGCGCCCTCGGCCCGGCCGCCGCTGGGCACCTGCACGCGCTCGCGCACGGCCGCGACGCGCGCGCCGTGACGCCCGAGCGGGCGGAGAAGACCATCGGCCACGAGGTCACCTTCGAGCGCGACATCGCCGACGCGCGTGTCATCGATCGCGAGCTGCTGCGTCTCGCCGAGCGGGTGGCCGAACGGCTTCGCGCCGGAGGCTGGGTCGCGCGCACGCTCGCGGTCAAGCTGCGGTTCGGCGACTTCGAGACCATCACCCGCGCGCAGACCCTCGCTGAGCCGACCGACGTCGCCCAGCGCATCGCGACCGAGGCGCGGGGGCTCTATGCGGCGTCTCCGGTCGTCGGGCGCGGTTTGCGGCTCATCGGCGTGCGCGCCTCGGCGCTGCTGCCGACGGGTACCGTCGCGCGCGGGCTGTGGGACGACGACGAGCCCTGGCGTGAGGCGGAGGGGGCCATCGACGCGCTCACCGAGCGGTTCGGGCGCGGGGCCGTGCAGCGGGCGTCGTTGCTGCGCGGGGCGCCTCCGCGCCGGGGCAGCGTGCCCGACGCGGGCGACTGACGGGGCATCTGTCGGAGCGGCCCGTCAGTGTCGGCGGGCTCGGCTAGCATCGAGGTCTCGTGAGTCCGACCTACCGCCGCGCCCCGCACGTGGGCACCTTCGCCGCGGAGCACCTCTCACCCTCCTACCCCGAGCGCGCCGCGCGCGGCACCGCCGACCGGCTGCGTGCCTGGCAGGCCGAGGCCCTCGACCGCTACTTCGAGACCGAGCCCCGCGACTTCCTCGCGGCGGCCACGCCCGGTGCCGGAAAGACGACCTTCGCGCTGCGGCTCGCGGCCGAGCTGCTCGCGCGCCGCACCGTCGAGCGGGTCATCGTCGTCGCCCCCACCGAGCACCTCAAGCGGCAGTGGGCCGACGCCGCGCACCGCGTCGGCATCCGGCTCGACCCCGCCTTCCGCAACGCAGGGCGTGTCGTCGGGCGGGCCTTCCACGGCGCCGCGGTGACTTACGCCCAGGTCGCCGCGCAGCCCTTCGTGCATCGCGCGCTCGTCGAGCAGGCCTCGACACTGGTGATCCTCGACGAAGTGCACCACGGCGGTGACGCCCTCAGCTGGGGCGACGCGATCCGCGAGGCCTACGAGGGTGCCACCCGCCGCCTCTCGCTCACCGGTACACCGTTCCGCAGCGACACCTCGCCGATCCCGTTCGTCACCTACGTGCCCGATGCGGAGGGCATCCGCGTCTCCCACACCGACTACCAGTACGGCTACGGGCGCGCCCTCGCCGATGGCGTCGTTCGGCCCGTGCTCTTCCTCTCGTACGCCGGCCGCATGCGCTGGCGCACGACCTCGGGCGACGAGATGGAGGCCGTGCTGGGCCAGGCCGACACCGCCGACGTCACGGCCCAGGCCTGGCGCACCGCGCTCGACCCCGGCGGCGAGTGGATGAGCGGCGTACTGCGCGCCGCCGACACGCGACTCACCGAGGTGCGGCATGCGATCCCGGATGCGGGCGGCCTCGTCATCGCGACCGATCAGGCCACCGCGCGCGCGTACGCAGGGCTGCTGGCGTCGATCACCGGGGAGGAACCGACGCTCGTGCTGAGCGACGAGGCCGGAGCCTCCGACCGCATCGCCGAGTTCGCCGAGTCGGAGTCGCGCTGGCTCGTGGCCGTGCGCATGGTCTCCGAAGGCGTCGACGTGCCGCGCCTCGCGGTCGGGGTCTACGCGACGAGCGCATCCACGCCCCTGTACTTCGCGCAGGCGATCGGCCGCTTCGTGCGTGCGCGGCGCCGCGGTGAGACCGCCTCGATCTTCATCCCCAGCGTGCCCGCCATCCAACGGCTCGCGAGCGAGCTCGAGCGCGAGCGCGACCATGCGCTCGACCGGGCGAGCGACGAACTGCTCGACGATGCGCTGCTCGCGGCCGCCGAGCGGGAGGAGAAGGCGAGCGAGAGCGAGCTCGCCGAGTTCACCTACCTGGCTCTCGAGTCGAGTGCGACCTTCGAGAAGGTGCTCTACGACGGCGACGAGTTCGGCGCTCTCTCGGCCGTCGGCAGCCTCGAAGAGCTCGACTTCCTCGGCCTGCCCGGCATTCTCGAACCCGACCAGGTGCGCGAGGTGCTCAAGGCGCGTCACCAGCGCCAGCAACGGCGCGTCGCCGAGCGCCCTGCGGGTGCCGCCCCCGTGGTGCAGCCCATGTACCGCTCGCTGAAAGAGCAGCGCACGCTGCTCAACAGCCTCGTCGGCCTGCGCGCGAAGCTCACGGGGCAGCCGCACGGTCACATCCATGCCGAGCTGCGGAGGCTGTGCGGCGGGCCCGCGGTCGGGCAGGCGACCGTCGCGCAGCTGCAGCTGCGCATCGAGCTGCTGCGCAAGCAGATGGCGAACGGCGGGGCCTGACGACGCGCGATGATGGGGGAGTGCGCGACACCCCCTTCCTCGTCATCGACGAGACCCTGCTCGAGGCCAACCTCGCGGCCATGGCCGTGCACGCACGAGCGCTCGGTGTCGCGCTGCGCCCGCACGCGAAGACGCACAAGACGCCCGAGATCGCGCGCCGCCAACTCGCGCACGGCGCCGTCGGCCTCACGGTCGCAACGGTCGGCGAGGCCGAGGTGTTCGGCGATGCCGGGGTCGACGACCTGTTCATCGCCTACCCGATCTGGGCGGTCGGGCCGCGGGCGTCCCGCCTGCGCGATCTCGCCGGCCGCGTACGGCTGCGCGTCGGCGCCGACTCGGTCGAGGGCGTGCGGATGCTCGCCGAGGCCGTGCACGCCGGTCGCGCGGGCGCGCATCCGCTCGCGATCGCGGTCGAGGTCGACAGCGGGCACCACCGCAGCGGCATCGCCCCGGAGCGGGCCGCCGAAGCCGCGGCCGCGGCGCTCGAGGCGGGGCTCCTCGTCGACGGCGTCTTCACCTTCCCGGGGCACTCCTACGGCTCGGGCGCGGCGGCACCCGCGGCGGGCGACGAAGCCGCGGCGCTCGTGACGGCGCGTGACGCGCTCGTCGCAGCGGGCATCCCGTGCCCGGTCGTGAGCGGCGGCTCGACGCCGAGCGCCCGCGCGGCCGACGGCGACGTGCTGACCGAGCTGCGGCCCGGCGTGTACCTGTTCGGCGATGCGCAGCAGTGGGAGCTCGGCACGATCGAGCCCGCGTCGATCGCGCTGACCGCCCGCGCGACGGTCGTGAGCCGACGCGAGCATGTGGTGGTGGTGGATGCCGGCAGCAAGATCCTGGGCGCCGATCGCGCCGCCTATGCGAGCGGCTACGGCCGGTTGCTCGACTTTCCGGACGCTCGTATCACCGCGCTCTCGGAGCACCACGCGACGATCACTTTCCCAGCCGGCGCCACCGTGCCGCCGCTCGGGACCGAGCTGCGTGTCGTGCCCAACCACGTGTGCAACGCCGTGAATCTCGTCGACGAGCTCATCGTCGAGCGCGACGGCATCGAGGTGGACACGTGGGCGGTCGCGGCGCGGGGTCGCAACCGCTGACGCGTACTACAGCGTGGCCCGCCGGGCGCGAACGCCGCAGTACAGCCCGTAGGCGATGAGCCCCAGGCCGATGAGCACGAGCAGGGCCGCCCCGAACGGCAGCTCGGCGACCGACCGCAGGGCCCCGTCGAGACCCGCCGCCTCGGCGGGATCAACCGTGACCGCAGTGATGATGAGCAGCACACCGACGGCCGCGAGCGCCACGCCCTTGGCGATGTAGCCGACCGTTCCGAGAACGGTGACGGCCGTTCCGACCGAGCCGCTCGGCGTGCGGATGTCGTCGAGGAAGGTACGACGAACGCCCTTGACGACGAAGTAAACGCCGATGCCGATGACGGCGAGGCCGACGAGCCCCAGCACCACGATGCCGAACGGCGTCTGCACGAGGAAGGCGCTGATCTCGCGCACATCGTCGTCGGATTCGACGCGGCCGCCCAGCCCGATCGTGACCGCCGGCACGGCGAGGGCGCCGTAGGCGACGGCCTTCGCGGCGACGAGAAGGCCGTCGCGCACCTCACCGCGCACCAGGTGCCCCAGCACCGACTCGAGCAGTAGCCAGACGGAGAGGCACGCGAGGCCGGCGGCGATGACCCAGACGAGGATGAGCCCACCCGGAGTGTCAGCGACCGCCCGGATCGCGCCCGCCGGGTCGGCGTCGTCACCGGGGTTGCTCGCGCCCGTGGCGACCGAGATCGCGAGCACGCCCATGAGAACGTGCAGCAGGCCGTTGACGGCGAAGCCGGCCCGTGCCGCCCTCTCGAACACGGCGCTCTCGTGCACGGTGCGCGCGGCGGAGCGCAGGCGCGCGGGGAGAGTCGTTCGGGCGGAAGCCATGCCTCACAGTAGGCCCGCGCGCTGAGCAGCGGAGGATGACGGCGGTCGCCCTACCGCGACGCGCCGGGAGCGTCAGCCGACGAGGTGCGTGACGCGCTCGAGGTAGTCCTCGGTCGTGATGTCACCGCGGGCGTAGCGTTCTTCGAGGATCGCCCGGGCGCTCGAGGGCGCCGCGAGGGGCGTGCCGGTCGCCGGTGGAACGCTGGAGTGGGTCGACCGGGGGCGCCAGGTCGACATCGTCGAGATCAGCACGGCGACGGTCGTGATGATGAGCAGGATCCAGAGCAGGAGGAGGCCGACCATCATCCATCCGCCCCCGAACATGTACGAGTCGCCCCACCACATCACGTCGCACCCCCTGTTCGTATCGAGGCCGCTGGGGCCATCGAGGTGAGGCTAGGCGGGCCTGTGCGAGGCGGCCAGGGTCATTGGTCCTGACCTGGCCGCGGATCGTCGTCGAGCGCGCGAGCACCCGAGCGCGGGGTGTCGGCTCACCGGAAGTCGCGGCTCGGCATCGTGACGCGCAGGGGCAACGACTCGACGCGGTCGGCGACGATGTTGATGACGCCCTCGGCCGAGCGCTCGAGCGTGCCGCGCACGATGAGCGCGCGCGACTCGCGCACCGTGCGGCGGTAGCGGCCCCACAGGCCGACCGAGCAGATGACGTTCACCAGGCCCGTCTCGTCTTCGAGGTTGAGGAAGGTGATGCCGCTCGCGGTCGCGGGGCGCTGGCGGTGGGTGACGACGCCCGCCACCTCGACCCGTCGGCCCGGCTCTGCGCCGCGCAGCTCGCGAGAGCTCAGCACGCCGCGCTCGCGCAGCAGCCCGCGCACGAAGCGCACGGGGTGGTCGCCCGGCGCGATGCCCGTCGACACGAGGTTGGCGACCATGAGCTCGTGCTCGTCGAGGTCGGTGAACAGCGGCGGCTGCACGGCCGTGACGACCCCGGGCAGGTACTCGGGCCGCGCCTGTGCCGCCGCACCCGCCGCCCACAGCGCCTCGCGGCGCGACATGCCGAGCACATCGAAAGCGCCTGCGGTCGCGAGCGCCTCGACCTGAGCGGCCGTGAGCCCGGTGCGGTAGACGAGCTCGGTGAGGTCGCGGAACGGGCCGCCCCGCTCGCGCTCGGCGACGATGCGCTGGGCCGTCGGCCGACCGATCCCGCCGACCTCGGCGAGCCCCAGCCGCACCGCGAGGTCAGCGTCGCGGCGGTGCCGCGCGCAGTCGGCGAGGTCGCCGTTGCTCGATGCAGGCTCGAACTCGGGCACGGGGGGTTGCTGGCGGTGGATGCACTGCTCGAGCCCCGTGGGCGACGCGCGGCGGGCATCCGGCGCCACGGGCTCATGCGCTGACGCGACCACCAGATCGAGGCGCTCGAGCCCCGCCTCGACCCCCGACCGCAGGATGCACGGAGTACGCACCTCGACGCCGTGGCGCTCGGCGTCGGCCGTGAGGCTCGCGGGCGCGTAGAAGCCCATCGGCTGGGCGCGCAGCAGCGAGGCGAGGAAGACGCCGGGGTAGTGCAGCTTGATCCACGAGCTCGCGTAAACGAGCAGCGCGAAACTGATCGAGTGGCTCTCGGCGAAGCCGAAGTTGGCGAAGGCCTGGATGCGGCCGTAGATCTCGTCGGCGAGCTGGCCCGTGATGCCGTTGCCCGCCATGCCGGCGTAGAGCGTCTCGCGCAGCGACTCGATGCGCTCGAGGCCGCGCTTGCTGCCCATCGCCCGCCGCAGCAGGTCGGCGTCGTCGCCCGTGCAGCCGCCGACCGCCATCGCCACCTGCATGAGCTGCTCTTGGAAGATGGGGATGCCGAGCGTGCGCTCGAGCGGAGCCTTGAGCTTGGGGTGGTCGTAGGTGATGGGCTCGTGCCCGAGCTTGCGGCGCACGAAGGGGTGCACGGCCCCGCCCTGGATCGGGCCGGGGCGCACGAGCGCGATCTGCACGACGAGGTCGTAGAACTTTCTCGGCTGCAGGCGCGGCAAGAGCCCCATCTGCGCGCGGCTCTCGACCTGGAACACGCCGATCGAGTCGGCGCGGCACAGCATGTCGTAGGTCGCCTGCTCTTCTTTCGGAAGGGTGGCGAGCTCCCACCGCTCGCCGAGATGCTCGTCGGCGAGGTCGAACGAGTACTGCAGGGCCGCGAGCATGCCGAGGCCGAGCAGGTCGAACTTGACGAGGCCCATCCAGGCGCAATCGTCTTTATCCCACTGCAGCACCGTGCGGTTCTCCCTGCGCGCGTGCTCGATGGGCACGATCTCGCCGACGGGCCGGTCGGTGAGCACCATGCCGCCCGAGTGGATGCCCAAGTGCCGCGGGTAGGTGAGCACTTGCTGCGCGAGGTCGACGACGGGCTCGGGAATATCGTGGTCGTCGCTCGAGAGCACCGCGCCCCAGCGCTCGACCTGCTTGCTCCAGGCATCCTGCTGGCCCGTGGAGTAGCCGAGCGCCCGCGCCATGTCGCGCACGGCGTTCTTCGGCCGGTACGAGATGACGTTCGCGACCTGCGCGGCGTTGCGCCGGCCGTACTTGGTGAAGACGTACTGGATGACCTCCTCCCGCCGATCGGAGTCGAAATCGACGTCGATGTCGGGCTCTTCATCGCGCAGCGCCGAGAGGAAGCGCTCGAAGGGCAGCTGGTAGCCGATCGAGTCGACCGCGGTGATGTCGAGCAGGTAGCAGACGGCCGAGTTGGCGGCCGAGCCGCGGCCCTGGCAGAGGATGCCGCGGCCGCGGGCGTACTGCACGATGTCGTGCACGATGAGGAAGTAGCCGGGGAAGTCTTTCGCCTCGATGACCTCGAGCTCGCGCGTGATGCGGGCACGCACGGCGTCGTCCGCGTCGGGATACTTGCGCGGCACCGCCTGCCAGACGAGTTCGCGCAGCCAGCTCATGGGCGTGTGGCCGGGCGGCACCTCCTGCTTCGGCAGATGCGGCTTCGCCTGCCGCAACGAGAAGCCGAGCTCGGTCGCGAGCGCGACGCTGCGTGCCACGGCCCCGGGGTACCGCGCGAACAGCCGCTGCATCTCGGCACCGCTGCGCAGGTGCGCCGTGCCGGCCGCGGGCAGCCAGCCCTGCATGTCGTCGAGGCTGCGGCGCGCGCGCAGGGAGGCGAACGCGGTGGCGAGCGGGTACCGCGCGGGGGTCGCGTAGTGCACGGCGCCCGTCGCGACGACCGGCAGCCCGCGCTCGGCGGCGAGAGCGGCGAGCACGTCGTTGTGCACGGTATCGAGCGGCCTGCCGTGATCGAAGAGCTCGATGCAGACGCTGGATGCTCCGAACCGGTCGACGAGCGCGTCGAGCTCGGCGCCCGCCGCGGCGATGCGGGCGCGCGTCGGCCGCGCGCGGGCGGCGCCATCCGACGCCGCACCGTCGTTGCCCGCCCGCCTGGTGTCTCTGCCTTCGAGCGCCGACCGCACGGCGCCCTTGCGGCAGCCGGTGAGGATCATCCAGCGGTCGCCGCTCGTCGCGTCGCCGCCACGGCCCGCGTGCTCGGCGAGCACGTCGAGGTCGTACACCGGGCGGCCCTTCTCGGCGCCCGCGAGCTGCGCGTCGGTGATGGCCGCGGCGAGGTGGTGGTACCCGGCCTGCCCGCGCGCGAGCACGAGCAGGTGCGTGCCTTCGGGGTCGGGCACGCCCTGCTGCGGGCCGGTGAGGTCGAGCGACAGCTCGGCGCCGAACACGGTCGTGATGCCGTACGGCTCGGCCGCCTCGGCCATGCGCACGACGCCGTAGAAGCCGTCGTGGTCGGTCATCGCGAGCCCGGTGAGCCCGAGGCGCGCAGCCTCTTCGAGCAGCTCTTCGGGGCTCGAGGCGCCGTCGAGGAAGCTGAAGCTCGAGTGCGCGTGCAGCTCGGCGTAGGGCACGATCGTGGCGGGGTCGGGCTGCTCGATGCCCGCCCGCTTGTAGGGAGCCCGTTTCTGCGACCAGGCGGGTGAGTCGCCCGCGTCGCCGCCGAGCGGCGGGCTCGACCCGGGGCGGCTGCCCTCGCGCAGGGTGCGTTCGAACTCGCTCCACGGAATCGGCGGGTTGTGCCAGCCGGCCATCAGTGCGGCCCTCGCCGACGGTGATGCCGGTCCGCTGCGCGCTCAGTCATAGCGCGCCTCCGCCCACCAACTGTTGCCCTCGAGCACGAGCAACCACGCGACGCCCGCCGCGTCGACGACCTGCAGGCGGTGCAGCCGCCGGCGACGGATGCTCCACCACTGCTCGTCGAGCGGCCACGGCCCGGCCCACGAGGTCACGGGCCGGGTGGCGCCGCCCGCGGCCGGGGCGAACCCGGCGGGGGGTGCGGAGAGCCGCATCCGGTCGTCGATGCCGATCGGGGCGCCCAGCGCGTCGACGACCGTCACTGCATGCCGCGAGGGGAATACGGTGGCGGGCGCAGGCTGCGGCAGGGCCCCGGGCCACGGCCGCTCGACGGGGCGCGTGATGACGGCGCGATCACCCCACGGCACGAGCACGGATCGTTCTGCGAGCGTGCGGCCACCTGCGCGCTGGGCGGTGAGCACGGCCTCGTGGCCGAGCAGGCTCTGCACGCGCGAGAGGGCGTGGTGCACGCGCTCGTCGGGCGCGCTGCCCCAGAGGCCGGGCTCGTGGTGGGCGAGGTCGTCGACGTTCTCAGGCACGATGCGCACGCGCGTGATGGCCGAGCGCAGCCCGGGGCCGCGGTCGGCGTCAGCTGGTGTGCCCGCCGTGCGCGTCTCGCCGCTGAGCTGCCAGCGCACGCGGTCGACGATCTCGCTCGCGCGGAACGACCGCGGGTGCAGCCAGGCCCGCTCGGTCTCGGTGCCGTGCTCGTCGCGGAAGCCGATGCGGATGGCGGTGGCGACGAGCAGTCGGCTCGTGAGGGTCTCGACGAGCTCGTCGGCGAGCTGCCGCACGGCGAAGGCGAGCTGGTCGACGCGGTCGAGCGGCGGCTCGAGCTCGAGCACGCGTTCGAGGTCGGGCGGGGGAGTGCGCGGCACGAGCGGGGTCGCGTCGGAGGCCCCCGCGAGGGCGTGCCGGTGGGCTCCGGCCGCACCGAAGCGGTCGCGCACGGCCTCGGCGGGCAGCGCGGCGAAGTCGCCGAGCGTGCGCACCCCGAGCCGCCCGAGCAGGGTCGCGAGGTCGGGATCGCCGAGCGTCGTGACCGGGAAGGGCGCGAGGAAAGGGCCGGATGCTCCGCTCGGCACGATCTGCACCGACACCTCCGGCGCGACCGTGCGCGCGGCGAGCTCGGCCGCGAAGAGACCGTCGGCGATGCCGATGCGCGTGTCGGCCACGTCGTCGTCGAGCACGGCCCCGCGCAGCGCGAGCGCGGCGGCCTTCTCGCCGCCGTAGTAGCGCGCCGGCCCGCGCGCCGCGAGCGCGAGCAGGCCGGGCCGCACGACCTGCACGCCCGCGACGAGCCCTTCGACGACGTCGATGAGCGGGGCGAACAACCGGTGGTCGCGGCCCTCGTCGAACGGCACGACCACGAGGCTCGTGCACAGCGACTGCGCCTCGCGCCGCCGCTGGCCGGCCCGCACCCCCTCGGCGCGGGCGGCGGGGGAGCACGCGACGACCCGGTTGGCCGCCATGACGGCGATCGGCGCTCCCGCGACGGCCAGCCCCTCGCGCACGGCCGCGATGACGGGCCAGTCGGGAACCCACAGCACGAGCGTGCGCTGCATCAGCCGACCCGTCTGAGTGCGGTGACGGCCGCGTCACGATCGAGGCGGCGGATGCCCAGCTCGGCATCCGGCATCATCACGCGGCCGCTGCGGGGCCGGCCGCCTCGCTTCGAGCTCACGGTGATCGTGACCTCGCGCTCGCTCAGGTAGCCGTGGCCGTCGCCGAGCCCCGACCAGCGGCTCTCGGTCAGGCTGATCATGGCCTCGGCCTGGGGCCAGGGGCCGAGCACGAGCAGGGTCGAGCCGCGCTCGCGCAGCCGCCCGGCGAGCTTGGCGATCGCGCCGTCGCTCGCCGCGCGCCCGGGGCGCACGACGACGATGCCGAGCGCATCCGCTATCGAAGCGGTCACCGTCAGCCAGGCGTCGCCCGGGTGCGGCACGAGCACGAGCCGGTCGAGGTCGATGCCCATGGCCTCGGCGGCCTCGATGCCGAACTCGGGCATGCCGACGACGCCGCACCACGAGCCCGCCTGCGAGGGGCCGGCGAGCAGCGCCATGACGAGGGCGCTCGAGGGGCTCAGGGCGTAGGTCGCGCCCTCGCGCAGCCCGCCGTCGGGCAGCAGGTCGGCGAGCGCCTCGTGCGTGGGCATGAGCCGCGAGTCGAGCCGTGTGCGCTGCAGCGCGTCGATGCGGGCCTGCAGCGCCTGCACTGTCTCGACCGCCTCGATGCGCGCGCCGCGGGAGTCGACGGCGGGGTCGACAGCGGGGGAGAGCGCAAGAGCGGGCATCTCTCCATGATCGAACATACGTTCGAATATGGCAACCTGCACCGACATCCGCCCGGCGTGTCGCGAACACCCCGGGCAGACTTCAACGGATGCGGAAGAACGCGAATCCGCATCGCGATGTTCCGCATCCGTTGAAGTGCACCGACAGGCGCGCCCCCGGTAGTCCGCGAGAACTCAGCGCAGGGCTCGAGCCCCGCGCTACTCCTCCCGCGACACCTGCCAGCCCATGTCGAGCTCGTAGAACTCGGCGGCGTAGCAGCGGGCATCGTCGTCGCCGGAGATCGCCTCGATGCTGTACTCGATGACCTCAGCCTCGCGGTCGACCACTCCGACCGACCAGCCGCTCGCTTCCATGCAGGCGATGTAACGATCGAGACCCGCGACATACTCCTCGCGCGTGACGACACCGTCGGCGAGAGCCGCGGCCTGCGCTTCCGACGGCTCGATTGCCGCGGGCGTCACCGCCCATGACACCCAGATGACATAGCGATTGCCGCCCTGCCCGCGGACCGTCACGGACTGCGGGTCCTCGACGGTCAGGTCCGTGAGCTGACTGAAGCCACCGGGCGAGAACACGCCGTCGTCGCCCGCGTCGCACTGGATCCAGCCATCAGGAAGATCGTCGATCATGATGTCGTAACGGCCCGCGTCGAGGCACTGCACCCACAGTGCAAGACCCGTGGACTCCTCGGGACGGTCATCGAGCCGAACGACCGTCTCGCCGGAGCCGGTGACGACCAAGGGAGTGCCGAGCAGCTCCGCGCCGGGGAACGAGATCACCCGCAGCTCCTCCAACGAGAGTTCTACGCGCGAGGTCGGCGTGAGCATCCCGGTCGCTGCGACGGCGCCGCCGGTGGTCGCACCCGCCAGCGCGAAGGCGAGCACGGCGGCGACGGCAACACGCCCCGTCGTGATCGTGCGCGGTCGCGGGGCCGACTCGGCGACCCGCGCAACGAGCTCCGCCCGCAACACTGCCGAGCGCGAGGGGGTGCGGGGAGAGGTGTCAGGCATCATGAGCGGCTTCATCCAATCGAGTCAGCGGTGCGGAGTGAGGGTCGATGCGGGCGACAAGGCGGCGTTTGGCCCGCGAGAGGCGCGATTTCACCGTGCCGACCGGGAGGTCGAGCACCAGCGCCGCCTCGCGATCGGTGAGGCCTTCGAGCACGCAGAGGGTGATGACGTGGCGATCGGACAACGGCAAGTCACGCAACGCGGCGCTGGCCGGCCCCTCATCGAGGTGCTCAGCGTGATCGAGCGCGTGATCCTCGGGCGGCAGTTTGGCGAGCAGCGCGCGATGACGACGGGCGCTGCGGTTGAGGTTCTGCGTCACCTTCGTGGCCGTCACGAGCAGCCACGGCAGTAGCGAACCGTCGACCAGTCGAGCGTCATCGCGCCTGCGCCAGGCCTCGAAGAAGACGATCGCCACGGCGTCATCGGCATCGGCGGCAACCGGCACCAGCCGCAGCACGTGCCGGTACACGCGGTCGCGGTGCCGGTCGAAGATGCGCCCGAACCCTTCGCCAATTCCGCGCTGCGCCTGCGACCAATCGTCGCGATCGTCACCGGCCGGAGGGATGCTCATGCTCTGTAGTGTCCGGCATCGCCCGATCGGTTCCGGGGAGGCGAGAACTCAGTCGAGCTCGGCGACCCTCCGCCGCAGGAAGGCAGCCCCCGCCGCGTCGTGGATGAGGTCGCTCTCGACCACGACGTCGTACTCGCGCTCGAGCATGCCGTCGCCGGGCCGCACATCCACGTGCGCGACCGGGATGCCCCGCGCGTGCACCGCGTCGGCCATGAGGTAGTCCGTGCGCGAGTCGCCCACCGACCACCACCGCTCGGCCGACACCCCGTGGGCGGCGAACCAGTCGAGTGCGCGAGCTGCACCCAGGTCTTTGTCGAGCATCACCGATTCGACGTCGATCGAGATGATCGTCGGGTCGATGCGGAACCCCGGGCCGACCTCGAGCTCGGCCATGAGACCGGCGATCTCGGCGATGCAGCGCCCGCGCGCCTCGAGAAAGACCTCCGACGGCACGTCGGTGCGCTGCTCGAGCGAGATCATGACGTGCTTGCCCTCGTCGACGAACATCGTGTCGGCGTAGTGCTCGCGCGCGAGCGACTCGACGGCCGTCTTCAGGGCATCCGGCACCGCGACGACGGTGTCGATCTCGAGCTCGCCGAGCCCGTGCGGGGTCACCGGTGCCCACACGCCGCCCTTCTCGAAGACGCCGAAGACGTGCGCGCGAGCATCCAGACCGCCGTCCACGAGCCGCGCCACGACCTGCTCGCGCATGAACGCGTCGCTGCGGCCCGTGATGAACGCGATCGGGATGCCCGCCGCGGCGAGCGTCAGCAGGTCGCTCACGATCGAGTCGAGCACGATGCGGCGCTCGATCGGGCTCGCGATGGGGCCGTCGACGTCGAGCAGCAGGCCGAAGGGGGCGGGGGAGGGCATGGGGGGCTCCAGTCTCAGAAGACGCGGTCGGTGTCGACGCCGCAGTGCCGCAGCACCTCGGCCGAGAAACTCGCGGTGCCGATCGCGAGCACGACGGGCGCGCTGCGCAGCAGAGCGGGCAGGTCGGCGGCGGTCGCCCATTCGCCGGGCCACTCGTCGCGCTCGGGGTAGTGCAGGTGCACGCGCTCGAGGGCGACGAAGACGACGCGGCCGGGCGGCTGGGCGGCGGTGAGTGTGGCGGCGACGGCGCGGAACCCGGCGAGATCCTTCTCGCGCGGCACCGAGACGAGCGTGAGCGCGGGCGGCGCGCCCGTCTCGCGCTCGACGTGTGCGAGGGCGTTCTCGAAGCCGTCGCGGCTCACGGCGGAGTCAACGAACACCGTCGAACCTCCGAGATCGTGACGAGAGAGCCGGCCGGGGTAGTGCACTCGACCGGCTGCGGCCCGCACCTGCTCGGGCGACGCGTCTGGCCGCCCCAGCTCGGCCAGCAGGCGCCGCGCCGCGATCATGCCGTGCGCCGCATTCATGCCCGTGAGCCCCTCGACAACAGCGCCGGCGTAGGGCACGCGCGCCGCGGCGTCGACGCGCATCCGCTCGGCTCCGATCGCATCGGTGTGGCGACGGATGACCGCCTCGGCCTCCTCGCTCTGCGCGAGGTAGCTCACGAACCGGGTTCCGGGCCGCGCGGCGCCGACCTTGTCGTCGGCGATCGCGGCGATCGTCGGCCCGAGCAGCTCGGTGTGCTCGAGGAAGACATGCGCCATCGCCAGGCCGGTGAGACCGACGCGCCCGAGGTCGTCGCGCCGGCCGCCGATGCCGGCCTCGAGCACGAGTGCCTCGCATCCCTCGGCGGCGAAGTGCGCGAGCCCGGCGGCGAGAAAGAAGCCGCTCGGCCCGATGTAGCCCGCGTCGGGCGGCGGCAGCGTTCGCAGGGCGGCGTCGACCCGCTCGAGCAGTGCGACGTACTCCTCGAGCGGCAGCACCGCGCCGTCGACGCGCAGCCTGTCGCGATTGCTCACGAGGCCCGGGCTGAAGACCGTGCCGACCCGCAGCCCCGTCTCGGCCAGCAGGGCCGAGGCGTAGGCGACCGTGGTGCCCTTGCCTTTCGATCCGACGACGCCGAGGCCGGGGGCGGGATGCTCGGGGTCGATGCCGAGCGCCGCCGCGAGCATCCCGAACCGATGGGGGTCGGCCCGCTGCCCGGGCGACCGCGCGCTCCACTCCCGGAACGCCGTGCGGGATTCGAGGGCGTCGAGATCGGTCTGCGCGGGCACAATGGCGTCATGACCCGTCACTGGAATCGCACCGCCATCGTCTTCCTCGTCCTCGCCATCGCCGGCCTCATCGGCACGTGGACCTACAACGTGCTCGCCATCATCGAGCGCCGTGACTTCTTCGGCGACTGGTTCGGCAGCGGCCCGGCCGTCGGCTCGCTCACGATGGACCTGCTCATCATGGCAGTCGCTGCGTGCGCCTTCATCGTCATCGAGGGCCGCCGGCTCGGCATGAAGCACCTCTGGGCGTACATCGTCTTCGCGGGGCTCACGGCCATCGCGTTCACGTTCCCGCTTTTCCTCGCGAACCGCGAGCGCCGCCTGCAGCAGCTGGCCGAGCAGCCCCAGCCGACCGCGGCGATGTAGCGCGGCCACGAACGACGAACGGCCCCGGGCTCATGCCTCGGGGCCGTTCACGGCACGTGTGCCGCACTGTCTCAACCAGTTCTGTGTCACGCACTGCGTTCTGTGCGCGAGGGGGGACTTGAACCCCCACGCCCTTTCGGGCACTAGCACCTCAAGCTAGCGCGTCTGCCATTTCCGCCACCCGCGCTGGTTGTGATCGATCCGCCTGCAGGCGTCGCGACCGGAGACGACATTAGCACGGATGCCACGCCCGTCTGTGCGCCCGCTACCGTTGACGACATGGCTCCGGATGCTCCGCTCGACCTGCTCAGCAGCACCGCGCGCATCGCCCGCGACCTCATCCGCTTCGACACCACCAACTACGGCGAGGGGCGCAGCAACGGCGAGACCGAGGCCGCCCACTACGTCGAGGCCGAGCTGCGCGATATGGGGCTCGAGCCCGTGCTGATCGACGCCGCCCCCGGGCGCACGAGCGTGATCGCGCGTGTCGAGGGCCGGTACGCGCATCCGGTCGACCGCACCCGCGGCGAGCGCCCCGCGCTCGTCGTGCACGGCCACCTCGACGTCGTGCCCGCCGACGCCGCGAACTGGAGCGTCGACCCCTTCGCGGGCGAGATCCGCGATGGCATGCTGTGGGGCCGCGGCGCCGTCGACATGAAGAACATGGACGCCATGATGCTGACCGCACTGCGGCAGACGATCGAGACCGGCGGCCCCAACCGCGACCTCGTCGTGGCGTTCTTCTCCGACGAGGAGAACGGGGGAGTGTTCGGCTCGCACCACGTCGTGACGGAGCATCCGCAGCTCTTCGCCGGCGCGACCGAGGCCATCAGCGAGGTCGGCGGGTACTCGGTCGAGATCGCCGGGCGTCGCGCCTACCTGCTGCAGACGGGCGAGAAGGCCCTCGTCTGGATCAAGCTCGTCGCGCGCGGCACGGCCGCGCACGGCTCGCGCGTCATCGCGAACAACGCCGTGACGAAGCTCGCCGAGGCCGTCGTCGCGCTCGGCCGGCAGCAGTGGCCGCTGCACCTCACCGACACGACGCGGCAGCTGCTCGGCGAGCTCGCCCGCCTGCTGGATGCTGATGCCGAGCAGATCGGCCCGGACGAGCTGCTGCTGCGCTCGGGCACGGCGGCGGGCTTCCTCACCGCGACGATCCGCACGACGAGCAACCCGACCCTGCTGCAGGCGGGCTACAAGCACAACGTCATCCCCGACCGCGCCGAGGCGCTCATCGACATCCGCACCCTGCCGGGGGAGGAGGACGCCGTGCTCGCCGAGGTGCAGCGCCTCGTCGGCGACGACATCGAGGTCGTCGTGATGCACCGCGACCTCGGGCTCGAGAACCCCTTCAGCGGCCCGCTCGTCGACGAGATGGTCGCGACGTTGCAGCGCCACGACCCCGGTGCCGAGGTGCTGCCCTACCTGCTGAGCGGCGGCACCGACAACAAGGCGCTGAGCCTGCTGGGCATCACGGGCTACGGCTTCGCACCGCTCAAGCTGAGCCCTGAGCTCGACTTCCCGGCGATGTTCCACGGTGTCGACGAGCGCGTGCCGCTCGACGCGCTCGATTTCGGCCACGCCGCGCTCACCGACCTGCTCACCCGCTACTAGAACGGCCCCGCGTGTCCCTCCTCGAAGCGCTCTTCCTCGGCCTCATCCAAGGCCTCACCGAGTTCCTGCCGATCTCGTCGAGCGCCCACCTGCGCATCGTCGGCGAGTTCCTGCCGAGCGCGACCGATCCCGGTGCCACCTTCACGGCGATCACGCAGATCGGCACCGAGCTCGCGGTGCTGCTCTACTTCTGGAAGGACATCACGCGCATCATCGGGCGCTGGTTCCGCTCGTTCGGGCCGCTCGGCGGGTCGCACTCCGAGGGCGGCGAGCGGGGCATCCCGCGCGACGACCCCGATGTGCGCATGGGCTGGCTCATCATCATCGGCACCGTGCCGATCGTGCTCGTCGGGTACTTCGCGCAGGAGTACATCCGCTCGAGCTTCCGTTCGCTCTGGATCGTCGCGATCGTGCTCATCGTCTTCGGCATCCTGCTGGGCCTCGCCGACTGGCTCGGCAAGCGCACGCGCGAGCTGAACGACCTCACCTACCCCCACGGCCTCGCCTACGGGGCTGCGCAGATGCTGGCGCTCATCCCCGGCGTCTCGCGCTCGGGCGCCACGACCACGATGGGCCTCGCGCTCGGCTACACGCGGCCGGCCGCGGCGCGCTACGCCTTCCTGCTCGCGATTCCCGCCGTGTTCGGCAGCGGGCTGTACGAGCTCGTCACGGCGATCCGCGAGCCCGGGTCGAGCCCGTTCTCGGGCCTCGAGATCGCGGCCGCCACGGTCGTCGCGTTCGGCGTCGGCCTCGCCGTCATCGCGGGCCTCATGGCCTACATCTCGAAGCGCTCGTTCCTGCCCTTCGTGATCTACCGCCTGCTGCTCGGCGGCACCCTCATCGTGCTGCTCTCGACGGGCGTGCTCGACCCCCTGTAGCCCGGCTCGCGTCGCCGGACGGCCCCGCGCGAGCATCCACACATCTCCACAATTCAGGAGATGGCGACTCCAGCAGCGGCTTCTGGATGCTCTACCGGCGTGTCGCGGCCCTCCAGCAGTCGCGACTCCTGAGTTCTGGAGCTCAGATCGACTCCTGAGTTCTGGAGATCTGCGCGCTCGAGCACGACACGGTGGTCGTCGCTGCCGCCCGCCGTTCAGCGCGACACGCCGGGCAGAGCGGGCGACACTCCGAGGTGCGCGACGAAACACCGGGGCAGCACGACACCGGGCCGCGACCGGGCCGCGACCGGGGCGCGTCGGTAGGCCGCGACCGGGGCGCGTCGGTAGGCCTCAGCCGGCGCCGGGCCCGTCGGCCGGCGGCTCGTCGTCGCGCTTGCGCAGGTAGCGCTCGAACTCCTGCGCGATCGCCTCGCCGCTCGCTTCGGGCGCCTCGACGGCATCGCGCGCGCGCTCGAGCTGGTCGATGTACGAGCGCATCTCGTCGTCCTCGCCCGCGAGGGCGTCGATGCCCTCCTCCCACTCGCGCGCCTCCTCGAGCAGGTCGCCGCGGGGGATCACCACGTCGACGAGCTCTTCGAGCTTGTCGAGCAGGGCGAGGGTCGCCTTGGGCGAGGGCGCGTTGTGCACGTAGTGGGGCACGGATGCCCACAGCGACACCGTCGGAATCCCGGCCTCCTCGGCCATCGTCGCGATCACGCTGAGGATGCCGACAGGCCCCTCGTAGCTGCTGCGCTCGACGCCGAGCTCGTCGCGCACCTCGGGGTTCTCGCTCGAGCTGTGGATGGCGATCGGGCGGGTGTGCGGCACGTCGGCGAGCAGGGCGCCGAGCAGGATCACACCAGTGATGTCGGCCGTGAGCGCCTGGTCGATCGTCTCGGTCGCGAAGGTCTTCCAGCCGCGGGAGGGCTCGGTGCCCAGCAGGAGGTAGATGTTCTCGTGGTTCGTGCCGCTGACGTTCATCGACGCGGCGCCGATGGGGTCGTCGCTCGCCGCGCGCGTGCGGGGCATCCCGTCGTCGCCCGCCGGGCCGTAGAGCGTCACCCCGGGCCAGCGCAGGCGCCGCTTGCCGTCGTCATCGAACTCGACGTGCGGGCGGTTGAGCTGGAAGTCGTAGTAGTCCTCGGGGTCGATGTCGGCGATGGCCACGACATCGAGCACGTCTTTGAGCGCGCGCACGGCACCGCTCGCAGCCTCGCCCGCGTCGTTCCAGCCCTCGAAGGCGACCACGAGCAGCCGACCGCTGCGGAACAGATCGCTCTGCGTCACCGATGCACCTTCCTGACGCCCGCGGCCGATGCGGCGGGGTCGCCCCAGGATAGAACGCAACTAGACTCGTGCGTCGTGACCGCCCCGCTTCGACCCGCCGCCGTTCTCTGGGACATGGACGGCACGATCGTCGACACCGAGCCGTACTGGATGCGCGCCGAGACCGAGCTGGTCGCCGAGCACGGCGGCACCTGGAGCGAAGCGCAGGGCATGCAGCTCGTCGGCTCGGGGCTCGTGCAGTCGGCCCGTATCCTGCAGGAGGCGGGCGTCGCGCTCGAGGTCGACGAGATCATCGGCACGCTCACCGATCGCGTCATGGTGCAGGTCGAGCAGGGCGTGCCGTGGCGCCCCGGGGCGCGCGAGCTCATCGCCGAGCTGCGCGCGGCCGGCATCCCGATCGCTCTCGTGACGATGTCGATCCGGCGCATGGCGCTGCAGATCGCGAGCGCGATCGGCGACGGCGTGTTCGACGTCGTCATCGCCGGCGACGATGTCGAGCACCCCAAGCCGCACCCGCAGCCCTACCTTCTCGCCGCCGAGCGGCTCGGCGTCGACATCGGCGACTGCGTCGCGATCGAAGACAGCGAGTTCGGGCTCGTCTCGGCCGTCGCCTCCGGTGCCGCGACCATCGGAGTGCCCTTGCACGTCGCGCTGCACGAAGCGCCGACGCACGAGCTGTGGCCGACCCTCGCGGAGCGCACGGTCGCCGATCTGACCGGTGCGCTCGAGCGCCACCACCACCGCGCGACAGGGGCCTAGATCATGACCACCCGCAGGCAGAGCGGCCCTTTCGTCGAGGGCGACCAGGTGCAGCTGACCGACCCTAAGGGCCGGCTCAACACGATCACGCTCGAGGCGGGCAATGCCTTCCACAGTCACCGCGGCGTGCTGCAGCACGAGGTGCTCATGGGCCTGCCCGACGGCAGCGTCGTCGAGAACTCGCAGGGCGTCGCCTACCTCGCGCTGCGCCCGCTGCTCACCGATTTCGTCATGTCGATGCCGCGCGGGGCGGCGATCATCTACCCGAAAGACGCCGCGCAGATCCTCGCGCAGGCCGACATCTTCCCCGGCGCGCGTGTCATCGAGGCCGGCGTCGGCTCGGGAGCCCTGAGCATGTGGCTGCTGCGCGCCCTCGGCGAGCGCGGGCACCTGTTCTCGTTCGAGCGCCGCGACGAGTTCGCGCAGATCGCGGAGGGCAACGTCAGCGCCTACGTCGGCGCACGGCCCGAGAACTGGACGATCACGCTCGGTGATCTGCAGGATGCCCTGCCGGCGGTCGTGCCCGCCGGCACCGCCGACCGCGCCGTGCTCGACATGCTCGCCCCCTGGGAGTGCCTCGACGCCGTCGCCGAGGCGCTCACGCCCGGGGGAGTGCTGCTCGTGTACGTCGCCACGGCTACGCAGCTGTCGCGGGTGGCGGAGGCCATCCGCGGCACCGAGACCTTCACCGAGCCCGTCTCGACGGAGACGATGGTGCGCGGCTGGAACGTCGACGGCCTCTCGGTGCGTCCCGATCACCGCATGGTCGCGCACACGGGGTTCCTGCTCACCGCTCGGCGTCTCGCCGACGGCGCCGGCCGGTTCGTGAAGGCCAAGCGCGGCTCGAAGACCGAGTACGGCGACCTCGATGTCGAGATCTGGACCCCGGGGGCGGTCGGCGACCGGCAGGCGAGCGACAAGCGCCTCCGGAAAGCCGCCCGCGAGGCCCAGGCCCTCGCCGAGAAGTCGGCGCGCCGCCCGATAGAGTGATGCGTGTGACTGCGACCCCCCGGCGCTCCGTGCGCACCGCCTCAGCCCTCGTCGTGACCAGCGCCCTCGTGAGCTCGCTCGTCGCCTGCTCGGGCCCGCTCAATGCCGCTGACTGCACCCCCGTCGTGCCGACGGGTGACGCGGCCGGCTACGTCGAGGCGACGGGTGCGTTCGGTTCGCAGCCCGAGGTCGACTTCCCGACGCCGCTGTCGACCGACGGCGTGCAGAAGTCCGTGATCGACGCCGGCGAGGGCGAGCCGATCGGCGCGGGCCAGATCGTCGACTTCCAGGTCAGCCTGTTCAACGGTCAGGATGGCGAGCTCATCACCGCGAGCGCCTACTCCGACGACGAGGCGCCCCTGCGCCGCACCGCGGGCAGTGAGATCGACCTGCTAGGCCTGGCGCTGCAGTGCGCTCAGGTCGACTCGCGCATCGCCGTCACCGGAACGATCGAGGACGTCTTCGGCGCGGGTGCGCTCGACCCCGCGCTCGGGCTCGCCGACGACGACGACATCGTGATGGTGCTCGACGTGCAGGCCGCCTACCTGGGCCGTGCGACGGGGGTTCCGCAGCTGGGCGCGGCGGGCATCCCGGCCGTCGTGACCGCGCCCAACGGCCAGCCCGGCGTCACGATCCCCGATGAGCAGCCGCCGACCGAGCTGCGGTCGCACACGCTCGTCCTCGGTCAGGGCGCCGAGATCGAGGAAGGCGACCGGGTGGTCCTGCACTACACCGGCCTGCTCTGGAGCACGACGTCGATCTTCGACTCCAGCTGGGACCGCGGGGCGCCCGCGACCTTCACGATCACGAGCTTCGAGAACGACCCGAACGGCGTCGTGCCGGGGCTCGCCGATGGTCTCGTCGGGCGCACGATCGGCTCGCAGGTCATCGTCGTGATCCCGCCCGAGTTCGGCTACCCGGCCGGCCAGGCTCCCGCCACGATCCCCGACGGTTCGACGATGGTGTTCGTCGTCGACCTCCTCGGCATCGAGGGCTAAGGCCCCGATGCCCTCGTCGTCGCGGCGGGTACCGGTCGAAGAGCGCCTGTTCAGTCTCGTGCTGGCGCTGCTGGCGACCGAGCAGGGGCTGACGAAGGCCGAGATCCTGTCGACCGTCACCGGCTACGCGTCGCGCTACGACATCGCCGCCGACCGTGCGAACCTCGAGCGCCAGTTCGAGCGCGACAAGGAGGAGCTGCGCGAGCTCGGCGTTCCGCTCGAGACCGTCGATGCTCCGGGTGCCGACGGCGACACGAAGCTGCAGCGGTACCGCATCCCGCCCGCGCGCTACCAGCTGCCCGACGACATCGTGTTCAGCCCCGAGGAGTACGCGATGCTCACCCTCGCCGCTCAGGTCTGGCGCGAGGGCTCGCTGTCGACGGACTCGCGACGCGCGCTGACGAAGCTGCAGTCGCTCGGTGTGCGCATCGACGATGCGATCATCGGTTTCGCTCCGAGCATCCGCACCCGGGATGCCGCGCACGAGCCGCTGACCGCGGCGATCGAACGCGGCCAGCAGGTGGTGTTCCCCTACCTCAAGCCGGGGCAGACGGCGGCCGAGCACCGCACGGTCTCGCCGCTCGCCCTCGTCTTCCACGAGGGCCGCTGGCACCTGCACGCCTTCGATGACGGGGTGGATGCCCGCCGCACCTTCCTGCTGCGCCGCATCGTGGGCCCCGTCGTCGTGTCGGGTTCTGCGGCGACCACCCGTCCGTCGGCCGACGAGCCGGCGCGCGTGCTCGACGAGCTCGCCGCTCTGTGGCGCTCGACCGTGGCGACGGTGCGCGTGCGCCCGGGCAGCGAGGCCGACATCGTCATGCGCAACCGCCCGGGCACCGAAGAAGCCGCAGAGGGTCTGCAGGTGCACGCCACCGACCTCGACATCCTCGCCGACGAGCTCGCGGCGTTCGGCGCCGACGTGCGGGTGCTCGCTCCGGCCGAGCTGCGCGATGCCGTGCGGCTGCGCTGGGAACGGCTGGTGCAGACCCATGGCTGATCGCCCCGCACCGCCCAAGGCGCAAGACAAGCTCGCCTTCCTGCTCTCGCTCGTGCCGTACCTGATCGACCAGGTGCGCGTGACGGTCGATGAGGCCGCCGCGCACTTCGGCACGAGCCCTGACGAGATGCGCAAGGCCGTCATGCTCATCGCGATGAGCGGCACGCCGGGCGCCGACGGCACCTACACCCACGAGACGCTCTTCGACATCGACTGGGACGACTTCGACGAACGCGGCATCATCCGCTTCCGGGCGGCGCCGATGGAGGACAAGCCGCGGTTCTCGTCGCGGGAAGCCGCAGCGCTGCTCGCGGGGCTGCAGCGGGTCGCCGCTCGGCCCGAGTTCGCCGCCCGCGTCGACATCGTCGAGCTCATGGCCAAGCTCGCCCGCGGGGCGACGGGCGCGCCGGCGCCGCTCGCCGTGCGGGCCGGCGAGCTCGCCGCCATCCAGGCGACCCTCGTCGACGCCGTGTCGAGCGGGCGTCGCGTGCGCATCGACTACGTGACGACCCGCGGCGAGCGTCAGGTGCGCGAGGTCGACCCGATGAGCTTCGAGGGCGTCGACGACGCCTGGTACCTGCGCGGTTGGTGCCTCACGCGCGACGCCGAGCGCACCTTCCTGCTCGACCGCATGGCCAGCGCCGAGCTGCTCGGCCCGGCAGAGGCGCACGACGCCGTGGCGACGGTCGACGAGCTCTTCCAGGGCGCCTCGACCGACGAGCGCGTCACCCTGTGCCTGCCCGTCGCGGCGCTGCCGCTCATCGCCGACTACCGCGGACCGGATGACCCGGTGCGGATCGAGGGCGAGCGCGCCACGGTGACGCTGCGGATCGCGCACCCGGGCATCCTGGGCCGCATCGCCGCTCGCCTGGCGGGCGCGGTCGAGATCGTCGAGCCGACGAGCGCCCGCACGGCGGTGGCCGAGTGGGCGCGGGCCGCCCTCGCCGCGCACGACGGCGCCTGACCCTTTCTCCAGGCGGTGCCGAACACGGGCTGTGAGCGCAGAGAACGCTCTGCCGACCGCGCTAGACTCGCCACCACCGCACCCGTCGACGTAAGGACTTGAGCGAAATGCCGGCAAATCTCGGAGGCTGGACCGGCCTCATCCTGCTGCTCGTGGTCATCCTGCTCTTCGCTGCGCCCAAGCTGCCGCAGCTCGCGCGCAGCCTCGGCCAGTCGATGACGATCTTCAAGAAGGAGATCAAGAACAAAGACGTCGACGGCGAGTCGAGCACCGAGGCGGGCACTGCGCCGAAGGCCGACAGCACCGACTCCTCCGCGACCAAGTAGTCCGTGTCTGGCCGCGAACCGCGGCCCCGGAATCCCGAGGGCCGCATGTCCCTCGGGCAGCACCTGGTCGAGCTGCGCAAGCGCATCACCTGGTCGTTCCTGGCGATCGTGCTCGTCTCGATCCCTGCCTGGTGGCTCGTCGACCCGATCTGGGCCGCACTCAGCGCACCGGTGCTCGCGGTCGCCGAGCAGGAGGATCGACAGGCGAGCCTCGCCTACACGACGATCGGTGAGGCCTTCGACACCCGGCTGCTCATCATGTTCCTCGTCGGCATCGTCGCCTCGTCGCCCATCTGGCTCTACCAGTTGTGGGCGTTCATCGTTCCGGCGCTGCACCAGAGAGAGAAGCGGTTCGCGCTCGGCTTCATCGGCGCGGCCGTGCCGCTCTTCGTCGGTGGATGCCTCGCCGCCTGGTTCGTGTTCCCGAACATCGTGATCCTGCTCACGGGCTTCGCGTTCGGCGAGTCGGCGACCCTGTTGAGCGCGCGCATCTACCTCGACTTCGCCATCAAGTTCATCCTCGCGATCGGGCTCGGCTTCCTCTTCCCCGTGGTGCTCGTGGCGCTCAACCTCGCGCGGGTCATCACAGGAGCGGGCATCCTCAAGGCGTGGCGCTGGGCCGTTCTCGGCATCACCGCCTTCACCGCTATTGCGACTCCCGCCGCCGATGTGCTCTCGATGGTCATGCTCGCCATCCCGATGGTCGGGCTGTACTTCGCTGCGGCCGGCATCGCCTCGGTGAACGACAAGAGGGTCGCGAAGCGCGAGGCGGCGCTCAACGCCGAGTACGGCATCCGCGTCGATGACTGACGCGGCCACGACCGACTCCGACCCCAGCCCTGCTGAACGCTTCGCGGCGCAGCGCGAGCTGCGGTCGTTGCCACGCCTGCGCGCCTTCCGCGACGGGCTCACGATCGAGCTCGACCCCTTCCAGCACGCCGCGTGCGCGGCGCTCGAGCAGGGTCGCAGCGTGCTGGTGGCCGCGCCGACGGGTGCGGGCAAGACGATCGTGGCCGAGTTCGGGGTGTTCCTGGCCATGTTCGAGCCCACCGCGAAGATCTTCTACACCGCGCCCATGAAGGCGCTCAGCAACCAGAAGTACACCGAGCTCGTCGCGCAGTACGGGCACAGCGAGGTCGGTCTGCTGACGGGCGACACGAACATCAACGCCCGCGCGCGCATCGTCGTCATGACGACCGAAGTGCTGCGCAACATGCTCTACGCCGACTCCGACCTGCTCACCGACCTCGCCTTCGTCGTCATGGACGAAGTGCACTACCTCGCCGACCGGTTCCGCGGAGCGGTGTGGGAGGAGGTCATCATCCACCTCCCCGCGCACGTGCGCATGATCTCGCTCAGCGCGACGGTCTCGAACGCGGAGGAGTTCGGCGACTGGCTGCAGGCCGTGCGGGGCGACACCGACGTCATCGTGAGCGAGACCCGACCGGTGCCGCTCGAGCAGCACGTGCTCGTGCGCTCGAAGCTGCTCGACCTCTTCGACTCGTCGGGCAAGGCCGCGACGAACCGCGTGAATCCTGAGCTCGTGCAGCTCGCGAAGGCGGGCGGCCACTCGCCGCATCGCGGTCGCCAGCACCACCCGCGGCGCTGGGAGAAGCGGCCGGCGGGGGAGGGGCGGGCCGATCGCGCCGAGATCGTCGGGATGCTCGGGGCCCGCAACCTGCTGCCCGCCATCTTCTTCATCTTCAGCCGCGTCGGGTGCGACGCCGCAGTGAAGCAGCTGGTGCGGTCGGGCATCCGGCTGACCGACGCCGCCGAACGCGAGGAGATCCGGCTCATCGTCGAAGAGCGCTGCCGCACGCTGCGCGACGACGACCTCGCCGTGCTCGGCTACTGGGAGTGGCTCGATGGTCTGCAGCGCGGCGTCGCTGCCCACCACGCCGGCCTGCTGCCCGCCTTCAAGGAAGTGGTCGAAGAGCTCTTCCAGAAGAAGCTGCTGCGGGTCGTGTTCGCGACCGAGACGCTCGCGCTCGGCATCAACATGCCCGCGCGCACGGTCGTGCTCGAGAAGCTCGAGAAGTTCAACGGCGAAGCGCGGGTACCCATCACGCCCGGCGAGTACACCCAGCTCACGGGTCGTGCCGGGCGGCGCGGCATCGACACCGAGGGCCACTCGGTCATCCAATGGACGGGCGGGCTCGACCCGCAGGCCGTCGCGTCGCTCGCCTCACGACGCACCTACCCGCTCAACTCGAGCTTCCGGCCCACCTACAACATGGCCGTCAACCTCATCGAGCAGTTCGGCCGCGATCGCACGCGCGAGGTGCTCGAATCGAGCTTCGCGCAGTTCCAGGCCGACCGCGCGGTCGTCGACCTCGCGCGCACGGTGCGCAAGAACCAGGAGGCGCTCGAGGGCTACGCGCGCGCCATGACCTGCCACCTGGGCGACTACGAGCAGTACGCGGCGCTGCGGAGGGAGCTCAGCGACCTCGAGCGCGGCACCCGTCGTTCGGGAGAGCCGGGCGAGAAGGCCGACAAGCTGCGACGGCAGAAGCAGATCGAGGGCGTGCGCACCCGCATGCGCAAGCACCCGTGCCACGGGTGCGCCGAGAGGGAGGCGCACGCCCGCTGGGCCGAGCGCTGGTACCGGCTGAAGCGGGAGACCGAGAAGGTCAGCCGACAGATCACGGGGCGCACGGGTGCCGTCGCCGCCGTCTTCGACAGGATCACCGACATCCTGGCCGAGCTGCAGTACCTCGAGACCGACGAGCACGGCCGGCTCGGCCTCACGACCCACGGCCGCTCGTTGCGCCGCATCTACGGCGAGCGCGATCTGCTCGTGGCCGAGTGCCTGCGCCGCGGGCTCTGGCGCGATCTCGACGTGCCCTCGCTCGCCGCGATGGCGAGCGCGATCGTCTTCGAGGCGCGCCGCGATGACGGCCAGGCCCCCGAGTACGCCCTGCCGCGCGGAGCATTCAGACCCGCGCTCGAGCGCACGCAAGAGCTGTGGGCACGACTCGACGACCTCGAGCGCGAGCACCGGCTGCCGGGCAGCGAGCCGCTCGCCACGACCCTCGCGCTACCCATGCACCGCTGGGCGGCGGGCGCGACGCTCGACACGGTGCTCCGCGACGCCGACCTCGCCGCCGGAGACTTCGTGCGCTGGACCAAGCAGACCATCGACCTGCTCGATCAGATCTCGATCGTCGCCGATGGGCAGGTCGGGCGCACGGCCCGCAGCGCGCTCGACGCGATCCGCCGCGGGATCGTCGCGTACAGCTCGGTCGCCTGAGTTCGGCACCGTGGCCGTTCGCCTAGGATTCTGCCTCGTGACCCCGACGACCCCGGCCGCAGCATCCGCCGCGGTCGCGCGACCGCTCACGCTCGATCTGGCGCTCCTGACCGCCATCGTCGGGGGGTGGCTCATGGATCTCGGCTATCCCGACGTCGCCTGGTGGCCCATGGCGATCGTCGGCACCGCGCTCATGCTCGCGAGCCTGCGCGGGCGCAGCATCGGCGGGGCTCTCCTCGTGGGCGCGGTGGGCGGCTTCGCGTACTACGGCATCCTCATCGAGTGGCTCACGGTGTACCTGGGCGTCGTGCCCTGGCTCGCGCTAACCCTGGCCCAGGTGTTCTTCACGGCGCTCGGCGGCGTGCTCATCACCCTCGCGTGGCGCTGGGTGCCGCGCGCCTGGCCCGGCGTCGCGGGCCGCCTGATCCTCGCGCCCGCCGTCGTCGCCGCCGCGTGGACGGCGCGCGAGGCCGTGGCGAGCGTCTTCCCGTTCGGCGGCTTCGCGTGGGGCCGCCTCGCCCATAGCCAAGCCGAGGGCCCGCTCGCCCACTGGGCCGCCTGGGTCGGCTTCTCGGGCCTCACGTTTCTCATCGCCTGGTTCTCGGCCATGCTCGTCGCCGTCGTCATCGAGCGAGAGGTCGGGATGCTGCGCCGCGGCGTCCTCGTCGCAGGGGCATCCGCGGCCTTGCTGGTCTGGCCGGCCGTGCCGATCGCGACGACGGGCACGATCTCGGTCGCCGCCGTGCAGGGCGACTCCGACTCGGGGCTCTTCGCCGAGTACGAGCCGGGCCAGACCCTACAGGACCACTACGACGCGACGCGCGCGCTCTTCGACCAGGGCCTCGACCTCGACGTCGTCTTGTGGCCCGAGAACGCGAGCGACCTCGACCCACTGCGCAGCGAGTACGCCGCCTCGGTGCTCGACCTCGTGGGCGATCGGATCGACGCCCCCGTCGTCGTCGGCACGATCACGACCGAGGGCGACGAGACCTTCAACTCCGTGCTGCTGTGGCGGTCGGGCGAGGGCGCGGTCGACCAGTACGACAAGAGGCACCCCGTGCCCTTCGCCGAGTACCTGCCCGCGCGCGACTTCTTCTACCCCCTCGCCCCGAGCCTGTTCGACCTCGTACCGCGCGACTACTCGTTCGGTCAGCGCGACACCGTCGTCGACCTCGACGGCGTGATCGCCGGCATCTCGATCTGCTACGACATCGTCGACGACGACCTTCTGGCGCGCCAGATCGACGAGGGCGCTCAGGTGCTTCTCGCTCCGACCAACAACGCCGACTTCGGCGTGAGCGACCAGAGCGTGCAGCAGCTCGCGATCGCCCGGCTGCGTGCGATCGAATCGGGCCGCGCGCTGGTTCAAGCCTCCACGGTCGGCGCGAGCGCTATCGTGTTGCCCGACGGGTCGACACTCGACAGCCTGCCCCTGTTCGAGCCCGGCACGATGGTGCAGGAGGTTCCGTTGAGCGACACGATCACGCCCGCCCACGCGATGGGCCGCACTCTCGAGTGGGGCGTGATCCTGTTCGGGCTGCTCTCGGTCGCCCTCGCCGGGCTGCTCATCGGCCGGCGCGGCCGCGCCCTCACGCGCGTGCACGATACGCCCGACGGGCCGCGGTGATGCGCACGCTCGTCGTGGTGCCCACGTACAACGAAGCGGAGAGCATCCGGCCCATCATCGACCGTATCCGTCGCGCCGTGCCCGAGGCCGATGTGCTCATCGTCGACGACAGCTCGCCCGACGGCACCGGACGCATCGGCGACGAGCTCGCCGCGCTCGACCCGCGGGTATCGATGCTGCACCGGCCGCAGAAGGCCGGGCTCGGCGCCGCCTACCTGCAGGGCTTCGCCCACGCCTTCGCCGGCGGGTACGACACCGTCGTCGAGATCGATGCCGACGGCTCGCACGATCCCGCCGAACTGCCGGCCATGCTCGCCCTCCTGACGACGGGCCCCGCCGATCTCGTGATCGGCTCCCGCTGGGTCAACGGTGGCCGGGTCGTCAACTGGCCCTGGGCGCGGCGCGCGATCTCCCGCTCGGGCAACCGCTACGCCCGCTGGATGCTGCGATCGCGCATCCACGACCTCACGGCCGGCTTCCGCGCCTACCGCACGTCATCGCTGCGCGGGCTCGACCGCACCGTCGTGTCATCGCAGGGCTACTGCTTCCAGGTGGAGCTGGCGTGGCGCGTCGAGGCCGCCGGAGGCACCGTGGTCGAGCATCCCATCGCCTTCGTCGAGCGCGAGAACGGGCGGTCGAAGATGGGTGCGGGCATCGTCGCCGAAGCCCTCGTGCGCGTCACCGCCTGGGGCGTCTCGGCCCGCTTCGGGCGAGGGCCGATGCGCCGGGCGGCGACGGAGTAGTCAGGCGCCGAGGCGTTCGCCACCGCCGCGACGGGCGCGCAGCAGCTCGAGGCGTTCTTGCAGCAACTCTTCGAGCTCGTCGCGGGTGCGACGCTCGAGCAGCATGTCCCAGTGGGTGCGGGGGGCCTTGATCTCGCCGACGACGATGTCGACGGGCGTGCCGTCGGGGGAGAGCAGGGTGCCTTCGCGACCGCTCTTGGGCGACTCCCACGTGTCGGGCAGGTCGGCGTCGGCGGAGAAGATGACGTCGAAGGTCTCGCCGTCGTGCGTGCGGTACCGAGCCCGCTGGCGGTCGGCGAACTCGACGCCCTCCTCGCTCTGCATGCTCTGCGAGCCCAGCCGCATTCCGCGCAATGTGCGATCCGCCATCGTGAGTTCCTCCCGCGTCGTCGGTCCGCTCCAGCCGTCGTCGGCGCATGCGGGCCCTCAAAGTTCATGTATAGGTATAGACCCGTTCACCCTGCCTGCACATCCCGCACGGGGTGCTTCCCAGAACTTTGCCAGCGTCACCCCTGGGCGCCGACCACCGCGAGCGCGAGGTCGGCGCGGTCGGTGACGATGCCGTCGACGCCGAGCGCGAGCAGTCGGCGCATCTCCGCCTCGTCGTTGATGGTCCAGACGTGCACCTCGACACCAGCGGCGTGGAAGGCCCTGATGCGGGCGGGGGAGACGGTGTCGAGCCCGATCGCGCGCGTCGGGATCTGCACGGCGTGGAGGCCGCGCAGCGCCGCGCGCACGACCGGGCCGCCGCGCACGACCGAGGCGAGCAGAGCGGCGGCGAACCGCGGCCCCGAGGCGCTCGTCGCCACGCCGGGCAGTTGCGCGAGCGCGGCTCTCCGGCGTCGCTCGCTGAACGACGTCAGCAGCACGCGCTCCTCGGCGCGCGCCGCACGGATCGCCTCGATCGCCGGGGCCACGGCATCCGCGCTCTTGAGATCGATGTTGAAGCGGGCGTCGGGAAAAGCCTCGAGCGCTTCCGCGAGAGTCGGCATGTGCTGCGCCCCGCCGAGGTCGAGACGCGCCAGGCCGGCGACCGTGAGGTCTCCGACGCGCTGAGGGCGCCCGGCGACCCGGCTCAGGTCGGCGTCATGAGCGATCATCGCCACCCCGTCGGCGCTCGCGTGCACATCGGTCTCGAGGTGCACGACGCCGAGCGCGAGCGCGTCGGAGAAGGCCAGAAGGGTGTTCTCCGGCGCCGCGAGCGCGAGCCCGCGATGCGCGATCACACGCGGTCGCGCGGGCGCGAAGTAGGGCAGCCCGAGGTCAGCGGCACCGCCGGGCATCAGGCCTTCGGTGCCGGCGTCGCTGCGGCGCCGCCACCGCCGCCGCCGAAGAAGCCCTGGCCGATGCCCTTGAGCGCCTCGGTGAGCTCGCTCGGGATGATCCACAGCTTGTTGGCGTCGCCCTCGGCGAGCTTCGGCAGCGTCTGCAGGTACTCGTAGGCGAGCAGCTGCGCGTCGGGATTGCCCTTGTGGATGGCGTCGAAGACGATCGTGATCGCCTTCGCCTCGGCCTCGGCCTTGAGGATCTGCGCCTGCGCCTCGCCCTCGGCCTTGAGGATGGCCGACTGGCGGGCGCCCTCCGCCTCGAGGATCTGCGACTGCTTCGAGCCCTCCGACGTCAGGATGACGGCGCGGCGGTCGCGCTCGGCGCGCATCTGCTTCTCCATCGAGTCCTGGATGCTCAGGGGCGGGTCGATGGCCTTGAGCTCGACGCGGTTGACGCGCAGGCCCCACTTGCCGGTCGCCTCGTCGAGCACGACGCGCAACTGGCCGTTGATGTTGTCGCGGCTCGTCAGCGCCTCTTCGAGGTTGAGGCCGCCGACCACGTTGCGCAGCGTCGTGACGGTCAACTGCTCGACACCCGCGAGGTAGTTCGCGATCTCGTAGGTCGCCGCTCGGGCATCCGTCACCTGGAAGTAGATGACGGTGTCGATCGACACGACGAGGTTGTCCTCGGTGATGACCGGCTGGGGCGGGAACGACACGACCTGCTCGCGCATGTCGACGAGCGGCCGCAAGCGGTCGATGAAGGGGATCAGGATGTTCAGGCCGGGCTGCAGCGTGCGCTGGTAGCGCCCGAGCCGCTCGACGACGCCCGCATAGGCCTGGGGCACGATACGGATCGAGCGTAGGATCACGACGATCACGAATATGCCGACGACCACCAGCAAGGCGGTCACGAACAGCTGCCCGAAGAAATCGGTAGCGGAGATCATGCGGTCTCACTCCTCTCTCGGGGCGCCACGACGGCGGTCGCCCCCTCGATGCGGACGACGATCAGGCGATCGCCCTCTGCCGGGTTCTCAGCGTCGCCCTCGGCGTCGAGGCGCGCGGTCCAGGTCTCGCCGTTCGCGAGCTTCGCGTACCCCGCCCCGTCGACGAACCCCGTCGTGACCCGTGCGGCCATGCCGATGAGGGCGTCGACGTTGGTGCGAGCGGGCTCTCGACCGCGGTCGAGCGTCTTCAGCAGAAGCGGGCGGATCGTGAACAGCAGCAGGCCGGCGAGGATCGCAGCGGCGAGGATCTGCACCCACCACTCGGCCCCCAGCAGGTTCGTGCCGAGCCCGCCGAGGAGCGAACCCGCAGCGATCATGAGGAAGGTGAACTCGAGGGTCAGCACCTCGATGATCACGCACACGATCACAAAGACGAGCCACACGATCCAGAGGTACTGCGTCAGATCGACCACGTCGCCTCCTCGTCTGAAAACCGTGCTCCGCTCACGCTATCACCGGCTTTCGGGAGCGCGCCCTGGCCGCTCAGACGGTAGGGTCGGGAACCGTGAACAGCCCCCTGCAGCCCGGCTCGCTCGCCGGCAAGACCGCCCTCGTCACCGGCTCCTCGCGCGGCATCGGCGCCGACACGGTGAAGTATTTCGCCGCCGCCGGTGCGAACGTCGTCATCAACTACCGCGCCAAGGCACCGCGTGCCGAGAAGCTCGTCGCCGAGATCGAGGCCGCGGGCGGCCAGGCGATCGCGATCGGCGCCGACCTCACCGATGCGGCCTCGGTCGCCTCGATGATGGATGCCGTGCGCGCGCGCTTCGGCACCCTCGACATCCTCGTGCTCAACGCCTCCGGGGGCATGGAGTCGGGCATGGGCGACGACTACGCCCTGAAGCTCAACAGGGACGCGCAGGTGAACGTTCTGACGCAGGGCGTCGAGCTCATGAGCGCAGGTGGCCGCGTGGTGTTCGTCACGAGCCACCAGGCGCACTTCATCCGCACGGTGCCGACGATGCCCGAGTACGAGGCCGTCGCGTCGTCGAAGCGCGCGGGGGAAGACGCCCTGCGGGCGCTCATCCCGACGCTCGAGGCGAAGGGCATCGGCTTCACGGTCGTGTCGGGCGACATGATCGAGGGCACCATCACGGCGACCCTGCTCGAGCGCGCCGCTCCCGGGGCGATCGACGCGCGCAAAGAGGCCGCCGGCAAGCTCTACAACGTGAGCGAGTTCGCCGCCGAGGTCGCGCAGGCCGCGGTCGACCCGGTGCCCGACGACAACACGCGCCTCGTGGGCGATGTGAGCTACTTCACCGCGTTCGGCGCCGACGCCGCGGGGCAGTAGCGGCGTGGCCCCGACGCCGGGCCTGCGCCGGTCATCCCGCATCATCCTCATGGATGCCGACGGCGCCGCGCTGCTCTTCTTCACCGCGGCGCCCGACTCGAGCCGGTGGGGCCGATGGATCACTCCCGGCGGGGGAGTGGACCCGGGGGAGAACCACGAGCAGGCCGCGATCCGCGAGCTGTTCGAAGAGACCGGGCTGGTCGTCGAGAGCGTGGGCGAGCCGATCTTCAGCATCGACTTCGACGTCGCGTGGGACGCCGCGGATCACGATCGCGGCCACGCCGAGTACTACGTCGTGCGCTGCGAGCGCTTCGAGCCGGTGTCGACGAACTGGACCGATGACGAGCACATCGATGTGACGGGGCACGGGTGGTTCACCGCCGCCGAGCTGCTCGCCACCGGCCAGCCCTTCGAGCCCTACGACCTGCCGCGGCTGCTGCGCTCGGTCGCAGCAGCCTGATCGGAGGGCTCGTCACCCTGCACGGGAGACGAGGGCTCCGCCCCGCGGGGCACCCGGCGCGGCCACACCGGCTCGGCCTCGGCCTGCTCGGCCTCGGTCGCGATGCGAAACGGGGGAGCGTTCTCGATGACGATCTCGTGGCGGCTCTGCCCGCGCGTCGCCCGCAGGCTCGCGACGATCGAGATCGTGATGATGAGCGCGACGACGCCGAGAGAGACGCTCGTCGGGATCTTGTAGACGTCGAGCAGCAGCATCTTGATGCCGACCCAGATGAGCACGAAGGCCAGCCCGAGCTTGAGGTAGATGAAGCGGTGCATGAGGTCGGCGAGCAGGAAGTACATCGCCCGCAGGCCCAGGATCGCGAAGGCGTTCGCGGTGAAGACGATGAACGGCTCGTTCGTGACGCCGAAGATCGCGGGGATCGAGTCGACCGCGAAGATGATGTCGGTCACCTCGACGAGCACGAGCACGGCGAGCAGGGGAGTGGCGACGATGACACCGGCCCTGCGGATGAGGAACTTCTGACCGTGGTACGCCTCGGTCATGGGGACGACCCTGCGAAAGGCCTTCAGGATGCGCGAGTTCGCGACATCCATGTGCTCGTCGCGCTGACGGATCATGACGTAGCCGGTGTAGAGCAGGAACGCTGCGAAGACGTACAGGATCCACGAGAAGTTGTCGATGAGCACGGCGCCGAGCGCGATGAAGATGCCCCTGAAGACGAGCGCGCCGAGCACGCCCAGGAAGAGCACGCGGTGCTGGAACTCGCGGGGCACTCCGAAGAAGGCGAAGATGATCGCCCAGACGAAGACATTGTCGACGGCGAGCGACTTCTCGATGAGGTACCCGGCGTAGTACTGCTGGCCGAGCTCGGCACCGTACTGCCACCAGAGGTAGCCGCCGAACGCGACGCCGAGAGTGACCCAGATGATCGACCACACCGCGGCCTCGCGCACGCCGATGACGTGCGCCGTGCGGTGGGCGAAGAGGTCGATCGCGAGCATGGCGATGATGAGGCCGAGTACGGCAAACCACAGCCAGAGGGGTACGTCCATGACGGAGCTCCTGAAAGGTCATTGAGGCGATTCAGGAGGTCTTTCCCGGCCAGAACGGTCAGATTCGGCCCGTGGCGCCGGATCCGTACGGACGGATCGGAATGACGACGCGACGCGGGTCGGGGATACTCCCCTCCGATTACTAGTGAATCACACTTCATGTATGTTGCGCACCGCGCTCGACATGATCACGGCGAGCTCACAGCATTCGAGGGTGGGATGCTCGCATGACGCCCTCCGAGCCCGACGCCGGCGTTCCGTGGCTCACGCAGTTCGTCGGCCCGGCGTTCTTCGAGACGGCGCTCGGCCCGGCCATCGTCGTCGGTTTCGCGCTCATGGTGCTCGCACCGATCTCGATCTACGCGCATCGGTGGTGGATGACCGACTCGACGCTCATGGTCTGGGTCGTCGTCGCGATCGCCGGCGGGCCGCTGGGCGCCATCGCGTGGTTCGCCTGGGGGCGACCCGCCGTGCGGCGCTACCGCGACGGCGGTGCGGGAGCCGTGCCGAGCGTCAGCTGAGCTGCTCTCCGCGTCGGATCTGTATCCGATAATCCACATTATGTCAGTTCGAAGTTACTCTATTTGCAGTTTTTGCAATCAGAGTAAATGCGGATACCACTCGACTCACTCCCCGATGAAACTTCTGATCAGGGATTACTCTCGCGACCTTCTGCTTGATCGGGAACGTGCAGGGGCGACCTCTGTCCAAATCTTCCACACCCTCAACGTGATCTGATCAGGGATTTCTCTCGAGAGGATTGCATATTTTGCAATCTGAATGCAAAAATTGCAATCAACGGGAAGGGTGATCAGTGTCAGATAGATCCGGCAACGTCGCGCAGTTTCCCGTCCCCAGCGATGCCCAGAATCCTGACGCTTTCCTCGAGCGCGTGTTGGACGGTTGGGCTCAGGCGCAGCGCTCCAGCGACTTCTCATCCAGCACCATTCGCACTCGTCGAGTGATCGTGATGAAGTTGGTCGATTCTTCTGGGCACTACCCGTGGGAGTGGACGTTGGGCGATGCCGACGAGTTCTTCGCTCACGCTCGTGGGGTGAGGAATCTGTCGCATTCGACTGTTCGGGCCTATCAGGGCGCGATCAAGCTGTTCTGCGATTACGCCTGCAACCCGAGATATGACTGGTCGATCGCGTGCGGAAAGCTCTTTGGATTCACATTTAGCCAGGTGATCACCGAACTCAACCGGATCACCCATTCGCAACCAAGCGAGACCCGGCCCGCCAAGCGCCCATTCACCCAGTCCGAACTGCAGCAACTTTTCGACCTGGCCGACCTGGAGGTTTCCCGGATTCTGAACTCGGGCCGACGCGGTGCGCTCGGCGCGTGGCGCGACTCGGTCGCCCTCAAAACGGCCTACGCCTGGGGGCTTCGCTCGAACGAGCTGCGGCATCTTCAAACGGTTGATCTCTCACGGAACTACAAGGCCCCATACTTCGGCGACTATGGCGTGCTGCGCGTCCGCTGGGGCAAGCCGCATCGCGGGTCTGCCAAGAAGCCGCGCTCCGTTCTCACCGTCTGGGACTGGTCCGTCGAGACCCTACGCGACTGGGTGGAGAACGGGCTCCCCCGCTACGGCCTCCCACTCACCGACTTGTTCCCCACTTCCGCGGGTTCGATCCTGGGCGCAACGCATCTGCTGGATGTCGTGCATCGATTGGTCGACGAGCTCGGCTTCCCCCCTGGACTCGACCTTCACTCGTTCCGCCGCTCATACGCGACTCACCTGATCACCGCGGA
The DNA here is from genome assembly GCA_964540305.1 of uncultured Microbacteriaceae bacterium. Taxonomy (GTDB): domain Bacteria; phylum Actinomycetota; class Actinomycetes; order Actinomycetales; family Microbacteriaceae; genus Microcella. The sequence continues at coordinate 4,100 of CAZILZ010000004.1, read as the reverse complement.
GGGGTTCGACGTCTCCTTCGTTCAGATGCAACTCGGCCACGAGCACGCCTCGACGACCTCCATCTACTCCGTCCCCTCCCCCGACTACCAACGCCTGGCACTGGAAAAGGTCCACAACCGCACCCTCGATGCCGCACGATCACTGCCGCCACGAAAGAGGAACCCATGACACGCGAGATCACCTACGAGTGGAAGGTGCGGGAGTTCATGGCCCGCAGCCACATCTACAACAGCAAGGAACTCACCGAGCTGCTGCGCCAGAGGGGAATCACCCTCTCCCCCACCCAGGTGTGGCGGCTCGTCACCAAAGACCCCGAACGAATCTCCTTCGCGGTGCTCGGTGCGCTGTGCGACATCCTTGGCGTTCAGGTCAACGAACTGATCGTATTCACAGCCTCCGATGCGCGCACGCTGCGTCGGAAGGCGGCAGGTAGTCAGGAACTGCCAGACCTTCGCGACTACCGTCCGATCAGGGCGCGGATCGTCCCCGATGACGAGGGCGCGTGAGTTGACCGGTCGGCCCGCGACGAACGGGATAGGGGTTTCCCGCTCCCCCACGATCGAGAACCTGAGCGAGCCGCGCCCACGCGGACGCCCGCGTTCGGCTGGAACCCAGCATTGCGATCGATGCCAATTGGACGTCGCGAAAATCCGGGTGCGTTGGCCCGACGGCAGGGTCTGTGGAGCGTGCTTCACGTCGGCAGTTCACGAATACGGCGAGTGTGCCCAGTGCAGCGAGCAGCGAATGCTCCCGGGCCGATCGACCATCGGGAAACACATCTGCCGGGTCTGTGCCGGGATCACGACCCTCCTGGTCTGCGATCGGTGCAACACCGAGGCCGAACGATTCCGCAAAGGCGTGTGCGCACGCTGCGTCGTACGCGAGGAACTCCAGTTAGTCCTGAATCCGAACTCGCCACCGGATCTTCGCCTCAAGCGCCTTGTCGAGATCTTGGCCAACAGCGACAGACCCGAAAGCATCTACAGCTGGATGAACTCCAGGGCCGCGAAACAACTGCTGTGCGTGATCGGTGGACGGGAGATAGAGCTCACCCACGACGCATTTGACGCCTACAAGCCCTCCCCTGCGGCTGCCGGCCATCTCCGGGAGATCCTGGTGCACCACGGCATGCTCCCGAGTCGGCAAAGTCTGCCATTCGCCCAGTTCGAGCGGTGGCTAACCAAGCGCCTTGCGGACCTCGAGGAATGCCCGGATGTTCACAGGCCCATCGAGCGATTCGCGCGCTGGCATCACTTGAAGAACCTCCGAATGAAGCTCGATGCTGGCGCTCAAAACTTGAGCACAGCGACGCTGTCCGCAAAGCAAGAGATTACCGAAGCCGGCAAGTTCCTGCGCTGGCTGCTCGAAGAGCACGGTGCGATCGCTGACAACCTCCAGCAGGCTCATATTGACCAGTACCTGGCAGGCGGTACCAGCACCCGAAAGCACATCCGCAACTTCGTGCACTGGCTCCACCCCGGTCGTCCCCGCCGCAGGAAGGTGACCGTGCCATACCGGGCCGCGAAGTCAACGCCGATGATTACCCAAAGCCAACGCATCGAACTCGTGCGCAACTGCCTCGAATTCACTCAGGTAGCACTCTCCACTCGCGTCGCCGGCTTAATCTCTCTGCTGTGGGCACACCCACTGGTCAAAATCGCCTCGCTGACGATAGATCGGGTTGAACGAGGCCCCGAAGGAATGACGATCAAACTCGGCGAGAACCCCGCCTCGGTTCCGGAACTGGTCGCCCCGCTGTTCTGGGAGCACCTCTCCGAACGCGGTAACCAGCGGACGACTAACACCGGCACGAACTGGCTCTTCCCCGGACTCCGTGCTGGCCAGCACATCCATCACGCCACCCTCAGTGATCGATTCCTCATGCTCGGTATCGACCCCCAGCGAGCCCGCAACACGACCCTGCAAGATCTCGTGCGCCAGGTCGATGCCCGATCACTCATCGACCTTCTCGGCTATAGCGCAACCGTCGTCACCCAGCACGCCGCGCGTGCCGGCGCCCCGATGTCGGATTACGTCGAGCTCAGACGTCACAGCGAGAGTGCTACTCCAAGTGCTTGACCCTCGCTGACGAGCGACGTGGGAACCATTCGATCGCCGCCCTCAAAGTTATCGACGATGGAGCGCCCGAAATGGCCCGTGATGTCATCCCCCGTAGCCGTCGACAAGTGCAGTGAAGACAATCTGAAATGCAACTCGCAGGGCCTCGCGCCAGCTGTCGGCTGCTACCGCCATGACGGCCACAACGACTAACGAAAGCGACGCGGCCGCCATCTATGGCTCGGCCACGACGACCGAACGCGCACCTCCCCAATACCCTCTTGTGCATTTTGTCCCCCAAATGGCGGACAGCGAAGATCGCTCAAGGATGCATAACATGCGCAGTGACGCACCCTCACGTCCCCGAGCGTGCACCCCACCCCCCCTCGTGTTGGAGTTCGTGATGGTTGTCTGGTCGTCTACAGTTCGCGCGCTTGGTCTCGTCACCGGTTTCTCGCTCGTTGTGACATTGGCAGTGATGCCCGGCACCCAAGACGTTGCCATCGCTGCGCCGACTAGCGTCTCGGCACTGGACCTTGATGTCGCGTTGCCAGCGTTGGAGTCCACTCCTGCCGAAGAGGTCACCCCGACGATTCCAGAGGGCGACTTCAGTCTCGACCGTGCTCCCGAGGCTCTGGAGGTTCCGTTTCGATCGTTCAACCGCCCCACGGTCTTGGATCTCGACAAGATCGATCTCGAGAACCTCGAGGTCGTTACTCGTGACCAATTCACCACGACCTTCGAGGGCCCCGGCGGCACGTCGATCGTGTCGATCGGCGAGGTTCCACAGAACGTTGAGGTCGACGGTGAGTGGGTGCCGATCGTCGAGACGTTGGAAAAGACAGCATCCGGGTGGGAGTCGGCACAGCATCCGCTGACGCCGGAGGTGTCGTCGTTCTCGAACGGCGAGGTGCTCTCAGTATCTGACGGTGAGTTTGAGGTGTCTTGGCGGCTGATTGGCGCGGCCACGAAGAAGGGCGCCGTGGGCGTGTCGGCGGATGGGGAGCAGGGCCCGGTGCGCTTCCAAGACGTACTTGACGACGTCGACTTGGTCTACGACATTGAACCGTCAGCGGTCAAGGAAGTCATGGTCGTGCAAGAGCCTCCGACCGATGCTCCGGCATACGAGTGGGTTCTCACTGCTCCAGGACTTTCTGTCGAAGAAGACGGCGCTGGAGGGTTCGTGCTTCGCGATCAGGCGGGCGAGGTTCGGTTCTCGATCCCAACGCCCGTTATGTGGGACTCCGCCGGCATCGACGGTGTGCGAGAGCCCGCGATGGCCGTCGTTGACGCAAGCGTCGAACGACTGGGAGACGACTGGTTGTTCACGCTCACGCCCGATCAAGCATGGCTGACAGACCCGGAGCGGGTGTATCCGGTGAACGTCGATCCGTCGACGTCGTGGGGGCCGAGCAACCGCCGTTCATACAAATCTGACGGTGTCGTGCAGTCAGGGGCCACGTGGTTCGGAAACCCGTGGCAGGCAAACCAGGCTTTGTATTGGCGAGGCTGGGCGCAGTATCCGCTGAGCAACATCGCTGGCAAATACGTCGTCGACACGGCCATGAGTCTCAGCTACACGACGGGCACGACGACCTGTCAGCTTGGATATCTCGGTTCAGGTTCGTCGAACCCCACCAGTGTGTGGAGTTCCAGTTACGGATCGGATGTCTCGTCGTTCACCTTGTGTGGGGGCAGCGCGTCGGCGAGCAACAACACGAGTGATGGCCTTGACTCGACGATCGCGGCATGGGTGCGCAACGGCACATACAGCAACTGGGTGGGCTTTCGCAGTAGCGCCGAAGCCAACACGGGGTACAGCTACAAGGGCGTTAACACTGCCCTTGTCGTGATGTACGCAAGCTACCCGTCCGTTACGGGTGTTGCTTCCCCGAGCCCAACCGGCGGCGCGACTGTTGCGCGAGCTCCGCAGTTGAACGCCACGGGCACTACCGACAGTGACAAACCGCTGCAGTTCCGGTACCAGGGGTCTGCTGCACGGATAGGTGACAGGTTGTAGTCACGCCGCCAGTGCGGCTGG
>CAZILZ010000003.1:0-173650 GCA_964540305.1 uncultured Microbacteriaceae bacterium | reverse complement strand
TCGTGGTCTCTCGCCCGGGCGCGATGGTCATGGCTCTAGTGCATCACGGTTCGGCTGGTCGTCGGCAGAGACCGAAGTCCTGACGGCCGGCTCAGATGAGCCCTGCGTCGGCGAGCAGCTGCTGCGTCGTCGCGAGGTCGTCGAGGTCGCTCAGGTCGAGCTCGGGGTTGACGAGGCTCGCGAGGGTCGGCAGGCCGGCAGGCGCATCGACGCCCGGCAGCAGCGGGTACTCGAAGGTCTGCTCGACGAAGTAGGTCTGCGCCTCGAGCGACACGAGGTAGCGCACGAACTCGAGGGCGTCGGCGTCGGTCGCGGCACTGTTCAGGATGCCGGCTCCGGTCACGTTGACGATCGAGCCCGCGTCGCCGGCCTCGAGGAACTTCAGCTGCGCGCGCATGTTCTCGGCGCCGACCTCGGCGGCCTGGCCGTACCAGTAGTAGTGGTTGATGAGCCCGAGCTCGAGCACGCCCTCATCGACTGCCGAGAGGATGGCGCTGTTGCCCTCGAAGATCTGCGGGCTGTTGGCGGCGAGCGCCGACACCCACTCGGCCGCGTCGTCTTCTCCGTCGAGCACGCGCAGCGCGGTGACGAACGACTGGAAGCTCGCGTTGCCGGGCGCCACGCCCACGCGGCCGCTCCACTCGGGGTCGACGTAGTCGTCGATCTCGTCGGGCAGCTCGTCGGCCGTGAACCGCTCGCCGTCGAAGACGACGACGCGCGCGCGGCCCGTGACGCCGACCCAGCTGCCGTCGGTCGAGGTGAAGCCCGCGGGAATCACCTCGGTGAGGTCGGTGGGCAGGGTCGTGAAGAGCCCGGCCTGGCTGAGGGCGCCGAGCGCTCCGGCATCCTGCGAGAGAAAGACGTCGGCGGGGCTCGCGTCGCCCTCTTCGAGCAGCAGGGCGCCGAGCTCGGCGGTGTTGCCGTAGCGCACCTCGACCTCGATGCCCGATGCGGCCTCGAACTGGTCGATGAGCGGCTGCACGAGCTCTTCGTCGCGGCCCGAGTAGAGCGTGAAAGCGCCGTCGGCGATCGGCTCGCTCGGCTGCTCGGTGTCGACCGGCGCGGTGCAGCCGGCGAGCAGCAGACCGGTGGCGGCGAGGGCGGTGAGCGAGAGGGGTGCGGTGACGCGCATGAGAATGGATGCTCCAGAGGAGTCGGAGGGACGGGGACCGGCGACCGCTGTCGGACAGGGACTTCGCCGTCGGTAAGGTTAGCCTTACTTTACCTCTCTCGCCACTCAGGATGCTGAGCGTGGGCCGAGCGCTACGCTCACGATCATGGACGCCATCGACTACCGCATCATCGACCAGCTGCGGCAGAACGCTCGCGCCGGGTACGGCGACATCGGCGACGTGGTCGGGCTCTCGGCCTCGGCCGTCAAGCGGCGCGTCGACCGGCTCGTGGCCGATGGCACCATCCGCTCGTTCACCGTGCAGGTCGACCCCGCCGTCGACGGCATGGCCGTCGAGGCCTATGTCGAGCTGTTCTGCCGCGGCACCGTCGCGCCCGACGAGCTGAGGCGCATCCTCTCGGCCGTGCCCGAAGTTGTCGACGCCGGCACCGTGACGGGCGACGCCGACGCGATCGTGCACATCCGGTCGCGCGACATCGCCTCGCTCGAAGACGCCCTCGAGCGGGTGCGCGTCGCCCCCAACGTCGACCACACTCGCAGCGCGATCATCCTCACGCGCCTGATCGACCGCCGCAACCAGTAGTCGCACAGGGTCATCTCGCTCTCGGAATCGCCACCGATCCGCAGAACTGTTGAGTGTGGAATCCTCGACAACCCGATAGTGTCTGCGGACGATGAAGAAGCCGACAGCGATTGTCTACGTTGATGGCTTCAACTTGTACAAGGGCCAGCTCGAGAACCGTCCAGCAAACAAGTGGCTGGACCTTGTCTCACTCTTCGACGATGTGCTCAGTGATTACTCGGTAGTCACCGTGCACTACTTCACGGCACGCATCAAGGGCCGCATGAACCCCGATGACCCTCGCGCGCCTGACCGCCAGGATGCCTATATCCGGGCACTCCGCTCGCTCGAGCGAATGGAGGTGCATGACGATTCGCTCTTCACCGTCCATCATGGAATGGCACGGGAGTGGGTAGACGGAAAAGAACGACCTCCCCTCACTCGCCATCACGTCTACAAAGTTCAGGAAAAAGGCTCCGACGTGAAGCTGGCGACTCAATTGCTCATGGATGCTCTCGATGGTCTTGCAGATACCTACGTTGTCGTCTCGTCAGACTCTGATCTTGCGCGGCCGATTGAGGTCGTGAAGAACCGATTCCGATCTCGGGTTGGCGTCATCTATCCGCGAGACGCCACGACAAAGCTCTTCACCCAAGCGGGCGTCGACTTCAGCTTGTACTTGCGGCCTTCTTATGTCGCGAGAAATCAATTGCCCGATCTTGTTCAGACCGGAAAACAACCGATTCGCCGTCCGGCCGAATGGAAAGAGCAAGGCCCCGCCGAAGCGGGGCCTTGAGCCTGATCCAGAGGAACAGGGGTTGTGAACCACAGGGTAGCAGGCACTCCCGGCAATGGAGAGGATCTTGTCTGTCACGTACCGCCAACAGGGTCAGGCAGCCACCGACTGAACCACCGGCTCCTCGCGCTCGACGAGGAACCGCGCGTAGGCCGGCACGGTGAGGAAGGTCGGGAAGTCCTCCTGCAGCGTCACCGTGCGGAACACCTCCTCGGCCTCGACCAGCTTGTGGCCCTCGGGGCGCGGCAGCCCCTCGAGAACCGAGGTCAGCATCCCCTCGACCAGCTCGCGCGTGATCGCCTCGCCCTCGACCGTGCGGTGGTCTTGGTGCATCCACTGCCACAGCTGCGAGCGGCTGATCTCGGCCGTCGCGGCGTCTTCCATCAGGTCGTCGATCGCCGCCGCGCCGACGCCGCGCAGCCACGACTCGAGGTAGCGCACCGTGATCGACACGTTCGCCCGCACGCCCGCGAGGGTCACCTCGCCGCCCGCCGAGCGGATGTCGAGCAGGTCGCTCGCGGTCACGGTCACCTCGTCGCGCGTGCGCTCGAGCTGGTTCGGCCGGTCGGCGAGCACCGCGTCGAACTCGGCGCGCGCCGTGGGGATGAGATCGGGATGCGCGACCCACGAGCCGTCGAAGCCGTCGCGGGCTTCGCGGCGCTTGTCGGCGGCCACGCGCTCGAGGGCTCGCTCGGTCACCTCCGGGCTGCGCCGGTTGGGGATGAACGCGCTCATGCCGCCGATCGCGTGGGCGCCGCGCTTGTGCGCCGTCTGCACGAGCAGCTCGGTGTAGGCGCGCATGAACGGCAGGGTCATGAGGATGCGGTCGCGGTCGGGCAGCACGAACCGCTGGCCGCGGTTGCGGTAGTTCTTGATGATCGAGAAGACGTAGTCCCACCGACCCGCGTTGAGGCCCGCGCAGTGGTCGCGCAGTTCGTAGAGGATCTCGTCCATCTCGAACGCGGCCGGGAAGGTCTCGATGAGCACCGTCGCGCGGATCGTACCGTGCGGCAGCCCGAGCTGCTGCTCGGCGAAGGTGAACACGTCGTTCCAGAGCCGGGCCTCGCGGTGGTTCTCGATCTTCGGCAGGTAGAAGTACGGCCCCCGGCCGCGCGCGATGAGCTCGGCGGCGTTGTGGAAGACGTACAGCCCGAAGTCGACGAGGCTCGCACTGGCCGCGTAGGTGCGGCCGCTGCGGTCGGTGTGCTCGAGGTGCTTCTCGACGAGGTGCCAGCCGCGCGGGCGCATGACGATCGTCGGGGTGCGCTCGGCGGTCACGCGGTACTCGCGACCCTCGGGGCTCACGTAGGTCAGCCGTTCGCGAATCGCGTCGAAGAGGCTCAGCTGCCCCTCGATGAGGTTTCCCCACGTCGGGCTCGTCGCGTCCTCCAGGTCGGCGAGCCAGACGTTGGCGCGCGAGTTGAGCGCGTTGATCGTCATCTTCGGGTCGCACGGGCCCGTGATCTCGACGCGGCGGTTCTCGAGGCCGGGGCCGGCGCCCGCGACGCGCCAGTCGGCATCCTCTCGAATGGATGCCGTCTCGGGCAGGAAGCGCAGGTCGCGGCCGTTGCCGAGGTCGTAGCGCAGCTGCATGCGCTCGGCGAGCAGCTCGTGGCGTCGGCCGGCGAACCGGTGCTGCAGCTGCTCGACGAAGGCCAGGGCATCCGGGGTCAGGATCTCGTCGTAGCGGGGCCGCATCGGGCCGGCGATTTTCAGGGATGCAGCGGTGAGGTTCTTGGTGTTCATGATCGTCTCCGTGTCTCGGTCGTTCGGCTTAGTGGAACTGCTCGGACTCGGTGGAGCCGACGAGGGCCAGGGTCGCGCTCTCGGGGTTGAGAGCCGTGGCGATGCGGTCGAAGTAGCCGGTACCCACTTCGCGCTGGTGCTTGGTGGCGGTGTAGCCGTGGGCCTCGGAGGCGAACTCGGCCTCCTGCAGCTCGACGTAGGCGCTCATCTGGCGGTCGCGGTAGCCGCTCGCGAGCTCGAACATCGAGTGGTTGAGCGAGTGGAATCCGGCCAGGGTGATGAACTGGAACGCGTAGCCCATCGCCGACAGCTCGCGCTGGAACTTCGCGATGGTCGCGTCGTCGAGGTGGCGCTTCCAGTTGAACGACGGCGAGCAGTTGTAGGCGAGCTTCTTGCCGGGGAATTCTTCGTGGATGCTCTCTGCGAAGGTGCGCGCGAGCTCGAGGTCGGGCTCGCTCGACTCGACCCAGAGCATGTCGGCGTACTCGGCGTAGGCGTGCCCGCGCGCGAGCACCGGACCGATGCCGGGCTCGACCTCGTAGAAGCCCTCGGCCGTGCGGCCGCCGGTGAGGAAGGGCTTGTCGCGGTCATCCACATCGCTCGTGATGAGGTTCGCGGCGAGCGAGTCGGTGCGCGCGATGACGATCGTGGGCACGTCGGCGACGTCGGCCGCGAGGCGGGCGGCGTTGAGGGTGCGGATGTGCTGGCTCGTCGGCACGAGCACCTTGCCGCCCATGTGGCCGCACTTCTTCTCGCTCGCGAGTTGGTCCTCCCAGTGAACGCCCGCCGCGCCGGCCTCGATCATGCCGTGCATGAGCTCGTAGGCGTTGAGCGGGCCGCCGAAGCCGGCCTCGGCGTCGGCGACGATGGGGGCCATCCAGTCCTTTCCATCCTGTTCGATCTGCCCGGCGCGCAGCAGGGCGTTGTTGATGCGGCGCACGACGGCGGGCACCGAATTGGCCGGGTAGAGGCTCTGGTCGGGGTAGGTCTGGCCGCTCAGGTTGGCGTCGGCGGCGACCTGCCAGCCGCTCAGGTAGATGGCCTTGAGGCCCGCGCGCACCTGCTGCACGGCCTGGTTGCCGGTGAGGGCGCCGAGGGCGTAGGTCCACTCCTCCGGGTTGCCGGTGTTGGCCTGGATCTGCTCCCAGAGCTTCTCGGCGCCGCGGCGGGCGAGCGTGCGCTCCTCCCGCACGGGGCCGCGCAGCGCGACGACGTCCTCCGCGGTGTAGTCGCGGCGCACGCCGTTCCAGCGGGCGTCGGTCTTCCAGCGGGTCTCGAGCTCGGCGGCGGTCTCGGTCTGGTCGCCCGGTCGGGTCGGCTGGTTCTGCGTCATGAGGTGCTCCTTCGGTGGCGGGTCGGGGTGCTGTGCACTAACGTCCGCAGATCTGCGCGCCTGGCCTGCGAATAGTGCGCGCGAGGTGCTTCTGCAGTAGTTGGTGCCCAGAACCGTCGCGGTAGCGGCGGCGCTGGTGGTCGTGTGAGCAACACTGGGCGAAGAATCGACCCGCGCACCGGCCCTCGACGACTGAAATACCGCAAAAGTTCAGTTGCGCTGAAAAGTGCGGCCTGTCAGGCTCTCGACATGCTCGATTCGCCGCTCTCACGCGCCCAGGCTGATGACGTGATCGATCCGTTGACCCTCGGCCAGCGCATCCGGCAACGACGAACGGATGCGGGGCTCACGCTCGCCGACGTCGCGAGCGCTGTCGGGGTGGCCACCTCGCACATGTCGAGCCTCGAGAACGGCAAGCGCGAGGCGAAGCTCAGCGAGCTGCAGTCGGTCGCCCGCGCCGTCGGAGTCACCCTCGACGAGCTGCTCACTCCCACGCCGCCGAGCCGGCGCGCCGCGCTCGAGATCGCGCTGGCGCGGGCGCAGGCCGGCCCGCTGTTCGCGAGTCTGGGCATCCCGCCCCTGCCCCTGCGCAAGAGCCTCAGCGACGAGGCGATCGAGACGGTGCTCGCCCTGCACGCCGAACTGCAGCGCGTTCACAGCGAGCGCGCGGCGACGCCCGAAGAGGCGAGGCGCGCCAACACCGAACTGCGCGGCACCATGCGCGAGCGCGGCAACTACTTCGGCGAGCTCGAGCAGCGCGCCGCCGAGCTGCTGCGCGCCGTCGGCCACGAGGGCGGGCCGCTCTCGCAGCGCCTGGCTGCCGAGCTCGCCGCCCACCTCGGGTTCTCGCTGCACTACGTCGGCGACCTGCCCGCCTCGACCCGCTCGGTCACCGACCTCGAGCACGGTCGCATCTACCTGCCCGTGCAGACGGCTCCGGGGCGGGATGCCCGCACGACGCTCCTCCAGGCGCTCGCGGGCCACGTGCTCGGGCGATCGGAGCCGCACGACTACGCCGAGTTCCTCACCCAGCGGGTCGAGACGAACTACCTCGCGGCCGCGCTGCTCATCCCGGAGGCCGATGCCGTGGCCTTCCTGCAGCGCGCGAAGCAGCGCCGCGAGCTCGCGGTGGAAGACCTGCGCGACGCCTTCGCCGTCTCGTACGAGACGGCGGCGCACCGGTTCACCAATCTCGCGACCGAGCACCTCGAGATTCCGGTGCACTTCTTGAAGGTCAGCTCGCAGGGCGTGCTGTCGAAGGCCTACGAGAACGACAGCGTGCAGTTTCCGACCGACGCGCTCGGCGCGGTCGAAGGGCAGCTCGTCTGCCGCAAGTGGTCGGCGCGGCAGGTGTTCGACGAGCCCGACCGGTTCAGCCCGTACCACCAGTACACCGACAAGCCGACGGGCACCTACTGGTGCACCTCGCGCATCGAGTCGGGCACGGGCGGCGACTTCTCGATCTCGGTGGGCACGCCCTTCGCGCACGTCAAGTGGTTCCGCGGGCGCGAGACCGACCGGCGCGGGGCGTCGACCTGCCCCGACCCGGGGTGCTGCCGCCGGGCGCCCGCCGACCTGGCGTCGAGGTGGGAGGGGCGCGCGCGGCCGCAGGCGCGCATCCATGCCAGCCTGCTCGCGACCCTGCCGACCGAATCGTTCCCCGGTGTCGACCAGACCGAGGTGCTCGGCTTCCTCGAACGGCACGCGCCGAGCGGCATGTCCGCATGAGGTTCACGATCGACGCCAGTGCGGCGACACCGCCGTTCGAGCAGCTGCGCGTGCAGGTGCGCGACGCGGTCGCGGCGGGCGAGCTCGTCGCGGGCGCCAAGCTGCCGACCGTGCGCGCGCTCGCCGAGCAGCTCGGGCTCGCCGCCAACACGGTCGCGCGCGCCTACCGCGAGCTCGAGACTGACGGCATCATCGAGACGCGCGGCCGGGCCGGCTCGTTCGTCGCGCCGCAGGGCGATGCCGGGCAGCAGCAGGCCCAGCTCGCCGCGCGCGCGTTCGTCGAGCAGGCCCGGCGGCTCGGGCTCGACGACGCGGCCGCGCTCGACCTCGTGCGCGCCGCCCAGCGCGGCTGAGCATCCGGAGCCCGACGAGAGCGGCTCTACAGCTCGAGCCCGGCCATCGCCGGGAAGGGGTTGCCGAAGCGGTGGGTCGTGATCGACACGGCCTGCTCGCGCAGGAAGGGCAGCAGCTCGACCCGGCCCGCCGCCGTCACCGCACCCGCGTAGATCGCCACGTCGGGGTCGCCGCCGAGCACGAGGTGCAGGTCGCGCGCGACCTCGGCGGCGTCGGGCGCGATCACGCGGATGCGGGCGGGCCGCGCCTCGCGCATCCGCTCGGCGAAGCGCGCATCCGTCTCGATCGCGATCGAGGCCGCCCGCAGCGCCGAGACGCCGGAGTCGAGCAGCGCGAGCAGGCTCGCCGGCAGCGGCACCGCGCTGCTGATGTCGACGCGCGCGCCGGCGCGTGCCGCCGCGAGCAGCACGCGCACGACGTCGGCCATCACCGCGCCCTCGGCCGCGCGCACGGTCACCGGAGTGCGGCGGTACCGCAGGAGGTTGCGCTCGACGACGGCCCCGGCCGCGGCCCCGAGCCGGCTGTCGTCGCGGGCGACCCCGAACTCGTCATCCCACGCGCGCTGGTCGCTCAACGCGCCGGCCCGCGCGGCGTCGAACCCGACGAAGTCGAGCCCGGGCTGGCTCGCCTCGAGCACCTCGCGCACGCCCCGCTCGAGCCCGCGCAGGCTCAGGTTCTGCTTCGGCGAGCGCGGCACCGGCGAGAACGACCCGAAGCCGAAGACGTACGAGGGGCCGCCGGCCTTGGTCGAGCCGCCGACGCTCGACCGCTTCCAGCCGCCGAACGGCTGCCGGCGCACGATCGCGCCCGTGATGCCGCGGTTGACGTACAGGTTGCCCGCCTCGACGTGGTCGAGCCAGTACTGCACCTCGTCGGCGTCGAGCGAGTGCAGCCCCGCGGTGAGCCCGAAAGCCGTGGCGTTCTGCAGGTCGAGAGCCTCGTCGAGGTCGCGCGCGCGCATGAGGCCCAGCACGGGGCCGAAGTACTCCGTGGTGTGGAAGGCGCTGCCGGCCGCGACGCCGCGGCGCACCCCCGGGCTCCACAGCGAGCCCGAGGCGTCGAGCGCGCGCGGCTCGATGAGCCACTCCTCACCCTCGTCGAGCGTCGTGAGCGCGCTCAGCAGCTTGCCCGAGGCGCGCTCGATGAGCGGCCCGACGACCGTGGTCGCCTCGAGCGAGCGACCGACGCGCAGCGTGCGCACGGCATCCACCAGTTGGCGCTCGAAGCGGGCCGACGACGCGACCGAGCCGACGAGGATCGCGAGCGAGGCGGCCGAGCACTTCTGGCCGGCGTGCCCGAACGCCGACTTCACGAGGTCGGCGACGGCGAGATCGATGTCGGCGGAGGGGGTGATGACGATGGCGTTCTTGCCGCTCGTCTCGGCGAGGATCGGCAGCTCGGGCCGCCACGAGCGGAACAGCGCCGCGGTCTCCCATGCCCCGGTCAGCACGAGGCGATCGACGGCCGGATGCGCGATGAGCGCGCGACCGACCTCGTTCTCGGGCACGTCGACGAAGCGCAGCGCCTCGCGCGGCACCCCGGAATCCCACAGCGCTTCGACCATGACCGCCGCGCTGCGGGTGACCTGCGGCGCGGGCTTGATGATGACCGCGCTGCCCGCGGCGAGCGCCGCGAGCACGCCGCCTGCGGGGATGGCGACGGGGAAGTTCCAGGGCGGCGCGACGACCGTCAGCCGCACCGGAGCGAAGCTCGCCTCGTCGATGCGCGCCAGGTCGCGCGCGCTCTCGGCGTAGTAGTGGGCGAAGTCGATGGCCTCGCTCACCTCGGGGTCGCCCTCGGCGAGGGTCTTGCCGGCCTCCGCCGCCATGACCTCGAGCAGGTCGGCGCGGCGGGCGGCGAGCATGTGCCCGGCCCGATGCAGGATGCCCGCACGATCATCGACCGACCGCGCGGCCCACTCGGCCCCGGCCTGCCGGGTCTCGGCGACGATGCGCTCGACCGCGGCGACCGTCGCGACCCCGCTCACGTCGACGAGCGCCTGCCCGCGGGTCGTCGTCTGCGCCCGCTGCAGCACTGCGCGTGCCCAGGCGCGGTTCGCCGGGAGGGCGACATCGGTATCGGCGGCGTTCTCGAAGCCCGTGCGCACCCCGCCGATCGGCAGGGCGTCGTGCTGCTCGAGCGGCCGCTCGTCGAGCCGGTTCTGCACGCGGCGCGGCGCGGGCGCGCCGGGCGCGGCCTGGAAGGCGGCGAGGGAGGCGCGGAACCGCTGCTCCTCCCGCTCGAAGATCTCGGGGGAGCGGGTGAGCTCGAACACTCCGGAGAGGAAGTTCTCGGTGCTCGCGTTCTCTTCCAGCCGCCGGATCAGGTAGCTGATGGCCGACTCGAAGTCGCGCGGGTGCACGACGGGCGTGTACAGCAGCAGGTGCCCGACCGTGCTGCGCACGGCGTCGGCCTGATCGGGCGCCATTCCGAGCAGCATCTCGACCTCGACGCGGTCGCTCACGCCGCGCGCCTCGGCGAGCAACCAGGCCCACGCGATGTCGAACAGGTTGTGGCCGGCGAGGCCGATGCGCACCGCATCCACTCGATCGGGGCGCAGCGCCGCCTCGAGCACGCGCTTGTAGTGGGCGTCGCTCGCCTGCTTGCTGGGCAGCACGGCGACGGGCCAGTCGTGCAGTGCGGCATCCACGCGCTCCATGGCGAGGTTGGCGCCCTTGACGACGCGCACCTTGATGCCCGCGCCGCCCGCCGCGCGGCGCGCTCGCGCCCACACCGTGAGCCGGTCGAGCGCCGGCAGCGCCTCGGGCAGGTAGGCCTGCAGCACGATGCCGGCCTCGTACCCCCGCAGCGACGGACGGTCGAGCAGCCGCTGGAACACCTCGATGGTGAGATCGAGGTCGCGGAACTCCTCCATGTCGAGGTTGAGGAAGGTCGGGTTGACCCCGAGCGCCGCGGTCTCGTACAGCGGCACGAGCCGTTCGACGACCCGGTCGACCGTCTCGTCGAACGCCCACATGCTCAACTGGCTGACGACCGCAGAGACCTTGACCGAGACGTAGTCGACCTCGGGTCGCTTGACGAGCTCGGTGATGCCCGCGAGCCGGCGGTCGGCCTCGGCGTCGCCGAGCACGGCTTCGCCGAGCAGGTTGATGTTGAGCCGGTCGCCCTCGCCCCGCAGGCGCTCGAGGGTGCGGCCCAGGCGGGTGGGCGTCGCGTCGACGACGAGGTGCCCGACCATGCCGCGCAGCACCCGACGCGCGATCGGCACGATGGGCCACGGGGCCAGTCGGGCGAGGGGGCCGCCGACGGCGATGAGCGCCCGCAGCGGCCAGGGCAGAAAGCTCGGGATGCTCTGCGCCAGCTGCTCGAGGTTGCGCGCCGCGACGCCGAGGTCGTCGGGCCGCGCCACGCGGTCGACGAAGCCGATCGCGAACTCGAGCCCCACGTCGTCGCGCAGCAGCCCCGCCAGTCGGGCCGCGCCCGCGTCGGTCTGCGCACCCTCGGTCTGCCGCAGCCACTGCCGCACGAGCCCGACGGCGGCATCGGCATCGGGCTGCTCGAGAGTCGTCACGCCCCCATCCTCTCGCGCGCGGGCACCTCACGCCCAGTGCACGCCGGATACGCTGGCGCCATGGGCACGAACCGCGACGTCGTCATCATCGGCGGGGGCCACAACGGCCTCACCGCCGCCGCCTACCTGGCGCAGGCCGGCCTCGACGTGCAGGTGCTCGAGCGCCTCGACCTGCTCGGCGGCGCCGCGATCTCGGCTCAGGCCTTCGACGGCGTGGATGCCCGGCTCAGCCGCTACTCGTACCTGGTCAGCCTGCTGCCGCAGCGCATCATCGACGACCTCGGGCTGAGCATCGAGCTCGCCCCGCGCCGCTACAGCTCGTACACGCCCGTGCCCGGCGCCGACCACGGCCTGCTCGTCGACAACCACGACCCTCGGGCGACCGCCGAGAGCTTCGCCGCACTCGGCGCCGACGACGACGCTGTCGCCTGGGCGCGCTTCTACGAGGGCACGCAGCTTCTCGCCCGCACGCTCTTCCCGACCGTCACCGACCCTCTGCTGACCCGGTCGGAGGCGCGCGCTGCGGTCGTCGCCGCCGCCGACGCGGCCGGTGTCGACGGGGCTCGCCTGTGGGATGCCCTCATCGAGCAGCCCGTCGGCCGCACGATCGCCGACACCTTCGCGAACGACCTCGTGCGCGGCGTCGTCTACACCGACGCGCTCATCGGCACCTTCGCGCCGAACGACGACGAGACGCTGCTCGCCAACCGCTGCTTTCTCTACCACGTCATCGGCGGCGGAACCGGCGACTGGAATGTTCCCGTCGGGGGCATGGGGGCGGTGTCGGGCGAGCTCGAGCGGGCCGCGCGGCTCGCGGGCGCGACCCTCACGACGGGGGCCGAGGTCGTCGCACTCACGCCCGACCCCAGCGCCGGCGACGGCGACAAGCAGCACTGCGTGCGCTGGGTCGACGACGCGGGCGTCGAGCACGAGACGACGGCCGAGCACGTGCTCGTCAACTGCTCGCCGCACGAGCTCGCGCGGCTGCTCGCGGCGGGCGACGAGGGCGCAGCATCCGGCGACAGTGGCATGGCCGCCCCGCCCGCGGAAGGCGCCCAGGTCAAGGTCAACCTGCTGCTGTCGCGCCTGCCGTGCCTGCGTGACGCGGGCGTCGACCCGGCGGCGGCCTTCGGCGGCACCTTCCACATCAACGAGACCTTCAGCCAGCTGCAGCGAGCCTTCGACGAGGCCGCCGCGGGGCAGGTGCCGAGCGTCATCCCCGCCGAGATCTACTGCCACTCGCTCACCGACCCGAGCATCCTCGGCCCCGAGCTGCGCGCCTCGGGCGCCCAGACGCTCACGGTCTTCGCCCTGCACGTGCCCGACCGGCTCGTCACCGAGGCGACGAACGACGCCCTGCGCGAGACCCTGCAGCGCGCCGTGCTCGACTCGTTGAACTCGGTGCTCGCGGAGCCCATCGAGAGCCTGCTGCTGACCGACGCGCACGGCGACCCGTGCGTCGAGACGAAGACGACGCGCGACCTCGAGCACGTGCTGCGGCTGCCGGGCGGCAGCATCTTCCACGGCGACCTGTCGTGGCCGTGGGCGGAGGACGACGAGCCGCTCGACACCCCCGCCCGCCGCTGGGGCGTCGACACCGGCCTGCCGGGCGTGCTGCTGTGCGGGTCGGGCGCGCGCCGCGGCGGCGCCGTGAGCGGCATCGCGGGCCACAACGCCGCGATGGCGGTGCTCGAATCGCGATGATGCGTCGGGGCGCCGGGATGCTCGCCGCGAGCTTCGCCCTCGTGCTGAGCGCGTGCGGCGCGAGCCCGGAGGTCGCCCCGGCCGGGCCCGCCGCGCCCGAGCCCACCTCCCCCGCGCGGTACGCCCTGCCGCCGGAGGGCCGCATCGACTACCAGCTCGGCGGCGCCGCCGAGCCGCCCCCCGGCGTCACGCTCGTCGTGCGCGACGCGACCGAGCAGCCCGCGCCAGGTGTTTCGAGCATCTGCTACGTCAACGGCTTCCAGACGCAGCCGGGCGAGCTCGATGCCTGGCTCGCGGCGGCGCCCGGGGCCGTGCTGCTCGACGTCGACGGCGACCCCGTCATCGACCCGAACTGGCCCGACGAGGCCCTTCTCGACCCGCGCACGCCCGAGGCCCGCAGCGCGATCGTCGACCGGCTCGGCCCGCTCATCGACGCGTGCGCCGAGCGCGGCTTCGTCGCCGTCGAGTTCGACAACCTCGACAGCTACACGCGCTCCGACGGCGTGCTCACCGCCGACGACGCGCTCGCGCTCGCGACCCTTTTCGTCGACCGCGCCCACGCCGCGGGCCTCGCCGCCGGGCAGAAGAACGCGCTCGAGCTCGGCACGCGCGGCCGCGACGAGGCCGGCTTCGACTTCGCCGTGCTCGAAGAGTGCGACCGCTGGGCCGAGTGCGCCCTCGCGACCGAGGTCTACGGCGACCAGGTGCTGAACATCGAGTACGCCGACGACCTGCGCGGCACGTGGGCCGAGGTCTGCGCGCGCGGCGAAGTGCCCGCCCTCACGGTGCTGCGCGACCGGATGCTCGCACCCCCCTCGAGCCCCGACCACGTGCTCGACCACTGCTGAGCAGGCACTGCTGAGCAGGCACTGCTGAGCAGGCACTGCTGACGGCGCTACAGCTCGAGCGCGACCGCCACCACGAGCATCACGCCGACGAGCGCCGTGGCGCTCAGCACGACGACGGTGCGCAGCATGAGCATCCACGGGTCGCGGTCGGCGAGCTCGGATCGCTTGACGCGCGGCGTGGTCGCACCGACGACGATCGCGAAGCCGGCGAGCACGACGGCCACCACGGCGACGGCCGGTTCGCCGAGCGTGATCGCGGTGACCGCTGCCACGAGGGCGAGCAGGGCGGAGTGCATCGCCGTGCGCTGCCACGAGAGGCTCGTGCGGTCGACGGGCGCGCGGCGGGCATCCGGCAGCGCGGTCATGCTCACCGCGCCAGGTCGATCGCCTGGAAGGTCGTGAGCACCGCGAGCAGGAGGCCGACCGCGACGACGCCGGCCACGACCCACGGCAGCACGGAGGGCTCGGGGATCGGCTGGCGCAGGCGCAGGGCACGCTCGGTGCGCCGCCACGAGACGAGCGCCCACACCCCGAGGGCTGCGCCGCCGAGGCTCGCGAGCCCCGCGATGGCGAGGATCACGAGAGGCAGCTCACCGAAGCTCGACAACGTGGCGAGGGCGACGCCGCCCGCGATGAGCGTCATTCCCGTGCGGATCCAGGACAGTGCCGTGCGCTCGTTCGCGAGCGAGGCCTGCACCTCGGGCTCGTCGCCCACCCCGTAGACGCTGCGGGGCCGGCGGTCGTCGGGCGGGGCGGTCATGCCTCGACGCTACCGCGGGCTAGGCCCAGACGCTCGGGGCGGGGTCGCGGCGCGAGGGCAGTGCGGCATTGCCGCTCCACTCGGCGAGCCACGCGGGCAGGGGGTGGTTCTGCGGGTCCATGCCGAACAGCTCAGCGAGCTCGGGGATGGGCACGACGCCGCCCGACTTCTTTAAGAACCGCGCTTTGATGACGGCGCGCGCGCAGATCTCGCCCTCGCGCACGAAGCGCTGCTCGACGTAGGCGGCGATGTCGTCGATGCCGACGATGCGGCTCTCGAGCTCGTAGGTCTGCCAGAGCTCGAGCGAGCGGCGGTAGGTGATCGTCGAGCTCACGATGACGGGGTAGTAGCCGCGCGCGGTGAGCTCGACCCACACGCCCGAGCGCACCATGAGGTCGATGCGGCCGAGATCCATGAGCGAGAGGTAGACGCCGTTGTTCATGTGCCGCTGCAGGTCGAGGTCGTTCGGCAGCACGCGAAAGCGCACCGAGCCGACGTCGGTCGGGGCCAGTCGCGAGGCGCGGCGCGCGCACCAGAGCACCCACCAGAAACGGAACAGCTTGTTCATGCCGCCCACGCTAGGGCGCTCAGCGACCCCGGTGGTCTTCGATGGTGGCCTTCGCACCGAAGCGGGGCGCCTCGACGCCGAGCGAGGTGATGAGTCGCACAACGCGGTGCCGATGGCCCGCGTAGGGCGCGAGCAGCGCGAGCATGCCCGCGTCGTCGACGCGGTCGCCCGTGAACCAGGTGCCGATGACGTGCGGCAGGTGCGCGTCGCCGACGCTCAGCGTGTCGGGGTCGCCGTGCGAGCGCTGCAGCACCTCGGCCGCCGTCCACTCGCCCACGCCCGGGATCGACCGCAGCGCCGCGACCGCCGCCGGCCCGCCGCGGCCGAGCGCGAGCGTGCGCTCGAGCGCCGGCGCCACCGCGGCGACGCGGCGGAGGGTCGCCATGCGCTGCGGGCCCACCCCCGCGCGGTGCCAGTCGTGATCCGGGATGCTGCGCCACCCCACCCCGTCGGGCATGACCGTGAGCCCCTCGGGTGCGGGGCCGGGCGCGGCCTCGCCGTGCTGCCGTACGAGCTGCCGCCACGCGCGCCGCGCCTCGACCCCGGTCACCTTCTGCTCGAGCACCGCCGGCACGGCGGCCTCCAGCACGAGGTGGGATCGGGTGAGCCGCAGTCCGCGCCTCCGCCGGCGCACACGCTGCAGGGCCGCGGCCGCGGCATCGTGCGGCGCCCGCGCCGCGAGCAGGGCGTCGAGCCCGCTCCAGTCGTCGCCCTCGCCGAGCAGCTCGGGCGCGTGCTGGGTGCTCCAGGCGGCGCCGGGGCCCCACGCCGAGACGAGCAGCCGCCGCGCCGCGGTCGGGGAGCCGTCGAGCACGCGCAGCCGCAGCGACGCGACCCCTTCGGGTGTGCGCTGCGCGCGCCAGACCTCGCGCCACGCATCCGGCCCCTCGGCGGTGTGCTGGGTGGGGTCGCCGCGCCCGCGGCGCAGGAAGCCGAGAGTGGCGCCCAGGTCGAGGGGCTCGGGGGGCGCGAACTCGCGCTCGGCATCCGGAGTCACCTCGATCACGGGCTCAGCGTAGGCCGCAGGCTCGACGATGCAGAACGGCGGGGAGGCCGCTCGTGGTGAGCGCCCTCCCCGCCGTCGCGGGCCCGCAGGTTACGGGCAGGTGTAGGTGACGCCGTCGATCTCCCAGACGCCCGTGCCGAGCTCGGCGCAGACCTGGCTGAGCCCGCCGAAGAGGGCGGCGCCGCCGGCGACGAGGCTGATGATCACGATGATGCCGATCACGAGGCCGACGAAGCCGACGATGACGCCGGCGAGGGCGAAGCCGTTCTTCTGGCCGGCCTTCTTCGACTGGTTGAGGCCGACGAAGCCGACGATGATGCCGATGAGGTGCAGACCGATGATCGAGAGCACGAGGGCGACGATTCCCATGGTCTTGCCGGGGTTGACGGGAGCAGCGGCGGCCCCCGAGTAGGCGGGGGCGGGCGGGGCGGGGGGAGGGGCGTCGGTCATTCTGACTCCTGCGAGGTGGGGGGCCGAGATGGCCCCGTTCGCTCGAATCGTAGCGCCGTCAGGTGTCGTCGCGGCAGAGGCCGGGCGACCCGAGTTCTCGAGGGCACGGCGCACGGGTCGACCGGGCTGTTTTCGCGTGCCCCGCCGCGACGCGCCATGATGGAACCCATGCGCATCGGAATGCTCACCTCCGGCGGAGACGCCCCCGGGCTCAACGCCGTCATCCGCGGGGCCGTGCTCACCGGCACGACCGTGCACCACCACGAGTTCGTGGGGTTCAAGGACGGCTGGAAGGGCCTGGTCGAGAACGACACCGTGCCGCTCGGCCGGCACGAGGTCAAGGGCATCTCGAAGCAGGGCGGCACCATTCTCGGCACGAGCCGCACGAACCCCTTCGAGGGGCGCGGCGGCGTCGACCGCATCAACGAGGTCTTCGCCGCCAACCGGCTCGACGCTCTCATCGCGATCGGCGGCGAGGGCACGCTCGCGGCGGCGAAGCGGCTGACGGATGCGGGCATCCGCATCGTCGGCGTGCCGAAGACGGTCGACAACGACCTCGACGCGACCGACTACACCTTCGGCTTCGACACGGCCGTCGGCATCGCGACCGAGGCGATGGACCGCTTGCGCACGACGGGCGACGCCCACAACCGCTGCATGGTCGCCGAGGTCATGGGCCGCCACGTCGGGTGGATCGCCCTGCACTCGGGCATGGCCGCGGGCGCGCACGCCATCCTCATCCCCGAGCAGAACACGAGCATGGACCAGCTGTGCGCGTGGGTGCAGAGCGCCTACGACCGCGGCCGTGCGCCCCTCGTCGTGGTCGCTGAGGGCTTCACGCTCGACGGCGCCGACGAGCCGCACTCCGAGCGCGGCCTCGACGCTTTCGGCCGGCCTCGGCTCGGCGGCATCGGCGAGCGCCTCGCCCCCCTCATCGAAGAGCGCACGGGCATCGAGACGCGCGCCACGACGCTCGGCCACATCCAGCGCGGCGGCACGCCGAGCGCCTTCGACCGCGTGCTCGCCACGCGCCTCGGCATGGCGGCCATCTCGGCCGTCGACGACGGGCGCTGGGGCGAGATGGTGGCGCTGCGCGGCACCGAGATCGTGCGCGTGCCGTTCGAGGCCGCCCTCGGCAAGCTCAAGACCGTGCCGCAGTCGCGCTACGACGAGGCCGCCCTGCTCTTCGGCTGAGAGCCCTGCCGGTGCGGCGTGCCGCGGCCTAGGCTGGCGGGCATGACGCGCGCCTGGCAGATCACCCTCGCTGACGACGGCCCGCGGGCCGAGCTCGTCGAGCTCGACGCCGCCGCGCTGCGGCCCGCGATCGATGCTCCGGATGCCGCGGCCGATGTCGAGGTCGCGGTCACCTGGTCGGGCCTCAACTACAAAGACGCCCTCGCGTTCGCGGGCAACCCCGGCGTCGTGCGCATCTCGCCGCTCGTGCCGGGCATCGACGTCGTCGGCACGGTCGTCTCCTCAGCAGACCCGCGCTGGGCGGTCGGCGACCGCGTGCTGCTCAACGGCGCCGGCGCGGGCGAGACGCGCCACGGCGGGCTCGCCGAGCGCGCGCACCTCGACGGCGGCACGCTCGTCGCCACGCCGTCGCTGTTCACGGATGCCCAGGCCGCCGGCATCGGAACCGCGGGCTTCACGGCCATGCTCGCCGTGCTCGCCCTCGAGCGCCACGGTGTGACGAGCGGTGACGTGCTCGTGACCGGTGCCAGCGGTGGACTCGGATCGTTCGCGATCGCCCTGCTCGCCCGCGCGGGCTACACGGTCACGGCCGCGACCGGTCGGCCCGAGAACGACGCTCGACTGCGGGCGCTCGGCGCCGCGAGCATCCTCGATCGCGCCGAGCTCGACCGCCCCAGCCGGGCGCTCGAGTCGCAGCGCTGGGCGGGCGTCATCGACTCGGTGGGCGGGCATCCGCTCGCGACCGCGCTCGCGCAGGTGCAGCCGTTCGGCGCCGTCGTGGCGTGCGGCAACGCGGCTTCGCCCTCGCTCGCCACGACCGTCATGCCGTTCATCCTGCGCGGAGTCGCCCTGCTCGGCGTCAACTCGTCGCTCACGCCCCTCGCGCTGCGCGAGCAGGCCTGGCAGCGGCTGGCGCACGACCTCGACCCCGCGGTGGTCGACGCGATCGCGCATGCGGTCGACCTCGACGAGGCCGCCGACCGCGCCGCCGACGTGCTCGCGGGGCGCGTGCCGGGCCGCCTCGCCGTGCGCGTCGCGGCAGGAGGCGCCTCATGACCACGCTTCAGCTCATCGGGCTCGTGCTCGCCGGCATGGCCGCGACGCTGCACGTGGCCTTCTTCGTGCTCGAGAGTGTGCTCTTCCGCCTGCCGCTCGGCCGGCGCATCTTCGGGGTGCGTGCCGAGAACGATTCGGCGCCGCTGCGGCTGTTCGCCGTCAACCAGGGCATCTACAACCTCGCGCTCGCGATCGTCGTGTTCGTCGGCATCGTGCTCGTGGCGCTCGCGCCGGCCTCGATCGCGGGCACCGCGGTCGTCGTGGCGGGATGCGCCGTCATGACGGTGGCCGGCGCGGCCCTCGCGCTGACGGCGCCGCCCCGCACGCTGCTGATCGCGCTCGCGCAGGGCATCCCGCCGCTGCTCGCGATCATCGCGCTCGTCGCTGGTCGCTGACCGCGCCTACGGGATGACCGGCGGGGCGCTGTCGTCGGGGTTCATCGCGTGCTCGGCGAGCGCGCGCACGAGGGCCTGGGTCGACCGCTCTTCGGCGATGCGGTGCACCGTGAGGCCCGCGGCGCGCGCGTCGAAAGCGGTGCGCGGGCCGATGCAGACGATGACCGTGCTCGCGGGCAGGGGGGCGAACTGCTCGGCGATCTGCCGGGCGACGCTGCCCGAGCTCACGATGAGCGCTCGGATCGAGCCGGAGGCGACGTCGGCGACGACGTCGGCGGGGGCCGTGACGCCGACCGTGCGGTAGGCGCTCACGAATCGGGCGTCGATGCCGCGCTCGGCGAGCCCGCTCACGAGCGTCGGCTCGGCGATCTCGCTCTGCGGCACGAGCACCGGCCCCTGCGCCGCCGTGCCGGGCCACTCGCGCACGAGCCCGCGCGCCGAGTGGTCGCTCGGCACGACGTCGACCGAGTAGCCGGCGAGCTGCAGGGCGTGCGCCGTGGTCTCGCCGACCGCGGCGATGCGCGTCTGCGGCGGCACCCGCACGCCGTGACCGACGAGCACGTCGACCGTGGTGGCGCTCGTGACGACGAGCCAGCCGTAGTCGCCGGCCTGCAGCGCCGCCAGCTCGACTGCCAGCTTCTCGGGATGCTCGGTGCCCGCGAAGTTGATGAGGGGCGCGATGACGGGGGCGGCGCCCAGCGCGCGCAGCTGCGCGGCCACGCCGTCACCCCACTTGCCGCCGCGCGGCACGAGCACGCGCCAGCCCAGGAGCGGCTTGATGACCGGCAGCACGCCCGTGGGCGTGCGCTCGATCGTCACGTCGTTCGCAGAGAGAACCATCCCCTCCATGATGACTCTGCTCGCGCGAGAGTCATAATCGGTCGACGGTTCTGCGGGGTTCTCGATCAGTCGTCGCTGAAGATCGCCCAGGCGACGAGCCCGGCGACGACCACGGCGGCCGCGGTCGCCCCGATGATCCACGGCACGGGGTTCGCCTGATACGAGGTCTTGACGCGCTCGGTGAGCTCGCCTGCCTGCTTCTTCACGTCGAGCTTGTCGTCGATCGCGTCGAGCGTCTGCTCCAGGCGGGCGCGCGTGGCCGCAACGGTGCTCGAGACGGTGTCGCTCATGATGCTCCTCGCTTTCCGAGCCCGCGTACGACGCGGACATCTTCTTTGACGCTCTCGATGGTCTGGGTCGGTGTGGGGGGCACGCCGTGCTTGAGCTGCGCGACGCCGATCGCGGCGGCGATGCCCGCGAGGGCGAGCAGGGCGCCGCCGACGATGAGCGCGGAGGCCCAGGCGGGCAGCACGAGCGCGAGGGCGAGGATGCCGGCCGCTGTCAGCACGAGCGTCGCGAAGAACGCGAACACCCCGGCGGTGACGAGGAAGCCCGCGCCGATGCCCGCCGCCTTGAGCTTGCCGACGATCTCGGCTTTCAGCGACGCGATCTCGGCCTCGATGAGCTCGCGCAGCAGCCCGGGGATGTCGGAGATGAGCGTGAAGAGGCCGCGGCGCTCGCGCGTCGCGCCCGAAGCGGTCTCGCTCATGATGAGGCGGCGGGCTTCTTCGCGGCGGCCGCGGGCTTCTTGGCCGTCGAGGAGGTCGTGGCGGGCGCCTTCTTCGCGGCACTGCGACCCGTCACCTGGTCGACGACCTTCTTGGCGCCGTCGGAGACGAACTCGGCGACCTCGGGCGCCTTCTCTTTGACGAAGTCTTCGACCTGGTCGACCCGGTGCTGCACGCGCGGGTCGTTCCAGAAGCCCTTCGCGGCGTTCTTGAGCTGCTCGTAGCGCTCGCGGCCGGCGCGGGTGCCCAGCACGTAGCCGACGGCGAGACCGGCGGCGAACAGGATCTTGCCTCTCATGACGCACTCCTCACGCTGCCCGACCGTGGCGGATCGGCCGCGGCAACTCACCCAGCGTAGTGCGCTCGCCCCTCGGGGGGTCGAGGGATGCGGAGAGGATTCTCAGGGGACGGGACGTGGTGCCGCCCCCGCCTCGGCGTGCATACTTAGGTAATGCTTACCTTACCTGGCCGGGTCATCGAAGCGGCGGCCCACCCCGCCTACCGGCCGTACTCCGTGACCGTGCAGCGCGTGCTGCCGCTGAGCCCGCACCTCGTGCGCGTCACCGTCACGGGCGACGACCTCGCCGTCTTCGGCACGCGCGGGCTCGACCAGCGCCTCAAACTCGTGCTGCCCCTCGACGACGGCACGCTGTGCGACCTCGGCGAGCACGACCCGGCCGCGCAGCTCGCCGGAGACTGGTACGCGCGCTGGCGGGCGCTGCCGGATGCCCGCCGCAACCCCTTCCGCACCTACACCGTGCGCGCCATCCGCCCCGATCGGCGGCAGCTCGACATCGACATGGTGCTGCACGAGCCGACCCCCGGGGTGGATGACGGCCCGGCCGCGCGCTGGCTGCGGCGGGCATCCCGCGGCGATCGCCTCATCGTCATCGGGCCCGACGCCCGCACCGCCGACCCGACCATCGGCTGCGATTGGCGGCCCGGTGGCGCGCGCCAGGTGCTGCTCGTGGGCGATGAGACGGCGGCCCCGGCGATCTGCTCGATCATCGAGTCGCTCGACCCCGGGGTGACGGCGCAGGCCTTCGTCGAGGTGGCGTCGAGCGCCGACGTGCAGAACGTCGTGCCGCGCGGCCGGTCGCGCCTCACGTGGCTCGCGCGCGACGCCGGGTGCGAGACCGCGCAGGGCTTCGAGGCGATCGCCCCGCACGGCGAACTGCTGACGCGCGCGGTGCAACGCTGGCTGCCCCGGCACATGCGCGAGCTCGCCTCGGTCGTGCGGTCGACCCCCGACGCGCTCGACGACGTCGACATCGACAGCGCTCTGCTGTGGGATTCTCCGCTCGACCCCGAGTCGGGCGACTTCTACGCCTGGATCGCGGGCGAGGCGGCGATGGTCAAGAACCTGCGCCGGCACCTCGTGAGCGAGCTCGGCATCGCCCGCGCGAACGTGGCCTTCATGGGCTACTGGCGGCGCGGGCGCAGCGAAGCGCAGTGAGCCGCCGGCCCCTCGGCGCGGCCGCCCTCGTGGTCGCGCTGCTGCTCGCCGTCGTGGCGAGCCTCGCCCTCGGCGCACGCGGCATCGACCTCGGCTCGGTGCTCGCGGCCGTGCTGCGCCCCGACGACCCCGGGCTCGACCCCGTGGACCTCGTCGTCGTGCGCGAGCTGCGCGTGCCACGCACGGTCATCGGCGTGCTCGCGGGGGCCGGGCTCGGCCTCGCGGGCGGCCTCATGCAGGGGGTGACGCGCAACCCCATCGCCGACCCCGGGCTGCTCGGCGTGACCGCGGGCGCCTCGTTCGCCGTCGTGCTCGGCATCGCCGCGCTCGGGGCGTCGACGCCGCTCGCCTACGCCGGGCTCGCCCTGCTCGGCGCTCTCGGCGCCTCGGCCCTCATCGCGGCCCTCGCCGCCCGGCCGCGCATCGCCGACGCCCCCGTGCTGCTCGTCGTCGCGGGCTCCGCCGTGACCGCGGCGCTCACCTCGGCGACCTCGCTGCTGCTGCTGAGCGACCCCGAGACCCTCGATCGCTACCGGTTCTGGACGGTCGGCGCCTTCACCGCCCGCGGTCTCGACGAGGCACTCGCACTCGCGCCGCTGCTCGCCGCGGGCCTCCTCGTGGCCCTCGCGCTCGCGCGGCCGCTCGACGCGCTCGCGCTCGGTGACGACGTCGCGCGCGGGCTCGGGTTCGGGCTCGGGCGCACGCGCGCGCTGAGCCTGCTCGGCATCGTGCTGCTCGCCGGAACCGCCACGGCCCTCGCGGGCCCGCTCGTCTTCGTCGGCCTCGTCGGGGCGCACCTCGCGCGCCGGCTCGTCGGCCCGCGGCACGGCGCCCTGCTGCCGCTCGCGGGCGTCGCGGGGGCGGCCCTCGTGCTCGTCGCCGACGTGCTCGGCCGCCTCGTCGCGCCCCCCGGCGAGATCGAGGCCGGCATCGTCGTCGCCGTGCTGGGGGCCCCCGTGCTCATCGCGCTCGTGAGGTCGCGGGCGGGGGCGGCGCTGTGAGCCGGCGCGAGCATCCGCCTGATGCCCCCCGACGCCTCGCGGCGCTGCGCGCACGCGACCGCCGTCGGGGCCGCCTCGTCGACAGCGGCCTGCTGACGCTCATCATCGCGCTCGGGATGCTCGCCCTCGGCCTCGGCGCCGTCGCGCTCTCTCCCGCCGAGGTCGTCGCCGCGCTGCTCGGGCTCGAGGGCGCCCCCGGCGCGGAGTTCATCGTGCACGGTGTGCGGCTGCCGCGCCTCGTGCTCGCGCTGCTCGTGGGGGCCGCGCTGGGCCTCGCCGGAGCCCTGCTGCAGTCGGTCGTGCGCAACCCCCTCGCGAGCCCCGACATCGTCGGCATCTCGCAGGGTGCGAGCGCGGCGGGCGTGCTCGTCATCGTGGCCGGCGGCTCGGGCGCGGCCGTCACCGGCGCGGCGATCGGCGGCGCCCTGCTCGCCGCCGCGCTCGCCTTCGCCCTCGGCGGGCGCGGGGCGAGCGGTGCCCGCTTCGTCGTCGTCGGGGTGGCCCTCGCCTTCCTCGCGAACGGCGTGCTCGGCTACGCGCTCACGCGCGCCGCGCTCGTCGATGCGGGCAGCGCCTACTTCTGGCTCGTGGGCTCGGTCGGTTCACCGTCGTGGGCCGACATCGCCCTCATCGGCGGCGTTCTGGGTCTGTGCGCGGGGCTGCTCGCCACCGGGCGGCGCCTGCTCGCGGTGCAGGCGTTCGATGACACGACGGCGCGAGCGCTCGGCGCGCATCCCGTCGCCGTGCGCGTGGGCGCGATCGTCGTGACGAGCGCGCTCACCGCGGTCGCCGTCGGCGCAGCCGGCCCCATCGCCTTCGTCGCGTTCGCCTCGGGGCCGATCGCCCGCGGGATGCGCGGCCGCGGCCCGGCGCTCTCGACCGCCGCACTCGTCGGCGCCGTGGCGGTGCTCGGTGCCGACCTCATCGCCCAGCACCTCATCCCCTCGACCTTCCAGCCCCCCGTCGGCCTCATCACCGGGGCGCTCGGCGCGCTCGTGCTGCTGGCGCTGCTCGTGCGGGGCGACCGACGCCCGGAGGCCCGCGCATGACCGACCCCCTTCTCCCCTCGCCCCCGCGCCTCCGCGCCGAGGGGGTGCACCTCGCCTACGGCGACCGCGCGGTCGTGCACGGGGTCGACCTCGCGATCACGCCCGGGCGCCTGACCGCTCTCGTCGGCGCGAACGCGAGCGGCAAGTCGACGCTGCTGCGCGCGCTCGCCGGGCTGCTCGCGCCGAAGGCGGGCCGCGTGCTGCTCGACGACCACGACCTCGGCCGGCTGCCGCGGCGGCACGTCGCGCGCACGATCGGCATCCTGCCGCAGTCGCCGCTTGCGCCCGAGGGCATCCGCGTGGGCGATCTCGTCGCGCGCGGCCGGTATCCGCACCAGGGGCTGTTCCGGGGGCACCGCAGCGACGATGACGCCGTCGTCGCGCGCGCCCTCGCGGCGACCGATGCGCTCGAACTGCTCGACCGGCGGGTCGACGAGCTCAGCGGCGGGCAGCGGCAGCGGGTGTGGATCGCGATGGCGCTCGCGCAGCAGCCGCGCATCCTGCTGCTCGACGAGCCGACGAGCGCGCTCGACGTGGCCCACCAGGTCGAGGTGCTCGACGTGCTGCGGGCCGAAGCAGAAGCCGGCATGACCGTGGTCATCGTGCTGCACGACCTGACGCTCGCGGCGCGCTACGCCGACGAGCTCGTCGTGCTGGCGGGCGGGCGGCTCGTGGCGCAGGGCGCGCCGGGCGCCGTGCTCACGGCCGCGACCGTGCACACCGCGTTCGGCGTCGAGGCGCGCATCCTCGCCGACCCCGACACGGGGCGCCCGGTCGTGCTGCCGCGGGCCGGGTCGTCACGGGCGGCGGGGTCGGGGTCGTCGATGTCACCGAGGTCGCCGGGGTCGGGGTCGTCCAGGTCGGCTGAGTTAGGTTAGGCTAACCTAAGTATTCGGGCGACTGTGCCCGAGCATCCCGACCGAACCGACCCGCAAGGAGCCCTCTCGTGACACCGCTTCGCAGCGCCGCCCTCATCGCCGCGCTCGCCCTCACCGCCCTCACCGGATGCGCGGCCACCGCACCCGAGGCCCCCGCGTCGTCGGCCGACGCCGGCGCGTTCCCCGTCACGATCGAGCACGCCTTCGGCGAGACCGTCATCCCCGAGCAGCCCCAGCGGGTCGCCACGTGGGGCTGGAGCACCGCCGATGCCGTCATCGCCCTCGGCGTGACGCCCGTCGCCATGCCGTTCCAGGCCTACGGCGGCGACGAGCAGGGCGTGCTGCCGTGGGTGCGCGAGGCGCTCGACGAGGTCGGCGCCGAGACCCCGATCATCCTCACCAACACCGGCGACGACATCCCGTACGAAGAGATCGCAGCCGCAGAACCCGACGTGATCCTCGCCCAGTACAGCGGCATCACGCAGGAGCAGTACGACACGCTGAGCGCGATCGCCCCGACCGTGGCCTACCCCGACCAGCCGTGGACGACGCCGTGGCGCGACGTCATCTCGATCACCGGGCAGGCGCTCGGGCTCGAGACCGAGGCGGCGGCCGTGCTCGCGGGCATCGACGCCGAGCTCGCCGCGGCGGCGGCCGCGCATCCCGAATTCGCCGGGCTCACGCTCGCGACCGCATGGGATGTCGGCGGCGTGTTCTACGTCTACGCCGACGAAGACCCCCGCGTCGAGTTCATGCTCGACCTCGGCTTCGTCAACGCCCCCGCGGTCGACGCGCTCGACACCGACGAGTCGCCGTTCTACTTCACCCTCAGCTACGAGCGCGTGAGCGAGCTCGAGAGCGACGTGCTCGTCGTCTACGGCGGCAGCGAGGCAGAGGTGCGGGCCGTGACCGAGGGCGGCTACGCGCAGGCGCTGCCCGCGATCGAGCAGGGCGCCGTGGCCGAGCTCGTCGGCGTCGAGTTCATCGCCGCCGTCTCGCCGCCGAGCGCGCTCTCGCTCAGCTGGGGCCTCGACGAGGTCGTGGAGCAGCTCGCCGAGGCGGTCGCCGCCCGCGGCTGAGATCGCTCCTACCGTTCGTAACTCAGGCTGAATCGGCCGAAACGTTGCGCTGTGCGCGCGCACAGGGCGATTCAGCCTGAGTTACGAACACGCGGCGAGCCGCGACGCGCTCTGGCCGTCGCCGCGCGCGGCTAGGGGCGCACCGCTGCCGCGGCGGCGCGGGCCGCGGGCCGCGCCGCCGCGAGCACGCGCTCGATCGCGGTGCCGTCGTGCGCGGCCGAGACGAACCACGCCTCGTACACGCTCGGCGGCAGCGAGACCCCGTGCTCGAGCATCGCGTGGAAGAACGGGCCGAAGCGCCAGGTCGCCTGATCTTGCGCCTCGGCGTAGTTCTGCGGGGCATCCGTCCGGAAGAAGATCGAGAACTGCGAGCCCGCCCAGGCGACGACGTGCTCGACGCCCTCCTCCGCGAGCGCCGCCGACAGACCGTCACCGATCGCGCGGGCCGCGCGCGGCAGGTGCGCGTAGACCTCGGGCCCGGCGCCGCGCAGCATCGCGGCACCCGTCGCCACGGCGACCGGGTTTCCGCTCAGGGTGCCCGCCTGATACACCGGGCCGAGGGGCGCGAGCAGGTCGAGCAGCTCGGCGCGACCGCCGAGGCCCGCGAGCGGCAGGCCGCCGCCGATGATCTTGCCGAAGGTCGTGAGGTCGGCGTCGTACGCGACACCCGAGACCTCTTCGAGGCCCCACCAGCCGGCGGCCGTCGAGCGGAACCCCGTCATGACCTCGTCGCTGATGAGCAGCGCGCCGTGCGCGTGCGCGGTGTCGGCGAGCAGCCGGTTGAAGCCGGGCTTCGGGGGCACGACGCCCATGTTGGCCGCCGCGGCCTCGGTGATGACGGCCGCGATGCGGTCGCCGTGCGCGGCGAAGACCGCCGCGAGAGCATCCTCGTCGTTGTAGGGGATGACGATCGTCTGGGCGGCCGTCTCGGGCGTGATGCCCGCCGAGCCGGGGATGCCGAGCGTCGCGATGCCCGACCCGGCCTCCGACAGCAGCGCGTCGGAGTGCCCGTGGTAGTGCCCCGCGAACTTCACGAGCAGCGGCCGCCCGGTCGCGCCGCGCGCGAGCCGGATCGCCGTCATGGTCGCCTCGGTGCCCGTCGAGACGAGCCGCAGCTTCTCGATCGCACGGCGCTCGGTGCCGTCGGCCGACGTGAGCGTGAGCCGGTCGAGCACGAGCTCGGCGAGCTCGACCTCGCCCGTCGAGGCGGCGCCGAAACCGAGGCCCCGATCGACGGCGGCGTGCGCGGCGGCGATGACATCAGGATGCGCGTGGCCGAGCAGCGCCGGACCCCACTGCCCCACGAGGTCGACGTACTCGGTGCCCTCGACATCGGTCACGTAGGGGCCGCGGCCGCTCGCCAGGAAGACGGGGGTGCCGCCGACCGAGCGGAAGGCGCGCACGGGCGAGTTGACCCCGCCGGGCGTGACGCGAAGCGCACGCTCGAACGCCTCGGCATTGGTGGTGGGCGTGCGCCCGGAGACGAAGCGCGTCATGCGATGAGTCCTCTCTCGACGAGGTCGAGGCTCGCGTAGCTGAGCACGGCGTCGGCGCCCGCGCGGCGGATGGAGACGAGCGCCTCGAGCTGCGCGCGGTCGCCGTCGATCCAGCCCTGCTGGGCGGCCGCGGCGATCATGGCGTGCTCGCCCGAGACCATGTACGCCCACACCGGCACGGGCGAGGCGTCGGCGACCCGGCGCAGCACGTCGAGGTAGCCGAGGGCGGGCTTGACCATGACGATGTCGGCGCCCTCCTGCACGTCGAGCGCGGCCTCGCGCACGCCCTCGCGCACGTTCGCCGGGTCGAGCTGGTAGGTGCGGCGGTCGCCCTGCAGCTGCGACTCGACCGCGTCGCGGAAGGGCCCGTAGAACGCCGAGGCGTACTTGGCCGAGTAGGCGAGCAGGGCGACGTCGGTGAAGCCCGCCGCATCGAGGGCGGCGCGGGCGACCGCGGTCTGGCCGTCCATCATGCCGCTGAGCCCGAGCAGCTGCGCGCCCGCCTCGGCCTGCGCGACCGCCATGGCGGCGTAGCGCTCGAGGCTCGCGTCGTTGTCGACGCGGCCCTGGGCATCCAGCACGCCGCAGTGGCCGTGGTCGGTGAACTCGTCGAGGCAGAGATCGGTCTGCACCACGAGCGACTCGCCCACCTCGGCGACGACCGCACGGGCGGCGACGTTGAGGATGCCCTGCGGGTCGGTCGCGCCCGAGCCGATCGCGTCGCGCCGCTCGGGCACGCCGAAGAGCATGATGCCGCCGAGCCCCGCGGCTGCCGCACGCGCCGCGATCGCGCGCACGCTGTCGAGCGAGTGCTGCTCGACGCCCGGCATCGAGGCGATCGGCTGCGGGGCGTCGAGGCCTTCTCGCACGAAGACCGGCAGCACAAGCTGGTGCGGCCGCACCTCGGTCTCGCGCACGAGACCGCGCATCGCTGCCGTCGCGCGCAGGCGGCGGGGGCGGATGCTCGGCCGCAGCTCGCCCGACTTCTCCGACTTCGGCGCGCTCATCGTGCACCGCCGAGCGGCGCGAGGTCGGCGGCGCCCAGCTCGAGCAGCTCGTCGACGACGCGCTTCGCGGCATCCTCGCCGGGGGTGCGCGTGTCGTCGACGTAGAGGGCGTGCGCGGCCGAGACCTGCTCGCCCGCATCGGAGTAGACCCGAGCAGAGAGGAAGAGCATGCCGCCGTCGATGAAGGCGTGGGCGCCGAGCGGCGCCGAGCAGCCGGCCTCGAGCAGGCGCAGCACGGCGCGCTCGGCGTCGACGCTCGTGCGCGTCGCCGCGTGATCGATGCCCTGCAGGGCCGACCGCAACGGGCCCGAGACGCTCGCGAGCGTCTCGACGGCGAGAGCACCCTGGCCGGGCGCGGTCGGCCAGCCGGCGATGCCGAGATGCTCGGTGATGACGTCGTCGCGCCCGAGGCGCTCGAGACCCGCGACCGCGAGCACGACCGCGTCGAGGTCGGCCTCGACGCCCTCGCGGTCGCCGGTCGGCGCAGAGCCGAGCACCCGGCCGATGCGCGTGTCGACGTTGCCGCGCAGGTCGACGACCTCGAGGTCGTCGCGCCGCCTCCGCAACTGGGCGCGGCGTCGCGGAGACCCGGTACCGACGCGAGCGCCGGCCGGCAGCTGCTCGAGCGTCAAGCCGTCGCGCGCCACGAGCGCGTCGCGAGCATCCGCCCGCTTCGGAATGGCCGAGATGGCCAGCTCGGGGTGCGGGGCCGTCGGCAGGTCTTTGAGCGAGTGCACGACCACGTCGCACTCCCCCGCGAGCAGCGCCTCGCGCACGGCCGTCACGAAGACGCCCGCGCCGCCGAGGCTCTCGAGCGGGGCGGTCGAGCGGTCGCCGAGCGTCGAGATGATGACGAGCTCGACGGGGCTGCCGGTGCGCGCCGCGATCGAGTCGGCGACGCGCTGCGACTGCGCGAGCGCGAGAGCAGAACCGCGGGTGCCGAGGCGGATCGGCGCGACGTCGGCGCTCACGGCTCGAGCCCCGAGATCGCGGGCTGGAAGCCCGCGCGCACGTTCTCGCAGCAGCCGGGGCGGCACACGTCGTACCAGGGGCCGAGCGTCGTCTCGCGCACCCGGTCGGCGGGTGCCGTGCCGCGCAGCCGCTCCTCCACGAGGTCGATGAGGCCGCTCACGTAGACGGGGTCGACGCCCGGCGTCGGCACGCGCACACCGCGCACGCCGTGCTCCTCGCACGTCTCCATCGCCTCGGTGTCGAGATCCCACATGACCTCCATGTGGTCGCTCACGAAGCCGACAGGCACCATGACGATCGTCGTCGCACCCGCGGCGGCGTGCTCGACGATGGCGTCGTTGATGTCGGGCTCGAGCCACGGCTGCGTCGGGGGGCCCGAGCGGCTCTGGTAGACGAGCTGCCAGTCGACCTCGGGCACCTCGGCCCCCTCCTCGCGCAGGGCGGCGAGCGCCCGCTGCATGATGACCCCGCTCACGGCGAGGTGCTGGGCCGCGTAGGCGCCGCCCTCGCCCCACTCGACGTCGCGCGGCCCGCTGCGCTCGGCATCGGTCGTCGGGATGCTGTGGGTCGCGAACAGCACACGCACGCCGGTCAGGTCGACGCCGTCGGCGAGGAGCGTGCGCAGAGCATCCACGACGCCCGCGACGAAGGGCGCGACGAAGCCGGGAGCGTCGAAGAACTGGGCCACCTTGTCGATGCGCACCTGGCCCCAGAGCCCGGTGACCTCGAGGGCCTTCGCGAAGTCCTCCCGGTACTGGCGGCAGCTCGAGAAGCTCGAGTAGGCGCTCGTCGCGAGGCCGAGGATCGTGCGGTGCCCGTCGTCGAAGGCCTGCTGCAGGGCTTCGGGCAGGTAGGGATCCCAGTTGCGGTTGCCCCAGTAGATCGGGAGCCTCAAGCCCCGCCGGTCGGCCTCGGCCTGCAGCGCGGCCTGCAGCGCGCGATTCTGGGCGTTGATGGGGCTCACGCCGCCGAAGTGGCGGTAGTGGTGGGCGACCTCCTCGAGGCGCTCGTCGGGGATTCCGCGCCCGCGCGTGACGTTGCGCAGGAAGGGGATGACGTCGTCCTGCCCCTCGGGCCCGCCGAAGCCCGCGAGGATGACGGCGTCGTAGGCGACCGGCACGGTGACGTGGCCGCCGGCGGACTCGGCGAGCGCCGCATCCGTCGCCGCCAGGGGGTAAGCCCCATTCGTGATGGTCACTGCAGAACCTCCAAGATCTCGGCGTCGAGCGCCGCGTCGTCGAGCCGGCGGCCCGTGAAGAAGGGCACCTCTTCGCGCACGTGCCGCCTCGCCTCGGTGTAGCGCAGGTCGCGCATCATGTCGACGAGCTCGAGCGGGTCGTCGCTCTCGAGCCCCAGCAGCCACTCGTAGTCGCCGAGCGCGAAGCTCGCGACGGTGTTCGCGAGCACCCCCGTGAAGGCGCTGCCCTTGCGGCCGTGCTCGGCGAGCATGTCGCGGCGCTCCTCCTCCGGCAGCAGGTACCACTCGTACGAGCGCACGAAGGGGTAGACGCACAGCCAGCCCTTCGGTTCTTTTCCGAGCATGAAGGCGGGCGCGTGGCTGCGGCTGAACTCGGCCTGCACGTGCACGCCCATGGCGTTCCAGGTCGGCAGCAGCGTGCTCAGCAGCGGCGCGCGGCGCAGCGTGCGCACGGCGGCCTGCAGGCCGTCGACCGTCTCGCCGTGCAGCCACAGCATGATGTCGGCGTCGGCGCGCAGCCCGCTCACGTCGTAGACGCCGCGCACGGTGACGCCCTGCGCGGTGACGGCCGCAACGGCCTTCTGCACGCCCGCGCCTGTGGCGGGCCGCTGCGGGTCGCGCCGCAGCACGACGTAGACGGTGTAGGCGAGGGTCTCGCTCACGAGGTGCTCTCTTTCTCGGGATGCTCGGTCTCGGTCTCGGCGCGCTGGTCGTCGGCGCCCAGCCGCTCGGCCGTGGCGCGCGCGTGTGCGATGACGGCGGCGAGACCCGTGCCGGCGACCTGCTCGCCGACGACGGGCACCTCAGCGTCGACGGCGATGCGGCCGGCGCGCAGCCACGTCACGATCTCGCTCGCGATGACGCGATCGTTCGGGATGCCCACCCCGAGCAGCGCTTCGGCATCGCGCCGCGCCTGCTCGAGGGTGGGGGTGCGCTCGTAGCTCAGCCGCACGACCTCGCGGCCGTCGGCCGCGGCCTGCACGGTCGCCCACTTCGCGGTGACGTGCGTGAGGGCGCGCGCGACGACGCTCGTACCCCGGGCGACGAGCACGCCCGTGCCGCGCGGAGCGGCCGCGAGGGCGCCGTCGGGAGCGAGCACGAGCAGCGCGAGGTGCGTCGCCGTCTGCACGGCGCTCGACCCGTCGACCGGGTCGACGAGCCCGGGCGCGGCGACGACGACGTGGCCGCGCCGCACCTCGGGCTCGGCGTCGTCGTCGCTCGCGAGCACGACGTGGTCGGGGTGCACATCGGCGACCCGCACGCCGTACTCGACGGGCACCCCGAAGCGGTCGAGCTCGGCGAGCAGCGCGTCGACGAGCGTCGCCATGCCGCCCTCGAGGCTCGCGACGAGCGACCCGGCCGGGGCGTCGATCCGCATACGGGCGACGGCGCGGCCCAGAGAGTTCTCGCGCAGCAGATGGTGCACGAGCCCCGGCACAGCCGACACGGGCAGGTCGTCGGGGTGCGTCGAGTGGATGCCCTCGACGACCGGCGCCACGAGCTTCTCGAGAATGGCGTCGCCCATGCGCCGTCGCACGAGCGCGCCCACGGTCGGCAGGCGCGAGCCGACCGGGCCGGGCAGCAGGGCATCCAGCAGGCCGCGCCAGGCGCCGCGACGGCCGACGACCGCGACGACGTCGGCGGCGAGCGGCGCGGCGGGGATGCCGAGCAGGCTCACGGCGGGCAGCGGCACGGTCTGCCCCTCGGCGGCGTGCAGCCAGGCGGGGGCGTCGCGCGGCGCGATGATGCGGTCGGCGAGGCCGATGCGCTCGAGGTACTCGCGCACCGTGCCGCCGCGCGTCGCGAAGGCTTCGGCGCCGGCGTCGAGGCGCAGCCCGTCGAGCTCGACGGTCGCGACCTGCCCGCCCGCGCGGTCGGAGGCTTCGAGCACGCGCACCGTGCGACCCTGCAGCACGAGCTCTCGGGCGAGCACGAGGCCGGCGATACCCGCGCCGATGACGAGGGTCTCGATCGGCCGAGTCTCAGCAGAGTCGCGCGAGGTCACCAGTCGGTCCTCGTCGGGGTCGTCTCGCCCGCATGGATGTACTGCACGAGCCGCGTCAGCACATCGGGGTCGGTCTCGGGCGGAACCCCGTGGCCGAGGTTGACGATGTGCGCCGGCGCCTGCCGGCCGCGGCGCAGCACGTCGTCGACGTGCGCGCCCAGCACGGGCCACGGTGCCGTCAGCAGGGCGGGGTCGATGTTGCCCTGCAGCGGCAGCGCATCGCCGAGGGCGGCGCTCGCCTCATCGAGCGGGATGCGCCAGTCGATGCCGACGGCGTCGACGCCGAGGGCGGCGATCTGGGGCAGGATGCGGTCGGTGCCGAGCCCGAAGTGGATGCGCGGCACATCGAGCCCCCGCAAGTGGTCGAGCGCCCGCTTGGTGTGAGGGGCGACCCGCCGCTGGTAGTCGACAGCCGAGAGCGAACCCACCCACGAGTCGAAGAGCTGCGCCGCCGAGGCCCCCGCCTCGACCTGGGCCCGCACGAACTGACCGGTGACGTCGGCGCACCAGTTGAGCAGCACGGCCCACGAGCGCGGGTCGGCGTGCATCATGGCCCGCGCGCGCTGCTGATCTTTCGACGGGCCGCCCTCGACGAGGTAGGCGGCGAGCGTGAACGGAGCGCCGCCGAA
Organism: uncultured Microbacteriaceae bacterium; assembly: GCA_964540305.1. Taxonomy (GTDB): domain Bacteria; phylum Actinomycetota; class Actinomycetes; order Actinomycetales; family Microbacteriaceae; genus Microcella. The sequence goes on along the minus strand of CAZILZ010000003.1, from coordinate 140,148 downwards.
GCCGATGAGCGGGGTCGATCCGAGCTCGGCCACCGTGAGGGCGACGGCCTCACGGATCGGGTCGAGCGCCCCGGGGTCGAGCGGGCGCAGCCGCAGTACGTCTGAGGCCGTGCGGATCGGGTCGTCGAGCACGGGCCCCCGCCCCGGCTCGATGCGGATCGGCAGGCCGGCGAGCAGCACGGGCACGACGATGTCGCTGAAGAAGATGCCCGCATCGACGCCGTGGCGCCGCACCGGCTGCAGGGTGATCTCGCTCGCCATCTCGGGTGTCAGGCACGCCTGCAGCATGTCGCCGCCCGCGCGCAGTTCGCGGTACTCGGGCAGCGAGCGGCCCGCCTGCCGCATGAACCATACGGGAGGCCGTTCCGGTCGATCGCCCCGGAGGGCGCGGACGAAGGGGGACCGCGTGGTGCGGCCGTCGACGATCGGATGCGCGGGGGGCAATGTCACCCCCACAGAATAGGGCGGCCCCCTGGAGAGAACTCCCGGTCGAGGCACAGGTCGAATCTTCTTCACTTATACCTCCCGGGGGTTTCGCAGAATCGGGGCGGATCGCCCGCCTACACTGGTGCCTCGTGCTGCTGTGCGTGACCGCGAACCACCGGAACACACCGTTCGAGACCCTCGAGCGGCTCTCGGTCGATGCGGGTCGTCTGGCCGAGTCGCTCGCGGCCGGCGCCGCTGAAGTGCGCGGCGCCGTCGCCGTCTCGACGTGCAACCGCGTCGAGGTCTACCTCGACATCGATGCCGCCCCCCTCGCGGCGCACGCTCTCGCGCGCCACGGCTTCGAGCGCGCGCTCACCGAGCTCGGTGGCGCTGACGCACGCGAACTCACGACGACCGCCGAGGTGCTCGACGATGCCGCCGCCGTGCACCACCTGTTCTCGGTGTGCGCGGGTCTCGACTCGGTCGCGGTCGGTGAAGAGGAGATCGTCGGGCAGGTGCGGCGTGCGGCGACGCTCGCCCGCGAGACCGGTGCGAGCTCGGGCCGGCTCGAGCACGTGGTGCAGGAGGCGATCCGCACCGCGCGCGCCGCCCGCGCCCAGGGCGACGCGAGCCGCACGGGCCGCTCGCTCGCCCGCCTCGCGCTCGATCTCGTGGGCAGCCGTCTCACCGACTGGGCATCGACCGAGGTGCTCATCATCGGCACGGGCCGCTACGCCGCCACGACGGTCGCCTCGCTGCGAGAGCGCGGCGCTCAGAACATCACCGTGTACTCGCCCACCGGTCGCGCGCAGCTGTTCGCGCAGCGGCAGGGGCTCGAGCCCACCAACGACCTGAGCGCGTCTCTGCACCGCGCCGACGTCGTCATCACGTGCACGACCCGGCTGAGCGTCGGTGTCGACGATGTTCCCGCCGGGGCACGCGCGCTCATCGTCGATCTCGGCCTGCCGCGCAACGTCGACCCCGCGGTCGGCGCGCTCGACGGCATCGCCCTGCTCGACCTCGAGACCATCCGCCTGCACGCGCCCCTCGTGCACTGGTCGGCAGAAGAAGATGCCCGAGCCGTCGTCGACGCGGCCGCGCACTCGTACGTCACCGCGGCATCCGTCGAGCCCGCCGTGGTCGCCCTGCGCGAGCACGTGCTCGGAGTCGTGCAGGCAGAGATCGATCGTGCTCGCAGCCGAGGCGACGACGGGCGCGTCGAAGAAGCGCTGCGGCACCTCACGAGCGTGCTGCTGCACACGCCGTCGACCCTCGCTCGCCGTCACGCCGCTGCCGGCCGCGGCGAGCAGGTCGTGGCCGCCGTGCGCACGCTGTACGGGCTCGACATCGAGCCCGTCGCGGCCGAGAACGACGCCACGAGCGACGCCACGAGCGACGCCGCGACCGCGCCTCAGGCGGCGACGCGCTCGAGCAGCGCGAGCAGCGCCAAGCCGTAGGCCTCGGGCGCCGACACGCTCTCGAAGGCGTGCTCGACCCCGTCGAGCTCGATCGTGACGCGATGGCCCTCGGGCGCGAGCGCGAGCGTGCGGAACGCCGACCGCAGCAGATCGCGCAGTTGATCCTCGCGCGGAAGCCAGAGGGTGTCGTCGACCTCGACCGAGTCGAGCGCCCACTCTGTCGTGCCGTTGAAACCGAGCGCGGTGCCCGTGGGGTACTCGTGCGCCTCGATGGTCAACTCGCTGACGGTGAAGACCTCGGCGTCGAACTCGTGCCGGTCGATCTGGAACCGGTCGCCCGAGGCGGGCTTCCAGCGCAGGCCGGCATCGCGCAACCGTCGGGCGAGTCCGGTGCTGATCATGCCGTCATCGTCGCGCGCCGACCTGGGCGCGAGCAGAGCAGTGCACCGGGCCGCTTTCGGGTCGGCCCGGTGCACTGGTCGGATGCGCGCCCTCAGGGCGCTGCGGTCAGGCCTGCTGGCGGCGAAGGGCCATCGCGCCGAAGCCCACGAGCAGCAGCAGCAGCGAGAATGCGCCGAGCCCGGCGAGAGCCGAGGTCGCGCCCGTGAAGGCGAGCGTCGGCAGGCACTCGGGGTCGACCGCGACGGCGGTGAACTCCCAGCGGGTCTGCGCCTCGATCGGGAAGCCGTAGCCCTGCTCGGGCGTGGCCGTCACGACGACGTCACCGACCGGCATGGCCCAGCGACCGGCGGCGACGGGCTCGCCGTCGACCCACCACTGCACGCCCTCGACGTTCTCGAGCACGACCCAGTTGGTCGGGTCGACGCAGCTCGCCGGGGTGAACGCCGCACTGCCCGCGGTGAGCGGCAGGGTCGGCAGGCAGTCATCCTCGTACACCGCGAAGGTGCGCTCGAACGGGGCCGGGTCGGGCGAGATCGTGTAGCGATCGCTCGCCGGCGACGGCACGACGCGCACCGAGTCGCCCTCGGCGACGGGGTAGGTGCGCGTGGCCTCGCCGTCGTTCCAGACGACCTCGAAGGGCTCGTCGTCATTGAGGAACACCGTGTACAGGATGCCCTCGACGCGGGTGATCGTGAAGCTCGCGCCCTCGAGGCAGCTGTCGACGTACGACACCGGGTCGCGCAGCTCGACGGTCGTCACGCAGCTCTCGCCGCGGTCGGGGCCGAGCAGGGTTCCGGTGAAGGTCAGCGTCTTGCCCTCGTCGCTCACGACGCGGCCCGCGGGCGGGGTGTCGGAGTCGAAGAACACGGCGTCGGCGTCAGTGATGACGAACACGACCGAGTAGCTCGGGCCCGTGAGCGACGAGAGCTCGGGGGCGTAGCGCGCGAGCTCCGCATCCACCACGAACGCCGTCGGGTCGAGTCGCTGACCGAGATCGCAGGTCGGCGCGAGGAAGGCGATCGACGCATCGGTGATGGGCAGGGTGGGCGGCTCGCACTCGTACGCCTCCCCGAGGTCGAACTCCCACTGCCGCACCGTGCTGGGCGCGAAGATCATGCCGCCGAGCGCTGTCGCGACGACCGTGAACACGCCCTCGGTCGCATCCTGCAGGTTGACCGTCTCGAGGCCGGCGACCGAGCCGCTCTCGTCGGCCGCACCGCGGTACACCGTGTAGCCGATGTAGGGGTTCGCGACGTCGCTGATGTCGATCGAGCCCGTGGTGTCGCACTCGACGATCGGGTTCGCCGTCGGCGCGATGGTGTTGACGACGTTGCATCCCGGCGCGGTGTTGAGGTAGGTCGGGTTCGGGCCCGTGAAGCCCATGTTGTGCAAGAACGTCTCGCTGAACGGGTTGCCGGGGCCGAAGAGCTCAGGGCCGACGTAGGGCATGCCCGTGAACGAGGCGTAGACGTCGCCCTGGCCGCACGCCACGGGAGCGTGGAAGAAGTACGTGCCGACCGAGCCGATGTAGCCCTGGCTGTGGTCGCCTGCCGGGTCGGTCGAGCGCAGCGTCTGCGGCCAGATGCTCGTCGACGAGGTGTAGTTCCACGCCGCGGCGACGACCCAGAAGTCGTTGCAGAGCTCGGTGCTGTACCCCTCGCGCGCGGCCACCGTGATGAGGCCCGAGTTCGCCGGGTTCGCCTCGCTGTCGGTGCTGAGGTTGTAGTACGTGTAGCTCACGGCGCTCGCGGGCAGGCAGGGCAGCACGCAGTCGTCGGGCTCGGTGAACGTGAAGGTCCACTCGGTCTGCGCGTCGGGCTCGAGGCCGTAGTCGGGGCCGATGGCCTCGGCGCGCACCGTCACGGTGCTCGCGGTCGACACCGTGTAGGTGCCGGGCTCGACCTCGCCGTCGCCGATGAACCAGCGGATGCCCTCGACATCATCGAGCGTGTAGGTGCCGGCAGTGTCGCAGCCGAGGTCGACCATGCGCGCGGTCGGGGTGACGAGCTCTTCCGTCGGAAGGTCGCCGCACACGAGGAACTCGGTCGCGTCGCGATCCTGGTTGAAGTAGGTGCTGTTGAACTGCACCCACTCGACCGTGAACGAGCCGGTCAGGTAGGTCGCGTACGAGAAGCTCAGGATGCCCGAGTTCTTCTGGTCGTTCGTGATGGGCAGCGTGTAGGGGCCACCCGGGGCATTCACGCGCAGCACGAAACCCGACTCGCTCGCGGGATCCTGCGCCTGGCGGATGTCGACCGAGGCGTTGACCTGGAACGTCTGGCCGCCCTGCACGATGTCCATGTTGATGTGGTCGCCGTTGGTGAGGGCGCGACCCGGGTAGTTCACGGCGGTCACGCAGTCGAGGTCGTTCGTCGGCTGCGAGGCGTTGATGCGGAAGCCGAGGTGCGAGAGGCCCGCATAGGTGTGCGTGTAGCTCGTCGACCCCGCCGAGCTCGTGTCGATGGTGCTCAGGTAGGTGCCGCCCTTGACGCAGACGTCGACGTCCCAGCCGGGCACGATGCTCCAGGTGACGGTGCGCTCGCTCACGTCCCAGCTGATCGAGCCCCACGCCGCGGTGTAGCTGCCGTCGCCGTCGAGGCTGCTGCCGTCGAGCGCGCCGGGCTTCGTGTACCCGATGAGGTCGGAGCTGCAGGTGAGACCGTTCTGGTTGTACGTCGTCACCCCACCCGCGCTGACCACGGGAGCGCTCAGAGTGTCGTGGGGGTTCGCGGCGAGGGCGGCGGTACCGCCACCGACGGCGACGCCGAGGGCGAGCAGGACCGCGGTACCGGCGGCGAGGACGCGGGTGCGGAAGACAGTGCGGCGCGCACGGCGCCGCTGCTCTTTGCGCAGCATGGGGGGTGCTCCTGGGGGGATGGAGCCCGTGCTCTCGTGCCCGCGGGGACGAACGGCGAGAGTGCAGGTGTTCGGGTATTCGGGTAGGTGGTGCTGTACGACGGGGTAGTGCAGGACGACTCTGCGAGAACATCGGGTGAACGCAGCTCGTGACTATCGGTCAGGATACCGGCTTCGTGAGCCTTTCCCACCATGAACTGATCTGTCTACCCGCTCACTGGGGGGTGGCGCGCGCGACGGTCCTGGGTGAGTGATCGCGCGGATGCGCCGGGCCGTGTTCGGGTCGGCCCGGCGCATCCGGTCATGCGGCGAGGTGCGGGTTACACCTCGATGCGGTTACGGCGGACCACGAAGCCCATGCCTGCCACCATCATGAGCACGGCGGCGACGCCGAGCCAGTTGGTGAAGGCGCCGGCTCCCGTGAAGGCGAGCTCGGGCGAGCAGTTGTCGGCCGCGGGGAACGACTCATTCCACAGCGTCTGCTGCTCCGCATCGTTCCAGGTGTAATCCTGCTCGAGCGCCGCCGTCAGCTCCACGTCGGTGTCAGGCGTGACCTCGTACGAGCTGTTGCCCGCGACGACCGAACCGTTCAAGGTCCAGATCACTCCGCCCTCGTTCGTGAGGGTGACACGACCCGGGTTGCCGAGGCAGTCGGGCATCGTGAACGATGCCGCGGCCACCGTGGTCGGGAAGGTCTCGAGGCAGAAGGCGGAGACGAGGAACGTCTTGCTCCACGGCTCGTAGCCCTCGGGCAGCGTGAACCCGTCGGCCGCTTCGGCCGTGACCTCGACGGCGTCGCCCGGCGTGACGGGGATCGTCACCGAGTCTTCACCCTCGGGGAACACGACAGCGATCGGCGAGCCGCCGTTGACCGTGTAGGTGTACGACACGTTCGGCGATGCGGTCACGGTGAACGAGGCGACCCCGACCAGTGCGGCCGCGAAGTCGAGCTCGATCTCTTCGACGCACTCGTCGACCGCGGTGACCTCGGGCACGACGACCGCACCGAGCTCGCAGTCTTCGGCGGCGGTGAACTCGAACGTGTAGCTGATGTCACCCGTCTCGGGGTCGACGACACCGTCGCCCGACTCGTCGCTCAGGGCGTAGTCGCCCTCAGCGCTCTCGACGAGGCTCACGGTGATCGTGATCGTGACGGCCTGCGACACGGGGTGCTGCACGCCGGGCTCGTCGTCATCGGCGAACGCGCCGGGCTCGACGGTCCACTCGAGCAGAGCGGCGTCCTCCTCGCTCACGCCCTCAGCGGGGCCGAACTGGTACCAGCCGTCGGTGTCGCACGTGATCTTCGCGGCACTGGCCGTGACGCCGATCGCCGGTGCGACGCAGTCGTCGCCGCCAGCCGGCTCGTAGTCGTCGGTGAAGGTGCGCGTCGTGCGGTCTTCAGAGACACCGTCGAGGCCCTCCTCGAAGAGCGCGTCACCGGTCGCCGTCGCGACGATCGTGATCGTGCCCTCTTCCTCGTCGATCACCGGGTCGCCCCACGTGACGTTCTCGCTCGCCTCTTCGGTGATGTCGAACGACGTACCGACGAAGCAGTCGCGGGGGTCAACCGTGACGGCAGCCGTCGCGACAAGGGGATCGCAATCGTCACCACCCGCCTCTTCATAGGGAGCAGTGAAGGTCTGCGTCGTCAAGCCACCGTCGAAGAACGCGCCCTCATTGGCGGTCGCGACGATCTTGATCAGTCCATCTTCGACGAAGGGACTTCCCCAGGTCGCGTTGGTGATCGTCGCGGAACCGAGGTTCCAGGCGGTGGGGTTGTCACAATCACGAGGGATCGGAACGATCGATGCGCTCGCGTCTCCGCTATCTGCGGGCGGACACTCTGAGATGTCGGGCTCGCCCTCTTGACCGCCACCGGTTCGCGTGTCTTCGCTGAGCACGTACGAGCGGCCCTGGGCGTCGGCGAAGTACGAGCCCACGCCCTGGTAGTCGGGAATCGCGTTGACGCTCACGCTGATCGGGTTGTTGCCAGTCTGCAGACGCTCGCTCACGCCGGGGGTTCCGACGTACTTGCAAACGAAGACCTTAACGCCCACGTCGACCGGCGGAGTCGCCATCGCGGCGCCAGCGCCGCCGACGCTCATACCGAGCATGAGCACAGCGGCGGTAGCCGCTGCGAGAATTCGGGTACGCAACATGACGTGCTCCTGGGGGTCGGAGCCCAAAGACCCGCGCCGACGAGCGTCGCGGGATGATCGGGTAATCGGGTATTCGGGTGTTCGGGGTGTCGCACTCAGCCTTCGACGAACTTCGGGTATGTCGAATCTGCGCGGGGTGAAGACTACTCCGCTCTTCCGACCCTCGACAAGGACAGACAGAACGGTCTACCCGCGAACGGGGCACGCGACCCCCTCGGGGAGGAGGCCGTGTCGCCCGACGGGGTCAGTGCACGAACTCCAGGAGGTCGACGCCGAACGCGCGCAGGGCATCCATCACCCGCAGTCGGCGAGGCAGGTCTGTGTCGTCGAAGTGCACCGAGACCGCGTAGGCGAGGCCCGCACGGGGGCCGCGGAGGATGCCGGCCTCGCTGCGCACACCGACGTCGGTTCCGGTCTTGTTGACCATCCAGGTGTTGTGCTCCACACCTCGGTGCGACAGCGGGTCGCGGCCGAACGCGCTCGCCACCATCGAGAGGTCGGCGTTGAGCGAGAGCCAGCTGAGCACGCGCTGGCTCGTCACGGGGTCGATGATGTGCCCGTTCGCGAGAGCTTGGAACAGCCACGCGAGCTCGGCGGTCGAGCCCACCGAGAGCTGCGGGGCGTCGTCGGGCCCGCGCACGTCACGCACGCGGTCGAGCAGCGCGGTGCGCACCAGCCCCAGCTTCTCGGTGCGCGACCGCACGGCGTCGAGGCCCACCTGCCGCAGCAGCACGTTCGTGGCGAGGTTGTCGCTCGTCGCCCCGACGAGCGCCGCGAGATCGGAGATCGGGAACGCGGGAGCCTGCAGGTGCTGCCAGATGCCGCTGTCGGCCACAGCATCCTGACTCGACCGATCGGCGATCGCGAAGTCGCTCACCGTGCGATCGGTCAACCGCGCGCTCACCTCGATGAGCAGCAGGATCTTGCCGATGCTCGCCGTCGGCAGCACGATGCGCTCGTCGACCGCGAACACGCTCTCGCCCGTCTCGATGTCGACGACCGCCACCGAGACCCGAGCGCCCTCGAAGGCGACCGCGCCGAGCGCCCGGTACGCCGACCGGAAGGTCGGGACGCGTTCCTCCGCCAGATGGCGCGCCCGACGGGGGATGCCCGCCCGGGCACCCCGATCGCGCGTCAGCGGGGCATCTACCAAATGGTGACCCGATGCTCGGGCGCGAGCCACAGGGCGTCGTCGGGGGTCACGCCGAAGGCCTCGTAGAACGCGTCGATGTTGCGCACGATCTGATTGCACCGGAACTCGTTGGGCGAGTGCGGGTCGATCGAGAGCAGGCGCAGCGCCTCTTCGGGCCGGATCGCGATCTGCCACGCCTGCGCCCACGAGAGGAAGAAGCGCTGGGATGCGGTGAGCCCGTCGATCACCGGCGGCTCGGCACCGTCGAGCGAGAGCAGGTACGCCTTCCACGCGATGCCGAGCCCGCCGAGGTCGCCGATGTTCTCGCCGATCGTGAGGGCGCCGTTGACGTGGTGGCCGGGCGTCTCGGCCGGCTCGAGTGCGTCGTACTGGGCGATGAGCGATGCCGTGCGCTGCTCGAACGCGGCGCGATCCTCTTCCGTCCACCAGTCGAGTAGCCGCCCGTCGCCGTCGAAGCGCGAGCCCTGGTCGTCGAAGCCGTGCCCGATCTCGTGGCCGATGACCGCGCCGATCGCGCCGTAGTTGGCCGCAGCATCCCGCGCCGCGTCGAAGAACGGAAACTGCAGGATCGCCGCGGGGAACACGATCTCGTTGAAGCCCGGGTTGTAGTAGGCGTTGACCGTCTGCGGGGTCATGAACCACTCGTCGCGGTCGATGGGCGAGCCGATCTTCTTCAGCTCGCGCGCGAACTCGAACTCGCCAGCGGCCTGCACGTTCGCGAGAAGGTCGTCGGCGCTGATCTCGAGGCTCGAGTAGTCGCGCCAGCGCTCGGGGTAGCCGATCTTCGGCGTGAACTTCGTCAACTTCTCGAGGGCGCGCTCGCGCGTCGCGGGCGTCATCCACTCGAGGGTCTCGATGCTCTGGCGGTAGGCCTCGATGAGGTTCGCCACGAGGTCGTCCATCGCGGCCTTCGCCTCGGGCCGGAAGTGGCGCTCGACGTAGACGGCACCGACCGCCTCGCCCATCGCGCGCTCGACGAGGGCGACCCCGCGCTTCCAGCGCGCGCGCAGCTCGGGCGCGCCCGTGAGCGTGCGGCCGTAGAAGGCGAAGTTCTCGTCGACGAACGCGCTCGGCAGGTAGGGCGCCATCGAGCGCACCACAGCGAAGCGCAGCCAGTCGCGCCACTCGTCGAGGCCTCGGCCGGTGAGCTCGGCGGCGAGACCGCTCGTGAAGTCGGGCTGGCGCAGCACGACCTCGGCGAGCGCCGTCGCGGGGATTCCGTAGCCGTCGCGCCAGAGCCCCAGGTCGACGCCCGCGGCGCTGCCCGCCCAGTCGTTCCAGGTGCTGAGGTTGTAGGTGGCCTGCGCGTCGCGGTTGCGCACCTTGTCCCAGTGGTGGCCGGCGACCGCGGTCTCGAGCGCGATGACGCGCTCGGCGCGCGCACCCGCGTCGTCGAGGCCCGCGAGCGCGAGCATGCGCTCGACGTGCCCGCGGTAGGCCGTGCGGGTCTCGACGTGCGCGTCGTCGCGGTAGTACGACTCGTCGGGCAGGCCGAGGCCGCCCTGTTCGACGAAGACGAGGTAGCGTTCGGGGTCTCCCGGGTCGTTGTCGACGAACAGCTGCACGACGCCGGCCACGCCGCGGCGTTCGAGGCGCCCGAGGGTCGACAGCAGGGCATCCACCGAGTCGATCGAGTCGACCTCGGCGAGCAGCGGAGCAAGCGGCGCGGCACCGAGCGCCTCGATGCGCGCGTCGTCCATGAAGCTCGCGTACAGGTCGCCGACCTTCTTCTCGAGCGTGCCGGGCTCAGCCGCCTGCGCCTGCTCGATGATCTCGCGCACGGCCTTCTCGGCCTCTTCGGCGAGGATCATGAACGAGCCGTACCGCGCCTTGTCGGCGGGAATGGGCGTGCGCGCAACCCACCTGCCATTCACATGCCGGTACAGGTCGTCGTTCGGCCGGATGGTGGGGTCGAGTTCTGAGCGGTCGATGCCGCTGGCGAGCACGTCAGTCACGCGGGAGAGCCTAGTCGGGCCGCCCCGTGCGAGACCACGGTGCCCGCAGCACGAGCCCGGCCACGAGAGCCGCCGCGGCGAGGGCCGCGAGCGCCGCGGTCGCGACCCCGGCAGGCGCCAGAGTGCCGAGCACGCCCGCGAGCGGGTAGGTGACGACGTACCAGGCGTGCGAGGTCGAGAACCGCGCGGCGAAGACCGCCGCATGCTGATCGCTCGGCACCTCCGCGCGGATCAGGCGGGCGCTCGGGGTGCTGATGGCGCTGCTGGATGCCCCCAGCAACGCCCAGAGCACGGCGATGCCGACGACGCTCACGTCGCCGAGCAGCACGGCCGCCGCGGTGGCGGCGAGCACGACCACAGCGAGGCCCGCGCCGAGCAGCATGAGCGTCGTATCCCGCACGAGGCGCAGCAGCGCGGGCAGGGCGAGCGCGACGGCGATCGAGCCGAGGCCGAACGCGACGAGCACGATCGCGAGCTCGGCCGAGGGGTCGACCGGGTCGGCGCCCGCGTCGATGAGCAGCCCGACGCTCGAGACCAACACGGTCGCGTAGAGGGTCGCCGACGCGGCGTCGAGCACCGCGGCGAACCTCGGGCCGGGCGTGCGCAGCAGCACGCCGATGCCGCGCACGAGTCGCCGGCCGACCGGCTCGGCCGTCGACCCCACCTGGTCGTGCAGGCGCGCGAGCAGCACGCCGACCGCCGAGCCGAGGAAGCCGAGGGCGGTCACGGCGAAGAGCGCCTGGGGCGGCAGCACGAGCACGAGCAGCGCTGCGAGGGGCGGGCTCAGCAGCGACTCGAGGTCGTACGCGAGTCGCGAGAGCGATTGCGCCGCGGTGTAGTCGCGCTCGTCGGGCAGCACGCGAGGGATGACGGCCTGATAGGTCGGCGTGAACACGGCGGAGGCGGTCTGCAGCAGCACGATGCCGAGGTAGAGCTGCCAGGGTGCCGTGGCGAGCACGAGCCCCGCGGCGACGGCGAAGCGCACGAGGTCGGCGCTGATGAGCACCGCGCGGCTCGACCGCCCGGCGAGCAGTGCGCTGGCGAGCGGCGAGACGACGACGTACACGGCGATGCGGATCGTGAGCGCCGTCGCGATGATGCCCGCCGCGCCTGCCGGATCGAGGCGCACGGCGACGAGCGCGAGGGCGACCGTGAGCAGCCCCGTGGCCGCGAGCGACGAGACCTGCGAGGCGAAGAGCGCCGCGAACCGGCGGTTGCGCAGCACCGAGAGCATGAAGCGATGCTACGGGTGACCGGATCGCGTCAGAGCCAGTCGCGGCGCTTGAACGCCACGTACAGCCCGATGCCGAGCAGCAGCATGAGCCCCATCGCGAAGGGGTAGCCGAACACCCACTCGAGCTCGGGCATGTAGCGGAAGTTCATGCCGTACACGGTTCCGACGAGGGTCGGGGCGAACAGGATGGCCGCCCACGAGGTGATGCGCTTGATCTGCTCGTTCTGCGCGACGCTCACCTCGGTCATGCGGCGCGTGATGAGGGTCGACTGCGCCTGCAGCGCCTTGTCGAGCAGGCTGCGGAACGAGTCGGCCCGCTCGCCCGCGCGCGTGACGTGGTCGAGCACGTCGCCGAGGTGGTGGCTGAGGTCGAGGTCGACGCCGTACTTGTCGCCCCCGCGCTGCAGCGCGCCGATGATGCCGATGAGCGGCTGCACCGCGCGCTGGAAGCCGATGACCTCGCTCGAGAGGTCGTAGATGCGGCGGGTGAGGATGTCGTGCTCGGCTTCGCCGAACAGCTGGTCTTCGATCTCGTCGATGTCGTTCTCGAGCCCGGCGATGACGGGCTCGTACTCGTCGACGACCTCGTCGAGCACCGCGTAGAGAATCGCCTCGGGGCCCTTCGCGAGCAGCTCGGGGTCGCTCTCGAGGCGGTCGCGCACGAGCGCGAGGTCGGGCGACTCGGCGTGCCGCACCGTCACGACGAACTGCGGGCCGACGAAGACGTGCAGCTCGCCGAACTCGACCGTCTCGGTCTCGTCGACGTAGCGCGCCGTGCGCAGGGCGAGGAAGAGGGTGTCGCCGTAGCGCTCGAGCTTCGACCGCTGGTGGCCCTTGAGCGCGTCCTCCACCGCCAGGTGGTGAAGGCCGAACTCGGCCGCGACCGATTCGAGCTCGTCGACCGTCGGTCGGTACAACCCGATCCAGGCCACCCCGCCCGTCGCGCGCGTGACGTCGTAGGTCTCGTCGAGCCCGACGACTCCTTCGCGGCGCAGCCCGCTGACGTAGACGGCGCTATCGACGACGGCCACGGGAGCCTCTGCCGAACGTGGTCGACCGCATGAAGACTCCTTCGTTCTCGCGGGTGCTCAGCGCAACTGGCCGAACGCCTCGGCCTTCTTGATGGGGCCCGCGATGAGAATGGTATCCCCCGGCATGATGACGGTGTCGGCATCGGCATTGCACCACTCGGCCTCGCCCCGCTGCACCGCCATGACGGTCACGCCGTACTCTTTGCGCAGCTCGGTGTCGCCGAGCCGCTTGCCCTCGACGACGCGATTGGGGCCCATCTTCACGATCGCGTAGTCGTCGTCGACCTCGATGTAGTCGAGGGCGGCACCGCGCACGAGGTGCGCCACGCGGCGCCCCATCTCGTGCTCGGGGTAGATGACGTGCTGCACACCGAGCTGCGTCAAGATCTGCCCGTGCGCGTCGCTCACCGCTTTCGTCCACAGATGCGGAATCTGCATGCGCAGCAGGATCGAGGTGGTCAGGATGCTCGACTGAACGTCGGAGCCGATGGCCACGACGACGCGGTCGAACTCGTTCACTGCGAGCTGCCGCAGCACCTCCTCCTTGGTGGTGTCGGCGCGCACCACCTGGGTGAGCTGCCCGTTGAGCGATTGCACGATGTCTTCGTCGGCGTCGATGCCGAGCACCTCGGTGCCCGTTGCCATGAGCTCGAGAGCGATCGCGCGGCCGAACCGGCCGAGGCCGATGACGGCGACCGAGTCGGCCTCGGCGATGCGGGTCGCGCGGTCGCGGCTGAAGATGCGGGAGTTACCCAATGACGGGCCTTTCTTTCGGAAGCTCGTAGAGCACCTTGCGTTGGCGCAGCACCAGGGCGGTGCCGAGCGTGAGCGGGCCGAGTCGGCCGAGGAACATGAGGAGCATGAGGATGATCTGCGCGCTGTCGGGCAGGTCTGCCGTGATGCCCGTGCTGAGGCCGACGGTGCCGAAGGCCGAGATCACTTCGAAGAGCAGCACGTCGAGATCGAGGTGCGTGATGACCATGAGGGCGATCGTCGCGCTCATCACGGCCGCCATCGAGAGCAGCGTGATGGTGATCGCTTCGCGGTGCACGGCGCGCGAGAGGCGCTTGCCGAAGATGTTGACGGCACCTTCGCCGCGCAGCTCGGTGATGATGATGAAGAGCAGCACGGCGAAGGTCGTCACCTTGATGCCGCCTGCCGTGCCTGCCGGCCCGCCGCCGATGAACATGAGCACGTCGATGCTCAGCCAGGTCTCGCTCGTCATCTGGCCGATGTCGACCGAGTTGAAGCCGGCGGTGCGCGCCTGCACCGAGTGAAAGAACGAGACGAGGATGCGGTCGCCGACCGAGAGCTCACCGATCGTCGCGGGGTTGCTCCACTCGAACACGGCGATCACGACGGTGCCGATCACGAGCAGCAGCCCCGTCATGGCGAGCACGAGGTTGGTGTTCATGCTCCAGTGCAGAGGCCGGCGAAGTTCGCGGCGCAGCTGCAGCAGCACCGGGAACCCGAGCCCGCCGAGGATGGTCGCGAGGCTCATCGGCAGCACGACGACGGGGTCGGTCGCGAAGCCGATCATGTTGTCGCTGAACGGCGCGAAGCCGGCGTTGTTGAACGACGAGATGGCGAGGAACACGCCGCGACCGAGTGCGGTCGGCAGGGCATCCCCGTACGACAGCCAGAACCGCAGGGTCAGGATGACCGCCACGACCGCCTCGATGATGAGCGACGACAGCACGATGCCGCGAGCGAGCCGCGCGGCGTCGCCCGTCGTGACCGCCCGGTTCTCGGCTCCGGCGACCATGCGCCCCCGCAGCGACACCCGCCGCAGCAGGGCGAGGCCGATGAGCGAGGCGACGAGCATGATGCCGAGCCCGCCGATCTGGATGAAGGCGACGATGACCGCGTGGCCGAAGGGCGACCAGACGGTGGCGGTGTCGACGACGATGTGGCCCGTGACGCACACGGCCGAGACCGCGGTGAACGCCGCTTCGAGCAGCGTCACCTCGACGCCGGGGGCGTGCGAGATCGGCAGAGCGAGCAGCAGGGTCGCGAGGAGAATAGCCCCGAGGAACCCGATGACCACGGCCTGGGGCGGGTTCACTCGAATGCGGTGGGGGGAGCGTCGCTGGGGCGCCCTCGTGAGAGGCACCCGCAGACTCTAGTCTTCTGCGGCCCGCACGCAACTCGGCGGCGTGTCGGCTCTAGGCGCGAGGGGCCGCCGTGGTCGTGCCGAGGCGCAGCTCGCTCGTGAAGTCGACGTCGGTGACGGGCTCTCCGGCGAGAGCGGCGAGGGCCATACGGGCCGCCGCCCGGCCCTTCTCGACGATCGGCTGCACGAGCGTCGTCAGGCGGTGGATGCTGAGCCCGTCGATGCGCGCCCCGTCGAAGCCGAGCACGCTCAGGTCGCCGGGCACGGTCAGGCCGAGCTCGTCGGCCGCCTGAATCGCTCCGAGGGCGAGCAGGTCGCTCTGCGCGACGATCGCGGTGAGACCCGGATCGCGCTGCAGCAGCGCGAGGGCGGCCCGATGACCCTCGTCGATGAGGCTGCCGGCGGCGACCTCGGCGGGAGCATCCGGGTAGACGTCGCGCACGCCGCGCAGCCGCTCGAGGCCGGTGTAGGCGTCGCTCGCGGCCTCCCACTCCGCGGTGAGCGGGCCGCGCGTGTGCGCGCGGTCCATCGGCAGCGTGATGACGCCGACGCGGCGGTGGCCGAGCGCGTGCAAGTGGCCGGCGCCCGCGCGCATGCCCGCGCGGTTGTCGAGGTCGACGCGGTGCATGCCCGGGCGCTCGCGCGCCTCGACGCCGATGAGCGGCACCTGGCGCTGGCTCAGCACGGCGACGGCGGGGTCGAGGTCGGTGCTGCAGCCGAGCAGCAGCGCGGCATCCATCGAGGCGTCGCGCAGCCCGCCGACGGGTCGGTCGTCGCTGTCGGTGAGCAGCAGCAGGCTGTACCCGGCCTGGCCGAGCTCATCGGCGATGCCGTCGAGCAGGGCGACCATCATGGGGTCGCTGAAGGCGTCGCGGATGCGGTCTTCGATGACGACGGCGATGATGCCGCTGCGGCCGGTGCGCAGGCTGCGGGCGCGCGGGTCGGGGCCGCCGTAGTTGAGCTCGCGCGCTGCGGCGAGCACGCGCTCGCGCGTGTCGTCGGCGACGGGGCCGGATCCGCTGAAGGCGAGAGACGCGGTCGACGCAGAGACTCCGGCGCGCGCCGCGACGGCCGCGAGAGTCGGCCGGGCCGCCTCGTCGGGCGCGGAGGGGGCGCGCGTTGCCGGGTTCGTCATCGGCTGTTACTGTAGTCGAACTCTGGTGTCGAATCGATTCGACTCCCCGCCATGCTCGCCGAAAGGCCGTTGTGACCACCTCCACCGGCAGCCTGCCCACCCTCGCCTCGTGGCGCATCGCCGTCTTCGCGATCTTCGCCATCAACGGCCTCGCCATGGCCACCTGGTTCGCCCGCACGCCCGCCGTGCGCGACGCCCTCGACGTGCGCACCGACGAGTTCGGCGTGCTCATCATGGGCATGGCCGCCGGCTCGATCGCGGGCCTGCTCGCCTCGTCGCACGTCATCGCCCGCATCGGCTCGCGCACGACCATCCTCATCGCCCTGCTCTCGAGCCTCGGCGCCCTCGCCCTCATGGGCCTCGGTGCCGCGACCCTGCAGAGCTTCGCCGTCACCTTCGTCGGCCTCATGGTCTTCGGCGCGGCCTCGGGCCTGACCGATGTCGCCATGAACGTCGAGGGCGCCGCGGTCGAGCAGGCGCAGGGCCGCAGCATCATGCCGTGGTTCCACGCCTCGTGGAGCCTCGGCACCATCACGGGCGCGGGCATCGCCGCGGGCGTGAGCGCCCTCGGGCTCGGCGTCGACGTGCACACCGTGCTCATGGCCGTGCTGCTCGGCGCGGGCGCGCTCGTCGTCGTGCGGTTCTTGCCGAAGCACCGCGCGCTGCCGGGTCTCGACGACGACGGCGACGGCCCCGCGCACACGACCTTCCGCGAGCGCATGGCCATCTGGCGCGAGCCGCGCACGCTCGTCATCGGGCTCATCGTGCTCGGCATGGCCTTCGCCGAGGGCTCGGCCAACGACTGGCTCGCCCTCGCGATGGTCGACGACCGCGGCGTCGACGAGGCCACGGGTGCGCTGTACTTCACGCTCTTCGCCACGGCCATGACGGTCGGCCGCATCGGCGGCGTGTGGGTGCTCGACCGCTTCGGCCGCGTGCCCGTGCTGCGGGCCTCGGCCCTGCTCGCGATCGCGGGCCTCGCGCTGCTCATCGTCGTCGACTCCCCCGTCGCCGCCGCGATCGGCATCATCGCGTGGGGCCTCGGCGCCTCGCTCGGGTTCCCCGTCGGCATGTCGGCCGCCGCCGACGACCCCGCCAAGGCCGCCGCGCGCGTCTCGGCCGTCGCCACGGTCGGCTACTTCGCCTTCCTCGTCGGACCGCCCCTCATCGGGTTCCTCGGCGAAGCCGTAGGCCTGCTCTCGGCCTTCTGGATCGTGCTCGTGCTCATCGCGCTCGCCTTCGTGGCGACGCCCGCCGCGCGCGAGACCGGCTCTGCCGCGCGCGGGTCTGCTGCCGACACGGCCGCGCCCGCTTCCGACACGGCCGCACCCGCCGAGGCCGCCGCCCCGGCTCCGGATGCCCGCCCCTAGGCTCACCGCATGACGAGCTCCACCCCCGCACGCCCCGCCCTGCCCGCCGACCTCGATCTGAGCGGCCGCGCGGCCCTCGTCACAGGGTGCGGATCGGCCTCGGGCATCGGCTTCGCCACGGCCCGCGCGCTCGCCGAGCGCGGGGCCCGCGTCGTCATGACCGCCACGACCTCGCGCATCGACGAGCGTGTGGCCGAGCTCGCCGCGCTGGGGTTCGAGGTACACGGCGTGGTGGCGCGGCTCGAGACAGAGCAGGCGGCGACCGCGGCCGTCGCGGCGGCGGTCGCGGCGGTGGGCGAGCTCAGCATCCTCGTCAACAACGCCGGCATGATCGCGACGGGCGAAGAGTTCCCCCGCGGCGACATCAACATGAGCATCGACGAGTGGCGCAGCGCGGTCGACGTCAACCTCACGAGCGTGTTCCTGGTCACACGCGCCGTCATCGCGGGCATGCGGTCGCAGGGCTGGGGCCGCGTGATCAGCGTCGCCTCGACGACCGGGGCCGTGCAGGCCGCGCGCGACGACCTCGGCTATGCCACTGCGAAGGCCGGCGTGCTCGGCTTCACCCGTGGGCTCGCGGTCGACGAGGCCCGCCGCGGCATCACCGTCAACGCCGTCGCGCCCGGCTGGATCGCCACCGCGTCGCAACTGGTGCAGTAGGCCCAGGAGGGCGAGCTCGTGCCGCTCGGCCGCAGCGGCCGGCCTGACGAGATCGCGAGCGCGATCGCGTGGCTCGCGAGCCCGGGGGCGAGCTACATCACCGGCCAGTTGATCGTCGTCGACGGCGGCAACGGCATCGCGGAAGAGCGCCGCCCGGGCCTCTGGGTCTGAGCACCCGCACACATGACGGAGATCAGCGCGGTCGAGCTCGGATAGCGGGCCGCCCGGGCCCGATCCTCCGTCATTCGGCAGAGACGGGCGACCGTAGGCTGAGGGGATGCGCCTCGTCATCGCCCGCTGCTCCGTCGACTACGCGGGCCGGCTCAGTGCGCACTTGCCGCTCGCGACGCGCCTGCTCATCCACAAGAGCGACGGCAGCCTGCTCGTGCACGCCGACGCGCTCAGCTACAAGCCCCTCAACTGGATGAGCCCGCCGTGCACGCTCGTCATCGACGAACCCGACGACGACCAGCGCGAGGCGGGGGTGCTCGAGCTGTGGCGCGTCACGCACGCGAAGACCGCCGACCTGCTCGTCGTGAGCATCCACGAGGTGCTGCACGACTCGGCGCATGAGCTCGGCGTCGACCCCGGCCTGCAGAAGGACGGCGTCGAGGCGCACCTGCAGAAGCTGCTGGCCGAGCACATCGAGCTGCTGGGGCCCGGCTTCTCGCTCGTGCGCCGCGAATACATGACGGCGATCGGGCCGGTCGACATCCTCGCGCGCGACGCGAGCGGAGCATCCGTCGCCATCGAGATCAAGCGCCGGGGCGGCATCGACGGCGTCGAGCAGTTGACGCGCTACCTCGAGCTCATGAACCGCGACCCGCTGCTCGCCCCCGTCGCGGGCGTCTTCGCGGCGCAGGAGATCACACCGCAGGCGCGCACGCTCGCCGAAGACCGCGGCATCCGCTGCCTGCTGCTCGACTACGACGCGATGCGCGGGCTCGACGACGGCGTGCCCCGGCTGTTCTGAGCCTCTTCGATGAGCACAGCCCCGCCTAGGCTCGAACCATGCTCCCCTACACGGCGATCCTGCTCGATCTTGACGGCACGGTCACCGATTCGGCGCCCGGCATCACCGACACGCTCGCGTACACCTTCGAGGCTCTCGGGCTGCCGGTGCCCGACCAGGCCGAGCTGCTGCGGTACGTCGGCCCGCCGATTCTCGACTCGTTTCGCGACCGGGCCGGTATGACCCTCGTCGAGCGGATGCGCGCCCTCGAGGTCTACCGCGAGCGCTACCTCGACCGCGGCGCCTACGACGCGACCCTCTACCCCGGCATGGGCCTGCTGGTCGAAGACATCGCCGCGTCGAGCATCGCGCTCAGCCTCGCCACTTCGAAGCCCGAGCTGCCCGCCACGCTCATGCTCGAGCACTTCACGATCGCCCACCACTTCGACATCATCACGGGAGCCTCGGCCGACGAGGTGCGCAGCGCGAAGGCCGACGTGGTCGCCGAAGCGCTCGTGCGGTTGCGGGCGATGGATGCCGACCTCACGCGCCCCGTCATGATCGGCGACCGCGTGCACGATGTCGAAGGCGCGGCGGCGCACGGCATCCCGACGATCGCCGTGTCGTGGGGCTACGGCAGCCCCGAGGAGTTCGCGCACGCCCGCGCCGTCGCCCACGACGTCGACGAGCTGCGCGCCCTGCTCGGTCTGTAGCCCCCGCAACCTCCCGGCTCGACTGAGCGCGTTTCGCGCTTCCGCGCCCGCCCCTCCTCAGGCAGGATGACCGTCATGGGATCAGCATTGACCACCATCGGGCTCCCCGTCGCCCTCGGCATCATCATGTTCGGGCTCGGCCTCTCTCTCACGCTCAAAGACTTCACCGCGGTGGCGAAGAGCCCGAAGGCGGTCGCCGTCGCCCTCGTCTGCCAGCTGGTGGTGCTTCCGGCGGTCTGCCTCGGCCTCATCGTGCTCTTCGCGCTGCCGCCCGTACTCGCGGTGGGAATGATGCTGCTCGCGGCATCGCCCGGGGGTACGACCGCGGCCCTGTTCAGCCACCTCTTCCGCGGCGACGTCGCCCTCAACATCAGCCTGACGGCCATCAACTCGGTCATCGCGGCCTTCACGCTGCCGCTCATCACGAATCTCGCGTTCGCGATCTTCTTGCCGGGTGACGACTCGCTGGGCATCCAGCTCACGAAGGCGCTCGAGGTCTTCGCCATCGTGCTCGGTCCGGTCGTGCTCGGCATGCTCGTGCGGCGGTGGAAGCCGGCCTTCGCCGATCGCATGGATAAGCCCGTGCGCATCGCCTCAGCGGTCATCCTGGCGATCGTGATCATCGGGGCGATCGTGTCGAACGTGCAGATCCTGCTGGTGAACATCGGCACCCTCGCGCTCATCACGGTGCTGTTCTGCGTCATCAGTCTGAGCGTCGGCTACCTCGTGCCCCGGCTGTTCCGGGTGACCCCGCGGCAGGCCGTCGCGAGCTCGTTCGAGATCGGAATCCACAACGCGACCCTCGCGATCGTCATCGCGCAGACGGTGTTGAACAGTGTCGAGCTCTCCCTGCCCGCGGCCGTCTACGGCGTGCTGATGTTCCCGGTCGCTCTCGGGTTCGGGTTCCTGATCCGTCGTGCCGTGCCGGCGCCGGCCGCGGCGCCGGCCTGATCCGCGAAGCCCGACGCCGCTGACCCCGGCGCCGCTCACGCCGACGCCGAGCGGCCGCTCAGCGCGCGAGGCGCTCGACCACCGCGCCGAAGACCCTCGGCAGCGCGGCCGCCGCCGGCACGATGAGCCCGCGCGCGGGCGAGGTCGCGGCGGCGAGCAGCCCGGCGGTCAGCACGCGGAAGTCGCGCGTCGATCGCGCCCACGCGCGCTCGTAGCCGGGCAGGTCGTCGCGCGCGAGGCAGTCGGCGAGCACCTCGGCCTGGGCGAGCCCGACGCGCAGGCCTTCGCCGGTGAGAGCATCCACGTAGCCCGAGGCGTCGCCGACGAGCGCGACGCGGCCGGCCGTGCGGGCGCGCGTGCGCTGCCGCAGGGCACCCGCGCCACGCAGCGTGCTCGCCTCGGCCGCGCCGGTGAGCCGCTCGCGCACGGCGGGAGCCTGCGCGAGCGCCGCCTCGAGATCGAGCGGCCGCGGGGCGAGCACGGCCACGCCGACCGTGCCCGCGTCGACGGGCGTGATGTAGAGCTCGGCCTCGGGCAGGTAGGTCACTTCGACGAGGTCGCTCCATGGGGCGACGGCGAAGTGCTGGCGCAGCCCGTAGCGGCGCCGATCGCGCGACGACGCGCGCGCGGGCCGGTCGAGCCCGGCGGCCGTGCGCACGGTCGAGTGCAGCCCGTCGGCGCCGATGAGCCAGCGCGCCCGCATCCCCCCGACCACGACGTGGTCGTCGTGCTGCGACACCTGCTCGACGCGCAGCGCGCGCGTCTCGACACCGACCTCCACCGCGCGCGCCCGCAGCGCGTCGTGCAGCACCGTGCGGCGCACCCCCCGCCCGGCCGCCGAGCGGTAGCGGTGAGTGACGGCGCGGCGGGCATCCTGATACCGGATGCCCCGCAGCGGGTGCCCCGCCGGGTCGACGCCGAGGCGACCGAGGGCGGCGAGCGCCCCGGGCATGAGGCCCTCGCCGCAGGCCTTGTCGATCGTGCCCTCGCGCGGCTCGAGCACGATCGCGGTGAGCCCGCGGGCCTGCAGCTCGAGCGCCGTCGCGAGGCCGATGGGGCCGCCGCCGGCGATGAGCACGTCGGCGTCGAGCCGCGGTGTCACGACCGCAGCGCGGCGAGCGCGCGGTTCTCGGTCGGGATGCGGAAGGCGAGCAGCAGCACGGCGTTGAGCACCGTGAAGACCAGCGCGGTGATCCACGCGCTGTGCACGAGCGGGAGGGCGATGCCCTCGATCGCGACGATCCAGTAGTTGGGGTGACGCAGCCAGGCGAAGCGGTACGGCCCGCGTGTCACGCGGGTCGCCCCGGGCACGACGATGACGCGCGTGTTCCACTGCCGGCCGAGCGAGGCGATGACCCAGTAGCGGCCCGCCTGGCAGAGCAGGGCGATGACGAGCATGGGCCAGCCGAGCGCGCCGATGAACGGGCGATCGAGCAGCACGACCTCGGCGATGCACGCGAGCAGCAGGCCCGTGTGCAGCACGACCATGAACGGGAAGTGGCGCTGGCCGTGCTCGACCCCGCCCTGCGCGAAGGCGTGCGCGGCGTTGCGCTTCGAGATGACGAGCTCGATGAGGCGCTCGACGCCCGTCGCGAGCACCAGCACGATATAGACGACGACACTCATGACCACTCCAGCAGCACGATCTCGGCGGTGACCCCCGGGCCCAGGGCGAAGAGCACGCCGCGGGTTCCCGCGGCGCGCGATCCCCCCTCGGCGAGCACGTGCAGCACGGCGGCCGACGACATGTTGCCGGCCCGAGCCAGCACGGCCCAGCTGGTGGCGAGCGCGGCGGGCTCGAGGTCGAGGGCGGTGCTGAACGACTCGAGCACGCGCGGGCCGCCCGGATGCGCGATCCACTCGTCGACCCCGGCCCGGCTCCAGCCGGCCTCGGCGAGCAGCTCGTCGACGGCGGCCGCGAAGTGGCCGTCGATGAGCGCCGGCACGCCCGCCGCGAGCATGAGCCGGAAGCCGCTCTCGCCGATGCGCCACCCGATCATCTCGCCGCTGTCGGGGTAGAGCGCGCTGCGGCTCGCGACGACACGGGCGCGCGGCTCGGCCGAGACGTGCAGCGCGGGGTGGGCATCCCCCACCATGACGACCGCGGCGGCGCCGTCGCCGAAGATGCCGGTGCCGACGACGTTCGCCATCGAGCGGTCGTTCCACTGCAGGGTCAGCGAGCACAGTTCGACCGAGACGAGCAGGGCGACGCCCTGGGGATGCCCGGCCAGGTAGTCGGCGACGCGCGCGATCCCGGCGGCCCCGGCGACGCAGCCCAGTCCGAAGCTCGGCACGCGCCGCAGGTCGGAACGGAAGCCCAGGCTCGTCGCGAGCTGCGCGTCGAGCGAGGGCGCGCCGAGGCCCGTGACGGTCGTGAAGAAGAGATGGTCGACCTCGTCGACCCGCAGGCCCGCCTCGGCGAGCGCCGCCAGAACAGCGCGCTCGGCGAGCGGCAGGGCGAGTTCGGCGAACAGGCGGTTCGCGGCCGTGAAACCCTCGATGCCGCGGTACTCGGCGAGCGGAAGCGCCAGGTGCCGCGTCTCGATGCCGCTGGCGGCATGGATGCGCTGCATCACGGCGCGCGCGGCGTCGTCATCCGTCACGCCGTCGGCGAGCTCGGCCGTGATCTGGGTCTGCGTCGCGGCGTGCTCGGGCAGCACCGGGGCCACCGCGAGAATCCGAGCCATGCGCGAATGATGGCACACGGCCCTGCGCAGGCACGCAGGGTTGGCGGCCCCGCACGGCGGCTACAGTCGAAGGGTCGAACCGTTCGCCGTCGAACCGTCTCTGGAGGAACCGCGTGCCTGCCATCATCGCCGAGCTCGGACCCTCGCTGCGCGCGCTGCGCGCGGGAGCCGAGCGCTGGGTGCGCATGACGATCGCCGAGCGCCGTGCCCTGCTGCGGGCCGTGCGGGCCGCGACTCTCGAGGCGGCGCCCGCGTGGGTCGAGGCCGCGTGCGCGCTCAAGGGCATCGACCCCCGCAGCCCGGCGGCGGGCGAGGAGTGGTCGAGCGGGCCCTACGCGGTCATCACCGCCACGAGCGCGATCGAGAAGACCCTGAAACTCATCGAGAAGGGCCGCTCGCCGATCGACGCCGTCGAGCTCGGCACGGCGCCGGGCGGCCGCACGACGCTGAAAGTCTTTCCGTACCTGCCGAAAGACCTCGTGCTGCAGGGCTACGAGGCGAACCTCTGGCTGCGGCCGGGGGTCACCCTCGACCAGGCGCGCCGCGGTGTCGCGCGCGCGTTGCGCGACCCGAACCGCGCGCCCCGCATCACGCTCGTGCTCGGGGCCGGCAACATCACCGGCATCCCCGCCCTCGATGTGCTGACAGCGCTGTATCAAGAGGCCTCGGCGGTCATCGTCAAGCTCAACCCCGTCAACGCCGGTGTCGGCGCGGCGATGAAGCGGGCCTTCGCCCCCTTCATCGAGCTCGGCGTGCTGCACATCGCCGAGGGCGGTCACGAGGTCGGGGCCGCGCTCATCCACCACGAAGCCGTCGACACCGTGCACATCACGGGCAGCCGGCACAGTCATGACGCGATCGTGTGGGGCACCGATGTCGATGCCGAGAAGCGCCGCGCGGCCGGCACCCCGCTGCTGAGCAAGCCGCTCACGAGCGAGCTCGGAGGCGTCGGCCCCGCGATCGTCGTGCCCGAAGACGGCTGGTCGAGCGAGAACGTCGACGACGTCGCCCGCAACATCGTGACGCAGCGCCTGCACAACAGCGGGTTCAACTGCGTCGCGACGCAGATCGTCGTCATCCCCGAGGCATGGCAGCGGGCCGACGAGTTCGTTGCGGCGGTGCGTCGCCACTACGCCGCCGCGCCCGAGCGCCCCGCGTACTACCCGGGCGCATCCAGCCGCCAGCTCGCCGTCGTCACCCTGCACCCCGATGCGGCGGTGCTGGGCGGCGACCCCAACGTGCCGCGCACCCTCGTCGACCACCTCGACCCCGAGAAGGCCGACGAGCACCTCTTCACGGTCGAGGCCTTCGCTCCGGTGCTCGGCATCGTGCGCCTGCCCGGCTCGCGCGAGCCCGGCGCGTTCCTGGATGCCGCGGTCGCGTTCGCGAACGACCGTCTCGTCGGTCATCTGAGCGCCGGCATCCACATCCATCCCCGCACCCGCGACGAGCTCGGCGCCCGGTTCGACCGCGCCGTCGCCGAACTGCACTACGGCACCGTCGGCATCAACGCCTGGACGGGCACGATCTTCGGCATGCCCGGCGCCAGCTGGGGAGCCTTCCCTGGCAACACGCTCGACGACGTGGGCAGCGGCATCGGCATCGTGCACAACGCCCTACTGCTCGACCCCGAGCACGTCGAACGCACCGTCGGCACGGGCACCTGGAAGCCTTCGCCGACGCCGCTCTGGTACGTCGACAACCGCACCTCGCAGGTCACCGCTCGGCGGTTGACGCGCTTCACGGGCATCGACTCGTGGGCCATCGCCGCCCCGATCGGCGCCGCCGCGATCGACAGCTACCGGAAGGGCTGAGCATGGCCGGCACGGCAGAGCACTACGACGTGATCGTGGTGGGCTCGGGCTTCGGCGGCTCGGTCGCCGCCCTGCGCCTGGTCGAGAAGGGCTACTCGGTCGCCGTGCTCGAGGCCGGCCGCCGCTTCGCCGACGACGAGTTCGCCAAGAACTCTTGGAGCCTGAAGAAGTTCTTCTGGGCGCCCGCGCTCGGGCTGCTCGGCATCCAGCGCATCCACCTGCTCGACGACGTCATGATCCTCGCCGGGGCGGGGGTCGGCGGCGGCTCGCTCGTCTACGCCAACACCCTCTACCGGCCGGCCAGCGACGCCTTCTTCATCGATCGGCAGTGGGCGCACATCACCGACTGGAAGGCCGAGCTCGACGCGTACTACGACCAGGCGAGCCGCATGCTCGGCGTCGCGCAGAACCCCACGATCACTCCCGCCGACGAGATCATGCAGAAGGTCGCCACCGACCTGGGCGTCGCCGACAGCTTCCACCTCACGCCCGTCGGGGTGTACTTCGGCGAGGGTGCGGGCGTCGAGGCGCCCGACCCCTACTTCGGTGGCGCGGGCCCGGCGCGACGCGGCTGCATCGAGTGCGGCGAGTGCATGACCGGCTGCCGCCACAACGCCAAGAACACGCTCGTCAAGAACTACCTGCACCTCGCCGAGAGTGCTGGAGCCACGGTCTTCCCCCTGACGACGGTCACCCGCGTCGAGCCCCTCTCCGTTGCCAGATCTGGGGCAAAAGGGCGCTCGGCCATCGAGGTTCCGCCGATTCCAGGCGAATCTGGGGATGCTCAGACGGGGTACCGCGTCACCGTGCGCACGACGGGCAAGGGCCGCCGCACCGAGCGCACGCTCACGGCCGATCAGGTCGTCGTCGCCGCGGGCGCGTGGGGCACCCAGCAGCTGCTGCACCGCATGAAGGCCGAGGGGCACCTGCCGGGCATCTCCGATCGGCTGGGCGAGCTGACCCGCACGAACTCCGAGGCCCTCGGCGGAGCATCCACCGCCCTGCGCCACTCGCGGGGCGTCGATCTGACGCGCGGCGTCGCCATCACCTCGTCGATCCACCCCGACGAGCACACGCACATCGAGCCCTGCCGCTACGGCCACGGCTCGAACGCGCTCGCGCTGCTCGCGACCGTGGCCGTTCCGGGCGGCGGCCGCACCCCGCGCTGGCTGCTGTGGATCGGCCAGCTGCTGCGCCACCCCGCGCGCGTCGCGTCGATGGTGTTCGGCATCGGCAGCTGGAGCGAGCGCACGATCGTGGGCCTCGTCATGCAGAACCGCGACAACTCGCTGACCGTGCGGGCGGGCCGCGGGCCGTTCGGCGGGTTCCGGCTGCGGTCGAGCCAGGGGCACGGCGAGCCGAACCCCACGTTCATCCCCGAGGCGAACGAGGCCTACGGCCTCATGGCGCAGCACATGAACGGCTTCGCGCAGTCGGGCATCAGCGAGGTCTTCGACGTGCCGATGACCGCGCACTTCCTCGGCGGCTGCCCCATCGGCGACTCGGCCGAGACGGGCGTCGTCGACGCCTACCACCGCGTCTTCGGGCACGAGGGCCTGCACGTCGTCGACGGCGCGGCCATCTCGGCGAACCTCGGCGTCAACCCCTCGCTCACGATCACCGCCCAAGCGGAGCGCGCCTTCGCGCTGTGGCCGAATCGCGGGGCTCCGGATGCCCGCCCCGCGCTCGGCTCGACCTACGTGCCCGTGCCGCCCGTGGCCCCGGCGTCGCCCGTGGTGCCGGCCGGCGCGGTGGGCGAGCTGCGCCTGCCGGTGCCGCTGGGTCTGCCCCGCGTGCGTCGCCCCTAACCCCGCCGTTTTGCCCCAGATCTGGGGCAAAACGGCACATGGCCCCACGGGTTAGCGCCCTTCTGGCCCAGATCTGGGCCAGAAGGGCCACCTAGCGCGCTTGGGGCTTGAAGCCGCGCAAGCGCAGCGAGTTCGTCACGACGAACACGCTCGAGAACGCCATGGCGAGCCCGGCGAGCAGCGGGTTGAGCAGGCCGGCCATCGCGATCGGAATCGCGGCGACGTTGTAGCCGAAGGCCCAGAACAGGTTGCCGATGATGGTGCGCAGCGTGCGCCGTGCGAGCCGGATGGCGTCGACGACGACGAGCAGGTCGCCGCTCACGACGGTGAGGTCGGAGGCCGCCATGGCCGCGTCGGTACCGCCGCCCATCGCGATGCCGAGGTCGGCCGCCGCGAGCGCCGCCGCGTCGTTGACGCCGTCGCCGACCATCGCGACGACGTGCCCGTCGGCCTGCAGCTGGCGGATGACGTCGAGCTTGCCCGCGGGCGTCACCCCCGCGCGCACGTCGTCGATGCCGAGGTCGGCACCGACCGTGCGGGCCGCGCCCGCGTTGTCGCCGGTCAGCAGCACGGGCTCGAGCCCGAGCGCCCGGAAGCGCTCGATCGCGAGCGCCGACGTCGGCTTGAGCGTGTCGGCGAGCACGATGACCCCGGCCACGGCGCCGTCGATCGCGACGACGATGGGCGTCGCGCCCGCGTCTTCGTGCGTGACGATGAGCGCGGCGTCGACCTCGATCGTCCAGGCCTCGTGCAGCCATGACGCGCGGCCGATCGCGAGGGCGTGCCCCTCGACGACGGCCGTGATGCCCGCACCCGCGTGCGCCTCGAAGCTCTCGGCAGCGGGCACCGCGATACCGGCCGCGCGGGCGTGGTCGACGACCGCCCGAGCGAGCGGATGCTCCGACCCGTCTTCGGCGGCGGCGGCGAGACCGAGCATCCGGTCGCCGTCGACGCCCGCGACCGCGACGATCGCGGTGACGGCCATGTGGCCCGTCGTGACGGTGCCGGTCTTATCGAGCACGATCGTGTCGATGCGGCGCGTGCGCTCGAGCACCTGCGGGCCGCGGATGAGGATGCCGAGCTGCGAGCCGCGCCCCGTGCCGACGAGCAGCGCCGTCGGGGTCGCGAGCCCGAGCGCGCACGGGCACGCGATGATGAGCGTCGCGACCGCCGCCGTGAAGGCGATCTCGATCGAGTTGCCGATGAGCATCCACCCCAGCAGGGTCAGCAGAGCGAGGCCGAAGACGATGGGCACGAAGACGCCCGAGACGCGGTCGGCAAGCCGCTGCACCTCGGCCTTGCCGGTCTGGGCCTCTTCGACGAGGCGGCCCATGCGCGCGAGCTCGGTGTCGGCGCCGATGCGCGAGGCCTCGACGACGATGCGTCCGCCGAGGTTGATCGTTCCCCCGACGACGCGACTGTCGGGCTCGACGTCGACCGGCAGCGACTCGCCGGTCAGCAGCGAGGCATCGACCGAGGAGGTGCCTTCGATGACGACGCCGTCGGTCGCGATGGTCTCGCCGGGGCGCACGACGAAGCGGTCGTTGAGCTGCAGCTGGCCGACGGGCACGCGCACCTCGACGCCGTCGCGCAGCACGGCGGCATCGCGCGCGGCGAGGTCGAGCAGGGCGTCGAGCGCCTCGCGCGACGAGCGCTTGGCGCGCGCTTCGAGGTAGCGCCCGAGCAGGATGAAGACGGTGACGGCCGCGGCGACCTCGAGGTAGATCTCGTGCGCCCCCTCCTCGGGCCGCCCGAGCAGCTGCAGCGTCATGGTCATGCCGGGCATTCCGGCCTCGCCGAAGAAGAGGGCGTAGAGGCTCCACAGGTAGGCGGCGCTTACGCCGACCGAGATGAGCGTGTCCATGCTCGCGATGAGGCGGCGCGCGTTGTGCAATGCGACGCGGTGGAACGGCCACGCCCCCCACACCGCGACGGGCGAGGCGAGCGTGAGCGCGAGCCACTGCCAGTTCGTGAACTGCAGCGCCGGGATCATCGACATGAGCAGCACGGGCACCGTCAGCACCGCGGAGATGATCAGACGCTGCCGCAGCGGTGCGAGCTCGTCGACCGGCGCCGCCGCGGGGGCGGTGGATGCTGCGCTCACCTCCCGCGGAACGGCCACGGCCGCCCCGTACCCGGCCTTCTGCACGGCCGCGATGAGTGCGTCGGCGTCGAGTTGCCCGCCCTCGGCCGCGCGCACCGAGGCCTTCTCGGTCGCGTAGTTGACCGTGGCCTCGACGCCCGGCACCTTGTTGAGGCTGCGCTCGATGCGATTGGCGCACGATGCGCACGTCATGCCGGTGAGCTCGAGCTGGAGGTCGGAATCGGATGCGATGCGAGTGGTCACTCCTGCAGTGTAGCAATACCCCTTGGGGGTATCCAGTCCCGAGATCTCCCTCACGCCCGATCCAGGCCGTACAGTGGTGACGTCTGTTCACCCCTACGTTCGAGGTCATCCATGCGCCGGTCGTCCCGCATCCTGTCCACTGCTGCCCTGACGGGCGCCCTCGCGCTCGTCGCCGCGCCCGCGCTCGCGAACGGCTCCGGCCAGACCGTCGACATGCCGCCGTGGGAGTGGTACATCGCCGCCGGTGGCGGCGAGTGGGGCGTCGACGAGGGCTCGTTCGACGACAGCATCACGTCGCAGGGCGACGCCTGGGACGGCTCTGACATGGTCTTCCTCGGCCCCGACTACCTCGGCATCAGCAGTGCGAGCGAGGCGCTCGAGCCCGCCATCCCCGCCGACTACGTTCCGTTCGCGTGCGGCACGAGCACCCTGAGCGTCTCGGGCGCCGACGAGGTCGTCGCGTGCAACGAGACGGTGACGACTCCGTGGGGTCTCTCGATCACCTCCGACGTGCGCGTGCTGGCCCCCGGCGACCTCGCACGCATCACGTTCTTCGTCACCAACACGACGAGCTCGGCGGTGGCCCTCGGCTACGAGTACGACTGGAACTACGGCGAGAGCACGGGCCACGTGCGCAGCTCGGTGCCCGATGTTGAGCAAGACACCACCATCTACGAGGGCTTCCTCGCCAACCCCGACGTCTGGTCGTACAACTTCTCTGACATCAACGCGGGCGTCGCGTGGGGGATTCTCGGGCAGCCCCTGCTCGGCACCTCCTCGAACCACAGCGGGTACGACGGGGGCTCGGTGGAGCTGCTGCCCAGCGCCGGTCGCACCATTGCCGCAGGCGACACCATCGCCCTCGCCTTCTTCCACAAGATGCAGGAGCCGGAGCCCGTCGTCGAGGTGAGCGAGCCGGCCGCCGGCGAGACCGTCGATCCCGCTGCCTCGTCGGTCGAGGCGACGGACGAACCCGCGACCATGCCTGTGCCTCAGCCCGCCTCGAGCCACCTCGCCGAGACCCCGGCCTCGTTCATGGCCGAGTTCTCGAGCTTCGACGGCCGCCTGACCCGTGGCCTGCCGGCCGACGTCACGGTCGGAAACTGGCAGCCCGCCGCGGCGCCCGAACTCGCCGACACCGGCGCGGGAATCGACGAGAACCTGCTCATGGGCGGCCTCGCGGCCGCGCTGCTGGGTGCCGGCGCCGCTCTGCTGATCGCACGCCGTGTCGCCGGAGCCGCTCGCCGCTAGTCGGTCGACGCGAAGAAGGGTCGAGGCCAGATGGCCTCGCCCCTTCTTCGACAGCGTGATCAGGCGAGCTGGTAGCCGGCCTCTTCGACGGCGGCGCGCACGGCATCCGCATCGACAGGGCCGGACGAGCTCACGGTGACGCGCGAGGCGCCGCCCTTCTTGAGCACGACCTCGACGGCGTCGACGCCGGCGATCTGACCGACCTCCTCCTTGACGCTCGAGACGCAGTGGCCGCACGTCATGCCCGTGACGAGGAACTCGGCTCCGGCCGGCGCGGGTGCGTCCTCCGCCGTGTCGACGACGTCGACGAGGCCGCGGCTGCCCGACAGGTCGAAGGCAGGGGCCGCGGCGGCACCGCCGCCGCACATGCACGAGCCTCCGCCGCAGCATCCGCCCGAGAGCGAAGACGCATCAGCGGCGGCGTCGGTGACGGATGCTCCGGTGAGCAGGTTGAGTCGGCTGGTCTGCGAGGTCTCCATAGCGGCGATGCTAGCAAACCCCCCTGGGGTACTCCAGGGCCGGAGGTCCTGAGCGGGCCGACTCAGCGCCGTCGCTGCGGGCGACCGCGGTCGGGCGCGATCTCGATGAGCTTGCCGCTGATGCGCGTGGCCTGCAGCTTCTGCAGCACGGCGGGCGACAGATCGGCGGGCAGCTCGACGATCGAGAAGTCGGGCTGGATCGTGATGGCGCCGAAGTCTTCACGGCTCAGCCCGCCCTCGTTCGCGAGAGCGCCGACGATCTGGCGCGGCTCGACCTTGTGCCGGCGACCGACCTCGATGCGGTACGGCGCGAGGGTTCCCGACGCGGGGCGGGCGCGGCGCTCGGGGCGCGTGCCGTCGCGGTCGTCGCGTCCGCCGCGGGGCGAGCGGTCATCCCGAGCCGGTCGATCGCCGCGATCGTCGCGAGAATCAGTGGCGAACCGCTGCGCGCGCTCCTCCTCGGCCGAGAGCAGCAGCGGGGTGTCGCCCTGGGCGACGAGGGCGAGCGCCGCGGCCACGTCGAGCTCGGGCACATCGTGGTGCTCGACGTAGTGGCTGACGATATCGCGGAACCCGGCGATGCGATCGCTCTGCCCGAGTGCCGCGCTGATCGCGTCGTCGAAGCGGGCGAGGCGCGTGACGTTGACATCGTCGACGCTCGGCAGACGCATCTCGGTGAGCGGCTGGCGCGTGGCCTTCTCGATCGCGGTCAGCAGGCGGCGCTCGCGCGGGGTCACGAAGCTGATGGCCGAACCCGAGCGGCCCGCGCGGCCGGTGCGGCCGATGCGGTGCACGTACGACTCGGTGTCGACGGGAATATCGAAGTTGACGACGTGGCTGATGCGGTCGACGTCGAGGCCGCGCGCAGCGACATCGGTCGCGACGAGGATGTCGAGCTTGCCCGACTTCAGCTGGTTGACGGTGCGCTCGCGCTGCACCTGGGCCACATCGCCGCTGATGGCGGCGGCCGAGTAGCCGCGGGCGCGCAGCTTCTCGGCCAGCGTCTCGGTCTCGTTCTTGGTGCGGACGAACACGATCATGCCTTCGAAGTTCTCGACCTCGAGAATGCGGGTGAGGGCGTCGACCTTCTGCGGGTAGCCGACGATGAGGTAGCGCTGCGACGTGTTCGCCGACGTCGTCGTGGTCGACTTCACGGTGATCTCGTCGGGGTCGTTCAAGTACTGCTGCGAGAGCCGGCGGATGGTCGCGGGCATCGTCGCCGAGAACAGCGCGACCTGCTTCTCTTTCGGGGTCTCGGCGAGGATCGTCTCGACGTCCTCCGCGAAACCCATCTTGAGCATCTCGTCGGCCTCGTCGAGCACGAGGTACTTGAGCTCGCTGAGGTCGAGCGTGCCCTTCGCGAGGTGGTCCATGATGCGACCGGGGGTGCCGACGACGACATGCACGCCGCGGCACAGAGCCGAGAGCTGCACGCCGTAGGCCTGGCCGCCGTAGACGGGCAGCACGTGCACGCCGCGCAGGTGCGCCGCGTACTTCTCGAAGGCCTCGCACACCTGCAGCGCGAGCTCGCGCGTCGGCGCGAGCACGAGCGCCTGCGGGCTCTTCTGCGACACGTCGAGCCGCGAGAGGATCGGCAGCGCGAACGCGGCCGTCTTTCCTGTGCCTGTCTGCGCGAGACCGACCACATCGCGGCCGGCGAGCAGGGTCGGGATGGTCGCGGCCTGGATCGCCGAAGGGGTCTCATAGCCGACGTCGCGCAGCGCCTTGAGCACCGCGTCGCTCAGCCCGAGGTCGGAGAAGGTGGTCGTGGTCTCGGCAGCCGCCGACGTCTCTGCTTCAGCGGTCGTCATGTACTGACGGTACCGCGTCACCCGATGCGCCGACCGTGAGCGAGTCACCAGCAATCCCCCACCTGCTGTGGGGCTGACCTCCAGACTGCGCGCTTAGCGTCGCACCCGTCGCGCCTCCTCGCGCGCTCGCCCCCTCTTCCGCCGTGGAGTCGCCGATGCCCGCGCTGCCCGAGCCCGACCCCGTCGATCTCGTGATCTTGGGCGCGGGATGCGCGGGGCTCTCGCTCGCGGCCCGTCTCGCGAGCGGCGACGGCGATCTTCGGGTCGTGCTCGTCGACCCGCGCACCGCGTTCGACGACGACCGCAGCTGGAGCTTCTGGCAGCACAACCACCACCCGCTGCGCGAGATCGTCGCCCACGAGTGGAGCGGCTGGACCTACGCCGACCTCGCCGGCCGCACGGCCACGCACCGCGTGCCCGGCATGAGCTACCAGTACATCCGCGGCGTCGACTTCTACCGCTGGGCTCTCGCCGAGATCGCGGGCGACGACCGCATCGCGCTGCGCCTCGGCGTCGCCGCCCACTCTCTCGAGACGGCCACGCTGACCGACGGCTCGACCGGCGTGCGCGTCACGACCGACGAGGGCACGCTGCTCGCGCGCCGGGTCGTCGACACCCGCCCGCGCCGCACGGCCGCGCTGCTCTACCAATGCTTCAGCGGGGTCGAGGTCGAGCATGGGGGCGCCCTGGCCACCGAGCCCGGTGCCGTCGGCCTTATGACGAGGATGCGCAGCGGCGCCGACGGCCTCGGCTTCGTCTACGTGCTGCCGCTCACGCCGACCCGCGCGCTCGTCGAGTGGACGCGCTTCAGCCCCGTGCCGCTGGCCGAGAGCGTCGTCGCCGCCGAGCGCGATGCCGAGCTCGCGGCGATGGGGCTCGCGGGCGCGACGGTCGTGCGCGAGGAGGGCGGCATCCTGCCGATGGGCCGCATGCCCGTCGACGAGCAGCCGATGCCGGGCGTCGTGCTCGCGGGCAACGCCGGCGGGGCGCTTCGGGATGCCTCGGGGTACGCGTTCCTGCGCATCCAGCAGTGGGCGAGGCGCTGCGCCGACGCGCTCGCGCGCGGCGAGGACCCGGCGCCGCACCCGGCCGAGCCGTGGGTGCGCCGGCAGATGGACCGCATCTTCCTGCAGGCCCTGCGCGCGCATCCCGAACGCACCGCCGACTACTTCATGGCGATGGCGCGCGGCGTCGCCCCGCACCGCCTGCTGCGGTTCCTCACCGATCGGGCGACGGCGGGCGACCTCGCGAGCATCATCGTGAGCCTGCCGCTGCTGCCGTTCCTCGCCCAGCTGCCCGACCGTCGCGCGCGCCTCGTCGCCACCGCGGCGAGCGCCGCTCGGGTCGACCGGGTGTCGCGGTGACGCTGCTCGCCGAGGCGAGCCCTGTCGCCGCGCCGCCCGCAGGGCGCGCGCCGTTCGAGACCCGCCTGTTCCTGACCCTCGCCCTGCTCACCGCGCTCGCCTTCCTCCTCGCGAACCCCGAGCCGCCCCTCGTCGTGCAGATCGCCGCCATCGCGATCCTCGCCGCGGTGCTCGGCATGCCGCATGGCGCACTCGACCCGCTCATCGCCCGGCGCCTCGGCTACTGGCGCACCCCGCTGACCTTCGCGGTCTTCAACCTCGTCTACGTAGGTCTCGCGGCGGCCGTCGTCGCCCTCTGGCTGCTCGCCCCCGTGCCGAGCCTCGTCGCCTTCCTGCTCGTCTCGGCCGCCCACTTCGGCAGCGACTGGAACCGCGAGCGCCCGCTCGCCCTCCGCTTCGTCACGGGTGCGGCCCTGCTCAGCCTCCCCTCACTGCGCGATCAGGATGCGGTGGCCGACCTCTACGCGACCCTCGCCGGCGAGGGCGCTCGCCTCGTCGCGCAGGCCCAGGCCGCGCTCGGCCCCGTGCTGCTCATCGCTCTGGCGGCGGCCGCAGTCATCGCCGCCCGCCGAGCACCCCACGAGGGAATCGAGCTGCTCGCGGTCGCCGCCCTCGCCCTGCTCGCCCCGCCGCTCATGTTCTTCATCGTCTACTTCTGCGCGCTGCACAGCGCCCGGCACCTGCGCGAGGGCTTCCGAGAGGAGCACGGCCACGGCCGCCGCCTGACGGTGCTCATCGTCTCGACCTACACGCTCGCCCCGCTGCTGCTGGCCGGGGCGTTCCTCGGGGCGACGGCCGGCACCGCATCCCTCGACGACCAGCTGCTGCGCGTCGTCTTCATCGGGCTCGCCGCCTTGACGGTGCCCCACATGGCGCTCGTCACCCTCGGCGATCGCGCCCTGCGAACGGGCTCAGACCAGCGGGTGGTCGTGCACGACTGAGCTCAGCGTCACGCCGTTGAGGTCGAGGTACAGCTGCCGCTCGGTCACCGACACCGTGAGGGTGTTGCGGCGCTCGAGCACCGCGACCGCGGCGTCGATGAAGCCGGGGTCGAAGCTGTGCAGCACGATGCGATCCGCCTCGTGGATCTTCTTGCCCGCCCACAGGGTGAGCACCTTCGCAGGGTCCCGATGCGTATAGACGACGGTGCGGTCGGCCTTCTTGCTGCCGAAATGCAGGCGCTCCGCATCCGGAGCCCCCACCTCGATCCAGGCCGTCAGCCGTCCGGTGCGATCGCGCACGATGACGGCGGGCTCGTCGGTCGACGAGACGCCCTCGCTGAAGGCGATGCCCTCTTCGAACTCGAGGCAGTACGCGAGCACGCGGGTCATCATGTAGGCGTCAGTCTCCGACGGGTGCCGCGCGACGCGCAGGCTCAGCTCGTCGTAGACGCCGCGGTCGACATCGGCGAGCGACCCCGTGAACGTGTAGACCACTGCGCCGGCTGCCATGAGGCCCGAGCCTAGCCGGGGCGCGAGACCGCGAGCGCGCCGAATCGGGTTGTATCGAACACGGCCGCACAAGATGAAGATCCTGTGCGCGAGGGGGGACTTGAACCCCCACGCCCTTACGGGCACTGGCACCTGAAGCCAGCGCGTCTGCCATTCCGCCACTCGCGCGCGACGGGGCAGGCCCCGTCAACTCAGCGAGATTATCACAGCGGGCCCCCGCCGCTGTGCGGTGCTGGCAAGCCCGGCCGACTACCATCAGAGGGTCATCGGCCGAGGGAGGACGCAGGTGGGGCTTCTCGACAGCTTCGAGCGCGGACTCGAGCGCGCCGTGGGCGGCGCCTTCGCCAAGACCTTCAAGAGCGGTGTGCAGCCCCTCGAGATCTCGGCGGCACTACGGCGCGAGCTCGACACGAAAGCCGCCGTCGTCTCGCGCGAGCGCATCCTCGTGCCGAACGAGCTGCGGGTGCGACTGGCCCCGGCCGATTTCGCCCGCATGGATGCCCTGGGCGAGTCGCTCCTCGACGAACTGACCCAGCTGCTGCAGCAGCACGCCACCGCCCAGCGCTACACCTTCCCCGGCGGCATCCGGCTCACGCTCGTGAGTGATGCGGCTCTCGCCGAAGGCGTCGTGCAGGTCGAGTCAGAGACCGTGAAGGGGTCGGTCGTCTGGAGCCCCGTGCTCGACATCGACGGCGTGCGTCATCCCCTCACGCGCTCGCGCACGATCATCGGTCGCGGCAGCGAGGCCGACATCACGCTCGACGACACCGGGACGAGCCGCACGCACATCGAGATCCTGTGGGACGGCTCGCGCGCGCAGTTGACCGACCTCGGCAGCACCAACGGTTCGCTGCTCAACGGTGAGCCGGTCACCCGGGCGGTGCTGCCGCCCGATAGCGTGATCGAGATCGGGCGCACGCGCATCCTGTTCCGCGTTCTCGCCCAGCGCGGCGAGGTGGCCGACCCGAGAACCCCCCGGAACCCGACGCGAGGAGGCGGCCGTTGAGCGAGCTCACCCTGCTGCTGCTGCGCATCGGCTTCCTCATCCTGATGTGGGCCTTCATCTTCGCGATCGTCTACGCCCTGCGCTCCGACCTGTTCGGCACCAGGGTGCGGCGCATGCCGGCGCCGGCGAACGCCGTGAGCGCCGCATCCCCCGCGTTCGCGACGCCGGCAGCCGCCCCTATCGCCGCGCCTGCACCCTCGAGCCCGGCCGTGCCCGCGAAGCCCGGCGAGACCGCGCGCCGGCTCGTCATCACCTCCGGGGCGAAAGAAGGCCTCGAGCTGCCTCTCGACGACGAGCAGCTCACGATCGGGCGCTCGGCCGACTCGGGCCTCGTGATCCGCGACGACTACACCTCGACGCATCACGCGCGCCTCATGCTGTGGGACGGCACGTGGATGCTGCAAGACCTCGACTCGACGAACGGCACCTTCCTGAAGGGCAAGAAGGTCGGAGCCCCCACCGCCGTACCGCTCAACACCCCGGTGAGCATCGGCACGACGACGTTCGAGCTGCGACGGTAGGCGCATGACCACCCTCTCGGCCGCCGGCTCGCACGTCGGCAAGGTGCGCGCGAACAATCAAGACTCGGGGTACGCGGGCGAGCACCTCTTCGTGGTGGCCGACGGCATGGGCGGGCACGCGGGCGGCGATGTCGCGAGTGCGCTCGCCATCCAGTCGATCGCGCACGTCGACCGCGCCTACGAGAGCGCGTCCGATGCCGTGCAGGCGCTGCGCAGCGCGCTGCTCGAGGCGAACCACGAGCTCGCCGAGACCGTCTCCGCGCATCCTGAGCTCGCCGGCATGGGAACGACCGTCAGCGGCTTCGTGCGCATCGGCGACCGCCTGGCGCTCGCCCACATCGGCGACAGCCGCGTCTACCGCTGGCGCGACGGCGTGCTCGTGCAGGTCACGAAAGACCACACCTTCGTGCAGCGCCTCGTCGACAGCGGCCGCATCACGGCCGAGGAGGCCGCGGTGCACCCCCGCCGTTCCGTGCTCATGCGGGTGCTCGGCGATGTCGACCTCACGCCCGACATCGACGTCGAGGTGCTCGACACCCGGCCGGGCGACCGGTGGATGCTGTGCAGCGACGGTCTCAGCGGGTACGTCACCGAGCAGCGGGTGGGCGAGCTGCTCGACGAGAATCCCGATGCCGCGGCCGCCGTCGAGGCCCTCATCGACGAGAGCCTCGACAACGGCGCGCCCGACAACGTCACGGTCGTCATCGTCGGCATCGACGACTCGCCCTCCAGTTCTGTCGGTGCGCCGATCATGGTCGGCTCGGCCGCCCGGCCGCTCACGTATGCGGCGAGCGCCAGTCGCCGCAGCGTGCGGCTTCCCTCGTTGCTGCTGCATCCGCTCACCTCGACCACGGTTCCGGCCGACGAGCACTTCGAGCCCGAGTCGGAAGAGTTCTTGCGCGAGCTCATCGCAGAAGACGCCCGGCGCAAGGTGCGCCGCCGCATCACCTGGTCGGTCGGCGTGCTGCTCGTCGCGGGTCTCGTCATCGCCGCACTCGCCGCGGGCTACCAGTGGACCCAGTCGCGCTACTTCGTCGGCGTCTCGAACGGCCAGGTGGCGGTGTTCCAGGGCGTGCAGCAGAGCATCGGCCCCTTCCCGCTCTCGAGCGTCTACTTCGAGAGCGACATCGACGTCGACGCGCTCTCGCCGTTCAGCCGCGAGCGCGTCGAGTCGACCATCAACGCGAGCGACCTGCCCGACGCGCTCTCCATCATCGATCGGCTGCAGAGTGAGCTCGACTGACGCGGGCGCGGGCCGCGCGGGCCCCGTCGTCGATCTCGGTGCGGGCGGATCGCCCACCGCGCCGCGACCGACCCTGACCGAGGCGATCACGATCAAGCTGCGCACCCCGGCGAAGCTGCGCAACCTCGAGCTTCTCCTCCTGCTCATCGCCATCGGCATCACCGGCGCCGCGGTCGCGCTCGTGCAGCTCGGCGCGGTCGGCGAGCTAGACACGACGATCCTCGGCTACGGCGCCGGTCTCGGGATGCTCGCCCTGGGCATGCACGTCGTGCTGCGCATCACCGCTCCCGACGCCGACCCGTTCATCCTGCCGATCTCGGTCACCCTCAACGGCCTCGGCGTCGCCATGATCTACCGGCTCGACCTCGCGGAGGGGCTCGAGGGCTGGGAGAGCGCCGGCATCCGCCAGATGGTGTGGACGGCGATCGCGATGGTGATCGCGCTCGCGGTGCTGCTCGTGGTGCGCAACCACCGCATCCTGGCCCGCTACCGCTACGTGGCCATGGTCGTCGGCATCGGGCTGCTGCTGCTGCCGATGCTGCCGGGCATCGGCCAGACCATCAACGGCGCACGCCTCTGGATCCAGCTCGGGCCGTTCTCGTTCCAGCCGGGCGAGATCGGCAAGATCGCCCTCGCGGTGTTCTTCGCCGGCTACCTGGTGACGGCGCGCGAGTCGCTCTCGATCGTGGGGAAGACGTTCCTCGGCATGCGGTTCCCGCGCGGCAAAGACCTCGGGCCGATCCTCATCGTGTGGATCGCGGCGATGGCTGTGCTCGTCTTCCAGCGCGACCTCGGCACCTCTCTGCTCTACTTCGGCCTCTTCCTCGTCATGATCTACGTCGCGACGGGCCGGCTCAGCTGGGTCGTGCTGGGTCTGAGCCTGTTCCTCGGCGGCGCGCTCATCGCGAGCCAGGCGCTCAGCTACGTCAATGGCCGGTTCTCGACGTGGCTCAATGCCTTCGATCCCGAGAACTACGAGGCCATCGGCGGCAGCTACCAGCTGGTGCAGGGGATGTTCGGTCTCGCGAACGGCGGCCTCATCGGTACCGGGCTCGGGCAGGGGCGCCCCGACATCGTGCCCCTCGCCGAGAGCGACTTCATCATCGCCAGCCTCGGAGAGGAGCTCGGGCTCGTCGGCCTCTTCGCCATCCTCGGTCTGTACCTGCTGTTCGTCGCCCGCGGCTTCCGCATCGGGTTCAACGGCACCGACGACTTCGGGCGCCTGCTGGCCGTGGGGCTCGCGTTCGTCATCGCGCTGCAGGTGTTCGTGGTCATCGGCGGCGTGACCCGGGTCATCCCGCTCACCGGCCTGACCACCCCGTTCCTGGCCGCGGGCGGCTCGTCGCTCGTCGCCAACTGGATCATCGCGGCGCTGCTGCTGCGGTTGAGCGACACCGTGCGCCACCAGCCCCGACTGGTGGTGGAGGAGTCATGAACAAAGAGCTCCGCCGCATCAGCGTGGCGTCCCTCGCCATGTTCCTGGCGCTCTTCGTCTCGACGAGCGTCATCCAGGTGTTCGCGGTCGACGACCTGCGCGCCGACCCGCGCAACGTGCGCACGCTCTACGCGAGCTACTCGGCCGAGCGCGGGCCCATCCTGCTGGCGGGGCGGCCCATCGCGCAGTCCGTCGCGGTCGACTCGCCCTTCGCCTTCCTCCGCGGGTACCCCGAGCCGACGCTCTACGCGCCCGTGACGGGGTACTTCACGCTCAATCAGGGCAACACCGGTGTTGAGGGCGCCTACAACGATTTCCTCACCGGCACGGCGAACGAGCAGTTCCTCGACCAGTTGAACGCGCTGGTGACGGGGCAGCGCCCGCGCGGCGCGGCCGTGCAGCTGACGATCGACCCGGTGGTGCAGCAGGCCGCGTTCGAGGCGATGGGCGACCTCAAGGGCGCCGTCGTCGCCATCGAGCCGGCCACGGGCCGCATCCTCGCCATGGTCTCGACGCCGAGCTTCGACCCCAACCGTCTCGCGGCCCACGACACGCAGAGCGTGCTCGAGGCCTACGACCAGTTGCTCGCCGACCCGAACGACCCGCTCATCAACCGCACGATCAACGGCGACCTGTACTTCCCCGGCTCGACGTTCAAGCTGCTCGTCGCGGCCGCGGCGATCGACTCGGGGCAGTTCACGCCCGAGGATGCGTTCCCGAACCCCGCGCGTCTCGCCCTGCCGCTCAGCACCGACACCATCACCAACTCGAACGGCGGCACGTGCGGCAGCGGCACGACCGTCACGATCGCGACGGCGCTGCGCCTCAGCTGCAACATCCCCTTCGCCGAGCTCGGGCTCGCGCTCGGGGAGGACACGCTCGCGCAGTACACCGAGGCTTTCGGATTCGGCACGGCTTTCGAGGTGCCGATGGAGGCGACGCCGTCGTCGTTCCCGACCGGGCTCGACGATGCGCAGCTCATGCTGTCGTCGTTCGGGCAGTACGACGTGCGGGTGACGCCGCTGCAGATGGCGCTCGTGAGCGCCGCGATCGCCAATGGGGGGAATCTCATGCAGCCGACGCTGCTCGACCGCATCATCGCGCCCGATCTCTCGATCGTGCAGCAGCCCGAGCCGACGCTCTCGAGCCAGCCGATCAGCCGCGTCACGGCCGAGACGATGACCCGACTGATGGTCGACGGAGTGTCGAACGGCGCGGCCAGCAATGCCAGAATAGAAGGCGTCGCCGTGGCCGGGAAGACCGGTACGGCCGAGAACGGCGACGAGGCTCCGTACACCCTGTGGTTCACCGGCTTCGCGCCGGCGGACAACCCCCAGGTGGCCATCGCCGTCGTCGTGGAAGACGGCGGAGGGCGCGGCCAGACGGGGTCGGGCAACCAGATCGCGGCCCCGATCGCGAAGCGAGTACTTGAGGCGGTGCTGAGCAGATGAGACCCACGAGCGGGCTGACCTTCGGGGGCCGGTACCAGCTGCTGTCGCGCGTCGCGATCGGCGGCATGGGTGAGGTGTGGCAGGCCACCGACCTCGTCATCGGGCGCACCGTCGCCATCAAGATCCTCAAGGACGAGTACCTCGGCGACCCGGGCTTCCTCGAGCGCTTCCGTGCCGAGGCCCGGCACGCCGCGCTCGTCAACCACGAGGGCATCGCCAACGTCTACGACTACGGCGAAGAAGAGGGCAGCGCCTACCTCGTCATGGAGCTCGTGCCCGGCGAGGCGCTCTCGACGATCCTCGAGCGCGAGCGCGTGCTGCCCGCCGACCAGGTGCTCGACTTCGTCGCGCAGACCGCCTCGGCGTTGCACGCGGCGCACCAGGCGGGTCTCGTGCACCGCGACATCAAGCCCGGCAACCTGCTCATCACGCCCGACGGCCGCGTCAAGATCACCGACTTCGGTATCGCGCGCATCGCCGATCAGGTGCCGCTCACCGCCACCGGCCAGGTGATGGGAACGGTGCAGTACCTGTCTCCCGAGCAGGCGAGCGGGCATCCTGCATCGCCGTCGACCGACGTCTACTCGCTCGGCATCGTCGCCTACGAGGCCCTCGCCGGCCGGCGCCCGTTCACGGGCGAGTCGCAGGTCGCGATCGCCATGGCGCAGATCAACGAGGCGCCGCCCGAGCTTCCGGTCACCGTGGCCGAACCGGTGCGCAACCTCGTCTTCGCCGCCATCGCCAAGAAGCCCGCCGACCGCCCGGCCAGCGCTCAACTCTTCGCACGTGCGGCGCAGGCGCTGCGACGGGGAGATGTGGGTGGTGCCGCCGCGATCGTGCCGGCGATCGCCTCGGGTGCCGCCGCCACCGCCGGCACGCAGGTGCTGCGCACCGGTACCGACGAATCCACGCGCGTGCTGCCGAGCATGGGCCCGGTGCCGACGCCGGCGATGCCGACCGAGGCGCGCCGCAGCCCGTGGACCTGGCCGCTCGTCGCGCTCATCGGCATCCTCATCGTTCTCCTCGTGGGCGCGCTCATCGCGATCTTCGCGCAGCCGAGCACGCCAGAGCCCGAGCCGAGCGACACCCCCTCGAGCGAAGCGACCCCGAGCGACACCCCGTCGCCCACCCCCACGGTCGACACCGTCGCGATCGTCGAGAGCGAGTGGCTGGGCCGAACGCGCACGGCCATCGACGCGAAGATCGCCGAGCTGGGGCTGCGGCTCGACCCCGTCGAGGGCAACATCGCGCCGACCGCCGCCGAGCAGGGTCTGTCGTACCAGATCAACCCGCGCAGCGGCGTGGTGCAGCCCGGCACCGTCATCACGGTGTTCTTCTACGCGCCGATCCCGACGCCGCCGCAGCCATCGAACCTCGCGATCGATCCCGGAACGGGTCCGTACCCGGGTGCGAGCGAGGTCGTGCTCAGTTGGCCCGCCTACACCGAGTGCCCCGCCGGGTTCCCGCTCACGGGCTACAACTTCACGATCGTGGGCGGTTCGCCCGGAGCGACCCTGCCGCTGCCGGCGTCGGCGAGCGAGCTGCCGGTCACGCTCGCCGCGAGCGGGCAGATGCGCGTCACCTACGTGGCCATCTGCTCGACGCTGCAGTCGCAGCGCTCGAACGAGCTCGCGATCCCGATCGGCTGACGCGCAGCGGTCGACGACGGCACCGCGTCGACCGCTGCACCGAGTCGAGAGCCGCACCGAGTCGAGAAGCGCTCAGCGGCCTAGACTGGCCAGCACAGCCGCAGCACCGCACCGCATCCCCGAAGGAACCGAGGCACCGATGGACGAGGTCGCACAGGGCGCCCGACTGCTCGCCGCTCGCTACGAGCTCGGGCCGCTGATCGGGCGCGGGGGAATGTCTGATGTGTATCTCGCGACCGATGCCAAGCTCGGTCGACGGGTGGCCGTGAAGCTGCTGAAGTCGAGCCTCGCCTCCGACCCCGTGTTCCGCAGCCGGTTCCGGCACGAGGCGCAAGCGGCGGCACGCATGGCGCACCCCACGATCGTGCGCGTGTACGACGCGGGCGAAGAGATCGTGCGCGAGGCCAGCGGCGCCGAGACGATCGTGCCGTACATCGTCATGGAGCACGTCGAAGGCCGGCTGCTGAAAGACATCATCGCCGACGGCCCGCTGCCGCTCGCCGAGGCGGCGCGCATCGGCGAGGGCATCCTCACCGCCCTCGAGTACTCGCACCGCGCCGGTGTCGTGCACCGCGATATCAAGCCCGGCAACGTCATGGTCACCTCCTCCGGCCAGGTTAAGGTCATGGATTTCGGCATCGCTCGGGCGATCTCCGACTCCGCCGCGACGGTCGCGCAGACCAGCTCGATCCTCGGCACCGCGCAGTACTTCTCACCCGAGCAGGCGCGCGGCGAGACCGTCGACGCGCGCACCGACCTCTACGCGAGCGGCGTCGTGCTCTTCGAGATGCTCACCGGCCGCGCGCCGTTCCAGGGCGAGTCGGCTGTCGCGGTCGCGTACCAGCACGTCAGCGAGGCGCCCGTCGCGCCCAGCACCCTCAACCCCCAGGTTCCCGCCGCCATGGATGCCGTGGTGCTGCACGCGCTCGCGAAAGACCGCTTCGAGCGGTTCCAGACGGCGAGCGACTTCCGCGCCGACATGACGGCGGCCGCGAGCGGGCTCGTTCCGCCGAAGCGCGTCGACGCCCCGGCCGATTTCACCT
Source organism: uncultured Microbacteriaceae bacterium (assembly GCA_964540305.1). Classification (GTDB taxonomy): domain Bacteria; phylum Actinomycetota; class Actinomycetes; order Actinomycetales; family Microbacteriaceae; genus Microcella. The sequence goes on along the minus strand of CAZILZ010000003.1, from coordinate 96,260 downwards.
CGACCCTGTTCGGCGTCAACCCCCAGGCCACGACCGACACCGAAGCGGCCATGCGCCAGCTGAGCGTCGACGACGAAGAGCGCCGTGCGCGCACGCAGTCGCGCCCGCCCGTGGCATGGATCTGGGCGGGCATCGCCGTCGTCGCGGTCGTCATCGCCGCCGTGCTGTTCTGGGCGCTCAATCTCGAGCGCACCCCGCTCAACGAGGCCGTCGCCATCGCCGTGCCCGACGTCGTCGGTCTCAGCTACGACGAGGGCGGGCAGATCCTGCTCGACGCTGAGCTGAAGCCTGAGCCCGTCACCGAGGTCAGCTCCTCGATCCCCGAGGGCGAGATCATCAGCACCGATCCGCCCGCGGGCATCACCGTCGCCCCTGGCCAGGTGATCCAGGTCGTGGTCTCCGCCGGGCCCGAGCGCATCGACGTGCCGAGCCTCGCCCTGCTCACCCTCGCTCAGGCCGAAGCCCTGCTGATCGAGCGCGGTCTCACGCTCGGCACCGTCACCGCCGAGAACTCGTCGTCGATCGGCAAAGACGTGGTGATCCGCAGCGATCCCGCGTCCGGAACCGAGCTGCGCGAAGGCGAATCGGTCAACATCGTGATCTCGACCGGGCTCGTGCGCGTGCCCGACGTGCGCACCCTCCCGATCGGCGAAGCGTCGACCCAGCTCACCGCGATCGGTCTGCGCATCACGGTGCAGGGCGACGGAAGCTGCTCGGGTTCGGCGGTCACCGCGCAGTCGCTGCCGCCGGGCGATCAGCCGCAGGGGTCGGAGATCACGCTGCGCTACTGCAGCGGCGAGTAGCTCGCGAGCTCAGCCGCGGGTGCCGAGGCTGACGAGCGGGCTGAGCCCCACGGCGGCCGTGCGCGCGCTGGGCAGGCCCGCCTCGGCGAGCCAGTTGCCGAGCATCCGATAGCCGCCCTCGGTGAGCACCGACTCGGGGTGAAACTGCACGCCGTGGATCGGGGCGCTGCGGTGGCGCACTCCCATGATGATGCCGCCCTCGGTGCGCGCTGTGACCTCGAGCTCGTCGGGCACGGTGCCGTCGACGATCGCGAGGCTGTGGTACCGCGTCGCCCTGAACGGCTGCGGCACGCCGTCGAAGAAGTCGCTGCCGTCGTGCTCGATCTGCGAGGTCTTGCCGTGCATCAGCTCATCCGCGTGGGTCACCGTGGCGCCGAGCGCTTCGGCGATCGCCTGATGTCCGAGGCACACTCCGAGCAGCGGCTGCCCCGTGGCGAGCGCCGCGTGCACGACAGGGATCGAGATGCCCGCCGACGCCGGGTTGCCCGGCCCGGGTGAGATGAGCACGGCGTCGTAGCCGGCGATGAGCGCGGCCGCGCCGTCGGCGCCGACGACGTCGTTGCGCACCACGGTCGTCTCCGCCCCCAGCTGCTGCAGGTAGCCGTCGAGCGTGTAGACGAAGCTGTCGTAGTTGTCGATGACGAGCACGCGCACGCGGTCAGCCTCCCACTGTCGATTCCTGCGGCAGCAGTGTGTCGGCCGCCCAGGGGAACACCCACTCGACGAGCGCCGCGAGCACCAGCACGAGAAGAACGATGACGATCAGGATGCGCACCCAGACCGGTCCGGGAATCACCCGCCACAGCGCCGCGTACATCAGCGCACCCCCTCGGTCGCGCGCGTCATCCGCGGGCCTCGACGACGCCCGAGATCTCGGTGGGCGGGCCACCGGCTCGCGGGTACCACGTCTCGAACACCGCGTAGGCGACGATGCGCTCGGCGGTCGAGAACCGCGGGTTGCACGTCGTCATGGTCAGCACCCGATCGGTCGGTACCACGTCGGGCGCGGTCGGTACCGGGAGGAGCACATCGACGCCCGTCGGCCACACGTACTCGAGCCCGCGGAACGAGTACTCGTACCAGCCGTCGACCGTCTCGACGTAGATGCGGTCACCGAGGCGCAGCTGGTCGACCTGGCTGAAGGCTCCGCCCCAGGTGTTGCGGTGGGCCGCGATGGCGAAGTTGCCGAGCTCGCCGGGCATCTGCGTCTCGGAGTAGTGACCGACGCCGATGCTCCGGCTGTTGAGCACGGTCTCCACATCGACGCCCGTGGCGATCGCGCGCACGTAGTCGGCACCGAAGCGCGGCACGATGAGCGCGCCGAACACCTCGCCCGCGGGCGGCGCCGTCGAGATGACGGGCTCGCCGACCTCCGTCACCGGTCGCTCGGGGCTGACCTCGCCGCGCTCCCACCGATCCTGCAGCTCTTGCTGCACGACCTCGGCGGCCTCTTGCTGCTCGCCGCCCGAGACGATGTCGTTGAGCCAGATGTACCAGCCGAGGAAGAGCATGACGATGACGCCCGCCGTGATCAGGAGCTCGCCGAGAACCCCCGTGACGGTGAACCTCGCACGGGCCGGAGCAGCAGCGCTGCCGGCCATCGCCGCATGCCGCGCCTCACGCCGCGTCAGCGGCACGGCCGGTGCATCGGGTGCGTCGTCGACGATCTCGCCCTCGGGCTCTCGTTCATCAGGCGCACCTGCCACGGGCGCACCGACCTCGGGCGCACCTGCCTCGGGCACCTCGACGGCCGCCTCGTCGGGCGTGGCGTCAGACTCGGGCTCGTGCACGCGTCGATTCTAGGCGCACGTGCTGTGCAGGCTCTCGGGCTAGACTCTGCTGCATGGCACGGACTACTGCGCGCAACGCCGAGAACTCCGAGACCCCTCGCGGCGCTGACGCCCCGAACCCGGTCTGGTTCAAGCCCGTCATGTTCGGCTTCATGCTCATCGGGCTGATCTGGATCCTCGTGTACTACGTGAGCCAGGCCTCGTGGCCGGTGCCGAGCCTGGGCCCGTGGAACATCATGGTGGGCTTCGGCATCATGTTCATCGGCTTCCTCATGACCACCCGCTGGCGCTGACCGGGGATTTGCCGGAACTACATCGATGTGATTATCCCCACTGTGGAATCACGTGTGGATAACTTTCCGTCACCTTCTGCGAGAGCGTTTCACGACTCGCGCGGCCGGCTCTAGAAGAGCGTGAGCCGCAGCAGCGTGGCGGCCACGAGCACGGCGCCGACGAGGGCGATGAGCCAGGCCTGGCGCCGCTGCTGATCGACGCGGCGCGTGCGCAGCATGACCCACGCCAGCACGGCGCCGACGATCAGGCCCCCGACGTGCGACTGCCACGAGACGCCGGGGATCAGGAAGCCCAGCGCCAGGTTGATCGCGATGATCACGACGAGCTGCACGCTGCGCCCGCCGAGACGGCGCTGGATCACGAAGAACGCGCCGAGCAGGCCGAAGATCGCGCCCGACGCGCCGACGACGACCGTGAGCGGAGCGAGCCAGAGCACGGCGACCGAGCCGCCGAGGGCCGAGAGCACGTAGACCGCCGCGAAACGAGCGCGACCGATGAGGCTCTCGAGCAGCGGGCCCAGCACCCAGAGCGAGTACATGTTGAAGACGATGTGGAAGATCGAGTTGTCGCTGTGCACGAGGGCGACCGTGAGCATGCGCCACGGCTCGATCGCCGTGAGCGGCGGGAAGTAGGCGAGGGCGCTCGTCACCGCTCCCTGTGTCACCCACTGCAGTGCGAAGACGACGAGCGTCAGGGCCAGGATGCTGTAGCTGACGACGGGCGCACGGCTTCCAGGCCGGAAGGCGCGCACGAGGGCCGACGGCCTCTTCGGTGCGGCCGCGCGCGCGGCCGCGATGCACTCGGGGCATTGCACGCCCACCGCGGCGGGAGTCTGGCACTCGGGGCAGATCGGGCGCTCGCAGCGCTGGCACCGCACGGCGCTGGGGCGGTCAGGATGCCGGAAGCAGACCCGGGCATCCGCCCCGGGGCGCGGCGAGCCCGCCTGCGGGTCGGTCACGCGACCTCGACGACCTCGATGCTCGAGATGACGACGTCGTCGAGCGGCTTGTCGTTCGCATTCGTCGGCACGGCCTCGATCGCCTTCACGACGGCCCGCGAGTCGTCGTCGGCGACGACGCCGAAGATCGTGTGGTTGCCGTTGAGCCACGGCGTGGCGACGGTGGTGATAAAGAACTGCGAGCCGTTCGTGCCTCGGCCCCCGCGCTTGCCGGCGTTCGCCATGGCGAGCAGGTAGGGCTCGGTGAACTGCAGCTCGGGGTGGATCTCGTCGTCGAACTCGTAGCCCGGCCCGCCGATGCCCTGACCGAGCGGGTCGCCGCCCTGCAGCATGAAGTCGGTGATGATGCGGTGGAAGATGACCCCGTTGTAGAGGGGGTCGGTGGTCTTCTGACCCGTCGCCGGGTGCGTCCACTCCTGCGTGCCGGTCGCGAGACCGACGAAGTTGCGCACGGTCTTCGGCGCGTGGTTGCCGAACAGGTTGACGACGATGTCGCCCTTGTTCGTGTGGATGGTGGCGACGGCGGTGTGGATCGACATGGCTCCATTCTGGCATGGAGCGCCCTGGCCGCTTCCTGAGCATCGGGGGCGCATCGGTTGGGTGCCGGGCGCGTTGGTGCCAGGATGGAGGCGCCGCCGATCGCCGATGCAGGAGGACCACCATGGAACTGTCACGCAAGCGCCAGCGCGAACTGAAGAAGCTGCGCCGCCAGGCCGGAGACGTGTGGGACGAGCAGCGCGAGGTTCTCGAGCGCGCCGCGAGCATCCTGCGCGATGCCAGCCGTCAGGCCGCATCGGTCGCTCGGGAGGATGTCGCGCCGCGCGTGCGCGACACCTACGAGAAGCGCATCGTTCCGGGCGTCGAAGCCGGTGTCGGCTCGGTGCGGCACGCGGCCTCCGCCACGCGCGACCGTTTCGTCGACGATGTCATGCCCGCCGTGACGGGCGCGATCGGTTCGGCCATCGCGGTGCTCGATGTCGCCCGCGACAAGCGCATCCGCGACGCGATCCGGCAGGTGTCGGCCTCAGGGCGCGACCTCGCGACGCGAGCGGGCCAGAAGGTCGGCATCATCGAGGTCAAGCGCTCCCCCGGCCCCGGCCGCTACATCCTCATCGGGCTCGGCGTCGTCGCGACGGCCGCGATCGCGTACGCCGCCTGGCAGACGCTGCGCGCCGACGACGACCTCTGGGTCGAAGAGGTGGAGACTGGCACCGAGGCGCCCTCGGTCTAGAGGTCGAGCACGAGCTCGGGACTCGTCGCACGCGAGACGCACGGGTAGAACACCCCGATCTCGTCCTTGTCGGCATCGGGCATGACCGAGTCGAGGTGGCGCGGCGTGCCCGCGAGCACGCGGGTCTCGCATGTGCCGCACACGCCTGACCCGCACGAGGTCGCCACAGCGACCCCGGCCGACTGCAGGGCGGTGAGGATGCTCTGCTCCGCCGGGACCTCGACCCGCAGCCCGCTGCGCCGGGTCGTCACGATCACGGCGGAGCGCTCGATGCCCGCCGAGCGGTCGACGGCGACGAAGCGCTCGACGTGGCACCGCTCGACAGGAGTCGCGGCCACGATGTCATCGAGCAGCGCGCTGCTTCCGCACGCGTAGACATCGGCGGCCGTCGCGCCGATCTCGCCGGCGAGGTCGACGCGCTCTCGCCGCTCGTCTCCGGCGATGACGCGCACGCGATCGCCGTAGCGCTCTTCGAGCTCGCGCGAGAAGGCCATCTCCGACCGTGTGCGACCGAGGTAGAGCAGCCGCCAAGTGCGCGTCGGCGGCAGCGCCTCGATCATCGCGCGCAGCGGCGTGATGCCGATGCCGCCCGCTACGAAGAGGTACTCGTGCGCGGCCTCGAGCGGGAAGTTGTTGCGCGGCCCGATCACCTCGAACTCGTCGCCGAGCTGCGCGATGTCGTGCAGGTAGGCGCTTCCGACTCCTGCGGGCTCGGCCCGCAGCACGGCGACGTCGACGTGGGCGCGATCAGCGGGGTCGCTGCACAGCGAGTACTGCCGTTCGACACCGATGGGCAGCCGCAGGGTCACGTGCGCCCCCGCGTACCAGGGCTCGATCGGGCGGCCGTCGACGCGGGCGAAGCGCAGGCGCACGACGCCGTCGGCGACGGGGTGCTTCGCGATGATGCGCATCCGGGTCACGGCGAGCGGGTCGGTCGGGTTCGCCTCGGCGATCGACGGCACGGAGCCCTCGGTCGACCGTGCGGCAGGCGCGGCGCCCCCCGCACCCGGGCGGCGGCGAGCCATGACGACGCGCACGACGAGCGCGAGCACCGAGGCCGTGACGATGACCGTGGCGACGCCCTGGTACCAGGCCGCCCCCGCATCCGTGCCCGCGAAGGCCCCGTGCACGGCGACCGCGAGCACGGCCACGTAGCTGAGGTAGTGCACGGCCTTCCAGACACGGCGCGGCAGTCGGTTCATGACGAGCGAGGTGAGCTGCACGGCGGCGAGCACGTAGAACGAGAGGATGCCGAGCGCCACCGGAACCGGGCGGTAGTCGGCGATGAGCGGGATGAGCAGCTGGTCGAGGGGCATCGCGAGCCAGGGGTCGAGCACGAGCGACACCATGTGGATGAGGGTGAGCACGAGCGCGGTCCCGCCGAGGAAGCGGTGCAGATCTTGCAGCCAGGCGGGATTGTCGGCCCCGCGGAACACGCGCGTCGAGAGCACGATGCCCCACAGCACGGCCGCGGTCATGACCACCCAGGCGAGCACGGCGCTGGCCCGGGTGACGTACCACCAGAAGTGCGGATCATTCATGCGTAGTCGCTCCAGTTCGCTGTCGTGCGCTCGACGCCGTCGGCGTCGATGAGCAGGGCGGCCGCCCCCCGGGTGGGGATCCAGGCCAGGTAGTCGTCGATCGGGCGCAGGAACCCCGGCTTGGTCAAGACTTCGGCGCGCGCGGCAGTCGCCGCGATCACGGTGACGGTCTGGATGCTCGAGATCGCACTGCGCTGCGTCGCCGGGTCGATGAGGTGGTGGCGCTCAGTACCCGAGTCGGTCATCCATCGCCGTTTGCGCTGGCTCGAGGTGGCGATGCCGCCGTCGGGAAGCCGGATGGTTCCGCGCACCGCGGGGGGCGCGAACGGATCCTCCACCGCGATCCGCCACGCGACGCCATCGGGGGCCGCGCCCGCGACGCGCACGTCGCCCCCGATCTCGACGAGGCAGCCGCGCGCGCCCCGCGCGAGGAGCTCGGCGCAGAGGAGGTCGGCGGCGAGCCCCTTGCCGATACCGCCGGGGTCGAGTGCCGCGCCTCGCGGCAGTGTCACGGTAGCGCCCTCGATGCGCATGGCCTCGAGATCAGCACGCGCCCGAGCCGATTCGGGCAGGCGCGTCGAGCGGCTGGGGTCGAGCATCGAACGGCCGTATCCCTCGGCCACGACGGCCGGCAGCAGGGTCGGGTCGAAATCGTGGTCGGTCTCGCGCCAGCCGTCGAGCATGGCGTTCAGCAGCGTGAGGGTGTCGGCGGCGACGGCGACGGAGGATCCCGCGGCGTCGGTCAGTCGACTCAGGTCGCTGTCGGCGATGAACCGGCTCCAGCACCGCTCGAGCTGCGCCCCGCGGCTCTCGAGACCGGCGACCATCGCGTCAGCGGCATGAGGTGCCGTCGCGGGATCGACGACCACGGAGGCGCGGGCGGTGCCGCCCATCATCGTCCACTCGTGCTCGAGCGTGCGCGCGGCGGCCGTCACCGTCATGAGAAGAGGAGCCGGGCCGACGCCGCGGCTCAGCCGCCGGAGCCGGCGGTCGTGCCGTTCGCGGGCGGTGCGGGAGCGGCGGGGGCGGCCGGCGCCGGGGCGGCGGGAGCCGCGGGGGCGGCCGCGCTCGAGCCCGAGCGCGAGCTCGTCACTGGCGCCGCTGCGGGTGCGGCGACGACGATCTCGGGCAGCAGCGAAGGGTCGAGCACGCGCACGGCCTGACCGCGCGCGACCGTCGAGCTCGCCGCGGTCGCCGTCGCGGCAGCGGCGTCGAGCTGCGCCTGCTGCTCGACGGCGGCGGCCGAGAGCTGGAAGCCCGTGATCATGCCGATCATGGCGATCGCGGTGCCCGCGCCGGTGAGGGCGCGGGCCACTGCGGCGGGGCGATCGTTAGTCGTCATCGCCCGACTCGTCCTCGTCCTCATGAGACTCGTCCTCATCGGAGTCGTCCGAGTCGTCGTACTCGTCGTCGTCGTACGACGAGCTCGCCGACGGGGCCGGCGCGGTCGTGGTCGACGGGGCCGTCGCCCCGGAGAGCGCGGTGCCGAGCGGTGTCGTCTTGGCGGCATCCGCGGCGGCGGCGAGCTGGTCGAGGTACTCCTGGGGAAGATCGGCGCCCTTGGGGGCGACCGGCACGAGCACGGGAGTCGCGCTGCCGATGATCGACTGCTCGCTCGACGCCGAGCTCAGCATCGTCTGGTTGATGGCGTAGGCGCCGCCGGCCGAACCGAGCACGGCGGCGATGGACAGGGCGGTGATGATCTGCGTCTTCATGCTTCGACGGTAGGCGGGGCCGATGTCAGGGGAGTCCCGCGAACATCCAAGATTCGTCCAAGATCGTCGCCGAAGGCGCGGATGCCCGTCGTGGGTCGGGCGGGCGCGGCATGATGAGCGCATGCGGGTTCTCGTGATCGAAGACGACGATGCGGTCGCCGACGGCATCGTCGACGGGCTCGCCGACCGCGCGATCACGGCGACACGCGTCTCGACGGGTGAGGCGGGGCTCGCCGCGATCGCCGAGAGCCCACCCGACCTCGTCGTGCTCGACCTCGGGCTTCCCGATATCGACGGCACCGAGGTGTGCCGCCGCATCCGCGCGTCGAGCTCGCTGCCGGTCATCATCGTGAGCGCGCGCGACGACGAGGTCGACCGCGTCGTCGCGCTCGAGCTCGGCGCCGACGACTACATCGTCAAACCGTTCGGCATGCGCGAGCTCGTCGCCCGCATCCACGCCATCGCGCGCCGCAGCGGAGGCGACCGCGCCCGTGACGAGGCGGGCGGTTCGCGGCTCGTCATCGACAGCCGCGCGCGACGCGTGCTGCTCGATGGCGAGGCCGTACACCTCACCCCTCGCGAGTTCGACGTGCTCGAGTACCTCGCGCGCGATCGCGGTGCCGTGTTCCGGCGCACCGACATCCTGCGCGACGTGTGGGACACCACGTGGTTCGGCACCGCGAAGACGCTCGATGCTCACATCGCCGCCGTGCGCAAGAAGCTCGGCGACCCCGGCTGGATCGAGTCGGTGCGCGGCGTCGGGTTCCGCCTCGGAGAACCCTGATGCGCTGGCGCTTCATGGGCATGGTCATGGTGATCACCGCCCTCGTGCTCATCGTGCAGACGGTGCCGCTCGCCCAGTACCTGCGCACGGTCGAGCTCGACCGCCTCGTCACGGGGCTCGAGCGTGACGCCTTCGTGCTCGCCGGGCGGGCCGAAGAGGCCCTCGAATCGCTCGATCCCGGCGAGCTCGCCGTGGTCGCAGAAGCCGCGCAGGAGTACCGGGCGGCGGGCGACGGGCGCGTCGTGATCGTCGCGGTCGACGGCACCGCTCTCGTCACGAGCGACGACGATCAGGCGGCGGTCGGTGCCGACTACTCGACACGGCCCGAGATCGCCGAGGCCCTCGGGGGCACGATCTCCTCCGGCTCGCGATTCTCGACGACGCTGCAGCAGCAGCTCGTCTACGTCGCTGTTCCCGTGCTGAGCGGCGAGGCGATCATGGGGGCCGTGCGCCTGACCTATCCCGAGGCGGTCGTCGATGAGGAGGTCGGTGAACGGCTGCAGGTCATCGGGCTCGTCGCCCTGCTCACCCTCGTGATAGCGGGCATCGCGGGCATCGTCTTCTCGGGCACGGTCACGCGCCGGCTCACCCTCTTGACCGAGACGACCGAGCTGCTGGCCGGGGGCGACCTGTCGGCGAGGGCCGACCCCGCCGCCGGGGCCCCGGAGCTCGTGCGATTGGCCCGGTCGTTCAACCGCATGGCCGATCGTCTGTCGGGGCTCATCGACGAGCAGCGTGCCTTCGCGGCGGATGCTTCGCACCAGTTGCGCACCCCCCTCACCGCCCTGCGCCTCAAGCTCGAACGCGCTCGCGATCTCATCGAGTCCGACCCGGCAGGCGCGGCCGACCGGCTGGCCGCCGCAGAGCTGGAGGCCGATCGGTTGGTGACCATCGTCGAGGGCCTGCTCGCGCTGGGGCGCGCCGGAGCATCCGTCGCCCCTCCGCTCGCGGTCGATCTGGGGGCGATCGCGCGCGAGCGCGTCGAGCAGTGGGAGCCGCTGTCTGCCGAGAGCGGGGTGGTGTTGACGGTGGAGGGTGCGTCGAGCGTGCCGGTGCTCGCCGTGCCGACCGCGGTCGATCAGATGATCGACAACATCCTCGACAACGCCCTCGCCGTCTCCCGCCCGGGCGACCGCATCCAGGTGATCATCACGGCGGGCGAGCGGCCGTCGGTGAGCGTGCTCGATGAGGGGCCGGGGATGCCCGACGACGAGCTCGCCCGCGCCTTCGACCGCTTCTGGCGCGGGGGCAGCACGACTCCTGGCACGGGTCTCGGCCTCGCCATCGTCGCCGAGCTCGCCCGCGCGAGCGGAGCGCACGTCTCTCTCGCGCGCCGCGACCCACACGGCCTCGCCGCCACGATCACCTTCGACCCGGCCTGACCTCGCGACGCGGAAGCGGCATCGCGCCGCAGGAGCCAGTCCGAGCATCCCGCGCAGAAACGCGAAGCGTCGCGACCGCGCTCGCGACGCGGAAGCGGCATCGCGCCGCAGGAGCCAGTCCGAGCATCCCGCGCAGAAACGCGAAGCGTCGCGACCGCGCTCGCGACGCGGAAGCGGCATCGCGCCGCAGGAGCGGCGGCGCGATCAACAAACCAGTGGAGCCTAGGAGAATCGAACTCCTGACCTCCTGCTTGCAAAGCAGGCGCTCTACCAATTGAGCTAAGGCCCCGAACCGCCGATCAGTCTACCGAATGGCGACGAGAGCGAGGAGCCGAGGAACCCTGCGCCTCGACCGCTCGAGCGAACGGGTTGCTCGTATACGAGACGCGAAGCGTCGCGACCGCGCTCGCGACGCGGAAGCGCCGTCACGCCGCAGAAGCCGATCCGAGCATCCCGTGGTCGCGACGCGAAGCGAGACGACCGCGCTCGTCTCGCGGAAGCGGCATCGCGCCGCAGAAGCCGATCCGAGCATCCCGTGGTCGCGACGCGAAGCGAGACGACCGCGCTCGTCTCGCGGAAGCGGCATCGCGCCGCAGTAGCGGCGGCGCGATCATAAATACAGTGGGGATACGAGGACTTGAACCTCGGACCTCTTCGTTATCAGCGAAGCGCTCTAACCGCCTGAGCTATATCCCCGGGAGACCGGATACGACTGTACTGCATCCGGTCACCCTCTCCCAATTCGGGCGAGGGTGCGATCAGTTGTTGGTGAAACCCACGAGCAGGCCGCCCGTGAGCCGCACGCTGAGGTTGTAGAGCAGGGCGCTGATGGCCCCGATGGCGGTGCCGCCGACGACGTTGAGCAGCGCGACGATGGTGGCGAAGAACATGACCTGGCCGAGCGAGAAGATGCTCGCGAGGCTCGCGGCGTCTTCACCGATGATGTCGGCGAAGACCGAGTCGACCTGCTCGATGACGCCGAGCGAGTTGAGCACGATCCACACGAAGAAGGTGGCGACGAGCAGCAGCACCGCACCACACACGGCGACGAGGAACGACAGCTTCACCGCCGACCAGAAGTCGATGTAGACGAGCTTGAGACGAACCTGCTTCGTCGGGGTCTGGCGCTGCGACTTGCGCTGCAGCTTCTCGGCGACAGTACTCACTCGTTCTCGTCCTTTCCGACCTCGGCCACGGGTGCGGCCTCGGTGGTGTCGGGGTTCTCGACGACCTCAGTGTTCGCCGCGGGCTCGCCGTCTGGATCGACGAGGTTCCGCTCGCTGTTCCGGGCGATCGCGATGATGCGGTCGTCGTCGTCGGGCCGGGCGAACACGACACCCATCGTGTCGCGGCCCTTGGCGGGCACCTCGGCCACCGAGGAGCGTACCACCTTGCCATTTTGCATGACCACGAGCACCTCGTCGTCGTCGGCGACGATGAGGCCGCCCGCGAGGGCGCCGCGATCGTCGCTGAGCTTGGCGACCTTGATGCCGAGGCCGCCGCGCTGCTGCACGCGGTACTGCTCGACCTCGGTGCGCTTGGCGTAGCCGCCTTCGGTGACGACGAACACGAAGCCGCGCTCACCGACGACCGATGCCGAGAGCAGCTCGTCACCGGCGCGGAACTTCATGCCGGTGACACCCGAGGTGGAGCGCCCCATGGGGCGCAGCGCCGAGTCGTCGGCCGTGAACCGCAGCGACATGCCGAGCCGGGAGACGAGCAGGATGTCGTCGGAGTCGTCGGCGAGCATCGCCGAGACGAGCTGGTCTCCTTCGCGCAGGTTGATGGCGATGATGCCGCCCGTGCGGTTGGTGTCGTACTCGGTCAGCGCGGTCTTCTTGACGAGCCCCTTGCGCGTCGCGAGCACGAGGTGCTGCGCGACCGAGTAGTCGCGGATGTCGAGGATCTGGGCGATCTCCTCGTCGGGGTGCAGCGCCAGCAGGTTGGCGACGTGCTGGCCCTTGGCGTCGCGGCCGGCCTCCTGCACCTCGTAGGCCTTGAGGCGGTAGACCCGCCCGGTGGTGGTGAAGAACAGCAGCCAGTGGTGCGTCGTCGTGACGAAGAAGTGCTCGACCACGTCATCGGCGCGCAGCTGCGCACCCTTCACACCCTTGCCGCCGCGGTGCTGCGAGCGGTAGTTGTCGCTGCGCGTGCGCTTGATGTACCCGCCGCGCGTGACGGTGACGACCATCTCTTCTTCGGGGATCAGGTCTTCGACGCTCATGTCGCCGTCGAAGCCGAACATGATCTCGGTGCGGCGGTCGTCGCCGAACTTGTCGACGATCTCTGTCAGCTCGTCGGAGACGATCGAGCGCTGGCGCTCGGGGCTCGCGAGAATCGCCTGGTAGTCGGCGATGAGGCGCTCGAGCTCTTCCGCCTGATCCTGGATCTTCTGCCGTTCGAGTGCGGCGAGGCGGCGCAGCTGCAGGTTCAGGATGGCCGTCGCCTGCAGCTCGTCGACGTCGAGCAGCTGCATCAGGCCGTCGCGAGCTTCTTCCGTGGTCTGCGAGCGACGGATGAGGGCGATGACCTCGTCGAGGGCATCCAGCGCTTTGAGGTAACCGCGCAGGATATGGGCGTCGGCCTCGGCTTTCGCGAGGCGGAACGCCGTGCGGCGCACGATGACCTCGATCTGGTGCGTCACCCAGTAGGTGATGAAGCCGTCGATCGGCAGGGTGCGCGGCACGCCGTCGACGATCGCGAGCATGTTGGCACCGAAGTTGTCTTGCAGCTGCGTGTGCTTGTAGAGGTTGTTGAGCACGACCTTCGCGACGGCGTCGCGCTTGAGCACGATGACGAGGCGCTGACCCGTGCGGCCCGACGACTCGTCGCGGATGTCGGCGATGCCGCCGAGCTTGCCCTCTTTCACCAGGTCGGCGATCTTGATCGCCAGGTTGTCGGGGTTGACCTGGTACGGCAGCTCGGTGATGACGAGGCACGTGCGGTTCTGGATCTCTTCGACGGTCACGACCGCGCGCATCGTGATCGAACCGCGGCCCGTGCGGTAGGCGTCGTGGATGCCCTTGACGCCGAGGATCTGCGCGCCGGTCGGGAAGTCGGGGCCCTTCACCCGCTGCAGGATGGCGTCGAGCAGGGTCTCGCGGTCGGCGTCGGGGTTCTGCAGGTGCCAGAGCGCCGCCGAGGCGACCTCGCGCAGGTTGTGGGGAGGGATGTTCGTGGCCATGCCGACCGCGATGCCCACCGAGCCGTTCACGAGGAGGTTGGGGAATCGGGCGGGCAGGATGCTCGGCTCGCGCGTGCGGCCGTCGTAGTTGTCTTGGAAGTCGACCGTGTCTTCCTCGATATCGCGCACCATCTCCATGGCGAGCGGGGCCATCTTGGTCTCGGTGTACCGCGGGGCGGCTGCGCCGTCGTTGCCGGGTGAGCCGAAGTTGCCCTGGCCGGCGGCGAGCGGGTAGCGCATCGACCACGGCTGCACGAGGCGCACGAGCGCGTCGTAGATCGCCGAGTCGCCGTGCGGGTGGAACTGCCCCATGACGTCGCCGACGACGCGCGAGCACTTCGAGTACGCCTTGTCGGGCCGGTACCCGCCGTCGAACATCGCGTAGATGACGCGTCGGTGCACGGGCTTGAGGCCGTCGCGCACGTCGGGCAGCGCGCGCCCGACGATGACGCTCATCGCGTAGTCGAGGTACGAACGCTGCATCTCGAGCTGCAGGTCGACCTGGTTCACGCGGCCGCCGGGGCCGTAGTCGACAGGCTCGGTGCCCGTGGTGTCGTCTGCCATCAGTGGAGTCCTTCGGTGGTGGTGTGATCGGGGGCGGGCGCCGGGAGATGGCCGCCGCTAGATGTCCAAGAAGCGCACGTCTTTCGCGTTCTGCTGGATGAACGTGCGGCGCTGCTCGACGTCGTCGCCCATGAGGGTCGAGAAGACGCTGTCGGCGACGGCAGCATCTTCGAGCGTGACCTGCAGCAGGGTGCGCGAGGCCGGGTTCATCGTGGTGTCCCACAGCTCCTGGTGGTTCATCTCGCCGAGACCCTTGTAGCGCTGGATGCCGTTGTCCTTCGGGATGCGCTTGCCGCCGGCCAACCCGGAGTCGAGCAGCACATCGCGCTCGCGATCGCTGTAGACGTACTCGTGCTCGGCGTTCGTCCACTTGAGGCGGTAGAGCGGCGGCTGCGCGAGGTACACGTAGCCGAGGTCGATGAGCGGTCGCATGTACCGGAAGAGCAGTGTCAGAAGCAGCGTCGTGATGTGCTGCCCGTCGACGTCGGCATCGGCCATGAGCACGATCTTGTGGTACCGCACCTTGTCGGGATCGAAGTCCTCCCCGATGCCCGCGCCGAAGGCCGTGATCATCGCCTGCACTTCGGCATTGCCGAGCGCACGGTCGAGGCGCGCCTTCTCGACGTTGAGGATCTTGCCGCGCAGCGGCAGGATCGCCTGCGTCTCGGGGTTGCGACCCTGCACGGCAGAGCCGCCAGCGGAGTCGCCCTCGACGATGAAGATCTCGCTGAGCGAGGGGTCTTTCGACTGGCAGTCTTTGAGCTTGCCGGGCATGCCGCCCGACTCGAGCAGGCCCTTGCGGCGGGTCTGCTCGCGCGCTTTGCGCGCGGCGATGCGCGCGGCGGATGCCTGCAGCGCCTTGCGGATGACGTCTTTCGCCTGCACGGGGTTGCGCTCGAACCAGTCGGCGAGGTGCTCGCCCGCGACCTTCTGCACGAACGACTTCGCCTCGGTGTTGCCGAGCTTGGTCTTCGTCTGACCTTCGAACTGCGGCTCTCCGAGCTTGATGGAGATGACGGCGGTGAGGCCCTCGCGCACATCGTCGCCCGAGAGGTTCTCGTCTTTCTCCTTGAGGATGCCCTTGTCACGCGCGTACTTGTTCACGAGCGTGGTGAGCGCTGCGCGGAAGCCCTCCTCGTGCGTGCCGCCCTCGTGCGTGTTGATCGTGTTGGCGTAGGTGTGCACCGACTCGGAGTACGCGTTCGTCCACTGCATGGCGACCTCGAGCGCGATGCGCCGCTCGGTGTCCTCCGACTCGAACGAGATGATCTCGGGGTGCACGACCTCGATCTTCTTGGCCGAGTTCAAGAACTCGACGTAGTCGACGAGGCCTTTCTCGTACAGGAACTCCTCGCGCCGCGGCTCGGCATCGGCCGGCGCCTCGGGGTCGACCCGCTCGTCGGCGACGGTGATGCGCAGACCCTTGTTGAGGAAGGCCATCTGCTGGAAGCGCGTGCGCAGGGTGTCGTAGTCGAACTCGGTGGTCTCGAAGATCTCGCCGTTGGGCCAGAAGGAGATGGTCGTGCCGGTCTCGTCGGTCTTCGCGCCCTTCGCGAGCGGAGCATCCGGAACACCGTGCTGGTACGTCTGCGCGTAGACGTTGCCCTGCCGGCGCACCTCAACGGCGAGGCGCTCGGAGAGCGCGTTGACGACCGAGCTGCCGACACCGTGGAGCCCGCCCGACACGGCGTACCCTCCGCCGCCGAACTTTCCGCCGGCGTGCAGGATCGTGAGCACGACCTCGACGGTCGACTTCTTCTCGACCGGGTGCTCGTCGACGGGGATGCCGCGGCCGTTGTCGACGACCCTGACCCCGCCGTCGGCGAGCAGCGTGACATGGATGGTGTCGCAGTGGCCGGCGAGGGCCTCGTCGACGGAGTTGTCGACGATCTCGTACACGAGGTGATGCAGACCGCGCGGGCCTGTCGAGCCGATGTACATGCCGGGGCGCTTGCGCACCGCTTCGAGGCCCTCGAGCACCTGGATGTCTCCGGCACCGTAGCTGTGGTCGTTGCGCGGCGTCGGGGTGTTCGGCGTGCTGCCGGGGGACGAGATGGTCATATGGAAGTGCGCTCCCGCCGAGTCGATCGCTGGTGGCCGATCAGGGGGGCATGGATGGCGCCCCGTGTGGCGGGACCATCCTACCAAGAAATGGCCTCTGGGAGCCGTCAGAACGGCCCTCTGGGGAGATATCTCACCCTGGGTGGAGTGATTTGTTTTCGCGGGCCTGAGCGCTCAGCCGTAGGTGTCGCGGGGGCCGCGGCCGGGAACCGAGCGCGGCCCCCTCTTCCAGCTCGGGGCGCCGGGCCCGCTGAACCGGATGCTCGTGACCTGCGCATCCGGATATCGACGCAGGATCGTGGTGAGGATCTCGGCCCGCATGATGCGCAGTTGCGTGGCCCAGGCCGTCGAGTCGCACTGCACCGTGAGCACGCCGTCGTCGATGCCGGCGGGCTCGGAGTGCGCGGCGATATCGGCGCCCACGAGCTCGGGCCACGCGGTCAGCAGCTCTCCGCGAGCGAGCGGCGACGACCAGCCGAGGGTGCGCGTCATCGAGTCGAGCACGTCGCCGAGGCCCGAGGGGTCGCGGCCAGCACCGAAGGGGGCGGAGTCGCCGGGGATGCGCGTGGCTCGCTTGCGGGCATCCGACGACCGCAGCGCCGGGTCGCCGAAGACCCGCCGCAATCGGCGGTAGACGGCGCTCGCCTCCGACTCGGGCGGATCACGGTCTGCCGCCCCGGTGCTCTCCGGCGGCGGCGGGGACGCCTCGTCGACCATCACGCGTCTTCCGAGATCGTGCCGGCGGCGATACCGATGCGCGTCGCCGCGAGGCGCTCGGGCACGTCGGCGCCCACCGCGGCCGTGATGAGCACCTGCTCGAATCCGCCGACGGCATCGGCGAGGCGTTCACGTCGGCCTTCGTCGAGCTCGGCGAAGACGTCGTCGAGGATGAGCACGGGGTCGCCGGCGACGGACTCGGCCCGCAGCACCTCGGCGGAGGCGAGCTTGAGGGCGAGCGCGTACGACCAGCTCTCACCATGGCTGGCGTACCCGCGCGCCGGAAGACCGTTGAGCTCGAGCACGAGGTCGTCGCGGTGCGGCCCTACGAGCGTGACTGCCCGATCGAGCTCGGCGCGGCGCAACTCTGCGAGCCGGGCGCGGAACCGGGCGGCGATCCGGCCGGCCTCCTCCCCCGCAGTCTCGACGCCCTCGGCAGCGGGACGGGCATCATCACGGTCGCCGTCACCCGCATCGTCGCCCTCGCCATCCACGCTCAGACGCATGGTCATGCGCGTGAGGTGGTCGTCGCCCGCCACCGCGCCGTAGGCGCGCGCGACATGAGGGCGCAGAGCGTCGACCAGATCGGCGCGCGCCATGATGAGCTCGGTACCGAGGCTGACCAGCCGCTCATCCCAGACGTCGAGAGTCGTGAGCGCGTCGACCGGCAGACGCGACGCGCGCGCCGACTTGAGTAGCGAGTTGCGCTGCCGCACCACGCGCTCGAAGTCGGAGATGACCCCCGCGAAGCGGGGCGTGCGCTGCACGACGAGGGTGTCGAGGAACGACCGGCGGACGCCCGGGTCGCCGCGGACGAGAGAGAGGTCTTCGGGCGCGAAGATGACGCTCGCGAAGTACCGGGGCAGATCGCGCATCCGCACGCTCGACCCGTTGGCCTGGGCTCGATTGGGGGATGCCCGGTTCAGCTCGATCTCGATGACCACCGCGCGATCGGCATGCTGAATCCTGACCCGCACGATGCCGGTCTCGGCGCCGAAGCGGATGAGCGCGTGATCGCTCGACACCCGATGCGATGCCGCGGAGCCCGCATAGGCGATGGCCTCGACGAGGTTCGTCTTGCCCTGCCCGTTGCGCCCCACGAACAGCACTGCGCCAGGCGCGAGCTCGACATCGGCACGAACGTAGTTGCGGAAGTCGGCGAGCGAGAGGTGCGTGACGTGCACGCGCGTCAGCGCAGCAGCAGGTTGGGCTGCAGCAGGTAGCGGTAGTTGTCGGTGCCCGGCTGGTCTTTCGACGACTGGCTCGTGATGAGCACGGGGCCCGGCTTGTTCGGGTTGTCGGTCTTCGTGAACGAGATGCGCACGAACTCGCTGTGCACCGCCGAGAGACCATCGATCAAGAACTGCGGCTTGAGTGAGACCGTGGTGTCGCCGCCCGTGAGGTGAGCATCGATGGTCTCAGAGGCCTGGGCGTTCTCGGAGCCGATGGCTTCGAGGGTGAGGCCGTCGTCAGAGAAGCTGTACCGCAGAGCGGCGTCGCGCTCGAGGACCAGCTGCACGCGCCGTGTCGATTCGATGAGCTCTGCCGTGTTCATGACGGCGTAGTTCTCGACGGTCTCGGGGAACAACCGCTTCACCGGCGGGAAGTTGCCCTTGATGAGCAAGGAGGTGACGGTCTTCTGGTCGGCGGAGAAGGCGATGAGCTCGCGATCACCACCGCTGACGATCGTGACCGTGACCGTCGTCGCGTGCGCGAAGATCTTGCCGATCTCGGAGAGGGTGCGCGAGGGCACGAGTGCCGTGACGCCCTCGGCGACAGCGGAGGACTCCCAGTCGATCTCGCGCACCGCGACGCGGTACCGGTCGGTCGCGACGAGAGACAGTCGGTTGTCGGCGATCTCGAGCTGCACGCCGGTGATGACCGGGGTCACGTCGTCGCGCGACGCGGCCACGGCGACCTGGCCCACGGCGTCGGAGAACGCATCGCCGGGAAGCACCCCGCTGGCACCATCGACGACGGGCAGGCTCGGATACTCCTCGACCGGCATGCTCGAGAGCGTGAAGCGCGCCGAGCCGCAGCGCACGGCGATCTTGCCCTCATCGGTCGTGAATTCGACCGGGGCGTTCGGCAGGCGCGAGGCGATCTCGGCGAGCAGCCGGCCCGAGACGAGCACGGTGCCGTCTTCCGTGACATCGGCGGTGATCGAGGTCTGCGCCGACACTTCGTAGTCGAACGATGACAGCGTGACGGTCGAGCCCTCGGCCCGCAGCAACACACCGCTCAGGATCGGGAGGGTGGTGCGCTGCGGCAGCAGCTTGACCGCGAACGACACCGCTTCGCTGAACACGTCGCGATTGACCTGGAACTTCACGCGGCTGCTCCTTCTTCGGTCGAACCCTGCCCGGCACCCGGGGCCTTCCATACTGGCACAGCGCGTGTGCGGGCGGTTGCCGGGGTTCGGACTCGAAAAGTTATCCCTCATCCATCAGTGAAGAGAGAAGAGGAACACCATCATTAACCCCTGTTCACAGTGTGGATAACTCCGCAAGCAGCACGGCATCCTGCGGAACTACACGCGTGGAAGATGTGCACAGGGCGGGGATGCCGGAGCGGCGAGACGGGGACAACCCCGTTCTGCTCTGATCGGCTTTCACACCCTCGGCGTGATCGTCAACAGATCGTCCCCATGTTGAGAGCAAGTTATCCACAGGCTGTCCCCAGTGTGCGAAACGTGCAGTGAAACTGGACGTTGGCTGTGGCGAGGCTCTCATACCCCCGCATCCGCCCAGCGGCGATCAGCCGTAGCGGTGGTTCTGCTTGATGCGGCTGGTGAGCTCGGTGACCTGGTTGTAGATCGAGCGCCGCTCCTTCATGAGGTCGCTGATCTTCTTGTTCGCGTACATCACGGTGGTGTGGTCGCGATTGCCGAACAGCTGCCCGATCTTCGGCAGCGACAAGTTCGTGAGCTCGCGGCACAGGTACATCGCGATCTGCCGAGCCGTCGCGACGGCTTGCGAACGGGAGGAGCCGTAGAGGTCGTCGACGGTGAGCTTGAAGTAGGCGGCCGTGTGATTGATGATGTCGACCGGTGCGATCACGTTGTCCTCGTCGAGCGTGATCAGATCTTTCAGCACGGTCTGCACGAGCTGCATGTCGACGGGGGTGCGATTGAGGTTCGCGAAGGCCGTGACGCGAATGAGCGTGCCCTCGAGCTCGCGGATGTTGCTCGACACCTTCGAGGCGATGTACTCGAGCACGTCATCCCGAACCTGCAGCTTGTCGTTCTGAGCCTTCTTGCGCAGGATCGCGATGCGCGTCTCGAGATCGGGCGCCTGCACGTCGGTGATGAGCCCCCACTCGAAGCGGCTGCGCATGCGGTCTTCGAAACCCGTGAGGTGCTTGGGCGGCAGATCGCTCGTGATGACGACCTGCTTGTTGTGGTCATGCAGGGTGTTGAAGGTGTGGAAGAAGGCCTCCTGCGTCGAGTCCTTTCCCTGGAGGAACTGGATGTCGTCGATGAGCAGGATGTCGATCTCGCGGTAGCGCGATTGGAACAGGCTCGCCCGGTTGTTCGCGATCGAGTTGATGAAGTCGTTCGTGAACTCCTCGCTCGAGACGTACCGCACGCGGATGCCCGGATACAGGCTCTCGGCGTAGTGGCCGATCGCGTGCAGCAGGTGGGTCTTGCCCAGCCCCGACTCGCCGTAGATGAAGAGCGGGTTGTAGGCCTTCGCCGGCGCTTCGGCGACCGCGACCGCCGCAGCGTGGGCGAACCGGTTGGAGCCGCCGATGACGAAGTTGTCGAAGCTGTACTTGTCGTTGAGCCGGCTATCCCCCCGGCGCCCCGATGCTTCGGCCGGTGCCGGCGCGACGGACTGCTCGATGTACGACGCGCTCTGCTCCATGGGCTCGGAGGTCGACTCGAGGCTCTCGTTCTGGATCTCGGGGTTCACGACGATCGCGAAGCTCGAGACCGTCTCACCTGCCGTGCTCGTCAGAGCGCTGAGCAGGGGCAGCCGGATGCGCTGCTCGAGCATGCCGCGCGTCAGCTCGTTCGGCACTTCGAGGTAGAGGGTGCCCGCCATGACGCCGCGCGGCTCGACGAGGTTGATGAAGCCGTGCAGCTGGGGCGTGATGCGATCGTCAGCGGTGAGCGCCGCCTTCACCGACTCCCACAGTTCGTGCGGGGAATCGGTCTCGTCCGGCATCGCGGCGCTCCTTCGGTAGGGTTCTTGGTCGCCCCGCAGTGGTGAACGGGGCTGTGGATAACAGTGGGTCCGGATCGCACGGGTGCGTCCGGGAGACTGGTGCCTACTGTAATCCGGGGCGGCGCGTCGTTACCAACGCACTGTGCACATCATGTGGATAATGCGCCTCGCTCGTGGAGCGGTTTGACCCGAGAGGGGTCGGGACCTATTGTTAACCGGTTGACTTCTGTCCGGACCTGACTCGCAGCGATCGGACATCCCTGTTCCGTCGTCGCTGGCCCCTGGGGCCGAGGAGAGAACCATGACCAAGCGCACCTTCCAGCCGAACAACCGCCGTCGCGCGAAGGTTCACGGCTTCCGTCTGCGCATGCGCACCCGCGCTGGCCGCTCCATCCTCGCTGCGCGCCGCCGCAAGGGCCGCACCGAACTCTCCGCCTAAGCACCACGGTGCTCCCGCGAGCACACCGGATCGTCCGGGGCGATGACTTCCGCCGCATCGTGCGTCGAGGACGCCGGACGAGCACGCCGCACGCGGTGCTCTATCGACTGACCGGCGAGGTCGGCGGCCCACGATTCGGTGTCGTCGTCTCGAAGCAGGTCGGCGGCGCCGTCGTGCGCAACCGGGTTCGCCGCCGCATCCAGGCCATCTGCGCCGGTGCGATGATCGCCATCCCCGCCTCCGACGTGATCGTCGTCCGAGCGCTCCCGGGTTCGGACGTGGTCTCGTGGGATACCCTGCGGGCGGAGATCGGCGACGGATTGCGACGGGCGGTGGCGGCATCATGAACGCATCGCTCGGGCGCGCCGTGCGCATCGTGGGTCTCGTGCCGCGCAACGTCGTCGTCGTCGTGCTGCGCGCCTACCGCGCGGTCATCTCGCCGCTGTACGGCGATGTCTGCCGGTACTACCCCAGCTGCTCCGCCTACGCGCTCGGCTCGGTGCAAGAGCACGGTGTCGCGAAGGGCGGATGGCTGGCCACCCGGAGGCTCGCGCGCTGCCATCCGTGGGCCGAGGGCGGCATCGACGACTGGCCCGTGGCCGAGAACTCCCCCTACCGCCGAACCCGCTGGGGCCTGATCGTGCTCGACAGAAAGGCATAAGCCGCCACCATGGACATCTTCGCCATCATCCTCTGGCCCATCAAGTGGGCTATCGAGGCGATCCTCGTGGGCTTCCACACGCTCTTCACGGCTATCGGTCTCGAGAGCGAGGCGGGCCTGACCTGGGTGCTCTCGATCGCCGGCCTCGTCGTCGTCGTGCGTGCGGCCCTCATCCCCATCTTCGTCCGGCAGATCAAGAACCAGCGCAAGATGCTCGAGATCTCGCCCGAGCTCAAGAAGATCCAAGACAAGTACAAGGGCAAGCGCGACCAGTTCTCCCGCGAGGCCATGTCGCGCGACACCATGGCGCTCTACAAGAAGCACGGCACGAACCCGCTCTCGTCGTGCCTGCCGATCCTTCTGCAGATGCCGATCTTCTTCGGCCTGTTCTCGGTGCTCAACAGCTCGTTCAACGGGCTCTCGGGCGTGGGCCTGCTCAACGAGCAGCTCTCGGCGGAGTTCGGCCGGGCGACGCTCTTCGGCATCGCCCCCCTCGGCTCGACCATGGTGAACAACGATGGCAACGTCTGGGTCATCGTCATCGCGGCGGTGCTCATCGTGCTCATGACGGCGTCGCAGTTCATCACCCAGCTGCAGATCATGTCGAAGAACCAGAGCCCCGAGATGAAGGCTTCGCCGATGTACCGGCAGCAGCGCATCCTGCTGTACATCCTCCCGGTGGTGTTCCTCTTCTCGGGCGTCGCCTTCCCGCTCGGCGTGATGTTCTACTGGTTCGTCTCCAACATCTGGACGATGGTGCAGCAGTTCATCGTCATCCGGAACATGCCTACTCCCGGCAGCGATGCCGCACTCGCCCGCGAGGCGCGGCTCGCGAAGAAGCGCCAGCGGCGCGGCATCGTCGAGCCCGCCGATGAGGCCGAGGGCACGATCGCCGTCGAGGAGCCCAAGAAGACCCAGCGCCCGCAGCCCGTCAGCAAGAACCGGGCGAAGAAGAAGGGTGGTCGTTAGACCATGACCGACATCACCGAACCCCTCGTCGACGAGCCGACCACGATCGACGCCGACCTGGCAAGTGCAGCGGGCCCCGACGAGGGCGACATCGCGGCCGACTACCTCGAAGAGCTGCTCGACCTCGCCGACCTCGACGGCGACATCGAGATTGCGACGCGTGCCGGCCGGGTGTACCTGTCGATCGAGGCTGACGAGCAGGATGCCCTGCGCACGCTCTCGAAGCCCGACACCGTCTCGGCCCTGCAAGAACTCACACGGCTCGCGGTGCACGCTCGCACGGGCGAGTTCTCGCGCCTGATCCTCGACATCGCCGGCTCGCGCGACGCCCGTGCCGAAGAGCTGCAGCGCCTCGTCGATCGAGCGGTCGAGCGCATCGAGGCTGGCGCTTCGTCGGCCGCCCTCCCCCCGATGTCGAGCTACGAGCGCAAGCTCGTGCACGACCTGGTGGGCGAACGCGGCTTCACCTCCGAGTCGGAGGGCGAGGGCGCCGAGCGCCACACCGTCATCCGTCGTGGCTGAGGACGAGCCCACCGTTTCACGTGAAACATCGGCGGCGGCCGAGCCGCATGCCGACCTCTCCCCCGACGTCACGCCGGTCGTCGAGGCGGAGCCTCCGGGGGCCGCGGGAGTCTTCGGCGAGCACATCGAGGCAGCTCGTCGGTTCACCGCAGACCTCGCCCGCTACGGCGAGCCGCTCGGCCTGATCGGCCCGCTCGAGGCCGCGCGCCTCTGGTCGCGGCACATCATCAACTGCGCGGTCGTCGCGCCGTACCTGTACTCGGGCGGCCGAGTCGCCGACGTCGGCAGCGGGGCCGGCCTCCCCGGGCTCGTGCTCGCGCTCGTTCGGCCCGATGTCTCGTTCACGCTCATCGAACCGATGGAGCGGCGCGTCGACTGGCTGCGCGACGAGACCGCTCGACTCGGGCTGACCAACGTCTCGGTACTGCGGGCACGTGCCGAGGAGGCGGTCGATGCGGGGCCTTTCGATCAGGTCACGGCGCGGGCCGTCAGCGCCCTCAGCAAGCTGATCCCGATGACTGCTCCCCTGCTGCGGCCGGGCGGCGAGCTCGTGCTGCTCAAGGGGGCGCGTGTCGCGGAAGAGATCGCCGCCGCGTCGACCGTGCTGCGTCGCCACCGGGTGAGCGGTGTCGAGGTGCTCGAACTGGGCCGGGGCATCGTGCCCGAGGTGACCCGTCTGTTTCGGGCTACAGTAGGCGGGGCATCCTGACGCCTGCGCGGTTCCTGACCGCGGCGGGGATGACCCGGGGGCGCCGTCGAACGGCGCCCGTTTCACGTGAAACATTCGAGCGGGAGGCTCATCAGTGACGACCGAGGGACCGTACGACGAGACCACGCCGCTGGCGCGGGAGGTCGCCGAGATCACCCGGCGTCGCATCGCCCTCGAGGCGACCAGCCTGCCGCTGCCGGCCGCGACCCGGGTCTTCACGGTGTCGAACCAGAAGGGCGGCGTCGGCAAGACGACCACGACCGTCAACCTCGCGGCGGCGCTGGCGCGCTCGGGGGCACGAGTGCTCGTCATCGACCTCGACCCGCAGGGCAACGCCTCGACGGCCCTCGGCGTCGAGCATCGAGCCGAGACGCCGAGCGTCTACGACGTCGTCGTCGGCGACTCGCCGCTCGCCGAGGTGGTGCAGAAGAGCCCGGAGTTCGAGCACCTCTACTGCGTGCCGGCGACGATCCACCTCGCGGGGGCCGAGATCGAGCTCGTGTCGCTCGTCGCGCGCGAGCAGCGCCTGCGCACGGCCCTCGACGCCTTCCTCGCGGCGAGCGACGAGCCCTTCCACTACGTGTTCATCGACTGCCCGCCCTCGCTCGGGCTGCTCACCATCAACGCGTTCGTGGCGGCGCGCGAGGTGCTCATCCCCATCCAGTGCGAGTACTACGCCCTCGAGGGGCTCAGCCAGCTGCTCAACAGCATCCAGCTCATCGAGCGTCACCTGAACCCGCAGCTGCGCGTGTCGACGATCCTTCTGACGATGTACGACTCGCGCACCAATCTCGCGAACCAGGTGGTCCAAGACGTGCGCGAGCACTTCCCCGAGCAGGTGCTCGACACCCTCATCCCCCGCTCGGTGCGCATCAGCGAGGCGCCGAGCTACGGTCAGAGCGTCATCAGCTACGACGAGGGCTCGCCCGGCTCGCTGTCGTACCTCGAGGCCGCCGCCGAGATCGCCCGCCGAGGAGAGGCAGCCTGATGGCCCAGAAGCGCACCGGACTGGGCCGCGGCATCGGCGCCCTCATCCCCACCGGCGAGGGCGAGCGCCCCGTCGATGTGTTCTTCCCCTCCCCCGCCCCCACCGCGGGCGAGCAGCTCGCCGCCGTGCCCGGTGCTCGACTCGCGGCCATCGCGCCGAGCGACATCGTGCCGAACCCGCAGCAGCCCCGCACCGAGTTCCGCGAGGAGGAGCTGGCCGAGCTCGTGCACTCCGTGCGCGAGTTCGGGGTGCTGCAGCCCATCGTCGTGCGCGAGCGCGCGGGGGCCCAGCCAGGAGAGCCCGCCTACGAGCTCATCATGGGCGAGCGACGGCTGCGGGCATCCACCCTCGCCGGCCTCGACGCGATCCCCGCGATCGTGCGCAACACGAGCGATGACAACATGCTGCGGGATGCCCTGCTCGAGAACCTCCACCGCGCGCAGCTCAACGCGCTGGAGGAGGCGAGTGCCTACCAGCAGCTGCTCGAAGACTTCGGCATCACCCAGGAGGTGCTCGCCGAGCGCCTCGGCCGCTCTCGCCCGCAGATCACCAACACCCTCCGGCTGCTCAAGCTGCCTCAGCCCGTGCAGGCGCGCGTCGCCGCCGGCGTGCTGACGCCGGGTCACGCGCGTGCGATCCTCGCCGCCGGAAGCCCGGAGGCGATGCTCAGGCTGTCGGACAAGATCGTCAACGAAGAGCTCTCGGTGCGTCAGGCCGAGGCGGCCGCCGCCCTGCTGAGCGCAGCGGGTTCGGCCACCAAGGCCGCGAAGAAGCCCGCGGCGGGCTCGAAGCAGGGTCAGCTCAACGAGATCGCCGAGCGCCTCGGCGACCGGCTCAACACGCGAGTCTCGATCTCGCTGGGCCAGAAGAAGGGCTCGCTCGTCATCGACTTCGCGACCGTCGCCGACCTCAACCGCATTCTCGGCGAGCTCGGCGACGACGGCTTCCGCTGAGTCGCGCCGTCGCGGCGACCGCTAGCGCCGAGCGTCGCGCACGGCGGCCTGCGCCAGCTCAGCGTAGACCCAGCCCACGTCATGCCCCGCGGCTTCGAGCGCGAGGGCGAAGGTCGAGGTTTCGGTCAGGCCGGGCATGACGCTCGCCTCGAGGAACCACGGGGTGCCCGCCCCATCGATGATGAGGTCGATGCGGCTGATGTGCCGCAGGCCCAGCGCGCGGTGCGCCAGGAGGGCGACCTCGGTCGCACGTGCGGCGGTGGCGTCGTCGATACGGGCGGGGGCGTAGAACCGGGTCTCACCCGCGTTGTAGCGGGCCTCGAAGCCGTACACCCCCGAGAGGGGCTCGATCTCGACGGCGGGCAGCGCTACCGGGCCGTCGCCCGTGTCGATGATGCCGATCGCCACCTCGACGCCCGTGATGCGCTGCTCGATGAGCGCGACGTCGCAGTAGGTGTAGGCGAGCACCATCGCCCGCCGCAGCTCGTCGTCGGTGTCGACGAGGCTCACCCCCTGGGCCGAGCCGCCCTGAGCGGGCTTGACGGCGACCGGTGGGGGCAGTTCGCCCCGCACGACGGCGAGCACGCTCTCGGCGCCGAGCTCGCGGAACGCGTCGCGGGTGAGCGCGATCGAGTGCGGGGTCGGCACTCCCGCCCGCTCGACGATCGTCTTCGCGCGCGGCTTGTCCCACGCGAGACGGGTCGAGCTCGCCGACGACCCGACGTAGGGCAGGCCGAGAAACTCGAGCAGGCTGCGCAGCGCCCCGTCTTCTCCGCTCGCGCCGTGCAGGGTCGGCCACACGACGTCGGGCCGGTCGGCGAGCAGGGCAGGCAGCAGCGCCGCATCGGGGTCGAGCAGCGTCACCTCGAGCCCGTGGGCGGCGAGGCCGTCGGCGACCCGGCGACCCGACTTCAGCGAGATGTCGCGCTCGTGCGAGATGCCACCGGCGAGCACGACCACACGGCGAGCCGCCGCGGCGTCGGGGGCGCCGATCGGCGGCGCAGCATCCGTGCTCATGAGAGGTTTGGCGGCGGGCTCGCCACGTGGGGGTCGTAGGCGATCGCGGGGATCGGCCCGGTCGTCGCGAAGGTTTCGAGCAGCTCTTGCTCGCCGCGCACGACCGTCGCGAGGCGGCGGATGCCCTCGCGGATCTCGGCGGGGGGCGGATAGCAGAACGCGAGGCGCAGATTGGCCCGGCCCGAGCCGTCGGCGAAGAAGGCGGTGCCGGGGGTGTAGGCGACGAGCTCTTTCACCGCGCGGGGCAGCATGGCCTTCGCGTCGAGCCCCTCGGTGAGGTTCACCCAGACGTAGAAGCCACCGTTCGGGATCGTCCAGCTGAGGTCGGGCAGGTGCTGCTCGAGGGCCTCGATCATGGCGTCTCGGCGGTCGCGGTAGAGCGACCGGAAGACGTCGATCTGGCCGCGCCAATCGGCCCGGTCGAGGTAGTCGCTGATGACCATCTGGTTGAGCGAGCTGGGGCTGAGGATCGCGGCCTCGGCCGCGAGCACGAGCTTTTCGCGGATGGCGTGCGGCGCGAGCGCCCACCCCACCCGGAAGCCGGGGGCGAGCGTCTTCGAGAACGAGCCGAGGTACACGATGCCGTCGGTCTCGACGCTGCGCATCGCCGCGGGAGCCGGTCGATCGAACCAGAGCAACCCGTAAGGGTTGTCTTCGAGAATAAGGACGCCCTCCGAGCGGGCGATATCGATGATCTCGAGGCGGCGCTCGCTCGAGAGCGTCACGCCGCCCGGGTTGTGGAAGTTCGGGATCAGGTAGAGCAGCTTGAGCTGCTTGCCCGCGGCCCGCAGCGACTGGATGCGCTCGCTGAGGGCCGCCGGGATCATGCCGTCGGCATCCATCGCGATGTGCGCCACCTCGGCCTGGTACGACCGGAAGATGCCCATCGCGCCGACATAGGAGGGCGACTCGGCGAGCACCACATCGCCGGGGTCGAGGAAGAGCTTGGCGACGAGGTCGAGCGCCTGCTGCGAGCCCGTCGTCACGACGACGTCGTCGACGCCCGCGTGGATGCCCTCGAGGGCCATGATCTCGAGGATGTGCTCGCGCAGCTCGGGAGTGCCCTGACCCGAGCCGTACTGCAGTGCCGAGGAGCCGCGATCGCGCATGACGCGATCCATCGACGCCGTGATGGTCTCGAGGGGCAAGGCCGACACGTAGGGCATGCC
Organism: uncultured Microbacteriaceae bacterium; assembly: GCA_964540305.1. Lineage (GTDB taxonomy): Bacteria > Actinomycetota > Actinomycetes > Actinomycetales > Microbacteriaceae > Microcella. The sequence continues at coordinate 67,640 of CAZILZ010000003.1, read as the reverse complement.
GCCGGCGAGGGAGACGACCTCGGGCCGCGAGGCCACCGCGAAGAGAGCGCGCACCTCGGAGGCGCTCAGGCCCGACGTGCGCGCGGCATAGTGCCCGTACCACGGGTCGAGGTTCGTGCCCTCGCGGGAGATCGTCATGCTGTGCCCCTGCTCGCTGGTCGGCGTGCGCCGGTGCAGGGCGACGCGACGGTCGCCCCTCAGGAGCACGTGCGATCAAGAATACGGGCCGGACGCCGAAAGGCCCGCCCCCGCATCGTGGGGGCGGGCCTTTCGGCGACGGCGGCTCAGGCCAGGAACTCGGCCAGGTCGGCCTCGAGCGCCGGCTTCGGCTTGGCGCCGATGACGGTCTTGACGACCTCGCCGCCGCGGAAGACCTTCATCGCGGGGATCGAGGTGATCTGGTACTTCATGGCGGTCTCGGGGTTGGCGTCGACGTCGAGCTTGACGATCTCGAGCTTGTCGGGGTGCTCGGCGGCGATCGCATCGAGGATCGGCGAGACGGCGCGGCAGGGCCCGCACCACTCGGCCCAGAAGTCGACCATGATCGTCTTCTCGTTCTTCAGCACCTCGGCCTCGAAGGTGGCGTCGGTCACATCGCGCGTGCTCATGGGTTCTCCTTGTGATTCAGGTGGTCGGTTCAGGCCGACGCGGTGGCCGCGGCGCGGCTGGCGTCGTGGACGGTCTCGAGATAGTGCTGCGCGTCGAGCGCGGCCACCGTGCCGCTGCCGGCGGCGGTGATCGCCTGCTTGTAGGTGGGGTCGACCACATCACCCGCGGCGAAGACACCCTCGACGCTCGTGCGCGACGAGCGGCCATCCACCGCGATCGTGCCCTGCTCGGTGAGGTCGAGGATGCCGTGCACGAGGTGGGTGCGCGGGTCGGCGCCGATCGCGACGAAGACGCCCTGCACATCGAGCACGCGCTGCTCGCCCGACACGGTGTCGACGATGCCGATGCCGCTCACCAGGTCGGCGCCGAGGATCTGCTCGACGCGCGCGTTCATGATGAACTCGATCTTCGGATCGGCCGTGGCCCGGTCGAGCATCGCGGCCGAGGCACGGAAGGTCTCGCTGCGGTGGATCAGGTACACCTTGTCGACGAACCGGGTGAGGAATGTTGCTTCCTCCATCGCCGAGTCGCCGCCGCCGATGACGGCCACCGTCTTCTGACGGAAGAACGCCCCGTCGCACGTGGCGCACCATGAGACGCCGTAGCCGCTCAACCGGTCTTCGTCGGCCAGGCCGAGCTTGCGATAGGCCGACCCCGTCGCGTAGATGACGGCGTGGGCCTCGTGGCGATCGCCGTTGCCGAGGGTCACGGCCTTCACGGGGCCGTCGAGCTCGAGCGAGACGACGTCGTCGTAGACGATCTCGGCGCCGAACTTCTCCGCCTGCTGCTGCATGCGGGTCATGAGGTCGGGGCCCATGATGCCGTCGGGGAAGCCCGGGAAGTTCTCGACCTCGGTGGTCTTCATCAGCTCTCCGCCGAACTCGACCGAGCTCGCGATGACGAGCGGGGCGAGATTGGCGCGTGCCGCATAGATCGCGGCCGTGTACCCGGCCGGGCCGGAGCCGATGATGATGACGTGACGCATGGTGTTCCTCACGAGGTCGACGAGCGGGCGCGTGTGCCCGACACGAGCAGTAACCCAGCATAGGCCGCGGCTATTCCGACGCCGCGGGAGTTCACCGGGGGTTCACCGGGCGAGGCGGTCGCGCACGAGGGCGAGCGCGCGCGTGGCCTCGGGCACCCGCAGCGCGAGCAGCGTGCCGCCGTAGACGGCGATCATCGGCAGCCCGATGAGCACAATGCTCGCGGCCGCGCCGCCGACCGTGTCCCGTGCGAATCCGCTCTCGGCGAGCGTGCCGAGCGACCACCCGATGAGCAGGCCGATGAGCAGCGATGCGACACCGGCGGCGAAGAACTGAGCGGTGCGACGGGCGATGAGAGCGGCATCCAGCGAACCGATACGACGACGCAGGGATGCTCCACCGATGATCATCTGGAAGAAGGCCGCGGCCGACGTCACGAGACCGATGCCCGGCACGATCCACGCCGTCGGCAGCAGGCTGCAGAACAGTGCGCCGACGATGAAGAACAGGGTGTGGGCCGCCTGCAGCCAGAAGGCGGCGCGCGTGTCGTCGATCGCGTAGAAGACGCGCTGCATGACGAAGTACACGCTGAATGGCACGAGACCGACGACGAACGCGATGAGCACGATCGCGATCTGGTCGACCGCGGCGGCGTCGAAGATGCGGCCGAAGGGCACGGCCACGGCGATGAGCCCCACCGTGGCGAGCGTCATGAACAGGCCGGTGAGACGGATCGCCTCGGTGGTGTCGACGCGCACCGACTCGCGGTCGCCATCGCGCGCGTGAGTGCTCATACGCGTGAGGTACGCGGTGACGAGCGAGACCACCACGACAGAGTGCGGCAGCATGAAGAGCAGCCACGCTGTGCGCATCACCATGAGCGACGCATCGTCGGGGGTGGCCGCGATCGAGGCGACGCGGGTCTGCACGATGCCGCCGACCTGCATGACGATGATCATCGCGAAGACCCAGCCCGCGGCCCGGCCCGTCGCTCCGAGCCCGGCTCCGCGCCAGCGGAAGTCGGGGCGGTAGCGCAGCCCGGCGCGGCGCCAGAACAGCACGAGCACGAAGGCCTGCGCGGCGACGCCGAGGGTGGCGGTGCCGCCGAGCACCGCGATCATCGCAGGAGTCCAGGCGGTCGCGTCGGAGACATCGACGTCGAACATCAGCCCGAAGGCGATCATGCCGCCGATCGCGACGACGTTGTTGATCGCGGGCGCCCAGGTGAACGGACCGAAGACGCGGCGGGCGTTGAGCACCTCGCCGAAGAGCGTGTACAGGGCGTAGAAAAGCACTTGCGGCAGGCACCAGTAGGCGAAGGCCACCGCGAGCGAGATCTCGTCGGGCGTGAAGCCGCGGTCGCCATTGCTGTCGGCCGAGGCCGTGTAGAGCTGCACGAGCCAGGGCGCAGCCAGGGTCGCCGCGAGGCCGGCGACGAGGAAGACGGCGATGCCGATCGTGACGAGCCGGTTGATGAACCGCTGGCCACCGTCGGCGTCGACGCTCGCCCGCACGATCTGTGGCACGAGCACGGCGCTCAGCACGCCGCCCGCGACGATCGCGTAGATGTTGTTGGGCAGCTGGTTGGCGAGCGCGAAGGTGTTAGCACCGGAGCCGAGGGCCCCGATCGTCTGCGTGAGCATGACGGCGCTGATGAAGCCCAGAACACGCGAGACGATCGTGCCGGAGGCGAGCACGAGGCTCGCCCGGCCGATGCCGCCGTCGGCCGCGGCGCTCACGCCGCCTCGGCCCGTCGGCGACGGCGCTTGCGGATGTCGCGGGTGATGCCGACCGTGAGCAGCAGCACGAGCGCCACGGCGACCGCGATCGTTCCCGCGGTCTCCCATCCGGCCTGCAGGTTGAGAGCCACGCGGGTGGGTGCGCCGACGATGCGGCTCTCGGCGTCGCGCACCGTCACCGTGATGTCGACCTGCCCGTTGGTGAGCGATTCGACGGGCACGAGCGCGCGCGTCTGCGAGCGCGGCTCGACGAGCGTCTCGACCCGCGGATCGATGACCCGCAGTTGAGCGGTGTCGGGCTCGACGCGCACGAAGACGCGCACCGGCACATCGAGATCGTTCTGCACGGTCACGGGCAGCGAGGCGCGGTCGGCGAGCAGCGTGATGGCGCTGCTCTCGACGACCTGCACCGAGGCGCGCAGTTCGGCCGACTGCGCGACGAAGCCCTGCAGGGCGTCGACCGACCGCGCGCCCCAGCCGAGCGAGAGGGCGGCGAGCAGCTCGAGCCGGCGCACATCGGTGATGGCCTCGGGCGTCACGGCGATCGTCGCGAAGACGCGGTCGTCGGCCTCGGCCGTGAGCGCGGCGCTCACCGCCCCGAGGCGCTCGTCGTCGAGCGCGGGCTCGACGACCGCACCCTCGACGGCGGTGCGCGCGAGCACATCGGAGGCCGCGGTGCCCGTCGACCACGGCAGGGCGACCGTCTGGGCGATCGTGTCGAGAAGACGATCGGAGCCCGCGAGGCGGTCGCGGCCGAGAGCGATGAGGGCCGGGATGCCCGACTCGCCCCCGGCGTTCGCGGCGAGCAGCGCCGAGACGCGTGCCATCGCCCGGTCGAACCGCTGCTGCGAGACGGCGAGGCTGGCGTCGCGCGCCGCCGCGGAGAGAGCGTCGTCGGCGCGCAGCACGCGCACGTCGTCGAGCTGCTGCACGGGTGCCGCGTGATCGAACGACGAGCCCGGCGCGATGAGCACGCCCGTGCCCTGCTGCGACAGCACCGCGATGGCCTCGGCGGTGACCGTGCCCGTTCCCGCCCACGAGACGCCCGCGAACGTGGCCGGCCAGGCCGTCAGCTCGTCGAGCGCGACCGACTGCTCCGGAGACGGGCTGGGGCTCGGGGTCGCGTCGTCCTCCGGATCGACCGTCGCGCTTCCCGCGCCCTCGGGCAGCGGCAGCGGGGTCGAGGCGGCGGTGATCGTCGCGACGGGATCGGCGTCGGCCCAGGGCAGCAGGAAGCTCTCGTTGGGTGCCGCCTGCAGCCGCGCGAGGAAGGCGGTGGCCGAGTCGGGGGCCTGGGCGCCGAGCAGCCGGATGGAGGCGATGATGCGAGGGTCGATCGCGAGCAGCACGGGGCGGCCCGCGACGGCGTCGAGCGTGCGGGTGAGGGCGCCGCCCTCGGCGGTGTACCGCTCGAGCGTCTCAGCGGGGAGGAACGCCGCGGTCTCTCCTGGCGTCGTGATCGCGGCGACGAACGTCGTGCCGGCCACCGGTACGGCCGTGGCGTCGGGCATCCAGACGAGCGCGGTGCGGTCGGCGATGACCGCGGCGTCCGCCTCCGCCAGCTCGGCGCGCACGGTCGCGAGTCGCGGGCCGAAGGCGCCACTGAGCACCGGAGTGCTCGCGGGCACGATGAGGTCGAGCACCGCACTGGCCCCGGGTTCGAGCGACGAGAGCGTCGCCGAGGCGACCGCTCGGTCGTCTGCGTCGAGCGCGCCGCCGTCGAACCAGACGGCGAGTTCGGCCGCGTCGACGGCGTGCTCACCGTCGATCAAGAGCGAGAGTGAGATCGGTCCGCTGGGCTGGTCGCCGTCGTTGCTGACCGTGACGCGCACGCTCAGCGGTTCACCGGGACGCACGATCCCCGAGGCCGCGGGAGCCGCGACGAGCTGGAGGGAGACCGCGCCGGTGTCGTCGGTCGTGGCTGACCGGGCGGCATCCGTCATGACCGGAGCCGCGAGCGGAGCGAGCGCGAAGCCCGCCGTGAGGGCGACGGTCACGAGAGGCCGGAGGAGCAGGGCGAGCGCGCGGGGACCCCTTCGTTCCCGCTCGGCCGACATGGGGGAAGTCTAGACTCTGGTGACTATGGAGAGCGTGGCCGCGGCCGTCACCCGACTCGAGGCCCTCGCCGCAACGGCGCCCCTCGCCGCTCTCGCCGACCGGTTCGCGGCTGCCGGGCACGAGCTCGCGCTCGTCGGGGGCCCCGTGCGCGACGCGTTCCTCGGCCGCGCCGTCAACGACCTCGACCTGGCGACCTCGGCGCGCCCCGACGACATCATCCGCATCGTCAAGCCCGTGGCCGATGCGCACTGGGACATCGGTCGGGCGTTCGGCACGATCGGGGCGCGACTGGGCGAGCACACCGTCGAGATCACGACGTACCGGGCCGACGCGTACTCCCCCGACTCGCGCAAGCCCGAGGTCGCGTTCGGCGACTCTCTCGAGGGCGATCTGGTGCGCCGCGACTTCACGATCAACGCGATGGCGCTGCGACTGCCTGCCCGCACGCTCGTCGACCCCTCGGGAGGGCTCGACGACCTCTTCGCCCGCAGGCTCATGACCCCGGGCCGACCCGACGATTCGTTCGGCGACGACCCGCTGCGCATGCTGAGGGCCGCGCGCTTCGCCTCGCAGCTGGAGGTGGAGGTCGACCCGGCCGTCATCGAGGCGATGGGCCGGATGCGCGACCGCCTCTCGATCGTGTCGGCCGAGCGCGTGCGCGACGAGCTCGTCAAGCTGCTCGGCACGGCCGCTCCGCGCCGAGGCCTGGCGCTGCTCGTCGACACCGGCCTCGCAGCCCTCGTCGTGCCCGAGCTGCCGGCTCTGCGCCTCGAGGTCGACGAGCACGCGCATCACAAAGACGTGTACGAGCACTCGCTCACGGTGCTCGAGCAGGCGATCGAGCTCGAGACCGAGCGCGAGCCCGACGCCGCACCCGACATCGTGCTGCGCCTCGCCGCGCTGCTGCACGACATCGGCAAGCCCGCGACGAAGCGGGTCGAGCCGGGGGGTGCCGTCACCTTCCATCACCACGACGTCGTCGGGGCCAAGCTCGCGCGCAAGCGCCTGACGGCGCTGCGCTTCGACAAGGAGACGATCGGCGCGGTGAGCCGCCTCATCGAGCTGCACCTGCGGTTCTTCGGCTACAGCGACGCCCCGTGGACCGATTCGGGGGTGCGCCGCTACGTCCGCGATGCGGATGCCCTGCTCGAGCGGCTCCACATCCTCACCCGCGCAGACGTCACGACGCGCAACCGTCGCAAGGAGGCCCGCCTGCGCGGAGCCTACGACGAGCTCGAGCGGCGCATCGCCGAGCTCGCCGAGCTGGAGGAGCTGCAGGCGATACGGCCCGACCTCGACGGCGAGCAGATCATGGCCCTGCTCGACGTGCGGCCGGGGCCGGTGGTCGGGGAGGCCTACCGCTTCCTGCTCGAGCAGCGGCTCGACGAGGGGCCGCTCGGCGAGGTCGAGGCCGAGCGCCGGCTGCGGGAGTGGTTCGCGCAGCGGGCCGGATGACCGGGCCGATGGTTTGAGTCGGGCTCCGCATCCGACTAGACTCTGCAGGTTGCCCCGCCGCACTCGCGCGCGGGCGCACACGATGCCATAACCCTCCTGCTGCAGATCGTCTGCAGCCGTTCGAGTCCGAAGGAGGTGGGTGAGTCATGCATCAGTACGAATTGATGGTCATTCTCGACCCGGAGATCGATGAGCGCACTGTCGCTCCGAGCCTGGACAAGTTCCTCGGCGTGATCCGGAACGACGGCGGCACCATCGAGACCGTCGACATCTGGGGCCGTCGCCGGCTCGCTTACGAGATCAACAAGAAGAGCGAGGGCATCTACGCCGTCGTCAACTTCACGGCGACCTCGGCAGCGACCCAGGAGCTCGACCGCCAGCTGAAGCTCAGCGAAGCCGTCATGCGCACCAAGGTGCTCCGCACTGAGGAGGCCGTGGCCCGCGCTGCGTCGATCGAGGCCGACAACACGGCTCGTGCCGAGGCGAAGGCCGCTCGCGCGGCCGTGGCCGCCACGAAGGCCGCGTCGACCGCCAAGGCAGCGGAGTAGCAGTGGCCGGCGAGACGATCATCACCGTTGTCGGCAACCTCACTGCCGACCCCGAACTGCGCTACACGCAGAGCGGACTCGCCGTCGCGAACTTCACGATCGCCTCGACCCCCCGATCGTTCGACCGTGCGTCGAACGAGTGGAAGGACGGCGATGCCCTGTTCCTGCGCGCGAGCGTCTGGCGCGAATTCGCCGAGCACGTCGCGTCGTCGCTGACGAAGGGCTCGCGCGTCATCGCGCAGGGTCGCTTGAAGCAGCGCTCGTACGAGACCAAAGAGGGCGAGAAGCGCACCACCATCGAGCTCGAGGTCGACGAGATCGGCCCGAGCCTGCGCTACGCGACCGCTGCGGTGACCCGCAGTGCGAGCGGTGCGGGCAACGGCGCGATGGGCGGCCGCAGCGGCGGCGCTCCGATCGCCGACGAGCCGTGGGGAGCCCCCGCAGCGGGCGGCGCCCCCGCGGGCGGCGACGTCTGGAACACTCCCGGTTCGTTCTCGGACGACACCCCCTTCTGATCCGTTCAGTTCGCTGACCGGACCACAACTGAGCATCACGTAAGCAAAGGACAACCACATGGCTGGCAAGAGCAGCGGCGACCGCCGCAAGCCTCGCGGTGGCAAGGGCGCGAAGAACGCCGCTCCCGCGAAGGCGATCCGGGTCGGCGTCATCGACTACAAAGACGTCGCAACCCTCCGCAAGTTCATCTCGGAGCGCGGGAAGATCCGCGCCCGTCGCATCACCGGAGTCTCCGTGCAGGAGCAGCGCCTCATCGCCCGCGCCGTCAAGAACGCGCGCGAAATGGCACTGCTGCCGTACGCGGGCGCGGGCCGATAGGAGCACCTGATGTCGAAGCTCATTCTCACGCAGGACGTCACCGGTCTCGGTGCCCCCGGCGATGTCGTCGAGGTCAAGAACGGGTACGCCCGCAACTACCTCATCCCTCAGGGTCTCGCCGTGGCGTGGAGCCGCGGAGGCGAGAAGCAGGTCGACTCGATCAAGGCCGCCCGCGCAGCGCGCGAGCACGCCACGATCGAGGAGGCCCTCGACCTCAAGGCGCGCCTCGAGGCGAACGCCGTGACGCTCGCCGTCAAGGCCGGCTCCGAAGGACGCCTGTTCGGTTCGGTCAAGACCGGAGACGTGGCCGACGCGGTCGCCGCCGCCGGTCTCGGCTCGATCGACAAGCGCCTGCTCGAGCTCGTCGCCCCCATCAAGGGTCTCGGCCAGCACGAGGCGATCCTCAAGCTGCGCGACGGCGTCGTCGCGACCATCACCATCACGGTCGTGGCCGCGAAGTAGTCGTCGCAGCACCAGAAAGCGGTACTCGCGCCTCGGCGCGGGTACCGCTTTCTGCATCCGCCTGTCAAGGGGTAGACGGCGTGTTCGTCCACAGCTCCGCCCTCGGGTCGGAGAAGTCTCAGGGGTCAGTTGAACCCTGTTTCTCCACACCATCACTGCTTCGAGAAAGTCCTGGTCAACCGTCTAATCTCGCCCCGATTCCGTGGTGACTGCACAGGCGTTTCCACAGGTTGCTCACACCAGCCACGGCGTTTCTCCGCATGAATCCACAGAGTTATCCACAGGGGTGATTTGAGGTGGGGGACGACGGGTTCCTAGGGTGAACCGTCGCACTGCCGGCAGCGCCGGGCGCGTCGTTCCAGCGGCCGTCGGAGGTCGGCGGTAGACCTGTCTCACACGATGAGGCCTGTCTGACACAACCAGGGGAAGGGGGGCCGACTATGTCGATCGCGCACATCTCGGCCGCACCCGACACGCGGCCGTCATCGGAGGCCCGAGGCCACGACCGGGTGCCCCCGCACGACCTCCTGGCAGAGCAGAGCGCGCTCGGCGGCATGTTGCTGAGCAAAGACGCGGTCGCCGACGTCATCGAGAGCGTGCGCGGCGTCGACTTCTACATCCCGAAGCACGAGGTCATCTTCGAGGCCATCCTCACGCTGTACTCGCACGGCGAGCCGACCGACGTCATCGCCGTCACCGACGAGCTGACGAAGTCGGGCGCTCTGAGCCGCGCCGGCGGCGCCGACTACCTCCACACGCTCACAGCCATCGTTCCGACCGCGGCGAACGCCGGGTACTACGCCTCGCTCGTTGCCGAGAAGGCCGTGCTGCGTCGCCTCGTCGAGGCCGGCACCCGCATCGTGCAGATGGGGTACGCCTCCGAGGGCGAGGTCACCGACCTCGTCAACAACGCGCAGGCCGAGATCTATCAGGTCGCTGGCGGCGTCGAGGCCGAAGACTTCATCCCTCTCACCGAGGCCGTGACGACCGCGATCGACGAGATCGAGGCGGCGAAGGGCCGTGACGGCTCGATGACCGGGGTGCCGACCGGGTTCCACGATCTCGACGAGCTCACCAACGGGCTGCACGGCGGGCAGCTCATCCTGGTCGCCGCCCGACCGGCGCTCGGCAAGTCGACGCTCGCGCTCGACTTCGCGCGCGGCGCCGCGATCAAGCACGACCTGCCGACGATCATCTTCTCGCTCGAGATGGGCCGCAGCGAGATCGCCATGCGGCTGCTCTCGGCCGAGTCGTCGGTGCCCCTGCAGGCGATGCGGAAGGGCACGGTCGATGCACGGGAGTGGACGACCATCGCCTCGACGCGCGGCCGCATCAACGATGCCCCGCTGTACATCGACGACAGTCCCAACATGACGCTCGTCGAGATCCGCGCGAAGTGCCGCCGCCTCAAGCAGAAGGTCGGTCTGAAGATGGTGATCATCGACTACCTGCAGCTCATGACGAGCGGCAAGCGCGTCGAGAGCCGTCAACAGGAGGTCAGCGAGTTCTCGCGAGCGTTGAAGCTCATGGCGAAAGAGCTGCAGGTTCCCGTCGTGGCGCTGTCGCAGCTGAACCGTGGTCCCGAGCAGCGCGCCGACAAGATGCCGGCGCTCAGCGACCTGCGCGAATCGGGCTCGCTCGAGCAAGACGCCGACATGGTGATCCTGCTGCATCGCGACAACGCCTACGAGAAAGAGAGCGCTCGGCCCGGTGAGGCCGACCTCATCGTCGCCAAGCACCGCAACGGCCCGACCAAGACGATCACGGTCGCCTTCCAGGGTCACCTGTCGCGCTTCGCTGACATGCCCCGCATTTGAGTGCTCAGCGGGTCAGCGGCGGCCCAGGCTCCACTCGGGCGCGCGGCCGTACGATGTCGGCATGACCTCCGAGCTTTCGACCCCGGCGGCAGAAGTGTCAGCGGCGCCCTCGCCCTGGGTCGCACCTGTGCTGCGCGCCCTCCCGGCGCTGGCCGTCGGGCTCACGATCACCTTCACGGCCGATCACTCGCCCGTGCTCGGCCTCGTCATGCTCGCCGTCTTCGGGCTCGCGTCGGCAGCGGTGCTCGCGCTCACGAGCCTGCGTCTCGACAGTGACGAGCCGCTGCGGCCGCTGCACCGCGGCCTCGCGGTCATCGCTGGACTCGCCGGCGCCCTCGCCCTCGTCGTGCTCGCGACGGTGGGGGGCGGGCTCGCGCTGCTGCTGCTGCTCATCGGCGGGTACGCCGTGCTCGCGGGGGCGCTCGAGCTCGTGTGGGGCATCCGGCACCGCCTGTCTCACCCGCTCGCTCGCGACGCCGTCATCATCGGCATCGGCACGCTCGCCCTCGCGATCGTGCTCGCCCTCGTCGGCGACCCCGTGAGCGCCGTCGGGTTCTTCGGCGCCTACGCCGTCGTGCTCGGCGTGTTCCTGCTGATCGCCGGCTTCAGCCTCAAGTGGTCGACCCCCGCGAAAGAGAGTGCTGCGTCATGACCGAACCCCGCTCCCGCATCATGCTGCGCCCGGGCGAGCTCGTGGGCCTCGCGGCGCTCGTCGCCGTGTTCGTGGGGCTCATCACGCTCATGGTCACGCGCGAGCTCACGCTCTCGCTCATCGTCTTCGGGGCGACCTTCGTGCTCGACCTCGTGACGCTCGCGATGCTCATGCTCGCCGTCACGCCCAACAAGCCCGCCGACGGCGAGCGGGCGCCGGAGACCAAGAACGACTAGCTGCCCTCTCGGGGCCAGACGTCATGCACAGATGAGCGCGGCGAGTCGATGAACTCGACGAGTTCTGACGCCGCCCCGATGTACGTCCACGGGGTCAGCTCGCGCAACCGCTCTTTGGCCTTCGGGCCGATGTCGAGCCCGTCGATGAACGCCCGCAGCTCGTCGGCGCCGACCCGGTGACCCCGCGTGAGCTCTTTGAGCATCGCGTAGGGGTCGGCGATCGAGCTGCGGCCCGCGGTCACCTCGGCGCGGATGACGGTCTGGATCGCCTCGCCGAGCACCTCCCAGTTGCCGTCGAGATCGCGGGCCAGGGCATCCGGAGCGATCGCGATCTCGCCGAGGCCCTTGGTGATGTTGTCGAGCGCGAGCAGCGAGTGCCCGAGCGCGACACCTACGTTTCGCTGCGTCGTCGAGTCGGTGAGGTCGCGCTGCAGGCGCGAGGTCACGAGAGTCGCGGCGAGAGACTCGAGCAGGGCGCTCGCGAGCTCGAGGTTCGCTTCGGCGTTCTCGAAGCGGATGGGGTTGATCTTGTGCGGCATGGTCGACGAGCCCGTCGCGCCCGCCTGGGGGATCTGCCGGAAGTACCCCATCGAGATGTAGCTCCACACGTCGGTGCAGAGGTTGTGCAGCACGCGGCCGACGTGGCTGATGCGCTGGTACAGCTGCGCCTGCCAGTCGTGCGACTCGATCTGCGTCGTGAGCGGGTTCCAGGTGAGGCCGAGACCCGTGACGAAATCGCGGGATGCGCTGATCCAGTCGTGGTCGGGGTCAGCGGCGAGGTGCGCCGAGAAGGTGCCCGTCGCCCCCGAGAACTTGCCCCGGTACTCGACTTCGTCGACCGAGGCGAGCAGCAGGTCGAGCCGGTGCACCGTGACGGCGAGCTCTTTGCCCATCGTCGTGGGCGTCGCGGGCTGGCCGTGCGTGTGGGCGAGCATGGGCTCGTCGCGCAGCTGGAGGGCGAGGGCGCGCAGGGTCTCGACGAGCGAGCGCGCGCGCGGCATCCACACATCGCGCACGGCCGCGCGGATCGTGAGGGCGTAGGCCAGGTTGTTGATGTCTTCGCTCGTGCACGCGAAGTGCGTGAGCTCGGCGATCTCGGTGAGGCCGAGCGCCGCGAGCTTGTCGCGCACGAGGTACTCGACCGCTTTGACGTCGTGGCGCGTGACGGCCTCGCGGCGGGCCAGGTCGGCGATGTCGTCGTCGTCGAAGTCGGTGACGATCGCGCGCAGCTGGCGGGCCTCGTCGGCGGTGAGACGCCGGGATCCGAACAGCTCGGCGTCGGTGAGGTGGATGAGCCACTCGACCTCGACCTGGATGCGGGCGCGGTTGAGCCCCGCCTCGCTGAGGTGCTCGCCGAGTGCGGCGACCTGGGCCTGGTAGCGCCCGTCGAGGGGGCTGAGGGGCTGGATGCTGAGCGGGCTCATGAGACGACTCCCTGTCGTATGCCGGGTTCGAGCTGGCGGAAGAGCGCGACGCACGACCGCTCGATCATGCCGAGCACGGCGTCGAACATCGCCGTGTCGGAGTAGTAGGGGTCGGGCACGTCGAGCGCGCCCCCGGCTTCGGGGTCGAAGCTCAGCAGCAGGTGGACCTTGGCCCGGGCGTCGTCATCGGGCGCCCACGACTTGAGGATGCGCTCGTGCGTGCGGTCGAAGGCAATGATGAGATCGAGGCCTTCGAACCACGTGACGTCGAACTGCCGGGCGCGGTGCCCCCCGCCGTCGTAGCCGCGGGCCCGCAGCGAGGCGACCGTGCGAGGGTCGCTGCTCTCACCCACATGCCACTCCCCGGTGCCCGCCGAGTGCACGCCGACGTGCTGCTCCCACCCGCGGGCACGGATGAGTTCGCGGAAGATCGACTCGGCCATGGGCGAGCGGCAGATGTTGCCGGTGCAGACGAAGCAGATGCGGAACATGCCGGGTGCGTCGAGGACCCGGTCGAAGCTCATGCCCCCATTGTGGCCCAGTTCCCCCTCCTCCACACCCGGCCCCTTCCTGCCTCGCCTCTCGCCGCGGGGCCTCACGGACGGCGCGCGATCGCCGCAGCGGCACGATCGGGGCCAGGGATGCGGCACGGCCGCAGAGAGGAGCCCCGCGTGCTCGAGACCACGGCCGCGTGCCTCCCCCTGGGCACCGCCAGCGATGCGGTGGGCGAGCTGCACCGCCAGGCGGTGCTCGTCGACGACCTCCGGCAACGCCTCGACGATGTCGTACGGGCGCTTCCCCGCGACGACGCGCTCGCGGGCTGGTGGGGTCCAGCGCGGGATGCCCTCCAGGGCGCGATCGACCTCGAGAGGGAGCGGCTCGGGCGAGAAGCCGAGCGGCTCGACGGTGTGCGCATCCAGCTGCGGTTCGCTGCCGACCAGGCGGCCTCGACGAGCCCGACCGGGCTGCCGGGGGCGGCACCGTGAGCGGCGGCCTCGCGGTCGGTGTCGGCTCGGGGGTCGCGCTGGACGAGATCGAGCGGCTGGCGCGGGCGCTGCAGTGGGCCGCGCAGCAGTGCCAGGAGGTCGCGGTGCGCATCCCGCCGCTGCGCACGGGCGAGAGCGCCGGGCGCGACGCCGACCTGTGGGAGGCCCAGGGCTCGGTGCGCCGGTCGATCGAGCAGCTCAGCGCGCTCTCCGCCGCGCTGAGAACGGCGGCGGGCCTCTACGACGCGGCCGAGCAGACCGCCGCGCGCGCCGTCGAGACGCTCGCGGCACAGCTCGCGGCCGCCGCGGGCCTCGTGCTCTCGCGACTCGGCCTGCTACTGCTGCCTGGCCTGCTCTCCGCCGCGAGCCGGGTCGCGCTGGTCTGGGGCCTCGTGCCCGCCGAGCATCGAGACGCGACCGTCGAGGCGCTTGTTCCCGCCGCTGCTCCGCTGCTGAGCGAGCCGGGTGTGCTCGAGGTGCTGCGCGTGGCGCTGTCTCTCGCCGACGATGCCGCACTCGGCACGGTCGGTGTGCCACCGGTGCTCGCCGGCGTGCTCGGCGAGACCGGCCTCGGCCTGTCGGGCATCGACACGGCGGCGCTCGCCGTCGCGGGCCTCGCGGCGCTCGCGGGAGCGAGCGGCACCGACCCCGTGCGCGTCGACCGCGCCGGCTCCGACCTGCGGCGCGGAGGCGAGTCGCGGCCGGTCGCGGCACCGGGCTCGCTCGCCGATCGGGTGGGGCGCATCCCCGATGCCGCCGCGCCCATCGTCATCGAGCGTTACACGCTGCCCGACGGCTCGCCGCACGTCGAGGTCTACATCGCGGGCACCGACGCCCACGCGCCGATGGGCGGCGAGCAGCCGTGGGACATGGCGAGCAACGTCGCGATCATCGGCCGGGCCGAGGCGTCATCGGTGCAGGCCGTGCGCGCCGCGCTCGCCGCCGAGGGGGTCACCGGCCAGACGTCGATCGTCTTCACCGGGTACTCGCAGGGCGGCGCGATCGCGACCGTGCTCGCCGAGTCGGGCGACTACCGCACCACCGGTCTTGTCACGGTCGGGGCGCCGAGCGGCGGGCTGCCGGTGCGGGGCGACTACCCGGCGATCGTCATCGAGCATCGAGAAGACCTCGTGCCCGTGCTCTCGGGAATCCGCCGCGACACGACCGCGGTCATCGTGCGCGGCGACGCCTTCAGCGGTGGTGCGACGCCCGAGGGCGTGCTGCCGGCGCACGAGTTCGAGCGCTACCAGCGCACAGCATCCGCGGCCGATGCGCACGTCAGCGCCGCGCTGCGCGCCGCGATCGACGCCCTGCCGCACGCAGAAGCCGCGGGCGTGCGCAGCGCGTACACGGCCACGCGCATCTCGCGACCCTCCGCCGAGTGAGGTCGGGGGCCGGTGCCGCGGCTCAGCTGCGCTTGCGACCGACCAGCGGGCGCAGCAGCACGCCGATGAGCCAGCTCAGCAGGCCGAGAACGACGGCGCCGAGCACGCCCCACCAGAAGCCGTCGACCGTGAGGCCGAAGCCGAGCAGGCTCGAGATCCAGGCCACGAGCAGCAGCAGCAGGCCGTTGACGACGAGCGCGATGAGCCCGAGCGTGAGGATGTACAGCGGGAACGCCACGATGCGGATCGCGTTGCCGATGATCGAGTTGACGAGGCCGAAAATGCCGCCCACGAGCAGGTAGGTGAGCACGAGCGCGACCGTGTCGCCCTCGACCCCGTACGAGACCACCTTCACCCCCTCGACGATGAGCGTCGTCAGCCACAGCGCGATGGTGTTGATGATCAGGCGGATCAGGAAGCGTCCCATGCGACAACTATGCACGGGTCGTGGCGAGCCCGGCAATCGAACGGCGGGCGAACAGTCTCGGCCGCCGGGCCCGAGACGAGCCAGCAACAGCTCCGACGTAGGCTGGGGCCGTGACCGAGACCCCCGCGAGCCCCGTGCGCCTGCGCCCCGAGATCGTCGCGCTGCCCGCCTACCAGCAGGGTCGCGCGGCGTCGCCCGAGGCGTTCAAGCTCTCGAGCAACGAGAACCCCTTCCCCCCGCATCCCGCCGTGCTCGCGGCCATCCGCGATCTCGACATCAACCGGTATCCGGATGCCACGGCCCTCGTCGTGCGCGAACGACTCGCCGCGCGGCACGGCGTGACGCCCGGCGAGATCATCGTGGGGGCCGGATCCGTCGCGCTGCTCGCGCAGCTCATCAGCGCCGCGGCGACCGTCGGCGACGAGGTGGTCTTCGCGTGGCGCAGCTTCGAGGCGTACCCCGGGCTCGTGACCGTCGCGGGGGCGACGAGCGTGCGCGTGCCGCTCACGGCGGATGCCCGGCACGACCTGCCCGCGATGGCCGCGGCCGTGACCGACCGCACGCGGGCCGTCATCGTCTGCACGCCCAACAACCCCACGGGCACGATCGTGACGGCCGCCGAGTTCGAGGCCTTCATGGCGGCGGTGCCCAGCGACCTGCTCGTCATCCTCGACGAGGCCTACGCCGAGTTCATCGACGACGCGGCGGCCGTCGACGGGGCGGCGCTCGTGCGGCGCTATCCGAACCTCGTGATCCTGCGCACCTTCTCGAAGGCCTACGGGCTCGCGGGGCTGCGCGTCGGCTACGCGATCGGCCCGGTCGCGGTGCTCGACGCCGCGCGCAGCACGGCCATTCCGCTGAGTGTCACCGAGGCCGCGCAGCGTGCCGTGCTCGCGGCGATGGAGGTCGAGCCCGAGCTGCTCGAGCGCGTGCGGGCCCTCGCCGCGCGCCGCGACGAGGTGCAGGCGGCGCTGCGCGCGCAGGGCTGGCGCCTGCCGGTATCGCAGGGCAACTTCGTCTGGCTGCCGACCGGGCCGGCCACGGCCTCGGCGGGCGAGGCCCTCGCTGCGGCCGGGATCGTCGCGCGGGTGTTCCCTCCGGAGGGCATCCGGGTCTCGATCGGCGAGGCCGAATCTGTCGCTTCCCTGCTGGCGGTCGCCGGTGAGGTTGTCCGAACCCTCTGACCAGAGCCCGCACCGCCGGGCCTAGAGTGGAATCCATGTCGTACACCCCGGAGACGCTGCAGCTGCTCGCGCCCGACGGAACGCGAGTGGCGAGCGACGCGACAGAGGCCTACCTGCCCTACGTGGATGCCCTCACCGAGCAGCAGTTGCGCGAGTTCTACCGCACGATGCGCGTCATCCGGCGCTTCGATATCGAGGCCGGCAACCTGCAGCGCCAGGGCCAGCTCGCCCTCTGGATCCCGAGCCTCGGGCAGGAGGCCGCCCAGGTCGGGTCGGGTTTCGCCGCGCGGGCGCACGACCACATCTTCCCCGCCTACCGCGAGCACGCGGTAGGGCACATCCGCGGCCTCGACGTCGTGCAGATCATCAAGATGCTGCGCGGGCTCACGCACGGCGGCTGGAACCCGGCCGAGACCGGCAACTTCCACCTCTACACGCTCGTCATCGGCTCGCAGACCCTGCACGCGACGGGCTATGCGATGGGCGTGCGCTTCGACGGTCTCGTCGGTACGGGCGACCCCGAGCGCGACACGGCGGTGCTCGTGTACTTCGGCGACGGCGCGACGAGCCAGGGCGACGTGAACGAGGCCTTCGTGTTCGCGCAGAGCTACCAGACCCCGCAGGTGTTCTTCCTGCAGAACAACCACTGGGCGATCTCGGTGCCCGTGCGCGTGCAATCGCGCACCCCGCTGTTCCACCGCCCGCGCGGCTTCGGCATTCCGAGCGTGCAGATCGACGGCAACGACGTGCTCATGAGCTACGCCGCGACGGCCGCGAGCCTCGACGCGGCGCGTGCCGGTGGCGGACCGCAGTTCATCGAGGCGCTGACCTACCGCATGGGCGCGCACACGACGAGCGATGACCCGACGAAGTACCGCGACGACGACGAGCTGCACTACTGGCAGGAGCGCGACCCGATCGCGCGGTTCGAGACGTACCTGCGCGGGCTCGGAGAGGGCGAGGCCTTCTTCACCGAGGTGCACGACGAGGCCGAGCAGTTCGCCTCCGAGGCGCGCGCCCGCACCCTGGCCCTCGAGCCGCCGCCGGTCGAGTCGATGTTCGCGCACGTCTACAGCCAGCCGCATCCGGTCATGGATGCTCAGCGCCAGCAGCTCGCCGACTACGAGGCCTCGTTCGAGGGGGGTGCATGATGGCGATCGAGACCCTGACCATGGCCAAGGCCCTCACCCTCGGCCTCGCCGCGGCGATGCAGGCCGACGAGAAGGTCATCCTCATGGGGGAGGACATCGGACCGCTCGGGGGCGTCTTCCGCGTGACCGAGGGCTTGCAGCAGCAGTTCGGCGCGCACCGCGTGCTCGACACCCCGCTCGCCGAGTCGGGCATCGTCGGATCGGCGATCGGCCTCGCGATGCGCGGCTACCGACCCGTCGTCGAGATCCAGTTCGACGGCTTCATCTTCCCGGCCTTCGACCAGATCACGACTCAGCTGGCCAAGCTCACGGCGCGGCACGAGGGCGCGCTGCAGCTGCCCATCGTGATCCGCGTGCCGTACGGCGGGCACATCGGCGCGGTCGAGCACCACCAGGAGAGCCCTGAGGCGTACTTCGCCCACACGGCGGGCCTGCGGCTCGTGAGCCCCGCGACGCCGCATGACGCGTACTGGATGATCCAGCAGGCGATCGCGAGCACCGACCCCGTCATGTTCTTCGAGCCCAAGAGCCGCTACTGGCCCAAGGGCGAGGTCGACCACGGCGCCGCGGGCATCGACCTGCACGCCTCGCGCGTCGTGCGCGAGGGCACCGACGTCACGGTCGTCGGCCACGGCGCCATGGTGAGCATGCTGCTGGATGCCGCCGAGGTCGCCGCCGAGGAGGGCACGAGCCTCGAGGTGGTCGACCTGCGCTCACTCTCGCCGATCGACTACGCGCCGCTGCTCGACTCGGTGCGCCGCACCGGCCGGCTCGTCGTCGCGCAAGAGGCGCCGGGCTCGGTGAGCATCGGCTCGGAGATCGCCGCGACCGTGACCGAGAAGGCGTTCTACTCGCTCGAAGCCCCCGTGCTGCGCGTGAGCGGCTACGACACCCCCTTCCCGCCCGCGAAGCTCGAGGGCGCGTACCTGCCCGACGTCGACCGCATCCTGCACGCGGTCGACCGCGCGCTGGCCTACTGATCGCACTGGAGGAATCGTGAGCATCTCCGAGTTCCCGCTCCCCGACGTCGGGGAGGGCCTGACCGAGGCCGAGATCGTGTCGTGGCGCGTCAAGCCGGGCGACACCGTCATCATCAACCAGGTGCTGGTCGAGATCGAGACGGCGAAGTCGCTCGTCGAGCTGCCCTCGCCCTTCGCCGGTACCGTCGATGCGCTGCTCGTCGAGGAGGGCCAGACCGTCGAGGTCGGCACGCCCATCATCACGGTGCGCGGGGATGCGGCCGGCCAGGCGGGGGAGGCGACCGATTCCGGCGTCGCCGACACGGCATCCAGCATCGCCAGCGAGGCCGAGGCCGAGAAGCCCGGTGCCGTGCTCGTGGGTTACGGAGCGAAAGGCCACGTCGCGTCGCGCCGTACGCGGGGGCGCCCCGCCGAAGCCCCGGCCGCTGCCACCACCGCGGCGCCGCGCCTCGCCTCGGTGCCCGCGGCCGACTCGGGCCCGGTCATCGCGAAGCCGCCCATCCGCAAGCTCGCGAAAGACCTCGATGTCGATCTCACGGCCGTCACGGCCACGGGCCTCGCCGGCGAGATCACGCGCGACGACGTCATCAGGCACGCGCAGCAGGCGAGCGTGTTCCGCAACATCCAGACGCCCGCGTGGCCGAACGAGCGGGAGGACCGCATCCCCGTCAAGGGAGTGCGCAAGGCCATCGCGGCCGGCATGGTCAAGAGCGCGTTCACGGCACCGCACGTGAGCGTCTTCGTCGACGTCGACGCGACGCGCACGATGGAGTTCGTCAAGCGCCTCAAGGCGAGCCCCGACTTCGCGGGCATCAAGGTGTCGCCGCTGCTCATCATGGCCAAGGCGATGATGTGGGCTGTGCGCCGCAACCCCACCGTCAACTCGACGTGGACCGACACCGAGATCATCGTGCACCACTTCGTCAACTTCGGCTTCGCCGCGGCGACGCCGCGCGGGCTCGTCGTGCCGAACATCAAGAACGCGCAAGACCTCAGCCTGCGCGAGCTCGCCCAGGCGATCGAGGCGATGACGATCACGGCGCGCGACGGCAAGCTGCAGCCCGCCGATATGTCCGATGGCACGATCACGATCACCAACATCGGGGTCTTCGGCATGGACACCGGCACGCCGATCTTGAACCCCGGCGAGGTCGCGATCGTCGCGCTCGGCACGATCAAGCAGAAGCCGTGGGTCGTCGACGGCGAGGTGCGCCCGCGCTTCGTCACGACGCTCGGCGCCTCGTTCGACCACCGCGTGGTCGACGGCGACGTCGCGAGCCGGTTCCTCGCCGACGTCGCGAGCGTCATCGAAGAGCCCGCGCTGCTGCTCGACTAAGCCTCGTCAGAGACGGGCTCGAGGATCACCACGGGGATCTCGCGCTCGGTCTTGCGCTGGTACTCCGCGTAGCCGCGGTAGGCGCGCACGGCGAGCGGCCACAGCCGGGCGCGCTCGTCGGGGTCGGCGGTGCGAGCCCGGTAGGGGCGCGGATGCTCACCGACCCTCGCCACCTGCACCACCGGCTCGGCCACGAGATTCAGGTACCACGCGGGCTGCAGGTCGTCGCCACCCCGGCTCGCGATGACGATGAGGCTCTCGCCGCGCGGCCCCGGCTCGCGGTGCGGCACGGTGAGGATCGCGGTGCGGGGCAGCCCTGAGCTGCGTCCGGTCGTGGTCAGCTCGATCACGGGCATGCCCCCGAGATCGCGGCCGATGCGGCCGCCGGTGAGGCGCAACAGGGCGCGGTGCAGCCCCGTCATCGTGAGCATGGCGCGACGGTTCGACATGCGGGCGACGGTAGCGGAGCATCCTGAACCGCCGCTCCCGGCCGATCTCTTATTGAGAACCGTTTTGACAACCATTCTCGATAAGACGTACCCTCGTGACATGCGCACGCTCACTCGCACCGTACCCGCCCTGCTGCTGGCGGTCGCCACCGGCGCCGCGCTCTCGGGGTGCGCCGCGGCCGCTCCGCAGACCGACGGGCTCTCGATCGTCGCCTCGACGAACGTCTACGGCGACATCGCCACGAGCATCGCGGGCGACCTCGCGACCGTCACGAGCATCATCGACTCCCCCGCCCAAGACCCGCACAGCTACGAGGCGAGCGCGCGCGACCAGCTCGCGATCGCGAACGCCGACCTCGTGATCGAGAACGGCGGCGGCTACGACCCCTTCATCGACCTGCTCGTCGAGGGCTCGGGAACCGTGGCTGCCGTGATCTCAGCCGTCGCCGTTGCCGGGCTCGACGAGGGCGAGGCGCACGCCGAGGAGGAGGCCGCCGAGGGCGACGACCACGGCCACGTCGAGGGCATCAACGAGCACGTCTGGTACGACCTGCACATCATGGGCGACGTCGCCGAGGCGATCGCCGCCGAGCTCACCGCGCTCGACGACGCCAGCGCCTCGGTCTACGCCGCGAACCTCGAGGCCTTCCTCGTCGAGCTCGAGGCGGTCGAGGCGGAGGCGCACGCGCTCGCCGAGCAGCTCGGCGGCGGCACGATCGCCGCGACCGAGCCGGTGCCCGCCTCCCTGCTCGCCGAGCTCGGCTTCGACGACGAGACCCCGGCGGAGTTCAGCGAGGCGATCGAGGAGGGTGCCGACGTGCCCCCGCTCGCGCTGCAGCAGGTGCTCGACCTCATCGCCTCGGGCGACGTGCGCCTGCTCGCGTACAACGAGCAGACGGCGAGCCCCGAGACCGAGCGGGTTCGCGCGGCAGCCGAGGAGGCGGGGATTCCCGTGGTCTCGTTCGTCGAAACCCTGCCGGACGGGGAAGACTACCTCTCGTGGATGCGCACGAACATCGAGGCGGTCGCGGCGGCGCTCGCCGCGTGACGACCGACACGGCAGCGGCACAGCCCGCCGCGACGCCGAGCCCCGTGCTCAGCATCCGCGGCGGGGCCCTCCGCGTGCGCGACCGCGAGCTCTGGAGCGGCCTCGATCTCGAGGTGCTCCCCGGCGAGTTCATCGCCGTGCTCGGCGGCAACGGCACCGGCAAGACGAGCCTGCTGCGCGCCATGCTGGGCGAGCGCCGCCTCGACGAGGGCACGGTGCTCGTGGGCGGCCACGCCGCGCACCGCGGGCACCGCCGCATCGGCTACATCCCGCAGCAGAAGATCGCCGCGCCCGGAACCCCGTTGCGCGGCCGCGACCTCGTCGCGCTCGGCGTCAATGGCACGCGCTGGGGGCCGCCGATCTCGACGCGCGGTGATCGCGAGCGGGTGGATGCCCTGCTTGCCTCCGTCGGCGCCGAGCAGTACGCCGACCGCCCGCTCGGCAGCCTCTCGGGCGGCGAGCAGCAGCGGCTGCGGGTCGCGCAGGCGCTCGCCGCCGACCCGACCCTGCTTCTGTGCGACGAGCCCCTCATGAGCCTCGACCTGCAGCACCAGCGCGCCGTGAGCGAGCTCATCGACGCCCGGCGGCGCGAGCACGGCACAGCGGTCGTGTTCGTGACGCACGACATCAACCCGGTGCTCGCGATCGTCGATCGCGTGCTGTACCTCGCGCAGGGGCGCTTCACGATCGGCACCCCCGACGAGGTGCTGCGCGACGACGTGCTGAGCCGGCTGTACGGCACGCCCGTCGAGGTGTTCCGCTCGCGCGGGCGCGTGGTCGTCGTCGGGGTTCCCGAGACCGAGCACCACCACGAGGTGACGACGTGATCACCGTCGACCCGGCAACCTACCTGCAGCTGCTCGCGCTCGTGCAGAACTCGATCATCGCCGCGGCCGTGCTCGGCGTCGTCGGCGGTCTCATCGGCGTCTTCGTCATGCAGCGAGACATGGCCTTCGCGGTGCACGGCATCAGCGAGCTCTCGTTCGCGGGTGCCGCCGCCGCTCTGCTGCTCGGCCTCAACGTCGTCGCCGGCTCGATCGTCGGCTCGCTCCTCGCCGCGGGGCTCATCGGTGTGCTCGGCGCGAAGGCGCGCGACCGCAACTCGATCATCGGCGTGCTCATGCCCTTCGGCCTCGGCCTCGGCATCCTCTTCCTCGCCCTGTACCCGGGGCGCAGCGGCAACAAGTTCGGCCTGCTCACGGGCCAGATCATCAGCGTCGACCTTCCGCAGCTCGGCCTGCTCATCGGCATCAGCATCGTCGTGCTCGTCGCGCTGCTCATCGTCTGGCGCCCGCTGACCTTCGACAGCCTCGATGCCGAGGTCGCGAGCGCGCGCGGCGTGCCGGGCCGTGCGCTCAGCATCGTGTTCATGACGCTCCTGGGGCTCACCGTGGCGGTGTCGGTGCAGGTGATCGGCGCCCTGCTCGTGCTCGCCCTGCTCGTCACGCCCGCCGCGGCCGCGCTGCGCGTCTCGTCGTCGCCCGTGCTCGTGCCCGTGCTGAGCATGCTCTTCGGGCTCGTCTCCGCCGTCGGGGGCATCCTGCTCGCGCTCGGCGGCTCGCTGCCCATCAGCCCGTACATCACGACCATCTCGTTCGCGATCTACGTGGTCTGCCGCATCATCGGCTCGAGAGCGCGGGTGGCCCGATGAAGCGCAACACCTGGCAGCGCGAGGCCGTGCGCACGGCGCTCGCCGAGCGCGACGACTTCGTGAGCGCCCAGGCCCTGCACGCGGCCTTGAAGGATGCGGGCTCGAGCATCGCTCTCGCCACGGTCTACCGCGCCCTCGCCGACCTGGCCGAGGAGGGCGAGGCCGACTCGCTGCAGCAGGAGGGCGAGGCGCTCTACCGAGCGTGCACGCCCGGCAGCCACCACCACCACCTGATCTGCCGGCGCTGCGGGCTCACCGTCGAGATCGAGGCTCGCGCGGTCGAGGAGTGGGCTCGGCAGGTCGCCGCCGAGCACGGGTTCACGCGCGCCGAGCACGTCGTCGACGTCTTCGGGCTGTGCGAGGCCTGCTCGAGATTGCAGGCCGACCCCCTTTCGTCGTAGGCTAGGGGTTTGTGTCGGGCGGCCATCCGCCCGTCTTGTACGCGCTCCCGTCTCGTCAGCATCATCCGGCGAGAAGCACGGGTGTCTGCGTGCCGACAAGTGACCTTGGGTACGGCGCTCGCCGTACGGTAGCCACATATTGGAGGAGCCATGGCAGCCGTCTGCCAGGTGACCGGAGCCGTTCCCGGCTTTGGCCACAACATCTCGCACTCGCACCGGCGCACCAAGCGCCGGTTCGACCCGAATATCCAGAAGAAGACGTACTTCGTGCCGTCGCTTCGCCGCAACGTCACGCTGACGCTCTCGGCCAAGGGCATCAAGACCATCGACGCCCGTGGCATCGAGTCGGTCGTGAAAGACCTTCTTGCCCGTGGGGAGAAGATCTAGTGGCCAAGCAGCAGGACGTCCGTCCGATCATCAAGCTCAAGTCGACCGCCGGTACCGGGTACACCTACGTGACCCGCAAGAACCGTCGCAACGACCCCGACCGCCTCGTGCTCAAGAAGTACGACCCGGTCGTCCGCAAGCACGTCGAATTCCGCGAGGAGCGCTAAGTCATGGCCAAGAAGAGCAAGATCGCGCGCAACGAGCAGCGCAAGGTCGTCGTCGAGCGGTACGCCGCGAAGCGACTCGAACTGAAGAAGGCCCTCGTCGACCCGAACGGCACCGACGAGTCGCGCGAGGCTGCGCGCAAGGGTCTGCAGAAGCTGCCCCGCAACGCCTCGCCCGTGCGCGTGCGCTCGCGCGACGCCGTCGACGGCCGCCCCCGCGGTGTGCTGACGAAGTTCGGCATCTCGCGTGTACGCTTCCGCGACATGGCGCACCGCGGCGAACTGCCCGGCATCACCAAGTCGAGCTGGTAGCACCCGCTCGCACTCCGCACTGCCTCGAGGAGGGGGCGCCCCGCACCGGGCGCCCCCTCCTCCTGTTTTCGCCTGTCGCCACGCATTGCGCCGCACCGCGCGCAAATGCCCGGAAACACGCGGGAGTGCTGGTACCGTCGAGGCGGTTCGCGGTCAGATCACGATCGAGGATCATCTCCACCAACATTGAGGTCCGAGGAGGACACCATGAACCGTTCCGAGCTTGTCGCGGCCATCGCCGCTGAGTCGGGCCTGAGCCAGGCTGATGTGAACCGCGCGATCGACGGCCTCTTCTCGGTCGTCTCCGTCGCTGTCAAGGGCGGCACCAAGGTCGCCATCCCGGGCTGGATCGCTTTCGAGCGCACCCACCGCGACGCCCGCACCGGTCGCAACCCGCAGACCGGCGAGGCCATCCAGATCAAGGCCTCCTACGGCGTGAAGGTCAGCGCCGGCAGCAAGCTGAAGGCTGCCGCCAAGTAGGCTTCCGCCTCACGAACGTCCGCGTCCGCGCGGGTGAGGGCGGCTTCCCGATGACGGGGGGCCGCCCTTCGTGCGTTCGCAGGGCTCGGGCTGAGCCACCGCTCAGCGCCGTCGCCTAGCCTGGAGGGGTGACGACGACAGCCCCAGAGACGCCCAGCACGCAGCGCAGTGCGCCCCGCATCGCGCCCCTGCCCTGGGGTGCGATCGGCGTCGCCGCGCTCGGGGGCTCGGCGCTCGTCGCCGTGCTCATCGGGCTCGTGCTGGGGGGCGGGGCCGAGGCGCCCCTGCTCACCGACCCCGGCGTCGCCGTGCGCTACGGCCTCCCGATCGCCAAGCTCGCCGCCACGCTCGGCGCAGCCGGCGCGATCGGCGGCCTGTTGCTCGCCCTGCTGGCACTCTCGCCCGAGCGGCCCGAGCACGGCCGTGCGCTCGACATCGCCGCCGCCTCGGCCGCCGTGTGGACCGTCGCGAGCGCCGCCTCCGCCTTCTTCACCTTCCTCGCGGCCTACGTCGAGCCCGTCGCGCTCGACGACCGCTTCGGCAGGCTCATCGCCGCCTTCCTCAGCACGACCGAGCTCGGCCAGGCGTGGCTCGCGACCACGCTCATGGCCGCCGCCGTGACGGTGCTGTGCTTCGCAGTGCGCAGCCCCGCCGTGCTCGCGGGCGTCGCCCTCGTCGCGGTCGCGGCGCTGTGGCCCGTCGCGCAGACGGGCCACACGGGCGGCACCGCCGACCACGACGCGGCCGTGACAGCGGTCTACTTGCACAGCGTCTTCGCCGCGGTGTGGGTCGGCGGGCTGCTGACGATCGTGCTCGCGCGCCGAGCCCTCGCCGATCGCCTGCCCGTCGTGCTCGCGCGCTACTCGACCATCGCGCTCGTCGCCTTCATCGTCGTCGCGACCTCCGGGCTCGTGAGCGCGCAGCTGCGCATGGGCGGACTCGAGGCGCTCGCGACCCCCTACGGCGCGATCGTCGCGGCCAAGGTCGTCGCCCTCATCGGGCTCGGCGCGTTCGGCGCCGCCTACCGGCGCTCGCTCATCCGGCGCCTCGAGCGCGAGCAGCGGCCGCGCACGACGTTCTGGATCATCGTCACGGCCGAGCTCGCGCTCATGGGTATCGCCTCGGGGCTCGCGGCCGCGCTCGCCCGCACTCCCACCCCCGTGGCACAGGTGCCCGTCGACCGGGTGGCCGACCCGAGCCCCGCCGAGATCCTCACCGGCGCCCCCCTGCCCCCCGCGTTCGAAGCGTGGCGGCTCGCGACCGAGTGGGACCTCAACCTCTTGTGGGCCCTGCTCGCGGGCTTCGGCGCCTTCTTCTACCTCGCGGGGGTTGTGCGGCTGCACCGTCGCGGCGACGCGTGGCCGTTGCACCGCACCATCCTCTGGACGCTCGGCATGATCACGCTCGTCGTCGTGACGAGCGGCGGCCTCGCGGTGTACGAGCGCTACCTGTTCAGTGTCCACATGCTCGGCCACATGGTGCTCAGCATGGGCATTCCCGTGATGCTCGTGCTCGGGGCGCCCGTGACGCTCGCAGCACGGGCCATCCACGCCCGCAAAGACGGCTCGCGCGGCCCGCGCGAGTGGATCCTCGCGATCGTGCACTCGCGCTTCGCGAGCGTCGTCGGCCACCCGCTCGTGGCCTCGGTCGTCTTCGCCGTGTCGCTGCTCGTCTTCTACTACTCGCCGCTGTTCTCGTGGGCCGTGAGCGACCACTTGGGCCACCAGTGGATGATCGTGCACTTCCTGCTCAGCGGCTACCTCTTCGTCAACGCCCTCATCGGCGTCGACCCCGCGCCGTATCGGCCGCCGTACCCGATCCGGCTCATCATCCTGCTCGCGACGATGGCCTTCCACGCCTTCTTCGGGCTCTCGCTCATCACGGGAACGGGGCTGCTGCTGCCCGAATGGTTCGGAGCCATGGGTCGCGACTGGGGGCAGGCGCCCCTCGCCGACCAGCAGACGGGCGGCGGCATCGCCTGGAGCGTCGGCGAGATCCCCACCCTCGTGCTCGCGATGCTCGTGGTGTGGAGCTGGAGCCGCGCCGACGGCCGGGAATCGAAGCGACTCGACCGGCAGGCCGAGCGCGACGGAGACGCTGACCTCGAAGCCTGGAACGCGATGCTCGCCGAGCGGGCGCGGGCGAGTGCGAGCGCTGCCGAGCGCGCGGGTGCGCCGGCTCAGCCGCCCGGCGGGTAGACCGTCAGCACGGGGCCGTCCGGCCCGAGCACGACGTCACCGCGCACGATGTAGCCGACCTGCTCGTCGCGCTCGGCCACGGTGCCGTCGAAGAGCCGCTGCACCGACACGGTGAGCCGCACCGCGCCCGTGCCGCGCACGAGCCACACGCCCGGAGCGTCACCCGGCTCGACGATCACGTCGGGCGCCGACTCGAGCTGCCACACGGGAGGCGTCGTCACGCGATCGACGATCGTGATGCCGAAGGGGCAGCCCGTCGGCTGCAGCACGGGCTGCTCGGCGCAACCGTCGAGCAGGTGCTCGATCTCGCGTTCGACGATGCGGGTGAACCGCTCGCTGGGCATGACGACGAGCTCGATCGCCGCCGACCCCTCGGCTCCCGCGCGCACGGTCACGGGCTCGGCCCGCAGCAGCGGGTCGGTGATGCGCACCGTCACCCGAGCGGGCATGAACGCAGCGACACTCACGGGCTCGCCGGCACCGGGCGCGATGACGGAACGGCCGTTCGCCGCGAACTGGTCGTGCTGATCGGCCGCGATCGACAGCCGCGCGACCGGGGGGTCGACGAAGGCCCAGCGGGGCACGAACCCGAAGGTGGGCGGTGCGGGTTCGAGGCGGAAGGGCACGCGCACGGCATCCGCACCGGCACCGTACTCGGCGACGACCGTCACCGTGCCGTCCGGGGCCGGTTCGGTGCTGACGATGCGGTGGATGCTGGGCTCACCCTCATCGCCGAGCGGCATGGCCGTGGGCGGCTCGAGGCCGGCGAGCTGCGCGGCCGCGACGAGGTCGTCGCGCGCGAGGGCGTCGAGGTAGCGCTGCACGTGGTCGGCAGCAGTCGCGGTGGTAGCGATAGCGAGACCCAGGGCCAGACCGCCGAGGCCGATGATCGCGGCCGCGGCTCCTCCCCACACGAGCGGTGCCCGGGTCATGCGCCCAGCCTACGCACGTCGGCTCCGTGCCCTCGTTCGGCCTGCGAGTCTGCGATGAGGGCCGCGGCTAGAGTGGAAAACCGCCGACCGACGGCGGCACGAAGGGTGGTGCGCACAGTGGCGACGACCACCATGCCCGCGCTGAGCCCGGAGCAGTCAGCAGTGCTCGAGCTCATCGAGTCGACGCGCGAGCACGTCTTCGTCACGGGGCGCGCGGGCACCGGCAAGTCGACCCTGCTCGAGGCCTTCATCGCGTCGACCGACCGCTCCGTCGTCGTCTGCGCGCCGACCGGCGTCGCCGCGCTGAACGTCGGCGGGCAGACGATCCACTCGCTCTTCCGGCTGCCGATCGGGCTCATCGCCGATCACGACTTCGACGACCCGCCCGAGCTGCGCCGCCTGCTCGCCTCGATCGAGACCGTCGTGATCGACGAGGTCTCGATGGTGAGCGCCGACCTCATGGACGCGATCGATCGCCGCCTGCGTCAGGCGCGCGCCCGCCGGCACGAGCCCTTCGGCGGTGTGCAGGTCGTGCTCTTCGGCGACCCGTACCAGTTGGCCCCCGTGCCCGGCCGCGACGAGGGCGAGCGCGCCTACTACGCCGATCACTACCGTTCGATGTGGTTCTTCGACGCCCGGGTGTGGGCCGAGGCCGAGCTGCGCATCGTCGAGCTGCAGACGATCCACCGCCAGCACGACGCCGATTTCCGGGCCATGCTCACGGCCGTGCGCCACGGCGCCGTCACGCCCGAGATCGGGTGGGCGCTCAACGAGGCCGGGGCGCGCCCGGCACCCGCCGACGGCGTGCTGACCCTCGCGACGACGAACGCGACGGTCACGCGCATCAACGCGGATGCGCTGCGCCGGCTGCCCGGTGAGCCCAAGACGGCCCGCGCCGACATCGCCGGCGAGTTCGGCCCGAAGGGCGGCTACCCGGCTGATGACGAGCTGCAGCTCAAGGTCGGCGCCCAGGTCATGTTCTTGCGCAACGACACGGGCGGTGACGGCCACCCGCGCTGGGTCAACGGCAGCCTCGGCACGGTCGAGCGCATCGGGCGCACAGTGCACGTCGAGGTCGACGGCGAGAGCCATGAGGTCGTGCCCGCGACGTGGGAGAAGTACAAGTACACCTACTCCACCGCGACCAAGCGCGTCTCGAAAGACGTCGTGGCCGAGTTCACGCAGTTTCCGCTGAGGCTGGCGTGGGCCGTGACGATCCATAAGTCGCAAGGCTCGACCTACGATCGGGCGATCGTCGACCTCGGGCCGCGTGCGTTCGCGCCGGGCCAGACCTATGTCGCGCTCAGCCGCATCCGCTCGCTCGACGGCCTGCACCTCGTGCGGCCGCTCAGACCGAGCGACATCATCGTCGACGACGACGTGCGCCGGTTCATGGCCGAGGCCGAGCCGGGCATCGGGCGCGCGATCGCGCCGAGGCCGTAGTCGGCTCTACTCGTCGTCGGCGCCGAGGTTCTCGAAGCCCTCGTGGCCGCTGTGGTCGCCGAACACCACGGTCGGCGCGGCCTCCTGCGGGGCGATCGCCGGGCTCGGCATCGTGGCCGCCACCGATGGCGTCACGACGAGAGCGGTCAGCACCGTGGCGGTCGCGACGGCGACGGCGACGCGGGCCGGGCGCACGCGGGCCCCCACCCGCGTGCGCCGCGCATCCGCCCCCGCGAATGCAGCACCGGCCAGTCCCAGCACAGATGCCCCCGCCAGCGGCACGGTCGCGAGCGAACCCGCGATCGCCGGCGCATCGGCGGTGACGGCGACCAGCAGCAGTGTCGCCCAGAGCAGCACAGGGGTCACGAGCAGCAGCGCGACCGTGCGGGGGGCGGGGAGCCACCGAGCTGCGGTCGCGGCCCCCACCGCGATCACCAGCTCGGCGGCTCCCGCCACCGCGAGCACAGCACCGACGCCCCCGTCGGCGGCCGTAAGAGCCGCGGCACCATGGATGACCGCGGCCCCCGCCGCTGCCACCGCCACGAACACTCGACCCATTGCCGTCCTCGCTTCTTCCCCTTGCCTGTACCTGATGTTCGGTGTCCTCGCCGAACCGGTTTGGTGGCTCCTCTTGCCGCAATATGCTGACGGCATGACCCCTCGGCGGTGGTGGCACCTCGACCCCGGTGGCGTGCTCGTGGGGCTCGTGCTGGTGGGCCTGTCGCTCACCCCCTCGCTGCTGCCGCGCCCGGCGATCCTGCAGGGGGTGCTCGCGGGTGCCGCGTTCGCGCTCGGCTACGCGCTCGGCGCTCTCGTGACCCGCATCGTGCGTCGTCGCGTGCGGAGTCGGCCGAGCGAGCGGGCCCGCCGTGTGTTCTGGGTCGGGATGCTCGCCCTCGCGCTCGTCGTCATCATCATCGTGGGCCTGCTCGCCGTGGGGTGGCAGAACGAGGTGCGGGCCCTCGTCGAGGTCGACCCGATCGATGCCGTCGCGGTCGGCGCCTTCCTGATCGGAGCGCTGCTCACGGCCGCGCTGCTCGTGGCGATCGGGCGGGGGGTGTCGCGCATGACCCGGCACCTCGTGCGACTCACCGGCCCGGTGGTCGGCGGGCTCGTCGCCTCGGTCGTCGTCGCGGCGGGCATCCTGCTGCTCGGCATGGCCGTCGTCGCGACGATCGACGCGATCTACGCCGCGCGCAACGGCGAGCCCGACGCGGCAATCGTCGAGCCGGGCAGCGCGACGCGCTCGGCCGGGCCCGACTCGGCCGTCGACTGGAGCGGTCTCGGCCGCCACGGCGGCACCTTCATCGCCGGCGGGCCGACGGCAGCCGAGATCGAGGCGCTGACGGGGGTCGAGGCGATCGAGCCCATCCGGGTCTACGTGGGGCTCGAGAACGCGGCCACGGTCGCCGAACGCGCGGCGCTCGCCGTCGACGAGCTGCGGCGTACGGGTGCCTTCGAGCGCGAGCTGCTGGTGGTCGCGACCACGACCGGGTCGGGCTGGCTCGAAGACCAGGCCGTCGACGCCGTCGAGTACCTGCACGCCGGCGACACCGCGATCGTCGCGGTGCAGTACGCGTACACGCCGAGCTGGGTGTCGTTCTTGTTCGACCCGGATGCGCCCGTCGCCGCCGCGGAGGCGACGTTCGAGGCGGTGCACGCCGCGTGGAGCGCGCTGCCGGCCGACGAGCGCCCGCGGCTCGTGACCTACGGGCTCAGCCTCGGGGCGCACGGCGGGCAGGAGGTGTTCGCCGATGTCGCCGAGCTGCGCGAGCGCACCGACGGCGCCCTCTTCGTCGGCAGCCCCGCCAGTTCGACGATGTGGCAGACGCTGCAGGCGGCACGCGATGCGGGCTCACCCGCGTGGCAACCGGTGCTCGACGAGGGCGCCCAGGTGCGCTGGATGTCGCAGCCTGGCGACACCGACCGGCTGCCCGGGCCGTGGGAGCAGCCGCGCGTGCTCTACCTGCAGCACGCGACCGACCCCATCACGTGGCTCGCGCCCGAGCTGCTGTGGTCGTCACCCGAGTGGCTCGAGCGCGATCAGCGCGGCGCCGACGTGAGCCCCTCGATGCGCTGGATCCCCGTCATTACGGGCCTGCAGGTCACGATCGACATGCTCATGGGGCAGAGCGTTCCCGCACGGCACGGTCACAATTTCGGCGACGTGGTCGTCGACGGCTGGCTCGCCGTGACGGGGGATGCGGGCCTCACGCCCGCCGCCTTCGACGCCCTCCGCACCGAGATCGCGAGCTACGCCCTCACCGACGAGGAGTAAGCGAAGCGCCGCGACGCCGCAGGAGCGGCGGCGTCGCCATCAATACCGAGGGGATGACGGGAATCGAACCCGCGCTATCAGCTTGGGAAGCTGAAGTTCTGCCATTGAACTACATCCCCAGGTGCACCGCTGGGGTGCCTTGTCAGTGTAGCGAACTCGACCACCTCGCTAGGCTGGCCGCATGCTGCTGAGCGACCGCGACATCCGTGCCGAACTGACGTCGGGCCGTATCGGTCTCGACCCGCTCGACCTCGGGATGGTGCAGCCGTCGAGCGTCGACGTGCGGCTCGACTCGCTCTTCCGCCTGTTCGACAACCACAAGTACCCCTTCATTGACCCGGCGGCCGAGCAGCCCGATCTGACGCGGCTCGTCGAGGCGGCTCCGGGTGAGCCGTTCATCCTGCACCCGGGCGAGTTCGTGCTCGGCTCCACCTACGAGCAGGTGACCTTGCCCGACGACGTGGCGGCGCGGCTCGAGGGCAAGAGCTCGCTGGGCCGGCTCGGGCTGCTCACGCACTCGACGGCGGGCTTCATCGACCCCGGTTTCACGGGGCACGTGACGCTCGAGCTCAGCAATGTCGCGACGCTGCCCATCACGCTGTGGCCGGGCATGAAGATCGGGCAGCTGTGCTTCTTCCGGCTGTCGTCTCCCGCCGAGAACCCCTACGGCACGGGCCAGTACCTCAACCGCTACCAGGGCCAGCGCGGGCCGACGGCTTCGCGCTCGTGGCAGAACTTCCACCGCACCGAGATCGCGCCGTCGAGCGACTAGACGAACGCGCGGCAGCTCAGCTCGCGGCGAGCGCGGCGACGCGGTCGATGAGGTCGCGCGAACTGAACGGCTTGACGATGTAGTCGTCGGCCCCCGCGGCATAGGCGCGGTCGATGTCGTGCTGCTGCGACTTGGCCGTGAGCATGAGCACCTTGATGCGACCCTCGGTGTCGGTGCGGCGCAGCCGTTCGAGAACCTCGAGCCCGTCGAGCTTCGGCATCATCCAGTCGAGGATGATCACCGCGGGCTCGCGCGCCGCGACCGCTTCGAGCGCCTGCTCGCCGTCGGTGACGCTCTCGACCTCGTGGCCGGCACCGCGCATGCGATTCTCGAGGAGGAGCAGAACGTCGGGCTCATCTTCGACGATCAGCACGTGCGCCATGTGATTCCCTCCCCGGCATCTGATGCGTAGTCTCTCACGAAAGGGGCGCTGCACCGCGAGCGATCATGAGAGGGGTCTCGATGGGCCACGAGGGCTTCGCGTCGGCGCTCTGGCGCTCGTCCACGCCCGTTCGGCGCTGGGGCGTCGTGATGCTCGTCATCGTCGCCGGTGTCGTGAGCTTCGTCTCGGTGATGGTGAGCCCGCTCGATGCGACGGTCGCGGCGTGGTGGCCCGCAGCGGGCTTGAGCGTGATCGCTCTGCTCGCCTCGCGCGGCACCCGGCTCGCCGCTGCGGGCGGTATCGCCGCGATCACGGCGGCCGGCAACGTGCTGGGCGGGCGCGAGCTGCTCGTCGCGGTGCTCTTCGGGCTCGCGAACGCCACGGAAGCCTGGATCGTCGCTCGCGTGCTGACGGGCGGCTCGCCCGAGTCGAGGCTCGACAGCCCGCGTGATGTCAGCCGGTTGATCCTGGCCTCGCTGCTCGGGTCGCTCGCGATCGGGCTCTTGGCCGGCGCGACCGCGACGCTGCTGCGCGGGCAGGAGTTCGTGCCGACCTTCCTCTCGCTGCTGGCCTCGCACTTCTCCGCACTCGTGATCGTCGTGCCTCTGGGTCTGGTCAGCCGTCGGCTGGGCCGACTGGCGGGTGCCGGTGAGTCGATCGCGCAGGCCCTCTTGCTCGCCGCCATGATCGCGATCGTGTTCTGGCCGGGCAACTCGCTGCCGATCGCCTTCGTGCCTTTCGTCGCGCTGCTGTGGGCGGCCTTCCGGCTGTCGACCCTCCTGCTCTCGATCGAGCTCATCCTCGTGGCGCTCACGGTGACCGTGCTCACGGCGCTCGGCGGCGGCCCTTTCGCCGTGTACGCCGACGACGGAACGCGCACCACGATCGAGCTCATCCAGGTGTTCTTCATCGTCAATGCGACGGCGGCGCTGTTCGTGTCGGCGGCGCGCAACGAGTGGGCGAACCTCGTCACGCAGCTCGAGGCCCGCCAGGCGCTGCTGCGGGGCAGCATCGTGAGCGCCGACACGGGCATCTTCATCGGCGAGCGGCTCGATTCCGGTCGCATCCGCATCGTCGGGGTGAATCCGGTGGCGCTCGAGGCTCTCGGCTGGGACGACCTGCCGGGCGACTGGGAGAACCGGTTGCTGACGGCGCGCGCCGATCAGCCTCTCCTGGGCTTCTCGGCGATCGACGAGCTCGTGCGCGCCGGTCGGTCGGGGCGCGTCGAGCTCGTGCGCGGCTCGCGGCGGTTCGATGTCGATGTCGCCACCTTCTCGCAAGCGGGGGGGCGCCCGATCGTGACGATCATCTTCACGGATGTCACGGCGCGGGATCGTCGTGAGCGGATGGCCCTCGAGACGGCCGACGAGCTGCGCGAGCTCAACCGCCAGAAAGACGACTTCATCGCCTCGGTCAGTCATGAGCTCAGAACGCCCGTGACGAGCATCCTGGGCTTCGCGGAGCAGTTGACCGAGGCCGACCTCGAGGGCGACAACCAGATCGCCGGCCGCATCATCCACCGCAACGCCCGCCGGCTCGCGGATGTGATCGAAGACGTACTCGAGCTCAGCCGGCTGACGAGCAGCGAGGGTGTCGCGCGCCCGCCGACCGAGGTCGATGTGCGCCGACTGCTCGTGGAGTGCGTGGAGGATGCGACGGGCCTCGTCGCTGCGGGCCGCGACGTGCGCGTCGACCTGCGGATGCCCGAGGGCCCGGTCACGATCCTGGGGGTCGAGCAGGACTACTCGCGCGTGTGCGCCAACCTGCTCTCGAACGCCATCAAGTTCAGCCCGACGGGCGGAACCGTGACGGTGACGCTCACGGACGACGGCGAGACGCTCGAGCTGCGCATTGCCGATGAGGGGCCGGGCATCCCGCTCGCGGAGCAGGAGGCGGTCTGGGAGCGCTTCTACCGCGTCCAGTCGCCGAACCACCGCGATGTACCCGGCACCGGCCTGGGGCTGCCGATCGTGCGGGCGCTCGTGCGGCAGCGCATCGGCGGGGAGGTCGAGCTGCTGTCAGACGGCGAGACCGGCACGATCGCCGTCGTGCGCGTGCCCCGGCATCGGGTGCGCGTGGCGCCCGCCGAGTCGGTCTCGGCGTCGGATCAGGCCGCGGGCGCGTAGTCGCCGGGCCAGGCAGCGAGCTGCCAGCCGATCCACGGGCTGAACGCGAACGGCGCGGCGGCGACAGCGGCGCGCAGCTCGGAGGGGTCGAGCCAGGCCCACTCGGCGACCTCGTCGTCGGCGGGCGCGAGCGCACCCGCCGCGCGCGCGGTGTAGACCGGGCAGATCTCGTTCTCGACGACGCCCGAGGCGTCGACCGCGCGGTAGCGGAAGTCGGGCAGCGCGATCTGCACGTCGGTGATCGCGAGCCCGAGCTCACGCTCGGCCCGGCGTGCGATCGCTTCGGCGACGTCTTCTCCCGGTGCCGGATGCCCGCAGAACGAGTTCGTCCACACCCCGGGCCAGGTCTTCTTGCCGAGCGCGCGGCGGGTCACCAGCACGCGCCCCTCGCCGTCGAACACGTGGCACGAGAACGCCAGGTGCAGGGGGGTGTCGGTGGTGTGCACGGTGGCCTTCGGGGCCGTGCCGATGATGGCGCCGTCGTCGGCGAGGAGCACGACGGTCTCAGGGAATTCGCTCATGGGCCGGGGTAGTCTGCTCGGGTGAAGAGGAACGACCAGGAGGCGATCGCAGAGTCGCGAGCGGCCATGGTCGACGCTGTGCTGGAGCGCTTCTTCAGCTTATCCAAGAAGCGCGCCGCACCTCTCGGCCAGCACTACGAGCACCTCTGGGGCCTGCTCGAGCGCAACACGCAGGGCGGCAAGCGGTTTCGGCCAAGCATGGTCATGGCCGCCTACGCAGGCCTGGGCGGTTCTGACATGGATGCCGCGGCCTACGTGGGTGCGAGCTTCGAGCTGCTGCACACGGCCCTCATCGTGCACGACGACGTGATCGATCGCGATTTCGTGCGGCGGGGCATCCCGAACATCTCGGGCGCGTATCGCGACCACGCCGTCGACCGCGGCGTGAGCGTCGAGATCGCCGAGCACCGTGGGGTCTCGGCCGCCGTCATCGCGGGCGACCTCGCGCTCTTCAACGCCTACCGGCTGATCGACAAGAGCGGGGTCGGCTCGCCTCTGCGCGAGCGGCTGCTCGACGTGCTCGATGAGGCGATGTTCGCGAGCGCCGCGGGCGAGCTCATCGACGTCGACTTCTCGATCGACCCCGAGATGCCGCTCGTCGACGACATCTTGACGATGGAGCGCCTGAAGACCGCTGTCTACTCGTTCGAGACCCCGCTGCAGGCAGGCGCCATCCTCGCTGGGGCGAGCGAGCAGACGGTGCAGTCGTTGGGCGACTTCGGTCGCGATATCGGCATCGCCTACCAGATCGTGGATGACGTGCTCGGCGTCTTCGGCGAGGAGGAGTCGACGGGCAAGACGACGATCGGCGATCTGCGCGAGGGCAAGCGCACCGTCATGATCGCCTTCGCCTGCTCGACGCCGGCCTGGGCGCGGCTCTGCGACCTCATCGGCAAAGCCGACCTGAGCCTCGACGAGGCCGACGAGGCCCGGTCGCTGCTCATCGAGTGCGGCGCCCGTGCTTTCGCCGACGACCTCGCGCGCGGCTACGCCAACCGGGCTCTCGCGCGCCTCGCCGAGCCGCACATCCCCTCCTCGCTGCGCGACGAGCTGCATCCCGTCGCCGAGACCGTGCTGAAG
Organism: uncultured Microbacteriaceae bacterium; assembly: GCA_964540305.1. GTDB lineage: Bacteria > Actinomycetota > Actinomycetes > Actinomycetales > Microbacteriaceae > Microcella. Next base: position 30,750 of record CAZILZ010000003.1, on the reverse strand, counting down.
AGGGTGCGATGAACCGCCTGAGCCTCTACGACCGCGTGGCCGACGAGACGGCCGGCGTCGTCATCCGCCGCTATTCGACGTCGTTCGGCCTGGCGTCGCGCCTGCTCGATGCGAGCGTGCGCCAGCACGTCGAGAACATCTACGCGCTCGTGCGGGTCGCCGATGAGATCGTCGACGGCGGCGTCGCCGAGGCGGGCCTCGACGCGGTGCACGCCGCGCGGTACCTGAACGAATTCGAGGCCGAGACGAATGCCGCGATGCAGTCGGGCTACTCGACCAACCTCGTCGTGCACGCCTTCGCCCGCACGGCGCGCGAGGTCGGCTTCGGGGAGGAGCTCACCGAGCCCTTCTTCCACTCGATGCGCATGGACCTCACCGACACCGAGCACGATCAGGAGAGCTTCGAGCGCTACGTCTACGGCTCGGCCGAGGTCGTCGGCCTCATGTGCCTCCGGGCCTTCGTTCAGGGGATGGACATCGACGAGGAGCAGAACGACCGCATGGTCGCCGGCGCGCGCGCCCTCGGAGCGGCCTTCCAGAAGGTCAACTTCTTGCGCGATCTCTCGGCCGACTTCGAGACGCTCGGCCGCAGCTACTTCCCCGGTGTGAGCGTCGGCTCGTTCACGGAGGAGGACAAGGTGCGGCTGCTCGACGACATCGATGCCGACCTGCGCGTCTCGGCCGCCGTGATTCCCGAGCTGCCGAAGGGCAGCCGCCGCGCGGTCGCGCTCGCCCAGGGGCTCTTCGCCGAGCTCTCGGTGCGACTGCGCCGCACGCCCGCGAGCTCGCTCATCCGGGCCCGCGTGCGCGTGCCCGACCCCGTCAAGGCCCGCATCGCACTCGGTGCGATCGCCGGCCGCACGCCCCGCCCGCGCGCCGTCGCGGGCGCATCCTCGATCGGAGCCTCAGCATGAGCCGCGTCGTCGTCATCGGTGGAGGGATCGCGGGTCTCGCGAGCGCCGCGCTGCTCGCGCGCGATGGGCACGAGGTGACGCTCGTCGAGAAGCAGCCCGAGGTCGGCGGTCGCGCCGGCTCGTGGGAGAAAGACGGCTTCCGCTTCGACATGGGCCCCTCGTGGTACCTCATGCCCGAGGTGTTCGACCACTTCTTCAAGCTCTGCGGCACGAGCGCCGCCGAGCAGCTGCAGCTCGTGCAGCTCGACCCCGGCTACCGCGTCATCACCCAGGGCTTCGACACCCCCACCGACATCGCCGCCTCGCGCGCCGAGAACGTCGCGCTCTTCGAGTCGATCGAGCCCGGGGCGGGGGCCAAGCTCGAGACCTACCTCGACTCGGCGCTCGACACCTACGAGATGGCCAAAAAGCGGTTCCTGTACACGAGCTTCGCCTCGTTCGGCCCGCTGCTGCGCGGCGACGTGCTCGTGCGCACCGCCAAGCTCGTGAGGATGCTGCTGCAGAACCTCGACGACTATGTGGGTCGGCGGTTCCGCGACCTGCGCCTGCGGCAGATCCTCGGCTACCCCGCGGTGTTCCTCGGCTCGTCGCCCTTCTTGACCCCGAGCATGTACCACCTCATGTCGCACCTCGACCTCACCGACGGCGTGCTCTACCCGATGGGCGGCTTCACCCGGCTCATCGAGCGCATCGCCGCGGTGACCGAAGAGCAGGGTGTGAGCATCCTCACCTCGTCGCCCGTCGCGCGCATCATCGTCGACCCGGCCACGCGGCAGGCCCGGGGGGTCGAGCTCGAGAGCGGCGAGGTGCTCGAGGCCGACATCGTCGTCTCGGCCGCCGACCTCCACCACAGCGAGACCGCGCTGCTGCCCGCCGAGCTGCAGACCTACCCGCAGAGCTACTGGGACAAGAAGACGGCTGGGCCGAGCGCACTGCTCATGTACCTCGGGGTGAAGGGCGAGCTGCCGCAGCTCGAGCACCACACTCTGCTTTTCACGGCGAACTGGCGCGAGAACTTCGAGTCGATCTTCGGCCCGCAGCCGACGCTGCCCGACCCGGCCTCGCTCTACATCTGCAAGCCGAGCGGCATCGACCCCTCCGTCGCTCCCGAGGGCCACGAGAACGTCTTCGTGCTCGTTCCTGCTCCCGCCGACCTCTCGTTCGGCCGCGGCGACGTCGACGGCGACGGCGACACCCCGCTCGAGGTCTACGGCGACCGCATCGTCGCGCAGATCGCCGAGTGGGCGACGATTCCCGATCTCGCCGAGCGCATCGTCGTGCGCCGCACCTACGGGCCGGGCAACTTCAACGACGACCTCAACGCCTGGCGCGGTACGGCGCTCGGGCCGGCGCACATCCTGTCGCAGAGCGCGTTCTTCCGAGCCGGCAACGTCTCGAAGAAGGTGAAGGGGCTGTACTACGCGGGCGGCTCGACGATCCCCGGCATCGGCCTGCCGATGTGCCTCATCAGCGCCGAGATCCTCGTCAAGCGGCTGCGCGGCGACACGTCGACCGGGCCCCTGCCCGAACCGCTCGAGCGCACGGTGCGCGCCGACCCTGCTGCGGCCGCTGCCTGACGGCCCTGCCGAGCGATGTCCCTCGTGAACTTCGCCTACCTCGCGGCGCTCGCCGTGGCCCTCACCGGCATGGTCATGCTCGACCGCCGATTCGGCCTGTTCTTCTGGCGTGACGCTCGGCGTGCGGCGATCGTGCTGCCGCTCGGCGTCGCCTTCTTCCTCGTGTGGGATCTCGGCGGCATCCTGCTCGGCATCTTCTTCCGCGGGCAGAACGAGTACATGACGGGGCTGCTCATCGGCCCCGAGCTGCCGATCGAGGAGGTCTTCTTCCTCACCCTGCTCTGCTACAACACGATGAACGCCTACACGGCGGCCGGTGACTGGCTCGACGGCCGCTGGTCGCGCCGGGCATCCACCGCCTCGATCGACGGGGGGGCGGCGGGATGACCTACACCCTCCTCAACGTCGTCTTCCTCGCGGTGGTCGCTCTCGTCGCGATCGCGGCCATGGTCGTGCGGCGGTCACCGCGCTGGCGCGCCGTGGGTCTCGCGGCCGTGCTGCTGCTGACGCTCACGGCGGTCTTCGACAACGTCATCATCGGCACGGGACTCGTGGCCTACGACGACAGCCTCATCAGCGGGCTGCGCATCGGGCTGGCCCCGATCGAGGACTTCGCCTACACGGCCGCGGCCCTCGTGCTGCTGCCCTCGGTGTGGGAGCTGCTGCGTCGCTCGCCCAGCCGCCATGATGGGGAACCGTGAGGACCCTCGGTCAGCTGCTCGTCAGCTCGCGCCCCCTGAGCTGGATCAACACCGCGTTCCCCTTCGCGGCCGCGTACCTGCTGACGACGGGTCGTATCGACGCGGCGTTCATCATCGGCACGATCTACTTCCTCATCCCGTACAACCTTGCGATGTACGGCATCAACGACGTCTTCGACTACGAGAGCGACCTGCGCAACCCGCGCAAGGGCGGCGTCGAGGGCGCGCTGCTCGATCCGAGCATCCATCGCACGACCCTGTGGGCGGCGGTCATCACGAACGCGCCGTTCCTCATCGCCCTCGTCGCGCTCGGCTCGCCGCTGTCGTGGCTCGTGCTCGCGGTCAGCGTCTTCGCGGTGATCGCCTACTCGGCGAAGGGCCTGCGCTTCAAAGAGAAGCCCGTGCTCGACTCGATCACCTCGTCGACGCACTTCGTGAGCCCCGCCGTGTACGGCCTCGTGCTCGCGGGCGCGGTGTTCACGCCCGCGCTGTGGCTCATCCTCATCTCGTTCTTCTTGTGGGGCATGGCCTCGCACGCGTTCGGCGCGGTGCAAGACGTCATCGCCGACCGCGAGGGCGGCCTCGCCTCGATCGCGACCGTCATCGGCGCGCGGGCGACGACGCGCCTGGCGGTCGCCGCCTACGCGCTCGCGGGCCTGCTGCTGCTGGGCACCGAGTGGCCGGGCCCGCTCGCGCTGCTCGCGGCGGTTCCGTATGTCGTCATCGTCGCGCGGTTCTGGATGATCACCGACGAGACCGCCGAGACGGCCAACCGCGGCTGGCGGCGGTTCCTGCTGCTCAACTTCGTCGCCGGTGCGATCGTGACGATGCTCATGATCTACTGGGCCATCAACCGCTGAGCCTGACCTCTACAGCCCGCCCGCGAGCCCGATCGCGACGAGCAGCAGCACGGGCGCGAGGCCCAGCACGATGCTCACGCCGAGCGCGAGCGTCGCGATCGCGCGGCCCCCGAGACGCGGGGCGGCCCGCAGGCCGAGCAGCGCGGCGAGCGCGGTGAGCGCGGCGATGACGGCCGCGAGGGCGAGCGACCCGAGCGTGAGCCCGTTCGCGTCGATGCCGGGGATGCTCACCGCACCGGTCGCGGCGACCGTCTGCAGCACGAAGCCGAGCAGGGTGAGCCCCGTTCCCGCGCGCGCGAGGGCGGCGGCCCGGTTCGGCCCGGGGCGCAGGCTGCGGGCGAGCTCGGGCCCGAAGGCCGAGAACGGGTCGGGCTCGCGGTGCGGGCGGCCCTGCCACGCGGCGCCGTCCCACCACTGCTCGTAGCCGGGCCGGTCGAGCAGCGGCTGCCATCCGGCCACCGCGCGATCGGGGTCGACGTCGTCGGGGTCGGGGTCGGGGCTCACAACTCGTACCGGTAGCCGAGCTCGGCGGGGTAGTCGCCGCGCGCGGTCAGCTGCGCAGCGGCCTCGGCGAGGTGGTGCAGCGTCAGGCCGAGAACCTGCGGGCCGAACGAGATGCGGCCGACCCCGAGCTCGGCGAGCCGGGCGAGGGGCAGGTACCCGGGATGCGCGAAGACCGCGATCGGCGCGCGAACTGCGGCGACGGCATCCGCCACCATCTGCTCGGTGCGCAGGCCGAGCATGAAGATGCTCGTGGCGCCCGCGTCGGCGTAGGCGTTCGCGCGGTCGATGGCCTCGCTCCAGTGGTCGGGCGAGCCCGCGAGGGTGTCGGTGCGCGCGTTGATCGCGAGCGGAACCCCGGCTGCGGCGGCGGCAGCGCGCGCGGCGGCGACCCGCTCGGCGGCCTCGGCGAGGGGGCGGCGCTCGCTCGTGGCGCCCGCGAGGGAGTCTTCGATGTTGAGACCTGCGGCACCCGCCTCGATGAGCCGCGCGACGTTGTCGCGCACGCCCCCGGCGTCGGGCGCGTAGCCGCGCTCGAAGTCGACGCTCACGGGCAGCTCGGTCGAGGCGGTGATACGGCCGGCGGCGGCGAGGGCCATGTCGACCGACATGCCCTCGCCGTCGTCGACGCCGAGCGAGAAGGCCACCGAGTGGCTCGCGGTCGCGAGCGCGCGCACCCCGGGGGTGCGGGCGACGATGCGGGCCGTCATGGCATCCCACACGTTCACGACGATCAACGGATCGCCGGGAACGTGCAGGGCGGTCAGGGCGGCGGCCTTCTCGGCGGTCGAGGTCATGCCCCTACGGTCTCACGATCGCCGCGGTGCTCGCTGTGGCGCTCGCCGCAACGGCCGTGGTGGCGACCGCGCCACGGTGCATGACCGGGCACGCCCTGGCTCTCGTCCCAGCCCAGGTTGCGGGCCATGCGCTCGAGCGTCGCCATGGTCGTGGCGTAGTCCTCGTCGCTGATGCCCTCGCGGGCGGCCTCGTCGAGGCTGTCGTAGTACTCGTGTGCGAGCGCGCGCTTGCGCCAGGCGGCGGCGCGCATCCAGCCGCGCGGCGTCATGGTGCTGGCGTCGAACGCCGGGCGGTCGGCGGAGTCGGATGAGTTCTTCATGGTGGTGCCTCCTTCAGAGAATGTGTATGTCATGTGACAACGAATGTCACCATACATATATTCCCGACCCCGCACAACGGGTGCCCGACCGCTCTCGGCGAACACGATGGATGTACCGTGACATCTATGGATGCCCCGCCCGACGACGTCGACCCCATCGCGGCCATCGAGCGCGCCGTGAGCGAGCTGCGTCGATCGAACGGACGCCCGGGCAGGCAGGGGCACCAGCCGGGGCAGCACGGGCCGTTCGGGTGGAAGGGCGGTCGGCACGAGCATCCGTTCGCCACCATCGCGCGCTACCGGCTGCTCTCGACCCTCGACCGCCTCGGCGACGGCGCGAGCGTGAGCGAGCTCGCGGCGGCGATCGGCGTCGACCAGCCGCGCGCGAGCCGGGTCGTCGGCGAGTGCGTCGAGCGCGGCCTCGTCACGCGGGCGACCGATGCGACGGATGCCCGGCGCAGCGTCATCGCCCTGACCGACGCCGGGCGCGCCGTGCTCGACGAGCGTCGCCGCGAGCGCCGCGCGGCCGTCGAGCGTGCGCTCGACGGCTTCACCCCCGACGAGCGCGCGCAGTTCGCGGCGCTGCTCGCGCGCTTCGTCAACGCTGGCCGCGAGCGCTGAGAGGGGCGCCCTACTGCGTGACGGACTGCTGTGGCGCCTTCACGAAGAGCAGCATGATGCCGCCGGCGAGCAGCACGAGCGTGATGCCGAGGATGCCGTAGAGGGTCTGGTTCTCCGCGAGAGTGATGAACACGCCCCAGAGCAGCGAGGCGATCCAGCCGGTCGCGCGACCCGTCGTGGCATAGAGGCCGAACACCTCGCCTTCGCGGCCCGCGGGGGTGACGCGCGCGAGAAACGATCGGGAGGCCGCCTGAGCCGGACCGACGAAGGCCGCGAGCACGATGCCGACCGCCCAGAAGAGGCCAGCGCCGAGATCGGCGAAGAAGAAGACGATGAGCGTGCAGATCACGAGGCCGAACACCGAGACGAGGATGACCCGCTTGGGGCCGAACCGGTCGTCGAGGCGGCCGGCGAGGATCGTCGACACGCCCGCGACGATGTTGAGCACGATGCCGAAGATCACGAGGTCGGTGAAGCCGAACCCGAAGACGATGCCGGCGATGACCGAGCCGAAGGTGAAGACCGCCGACAGTCCATCGCGGTAGACCGCGCTCGCGAGCAAGAACCAGAAGGTCGGCCGGGTCTCACGGTACAGCCGCGCGATGCTGCGGCCGAGCTCGACGTAGCTGCGGAAGAACCCGACCTTCTCCTCAGCGGCGAGCTTCGGCGGTTCGGGAACGCTGAGGAAGATCGGGATGACGAAGATGATCGTCCAGATCGTGGCGCCGAGGGCGATGAGCTGGAAGGTCGTGCCGGAGTCGCCGTCGAGCACGCCGCCGAGGATCAGGCCGACGACGATCGTGAGCGCCACGATGCCGCCGAGGTACCCGAAGCCCCAGCCGAGACCGGAGACCTTGCCGATCGTCTTGGGCGTCGACACCGAGATGAGCAGGGCGTTGTAGTTGACGCCCGCGATCTCGCCGAAGACGCTGCCGATGGCGATGAGGGCGACGCCCATCCAGAACCACTCGGCCCCTGGCTGCACGAAGACCAGGCCGAGCTGGGCGACGATGAGCAATGCGGTGAAGACGAACAGCTGCAGCTTCTGCCGACCCGCGCGGTCGGCGCGCTGGCCCAGGACGGGCGCGAGCAGCAGGATCAGGAAGCCCGCGATCGTGACGCCGTAGCCGAGGAAGCTCGCCAGCTCGCCGAGAGCGGCCTCTTCGCCCTCGGTGCCGATGAGGGCGGGATCGATGAAGAAGGTGCTCGTGAGAAAGCTCGGCACCCACACGAAGGTCAGCAGCACCGTGTTGAACGGCTGCGTCGCCCAGTCCCAGAAGGCCCACGCGAAGACCCGCTTGCGGGGCACCTCGATGCCCTCCTGCAGATCGAGCCCCATGACGCCCACGGCGCCGGTGTTCGCGGTCACGGGGATCGTCTTGTCTGTGGACTTCTCTGTCATGCGCTCACGCTACCCCGCGGCGGTAAACGAGAGGTAGCGCGAAACGGCGTCTGTCTCGCTGGTGCGGATGACGGGGGTGCGGGCGAGCCCGCACCCCCGTCAATGCTGTGCTACTCGGTTGACTTCTCGTCGCGCACCATGTGCACCACGACGAGGGTGAGGATCGCGAGCACCGCGTTCTGCAGAGCCGGGTCGAGGCCGTTCCAGTCGACTGAGCGCCACATGTTGAACCACTCGCCGCCGACCGTGATGAAGGCGGTGAAGAACACCAAGATCACCAGGATCAGCCCGAGGGTTGCGAGCGCCTTGGCCGCAGCGAAAGAGACCGAGCCGCGCATGGCGCGCACCCAGGCGACGACAGCGATCAGCAGCACGATACCGGCGAGCGCCTCGGCGATGATCAGGCCGATGTAACCGACGTTGGCCAGCACGGGGTTGTCGATGGCGCGCCACATGATGTCCGGGTCGAGATTGACGTCTTGGCCCTGCCCGAAGTTCGTGGTGTCCATCGCCAGAACTCGCTCGACGAAGGCGTAGTTGGTGTCGTAGTCGGTGATGTTGCCGAACGCCACGAGCAGCATGTAGAGCCCGTTGGTCGCGACCAGCACGAGCGCTGCGACCGAGAGAGACCCGACTGACTGCCACCATGGCCGCTTCGTCTCGGGGGTGGATGTCGTTGTCATCATTGACTCCTTCCGGGGGGCCGATTGCCCCACGCCCACACCATAGCGAAGCGGAGAACCTGAGAATTGAGCCAGTGCCACTCAAGTTTGCGCCCCTCGACTTGACAGCGAGCATCCCGAATCTCAAACTTGATACAGCGCGACTCAACCTTTCGCGCTCCCTGATCTCGTAAGGAGCACCACCATGGCTCGTGCCGTCGGCATCGACCTCGGAACCACCAACTCCGTCGTCTCCGTTCTCGAGGGTGGAGAACCCACCGTCATCGCCAACGCGGAAGGCTTCCGCACGACCCCCTCGGTCGTGGCCTTCACAAAAGACGGCGAGGTGCTCGTCGGCGAGACCGCCAAGCGCCAGGCCGTGACCAACGTCGACCGCACCATCGCGAGCGTCAAGCGCCACATGGGCACCGACTGGAAGGTCGAGGTCGACGACAAGAAGTACACCCCGCAAGAGATCAGCGCGCGCATCCTCGCCAAGCTGAAGCGGGATGCGGAACAGTACCTGGGCGAGAGCGTCACCGACGCCGTCATCACGGTGCCTGCGTACTTCAACGACGCCGAGCGCCAGGCCACGAAGGAGGCCGGCGAGATCGCGGGCCTCAACGTGCTGCGCATCATCAACGAGCCCACCGCGGCCGCACTCGCCTACGGCCTCGACAAGGGCAAGGAGGACGAGCTCATCCTCGTCTTCGACCTCGGTGGCGGCACGTTCGACGTGAGCCTGCTCGAGGTGGGCAAAGACGACGACTTCAGCACCATCCAGGTGCGCTCGACCGCGGGCGACAACCGCCTCGGCGGCGACGACTGGGACGGCCGCGTGGTCAGCTACCTGATCCAGCGCTTCAAAGAGACCACGGGCGTCGACGTCAGCAACGACAAGATCGCCAAGCAGCGCCTCAAGGAGGCCGCGGAGCAGGCGAAGAAAGAGCTGTCGAGCTCGACGAGCACCAACATCCAGCTGCCCTACCTCTCGCTCACCGAGAACGGCCCCGCCAACCTCGACGAGACGCTCACGCGCGCCAAGTTCGAAGAGCTCACGAGCGATCTGCTCGACCGCACGAAGAAGCCCTTCGAAGACGTCATCCGTGAGGCCGGCGTCAAGGTCGGCGACATCGCGCACGTCGTGCTCGTCGGCGGCTCGACCCGCATGCCCGCCGTGACCGAGCTCGTCAAGAAGCTCACGGGCGGCCGTGAGCCCAACAAGGGCGTCAACCCCGACGAGGTCGTCGCCGTCGGCGCGGCCCTGCAGGCCGGCGTGCTGAAGGGCGAGCGCAAGGATGTTCTGCTCATCGACGTCACCCCCCTGAGCCTCGGCATCGAGACCAAGGGCGGCATCATGACCAAGCTCATCGAGCGCAACACGGCCATCCCCACCAAGCGCAGCGAGACCTTCACGACGGCCGACGACAACCAGCCGTCGGTCGCGATCCAGGTGTTCCAGGGCGAGCGCGAGTTCACGCGCGACAACAAGAACCTCGGCACCTTCGAGCTCACGGGCATCGCTCCCGCTCCGCGGGGCATCCCGCAGATCGAGGTCACCTTCGACATCGACGCCAACGGCATCGTGCACGTCTCGGCGAAAGACAAGGGCACCGGCAAAGAGCAGTCGATGACCATCACGGGCGGCTCGTCGCTCGCGAAGGAGGACATCGAGCGCATGGTGCGCGAGGCCGAGGAGCACGCTGCGGAGGACAAGGATCGTCGCGAGAAGGCCGAGGTGCGCAACAACTCCGAGCAGCTCGTCTACTCGATCGAGAAGCTCATCAAGGAGAACGACGACAAGCTGCCCGACGACGTCAAGGGCGAGGTGCAGGCCGATGTGGATGCCCTCAAGACGGCGCTCGCCGGAGACGACGATGCGGCCGTGAAGACCGCGTTCGACACTCTCAACGCCTCGCAGACCAAGCTCGGCGAAGCCATCTACGCGGCCTCGCAGATGGAGCCGACCCCCTCGGACGACCAGGAGACCCCGGTCGCGAGCGACGAAGACGTGGTCGACGCCGAGATCGTCGATGACGAAGACGAGTCGAAGCCGGCCGACGGCGGCAAGGACGCGAAGTAGCCATGGCGGCCAAGAAGCGCGGCGGCGACGAGCCGTTCGAGCCCGATGAGCCGCTCGCCGAGGACGGCGCGCCGACCGATGCCGAGTCGGTCGAGGATCTCTTCGCCGCGGAGGACGCGGATGTCGAGGTGTCGGAATCGGGGAACTCGCTCGACGCCGACATCGACCACATCCTCTCCGAGGCGGGGCAGCGCGAGATCGAGGAGTACCGCGATCGCGCCGCGCGCGCCGAGGCCGAGCTGGCGAACTTCCGCACGCGAGTCGAGCGCGACCGCGCCGCGAACCGCGACGCGGTCATCGCCGATGTCATCCGCTCGCTGCTGCCCGCGATCGACGACCTCGATCGGGCGGCGGCGCACGGCGACCTCGAGGGCAGCCCCCTCGAGCTCGTCGCGCAGAAGCTGCGGCAGGCCTTCGAGCGCTACGGCCTGAAGTCTGTCGGCGTCGTCGGCGAGCCCTTCGACCCGGCGTTCCACGAGGCCATCGTGCAGCTGCCGAGCGCCGAGGCGACCGCGCAGACGGTGGCCGACGTCATCGAGGTGGGCTACGCCCTCGGCGACCGCCTCGTGCGGGCGGCGAAAGTGGCCGTCTCCGTTCCCCAGGGCTAGGTGATCCATGGCCAGCCAAGACTGGTTCGACAAAGACTTCTACGCCGTGCTCGGCGTGAAGAAAGACGTCACCGACGCCGAGCTCAAGAAGGCGTACCGCAAGCTCGCGCGGCAGCACCACCCCGACTCGAACCCCGAGAACGCTGCCGCCGAGGCGCGCTTCAAAGAGATCAGCGAGGCGCACTCGGTGCTGAGCGACCCTGCTCAGCGCGCCGAGTACGACCAGGTGCGCGCCATGGGCTCGGGTGCGCGGTTCTCGGCGGGCGGAGCGCCGGGCGGCTTCGACGACGTGTTCGGCGGGATGTTCGGCGGCGGCGCCCCGGGTGGGCGACGCACCGCGCCGGGCGGCTTCGAAGACATCTTCGGCGGGCTGTTCGGCAACGCGGCTCCGGGCGCGGGCGGTGGAGGGCGCCGCTACGGCGCGCCCACCAAGGGCCGCGACCACGCGGCGACGGTGGGTCTCGAGTTCGCCACGGCCGTGCACGGCGACACCGTGACGCTCGAGCGCCCGGGGGGCGGCAAGCCCATCCAGGTCAAGATCCCGGCCGGCGTCGCCGATGGGCAGAAGATCCGCTTGCGCGGCAAGGGCGAGCCGAGCCCCGACGGCGGGGAGGCCGGCGATCTGGTGCTGACGGTGCAGGTGCGCCCGCATCCGGCGTTCGCTCGTGAGGGACTGCACCTGCGAGTGGATGTTCCCGTCACGTTCGTCGAGGCTGCCCTGGGCGCCACGATCGAGGTGCCGACGCTCGGCGGCGACCCCGTCAAGCTGCGCGTCGCGGCGGGCACCCCCAGTGGGCGCGTGCTGCGGGTCAAGGGTCGAGGGGTCACGAGCTCGAAGGGCACGGGCGATCTGCTCGCGACCGTGCAGGTCGCTGTTCCCTCGCATCTGAGCGCCGAGGCGACGACCCTGCTGCAGCAGTTCGCCGCGGCCCTGCCGGCCGAGAATCCTCGTGACGAACTGATCGCCCGCGCGAGAGGATGACCGCCATGGACGAGCACAGCCCGATCTTCGCGATCGCGGTCGCCGCCGAGCTCGCGGGCATGCACCCTCAGACCCTGCGGCAGTACGACCGGCTCGGGCTCGTCTCGCCGACGCGCACGGCGGGCCAGAGCCGTCGCTACTCGATGCGCGACGTCGTGCAGCTGCGCGAGATCGCTCGGCTCAGCGCCGAGGGGCTCAACCTCGAGGGAGTCCGCCGCATCCTCGAGCTCGAGAACGAGGTGGTCGCGCTGCGCGGCCGCGTGCGCGAGCTCGAGACGGCGCTCGCCGATCAGCTGCTCGCCCGCCCGGGCCGGCGCGTCTTCGCCGCGGGCGTCGAGGGCGAGGTCGTCTCGATCAAGGCGGGCACGCGGGCTCAGAAGTCGAATCAGCTCGTCGTCTGGCGCCCGCTGCGGCGCAGCTAGCCCGGCTCAGTCGAGCGAGGTTCAGACGAGCGCTGCGGCGACCTCCGTCGCCCGCGGCAAGGTCACGCGCATGCGCGCGCCGCCGAGCGGCGACCGCTCGATCTCGATGCGACCTTCGAGCAGCTCGACGAGAGACTTCACGATCGAGAGCCCGAGGCCGGTGCCGGGCGTCTGGCGCTTCGTCGCGTCGGCGCTGCGGAAGAAGCGCTCGAAGACGCGGGGATGATCGGCATCGCTGATGCCCGGGCCCGAGTCGTCGATCATGAGCAGCACCGTGCCGTCGTCGCACGTGGTGGTCACGCGCACCGTGCCGTCGGCGGGGGTGAACTTGATCGCGTTGGCGAGCAGGTTGGTTGCGATGCGGCCGAGCGCGTTGGCGTTGCCCATGACGAGCGTCGGCTGCGGGCAGAGGTCGGTCTCGACCGTCACGCGCTGGTCGCGCGCCGTCGCCGACTGGTCGGCCACGGCGTCGCCGACGATCGTCGTGAGATCGATGCTGCTCGACTCGCGCACGGGGTTCGGCGCCGTCATGCGCCCGAGCTCGAGCAGCTCTTCGACCATCTCGGTCAGGCGCGCGGCGTTGCGCAGGATGATCTCCGAGGCCTGGCGCTGCTCATCGGCCGCCGTCTCGTGCAGCTCTTCCGCGAAGCCGACGATGCTCGTGATCGGCGTGCGCAGCTCGTGGCTCACGGCCGACACGAAGTCGTCTTTCTGCCGTGCCAGCTCGCGCAGCTCGTCAACGACCCGCCGCTCGCGCTCGACGGCGTCGGCCATGGCGAGTTGCGCGGCGACGAAGTCGCTGATGTCGACGATCTGCAGGCCGAGCACGGTGTCGCCGTCGGCGGTGGGCACACGGCGGCCGTGCAGCTGCACGGTGCGTCCGTCGTCGAGCAGAGCCTCGGTCGTGAGGTCGTCGACGCCGCTGGTGAGCCACGCCTCGACGAGCGGGTCGAACCACGATGCTTCGACGAGCTCGGCCGCCACGTCGTTGATCTCGAGGATGCTCGGGCTCGCCCCGTGCGAGGCGCGCACGAACATCGACCCCACCTGCGAGCCGACGAACCCGCCCCGCAGCAGCGTGGCGCGTCGATCGTTCTCGGCCCGCAGCTCGGCTCGCTCGCTGCGCACCACGGTGATGAACTGGATGGTGAGGGCGATCGAGAGCAGGTAGATCTGCACGAGCAACGTGGCCGACATGCCGGGCTCGGTGGCGGCGTACGGCCCGCCGCCGAGCACGGTGAGCACCGACCCCACGGCGCCGAGCACGATCAGCTCGACCGTCGCGACGATGGGCATGAAGCGCACGGCGGCCCACCCGAAGAAGGGGAACAGCAGGGCCCCGATCGCCTCGTTCTGGAACGGGGCGAAGACGACGAGTGTCACGACGGTCGTGAGGGTGACCTGCACGACGAGCTCGATGCCCTGACCCGAGGGTCGGCGCGGCAGCGGTACGAGCGCGAGCGGCACGATGAGCAGCAGCGCCGAGAGGTGCGAGGGTACGAGGGCGACGAAGCTCGCGAGCGGGTCGGCGCCGACGAGCAGGGTGAACGAGACCATGCCGATCAGGCCGACGACGAGGGCCGCGCTCACGCAGGCGCCGATGAAGCGCAGCAGGCCGCGAGTGGTGGCGAGCATCGCCGACCGACCCTGAGGCCCCAGCACCCAGGTGAAGACGAGCAGCTCGGTCACCACCACCACGACGGCCCAGAAGGCGAATACGGGAGGACGCCCGATGAGCACGTTCGAGAGCGCCGCGACCGCCCCGACGAGCGCGAGCACTTGCCAGCGCGGGCCGCGATAGATCAGGTAGAGCAGGGCGCTCGACCCGGCTGCTGGCCACCAGATGGCCGCGTTGCCGCCCGCCGGGGTGAGGTAGAGGGCGACGAAGCCGAGCCCGAAGGTGATGAGCGCCAGACCGACGATGAGAGACACGTAGGCTGGGCGAGACAGCTCGCGCGAGCGCTGGATGAGGCCCACCGCACCCAGCAGTGCGGCATCCTCTCGCTGCAGTTCGCGTTGACGGCGGGGGCTCACAGGGCTGACACTAGCCCGCATCCGGCGAAAAGGGGTTGCGGACGTGACGCGCATTCTGATCTGTGAGGATGAGCCAGATATCCTCACGCTCATCGAACGCCGCCTCGCTCGCGAAGGGCACGAGCTGCTCACGGCCGACAACGGCATCGACGGCCTGAGGCTCGCCCTCGACGAACTGCCCGACCTCGTCGTGCTCGACTGGATGATGCCCGGTCTGACGGGGCTCGAGGTGTGCGCCGCGCTGCGCGCGCACCCCGAGGCGAGCACGGTCCGCGTGCTCATGCTCACCGCGCGGGCGCAAGAGAGCGACCTGCGTGCGGCTTACGAGGCGGGCGTCGACGAGTTTCTCATCAAGCCGTTCCGGCCCGGCGATCTGCAGGATCGCGTCGCAGCGCTGCTGGCGCGCGCGTGACGCTCACGCCCGACGATCTCGACGCCGTGCTCGGCGCGCTACGTCGGCGCCCTGACGTCGAGTCGCCCGAACTGCGTGCGTGGGATGCCGCCGACCGCTACCTGCTCGACACCGCCGCGCCCTGGCTCGCCGACCGGCCGGCTGCGGTCGCGATCGTCGACGACACCCACGGTGCACTCACCCTCGGCGCCCTCGCGGTCGGAGCGGGAGGGGTGCGGGTGCATCACGACTCGCTCGTCGCGCAGCGCGCGCTCGCCGCCAACGCGGAGGCGGCGGGCGAGACCGTCGACACCGCCGCCATCGAGCAGCGCCCGCTCGACAAGGTCATGACGCCGGATGCCCCGCTCGCGCTGCTGCGCCTGCCTCGCTCGCTCGACCGCCTCGACGCTGTCGCCCGGCTGCTGGCCGCGCGCGCCGGCCCCGATGCCGTGCTCATCGCCGGCAACATGCTCAAGCACATGACGCCCAGCCAGAACGACGTGCTGCGCGCCAGCTGGCAGCAGGTCGACGTGTCGCTCGCGCGCGGCAAAGCGCGACTGCTCACCGCGCGCGGGCCGCGCCGGCTCGCGCCGCTCGCCCCCGCGCGCGGGTACGACCCCGACCACGAGCTGCACATCGTGGCGCTGCCGGGAGTCTTCGCCGCGGCATCCCTCGATATCGGTACCCGCGCCCTGCTCGATGCGGCCGACCAGCTGCCCGCCTTCTCGACCGCGATCGATCTCGCGTGCGGCTCGGGGGTGCTCGCGGCGTTCCTGGCCCGGCGCTCGCCGGGGGCGCACGTGATCGCGAGCGACGTCTCGGCGGTCGCGGTGCAGAGCGCCGCGCTGACGGCGGCGGCCAACGGGGTCGGCGTCGAGGCCGTGCACGACGACGGCCTCTCGCGCCAGCCCGATGCGAGCGCTGACCTGATCGTGCTGAATCCACCGTTCCATGTCGGTGCGGCCGTGCACACGGGCGTCGCCCTGCGGCTCTTCGCCGAGGCGGGTCGAGTGCTGCGGCCGGGTGGCCAGCTGTGGAGCGTGTGGAACAGCCACCTCGCCTATGCACCCGCGCTCGAGCGCGCGGTGGGCCCGACGCGCCAGGCCGCGCGCACCGCGAAGTTCACGGTGACGGTGTCGCGCCGGCGCTGAGCCCGCGCGACTGTGCGTTCGCCGTGGGCATACCCGCCGCGCCGCAGGGGCCTGGCATCCGGTGGCCTCTCGGCGTAAACTTGAGCCAGTACGACTCAGGTTTGCGCATCACTCAGGAGTGCACACGATGGCCAACATGCAGGGCGCCCCCTCCAGCCAAGAGCAGCAGAAGTCTGCCCTCGAGCAGTACGGCGTCAACCTCACCGAGATCGCCCGCTCGGGCAAGCTCGACCCCGTCATCGGCCGCGACGCCGAGATCCGCCGAGTCAGCCAGGTGCTCAGCCGCCGCACGAAGAACAACCCCGTGCTCATCGGCGAGCCCGGCGTGGGCAAGACGGCCGTCGTCGAAGGCCTCGCCCAGCGCATCGTCGCGGGCGACGTGCCCGACTCGCTGAAAGACAAGCAGCTCGTGAGCCTCGACATCTCGGCCCTCGTCGCGGGCGCGAAGTACCGCGGCGAGTTCGAAGAGCGCCTCAAGGCCGTGCTGAAAGAGATCGACGAGTCGAACGGCCAGGTCATCACCTTCATCGACGAGCTGCACACCCTCATGGGTGCCGGCGGCGGCGAGGGCTCGGTCGCGGCTGCCAACATGCTCAAGCCCATGCTCGCGCGCGGCGAGCTGCGCATGATCGGCGCGACGACCCTCAACGAGTACCGCGAGCACATCGAGAAAGACGCCGCGCTCGAGCGCCGCTTCCAGCAGGTCTTCGTCGGCGAGCCGAGCGTCGAAGACACCGTCGCCATCCTCCGCGGCCTGAAGGAGCGCTACGAGGCGCACCACAAGGTCTCGATCGCCGACAGCGCGCTCGTCGCCGCGGCATCCCTCAGCAATCGGTACATCACGAGCCGCCAGCTGCCCGACAAGGCCATCGACCTCGTCGACGAGGCCGCGAGCCGCCTCAAGATGGAGATCGAGTCGAGCCCCGTCGAGCTCGACGAGCTCAAGCGCGCCGTGACGCGCCTCGAGATCGAAGAGCTCGCGCTCAAGAAGGAGAAGGACGAGGCCTCGAAGGCACGGCTCGCGAAGCTGCGCGACGAGCTGAAGGAGAAGACCGCCCAGCGGGATGCCCTGCAGCAGCGCTGGAGCATCGAGAAGTCGGGGCTCACCGCCGTCGGCGAGCTCAAGACGCGCCTCAACGACGCGCGCATCGCGCTCGACAAGGCCATGCGTGAGGGCGAGTACCAGCAGGCCTCGAAGCTCAACTACGAGATCATCCCGGGCATCGAGACGCAGCTCGCCGATGCCGAGAGCGCCGAGAGCGGCCCGCGCATGGTCAACGATCAGGTGACCGACGACGACATCGCCGCGGTCGTGGCGGCATGGACGGGGATTCCGGTCGACAAGCTCACCCAGGGCGAGACCGAGAAGCTGCTGACCCTCGAGGCCGAGCTCGGCAAGCGCATCATCGGGCAGAAAGACGCCGTCGCTGCGGTGAGCGAGGCCGTGCGACGCACGCGCGCCGGCATCAGCGACCCCGACCGGCCGACCGGCTCGTTCCTGTTCCTCGGCCCCACGGGCGTCGGCAAGACCGAGCTCGCCAAGGCTCTCGCCGACTACCTGTTCGACGACGAGAAGTCGATGGTGCGCATCGACATGAGCGAGTACGGCGAGAAGTTCAGCGTCTCGAGGCTCATCGGTGCGCCCCCCGGGTATGTCGGCTACGAGCAGGGCGGGCAGCTCACCGAAGCGGTGCGCCGCCGCCCCTACTCGGTGATCCTGCTCGACGAGGTCGAGAAGGCGCACCCCGAGGTCTTCGACCTGCTGCTGCAGGTGCTCGACGACGGCCGCCTCACCGACGGCCAGGGCCGCACCGTCGACTTCCGCAACACCATCCTCATCCTGACCTCGAACCTCGGCTCGCAGCTGCTCATCGACCCCGCTCTCGACTGGCCGTCGAAGGTCGCGGGTGTCAACGAGATCGTGCGCCAGGCCTTCAAGCCCGAGTTCGTCAACCGCCTCGACGACATCGTCGTCTTCTCGCCGCTGTCGACCGACGACCTCGGCCAGATCGTGTCGCTGCAGGTCGACCGCCTCGAACGCCGCCTCACCGAGCGCCGTCTGCAGCTGGCGGTGACTCCGGATGCCCGCACCTGGCTCGCCGAGCGCGGCTACGACCCCGTGTACGGCGCGCGGCCGCTGCGGCGGCTCATGCAGCACGAGATCGACGACGCGCTCGCCCGCGCGATCCTCTCGGGCACCATCGCCGACGGCGATGTGGTGCGGGTCGATGTGGCGCCCGACCGCGAGAAGCTCGCGGTCGAGCGCATGGAGGGGGTCTAGGCCCTACCCCAGAGCGGCCCCGACGGCGAGCGCGATGACGAGCGCACCGCCGACGAGCGCCGTGACGCGCGCGCCCGTCGGGCCGGTCAGCACGCGCCCGACGAGTGAACCCGCCGTCGTGAGCAGCAGTTGCCAGCTGAGCGAGGCGGCGAACGCGGCGAGCACGAAGACGACGCGCTCGGCCACCCCGGAGTCGACGGCGAGGGTCGAGCTGCCGACGAGCGCGGCGAAGTAGACGACCGTCACAGGGTTGACGAGCGTGAGCGCGCCGACGGTCACGAACAGGCGGCGGAAGGTCGTGGGGCGGGTGCGCGGCCCCGGCTCAGCATCCGCGCCATCGAAAGCAGCGCCGTCGCTCGCCGCGCCGTCGATCGCCGCTGCGGCGACCGGGCTCGTGCGCGGCCGCAGCCCCGGCAGGGCGAGCACCACGCCGAGCACGAGCAGCACGGCGACCGAGATCCAGCGCAAGGGTTCGGCGATCTGAGCGATGAGCGGCGCGATGACGGCGCTGGCGGTGACGGCGATCGTCGCGTAGACACCGTCGACCGTGGCTGCGCCGAAGGCTCCGCCCGACGCCACGCGCGCACCGTGCTGGGCGCCGAGCGTGATGAGCAACGCAGCGATCGCACCCACGGGAATCGCGATCGCATACCCTGCGATCGCGCCCGCGAGCAGAGCATCCAGCATGGTCGTCCTCTCGTCGGGCGGCCGTCGGGGCCGGACCGACGAGATTACCGCAGCGCCGGCATGACCTCGTTCTCGAACAGCTCGATGCCGCTCGTGTCGTAGGCGGCTTCGGCGAAGTAGGTGATCGCGTAGGTCATGCCGAGCGCCTGCATCGCCTGCAGGCGTTCGATGATCTGCTCGGGCGTGCCCGCGAGCCCGGCACCGTTGCGCAGGTCGGCGACGGCCTTCGCCGCGCGCTCGGCACCGATGAAGCGCGTCAGGCGCGCTTCGATCGCGGCGATGCGGTCGGCGACCTCGGCCTCGTCGCGGCCGACGACCGTGTTGTAGTTCGACGATCGCGTGATGGCCTCGAAGCTCGTGCCGAGGCGCTCGCAGTGGCCGCGCAGGATCTCGCTCTTCGCGGCGAACTCCTCGGGGCCGCCGCCGAAGTTCGTGTACTGGCCGTACTGCGCGGCGATGCGCAGCGTGACCTTCTCACCGCCGCCGGCGATCCACAGCGGGATGCCCTCCTTCTGCACCGGCAGCGGTCGAACGATCGCGCCGTCGACCTGGAAGTAGCGGCCATCGAGGGTCGCCGTGCCCTGCGACCAGGCCTGCCGCATGATCTGCACACCCTCGTCGAGCGCGCGCAGCCGGTCGCCGATCTCGGGGAACCCGTAGCCGTAGGCCTTCCACTCGTGCTCGTACCAGCCGCCGCCGATGCCCATCTCGACGCGACCGCCCGAGACGTGGTCGACCGTCGCCGCGACCTTGGCGAGGTAGGCGGGGTTGCGGTAGCCCATGCACGTGCACATCTGGCCGAGACGCACGCGCTCGGTGACGGCTCCGAAGGCCGACATGAGGCTCCATGCCTCGTGCGTCGCCTGCTCGCTCGGCACGGGCACGGTGTGGAAGTGGTCGTAGACCCAGATCGACTCCCACTCGCCCGCGTCGGCGTGCAGCGCGAGGCGCTTCATCACCGCCCACTGGTCGGTCGGCTCGATGTCGACGAGGTCGTGGCGCCAGCCCTGGGGAATGAAGAGTCCGAATCGCATGGCTCCACGCTACGCCTGCGCGGCATCCTGTCGGGCCTCGCATCGGGCCCGAGCCGCCCCTCAGCCCCGATCGGGCTCCCACTGCAGCACGTCGCCCGGCTGGCAGTCGAGCACGCGGCAGATCGCGTCGAGCGTCGTGAAGCGCACGGCCTTCGCCCGCCCGTTCTTCAGCACGGCGACGTTCGCCGGGGTGATGCCGATGCGGTCGGCGAACTCGCCCACGCTCATGCGGCGCTCGGCGAGCATCCGGTCGATCGTGATGACGATGGCCATCAGACGACCTCGCGCAACTCGGCGTCGAGCGCCACGGCCTGTCGCAGCAGGGCTCGCATGACGATGAGCAGGAGCGTGACGGTGGTGCCGGCCACGATCGCGACGATCATCAGGATGCTGAGCGCGGGTGGCCCGCCCGTGCCGACGACGGCGAGCACGATGAAGGTCAGCAGCACGATGCCCGTGGCGAGGGCGCCGCACAGCACGAGCCCGTCGACCCAGGGCAGTGCGGCGCGGTCGAAGATGCGACCCCGGTGCACGAACCCGACGAGGCGCCCGATGACGACGAGGGCGAGCTGCACGCAGACGCCTGCGCCGACCGCGCCGATGGCGAGAGGGATCGCGAGGAACCCGAACTCGGGGGCCTCGCGGGCCCACTCGGCGGCGAGCACCGGGAGCGCGAACCCCTGCAGGGCCAGCACCATGACGCCGATCATGGTGAGCAGAACGAGCAGCGGGATGCGGGTCCCACGCGCCATGGCGACTCCGATCTCTCGAGGAACAACAGAAAACTATCGTATGTCGATAGATTTCTGCCGCACGAGCGCGACGAGCTACCGGGTGAGCTCCTGCCGCACTACCTCGAGAAAGCCGTCGATGTCGGCCTCGGTCGTGTCGAAGGCGCACATCCAGCGCACCTCGCCGCGGGCGCGATCCCAGTCGTAGAAGCGCACGCGCTCGCGGATCCGGTCGGCGGCGTCGTTCGCCAGCAGTGCGAACACGGCATTGGCCTGGGTGGTCTGACTGAAGCCGAGCGACCCGGCGGGCACGTCGCCGGAGGCGAGCATCCCCTCGAGGCCTGCTCGAAGTCGCGCCGCCATCGCGTTGGCGTGGCTGGCCGAGCGGATGCCCAGCCCCTCGTCGAAGAGCGTGAGCAACTGGGCCGAGATGAAGCGCATCTTGCTCGCGAGCTGCATGTTCATCTTGCGCAGATAGATGAGCCCGTCGACGCGCTCGGGGTCGAGAACGACGATCGCTTCGGCGCCGAGCAGCCCGTTCTTCGTGCCGCCGAGCGACAGGATGTCGACGCCCGCGTCGGCCGTGAAGTCGCGCAGAGTCGTGCCGAGCGCGGCCGCGGCGTTCCAGACCCGTGCGCCGTCGAGGTGCAGGGCCATGCCGTGCTCGTGGGCGTAGTCGGCGAGCGCGCGCACCTCGGCGGGTGTGTAGAGCGTGCCGAGCTCGGTGGTGTTGGTGATGCTCACGGCGAGCGGCTGCGCGCGGTGCTCGTCACCCCAGCCGAAGGCCTCGGTCGCCACGAGCTCGGGGGTGAGCTTGCCGTCGGGCGTCGGCACGGTGAAGAGCTTGAGCCCGCTCACGCGCTCGGGCGCTCCGCCCTCGTCGGTGTGGATGTGCGCCGTGCCGCTCGCGATCACGGCACCCCATCGCGGCATGAGCGCCGTGAGCGACAGCACGTTCGCGCCTGTGCCGTTGAACACCGGGAAGACCTCGGCCTGCTCGCCGAACTCGGCCTTCACGACCTCGGTCAGCCGCGCCGTGTACTGGTCTTCGCCATAGGCGATCTGGTGGCCGCCATTGGCCTCGGCGAGCGCGGCAAGAACCTCGGGGTGCACCCCCGCATAGTTGTCGCTCGCGAAGCCTCGGTAGCTGGTGTCGTGGAGTCTCACGCGTTCATTCTCCCGTGCGGGCGTCGTCGGTGCGCGCCAGCTCGACGAGCGTGCCGTTGAGCTGCTCGTGATCGACCGACCACAGCGCCGCGCAGGCGGCCGCGAGATCGTCGACCGCGCCGGGCTCATCGAGCGCTGCGACGACGAAGGTCACGGCCGCCGTCGGGGTGCCCTTCGCCCGCCAGCCGCTCGCGAGAGCCTGCACCCACGTCTCGGCCGCCGACTTGAGGGTGACGTAGTTCGCCATGCCCCATTTCGGCTGGGCGACGGAGGCGGAGCTCACGATCGCGAGCCGCCCCGCGCTCGACGCGCCGAGGTCGTCGCGCAGCTCGCGGCTAACGACCCGCAGGGTCGTGAGCACGCGCCGTTCGAGCCAGTCGAAGTCATCCGGGGCCGAGCCGCCGCGCCACCCGCCGACGAGGTGCAGCAGGCCGTCGATGCTCGGCCGGCGCGCGCGCAGTGCGGCCGCCCACGCGGCGACCGCGGCCGGGTCGGCGAGGTCGACGACCGCGGTCTCGGCCGCATCCACGTCGGTCAGCGACTCGGCTCGTGAGCCGACCGCCACGACGTGCGCGCCCGCGGTGGTGAGCGCCGCGCAGACGGCACGGCCGCCCACCCCGCCGGCGCCGGCGACGACGATCGTGCGGTCGACGATCGTGCGGTCAAGGAGCGGTGCCGTCACGCGGTGCTGCCGGTGATGCCCGCCGTCGACTCGATGACCTGCGCCATCTTCTTCTGAAGGGCTTCGTAGAACATCGACAGCGGGAATTCGTCGTCGAGCACGAGATCGGTGTAGCCCTTGAGCGGGCCGGCGAGCACCTCGTCGCTCAGACCCCGCGCCCAGACGCTCGCGGGGTGCGGGGTGAGGGTGCTCGAGACCAGCTCGTGGGCCTTGAGCCAGTGCACCGACTTGGGGCGGTCGATCGACGCCCAATACAGGTCGTTGATCGCGTCGGAGAGCGCGACGACGACGTCGGGCACGGCATCCCAGTCGATCGCCAGCTGGGTGTCTGTCCAGTGCAGCACGCCCTTCTGGTGCATCCACGCGAAGAGCAGCTGGCCCCCGACCGCGTCGTAGTTGCGCGTGCGGGTGCCCGTGATGGCGAAGCGGAAGATGCGGTCGAAGATGACGGCGTACTGCACGAGCCGCGCGTGCTGCCGCGTCACGTCATCGGTGCCCTCGGCGCGCCAGAGGGTCACGGCTTCGCGGAACGCCGTGAGGTCGCAGCGCAGCTCTTCGAGCGAGTACAGGAAGAACGGCATGCGCTGCTTGATCATGAACGGGTCGAACGGCAGATCGCCGCGCATGTGGGTGCGGTCGTGGATCATGTCCCACATCACGAAGGTGCGCTCGGCGAGCGCCTGGTCGTCGAGCAGGGCGAGGGCGTCGTCGGGCAGGTCGAGCTTCGTGATGTCGGCGGCGGCACGCACGACACGGCGGTAGCGTGCGGCCTCGCGGTCGGCGAAGATCGCGCCCCACGTGAACGTCGGCAGCTGCGCGGGGGTGCCCTCGGGTGCTCCCGCCGGCACGCGCGGCGTCACCGCGACCGATTCGGGGAACAGCACGGCCGAGTTGGTGTCGTACCCGGGAGTGAAGCCGGCGAACCGCAGCCCGAGGTAGAGCGCGTTGCCGTACGCGCCGGCCTCGAGCTCGGCGATGAAGTCGGGCCAGATCACGTCGAAGACGACGGCCTCGACGAGGCGGTCGGCCGAGCCGTTCTGCGTGTACATCGGGAAGACGACCAGGTGCGCGACGCCGTCGCGGCGCTCGCGCGCGGGGTGGAAGGCGTCGAGCGCGTCGTAGAAGTCGGGCACGCCGAAGCCGCCGTCGGCCCAGCGCTCGAAGTCGACCGCGCAGGCCTCGAGGTACGCCGAGTCGTGGGGGATCAGCGGCGCGAAGTGGCGCAGCGCCTCGGCGACCGCGGCGACGTGCTGCGCGGCCTCGGCGTGGTGATCCGACTCGGGGATGCTGCCGTCGTGCACCTGCATCGGGCGCAGCGCCTCCGCGGCGCGCTGGAGGCGCGACCAGGCGGGGTCGGCGACGATCTGCGCGCTCGTGAGCGCGGCATCCGCACCCGCCGAGACGATGGAGTCTTCGACGACCTCGGGCTCTCCGATGATGGTGCGGCCGCGTGCGGCGGTGGTGTCGGTCATGGGGTTCCCTCCTTCGTCGAGTTCGTGCGGGCGCAGTACCTCTCGAGCCTATGCAGGCGATCGCCGCACGTGGTTGTGATCGACGCACGAAATGTGCGCAGACGCCCGAAACCACGCGCGCAATCCGTGCCGAGGTCGCATTCGGGCGCAGGATGCTCGCCTCAGCCGACGCGCGACGCCCCGTGTTAGCGTGACCGAGCGGGAGGCGAGCACTGCTCGACCCGCTTCGACGACGGCGGGCACCCGGAGGGGACGCGGGATGGGGACGTGGCCGATCGTCGCGCGCGGCGCCGTGCTCGACGCCCTCGTCGAGGGCCTCACGCGCACCCCGCCGCGCTCGCAGCTGCTGCGCGGCCCCAGCGGGGTGGGCAAGACCACGCTCGCGGCCGGGGTCTCGGCGGCCCTCGCCGCGCGCGGCCGCACGATCGTGCCCGTCGTGGCGCTCAGTGAGCTTCAGGGGGTGCCGCTCGGCGCGCTCGCCCCGCTTCTCGCCTCGTCGAGCGTGGCCGAGCACGCCGACATCGCGGTGCGGCTCAGCGAGCTCGTGGCGCTCATCGGCCGGCACGCCGACGCCTACCTGCTCGTCGTCGACGATGCTCCGCTGCTCGACCCCGCCTCGGCCGCGGCGCTCTACCAGCTCGTGCGCGTCTTCGCCGTGCCCACGCTGCTGACCGCGCGCGACGAGCACCCGTTGACCGGAGCCGTGGCCCGGCTGCTGCACGAAGACCTCGTGACGGTCACCGACCTCGAGGGCCTGACGCTCGACGAGACGCGCACGGTGCTGCGCCGCCGCCTCGGCGCCGATCCGCGCCCCGAGTCGCTGCAGCGGCTCTTCGGTGCGACGGCCGGTAATCCGCTCTTCCTGCGCGAGCTGACCCTCGCGGCCGAGCGCAGCGACCGCGTGCGGCCAGGTCCGTACGGCGTCGAGATCGATCCCGTGCGCCTGCCCGACCATGTGCTCGATACCGTCGCCGGCCGTCTTGCCGATCTGAGCCCGCCCGAGCGTCGACTGGCCGAGCTCGTGGCGCTGGCGCAGCCGTGGCCACCCGCCGCGACGCGGCCCGACGAGCGGGGCGTCATCGCCGACCTGGTCGACGCGGGCGTGCTCGTGCTCGCCGAGCCGGCAGACGCCGGCTTTCTGCACCTCGCCCACCCCGTCTTCGCCGAGGCTCTGCTCGCCGGATTCGGCGCTGACGAGCGGGCCGAGCGGCGGCGCGAGGCGGCCGAGCGACTGCTGGCCCTCGACGACGATCCGCTGCGGTTCACCGCGCTCTGCCTGCTGAGCGATGGCGGCGGTGCGCTCGAGCTCACCGACCTCGTCTGGGCCGCGGAGTACGCGCACCTCGCCGGCGACCATGCCCGCGCCGTGCATTCCGCCGAGCGTGCGCTCGATTTCGCACCGGATGCCCACGCCGCCCTCATCCGCGCCAGCGCCCTGAGCGCCCTCGGCGGCGACCCCGCGACGACCGATGCCGCGTTCGCCCGAGCCGCCGGGCTCTGCCTCGACGTCGAGGCGCGCGCCCGAGTCGAGGTGCGCTGGGGTCAGCACACCGCCGTGCGCGACCACGATCCCGCGCGTGCGGCCCAGCGCGCGAGCGCGCTGCTGCCGTCGCTTGGCGACGCCGCGGCCCTGGTGACACCAGACCTCGCGAAGTGGCGGCTCATGGCCGGCGACGCGAGCGCGCTCGACACTCCGCTCACGGCGCAGGCCGACGCCGACTCGGCGGCCGCGCTCAACGCCGCCATCGGCATGGCGATGATGGCGACCATGGCGGGTCGGGTCGATGACGCCCGCCGGGCCGTCGACGCCGGTCGACCGCTCGCCGACCGGTTCGCCGCCGTGCAGCCGTTCGCCGGAGGGCTGCTCGACCTGTCGGCCTTTCTCGTACACGTCGCCGAGGGCCGTATCGCGGAGGCGCGAGCCTTCGCCGAGCAGCGCCGCCTGCAGCCTTTCACCGATGCGGCCGGGGTCTGGTCGTATGCGCTCGCCCTCGTGCACCTGCACGCGGGTCGGCTGCACGATGCCCGGCCGCTCGCGCTGCTCGCCATCGAGCAGCTGCGCTGGCGCGACTTCACGGGCCTCGTCGGCCCGGCGATCGCCCTCGGTGCGACCGTGCATGCCCAGCTCGGCGAGGTCGAGCCGGCGCGGGCGCTGCTCGCGTCGTTGCAGCCCGCGCATCGCGACGATGTGAAGGTCGTGCTGCAGGAGGCGGAGGCCGAAGCCTGGCTCGCGGTCGTCGCCGACGAGCCCGGTCGCGCGGTCGGGATGCTCGTTCCGGCCGTGGCGCGCGGCATCGAACTGGGGCACCTGCTGCTCGCGACCCTCACGGCGTCGGTGGCCGTGCGGGTCGGCGCGGCGGCAGAGGTGCGCGAGCTGCTGGCGACCGCGGCGTCAGCATCCGGCTCTCCGCTCGTCACCGCGGTGGCGCAGCTCGTCGAGGCGATCGCCGACCGTGACGCCGCCGCGGTTCTCGCCCTGGTCGACGGGCTCGAGCGGGCCGGGCTCGCCGCGGTCGCCCAATCGGCGCTCGAGCGGTCGGCCGAGTGGCCGTCAGCCGATCGCATGCTCGAACGGCGCGCGCGCGCGCGTGCGTGCTGCTGAGCTCGGGCTCACGGTCGTGCCGGTACGCACGGCGCGCTCAGCGCGCACGGCCACCGGTCTGACCGAGCGCGAGTGGGACATCGCGCAGGCGGCGGCCCGTCGCGAGCGCAGCCGCGAGATCGCCGACCGGCTCGGTGTCTCGGTGCGCACGGTCGACAACCACCTCGCGAGCGTCTACCGCAAGCTCGGCATCAGCGGCCGGGCCGAGCTCGAGAACGAGCTGCGCGAGCGGCGCTGACAGGTGCCAGCACCGCCCGCGCCCCCGGGTCTGTGGTTGTGCGGAACGTGCGCGTGCCGGTGAGCTACTGCGTGACGGGCGCGATCGTGTACTGCACCTGGCCCGTGCCTTCGGCGTTCTCGGCGATGATGAGGGCGACGTTCCAGGTGCCGTTCTCGAACACTCGCGCCTCCGACCCCTCGCCGAGCTGCAACTCGGAGACCTGGGTGTAGCCGGCATCGAGCAGGTCAGTGAACGCCTGCTGCGCATCGGCGATGCTCGGCACCGTGATGGCGGCGGTGAAGGTGCCTCCGGCCGCGGCCGAGAACACGACATCGCCCTGCAGGGTCGGCACATCGGCCGGCCAGCTGTCGGGCAGGCTCGCGCCCGAGCCGTCGACGTCGACATCGACGCCGGTCTGGTCTTCGATGATCTGCTCGACCCCGCCCTCGATGAGGCCGTCGGTGAGCTGCTCGAGCGGGTTCGCGAAGCAGCCGCTGAGCGTCAGGGCGACGCCCACGCTCAGGGCGGCGATGGCAGGAACGGTGCGGCGCATGGTCGACTCCAGTCGTTCGGGATGCTGTGCCTCCAGTGTGCCCCGGAATCGCGCCCGATTCCATGAGTAGTCGCTACTTGCGAGACACTGTCCCCATGGCAGGCGTGCTGATCGGGTTCGCGATCATCGGAGCGGTGATCGGCGCGGGCTACGTCGTGGGCCGCATCGGCATCCTGGGCCCCCACGCCGAGTTCGTGCTCGGCCGTTTCGCGTTCTTCGTGCTGTCACCGGCCCTGCTCTTCACCGTGCTCGCCGAGGCTGATGCTCGGCAGCTGTTCTCGTCGCTCCTGCCGGTGTCGGCGATCGCCGCGCTCAGTTGCATGGCCGTCTTCGCGCTCGTCGCGCGGTTCGTCTGGCGGCGGGCCGTGCCCGAGACCACGATCGGCTCGCTCGCCTCCGGATACGCCAACGCGAACAACATCGGCCTACCGATCGCGGCCTACGTGCTCGGAGATCCTGCGTTCGCCGCGCCCATCATCCTGCTGCAGCTCGTGATCCTCACGCCCATCGCGCTCACCATCCTCGATGTCACGACGAGCGGAACCCTCTCGGTGGGCCGCGTGCTCAGTCAGCCGATCCGCAACCCGCTCATCATCGGCTCGGCACTCGGGCTCGTGCTCTCCGTCACCGGCGTCGAGCTGCCCGAGGCCGTCATGGAGCCCTTCCACCTCATCGGCGCGGCCGCGGTGCCGACCGTGCTGCTGCTGTTCGGCATGTCGCTGCACGGGCGGCGCATCCTCGAGCCCGGGTCGGGGCGCCGCGACATCCTGCTTGCCGTCGTGCTCAAGATCGTCGCGATGCCGACCATCGCCTGGGCGGTCGGCGCCTTCGTGTTCGGGCTCACCGGGCTGCCGCTCTTCGCGGTCGTCGTGCTCGCGGCGCTGCCGACCGCGCAGAACGTCTTCAACTACGCGCTGCGGTTCGAGCGCGCTGTTCCGGTGGCGCGGGATGCCGTGCTCATCACGACCGTGCTCTCGGTTCCGGCGCTCGTCGTGATCGCCGCGCTGCTCGCGCCGCGCTAGACCTGCTCGTCGTTCGCTGACCCGGTCTGCTCGACGGCCCGACGCCGCCGGGCCATCCGCACCACGCGCCAGACGATGAACGCGACGACGACGATGATCGCGATGACGAGCACGGCACGGCTGTATCGCGACGCGATGTCTTCGACGACCACCCAGTTCTCGCCGAGCACGAAGCCCAGCACCACGAACAGCGTGTTCCAGATGCCGCTGCCGATCGCGGTGAGCAGCAGGAACAGCCATAGCCGCATGCGGTCGATGCCGGCGGGAATCGAGATGAGGCTGCGCACGATGGGGATGAAGCGGCCGATGAGCACGGCCATCGGGCCGAAACGGTGGAACCACCCCATCGCCGTGGTCACATCCGCGCCGCTCATGAAGGGGATGCGGTTCGCGAGATGCACGAGGCGCTCCTCGCCGATCAGGCGACCGAGGTAGTACAGCACCACGGCGCCGACGAGAGAGCCGACGGTGGTGGCGATGATGACGCTCACGAGGTCGAAGGATCCGCGGCTCGCCGTGAAGCCCGCGAGCGGCAGGATGAGCTCGCTCGGGATCGGCGGGAAGAGGCTCTCGATCGCGACGAGCAGCGCGGCGCCGAACACGCCGAGGCTCTCCATGACGCTGATGGCCCACTGGTCGATGCTCACGGGATCCGACCCTACCGGGCGCTCCCCAACGCGCTGTCCGCTCTAGAAGATCATCGGCCGATCGTCGTCATCGTCATCGCCCTGCAGGTCGACGACCACGGGAACGTGGTCGCTCGGGGCGTCGCCCTTGCGCTGCTCGCGCTCGATGCGGGCATCCACCACCCGATCGGCGAAGCCGGGCGAGCCGAGGATGAAGTCGATGCGCATGCCCTCGTTGCGCGGGAACCGCAGCTGCTTGTAATCCCAAAAGGTGTACCCCTCGGGTACGAGCGGGCGCACGACATCGCTGAAGCCCGCCCGTTCGAGGGCCGCGAAGGCCTCCCGCTCGGCGGGGGAGATGTGCGTCGAGAGGCCGGGGATGAAGCTCGGGTCGCCCATGTCGGCGTCGGTCGGAGCGACGTTGAAGTCGCCCGTGAGAGCGAGGGCGCCTCCCGGGTTCGCGCCGAGCCAGCGCGCGCCGTCGTCGGCGAGCGCGCGCAAGAACCGCAGCTTGTAGTCCATGTGCGGGTCGTCGAGACCGCGGCCGTTGGGCACGTACAGGCTCCACACCCGCACGTCGTCGATGGTCGCGCCGATCGCGCGGGCCTCGAGCGGAGCATCCTGGGCCGCATCAGGATCGTGCCCCTTCGCGAAGCCGGGCTGGCCGCTGAAACCGATCTCGATGTCGGTCATGGGCAGGCGGCTCGCGATCGCGACGCCGTTCCACTGGTTGAGGCCGTGCAGCACGACCTCGTAGCCGGCCTCCTCGAACGGCGCCAGGGGGAACTGCGCGGGCGTGCACTTGATCTCCTGCATCGCGAGCACGTCGACGTCGGCGTTCACGAGCCAATCGACCACTCGACCGTGCCGCGTGCGGATGGAGTTGACGTTCCAGGTGGCGATGCGCATGCGCCCAGCCTACGAACTACAGTGAATGCTGTGACCCAGGCCCGTGAGCAGCTCATCAAGTACATCCGCGATGAGGCCGTCTTCCACGGCGAGTTCACGCTCACGAGCGGTGCCACGGCCTCGTACTACATCGATCTTCGGAAGGTGAGCCTCGACCATCGCGTCGCCCCGCTCATCGGGCAGGTCATGGTCGACCTCATCGCCGACATCCCCGACATCGACGCGGTCGGCGGCCTCACGATGGGCGCCGACCCCATCGCCGCCGCCGTGCTGCACCAGGGTGCTGCGCGCGGGCTGACCTACGACGCCTTCGTCGTGCGCAAGGCGCCGAAAGACCACGGTCGAGGCAAGCAGGTCGAGGGCCCCGACGTCGCGGGCAGACGCGTCGTCGTGCTCGAAGACACCTCCACCACCGGCGGTTCTCCGCTCGCCGCCGCACGCGCGCTCGAGGCCGCCGGAGCGACCGTCGTCGCGGTGGCCGTCGTCGTCGATCGGGCGACGGATGCTCGGCGCGTGATCGAAGAGGCCGGCTACGAGTACCGCGCGGCCATCGGGTTGAGCGACCTGGGGCTCGCGTGAGCGACGAGCGCGACCGCGAACCCGATCCCGATTCGGGAGCGTTCGACGCCGACGAGTGGTTCCGCACGCAGTTCGGCGGCGCGCAGCCGCCCGCCGCGCCGCCCGCCGCGCCGCCCGCCGCGCCGCCCGCCGCGCCGCCCGCGGTGCTTCCACCGGCCG
>CAZILZ010000002.1:174400-210555 GCA_964540305.1 uncultured Microbacteriaceae bacterium | reverse complement strand
CGGAGGCCTCACACCCTCAGCCCGCGTTCACAACCTCACGGGGAACTACAACTAGACGAGCGACTCGCGCCAGGCCGCGTGCAGCTGCGCGAACTTGCCCGTGCCCGCGATGAGCTCGGCGGGCGTGCCGTCTTCGATCACGCGGCCGTGCTCCATGACGAGCACGCGGTCGGCGATCGCGACGGTCGAGAGCCGGTGCGCGATGATGACGGCCGTGCGGTCGGCGAGCAGGGTCTGCAGCGCCAGCTGCACGAGCCGCTCGCTCGGGATGTCGAGCGAGGCCGTGGCCTCGTCGAGGATCAGCACGGTCGGGTCGGCGAGGAACGCCCGCGCGAACGAGATGAGCTGCCGCTGCCCCGCCGAGACGCGACCGCCGCGCTTGTTGACGTCGGTGTCGTAGCCGTTCGGCAGCGACTCGATGAAGTCGTGCGCCCCGACAGCCTTCGCCGCCGCGACGATCTGCTCGCGGCTCGCCTCGGGGTTGCCGAGCGCGATGTTGTCGGCCACGGTGCCCGAGAACAGGTACGCCTCTTGCGTCACCATGACGATCGCGCGCCGCAGATCTTTCGGGTGCAGCTTGCGCAAGTCGACGCCGTCGAGCGTCACGGCACCGCCGGTGGGGTCGTAGAAGCGCGCGATGAGCTTCGCGAGCGTCGACTTGCCCGCGCCGGTCGTGCCGACGAGCGCGATGGTCTGGCCGGCGGGAATGGTGAGCTCAAGATCGGGCAGCACCACGGTGTCGTCGGTGTACGAGAAGCTCACGCGGTCGAAGTGCACCGTGCCGCGCGCCTTCCACAGGTCGATGGGTGTCGTCGGGTCGGGCACGCTGGGCTTCTCCTCGAGCACGCCCGAGATCTTCTCGAGCGCCGCTGCGGCCGACTGGTACGAGTTGTAGAACATCGCCATCTCTTCGGCCGGGTCGAAGAACCGGCGCGTGTAGAGCACGATCGCGAGCAGCGAGCCGATGAGCAGCGCGCCGTCGACGACGCGGAACGCGCCAACCACGAGCACGGCAGCGACCGTCACGTTGCCGATGAGCACGAGACCGGGGTCGAAGATGCCGAACAGGCGGATGACGCGCGCGTTGGCATCGCGGTAGTCCTCGACGTGGCCGGCGAACTGCCGCTCGTTGCGCGGCTCTTTGCGGAACGCCTTGACGGCACGGATGCCCGTCATGGTCTCGACGAAGTGCACGATGAGGCGGGCCGAGGCCACGCGCGTCTGCCGGAAGAGCTTCTGCGAGCGCACCTGGAACCACCGCGTGAGCAGCAGCAGTGGGATCAGCGAGACGGCGAGCACGACTCCCGAGACGGGATCGAGCAGCACGAGCGCCGCCGCC
Organism: uncultured Microbacteriaceae bacterium; assembly: GCA_964540305.1. Classification (GTDB taxonomy): domain Bacteria; phylum Actinomycetota; class Actinomycetes; order Actinomycetales; family Microbacteriaceae; genus Microcella. The sequence goes on along the minus strand of CAZILZ010000002.1, from coordinate 209,216 downwards.
GTGAACCCCATGTACAGAAGGCCCGAGACGAGCTGCGTGAGCCCCGAGTCGAGCAGCTCGCGAATCGAGTCGAGGTCGCTCGTCTGGCGGGCGATGATGCGCCCCGAGGTGTACGACTCGTGGAACTCGAGCGAGAGCCGCTGCGTGTGCAGGAAGACGCGCTTGCGCAGATCGAGCAGGATGGCCTGGCTCAGTCGAGCGCTGATCACCTGGAACGCGGCGGCGAGGCTCGCACCCACGACCCCCGTGAACACATAGGCGCCGACGATGAGCGCGACGGGCATCCAGTCGTTCTGATCGAGCAGCGCCGGCAGACCGGTGTTGATGCCGAGCGCGATGAGCGCCGGGCCCGCGACCTGCAGCGCGATCGAGATGACGAGCACGACCATCGTGCCGACGATGCGCCACCGTACCGGGCGCACGAGCGAGCCGAGCAGGCGCAGCGATCGGGCGCGGATCTGCTGCGATTCGGCGCGCGAGAAGTCGTCGCGCTCTTCGCCTTCGACCCCCGTGACGCTCATCGGGTCACCTCGCCTTCGTTGTCGATGACTCTGCTCTCGCGGTCGATGGCATCGCGCCGTCGGCCTTCCCGCTCGGCGAGCTTGAGCTCGCGGTCGGCGCGCTCGGCCGCGGCGAGCTCTTCGTCTTCGAGCGACGAGATGACGTAGCGGTAGTGCTCGTTGCGCTTGAGCAGCTCGCTGTGGGTTCCGACGTCGGTGATGCGGCCCTCTTGCAGCAGGGCGACGCGGTCGGCCATCTGCACGGTGGAGGGCCGGTGCGCGACGATGAGGCCCGTCGTCGTCGCGAGCACGCGCCGCAGCGCCGCCTCGACGAGCGCCTCGGTGTCGACGTCGAGCGCGCTGAGCGGGTCGTCGAGCACGAGCACGGCGGGGTTGGCGGCGACGGCGCGCGCGAGCGCGAGGCGCTGGCGCTGGCCGCCCGAGAGGCTCAGCCCCTCCTCCCCCACGGTCGTCTCGACGCCGTTCGGCAGGCCGTGCACGAAGTCTGCCTGGGCGATCTCGAGCGCTTCGGTCAGCACCCGCTCGGCTTCGGCCGCCGCCTCGGGCGCGTCGCTCTCCGTCAGCTCAGGTCGGCCGAGCAGCACGTTGTCGCGCACGCTCGCCGAGAAGAGCGTCGCGTCTTCGAACGCCATCGCGATGTGGCGGCGCAGCTCTTCGCGCGTGAGGTCGCGGATGTCGACGCCGTCGATGAGCACGCGCCCCGACGTGACGTCGTACAGGCGCGTGGCGAGGGCCGTCATGGTCGTCTTGCCGCTGCCCGTGATGCCGACGAGGGCCATGGTCTCGCCGGGTTCGAGCTCGAGCGAGACGCCGTTGAGCGTTCCGGGCTGGTCGGCGGGAGCATCCTGGTACCGGAAGACCACGTTCTCGAAGGTCAGCCGGCCGCTGGGCGCGGAGATCGTCGCAGGCGACGCCGGGTCGGTGATGGTGTTGACCTCGTCCATGACCTCGAAGAAGCGGTCGGTCGCCGTGCGCGCGTCGAAGGTCATCGAGAGCAGGAAGCCGATCGACTCGATCGGGAAGCGCAGCACGGTCGCCGTGGCGAAGAAGGCGAACAGCTCGCCGACCGTGAGCTCGCCGTTCGCCGCGAGCGCGACGCCGCCGAGCAGGCACAGCGCGAAGGCGACGTCGGGCACGAGCAGCAGCCAGAACCAGATGCCCGCGATGGCCTTGGCCTTCTCGATCTCGGTGCCGCGCAGCAGCTCGGCCTGGTCGGCGAACTTCAGCAGCGAGTGCTTGCCGCGCCCGAAGGCCTTGAGCACGCGGATGCCGTGCACGCTCTCCTCGACCGCCGTGGCGAGGTCGCCCTGCTGGTCTTGCGCCCGCCGCGCGATGACGGAGTACTTGTTCTCGAACAGGTAGCCGTAGATCCAGAGGGGGATGCTCATCACGAGGAAGAGCAGCCCGAGCCAGAGGCTCCAGTTGATGAGCACGACGAAGCCGATGACGATCGTCACCGAGTTGACGATGAGCAGCACGAAGCCGAACGACAGCCAGCGGCGGATGAGGTTGAGGTCGCTCACGGCGCGGCTCAGCAGCTGCCCCGACTGCCAGCGGTCGTGGAAGGCGACCGGCAGGTCTTGCAGCTGCGCGTAGAGGCCGTTGCGCATGCGCGCCTCGATGTGCGTGCCGGGGGTGAGCACGAACAGGCGGCGCAGCATGATGAAGACGGCCTCGAGCACGCCGAGCACGAGCACGATGATCGCGGCCGGCCAGATCTGCGCGGGGTCGCCCGTGCGCAGCGGGCCGTCGACGAGGCCCTGCAGCACGATCGGGATGACGAGCGTGACGATGCCCGCGGCGAGCGCCGCGCCCATGCCGGCATAGATCCACGGCATCGCCGGCTTGGCGTAGGGGTAGATGCGCGCGATCGCCCGGAAGGTGCTCAGGCGGGGCTGGTCTGGTTTCGTCGTCGACACGGTGCGTCCTCGAGGCGGCGCACCCGCTCGTGGCGGGGGCGGGATGTTCAGTGGTGGCAGAAGGGGTTCCGGGGTGGCCGGGCGAAGCCTTCCAGCCTATGGGTTAGGTATGACGATTGTCGAACCATGCCCGAATCGTGATGCGGGCGTTATCGAGCACGGTGAACGGGCGGCTACCGCACCAGCACGCTCAGGCACGTGACGCAGCCCTCGAGCTTCTCGAACTCGGAGATGTCGACGGTGACCACGCGATATCCGAGCGAGCGGATGAGCTCGGCGCTCTGCGGGGCCGAGGCCGCCATGAGCACGGCGTCATCGCTCAGCACGACGACATGGCCGCCCTCGGCCTCGGGCATGGGGAGGAAGTTGCGCCACATCGACACGTCATCGATGAGCGAGGGATGCCCCACCACGGTTCCGTCGGGGAGCGCAGTGACGGCGCTCTTGAGGTGCAGCGCTGTCGTCACGGGCACGGCGACGACATCGCGCCCGTGCTTCCGCGCGATGGCCCGCAGCTGCCGGATGCCCTCGGCGTTGGTGCGACCGCCCCGGCCCACGTAGAGCACGTCGCCGATGGCCAGCACGTCGCCGCCGTCGAGCGTGCCGGGCTCGACGATGCGCTCGATGCGCAGCCCCAGCTCGCGCGCGGTCTGCTCGGCGGCGTCGACCTCGGCCCGGCGCGAGTCGGCGCCCGGTCGCGTGATGACCGCGGTGCCGCCGATCATGACGAGCGCGTCTTCGATGAACACCGAGTCGGGCAGCTCATCGGCCGGCGGCACGTCGACGATCGTGAAGCCCTCGGCCCGCAGCGCCTCGACGTAGGCCTCCCACTGCGCATCGGCGAGATCCATGTCGACGGGCACGCGCTCCTGGTGGGTCAGCTCGCCCTCCGCGAGGCGCGAGCTGGGCATCCGCACGATCGCGAGGCGGCGGGATGCCGCGGCGCCCGCCTGGCGCGCCATCCACACCCGACGGCCCAGCGTGACCACCGCGAGCACGGCGACCACCTGGAACAGGAGGTTGAAGCCGAAGACGCTGATCCACAGGTAGTCGATGAGCTCGCCGCTGATGGGGTTGCCGGCCGAGACGATCGCGAGCAGGGCGCCGAGCCACGACGACACGAAGGCCGCGAGCACGGCGACCGCGAGGGAGATCCAGCGGTTGTCGAGCACGCCCGCCGTGGCGACGATCATGACGAACACGAACAGCAGCAGCGACGAGAAGCCGAACACGCCGTTGACCTGCGCGAGCACTTCGACCGTGGCACCGTTGATCGCGGCGAACAGCACGACCGTCACGACGTGCGTCACCAGGGCGACCGCGAGCGCGGCGAGGGCGGAGTCGAGCAGGCGGCGGCCGAGCGGAGTCATGGCTCCACGCTACTGCCCCGCCACCGCCTCCCAGATCTGGGCCAGAAGGGCGCTCAGCCGCTCAGATCGCCCCGGTTTGCGCAGAATCTGAGGGGGGACCTCGGGCTAGTGGAAGAAGTGCCGCTCGCCCGTGAGGTACATCGTCACGCCGGCCGCCTGGGCCGCCGCGATGACCTCTTCGTCGCGCACCGAGCCACCCGGCTGAACAACCGCTGCGACGCCCGCGTCGATGAGCACCTGCAGCCCGTCGGCAAAGGGGAAGAACGCGTCCGACGCCGCGACCGAGCCGCGCGCCCGGTCGCCCGCGCGCGACACCGCGAGGTGGCACGAGTCGACGCGGTTGACCTGCCCCATGCCTACGCCGACGGATGCTCCACCCGACGCCAGCAGAATGGCGTTCGACTTCACGGCTCGGCACGCGCGCCACGCGAATTCGAGGTCTGCCAGCTGAGACGCCGAGGCGGCGGGGCCGGAGACGAGCTGCCACGAAGCGGCGGGCGCGAACGCGCGGTCGGCGCTCTGCCGCAGCCACCCGCCACTGACCTGCCGCAGCTCGACGTCGCCGAGCGCGAACCCCGCGGGCAGCTCGATGAGCCGGATGTTCTTCTTCTCGCGCAGCACCTCGAGCGCCTCGGGCTCGAAGCCCGGGGCGACGACGACCTCGGTGAAGATGGGCGCGATCGACTCGGCGGCTTCGCGCGTGATGACGCGGTTGGCGGCGATCACTCCCCCGAAGGCCGAGACGGGGTCGCAGGCGTGAGCGGCCGCATGCGCCGATGCGATCGACGACCCGACGGCGATGCCGCACGGGTTGGCGTGCTTGATGATCGCGACGGCGGGAGCCTCGTGGTCGTAGGCGGCACGCACGGCGGCGTCAGCATCCACGAAATTGTTGTACGACATCTCTTTGCCGTGCAGCTGGGTCGCCTGCGCGATGCCGTGGCTGCCGTCGGCGCGGTAAAGAGCCGCGTGCTGATGGCTGTTCTCGCCGTAGCGCAGCACCTGCTGCAGCCGCGCCGATACCTGCAGAGTCGCAGGGCTGCCGTCACCGGCCGGGTGCGAGGCTCGCACGCCGAGCGTGTCGGCGAACCAGCCCGCCACGGCGGTGTCGTAGGCGGCCGTGTGCGCGAAGGCCTTGGCGGCGAAGCGCTGGCGCTGGGCGAGCGTCGTGCCCCCGAGCGTGAGCGCCTTCGTCACCATCACGTAGTCGGCCGGGTCGACGATGATCGCGACGTTCGCGTGGTTCTTGGCGGCGGCGCGCACCATCGCGGGCCCGCCGATGTCGATCTGCTCGATGACGGCGTCGCCCTCGGCGCCTGAGGCGACGGTCTCGACGAAGGGGTACAGGTTGACGACGACGAGGTCGAAGGGGGTCACGCCGAGGTCGATGAGCTGCGCCTCGTGCGACGCCAGGCGCAGGTCGGCGAGGATGCCGGCGTGCACCTTCGGGTGCAGGGTCTTGACGCGGCCGTCGAGCGTCTCGGCGAATCCCGTGACGGCCGCGACCTCGGTGACGGGATGCCCCGCCGCGGCGATCGTCGCCGCCGTCGAGCCCGTCGACACCATCTCGACGCCGCCCGCGGCGAGCGCCGCGGCGAGCTCGAGCAGCCCCGTCTTGTCGCTCACCGAGATGAGCGCGCGGCGCACCGGCACCGCGTCGCGGTGGCGGTAGAGGGCGGGGTCGTGCGCGGGGCCGGCCATGGGGTTCTCCAGATTCGATCTAGCGGGGGGATGCTGCGCCGAGCGCGATGGACCCGTCGGCGATGCCGCGCACGACGTCGATGAGCAGGCGCCGCTCGACGGGCTTGATGCGCTCGTGCAGGCTGTGCTCGGTGTCGTCGGGCAGCACGGGCACGCGCTCCTGCGCAAGCACGGGGCCCGTGTCGACGCCGGTGTCGACGACGATGACGCTCGCGCCGGTCTGCGCGGCCCCCGCGGCGAGCGCGTCGCGCACGCCGTGGGCGCCGGGAAACTCGGGCAGGTACGCGGGGTGCGTGTTGATGAGCTGCGGTGCGAGGGCCTCGACGACCCTCGGCGGCAGCAGGCGCATGAGGCCGCTCAGCACGACGAGGTCTGGCTGCCACTCGTCGATCGTGGCGAGCAGCTCGTCGCCCCAGGCCTCGCGCGAGGGGTACGACGAGTAGGGCACCGTGAAGGCCGGGATGCCGAACGCCTCGGCGTGCGCGAGGCCGTCGGCGTCGCGATCGGCGCCGACGGCGACCACGTGCGCGGGGTACTCGGCGTCGCGGCACGCCTCGAGAAGAGCGCGCAGGTTCGACCCGCCGCCCGAGATCAGCACGACGACCCGCAGCACCCGCCCAGGCTACCGGGTGCGCGAGAGGGCCCGCGGCCGGGCGACCCGCGCACCGCCGGCGAGCAGGCCCAGGGATGCTCCGATGAAGGTCTCGGCGAGCATCCACAGGCCGACCGCCACGGGGTCGGGGCCGACCACGGCGAGGCGTCCGGGGCCGGCCGAGCCTGCCGCCACGAACGCGAGGAAGCCCATGGCGAGACCCGCGATGACCGCCGCGAGGGCTCCCGTGCCGAGCGCCCAGAGCCGGGGCGGCTCACCGTCGAGCGCCGCGACGAGGCGCGGACGCACCGCGAGCCCGGCGATGAAGGCGGCGAGCACCGGAACGAGCAGGGTGAGGAACCCGAGGGCGGAAGGCTCGGTCGGCAGCGCGCCCAGTACGGGCACCGCCGGCAGCGGACCGAGCGACACGGCGATGGGGCTCACGCTCGACCCCGCCCCCACGGCGAAGCCGGGGCCGACGAGCCACGCCGCCGCCCAGATCACGAGCGTGGGCAGCAGCGCGAGTTGCGCGGCGGTGAGCGCGACACCGCCGAGCACTCCCGCCTGCACGCTCTCGTAGAGCGCGATGACCTGGCCGTAGCTCAGCACGAGCGCGGCGGTCGTGACGAGCGAGGCCGCGACGACGACCGTCACGACGGCGCCGAGACCCGCGCGCAGCGCGACGGCGCCCGCGGCGAGCCACGGCTGCGGACCCTCGGCGATCATGCGGCGCAGGCGCACGCGCGCGGGGTTGCTCGCGCCGATCGACCCGATCGCGAGGCCGAGGCCGAGCACGAGGGCCGGAAAGAGCACGGCCTGCCAGCGCGAGGGCAGCACACCGGGGTGCGCGACGCTGAGCACGGCGAGGCCCGAGAGCACGACGACCGTGGCGAGGGCCACGAGCTCGCCGAGCACGCGGTGCGGCTCATGGCGCAGGCGACGCCCGAGCGCGACCCCCGCGAGCGCGGTGCAGAGCAGGAACCCGCTGAGGGCGAGCGAGACGACGAAGGGCTCGCCGACGCCCGTCGCCCCGAGCGCGAGCGCCGTCTGCGGGTCGAGCTGGAAGGTGACCGTCACGCCGTGGCCGACGAGCCAGATGAGCACGGCCGCGCGCCAGAACACCGCCCAGTCGACCTGGAACCCGAACTGAGCAGCCCACATGACGGTCAGGATGCTGAGCGGCACCGCGATGCCGATGCCGACGATGAGCAGCGCCTCGAGGGCGCTCATCACGGCGGTCAGTCGGCGGGTCATGTCGGGGGCGAGCCTACTGGCGGTGCGCTCAGCCGAGGGCCGCGCGCGCCGCGGCGCGCGCGTCGGGCGGCTCGAGCGCGGCGCACGCCGCCGTGGCCGCGGCGCGGCACTGCTCGAGCGTGACGCCGGCGAGCCGTGCCCCGACCGTCGGCAGCGCGCGCGCCACCATCGACAGGCTCGTAGCGCCGAGACCGACGAGCACGGCGGCGAAGTCGGGGTCGGCCGCGGCTTCGCCGCACAGGCCCATGGGCGTGCCCGTCGCCTCAGCCGCCTCGCCCACCAACCGGATCATGCGCAGCAGCGCCGGCTGCCACGGGTCGGCGAGCGGGGCGAGCGCGGCCGACATGCGGTCGGCCGCCATCGTGTACTGCGAGAGGTCGTTCGTACCGACGCTGAGGAAGTCGACCTCGGCGCACAGCTCGGCGGCCGTGAGCGCCGCCGCGGGCGTCTCGAGCATGATGCCCACGCTCGTGATGCCCGCCGATCGGGCGCGGGATGCGAACTCGCGCGTCTCGCCGAGCGTCGCGATCATCGGTGCCATGACGGCGACGTCGGCACCCTCGGCCGCGGTCGCCTCGGCGATCGCCCGCAGCTGCCGGTCGAGCACCGCGGGGTCGCGGATGGCCGTGCGCACGCCGCGCAGCCCCAGCACGGGGTTCGGCTCGTGGATGGGGGTCAGGAACGGAAGGGGCTTGTCGCTGCCCGCGTCGAGCGTGCGCACGATGACGCGCTGCCCGGGGAAGGCCGCGAAGACCTCGCGATAGGCCGCGACCTGCTCGGCGATGCTCGGCTCGTCGGCGCGGTCGAGGAAGCAGAACTCGGTGCGGAACAGGCCGACGCCCTCGGCCCCGCGCTCGACCGCGCGCGCGATCTCGCGCGGGGCGCCCACGTTGGCGCTCAGCACGACGCGATGCCCGTCGGCCGTCTGACCCGGGCCCGCGAAGGGCGGAAGGGTGATGACGCCCGTCGCCGTGGCCTGCTCGGCCGCGTCGGGCTGCACGATGACCTCGCCCGTCTCGCCATCGACGAGCACGAGCGTGCCGTCGGCGATGCGCGTGGCACCCGCGACCCCGACGACGGCGGGCAGACCGAGCTCGCGCGCGATGATCGCGGTGTGCGACGTCGGGCCGCCCTGCTCGGTCACGAGGGCCAGGCACATCGCGGGGTCGAGCGTCACCGTGTCGGCGGGCGCGAGGTCATCGGCGATCAGGATGTACGGCTCGCGCCGCTCGGGCAGTCCCGGCGGCTCGATGCCGGTGAGCGCGGCGATGACGCGGTCGCGCACGTCGTGCAGGTCGGTGATGCGGTCGAGCAGGTCGCCGCCCGCGGCCCGGTACGTCTCGACCGTGCGGCCGATGGCCTCCCAGATCGCCCGCTCGGGGGTGACCCCGCGCTCGCGCACGGCCGCGACGGAGGCCGCGCTGAGCACCTCGTCGTCGGCGATCGCCGCGGTCGCCGCGAGCACCTCGGCGCGGTGACCCTCGGTCTCGCTCGCGCGGCGACGGTACTCGGCGGCGGTTGCGTGCAGGGCATCCAACAGCATGCCCGCGGCGGCCGCACGCGCCGGCGGGGCCATCATGGCCGTCGCGCTGGGCTCGGCGATCGCGTGCACGAGCACCGCGACGGGGCCGATCACCCGCCCGGAGCTCACGCCGAGCGGGCCGCTGCCACGGTCGGGTTCGGCGGGTGCGTCGATGAGCGGCTCGCCGAATCCGCCCTCGATGAGTGCGGTGAGCGCGTCGACCGCGGCTGCGGCGTCGTCGCCGGCCGCGCGGATCATCACCTCGGCTCCGGCCTTCACGGTGAGGATCGAGATGCTCAGCGGGCTTCCCGCCGGCGCGGGAGCCTTGCCGTCGACCTCGAGCGTCACGCTGGCCGAGAACGTCGCGGCGAGCGCGGCGATCTCGGCGGCGGGGCGGGCGTGCAGGCCGCCCTCGTTGCGCACACGGGCGCGCCCGAGCGCCGGTGCCGCGGGCAACCCGTCGTGGGCGAGCACGGCGGCCGCGGGTGGTGCGGGGGTCGCCGGATGCTCGGCCGCGCTCGGCGGCGCCTCGAGCAGCGCGAGCTTCGGTGCGAGCGCGGCGCTCGCCTCGGCCGCAACGACCTCGAGCGCATCGCCCGCCCCCGCGCGCACGACGGCCGCGAGCAGCCCCTCGACGAAGGGTGCCGGCACGACGCGCACCGCGATGCGCCCGCCGAGAAACTCGAGGGCCATGTCTGCGCTCAGCACCGCCGAACCGAGGTCGGTGAGCACGACGACACCCGCCCCCTCCGAGGCCTCGCTGATCGCCGCGGCGACGCGCGTCGCGTTGGTGCCGGTGCCGCCGTCGGCACGGCCCGCCGCGATCGCGATGCGCGGCGGCTCGCCGCCGACGACCTCTCGGGCGAGCGCCGCGGCGGCCTCGGCGAGCGGCAGGCTGTGTGAAACGAGCACGAGCCCGACCCTCGGGCGGCGCGGCGCGGGGTCGCGCGTCGACGTGCCGGGCAACCCGGTCGACGCCTCGGCCGGCGCTGCGGTCGCCGCCGACGTCGGCACCGACGCCGAGGTCACCGCCGCCGAGGTCACCGCCGCCGAGGTCACCGCCGCCGTCGGCACGGCGGCCGGCTCCGCGGCCGCGAGGGCCGCCGCGAGCGCGTCGAGCATGAGCGCCGCCGACGCCGCCCCCGGGTCGATCGACCCGAGGCTGCGGTCGCCGAGGTAGCTGGCGCGGCCGCGTCGGGCGACGAGCTGCGCGGTCGCGTCGCGGGCGGCGTTCGCCGCGATCGCGGCGGTGGATGCGGCGGCCGCGAGGGGCACGCCCGTCGCCACGGCGGCATCCAGGGCATCGATCGCGGGCACGAGGGCGTCGAGCAGGGTCTTGTCGCCGAGCTCGGCGCGACCGCGCTCGTGCACGCCCGCCGCCCCGGCGCGCAGGGCCGAGACGAGCCCGGCACCGTCGAGTGCTGGCGAATCGCCGCACTGCCCGCCCGCGCGCAGCAGCATCGTGCCGAATAGCGGCCCGCTCGCCCCGCCGACCGTGCTCACGAGCGTGAGCCCGGCGCGCGTGAGCGCCTCGCGCACCGAAGTCGGCGGCTGGGCGTCGAGCTGCGACACGACCGCGGCCATGCCGCGCTGCAGGTTGGCACCGTGATCGGCATCGCCGATCGCCGCGTCGAGCGCCGTCAGGTGCCTCTCGTTCGCGGCGATCTCGGCGGCCCAGCCGCGCAACCAGTCGGTCGTGGCCGTCAGCGTGAGCACGGTCAGCGCCCCCACCGCAGGGCGGGGGTCTCGACCGGGGCGTCCCAGTAGCTGAGCAGCTCGGCGTCGACCGGCAGCACGGTCAGCAGGCAACCGGCCATGTCGAGAGCCGTGATGGTGTCGCCGACGAGAGTGCGCACGCGGCGCACGCCGACGGCCTCGAGCAGGTCGGCGACCGCGGCGAGCATGCCGTAGAGCTCGACGAGCGGCGTCGCCCCGAGGCCCGACAGCATGACGATCGCGTCGCCGGCGGGCAGCCCGTCGGCGACGAGCGGGCCCACGAGCCGTTCGGCCAGCTCGCCGACGGGCGCCATGGCCTGACGCTCGCGCCCCGGCTCGCCGTGGATACCGACGCCCCACTCGATCTCGTCGTCGGCGAGCTCGAACGTCGGCGAGCCGGCCGCGGGCACCGTCGCGCCGCTCAGGGCGAGGCCCATCGAGCGGCCCGTCGCGGCGATGCGCGCGGCGAGGGCATGCAGGGTGTCGAGGTCGTGGCCCTGCTCGGCCGCCGCCCCCACGATCTTCTCGAGCAGCACGGTCGTGCCCGTGCCGCGGCGGCCGGCCGTGTAGAGCGAGTCGGCGACGGCGACGTCGTCGGCCACGACGACCGCCCGCACGTCGATGCGAGCCGCCTGCGCGAGCTCGGCAGCCATCTCGAAATTCATGACGTCGCCCGTGTAGTTCTTGACGATGTGCAGCACGCCTGCCCCGCGGTCGACGGCGACGGTGGCGGCGTGGATCTGGTCGGGCGTCGGCGAGGTGAACACGTCACCCGCGACGGCCGCGTCGAGCATCCCGAACCCGACGTAGCCCGTGTGCAGCGGTTCGTGCCCCGACCCGCCCCCGCTGACGAGCGCGACCGTGCCGTACTCCTTGGGCTCGGCACGGTAGACGATGCGGCGCTCGTGGTCGACCCGCACGCCCGGATGGGCGAGCGCGAGCCCGCGCAGGGCGTCGGCGACCACGGTCTCGGGGGTCGAGAGGAGCTTCTTCATCGCGCGGTCAGTCTAGGCCGCGGCCCTGGTGCCTCTCCGGCGTCGAGACGACGACGGCCCCGCATCCCTCGAGGGGAGCGGGGCCGTCGATGCGTCGGGATGCTGCGCTACAGCCCCGCGATGATCTCGCGCATGAGGGCGGCCGCCTCGCTCGGCGTCTTGCCGACCTTGACGCCGGCCGCCTCGAGGGCCTCCTTCTTGGCCTGCGCGGTGCCGGCCGAGCCGCTCACGATGGCGCCGGCGTGGCCCATCGTCTTGCCCTCGGGGGCGGTGAAGCCGGCGACGTAGCCCACGACGGGCTTCGTGACGTTGGCCTTGATGAAGTCGGCCGCGCGCTCTTCGGCGTCGCCGCCGATCTCGCCGATCATCACGATCGCCTTCGTCTCGGGGTCGGCCTCGAAGGCCGCGAGAGCGTCGATGTGCGTCGTGCCGATGATGGGGTCGCCGCCGATGCCGATCGCGGTCGAGAAGCCCAGATCGCGCAGCTCGTACATCATCTGGTAGGTCAGGGTGCCCGACTTCGACACGAGGCCGATGGGCCCCTTGCCCGTGATGTTCGCGGGCGTGATGCCCACGAGCGCCTCGCCCGGCGTGATGATGCCGGGGCAGTTCGGGCCGATGATGCGCGTGACGTTGCCGGTGGCCTGGGCGTGCGCCCAGATCTCGGCGGTGTCGAGCACGGGGATGCCCTCGGTGATGATGACGAGCAGCGGGATGCCCGCATCGATGGCCTCGAACGCCGCGTCTTTCGAGAACGCGGGCGGAACGAAGGCGATCGAGACATCGGCACCGGTCGCCGCCATCGCCTCGGCGACGGTCGCGAAGACGGGCAGCTCGACGCTCGAGCCGTCGGCAGCGGTGTGGGCCACGGTCGTGCCGGCCTTGCGCGCGTTGACGCCGCCCACGACCTGCGTGCCGGCCTTGAGCATGAGGGCGGTGTGCTTGGTGCCCTCACCGCCGGTGATGCCCTGCACGATGACCTTCGAATCCTTGGTCAGGAAGATCGACATGGTGTTCTGTTCCCTTACTTCGCAGCGAGCGCGGCAGCTTTATCAGCGCCGTCGTCCATGGTCGTGGCGAGCGTGACGAGGGGGTGCGCGGCCGCGGCGAGGATCGCCCGGCCCTCGTCGACCTGGTTGCCGTCGAGGCGCACCACGAGCGGCTTGGTCGCGGTGTCGCCGAGCATCTCGAGCGCCGCGGCGATGCCGTTCGCGACGGCGACGCACGACGTGATGCCGCCGAAGACGTTGACGAAGACGCTCTTGACCTGCGGGTCGCCGAGAATGACGTCGAGGCCGGCGGCCATGATCTCAGCCGAGGCCCCGCCGCCGATGTCGAGGAAGTTGGCGGGCTTCACGCCGCCGTGGGCTTCTCCCGCGTAGGCGACGACGTCGAGCGTCGACATCACGAGCCCGGCGCCGTTGCCGATCACGCCGACCTCGCCGTCGAGCTTCACGTAGTTGAGGTCGTGCTGCTTGGCCTTCGCCTCGAGCGGGTCGGCAGCATCCTTGTCTTCGAGGGCCTCGTGGCCGGGCTGCCGGAAGCCGGCGTTCTCGTCGAGGCTCACCTTGCCGTCGAGCGCCACGATGTCGCCCGCGCCCGTGAGCACGAGCGGGTTGACCTCGACGAGCGTCGCGTCCTCCGCGACGTACACGCCGTAGAGCAGCACGAAGACGGGGGCGACCTTCTCGATGAGCTCGGCCGGGAACTTCGCGGCCACCGCGATCTCGCGAGCCTTCTCGAGCGTGATGCCCACGGCCGGGTCGACGGCGACGCGCGCGAGCGCCTCGGGGCGCTCCTCGGCGAGCTGCTCGATCTCCATGCCGCCCTCGAAGCTGCACAGCGCGAGGTAGTTGCGGTTCGCGCGGTCCAGCAGCACCGAGAAGTAGTACTCCTCCTTGATGTCGGCGCCCTGCGCCACCATCACGCGCTTGACGACGTGGCCCTTGATGTCGAGGCCGAGGATGTCGCGGGCCGCGGCCTCGGCGTCATCCGCGGTCTTGGCGACCTTGACGCCGCCGGCCTTACCTCGGCCACCGACCTTGACCTGCGCCTTGACGACGGTCACCCCGCCGATCGACTCGGCCGCGGCGCGCGCCTCCTCGGGGGTGTCGGCGATGATGCCCTGCAGCACGGGAACACCGTGCTTCTCGAAGAGGTCTCGGGCCTGATACTCGAAAAGATCCACGCTGCTCGTCCCATCCGCGTGCGAAAAGAGGAAGTAAAGGGGATGCGGTCGGCCTCGGCATCGTGGTGGTTCTCGACGGAGAGATTTCTCGATATCGAGACAAATCGCAGTGTCTACTGTACCGCCCGCGCAGCCGACGACTCGACGCCGGTCGCCCCCACCGAGGTCAGTCGGCGTCGTCGCGCCGCACGATCAGCACCGTGACGTCGTCGCTGCTGGCGCCGCGCGCGCGAGCCCGGATCGCCTCGATGATCTCCCACGGGTCGTGCGCCAGCAGGGCGAGCGTCACGAGGTTGTCGAGCGAGCGCAGCGTGCCGTCGTAGAGGTCGAGCACTCCGTCGCTCACGACGATGAGCGTGTCGCCCGGGTCGAGCTGCACGGTCTGCACGCGCCACTCGGTGTCGGGGTCGACGCCGAGCGGCGGGGCGGTCGAGCGCAGCCGCTGAGAGCTGCCGTCGGCGCGCGCGACGATCGAGAGCCCGTGCCCCGCATCCACGTAGCTCAGCACCCCCGAGTCCATGTCGAGCCGCGCGTGGAACGCCGTGACGAAGACGCCCGCGTTGTCGAGATCGATCGTGAGGGCCGCGGATGCCGCGTCGACGGCGCCCGCGACGTCGGCGAAGCGGGCCGCCGACCGCAGCACCGCTCGCACGGTCGCCGCGATGATCGCCGCGGCGATGCCCTTGCCCATGGCGTCGGCGAGGGTCAGCGCGGCACCCTCGCCGACGGGGTACCAGTCGTAGAAGTCGCCGCCGACGGCGCGCGCGGGGATGCACACGCCCGCGGTCTTCCACCCCGGCAGGCTCAGCAGCTGCTGCGGCAGCAGACCCTGCTGCACCTCCGACGCCCGGCTGAGCTCTTGGCTCACCGTGAGCTCTTGCTGCACCCAGCTCGCGAGGTCGCGCAGCATCTCGGTCTCGCGCGCCGAGAAGTGCCGCGGCTGCGAGTCGTAGACGCAGAAGGCGCCGATGCGCTCGCCCCCGGGGGCGTAGAGCGGAAAACCGGCGTAGAAGCCGAGCAGCCCCGGCACGACCTTGTGCGCGTGCCGCGGGTCGGCCGCGAGGTCGGGCACGACGAGGGGCTCGTCGCCCTGGATGGTCACGGTGCACATCGATCCGTCGCGGGCCATCTCGACCGGCCCGATGCCCGACACCGACTTCGCCCACTGACGGTCGCCGTCGATGAGGTTGACGGCCGCGGTCTCGACGCCGAAGAGCTGCCGGGCGAGTCGGGTCACGCGGTCGAAGCGTTCTTCCGGCGGAGTGTCGAGAATGCCCATGTCGTCGAGCGCGCGCTGCCGCGCCATCTCGTCGATGACTCCCGAGATCGAGATCGACGGCATCGCCTTGCGGGGCGGCGGAGCGCCGCCGTTGCGTCTCCCGCGCACGACCGTCCAGTGGTTGTAGCCCTCGATGCGGCGGTGCTCGAGGCTGTCGGTGAGCGCCTGCATCATCGGGATGCCCCGGCCACGCTCGGCATACTCCTCTGGCATCGGCCGCTCACGCAGATCGACGTGATCGACCGCGCCCTGATCGGTCGCCGTCGCCTCGATGCGGTCGTCGTAGACGACGACCGAGAGCGTGAAGTCGACAGGGTTGCCGTTGTTGGAGTGCTCCATGACGTTGGCGGCGAGCTCGACGATCGCGAGCTCGGCGGCCATGCGATCGGCGGGGTCGAGTCGTGGGGTCTGAGCCCAGATCGTCGCGAGCAGGTCTTGCAGCGTGTCGACCGTGTCGGGCGGGCAGTGCAGCCGGAACGACCGCGACACGACCTCAGGCATGGGGGAAGGCGGCGCCGACCGAGTCGAAGCTCTGCAGCACCGTGCCCATGTTGGTGAGCTCGAGCACCAGTTGGGCCTGCTCGGCGGGACGCACCAATCGGAGATCGCCTCCGGATGCCCGCACCGCCTTGAGCCCCGCGACGAGCGCGCCCAGCCCCGACGAGTCGAGGAACACGACCTGCGAGAGGTCGACCGCGACATTCGGGTGGTTGGCGTCGACCGCCTGCTCGATGGCCTCGCGCATGCGCGCGGCCGTCACCATGTTGAGCCGCCCGCCGACCGTGACCTCGGCGACCCCGAAGGGGTGATGCACCACCGTGATGTCCATTGACCGTCCTCCCCGTCGAACCGTGCCCCCATTATGGTGCGGGTCGGGCGCTACAGCTTTTCGAGTGGCGCGATTTTTATGAGCAGCCGCTTGCGCCCGGCCGTGTCGAACTGCACCTCGGCGATGCTCTTCGGCCCGACGCCCGTCACGGCGCTCACCGTGCCGTCGCCGAAGTCGACGTGGCGGATGCGGTCACCGACCGCGAGCGTCAGGTCGCCGTTGTCGCGCACGCTCGCCGTGACGCGGTTCGCCCACTCGGTCTTCGGCTTGCCCGCGGGCAGCGAGGCCGAGTAGCGAAACCCGTCGCGGCCGGTGCCGAGGCTGCGCGTGCTCGAGCGGGCACCCATGCCGGGCGAGTCGCGCCAGTCGATGAGCTCGGTCGGGATCTCTTGCAGGTACCGGCTGGGGCTCGCCACCGTCGTGTCGCCGAAGGTCGAGCGCGTCATCGCGAGGCTCAGGTGCAGCACCTTGCGCGCGCGCGTGATGCCCACGTAGAACAGCCGGCGCTCTTCGGCGGGGCCGCCCGGCTCGGCGGCGCTCATCTGGTGCGGCAGCAGGTTCTCTTCGACCCCGGTGATGAAGACGGCGTCGTATTCGAGCCCCTTCGCCGTGTGCAGCGTCATGAGCGAGACGGTGCCGCTCGAGTCGTCGAGGTCGTCGGCCGCGGCCACGAGCGCGACCTCGGTGAGGAAGTCGACGAGCCGCCCCTCCGGGTTGTTCTTCTGGAAGTCGCGGGTCACCGCCACGAGCTCCTCGACGTTCTCGGCCCGCGCCTCGTCTTGCGGGTCGCGGCTGCCGCGCAGCAGCTCGAGGTACTTCGTGCGCTCGATGATCGTCGTGAGAACATCCGGAACCGGCATCGTGGCGACGCCGTCGGCGAGCTCATCGAGCAGCCCGGCGAGGTCGAGGATGGCACCGGTGACCTTCGGTCCGAGACCGAGGGCCGCGGCATCCCGCAGCGCATCGTGCATCGTGCCGCCGAGCTCGTCGGCGTGGTTCGCGAGCGCCGTCTCGGTCGCCGGCCCGATGCCGCGCTTCGGGGTGTTCAGGATGCGCCGCATCGCGAGCCCGTCAGCCGGGTTCGCGACCGCGATGAGGTAGGCCATGAGGTCTTTGATCTCGGCGCGCTCGTAGAACTTCGTGCCGCCCAGCACGCGGTACGGCAGCCCGGAGCGGATGAAGATCTCCTCCAGCGCGCGCGTCTGGGCGTTCGTGCGGTAGAACACCGCGATCTGGCTGTACGGCGTGCCGGCCTCGTGCAGCCGCGCGATCTCGTCGGCCACGAACTGCGCCTCGTCGTGCTGCGTGTACCCCGTGAAGCCGACAATCTTGTCGCCCGCGCCGACGGCCGTGAAGAGGTTCTTGGCGATGCGGTCGAAGTTGTTCGCGATGACGGCGTTGGCCGCGTCGAGAATGGTCTGCGTCGAGCGGTAGTTCTGCTCGAGCAGCACGACCTCGGCGCCCGTGAAGTCGCGCTCGAACTCGACGATGTTGCGGATATCGGCGCCGCGGAACGCGTAGATCGACTGATCGGAGTCGCCGACGACCGTGAGGCTGGCCCCGGGGATGCCGCCGCTCGCGTCGAGCTCGACCCGGGTGTCGTCGGGCACGTGCACGGGCTCGACCGGCCGTGTCAGCTCGCGGATGAGCGCGTACTGCGCGTGGTTCGTGTCTTGGTACTCGTCGACGAGGAGGTGCCGGAACCGCCTCTGGTAGAGCGCCGCGACCCTCGGGAACGCCCGGAACAGGTAGACCGTCTGCGCGATGAGGTCGTCGAAGTCGAACGCGTTCGCGCGCCGCAGCTCGGCCGTGTACCGGCGGAAGAGCTCGAGGAACATGACCTCGGTCGGGTCGCTCGGGTTGAGCTGCCGGCTGTAGCCCTCCGCGTCGATGAGCTCGTTCTTGAGGCGCGAGATCTTGCCCGCCACGGCACTCACCGTGAAGCCCATCGTGTCGGCCTGCATGTCTTTCACGAGCCGCTTGATGAGCGCGCGCGAGTCGGCCGAGTCGTAGATCGTGAACGCCGCCCCGAAGCCGAACTGCTCGGCCTCGCGCCGCAGGATGCGCACGCACGCCGAGTGGAACGTCGAGATCCACATGCCCTGCGCGGCCTCGCGCCCCACGAGCAGCTCGACGCGCTCGCGCATCTCGGCCGCCGCCTTGTTGGTGAACGTGATGGCGAGGATCTGGCTCGGCCAGAGCTCGCGATCGCGGATGAGCCGCGCGACGCGACGCGTCAGCACCGCGGTCTTGCCCGAGCCCGCACCCGCGACGATGAGCAGCGCCTGCGCCCGGCTGAGCACGGCCGTGCGCTGCGGCGGGTTCAGCCCGTCGAGCAGCGGATCGGCGTCGGCGAGAGAGGCGGAGGCGGGGGTGCTCATGACCGCCCCAGTCTAGGTCGCGCCCCTGACGGACTCCGCGCGAGCATCCCGTGCCGGTCGCGGCTCAGAGGGAGGCGCGGGCCTCGAGGGCGAGGTCGGGCTGATCGGCGAAGACGCCGTCGAGGCCCGTGCGCATGATCGTCGTGAAGTAGCGCAGCCAGTCGCCGTGCGTCGCCGCCCCGGCGCCGAGGCGGCACGGCGCGGGCAAGAACCTGTTCTCGGGCCGCAGGGTCCACGTGAACACGCCGAGACCCGCGGCGTGCGCGCGGTCGACGAGGTCGGAGGTCGCGAGCCCGTCGCCGTGCGGCGTCCACGCCGAGCCGGGCAGCCCGGCGCCGCGCGGCTCGGCCTTCACGAGCAGTGCGGCGTCGACGCTGATGCCGTCGATACCGGATGCCCGCAGCCGGGTGAGCCCCGCATCCGTCAGGTGGCCCGCGTACGAGAGCGCGGCGGCACCGTACTGCGCGACGAGGTCGGCGGGGCTGCCCGCCTTCTCGAGCAGGTAGACGTAGTCGGCCGGCACGCCCCGGCCGCGCAGCTGCCCGAGCACGGTCTGCTCGAAGGCCTCGACGATGAGGCGCCCCGGCCGCGCTGACGACCACGGCCCGAGCTCGGCGGCGATGAGCTCGTCGAGCGGCAGCCCGATCGACGCGAAGTAGGCGGCGTGCTTGACCTCGGCGACGAGGCGCACGGGCCGCCCGGTGCCGGGTGCGACCGGAGCCTCGTCGAGCAGGCGCATCAGGTCGCGCAGCCGCAGCACGGGGTATCGACCGTCGAAGCGCGCCGACGCGCCGCGCACCTGCGGCAGCCGCTCGCGCGCGCGCAGGGTGCTGAGCTCGGCCCACGTGAAATCTTCGGTGAACCAGCCGGTGAGGCGCTGGCCGTCGATCTCGCGCGTCGTGCGGCGGGTGGCGAACTCGGGCCGCTCGGCCACATCGGTCGTGCCGCTGATCTCGTTCTCGTGCCGCAGCACGAGCTCGCCGTCGCGCGTCGCGACGATGTCGGGCTCGATGGCTTCGGCGCCGAGCGCGAGCGCCAAACGGTAGGCCGCCTCGGTGTGCTCGGGCCGGTAGCCGCTCGCCCCGCGATGGGCGACGACGAGCGGGCGGGGCCCCGGTCGACGGGCCGCTGGTCGTTCGGGCGTGTGCTCGGTCATCCCGACCACGGTACGGGATACCGTCGAGGGCATGAGCGACGAGCAGCCCGAGGCGCTGGTGGCGCCTGCCGCGCCTGCCGTTGCCGAGTCGGCCCTGCCGAGCGCGATCGACGCGAGCGCAGAGTGGCCCGCGCTGCCGGCACCGCCGCGCGCACACCTCAACGCCCTCGCCGTCGCCGCGCTCATCCTCGCCGTGCTGCTGAGCCCGCTCGCGGCGCTGTTCGGGCACATCGCCGCGGGTCAGATCGCCCGATCGGGCGGCCGCGAGCGCGGCGCGGCGCTCGCCTGGGTCGCGGTCGGGCTCGGATACCTGTGGCTCGCCGCAGCGATCGTCGCCGGTGTCGCGCTCTGGCAGCTGCTCGGCGCATGAGCGCCTGGCTCGAACCCGCCGCACGCCTGCCGCTGCGCTGGGGTCGCTATCGCGACCGTGTTCTCGCGGGCCTCGTGCTCATCATCGGCGGGCTCGTGCACCTGCAGTCGGCGAGCACCCTCGTGCTGCTGCCGCTCATCGTGGGCACTGCCGCGCACACCCTCGGCTGGCTCATCCTGCCCGCGAGCGCGTGGCGGCGCCTCGTACCCGTGCTGCCGAGCGGGCTCGTCGTCTGGCTGCTGCTCACGGGCCCGCAGTCGATGTGGACGCTCAGCATCTGCTTCGTGTGCTGGCTCATCGCCCGCCACCGGCCGTGGCGCAGCTACCTCGCCCTCGGGCCCGTGCTGCTCAACGGCGTGCTCGCCGCCGCGGTGTTCCGAGGCTACGAGCAGATGCCGATCGCCCTCGGCATCTCGGCGGTGGTGCTCGTCGGCGCGGCCTGGTGGGCGTGGGCGCTCGCGCGGCCCGCGGCGGGCATCCGGAAGCCCTCAGACGGCCCCGCACCCTCAGCCGCGCCTTAGGCACCCACCAGCGCATTCGAGGCGAGATTCCCTACACTTGAGGCATGGCCACGTCTAACCCCGCATTCTCGAACTCCCCCGCGTTCACGCAGAGCGCCACCAAGGCGGTGCAGTGGACTCAAGAGCCCAGCGCCGAGCAGCTCGACGAGCTGTACGCGCGCTCGTCGGCGACGCCCGACCAGATGGACCGCATGACGTACGAGAACACGATCGTCAAGACCGTGATCGCGTTCGTCGTGCTGCTCGCCACGGCGGCGGTCGGCTGGTTCATCCCGGCGCTCATGATCCCCGCCGCGATCGTCGGCTTCGTGCTCGCCCTCGTCAACATCTTCAAGAAGAAGCCCTCCCCGGCGCTCGTGCTCGCCTACGCCGCGGCGCAGGGCCTCTTCGTCGGCGGCATCTCGGGCGTCTTCGAGCAGATCTACCCGGGCATCGTGACGCAGGCCGTGCTCGGCACCTTCGCCGTCGTCGGCGTCGTGCTCGTGCTCTTCGCGAACGGCAAGATCCGCGCCTCCAAGCGCGCGACCAAGATCTTCCTCGTCGCGATGGTCGGCTACATGGTGTTCTCGCTCATCAACATGGGGCTCATGCTCTTCGGCGTCACCGACTCGGCGTTCGGCCTGCGCAGCGAGCCGAGCCCGCTCTTCGGCATCCCGTGGGGCGTGCTCATCGGCATCTTCGTCATCCTGCTCGCCTCGTACTCGCTCGTGCTCGACTTCGACGCGGTGAAGACCGGCGTCGAGCGCGGTGCGCCGGCGATCTACGGCTGGACGGCGGCCTTCGGCATCATGGTCACCGTCATCTGGCTGTACCTCGAGATCCTGCGCCTGCTCGCGATCCTGCGCGGCGACTAGGCAGCTGCGCGCATCGCGCATCCGATTCAGGATGGGGCCGCCCTTCGGGGCGGCCCTTTCTCGTTCCGGCGACTGCTCGGGGATGACGACTCCCGCCTGCCCGCGGATGACGACTCCCCACCTGCCCGCGACTCCGTTCTGCCCGCGACCCCGCAGCTCCGCGCCCCGCCCACTACCGCTCAGGCAGTGTGCCCCTCGCGGCATGTGCCGCGGGAGGCACATTGCGTCAGCGGCCGCTGCCCTGTCGGGAACTCACGTCACGCGAGCGCCGGGACGGCGACGGGTTGCTCGAAAGAGGCGTTCAGGGTGCTCGGCGCTCAAGGGATCGCCGCCGGGACGGCGGCTGGAATAGCAGCGAAGCGAGGCCCGAAAGGGCCTCGCTGGACTCGCTGCTATTCCCATTCAATCGTGCCGGGGGGCTTCGACGTGACGTCGAGCACGACGCGGTTGACGCCGGCGACCTCGTTCGTGATGCGGTTCGAGATACGCGCGAGCACGTCGTAGGGCAGACGCGTCCAATCGGCGGTCATCGCGTCCTCCGACGACACGGGGCGCAGCACGATCGGATGCCCGTAGGTGCGCCCGTCTCCCTGCACGCCCACCGAGCGCACGTCGGCGAGCAGCACCACCGGGCACTGCCAGATCTCGGCGTCGAGCCCCGCCGCCGTCAACTCGGCGCGCACGATCGCGTCGGCCTCGCGCAGCAGATCGAGGCGCTCCTGCGTGACCTCGCCGATGATGCGGATGCCCAGGCCCGGCCCCGGGAAGGGCTGGCGTGCGACGATCGGCACAGGCAGGCCGAGCTCGCGGCCGATCGCCCGCACCTCGTCTTTGAAGAGCGTGCGCAGCGGTTCGACGAGCGCAAACTGCAGATCGTCGGGCAGCCCGCCCACGTTGTGATGGCTCTTGATCGTGGCCGTACCCGAGCCGCCGCCCGACTCGACGATGTCGGGGTAGAGCGTGCCCTGCACGAGGAACTCGATCGCCCCGCCCTCATCGGCCGCCTCGGCGACCAGGTCGGCGGAAGCCTGCTCGAACGTGCGGATGAACTCGCGGCCGATGATCTTGCGCTTGGTCTCGGGGTCGGTCACGCCCGCCAGGGCGGTCAGGAACTGCTCGCGAGCATCCACCGTCACCAGTCGGATGCCGGTGGCGGCGACGTAGTCCTCTTCCACCTGGCGGCGCTCGTCGGCGCGCAGCAGGCCGTGGTCGACGAACACGCAGACCAGCTGGTCGCCGACCGCCTCGTGCACGATCGCGGCCGCGACGGCCGAGTCGACGCCGCCCGAGAGCCCGCAGATGACACGCGCGCCGCCGACCTGCTCACGGATGCGCTCGACCTGCTCGGCGATGACGTTGCCGCTGTTCCACTCGGCGGGGATGCCCGCAGCGCGGTGGAGGAAGTTCTCGAGCACGCGCTGGCCGTACTCGGAGTGCTTGACCTCGGGGTGCCACTGCACGCCGTACATCTTCATCTCGTCGCTCGCGAACGCGGCCACGGGGGTGTCGGCCGTCGAGGCCAGCACGGCGAAGCCCTCGGGCGCGCGGGCGACCGAGTCGCCGTGGCTCATCCAGGTGGTCTGCGCCTCGGGCTGCCCGGCGAGCAGGGCTCCGCCGTCGCCGTGCACCGTCATCGCCGTGGCGCCGTACTCGCGGCGACCCGTGCGCGCGACCTCGCCGCCGAGCTGCTGCGCCATCACCTGGAAGCCGTAGCAGATGCCCATGACAGGAACGCCGAGCTTCAGGATGCCCGGGTCGAGGTTCGGCGAGCCCGGCTCGTAGACGCTCGACGGGCCGCCGCTCAGCACGATGCCGGCGGGGTTCTTCGACGCCACCTCGGCCGCCGTGATCGTGTGCGGCACGATCTCGCTGTAGACCCCGGCCTCGCGCACGCGGCGGGCGATGAGCTGCGCGTACTGCGCGCCGAAGTCGACGACGAGCACGGGGCGATGGGCGGTGTCGCTCATGCGGCGGCCTCCAGGTCAGCGATGATCGCCTCGACGTCGCGCGGCACCTGGCGCTCGAAGTAGAACGACAGGAAGGGGATGATGCCGCCCATGGCGATCCAGAGGAACCGGAGGAACGACCAGCGCACCGTGCGCCAGAGCACGAAGTCGCACGCGAGGTAGAGCACGTAGAGCCAGCCGTGCACCGAGAGCAGCAGGATCGAGATGTTGAGCCCGGTGATCGCGTCGGGGTCGGTGAGGGCGAGGCCGCCGGATGCTCCGCCGAGCTCGATGTCGACGCCGAAGCCGTAGCGGCACACCATCATGACGACGAGCCCGAGCAGGAAGATGCCCGTGATGATCGACGACACCTTGTAGACCGCGAGGGTGCGGCGGATGAGCGGAATGTCTGAGGGCTTCGGGCCGATCGCCATGGGATCAGTTTAGGGGCGCGGGCTGAGGCTGCTCTGCGGCGGCATCTGCGGCGAGCTTCTCCTGCTCGTCTTTGACGAGCCGCCACCACAGGTAGACCGCGAACCCGCCGAAGACGACCCATTCGATCGCGTAGAACAGGTTGAGCAGGTTGAGCTCGGCCGGCAGCTCGGGCGGCGGTGCCGCGATCGTCTCGAGACCGGGCGGCGCGACGTCGAGCACGAGGTAACCGGAGTACACCGGCCCGACGTCGTTCCACAGGTTGATGAGCTCGGCGACGGCGATGGTCGTGCGCTCGCCCGCCTCGAAGTCGCTCAGCTGCGGCGACTCGCTGGGCACGTAGCGACCGGTCACCTCGGCGTCGCCGACCGGCAGATTCGGGATGCCCGCACCGACCGGCCCGTACCCCACGGCCACCGCGAGGCTCGCGCCGCCTTCGGTCTCGAAGTGGCGGATCACCCAGTCGCCCGGCTCGCCCGCGGCACCGGAACCGTCGCCGCCACTGGCCCCCGCGCCGCTGAGCCGCCCCGTGACGATGAGGTCGTCGCCCTCGACCCACGCGCCGCTCACGCTCACGAGCCGCCCGCTCGCATCGGTCGTCATGACTTCTTGCGGTGCCGCCACCGAGTCGAGGGCCACCGCGGTCTCGGTGTCGCGATCGTCGACGACGGCCGACTCGAGTGAGCGCTCGAGCTGCCACTGCCCGAGGGCGGCAAATGCTGCGGCGACACCGAGCGCGAGCAGCAGCGCCCCGATCCAGCGAGGCCGTCGCGCAATGCGCCAGAAGCTCGGGGCACCCGTTCGCGTCGCGGTCTGCGCCATGCGCGGGTGTCCTCCTGCTGGTCGATCGGGTCGGTTCAGTCTACAAAGCACCGGCGGGGCTCCTCCTGAGAGGAACCCCGCCGTCGACTCAGCACCCGTCGGGTGCTCCGCCGTGCGCTACATCGTGCCGCCAGCGCACAGGTCGAGGTTCTCGACCGCCGGGCTGAGCACTCCGGTACCACCGAGCAGCACGATCGTGCTCGTGCCCAGCCCCTCGATCGACCCGAGGGTCGCCGCCGGCAGGCACGCCGTCGGGCTCGTGTAGAGCGGGTTGCCGAACGCCGCGGCCATGGCCGCGCCGGTCAGGGCATCCGCGAAGCCCTCTCCGGTCGCCAGGAACACCCGGCTCTC
Organism: uncultured Microbacteriaceae bacterium; assembly: GCA_964540305.1. GTDB lineage: Bacteria > Actinomycetota > Actinomycetes > Actinomycetales > Microbacteriaceae > Microcella. Next base: position 184,497 of record CAZILZ010000002.1, on the reverse strand, counting down.
GAGGGTGAAGGCGTCATCGTTGATCGCGACGGCCGTGGCGTACCGGTCGGCGCCCGCAGCGCGGAGCACCGAGTACAGCGCATCGAGCTGCGTTGCGATACCCGCGCTCACGACGCCCGTACCGCCGGCGATCACGACGTCGCTGACGCCGAGCTCGTCGAGCAGGTCGAGCGTTGCGGCGTCGACCGAGGCGTTGCCGCCCGGCACGAGCACCACGGGTCCGCCCGACGCGGATGCAGCAGGGCCCGCCGCGAGGGCATCGGCGAAGCCGAGTCCCGTCGCGATGTAGGCCGTCGTGGCCGCCGGGAAAGCGTCGCGGGCGATCGCCTGCGACGTGGCGTAGCGGTCGACTCCGGCGACTCGACGCACGGTCGGGTCGAACGGCAGCGCCTCGAGCGCGGCGAAGACCGCCGGAGACACGACACCCGTGCCGCCGACGACCACGATCTCGCTGGGGTCGAGGCGGATGAGCTCGGTACGCACGTTCGCGGGCAGCGAGTTCGTGGGCGTGAGCAGCAGCGGCGCACTGTCGGCGCCTGCGGCGGGCACCGCGCTCAGAGCATCGGCGTAGCCCTCACCCGTGGCGATGTACACCGTCGTGGGCTCGCCGTCGGCGAAGCCGTACTGCGAGATCTCGATGGCGGTCTCGTACCGGTCGGCCCCCGCGAGTCGCTGGGTCGTCGGCGGCGCGAGGGTCTCGAGCTCGAACGTGAAGCCGTAGCTGACGCATCCGACCGTGATCGACGTGATGACGGCCTCGCCGACGACGCCCGAACCGAGGCTGTAGCCGTAGTTCGTGATGCGCGCCTCGGGGTTCGCCAGCAGGTACTCGTCGAGCGTGCCGAGCGCGGGGTAGCCGGCGCCCGGGGCGACCCCGAAGCCATTGCTGCCCGTGACCCAGTACTTCGCGTCGGCCCACTCGCCGTTGACGGTCGGGCTCCAGTCGCCGCCTCCGTAGGCCCACGGCTCGCCCACCAGGTAGGCGTCGCGCGTGCCGTCGCCGTCGGCGTCGAAGCCCAGCTGCAGGCTCGGGCGCACGCCGGTGAAGCCGGGGGCGATCTCGAGGGCCGGGGTGCCGACCTCGCTCAGCGCGATGTCGATCGGGTGGTAGCCCGCCGCCTTGCGCTGGTCGGGCGAGCCGGGGCCGTCCTCATCGTCGAACGTCTCGACCCGCAGGCCGCCCTCGACGAACTCGTTGATGCCCTGACTGCGGGTCTCGGTGAAGGTCCACGACGCGAGGTCGAGGTTGGTGATCTCGTCGCCGCTCGTGGGCACGCAGGCCTCGATGACCGGCTGCACGAAGGTGTAGCGCGTGTCGTCCCAGACGAGCTGCGACACGACGGCGGGCGAGTCTGCCTGCACCCCGTAGCCGCCGACGACGACTCCGCCGCCCGCCGCGGCCGCGGCGTCGAAGATCGCGTCGATGAGCTCGCCGAGCGGGGCCTCCTCCTGTGCGGTGTACGCGCCGAAAGCCCGCGTGGTCGCCCAGGTGTCTGACTGGCTGAAGCTCTGCGCACCGGCGGCGAGGCTGGTCGACCGCAGGGTCGTGAAGCTCGGCGCGGCCGGGTTGCCGAAGAAGACGGGTACCTGGTAGGTGACGGTGCCGCTCTCGACGACGACGGAGGCCGACGAGACCAGAGCGCGCAGCTCGGCGCGGGTGACCGCGTTGGCGGCCGCGGCCTCAGGGCTCGAGAGATCGGTTCCCTTGATGACGGTCGAAGCGGCACCGTCGCCGAGGTGCAGGCCGTCGGCCAGCACCGAGGCGGTCGAGGGCGTCGCGCTCGCCTTGCCCTCGTGCCACGAGGTGTAGGTCTCGGCGGTCTCGTTGGGCTTCACGTCGCGGTCGTAGACGGTCACGTCGGTGAGCGGGTCGGCGACCGGCACCGAGTCGGCGACGATCTCCATCACGAGGCCGTTGTAGCCCGTGATGAGCCCGCTGGCCTTCAGACCACGGGTGCTGCCGCTGTAGGTCGTGTCGCGCATCATGACGCTGCCCGACACGTCGGTGCCGACGCTCGGGGCGCTGATCGAGTTCAGGCTCACGTTGAGCGCGTTGTAGGGGCCGTCGACGCCGAGCGGCGCTGCGCCGTACGACTGCGTGCTGTACGCGACGGTGACGATCACGTCGTTGCCCGCGATCGCGCCCTCGCCCGACAGGTCGAAGGTGACATCGAACGCGTAGCCGTTCTGGCACGTCGCGCGCTCGGCGTCCCACCACGTCGTCGTGGTCGGCCCGCCGCACTCGTCCGGCGACGGGCTCGGGCGGAACGGCACCGAGACGTCGTTGGTCACCGAGGCGATGACGGCACCGGGAACCGGGGTGCCGCCCGAGAAGGCGACGTCGTACACCGTCAGCGTGACAGGGTGCACGTAGCCGGAGCCGGGGGTGGTCGTCGCGCAGGCGACGTTCCAGGTACCCGACTCGCACGCCCAGCTGTTCATGCCGATCGTGATCTCGCTCAGGGCGCGGTTGCCCGCACCGAGGCGCACGTGGTCGCCGAACTCCCAGGTGCTCTGCGCCTGGTAGCCGAGGCTCGGGTACGACGCAGGCTGAACCTCGGGGATTCCGTCGTAGACCACGGCGGGAGCCGCCGCAGCGGGCGAGGCCGCCATGAGGGTCAGGCCGGTGAGGGCGAGGGTGAGGCTGAGCGCGCCGCTGAGGGCGCGCGCAGACCGGGATCGTGTTCGGGTCACGGGGTGCTCCAGTGTGCTCGGGAATCACTGCTGCCCCCGGGGCGGCGCCCTGCGGGTATCTGGCTTGGGGGTTCCAGACAGGGCGCCGCCCCGGGGTTTCGGGCAGCAGATCATTCGGGGGGTGTCGTGCTCTGTCAGACGACCGCAGCGGGTACTGCGAACTGACGTAACGTCACCATAAGTCGGAGCACCGACAAAGGCAATGCACTGTCGACAATTCCCCAGATTCGGGGCCGACCGCGCCGACGGCTCAGCGAGCGGAGTACGGCGCGACGACGACGTCGACGCGCTGGAACTCCTTGACGTCGGAATACCCCGTCGTGGCCATCGACCGCCGCAGCGCACCCATGAGATTGACCTGGCCATCGGCCGTCGCGCTCGGTCCGAAGAGAAGCTGCTCGAGCGGGGCCAGCTGCCCCACCTGCACGCGGCGACCACGAGGAAGCTCGGGGTGGTGAGCCTCGGCACCCCAGTGCCACCCGCCGCCAGGAGCATCCGTCGCCCGCGCCAGGGTGCTGCCCAGCATGACCGCGTCGGCACCCATCGCGACCGCCTTGACGATGTCGCCGCTCGTGCCGAGGCCGCCGTCGGCGATGACATGCACGTAGCGGCCGCCCGACTCGTCCATGTAGTCGCGTCGCGCGGCGGCCACATCGCTCACCGCGGTCGCCATGGGCGCGTGGATGCCCAGGCTGAGGCGCGTCGTCGACGCGGCCCCGCCGCCGAAGCCGACGAGCACGCCGGCCGCACCCGTGCGCATGAGGTGCAGCGCGGCGGTGTAGGTCGCGGCGCCGCCCACCATGACGGGCACGTCGAGCTCGTAGATGAACTTCTTGAGGTTGAGGGGCTCGGCGCTGTTGCTGACGTGCTCGGCGCTCACGGTCGTGCCGCGGATGACGAAGAGGTCGACGCCCGCATCGATCACGGCCCGGTGGTGCTCCTGCGTGCGCTGCGGGCTGAGCGCAGCGGCCACGGGCACGCCCGCCGCGCGGATCTCGGCGAGCCGCGCGCCGATGAGCTCGGGCTTGATCGGCTCGGCGTAGATGCGCTGCATCTCGGCCGTCGCCCCGGCCTCGTCGAGCTCGCGGATGCGGGCGAGCTGCGCCTCCGCATCCTCGTACCGGGTCCACAGGCCCTCGAGGTCGAGCACGCCGAGGCCGCCGAGCCGCCCGATCGTGATCGCCGTGGCCGGGCTCACCACGGAATCCATGGGCGCCGCGACGACGGGGATCGTGAAGGTCAGGGCGTCGATGCTCCACGCGAGCGACACCACTTCGGGGTCGCGCGTGCGACGGCTGGGGATGACGGCGATGTCGTCGAACGAATACGCCCTGCGAGCCCGCTTTCCGCGGCCGATCTCGATCTCCATCACCGCTCCAGCCTATCGGGCGGGCGCGCGCGGGTAGCGTGGCGAGCATCGGTCGACGTCGACCGCGGGCGAGAAGGAGCGGACATGGCCGGCAGCGCACTCAGCATCGAACGACCCGGGGTGCACGGGGTCGAGCCGCTGCGCATCGCCGTCGTCGGGGCCGGCGGGTGGGGAGCCCAGCACGCCCGCGTCGTCACCGAGCGCATCGACACCGAGCTCGTCGCCGTCGTCGGCCGGTCGCCCGAGCGCACCGCCGCGCGTGCGGCCGCGTACGGCGCGCGCGGGTACACCTCGATCGGCGGGATGCTCGAGGCCGAGCATCCCGATCTCGTCATGGTCAGCCTGCCGAACGAGGAGCACTTCGCTCCGACGCTCGAACTGCTGCGCGCGGGCGTGTCGCTGCTCGTCGAGAAGCCGCTCGTGTTCGACCTCGGCGAGGCCGACCAGCTGCTCGACGCGGCGGGCGACACCTTCTTCGGCATCAACTTCAACCACCGCTACGCCGAACCCGTGCAGCGCGCGCGGGCGGCGCTGCAGGCGGGCGAGCTCGGCGACCTCGTGTTCGCCACGTGGCGCTTCGGCGGCGAAGCCAACCGCGGGCCCTCGCGGCACGCCAACCTCATCGAGACGCAGTGCCACGGCTTCGACATGCTCGAGCACCTGTGCGGGCCGATTAGCTCGGTGGCCGCGCAGATGACCTCCATGACCTACGGGGCCTTCAGCACGGTCGCGATCGCGCTCGAGTTCGCCTCGGGAGCCGTCGGCACCATGCTCGGATCGTACGACTCGTCGTACGCCTACCCCGACACCCAGCGCGTCGAGCTGAACGGCACCGCGGGGCGCGCGGTCATCCACGACACGGTGCGGGCGCTGACGCTGCAGTCGGTTGGAGACGAGACCGAGCGCGTCTGGCGGCCGGGCTACTTCGACGACGAGGCTCGGTCGTTCGAGCGCACCTTCGACCGGCACCTGGATGCTGTGCTCGCGGCCCTGCGCGCCGGCTCGCCGCCGCCCGTCCCCGCCTCGGCGGGTCGTCGTGCGCTCGAGCTCGCGCACGCCGTGATCCGCTCGCACGAGACCGGGGCCCGCGTGCCGACGCCGCCCGCCCGCGCCTAGACGCGCGCCCGCCCGCCCGCGCGCCCGCAGCCGCGCCCCCGCCCGCCCGCAGCCCGCTCACCCGCACGTCGCACGGAAAGCGACACGTCGCACGCTTCAGAGCGTGCGACGCGTCGCAAGCGGTGCGAGGCGCGCGCGTCGCACCCGCCGGGGCACCTCGGCAGCCTCGAGCTTCTGGCGCAGGAGGCGCAGATCTCGCAGGTCATCCCCCACGCAGCGGAGCATCCCGTCGCCCGTCGCCCGAACGGCGTCCTCGCGCTCCTTCTCCTCGATGACGACCTGCTCGACGCTGCGGCCACCTCGCACTTCGCCCGCTCGGTACTTGAGGCGCCCATCGAACTCACCCGCAAGCCGAATGGAGGGCCACCGGAAGTCTGAGCGGAAGCGTCGTCCGTCGGCAAGCCGGTACTCGTGCTGCAGGTCGGGAACCTCGAAGCCGAGTTGGTGGATGAGCACGCGCATCCACGACTCCCCCGCAGACTCCGCGCGCCCGTCGGCGAACGCGATCGCCCGCTCGAGCCGAGCCCTCCCGCGAACCAGACCGAGAGCATCCGCCGCGGCGCGGATCTCGTCGATGCTCGTGCCCGGCTCCCCCGGTCGGCGCCGCACCCGGACTGCCCAGTCGATCGCCGCGACGCTGCGCGCGAACGTCGATCGCGTGCTGAGCTCGACGATGGTGCGCGGCAGATCCGTCACGACGACGCCTCGATGCTCGACGACGCGGTACCCGTCGTCCGCGGTCGCCCAGTAGCGCAGATCTGAGGCTCGACGGGTGGCGCGGTCACCCCAACCGAGCGCCTCGACGACTGGGGTGAACTCGTCCTCCAAGATCGGCACACCCCAGACCCGCGCCGCGGATACACCGCTCAGCGGTTGCCGCACGCGCCCTCGAGTGGCGGCGGCAACAGTACGCAGCAGTTCGCGATCCCAGGGCTTCAGACCTTCGACCACCGCGCGCGGAACGTAGACGCCGCGAACCAGTCGCACGACCTCGCCTCGCGCCGTCGCCCGGTGCAGCGACCGCGCGAGGGATGGGTCGTCGAGCTCGGCGACGACGATGGCGTGTGCGAGTGCGCTGGTGATGATGTCGGTCATGCCGCGACCATGCCCGAACTGCCGGGCACCCACGCCTTCGAGTGCACAGCGGTGCACGGCACCCGCCCGCGAGTGCCTCGTGAGGGAGGAGTGCCCGCGCCTCTCACTCCTGACGACACCTCGCACGTTTCCCACCGTGCGAGGTGTCGCAAACCGTACGAGGCGATGAGGATGCGCGGAGCACGCTCGCGCGACGCGCGGGCCGCACCCCTCGGGGTGGTCGCCCGCGCCTAGCGGCGGTAGTTGGGCGCCTCGACGACCATCTGGATGTCGTGAGGGTGCGACTCTTTGAGCCCTGCCGCCGTGATGCGCACGAACTTGCCCCGCTGCTTGAGCTCGGGGATCGTGCGCGCGCCCGTGTAGAACATCGACTGCCGCAGGCCGCCGAGCAGCTGGTACACGACCGAGCCGACGGGGCCGCGGTAGGGCACCTGGCCCTCGATGCCCTCGGCGATGAGCTGCTCGTCGCTCGGCACGTCGGCCTGGAAGTAGCGGTCGCGCGAGTACGAGGTCTTGGTGCCGCGGGTCTGCAGGGCGCCGAGCGAACCCATGCCGCGGTACGACTTGAACTGCTTGCCGTTCACGAAGATGAGGTCGCCGGGGCTCTCGTCGGTGCCCGCGAGCAGCGAGCCGAGCATGACAGTGTCGGCGCCCGCGACGAGCGCCTTGGCGATGTCGCCCGAGTACTGCAGGCCGCCATCGGCGATCACCGGGATGCCCGCCTCACGTGCGGCGAGCGACGCCTCGTACACCGCGGTGACCTGCGGCACGCCGACGCCCGCGACGACGCGCGTCGTGCAGATCGAGCCCGGACCCACGCCGACCTTGACGGCGTCGGCGCCCGCGTCGATGAGCGACTGCGCGCCCGTGCGGGTCGCGACGTTGCCGCCGATGACGTCGATGTGCGCGAACGCCGGGTCGGCCTTGAGCCGCGCGATGATCTCGAGCACTCCGCGCGAGTCGCCGTTCGCGGTGTCGACGACGAGCACGTCGACACCGGCGTCGCGCAGCTCGCTCGCGCGCTCCCACGCGTCGCCGAAGAATCCGATGGCGGCACCGACGCGCAGCCGGCCCTCGGCATCCTTCGTCGCGTTCGGGTACTGCTCGCTCTTGTCGAAGTCTTTGACGGTGATGAGGCCGCGCAGGCGTCCGCTGTCGTCGACGAGCGGCAGCTTCTCGATCTTGTGCTGGGCGAAGAGCGCGAGCACGTCGTCGGACGAGATGCCGACGGGCCCGGTGATGAGCGGCGCGGGCGTCATGACGTCGCGCACGAGCGTCGTCTCGGCCTCGAAGCGCGACACAAAGCGCATGTCGCGGTTCGTGATGATGCCCACGAGGCGACCATCGCCCTCGACGACCGGCAGGCCGGAGACTCGGTACTGGCCGCACAGCGCGTCGACCTCGGCGACGGTCGCGTCGGGAGTCGTCGTCACCGGGTTCGTGATCATGCCCGACTCCGAGCGCTTGACCTTGTCGACCTGCTCGGCCTGATCGGCGATCGAGAGGTTGCGGTGCATGATGCCCATGCCGCCCTGCCGCGCCATCGCGATGCCCATGCGGGCCTCGGTGACGGTGTCCATGGCGGCCGAGAGCAGCGGTGCGTAGACAGAGATGCGCCGCGTCAGCTGCGACGTCGTGTCGGCTTCGCTCGGGATCACGTCGGTGTGGGCGGGCAGCAGCATGACGTCGTCGTACGTGAGTCCGATGAATCCGAACGGGTCGGGCTGGTCCATTGTTCCCCTTGGCTGTGCGGTTCTGTCGACGCGGTGGCGCCGTGTGATCGCTCTCACGCGCGAGCGCGGATCGAGCCCGGATGCCGCGCTGAATTCCGGTGTCTTATCTTAAGCCGGTTAGGTCGAAACGTATTCCGTCGCAATAATGGCTGAGCAGATCGGTCGGGCACCGAAACACCACGGCAACAATCGATCCGTATCGTCACCGTCGACGAACTGGGCCTGCTGGCCCGCGAGGCCGCATCGCCTCGACCCGAAACGACCTGGAGGTTTCGTGGCACACGCTGCTAGCAGACCGCTCACCCGGCGAGCACCCCGGCGACTGGCCGCTGTGCTGCTCGCGGGCCTCATCAGCGCTCTCACCCTGTCGATCGCGGCCCCCGCGGCCGCCGACGAGGTCGGGCTCGACGAGAACGACTTCAAGATCAGCGGCCTCGTCGAACTCGCCGACGAACCGCTCGCCGACGTCCTGCTCGTCGTCGAGGGCGGCGGCTTCCGCGTCGAGGTCGAGAGCGGCGACGACGGCCGCTGGGCCGTCGGGGTGCCCGAGAAGGGCGAGTTCACCGTCACGCTCGACGAGAGCACGCTGCCCGAGGGCATCGCGGTCATCGATCCCGAGCTCGAGCAGCCCAACGTGCGCACGATCACGGTCGGCCAGTCGGGCAGCGCTGTCGCCAACTTCTTCATCGGCCAGGGCGAGCGCAACACGACGAGCCTGTTCGACCAGGTGATCGAGCGCATCTTCAACGGCCTGAACTTCGGCCTGCTGCTCGCCCTCGCGGCGATCGGCCTCTCGCTCGTGTTCGGCACGACGGGCCTCAGCAACTTCGCGCACGCCGAGCTCATCACCTTCGGCGGCCTCATGACCCTGCTCTTCGGTGTCACCTTCGGCCTGCCGATCTGGCTCGCCATCCCCATCGCGCTCATCCTCAGCGCCGGGCTCGGCTACGTGAACGATGCCGCCCTCTGGAAGCCGCTGCGCCGCAAGGGCGTCGGCCTCATCCCGATGATGATCGTGTCGATCGGCCTCTCGCTGGCCGTGCGGTACATCTTCCAGCTCTTCGTCGGCGGTGACACCCAGCAGCTGCCGGGCGCGACCGACACCTCGCTCTCGATCGGCGCCTTCGGCCTCTCGTGGACAGATGTCGCGAGCATGGGCGTCAGCATCATCGTGCTGCTGGGCGTCGCCTACTTCCTGCTGCGCACGCGTATCGGCAAGGCGACCCGCGCCGTCTCCGACAACCCGGCGCTCGCGGCCGCGAGCGGCATCGATGTCGACCGCGTCATCCGCATCGTGTGGGTGATGGCGGGCGGGCTCGCGGGCCTCTCGGGAATCCTCTGGGCGTACTTCCGGCCGGGCGTGAGCTGGGACATGGGCTTCCAGATCCTGCTGCTGACCTTCGCCGCGGTGACCCTCGGCGGTCTCGGAACGGCCTTCGGTGCTCTCGTCGGAGCGCTCATCGTCGGGCTCTTCGTCGAGCTCTCGACGCTCATCATCCCCTCCGACATGAAGTACGTCGGGGCGCTGGTGATCCTCATCCTGGTGCTGCTCGTGCGACCCCAGGGCATCCTCGGACGCAAAGAACGAATCGGCTAGGGGCTGACCATGATCGACTGGCTTCAAATCATCTCCAACGCCGCGCAGGAGATCATCTCCCCCACCACGGCGGCCTACGCCCTGGCGGCGCTCGGTCTCGCGATCCACTTCGGCTTCACGGGCCTGCTGAACTTCGGCCAGGCGGGCTTCATGATGCTCGGCGCCTACGGCTACGCCATCGCGACGCTCACCTTCGGGTGGCCCGTGTGGGCGGCGATCCTCACCGGGGTCGTGGCGTCGATCGTCTTCGCGCTGATCCTGGGCATCCCGACCCTGCGATTGCGGGCCGACTACCTCGCGATCGTGACCATCGCGGCCGCCGAGATCGTGCGCCTGCTGTTCACGACGAACACGTTCGAGTCGGTCACCGGTTCGGCGAACGGCCTGCAAGGCTACAAGGGCGGCTTCGAGGCCCTGCTCGCCCACGAGGTGGCCAAGCGCCAGCCCGGGTGCGAGCTCTCCAACGTGTACACGCTGGTGCCTCGCAAGCCCC
>CAZILZ010000002.1:142349-174390 GCA_964540305.1 uncultured Microbacteriaceae bacterium | reverse complement strand
TACGGCTTCGGCCCGTGGGTCTACAACGAGTACGACTGGTGGGTGCGCATCTTCGGGTGGGGCCTGGTCGCGATCGCGGCCTTCATCACCTGGCGGCTGTTCAAGAGCCCCTGGGGCCGCGTGATCAAGGGCATCCGTGAAGACGAGGATGCCGTGCGCGCGCTCGGCAAGAACGTCTACTTCTACAAGATGCAGTCGCTCGTGATCGGCGGCATCTTCGGCGCTCTCGCTGGCATGGTCTTCATCCTGCCCCGGGCGGTCGTGCCGTCGAACTACCAGACGTCGCTCACGTTCTTCATCTACGCGATCCTGCTGCTCGGCGGCGCCGCCACGGTGTTCGGCCCCATCATCGGCTCGGTCATCTTCTGGGTGCTGCTGTCGTTCTTCTCGGGCTTCATCGCCCGGGCCGTCGAGGTCGGCTGGCTGCCGTTCCTGTCGAACGTCCAGGCGGGTCAGCTTCGCTTCATCCTGGTGGGGGTCGCGATCATGCTGATCGTGATCTATCGACCTCAAGGAATCTTCGGCAATAAGAAGGAGCTGGCCTTTGTCAAGTAGCGCCGGCGCCCAGGGCGCCCCCATCAAGTCGATCGGCCTGCACATCGGCGAGCCAGCTCCCGGCGTGAAGAAGGTCGACCCGATCATCGTGGCCGACAACATCACGCGCACCTTCGGCGGCCTCACGGCCGTGCAGGTCGAGCACCTCGAGATTCCCCGCGGCGCCATCACGGCGCTCATCGGGCCGAACGGTGCCGGCAAGACGACGCTCTTCAACCTGCTGACGGGCTTCGACAAGCCCGATACGGGCGAGTGGACGTTCGACGGCCAGGGCATCTCGGGAATCCCCGCCTTCAAGGTGGCCCGCAAGGGGCAGGTGCGCACCTTCCAGCTCACGAAGGCGCTCAGCCTGCTCACGGTGCTCGACAACATGAAGCTCGGCGCCAAGGGCCAGAGCGGCGAGAGCCTCGCCCGCGCCCTGTTCCCGTGGATCTGGCGCAAGCAGGAGGCCGAGATCGAGGCCCGCGCCATGGACCTCCTGTCTCGCTTCAAGCTCGACGCGAAGAAGGACGACTATGCGGCGAGCCTCTCCGGCGGGCAGCGCAAGCTGCTCGAGATGGCGCGCGCCCTCATGAGCCAGCCGACGCTCGTCATGCTCGACGAGCCCATGGCCGGCGTCAACCCGGCGCTCACGCAGTCGCTGCTCGACCACATCCTCAACCTCAAGACCGAGGGCATGACCGTGCTCTTCGTCGAGCACGATATGCACATGGTGCGGCACATCGCCGACTGGGTCATCGTCATGGCGGAGGGCCGCGTGGTGGCCGAGGGCGACCCGCACGAGGTCATGGCGAACCCCGCGGTGATCGATGCCTACCTGGGCTCGCACCACGACGAAGACCTCGGAGACCTCGACACCGGGGTCATGACCGCGATCAAGGAGCTGGCCGATGACGACGCCGACGACGACAAGCAGTGACGCCGTGACCGAGACGCGCAAGGTCGTCGTGCACGTCGACGCGGTGACGGCCGGCTACCTGCCCGGCATCAACATCCTCAACGACTGCTCGCTCACCGCGCACGACGGCGAGCTCATCGGCATCATCGGCCCGAACGGCGCCGGCAAGTCGACGCTGCTGAAGGCGATCTTCGGCCTCGTGAAGGTGCGCGAGGGCTCGATCTCGCTCTACGGCGAAGACATCACGAACCTCAAGGCCAACAAGCTCGTGGCCAAGGGCGTGGGCTTCGTTCCGCAGACCAACAACGTCTTCCCGACGCTCACGATTCAAGAGAATCTCGAGATGGGGCTCTTCCAGAAGCCGAAAGAGCTCGACCACCGCCTCGCCTTCGTCGTGTCGATCTTCCCCGAGCTCGCCAAGCGGCTCAGCCAGCGCGCCGGCTCGCTCTCGGGCGGTGAGCGGCAGATGGTCGCGATGAGCCGCGCGCTCATGATGAGCCCCGAGGTGATCCTGCTCGACGAGCCGAGCGCGGGCCTCTCGCCCGTGCGGCAAGACGAGGCCTTCCTGCGCGTGAAGGAGATCAACAAGGCGGGCGTCACGACGATCATGGTCGAGCAGAACGCCCGCCGCTGCCTGCAGATCTGCGATCGCGGCTACGTGCTCGATCAGGGCACCGACGCCTACACGGGCACGGGCCGCGAGCTGCTGAACGACCCCAAGGTCATCGGCCTGTACCTGGGCACGCTCGGGCAGGACTGAGGCTTCCGCGCCCCGCAGAACGGCGCACAGGGCCCCGCAGAGCGTTCCGCGCTCGGCGGGGCCTTCTGCATGCGCGAGCATCGTCGCGGCCGAGCATCCGGTGACGACGACGGATGCCCCGCACGCGCACGGCGCACGAAGAAGGGCCCCGACCGAAGTCGGGGCCCTTCCCAGTCGCGCTAGTTCAGAACTAGTTGATGCGGCTGAAGGTGTTGTCGGCGTTGTACTGGTACACGCCGATCGTCGCCTCGGTGGGGTCGCCGTTCTCGTCGAACGTGACCGGGCCGGAGACGCCGTCGTAGTCGACAAAGCCGCCGTCGAGGATGATGGCAGCGGCCGACGCGAAGTCGGTCGCCTTCTCGCCATCGCCCGAACCACCGGAGACCTCCTGCAGCTTCGCCGCGATGTCGGCACCCTCGGTCGAGCCGGCCGCGAGAGCGGCGAGCGCGAGCAGGATGACGGCGTCGTACGACTCGGCCGCGTAGCTGAACTCGGTCAGCTCGGGGTCGACCTCGAGCAGGCGCTCCTGGAAGTTGCCCAGGGTCGCGATGTCGAGACCCGGAAGGGTGCCCTTGGCGCCCTCGACGAGGCCGGCCTCGAAGTCAGCGCTGTAGTCGGCGAGGTTGCCGTCGACGAAGTAGAGCTGGCTGCCGGGGTAGCCCGCGCCCACGAGGGCGGGGACGACGACCTTGGCCTGGTCGAAGGTGATGACGGCGATCGCGTCGGGAGCGGCTGCGGTCAGCGCGGAGACCTGAGCGTCGAAGCTCGTGTCGCCCTCGTTGAAGAGCTCCTCGGCGACGACCTCGCCACCGGCGGCCTCGAACGTCGCCGCGAGCGCGCCGGCGAGGCCGGTGCCGTAGGCGTCGTTGAGAACGAGCATGCCGAGCGTGGCGGCGCCGTCTTCAGCGATCAGGTTGCCGAGCACCTCGCCCTGCAGCAGGTCGCTGGGGGCGGTGCGCCAGTAGAGGTTGTCGTCGTCGTAGGTCGTGAAGTCGGGCGACGTGTTGGCGGGCGAGAACTGCACCACGCCAGCGGCCACGATCTGGTCGATCACGGTGAACGAGACGCCCGACGAGGCCGCGCCGACGATGGCCGAGACATCCTGCGAGAGGAGGTCGGTCACCGAGACGGTGGCGGTGTCGGTCGTGGTGTCGCCCGAGTCGCGGTAGACGGCCTCGACGGTGATGCCGAGGTCGGCCTCGTTGATCTCCTGCACGGCGAGAGCAACACCCGCCTCCTCGGGCGGGCCGAGGAACGCCAGCGCGCCACTCTGCGGGAGGATGGTGCCGATCTTGAGGGACAGCTGCTCGGTGGGTCCGGCGGGCTCTTCGGTCTCAGCCGGTGCGCAGCCACTCAGAACGAGTGCGCTGGCGCCCACGACGGCAATGCCGCCGAGGATCGACTTGAGAGAACGAGAGCGACGGCCGGTAGCCGTGGTGAAAACGCCCATGTTGCTCCTTGGGTTTCGAATGTGTTCAGGACGCGGATCCACAAAGGTGGCCGCTTAGTCACCGTACGGTGCCCAGTGACCATTCACAACACATTCGGGTTACATCCCTGTAACGCCATGAAACGCGCTCGGCGCCGACCCGCGCCGACGAATTGCGTCGTCGCACCCGCGCGCCGACGACGGATTCCGCAGATCAGCGGGGCGCAATCGCGAGGGTACCGACCCGTTCCGGACGGTTCTCCGCGGTGTACCGGTAGAGACCCAGCTCGCCGTCGACGACATCGCCCGCCGCGTCGAGGGTGAGCGCGCCGGAGAGCCCCCCGTAGTCGATCACGGGCTGCGACTGCAGCACCTCGACGCACTCGCCGAAGCTCGAGCAGGGCACGCCCTGCGTCGTCGTGTCGGGCAGCCGGGCCGCGATCGACGCTCCGCCGTCGTCCTCCGCGAGCACGGCGGCGAGCGCCGCGAGCACGACCGCGTCGTAGGTCTCGGGGGCGAACCGGAAGCTCAGCAGCGCGGGGTCGGACTGCCGCAGCCGCGCGATGAGCTCGTCGCTCGCGGGCGCGCCCTCGAGAACGCCGTTGGCCCCCTCCAGCAGCCCCGCCGGCACGGTGGCCGAGTAGTCCGCGAGGTTCTGCCCGGTCAGCCACAGCTGCTCGCCCCCCACCCCGCGGTCGGCGAGCGCGGTGATGACCGCCTGGTTCTGCGCGGCGAGCGCAGCTCCGGTGGCCAGGATGACCGCGTCGGGCTCGCCGCCCGCCACGCTGAACGCCAAGCGGTCGACGGTGGTCGCGGGGTCGAGCTGCTCGACGACCTGCAGGCGCACCCCCTCCTGCTCGAGAGCCGTGCGCGCCGCCCGAGCGAACGAGAGGCCCAGGGCATCCCCCGAGGTGATGAGCGCCACCGACTCCGCCCCCGACCGGGCGAGCTCCCGCACGATCGCGCCCGCCTGCTGGTCGTACGCGGCGATGGCGCGGAAGAAGACTCCGGGAGGCGCGGCGTCGCGCACGGTGGGGTAGGTCGCCGCCGGTGAGATCACGGTGACCCCGGCCTCCGCGGCGAGCGGGATCACCCGCTCGGCGAGCGCCGAGCCCGCAGGGCCGATGACGACGTCGACCCCGCGCTCGACGAGCCCGGCGAACGCCGACTCGAGGCGCTCCTGCGACGCATCGCCCGAATCGCGGTAGAGCACGTCGACGGGCTGGCCGAGCACGCCTCCTGCGGCGTTGATGTCGCGCACAGCGACCGCGACGGCGGCGACCATCGCCGGACCGATGCCCGCGACGTCGCCGCTCATCGGGAAGAGCGTGCCGATGCGCAGCACGCCGTCGCCCGTCGGGCCGACCGACTCGGTGGGGGTCGGGGTCGGCGTGGGGAGAGGTCGGGGCGCCGCGCATCCGGCGAGCACGACCGTGAGGGCGACGCCCAGGGCGATGAGGGCGAGTCGCGGCATGACGGCGCTCCTTCGGTCGACCAGGGGGTTAGGGGCACCCTATCCCTCCGGCCGTAGGCTGATGAGGTGCCCGCGCCGTCGCTCCTGCACCTGACCGCGCCGTTCGCGCCGCTCGCGGAGGAGCGCGCCGTCGCGCTGCTCGCCGCCACCCACGGCCTCGCTGTCGACCAGATCGACCGCCTCGAGACCGAGCGCGACGACACCTTCCGCGTGCGCACCGGCGCGGGGCGGTACGTCGCCAAGTTCGCGCACCCGCTCGACGATGCGGCCGTGCTCGGCGACCAGCTCGCCGTGCTCAAAGCGCTCGCCCGCGAGCACCCCGAGCTGCCCGTGCAGCGCGTGCTGCCGGCTCGCGACGGCGCCCCGCTGACGACGGTCGACGACGGCACCGGGCGGCCGCGGCTGCTGCGCGTGCTGAGCTACCTCGAGGGCGAGCCGCTGGGCTCCGCTGCGCGGTCGCTCACCGAGATGCACGCGCTCGGGGCGCTGCACGCGCGCCTCGCGGTCGCGATCGCGACGATCGGCGATACCGCGCATCCGCCGCTGCAGGGCGCGCCGACCCCGTGGAACCTGCTCGCCCTCGAGCAGTACGGCCCGCTCGCGGGCGGGCTCGCCGACACCACGCTGCAACGCGAGGTCGCGCGCGTCGTCGATCGGGTGCAGGATGCCGTGCTCTCGCGGGCGCGCGCCCTCCCCGCCCTGCTCGCCCACAACGACCTGCACGGCGACAACGTGCTCGTGCGGTCCGAGCCCTTCACGGTCACGGGCGTGCTCGACTTCGGCGACATGACCCGCACGCCCCGGGCCGCCGACCTCGCCGTGGCGGCCTCGTACGCGCGCGGCCGGGTCGGCGAGGCGGGCGAGCCCTGGGCCGCGGCGCGCGCCTACGTCTCCGGCTACGAGCGCACGGCGCCGCTCACCGACGACGAGCGCGCGCTGCTGCCCGAGCTGGTGCTGCTGCGCCTGGCCCAGCGCGCCATCCTGAACACGGCCATCGCCGCCGCGAACCCCGCAGCGACGCCGTACGCGAGCCGCAACCTGAGCGCCATCGCCCGCGATCTGCGCGAGCTGGGCGCGAGCATCCCGAGCACGATCGGAGCCCCCGCATGATCGGACCCGCCACGTACTTCCGCCCCGAGCACCGCGCCGGGCTCGATGCCCGCACGCGCGCGCTGGTCGACCGGCGCGACGCCGTGCTGTCGCCCGGCTACCGGCTCTTCTACGAGCGCCCCGTCGAGTTCGTGCGCGGCAGCGGCACGAAGCTCTACTCGCGCGACGGCGTCGAGTACCTCGACGTCTACAACAACGTGCCCTCGGTCGGCCACGCGCACCCGCGCGTGACGGCCGCGATCGCCGAGCAGTCGGCGCTGCTCAACACCCACACGCGCTACCTGCACGAGGGGCTCATCGAGTACGCCGAGCTGCTGCTCGCGGCGTTCCCGCCCGCGCTCGACACGCTCACGCTCGTCTGCACGGGATCGGAGGCCAACGATCTCGCTCTGCGCGTGGCGAAGCACGCGACCGGCCGGCGCGGCGTGATCGTCACCGAGAACGCGTATCACGGGGTCACGACCGAGATCGCGGCGATCTCGCCCTCGCTCGGCGGGGTCGCGTCGCTCGGCGACTGGGTGCGCACCGTGCGACCGCCGGTCGGCGACGGCTCGGCCATGCTGCAGGATGCCCGCACGGCGATCGCCGAGCTGCAGGCCGCGGGCCACGGCGTCGCGGCGCTCATCGTCGACACGGCCTTCGCGAGCGACGGCTTCATCCCTCCCTCGCCCGAGACCCGCTCGGCTCTCGCCGCCGTGCAGCAGCTCGTGCGCGAGGCCGGGGGCCTGGTGATCGCCGACGAGGTGCAGCCCGGCTTCGGGCGGCTCGGCGCGACCGACGGCGAGCCGAGCCTATGGGGCTTCCCCCGCCACGACCTCTCCCCCGACCTCGTGACGATCGGCAAGCCCATGGCCAACGGCCTGCCCGTCGCGGGGCTCGTCGCGCGACGCGAGCTCATGCAGGGGTTCGGCGAGAGGGTGCGGTACTTCGCCACCTTCGCCGGCACGCCCGTCTCGGTCGCCGCCGCCCGAGCGACATGGGAGGTGCTGCACGACGAGCGGCTACCCGAGCACGCGGCCGTCGTCGGCGCCGAGCTGAGGGGCATGCTCGATGAGCTCGCCGCGCGCCACGACCGTCTGCGGGGGGTGCGGGGCAGCGGGCTCTACCTCGCCGTCGATGTCGTCGATGCCGCGACGGGCGACCCCGACGAGCGCGCCGCGGTGGCCCTCGTCGGCGCGCTGCGCGAGCGGCGCATCCTGATCAGCGCCTCGGGGCGCGACAACGCGGCGCTCAAGCTGCGCCCGCCGCTGCCGTTCTCGAGCGCCGACGCCGACCGGTTCATCACCGAGCTCGACGGAGCGCTCGGCGACCTGGGCTGAGGGGCCTCAGACCGTCTCGACCGGCCCGGTCTCGGGCGGCAGGGCACGGCGCTCGCGCGCCGCCCGGCGCCGTTGCACGACGGCCTCGGCCGAGAGCACGACGAGCGCGAGCCACACCAGCCCGAAGCCGATCCAGCGCTCGAGCGGCATGGGCTCGAGCAGCACGACGACACCGAAGACGAACTGCAGCAGCGGCGCGAAGTACTGGATGAACCCCATGACGCTCAGCGGCAGCCGACGAGTGGCGGCGGCGAACAGCAGCAGGGGCACGGCGGTGATGATGCCCGCGAGCGAGAGCAGCACGGCGTGCCCGAGCCCCGAGGTGCCGAGGGTGATGCCGCCCGTCAGCTGCACGACGACCAGGGCGATGATGGCCACGGGCACGAGCCAGGCGGTCTCGAGCGTGAGCCCGGCGACCGCCGACACCCGACCGCCCATGCGGTTCTTGATGAAGCCGTAGAAGCCGAACGAGAACGCGAGAGCGAGCGAGATCCAGGGCGGCTGGCCGTAGCCGATCGCGAGCACGAGCACCGCGACGACGCTGATGCCCACCGCCACCCACTGGCCGACCCGCAAGCGCTCGCGCAAGAAGAGCACGCCGAGCGTGATCGACACGATGGGGTTGATGAAGTAGCCGAGGGCCGCCTCGACGACGAAGCCGCTGGTCGAGCCGTAGACGTAGACGATCCAGTTGAGGGCGATGAGGATGCCGGCCAGCAGGCTCAGCCCCATGACCCGCCGGTCGCGCAGCAGAGCGGCGAAGGGCCGGAACGCCCGGGTCAGGGCGAGCAGCAGCACGCAGAAGACGAGCGAGAGCACGATGCGCCAGGCGACGATCTCGACCGGGGTGCTCGGGTCGAGCAGCAGGAAGTAGAGGGGCAGGAAGCCCCAGAGCCCGTAGGCGCCGATCGCGAGGGCGAGCCCGCTGGAGGAGAGTCGCGTTTCCGGCACCGTGCCACTGTAGCCCGCGGTCGATCCAGCGTCTCACCGTGCCGGACAGCACGAACCCCCGACCGCGCGAGGCGGTGCGGGGGTTCGGATGCGGTGCGGTTGCGCCTAGCGCACGACCACAGCGAGCACGTCGCGAGCCGACAGCACGAGGAACTCCTCGCCGCCGTACTTCACCTCGGTGCCGCCGTACTTCGAGTACAGCACGAGGTCGCCGACGGCGACGTCGAGCGGAACACGGTTGCCGTTGTCGTCGATGCGACCGGGGCCGACGGCGACGACTTCGCCCTCCTGGGGCTTCTCCTTGGCGGTGTCGGGGATGACGAGACCCGAGGCGGTGGTCTGCTCCGCCTCGACCTGCTTGATGACGATGCGATCCTCGAGCGGCTTGATGCTGACCGACACGGTTGACCTCTTCTTTCTTACGACGATGAGGGGGGTTGGCACACTCGACGTGCGAGTGCCAGCACAACTGTACCGAAGCGGTTAGCACTCACGCAATCCGAGTGCCAACGGCGACGAACGCGCACCGGCGGATGGGAGGATCGGGGCATGGATGCGAGCGAGCTGCGCGAGCTGCTGACGCCCGAGTCGCTGCGGCTGCTCGACGAGCTCGAGCCGAGCTCGACCACGAGCGACGCCGTGGCGCTCGTGTCGCGACTGCGCAAGCAGGGCCACTCTCCCGCCCGCGTCGCGGCCGTGCTCACGCAGTACCGCCTGCGGCGCAAGGGCGAGGCGAAGTTCGGCCCCTTCGCGCAGCGCATGCTCTTCACGCAGGAGGGGCTCGAGCAGGCCAGCCGGCTGCGGGTCGCCGCTGTGCACGCCGGGCGCTTCGCCGCCGCGGGCCTGACCCGCGTCGCCGACCTCGGCTGCGGCATCGGCGGCGACGCGATGGCGCTGGCCGCGCTCGACCTCGCCGTCACCGCGGTCGAGCGCGACGAGGTCACCGCCGCGATCGCCGCCTACAACCTCGTGCCGTTCCCGACCGCTCGCGTCGTGCACGGCGATGCGCTCGAGCAGCGCCTCGACGACGTCGACGCGGTGTGGCTCGATCCCGCGCGGCGCGAGGGCGCGTCGCGCCTCTCGTCGCCCGACGACTGGTCGCCGACGCTCACGCAGGCGCTCGCGATCGCCGAGCTGCGACCCGCGGGCATCAAGCTCGCCCCGGGCATGGATCGCGCGCTGCTGCCGCAGGGGCTCGAGGCGCAGTGGATCTCGGTCGACGGCGAGGTCGTCGAGCTCGTGCTGTGGAGCGGTGCGCTCGCCCGCCCGGGCGTGGGTCGCGCGGCCCTCGTGCTGCGCGGCGACGAGCCTCCCGCCGAGCTGCGCTCGGCCGCCGATGCCGACGACGTCGAGCCCGGGCCGCTCGGCGAGTACGTCTACGAGCCCGACGGCGCCGTCATCCGCGCGCGCCTCATCGGTGATCTGGCGCGGTCGATCGGGGGCAGGATGCTCGACCCGACCATCGCGTACATCACCGCCGATCAGCCGAGCCCGACACCCTTCGCGCGCGGGTTCCGTGTGCTCGAGAGGCTGCCCGTCGATGTGCCGACGCTCAAGCGCGCGCTCGCCGCCCGGCAGATCGGCGCTCTCGAGATCAAGAAGCGCGGCCTCGACATCGACCCCGCCCGACTGCGCCCCCGGCTCGCGCTGCGCGGGCCGAACTCTGCGGTACTCATCCTCACCCGCCTCGCCGGCGAGAAGGTCGCCCTGCTCGCCGAGCGCTGCGACTGAGCCGCCGGCTCAGCCGCCGAACCCGGCGGCGCCGATGCCCGAGAGCGCGAAGAAGAACAGCAGCGACGGCACGAGGATCGCGAGGCCCCACAGCAGCGAGATCGCGACGCCGATGTAGCCCGTGACGAGCCCCGCGATCGCCATGCCGCGTGCGTGCGGCTCGCGCTTGAGCGCGAGGTGGCCGAGGATCACGCCGCCGATCGCCGGCAGCAGCCCGAGCAGGAAGAACGAGAAGATCAGCCCCATGATGCCGAAGACGAGCGCGAGCACGCTGAGGGTCGACGACGGCGACGTGGGCAGAGCCGCGTAGGGGTTCGGCGCCGGCGCGGGAGCGTAGGGGTTCGGTGACGGAGTGGCGAGCGCGGCGGGCGCCGCGGGCGCCGCGGGCGCCGCGGGCGCCGGCGGCACGATGGCGGCCTCGACCACAGGAGCGGGGATCGCCTCGGGCGGCGCAACGACGGGCGTTGCAGCGGCGGGCGTTGCAGCGACGGGCTTCGTGGCCGCGGGCTTCGTCGCCGCGGGCTTGGTGGCCGCGGGCTTGCGCGCCGCGGGCTTCTTCGGGGCGGCGGGGGCGGTCGCGCCCTCGATGGGCGGCAGCGGAGCATCCGCGGCGCCCTGACCGGGTGCGGGCGGGGGCGGCGGGGAAAGCGGGGAATCAGCCACGAGGGCCTCCTTCAGTGAGCGAGTGAGCGAGCGGGATGCGGCCAGCGGACTTCGGACGGGCGGCTCAGACCGCCATGGCCCCGATCCGCGCGAGGAAGAAGCCCCAGAAGGCGAACCAGGCCACGGTGCCGACCCAGCCGATGATCGTCGCGGCGAGCGCGAGGCCTCGGCCGGCCTCACCGGTCTGCGCGATCTGGCGCAGCGTGATGTGCCCCAGCACAGCACCCGCGATCGGCACGAGGATCGCCAGGATCAGCGCCACGGGGGCCAGTCGATGGGGAGTGCGCAGGGAGGTGTCGGTCATCGGATCACGCCGTTCGGCTCGGAGGGTCGGGCACGGGTTGCTCCGCACATGATAGAGGCTCGCACCGGGGGTTCACCCCGGTGCGAGCCTCGGAACCGCCTGCAGATCTAGTAGGAGAACCCGCCGTTCGACGCCGCGAGGGCGAAGAAGCTGATCCAGATGATCGTGCCGATGAGCCCGGCGACGAGGCCCAGGTAACCGAGCACGAGACCGGCGATGGCGAGGCCGCGGCCGCTCTCACCGGTCTTCTTGATCTGGCCGAGCGCGATGTGGCCGGTGATGACCGCACCGAGCGAGATGAAGAACGCGAGCACGAGCGAGACGATCGCGAGCGTGTTCGTCTTCGGGCCGGCGGGGGCCGAGGCGTACGGGGTCGGCGCGGGCTGCGGGGCGGGGGGAGGCGTGACGTCAGACATGAACTAACTCCTGGATGGTGGTCGTAGAGGGCCCGAACGGGCACGCCCCATGCTGGCAGTGCGCCGAGGGGGTGTCAACGACGCCGCGCGCGCGCCGTCACGCGGCGTCACGCCTGGATCTGGGTGACCGGCAGCGTCGAATCGGCGCTCACATCGAGCGCCGACGGCGGGTGCCCGGCGGCGATGAGCTGCGCGGCGAGCGCCGCGATCATGGCCCCGTTGTCGGTGCACAGCGACAGCGGCGGGATGCGGAGCTCGACCCCCGCGGCGGCCGCGCGCTCGGCGGCCAGGGCCCGCACCCGCGCGTTCGCGGCGACTCCCCCGCCGAGCAGCAGGCGCGGCACCCCGAGGTCGGCGCAGGCCGCGATCGCCTTGGCCGTGAGCACATCGGCGACCGCCTCGCGGAACGAGGCGGCAATGTCGGCGGTGGGCACGGGCTCGCCCGCATCCCGGAGCTTCTCGACATGGCGGGCGACCGCGGTCTTGAGCCCCGAGAACGAGAAGTCGTACCGGTGGCGCTCGAGGTCTTTGGGCAGCGTGAGCCCGCGCGGAAAGCGCACGGCGGCCGGATCGCCCTCGGCCGCGACGCGGTCGATGTGCGGGCCGCCCGGGTACGGCAGGCCGAGCAGTCGTGCGACCTTGTCGAAGGCCTCGCCCGCCGCGTCGTCGATCGTCTCGCCGAGCAGCTCGACATCGCTCGTGAGGTCGCGCACGTGCAGCAGCGAGGTGTGGCCGCCCGAGACGAGCAGGGCGATGGTCGGCAGCTCGAGAGCGGGGTCACCCACGGGGCGCAGCACATCGGCGCCGACATGCCCGACCAGGTGGTTGACGGCGTAGAAGGGCTTGTCGAGCGCCACGGCGAGCGCCTTCGCGGCGCCGACGCCGACCATGAGCGCGCCGCTCAGCCCCGGCCCGCTCGTCACGGCGATCGCGTCGAGCTCGTCGAGCGTCACGCCGGCCTCATCGAGCGCCTGGCGCAGGGCCGGCTCGAGCGCCTCGAGGTGGGCCCGCGCGGCGACCTCAGGCACGACGCCGCCGAACCGCGCGTGCTCCTCCATCGACGACGAGATGACGTTGGCGAGCAGGGTCGTTCCGCGCACGATGCCGATGCCGGTCTCGTCGCAGCTCGACTCGATGCCGAGCACCAACGGCTGCGCGGTCACGGGCCGACCTCCCAGCGCATGACGACGGCGTCGACGTCGTCGGGCTGGTAGTAGCGCGGCCGCACGGCGATCGGCGTGAAGCCGTGCCGCTCGTACAGCCGCTGAGCTCCGGGGTTGTCGGCCCGCACCTCGAGCAGCACGTCGTCGACGCTGCGGGCGCGGGCCTCGTCGAGCATCCGCCGCACGAGCAGGGCGCCGATGCCGAGCCGGCGGTGCGCGGCGTCGACCGCGATCGTCTGGATGTCGGCCTGGCTCGCGCCCGCCGGCGCGCTGACCCCCGCGTACCCGACGATCTCATCGCCGACGAGGGCGACAACGTAGCGCGTGTGCGGCGCGGCGAGCTCGGCCGCCATCATCTCGCGGCTCCAGGCGTCGGAGGGGAAGGTCGCGGTCTCGAGCGCCATGATCGCGTCGAGGTCGTCGAAGTCGGCGTCGCGCAGGCGCACGGCGCCATCAGTGGTCATCAGCTCACCCGCTTGGGGCTCGACAGGGTCACGTCGGGCGCGCGCAGGTAGAGCGGCTGGGGCGCGGCGAACGGCAGGCCAGCCGCGAGCCGCGCGAGGGCGACGTGCGCGAGCCCCGCCGCGGGGATCTCGACCACCTCGTGGGCGGCGACCCCCTCCTCGGGCGTCCACTCGAGGCGCGCGACGAGGTGCGCGGGGGCGACGACCGCCGGCAGGGGCAGGGCGGCCGTGTAGGTCGTCACGGCGACCTCTCGGCGCCGGGCATCCGTCACGACGCTGAAGCGGCCCGCGGCGATGCCGCCCTCGACGAGCGCGAGCGCGACCGCGTCGTGGCTGGGCACGGGCAGCAGCGGGATGCCCCGCGCGAACGCGACCGCGCGCGCCGCCGCGATGCCGACGCGCAGGCCCGTGTACGGCCCCGGGCCGATGCCCGTGACGACGCCCGTGAGCGCGGCGGCCGAGACGCCCGGCGCGTGCAGCACCTCGTCGAGGAACGGGCCGATGACCTCGGCGTGCCGCCGGGTGTCGTCGGTCGAGCGCTCGGCGAGCACACGCCCGTCGTCGGCGACGACGGCGACCGCGGTGCCCGCCGAGGTGTCAATCGCCAGCAGCATGCAGCCAGCCTAGGTCGGCCCAGCGCTCGCCGACGCCCTCGATCGTCACGGTGCGCGGCTCGACGGCGTCCGCGTCGGGGTCGTCGATCGTCGTCGCGCCGTGAGGCCGCTCGATCGTCACCGACAGCCACTCGTCGACGAGGTGCTCGAGCAGCCCCGCGCCCCACTCGACCACGACGATCGAGCGGGCGAAGTCGAGGTCGAGGTCGTCGAGCTCGGCGGCGTCGCGCAGACGGTAGGCGTCGACGTGCACGAGCGGCGGGCCGTCGGACCGCGGATGCGTGCGGGCGAGCACGAAGGTCGGGCTCGTCACCGTGCCGCGCACGCCGAGCGCCGCGCCGAGCCCGCGCGTGAGCGTCGTCTTGCCCGCGCCGAGCTCGCCCGTGAGCAGAACCGTGTCTCCCGCGCGCAGCTGCGCGGCGAGCAGCGCCCCGAACCGCGCCATCGCCTCGGGGTCGGCGATCGTGAGCGTCACCGTCACGCGCCTCAGCCTCTCGTGCGGTGCACGCGGCGACCGAGCCGCGTGACGAGCTCGTAGGCGATCGTGCCCGCGGCGTCGGCCCACTCGTCGACGCTCGGCTCGCCCGCCGCCGGGTCGCCCCACAGCACGGCCTGGTCGCCGAGCGCGACGGGGGCATCGCCCACGTCGACGACGAACTGATCCATCGCGATACGGCCCACGACCCGGTGCACGGCATCGCCGATGCGCACCGGCGCATCGACCGCGGCGCGCGGCACACCGTCGGCGTAGCCGAGCGGCACGAGCGCGAGCGTGGTCGGCTCTGCGGTGCGATGCAGGTAGCCGTACGAGACCCCGCTGCCAGCGGGCACGCGCTTGAGCCCGACGACGCGGGCGCTCAGCTGCATCGCCGGCACGAGCGGGAGCGTGCCGCGCAGGTGGCGCTCGGGGGCGATGCCGTAGAGGGCCAGCCCGATGCGCACCATGTCGTAGCGGGCGGCGGGGTGGTCGAGCGCCGCGGCCGACGCGGCGAGGTGCCGGATGCCCGGCTCGAGCCCGACGCTACGCACCGCATCCACGAACCGCTCGAAGGCGACCACCTGCGCACGGTCGTCGTCGGGCGACGTGTTCGAGAGGTGGCTGAAGACGCCACCGAGCACGAGGTCGCCCGCGGCGACGCACTCGGCGAGCTGCTCGACGAGCGGCCCCCACTCGGCCTCGACGACGCCGTTGCGCGACAGCCCGGTGTCGACCTTGACGTGCACCGTCGCGCGGTGGCCCGTCGCGGCGGCGCGCGCGAGCTGCGCGCGCGAGCTCACGCCGAGCGCGATGCCCGCCTCCGCGGCCGCCGCGAAGTCGGCCTCGAGGTCGTGCAGCCAGGCCAGCACGGGCGCGTCGATGCCCGCCGCGCGCAGCTCGAACGCCTCGTCGAGGTCGGCCACGCCGAGGTGGTCGATGCCGGCCTCGAGTGCGGCGCGCGCGGCGGTGATGGCGCCGTGCCCGTAGCCGTCGGCCTTCACGATCGCCATCGTGTGCGGGGTGGCGACGAGGCGACGCATGGTCGTGGCGTTCTCGCCGATCGCGTCGGGCGCGATGCGGGCTTCGCGCATCGGGCGGCTCACGACTCGGCCACCACGAAGGCGATCGCGACGCCGGCGTCGTGCGACATCGAGACGTGCAGCGACCCGATGCCGCGCTGGGCGACGATCTCGGCCGCGCGACCGCTCACCACCAGGTCGGGGTTGCCCTCGGCGTCGGGCACCACGCGCATGTCGTGCCAGCCGATGCCGTCGGTCGCGCCGAGCGCCTTGAGCAGGGCCTCTTTCGCCGCGAATCGCCCGGCGAGCGACCGCAGGGGAAGGTCGCGCTCGTTCTCGGCGAAGAGCCGGTCGCGCAACCGCGGCGTGCGGCTCAGCGCGCGCTCGAAGCGGGCCAGGTCGACGACGTCGACCCCGATCCCGACGATCCGCCCCATGGCGCGCCCGATGGCCTTCTCGACCGAACTACCCGACGGGCCTACTCGACCGTGACCGACTTGGCGAGGTTGCGCGGCTGGTCGACGTCGAGGCCCTTCGCGGCGGCGAGCTCCATGCCGAAGATGTGCAGCGGCACGACGGCGAGCAGCGGCTCGAAGAACGGCGAGGCCAGCGGAATACGAATGACCTCGTCGGCGTGCGGCAGCACGGCGACATCGCCCTCTTCGGCGATCGCGATGACGCGTGCGCCGCGGGCCCTGATCTCCTGGATGTTCGACACGACCTTCGCGTGCAGCGAGTTCGGGTCGCGCGGGCTCGGCACGATGACGAACACCACCTGCCCGGGCTCGATGAGCGCGATCGGCCCGTGCTTGAGCTCGCCGGCGGCGAAGCCCTCGGCGTGGATGTAGGCGAGCTCTTTGAGCTTGAGCGCGCCCTCGAGCGCCACCGGATAGCCGACATGGCGGCCCAGGAACAGCACCGAGCGGGTGTCCGCCATCCAGTGCGCCAGTTCCTTGATGCGCTCGCCCGTCGCGAGCACGGAGGCCAGCTTCTCGGGCACCGCCTGCAGCTCGGCGACGAGGCCGCGCGCACGCTCGGGCGTCAGGGTGCCGCGCACCTGACCGAGCTGCAGCCCGAGCAGGTAGATGGCGGTGATCTGGGCGACGAAGGCCTTCGTCGACGCGACCGCCACCTCGGGGCCGGCGTGCGTGTAGACGACGGCATCCGACTCGCGCGGGATGGTGGCGCCCTGCGTGTTGCAGATCGACAGTGTGCGGGCACCCTGCTCGCGGGCGTACTTGACCGCCATGAGGGTGTCCATCGTCTCGCCCGACTGGCTGATCGACACGACGAGGGTGTTCGGTGAGAGCACCGGCTCGCGGTAGCGGAACTCGTGCGCGAGCTCGACATCGACGGGGATGCGCGCCCACTGCTCGATCGCGTACTTGCCGACCATGCCGGCGTAGGCGGCGGTGCCGCACGCGATGATGAGCACGCGGTCGATGCTCGACAGCACCTCGGTGCCGAGCGCCGTCACCTCGGGCAGGTCGACGAGCCCGTCGTGCACGCGGCCGATGATGGTCTTGGCGACGGCTTCGGGCTCTTCGCTGATCTCCTTCGCCATGAAGCTCGACCAGCCGCCCTTCTCGGCCGCCGAGGCATCCCAGTCGACCTCGAAGGTCGTCGGGGTCACCGGCTGGCCGGCGAAGTCGACCACCTCGACGCTGTCGGGGCGGATGGTGACGAGCTGGTCCTGCCCGATCTCCATGGCGCGGTGGGTGTACTCGATGAAGGCGGCCACGTCGGAGCCGAGGAAGTTCTCGCCCTCGCCGAGCCCGATCACGAGCGGCGAGTTGCGACGCGCGCCGACGACGACGTGCGGCTGGTCGGCGTGCACGGCGAGCAGCGTGAACGCGCCCTCCAGACGGTTGACGACCCGCAGCATCGCGGCGGTGAGGTCGCCCGTCTCGCGGAAGGCGTCGCCGACGAGCAGGGCGGCGACCTCGCTGTCGGTCTCGGAGCTGAACTCGTGGCCGCTCGCGAGCAGCTCGGTCTTGAGCTCGGAGAAGTTCTCGATGATGCCGTTGTGGATGAGCGCGAGCTTGCCGCCGTCGCCGAGGTGCGGGTGGGCGTTCTCGTCGGTGGGGCCGCCGTGCGTCGCCCAGCGCGTGTGGCCGATGCCGGTCTGGCCATCGGTGAGGGGCGTCTCGGCGAGGTCGCCGCTGAGCACGCCGAGCTTGCCCGCGTGCTTGCGCGTGTCGAGGTGGCCGTGATCGTCGATCACGGCGACGCCCGCGGAGTCATAGCCCCGGTACTCGAGCCGCTTCAGCCCGCCCAGCAGCACCTCGACGCTGCCCCGGGTTCCGACATACCCCACGATTCCGCACATAGCCGACCATTCTACGGCTCCCGCCACGGCGAGACGCCCAGGGGTACTGTGGTGCCGATGAGCGATCCGAGCGCAGCGCGCGAGACGAGCCCGTTCGACGAGATCGACCGGCAGCGGTGGGCGGCTCTCGCTCCGGCGGCCGCGCATCCCCTCACCGAGACCGAGCTCGTGCAGCTGCGCGGCCTCGGCGACGCCCTCGACATGCGCGAGGTCGGCGAGGTGTACGTGCCGCTCAGCCGACTGCTGAGCCTGTACGCGGTCGGGGCCCGCGACCTGCACCAGGCCACGCGTAGCTTCCTGGGCGAGCCCGGCCAGCACACGCCCTTCGTCATCGGCGTGGCCGGGTCGGTCGCGGTGGGCAAGTCAACGATCGCGCGCCTGCTGCGCGAACTGCTCTCGCGCTGGCCCGACACCCCGCGCGTCGAGCGCGTGACGACCGACGGCTTCCTGCTGCCCACGGCCGAGCTCGCCCGCCGCGGCATCGTGCACCGCAAGGGGTTTCCCGAGTCGTACGACCGTCGAGCCCTGCTGCGCTTCGTGGCACGCGTCAAGGCCGGTGCCGACGAGGTGCGCGCCCCCGTCTACAGCCATCTCAGCTACGACCGGGTGCCCGGTGCCGAGATCATCGTGCGCCGCCCCGACATCCTCATCGTCGAAGGCCTCAACGTGCTGCAGCCCCCGGGCCCGGGTGCGTCGCTCGCGGTGAGCGATCTCTTCGACTTCACGATCTACGTGGATGCCCGCACGAGCGACATCGCCCAGTGGTACGAAGAGCGCTTCCTGGCCCTCCAGCGCGGGGCCTTCGCCGACCCGCGCAGCTACTTCCACCGCTACGCCGCGCTGAACCACGAGGAGGCCGTCGCCAAGGCGCGCGAGATCTGGCGCGAGATCAACGAGCCCAACCTCCTGCAGAACATCCTGCCGACGCGCGCCCGCGCCTCGCTCGTGCTGCGCAAGGCGAGCGATCACACGGTCGAGACCGTGCTGCTGCGGAAGATCTGATGGTGGAGAAGCCCGCGACCCCGGCGGCCACCTACACGCACGGGCACCACGAGAGCGTGCTCGCGGCGCACCGCTGGCGCACGATCGGCAACTCGGCCGCGTACCTCGAACCGCACCTCGTGGCGGGTCGCTCGCTGCTCGACGTCGGCTGCGGCCCCGGCACGATCACGGCCGAGTTCGCCGAGCGCCTCGCCCCGGGGCGCGTCGTGGGCCTGGATGCTGCGGCCGACGCCATCGCGGCCGCGCAGGGCCATGCGACCGAGGTCGGGGCGGCCGTCGAGCTGGTGCAGGGCGATGCGCTCGCGCTGCCGTTCGCCGACGGCGCCTTCGACATCGTGCACACGCATCAGACCCTGCAGCACGTCGCCGAGCCCGTCGCGATGCTGCGCGAGATGGCGAGGGTCGCCGTGCCGGGCGGCATCGTCGCCGCCCGCGAGGTCGACTACGCGGCGACGGCGATCCACCCGCTCCTGCCGGGCCTCGAGCTCTGGCTCGACCTGTACCGGCGCGTGCACCGCGGCAACGGCGGCGAGCCGGATGCCGGTCGGCACCTCGCCGCCTGGGCGCGGGCGGCGGGCCTGCGCTCGGTGACGCCCACCGCATCCGTCTGGCTGTTCAGCACGCCCGCCGATCGCGCGTGGTGGGGCGGGGCGTGGGCCGAGCGCGTGCTGCACTCGTCGTTCGCGCGCGACGCGGTCGACGGCGGCCACGCCGAGCAGCGCGAGCTGCAGGCCATCAGCGAGGCGTGGACGGCGTGGACGGCCGACGACGACGCGGTGCTCACGATGACCCACGTCGAGGTCGTCGCGACGACCGACCCGGCTGAGGGCTAGACCGCGAGCTGCTCGCGCACGACAGCGGCGAGGCGCTCGGCCACCTGCTGGGCGGTGCCCTGCTCGGCCGCCTCGACCATGACGCGCACCATCGGCTCGGTACCGCTCGCGCGCAGCAGCACGCGACCGCTGTCGCCGAGCGCGGTCTCTTCGACCGCGACGGCCTCGGCGATGACCGCGTGGCCCTCGAGCGCCGTGCGGTCGACGCCGCGCACGTTGAGGAGCACCTGCGGAAAGACGGTCATGACGTCGGCGAGCTCGGCGAGCGTGCGGCCCGAACGCACCATCTCGGCGGCGAGCTGCAGACCGGTGAGAATGCCATCGCCCGTCGTCGCGTGCTCGCTCATGATGATGTGGCCCGACTGCTCACCGCCGAGGCTGAGACCGTGCTCGGCGAGAGCCTCGAGCACGTAGCGGTCGCCCACCTTCGTCTCGATGAGGCGCACGCCGTGCTCGGCCATGGCGCGCTTGAGGCCGAGGTTGCTCATGACGGTCGCGACGAGAGTGTCGTCGGTCAGCAGACCGCGCGCTTTCATCGAGAGCGCGATGATCGCCATGATCTGATCGCCGTCGATGACGCGACCCGCGGCATCCACTGCGAGGCAGCGGTCGGCGTCGCCGTCGTGCGCGATGCCGAGGTCGGCGCCGTGCTCGATGACTGCCGCCTGCAGCGGTGCGAGGTGCGTCGAGCCGACGCCGTCGTTGATGTTGAGCCCGTCGGGGTCGCTACCGATGACCGTGACGCGCGCCCCGGCGTCGGCGAAGACCTGGGGCGAGATGCCCGCGGCGGCCCCGTGCGCGCAGTCGATGACGACGTGCAGCCCCGCGAGCGACACGTCGAGCGTGCCGAGAAGGTGCAGGAGGTAGCGGTCCTCCGCGTCGGCGAACCGGCGGATGCGGCCGACGCCCGCGCCGGTCGGCGCGAGCTTGTCGCCCGACATGGCCTCCTCGATGCGGTCTTCGACCGCATCCGGCAGCTTCGTGCCGCCGAAGGAGAAGAACTTGATGCCGTTGTCGGGGGCCGGATTGTGCGAGGCCGAGATCATGACGCCGAAGTCGGCGTTGATGTCGCCGACGAGGAACGCCGCCGCCGGGGTCGGGATGACCCCGGCGTCGAGAACGTCGATGCCCGAGCTCGCGAGCCCCGCCGAGACGGCCGCGGTCAAGAACTGGCCGGAGACCCGGGGGTCGCGCGCGACGATCGCCGTCGGGCGCTTGCCCTGGGCGCGCAGCTCATCGGCGTGCCGACCGCTGGTCAGCACGCGCGCCGCAGCCTGGGAGAGGCCGAGGGCCAGGTCGACGGTGAGATCACCGTTGGCCAGCCCTCGAACCCCATCCGTGCCGAAGAGACGACCCATGAGGAGCCCTCTGCTCGATCGGCTAGCGCTTCGAGTACTGAGGAGCCTTGCGGGCCTTCTTGAGACCGGCCTTCTTGCGCTCGATGACGCGGGCGTCACGAGTGAGGAAGCCGGCCTTCTTGAGGGTGGCGCGGTTGTTCTCGCGGTCGATCTCGTTGAGAGCGCGCGCGATGGCGAGACGCAGGGCACCCGCCTGGCCCGAGGGGCCACCGCCCGTGATGCGTGCGATGACGTCGTAGGCGCCGCCGAGCTGCAGGATGGTGAAGGGGTCGTTGATGAGCTGCTGGTGCAGCTTGTTCGGGAAGTAGTCCTCGAGCGTGCGGCCGTTGACCTTGTAGGTGCCGGCGCCGGGGGTGAGGCGCACGCGGGCGATGGCCTGCTTGCGACGGCCCACGGCCTGGCCACCGACCGAGAGGATGGCGCGGGGCGCCACCGACGCGGCGGGCGCGGCCGACTCGGTCGTGTACGACTCGGGAGCCGACTCGGGAGTGATGTCGTCGTTGTCGAGGTCGGTGGGGGTGTTCGTAACGTCTGCCACGATGCTGATCCTTAGCGTCTGCGCGGCCGCTACTGGGCGACCTGGTCGAGGGTGTAGGTCGTCGGCTGCTGCGCAGCGTGGGGGTGCTCGGCACCCTTGTAGACCTTGAGCTTCTTGATCTGGGCGCGGCCCAGCGAGTTCTTCGGCAGCATGCCGCGGATCGCCTTCTCGACAGCGCGCTCGGGGTTCTTCTCGAGCAGCTCGCTGTAGGAGGTCGCCGTGAGCCCGCCCGGGTAGCCCGAGTGGCGGTAGGCCTTCTTCTGCGCGAGCTTCGAGCCCGTCAGGGCCACCTTGTCGGCGTTGATGATGATGACGAAGTCGCCCATGTCCATGTGCTGGGCGAAGGTCGCCTTGTGCTTGCCGCGCAGGAGGACGGCGGCGTGGCTGGCGAGGCGGCCCAGGACGACATCGGTTGCGTCGATGACGACCCAGTTGCGCTGAACGTCAGCGGGGGTGGGGCTGAATGTGCGCGTCACTATGCGTACTTTCGTGTCGAGTAGTTCGTGAATCCCGCTCCGGGGGGAGTTCGTTCTCCAGAGAGAGAGCGAACGCCGTGGTGGAGGGCTCAACCGGATGGCCGTCGGCGACGGGCACCAAGGGTCGAGCCTACCGGCACAGGGGGGCCCGGTCAATTCACCCGCAGCACCCCGGTCAGTCGGAGGGGTCGGATGCTCTCCCGAGCGGTTCGCGGCGGGCCCTGGTCAGCGCGGCGCGCGCGCCGAGCTCGTCGTCGGGCGGGTAGCCCACCTCGACGAGCGTGAGCCCTTTCGCCGCGACCACCGCGAAGGCGTTCGCCTTCACCCCGCTGGCGAGGATCCCGCGCAGCCGATCGGCATCGATGCGGCCGAGCCCGACGGCGACCACCCCGCCCACAAGAGCCCGCACCATCGAGTGGCAGAACGCGTCGGCGCGCACGCGAGCCACGAGCACACCCTCGGCGTCCCGTGTCCACCCGTAGTCGAGCAGGGTGCGGATGGTGGTCGCACCCTCGCGCGGCTTGCAGAAGGCCGCGAAGTCGTGCAGGCCCGTGAGGCTCGCGGCGGCAGCATCCATCGCCGCCGCATCGAGCTCGGCATGGTGCCACAGGGTGTGCGTGCGGCGACGCGGATCGCGATGGCTCGCGGCGTCGGCGATGCGGTACTCGTAGCGGCGCCACATCGGCGAGAACCGGGCGTCGAAGCCCTCGGGTGCGATCGACACCCGATCGATCACGACATCGGCCGCCGCCGCGGCGACGATGCCGTTGAGTCGCTTCGCCACCGACTGCTCGACCGATCCGCCGCGGCGAGCGGAGGCGAGGCGGCGATACTGCTCGGGGGTGAGATCGATGTGCGCGACCTGCCCCGTCGCGTGCACTCCCGCGTCGGTGCGGCCGGCCACGACGAGCCGCACCTCGAGCTCGGGGTCGCGCAGCAGCGTCGCGATCGCGGCATCGATCACGCCCTCGACGGTGCGCAGACCCGGCTGGCGGCTCCACCCCGAGAAGGCCGACCCGTCGTACGCGAGGTCGAGCCGCAGGCGCACCGTCTCCACGGTTCCTGAGTCTACGGCTCTCGGTTTGACCGCACGGCCGCGGGGCGCGACCCTGGAGGAACCATGTCGGCCATCAGCACCAGCTCTATCGCACGCGACCGGCTTCCCGGGCTCGACGGCCTGCGCGCTCTCGCGATCGTGCTCGTGCTCGCGTACCACCTGTTCCCCGGTCTCGCCCCCGGCGGATTCATCGGCGTCGACGTCTTCCTCGTCGTCAGCGGGTACCTCATCACGGCGCTGCTCGTCGCCGAGCATCGCGCGCACGGCCGCATCGCCCTCGGCCGCTTCTGGGGTCGACGCGCCCGACGACTGCTGCCCGCCCTCGTCGTGGTCGTCGGCGCGACCTCCGCCGTCGCCGCCATGATCGGCGGCGATGTGCTTGTCGGCATCGGCTGGCAGCTCGCGGGCGTGCTCACGTTCAGCAGCAACTGGTGGTCGATCGCCCAGGGATCGAGCTACCTCGATCAGACGAGCCCCGAGCTCTTCCGCCACGCCTGGTCGCTCGCGGTCGAGGAGCAGTTCTACCTCGTCTGGCCGCTGCTCGTCATCGTGCTGCTCCTGCTGCCGCTGCGCATGCTGCGCATCGGCCTGCCGATCGCTCTCGCCCTCGCCTCGGCCGCGGCGATGGCCGTGTTTGCGGGCGACCCCGCGATCGATCCCGCGCCCGCCTCGATCGCCTACCTGTCGACGCTCACGCACGGCTTCGGCCTGCTGCTCGGGGCCGGGCTCGCTCTGGCCGCCGAGCCGCTCGGCGCGCACGCCGCCACGGCCCGTACCCCCGCGTGGGCGGCCGACCTCGGTGCCCTTCTCGCCGTCGTCGGGCTCGTCTCCCTCGCGAGCGTGCTCTCGATCGACGCGGCCGCGACCTACCGCGGCGGCCTCGTCGGGGCGACGCTGCTCACCGCCGTCCTCATCGCGTGCCTCGCGCATCCTGCAGGGCGCGCAGCACGCATCGCGGATGCTCCGCTCCCGGGCTGGCTGGGCGAGCGCTCGTACGGGCTCTACCTGTGGCACTGGCCCGTGCTCATCCTGCTCGGCGCCGCACTGCCCTCGGTCGACCGGGTGGGCGAGCAGAGCTGGATGCTGGGCCTCGCCGCCCTCGGCATCACCGTGCCGCTCGCCGCGGCGAGCTACCGGTATCTCGAGCAACCCGTGCGCACCCGGCGCATGGATGCTGCGCTGCGCGGGGAGCTCGGCTGGGCGCTCCCCCGCCGGATCGCCCTCATCGTGGGCACGGGTCTCGCGCTACTGGGCCTGATCGCAGGAGCAGCCGTTGCCGTCGTGCGGGCACCCGCCGAGTCGCAGGCCGAGGCGTTCATCGCGGCGGGGCAGGCCGCGCTCGATGCGGCGGGCGCCGACGAGCTGTCGCCCGCCGTGCCGCTGCGCGTGCCGATGACCGAGCGGGGCCCCGCGCCTCCCGATCAGGCGCCCCTGCCGGGCGGCGATCAGATCATCGCGATCGGCGACTCGGTGATGCTCGCCGCGGCGCCGCAGCTGCAGGCGCGCTTCCCGGGCATCGCGATCGATGCCGCGGTGTCGCGGCAGATGCGGCAGGCGCCCGAGATCCTGCGCGCGCTCGCCCGCAAGGGCCAGCTGCGGCCCATCATGATCATCGGGCTCGGCACGAACGGCTCCATCGATGCGGCGACGCTGCACGAGATGCGGGCCATCCTCGGGCCGGATCGGTTGCTCGTGCTGGTCAGCGCGCAAGCGCCACGCGGCTGGATCCCCGGAGTCAACGCGAGCCTCGTGGCCTTCGCCGATGACTACCGCGACGTCGTCATCGCCGACTGGCGCGGTGCCATCGCCCCTCGGCTCGAGCTGCTCGCCCGCGACCAGGTGCATCCCGGGTCTGCGGGCGGCCGCATCTACACCGGCGCGATCGAAGTGGCCCTGCAGCAGCTGGTCGACCTGCCCGCGCCCGTCGACTACGACGCGAACCCCGAGCTGCAGCGCCCGCGCTGACGGGCTCAGCCCGCTAGTACATGACGCGGTACGAGACCTCGCGCGCCGTCGACGCGAAGCCGAGGCGGGTGTAGACCCCGAGGGCGCCCGTGGGGTTGTCGGCGTCGACGTCGAGCACGGCGCGCTCGAGGCCGGCATCGCGATACGCCTGCAGCACCTCGGCGAGCAGCGCGCTCGCGAGCCCTCGACCGCGCCAGGAGGGCACGGTGCCGACGAGCGAGATGTAGCCGGAGCGCGACCCCTGCCGCTCCCAGTCCTCCTCATTGACCTCTGACACCACGAAGCCCACCACCTCGTCGCCGTCGAGCGCCACGCGGCTGAGATCGCGACGGAAGCTCTCGAGCCCCTGCATCGACTCCCAGCCTTCCCGGCTCGCAGGCTGGCTGCCCCAGTGGTCGGCGAACGCCGCATTCTTGGCGGCCCGCACCGACTCGCTCAGGCCCGCGTCGAACGGCACGATGCGCAGGTCGGAGGGCACGGTCACCGGTGGGGTCGGCGCCGCGAGGTCGCATTCGAGCGTGGTGAAGTAGCGCGCCGGCTCGAACCCTGCACGCTGCAGCAGCCGCCCGTGCTCGGGCGCGCGATCGGCCGCGTAGCTGAGC
Organism: uncultured Microbacteriaceae bacterium; assembly: GCA_964540305.1. GTDB lineage: Bacteria > Actinomycetota > Actinomycetes > Actinomycetales > Microbacteriaceae > Microcella. Next base: position 148,882 of record CAZILZ010000002.1, on the reverse strand, counting down.
ACCCAGGCGGGCAGGGCGAGCTCGGACTCCGCGAGCATCGCGCGCGCACGATCGTGCTGCCACGCGAGCAGTCGGCGCCCGATCCCGCGTCCGCGGTGGGCCGCATCGACACCGCCGAACAGGATGACCCGCACGAGCGACTCGGGCGCCGGCGGCGCGACGACGAGGCCCCACGCGACGGCGGTTCCGTCAGCGTCGGTCGCGAGCATCCCGTCGAGACCGGGTTCGACCCACGAATGACCCAGTTCGTCACGGATCTCGTCGAGCGACTCGCTCCAGGTCGGATGGTCGCGCACGCTGATCCGCTCGGCGAGATCGGTCACGACCTCGGCGTCATCGATCGAGAGCGGCCGCCACCGGATGCCCTCCGGGCCTTCGGGGAGCATCGGCGCCGCGGGGGCGGGCATGCGATCTCGCAGGGGGAGCAGCTCGTCGTTCACGCAGGAAAGCCTACGGCCCCCGCTCGGAGTGAGCGGGGGCCGTGACGCGATCGTGATGGCGCAGGCTACTTGGCCTCGTCCTCCACAGGAGCGTCGTCCTCAGCAGGAGCCTCGTCTGCAGCCTCGTCGGCGGCGACCTCGGCGGCATCCTCGACGACGGCGGCCTCGGCGGCCGTCTCCTCGGCACTCTCGTCGGCGACGACCTCGACCTCGGCGGCCGGGGCCTCCTCGACCGGGGCGGCGGCCGGAGCGGCAGCAGCAGCCGACTTCTTGGCGCTCTTCGGCTTCGGGTTCACCGGCTCGAGCACGAGCTCGATGACGGCCATGGGCGCGTTGTCGCCCTTGCGGTAGCCGACCTTCGTGATGCGGGTGTAGCCGCCTTCGCGCTCGGCCATGAGCGGCGCGATCTCGGTGAAGAGCTCGTGCACGGCGCTCTTGTCGCGGATGATCGTCATCACGCGGCGACGGGCGTGCAGGTCACCGCGCTTCGCGAAGGTGATCAGGCGCTCGGCGAGCGGACGCAGGCGCTTGGCCTTGGTCTCGGTCGTCGTGATGCGCTTGTGCGTGAAGAGCGCCGTCGCAAGGTTGGCGAGGAGCAGGCGCTCGTGGGCGGGTCCGCCGCCGAGGCGGGGGCCCTTCGTGGGCTGAGGCATGGTGTGTGTTCTTTCGTATCAGAGACGGGAGGGGGCGAGCAGGGCGAGGGAGCGCCTAGCTCTCCTCGTCGTCGTAGCCGCCGTAGAAGTGAGCGCCGTCGAACCCGGGAACCGCGTCCTTGAGCGAGAGGCCCATCTCGACGAGCTTGTCCTTGACCTCGTCGACCGACTTCTGGCCGAAGTTGCGGATGTTCATCAGCTGGGTCTCGGAGAGCGCCACGAGCTCGCTCACCGTGTTGATGCCCTCGCGCTTGAGGCAGTTGTAGCTGCGCACCGAGAGGTCGAGGTCTTCGATCGGCATCGAGAGCTCGGTCGAGAGCACGGCGTCGACCGGCGCGGGGCCGATCTCGATGCCCTCGGCCTGCGTGTTGAGCTCGCGCGCGAGACCGAACAGCTCGACCAGCGTGCGGCCGGCGGAGGCGATGGCGTCGCGCGGGGTGATGGCCGGCTTCGACTCGACGTCGACCACGAGACGGTCGAAGTCGGTGCGCTCACCGGCACGCGTCGCCTCGACGCGGTAGGTGACCTTGAGCACGGGCGAGTAGATGGAGTCGACCGGGATCTGGCCGGCCTCGCTGAACTCGCTGCGGTTCTGGGTGGCGCTGACGTAGCCGCGGCCGCGCTCGATGGTGAGCTCGAGCTCGAACTTCGCGCTGTCGTTGAGCGTCGCGATGACGAGCTCGGGGTTGTGGATCTCGACCCCGGCCGGCGCCGAGATGTCGGCTGCGGTGACCTCGCCCGAGCCCTGCTTGCGCAGGTAGGCCGTGATGGGCTCGTCGTGCTCGCTCGAGACCACGAGGTTCTTCACGTTGAGGATGATCTCGGTGACATCCTCTTTCACCCCCGCGATGGTGCTGAACTCGTGCAGCACGCCATCGATGCGGATGCTCGTCACGGCCGCACCGGGAATCGACGAGAGCAGCGTGCGACGGAGGGAGTTGCCGAGGGTGTACCCGAAGCCGGGCTCCAGCGGCTCGATGATGAACCGCGAGCGGAACTCGGAGACGGACTCCTCGGTCAGCGTGGGACGTTGTGCGATGAGCACTGTTGATTCCTTTCGGCAAAGTGTCCGCCATATGACACTTGTGGCGCGACGAGTGGCTGGCTCGTCGAGTGTGTTGAGTTATTCAGATTGCGCGGTGGAGCTGAAAGCGATGCATCGCATCGCCGCGACCCCAGCGCCGACCCGGGCTGTGCCCGGGCCGGGAGGCTGGGAGTCGAAGGATTAGACCCGGCGGCGCTTGGGCGGACGGCAGCCGTTGTGCGCCTGGGGCGTCACGTCGCTGATCGAGCCGACCTCGAGGCCGGCGGCCTGCAGCGAGCGGATCGCGGTCTCTCGGCCCGAGCCGGGGCCCTTGACGAAGACGTCGACCTTCTTCATGCCGTGCTCCTGCGCCTGGCGCGCCGCCGACTCGGCTGCGAGCTGAGCGGCGAAGGGCGTCGACTTGCGCGAGCCCTTGAAGCCGACCTGACCGGACGAGGCCCAGCTGATGACGGCGCCGCTCGGGTCGGTGATCGACACGATCGTGTTGTTGAACGTGGACTTGATGTGAGCCTGGCCGACGGCGATGCTCTTCTTCTCTTTACGGCGGGGCTTGCGCGCGGCCGACTTCGGTGCTGCCATGGTCTTCTCCTAAACCTGTGGATTGCGCGGGTCGCGGCGGAGCCGGACTAGCGCGCCTTCTTCTTGCCGGCGACGGTGCGCTTCGGGCCCTTGCGGGTGCGCGCGTTGGTCTTGGTGCGCTGGCCGCGCACGGGCAGGCCGCGGCGGTGGCGGATGCCCTCGTAGGAGCCGATCTCGACCTTGCGGCGGATATCGGCGGCGACCTCGCGACGCAGGTCGCCCTCGACCTTGTAGGCGGTCTCGATGTGGTCGCGGAGAGCGACGAGCTGGTCGTCGGTCAGGTCCTTGACGCGCACGTTGGGGTCGATGCCCGTGGCGACGAGGGTCTCGGTCGAACGCGTGCGTCCGACTCCGTAGATGTAGGTGAGGGCGATCTCCACGCGCTTATCGCGCGGGATGTCCACTCCGGCAAGACGGGCCATGACGGCTCCTTCAGGTGGGTGGGAGGTCTGGAGCAGTGCCGGTGCCCGGGCCTCCCGCCCGGGGTGTCCCCCGCTTCCGCGGGTTCTGGCACTGCCTGGAGTACGTATTCAGTTGTGAGTCTCTGTGGCTTTAGCCTCCGGTCGGTCGAGACGACCGACCGCGCCAGGGTTGCAGAGGCCAGAAATGGCCTCTGCCGCCTTAACCCTGGCGCTGCTTGTGCCGAGGGTTCTCGCAGATGACCATCACGTTGCCGTGACGACGGATCACCTTGCACTTGTCGCAGATGGGCTTGACGCTGGGGTTGACCTTCATGGTGTTCTTCTCTCTCGCTGGCCTCGTGCGCCGGGTGGATCCCCGGGCCGTTCCTTATCCGGCGAAACCGTTACTTGTAGCGGTAGACGATGCGGCCGCGGGTCAGGTCGTAGGGGCTCAGCTCCACGATCACCTTGTCCTCCGGGAGGATGCGGATGTAGTGCTGGCGCATCTTCCCCGAGATGTGGGCGAGCACCTTGTGGCCGTTGGTCAGCTCGACGCGGAACATCGCGTTGGGCAGCGCTTCAACCACCGAGCCTTCGATCTCGATGACACCGTCTTTTTTGGCCATTGCCTCTTCGTCGCTAAAAGTGTGGGTTCTGCCGGTCGTGCGGATGACGCGGTGCTGCTGCGAGTGATCCCCTCTGCACGGCGGGATCTCGGGAGACACGCCGAAGGCGTGCCAAAAGCACCAAAGGTCGAGCTTAGGTGATAGAGCCGCTCCGGGGCAAGTCGGCGGATCGCCAGCAACCGGGCGAGATGGTCACGCGGTGAACAGGATGCCGCGCGCCGCGAGCGCCGACTCGATGCGCTCGGTCACCTCGGCGATCTCGCCGATGCCGTCGACCTTGGCGAGCTGCCCGCGCTCGGCGTAGACGCCGATGAGCGGCGCCGTCTGCTCGGCATAGACCTCGAGACGGTGCCGCACCACGGCCTCGTCGTCATCCGCGCGACCCTGGTCGAGTGCACGCTTCTTCAAGCGCTCCACGACGATATCGGGCTCGGCGACCAGCTCGACCACGGCATCCATCGACGCACCGTGCTCGGCGAGGAACTCGTCGAGGGCGCGCACCTGGTCGATCGTGCGCGGGTACCCGTCGAGCAGGAAGCCTGCGGCCGCGTCGGGCTGCGAGAGGCGGTCGCGCACGAGGTCGTTCGTGAGGCTGTCGGGCACATTATCGCCGGCATCCATGAAGGCCTTCGCCTGACGACCCAGTTCGGTCTCCTGACGCAGGTGCATGCGGAAGATGTCGCCGGTAGAGATGGCGGGCACTCCGAGGGCCTCCGAGAGGCGCTGCGCCTGCGTGCCCTTGCCCGCACCGGGCGGGCCGATCAGCAGCAGACGGGCGCTCATCGCAGCAGGCCTTCGTAGTGACGCTGCTGCAGCTGGGCGTCGATCTGCTTGACCGTCTCGAGGCCCACGCCGACGATGATCAGGATGCTCGCACCACCGAACGGGAAGTTCTGGTTGGCCCCCACCGCGGCGAATGCGATGAGCGGGATCAGCGCGATGAGACCCAGGTAGAGCGAGCCGGGCAGGGTGACTCTCGTCAGCACGTAGTCGAGGTACTCGGCCGTCGGGCGCCCCGCGCGGATGCCCGGGATGAAGCCGCCGTACTTCTTCATGTTGTCGGCGACCTCTTCGGGGTTGAAGGTGATCGCGACGTAGAAGTACGTGAATCCGACGATGAGGAAGAAGTAAACGATCATGTAGATCGGGTTGTCGCCCGAGACCAGGTTGTTCTGGATCCAGACCACCCACTCGGGCGCCGTCTCACCAGCCGCGGGCTGGTTGAACTGCGCGATGAGCGCGGGCAGGTACAGCAACGATGAGGCGAAGATGACCGGCACGACGCCCGCCATGTTGACCTTGATCGGGATGTAGGTGTTGTTGCCGCCGTAGGTGCGGCGGCCCACCATGCGCTTGGCGTACTGCACCGGGATGCGGCGCTGCGACTGCTCGACGAACACGACGCCCGCCATGACGAGCAGGCCGATGCCGAGCACGAGCAGGAAGATCTCGGGGCCCTGCGAGACCGCGATGGCCCACAGCGCCGACGGGAAGGTCGCCGCGATCGAGGTGAAGATGAGCAGCGACATGCCGTTGCCGATGCCGCGCTCGGTGACGAGCTCGCCGAACCACATGATGAGGCCCGTGCCGGCGGTCATGGTGATGACCATGAGCAGGATGGCGTACCAGGCGTCATTGGTGATGAGGTCGTTGCACTGCGGCACACCGCTCGTCGTCGGGAACAGGGCACCCGCGCGGGCGACGGTGATGAGGGTCGTCGACTGCAGCACGGCGAGCGCGATCGTCATGTAGCGCGTGTACTGCGTGAGCTTCGCCTGGCCCGCCTGGCCCTCTTTGTGCAGGGTGTCGAAGTGCGGGATGACGACGCGCAGCAGCTGCGTGATGATCGACGCGGTGATGTACGGCATGATGCCGAGCGCGAAGATCGACAGCTGCAGCAGAGCGCCGCCGCTGAACAGGTTGACCAACTGGTAGAGGCCCGTCGCGCCCTGATTGCCGGCGAGGCAGATCTGCACGTTCTGGAAATCGACGAACGGCGCGGGAATGAACGATCCCAGGCGGAAGAGGGCGACGATCCCGAGGGTGAAGCCGATCTTCCGGCGCAGGTCGGGCGTGCGGAAGATCCGCCCGATAGCTCTGAACACGAGACCTCCCGTTGAAAAACCATGAGCATCCGCCCACCCGGCGGCGAGAGGATGCTGTGGCCCGAGTGGGCCGCAGACCTGCAGTGAAGGCGGCCCTGCGGGCCGCCTTCACCTACTGGATCGAACCGCCAGCAGCGACGATCTTCTGCTCGGCAGAGCGCGAGACCTTGTCGACGGTCACGTTGAGCTTAACCGCAATGTCGCCGTCGCCGAGAACCTTGACCTTCTCGTTCTTGCGCACAGCACCCTTCGCGACGAGGTCGGCGATGGTGACATCGCCGCCCTTCGGGTAGAGCTCGGCGAGCGCGGCGAGGTTGACGACCTGGTACTCGACCCGGAACGGGTTCGTGAAGCCGCGCAGCTTGGGTGCGCGCATCACCGAGTTGAGGTTGCCGCCCTCGAAGCCGGGCTTGACCTGGTAACGGGCCTTGGTTCCCTTGGTGCCGCGACCGGCGGTCTTGCCCTTCGAGCCCTCACCGCGACCGACGCGAGTGCGTTCCTTCTTCGAGCCGGCGGCCGGACGAAGGTGGTGCACCTTGAGAACCTGCGGGCGCGCGACGTCGGCCGACGGGGCCTTCTTCGCGGGGGCCTTGGCGGCGGGGGCCTTGGCGGCGGGGGCCTTGGCGACCGGAGCCTTGTCGGCAGCGGCCTTCGCCGGAGCCTTCTCCGCAGCAGCCTTCGCCG
>CAZILZ010000002.1:0-142249 GCA_964540305.1 uncultured Microbacteriaceae bacterium | reverse complement strand
GAGCCTTGGCAGCAGCCGTCTTGGCCGGAGCCTTCTCCGCAGCAGCCTTCGCCGGAGCCTTGGCAGCAGCCGTCTTGGCCGGAGCCTTCTCCGCAGCAGCCTTCGCCGGCGCCTTGGCAGCCGGGGTCTTCTTCTCTTCAGCCATTAGTCAATCTCCTCGACCGTCACGAGGTGAGCCACCGTGCGCACGTAACCGCGGTTGGCCGGGGTGTCCTCGCGGACGACGACGTCGCCGATCCGCTTGAGGCCCAGGCTCCGCAGCGTGTCACGCTGGTTCTGCTTCTCGCTGATGACGGACTTGATCTGGGTCACCTTCAGCTGCGCGGCCATCACGCACCACCCTTTCCGGCGGCGGCTTCGGCCGCGAGGGCCTCCGCACGCACGAGGCGCGCCGGGGCGACGTCCTCGAACTCGAGCCCACGACGGGCGGCGACAGCGCGCGGCTCTTCGAGCTGCTTGAGCGCGGCCACCGTCGCGTGGACGATGTTGATGGTGTTCGACGAGCCGAGCGACTTGCTCAGCACGTCGTGGATGCCGGCGCACTCGAGCACGGCGCGCACGGGGCCACCGGCGATAACACCGGTACCGGCGGCGGCGGGGCGCAGCAGCACCACGCCGGCGGCGGCCTCACCCTGCACGGGGTGCGGGATCGTCGCAGCGACGCGGGGGACGCGGAAGAAGTTCTTCTTCGCCTCCTCGACACCCTTGGAGATCGCCGTGGGCACCTCGCGGGCCTTGCCGTATCCGACGCCGACCATGCCGTTGCCGTCGCCGACGACCACGAGGGCGGTGAAGCTGAAGCGACGACCACCCTTCACGACCTTCGAGACGCGGTTGATGGTCACGACCCGCTCGAGGAACGGGCTCTTCTCGGTCTCGCGCTGACCGCGGTCGCGGTTGGGGTTGCGCTCGCGGCCGCCACGACGAGCCTCGCGGGGCTCGGTGTTCGCCTCCGACGACGCAGCAGTCTCCACAGGGGCCTCAGAGGCCACGGTCTGCTCCTTCACGGTCTCATTCACAGTCTCAGCCTCGCTCACAGGTCCAGTCCGCCCTCTCGCGCTCCATCGGCGATCGCCGCGACGCGGCCCGCGTAGCGGTTGCCGCCACGGTCGAACACGACAGCCTCGACGCCGGCCTTCTTGGCGCGCTCGGCCACGAGCTCACCGACCTTGCGGGCCTTGGCCGTCTTGTCGCCCTCGAAGCCGCGGAGGTCGTCCTCCATGGTCGAGGCGCTGGCCACGGTGTGGCCCTTGGTGTCGTCGACGATCTGCACGAAGACGTGGCGCGCCGACCGCGTCACCACGAGGCGCGGCCGCTCGGCCGTGCCCGTGATGCGCTTGCGCAGACGCGTGTGACGGCGGCTCTTGGCGGCCGTCTTGCTCTTGCCTCTAGTTCCGAGACCCATGACTACTTCCCACTCTTTCCGGCCTTGCGACGCACGACCTCGCCGGCGTACCGCACGCCCTTGCCCTTGTAGGGCTCCGGCTTGCGAATCTTGCGGATGTTGGCAGCGACCTCACCGACGGCCTGCTTGTCGATGCCGCTGACGGTGAGCTTGTTGTTGCCCTCGACCGTGAAGGTGATCCCGGCGGGCGGGTTCACGGTGACGGGGTGCGAGAAGCCGAGCGCGAACTCGACGCCCTCACCCTTGGCCTGCACGCGGTACCCGGTGCCGACGACCTCGAGGCCCTTGGAGTAGCCCTGGGTGACGCCGATGATCTGGTTCGCGATGAGGGTGCGCGTGAGCCCGTGCAGCGAGCGCGACGAGCGCTCGTCGTCGGGGCGCGTGACGACGACCTGGTTGTCGTCGATGGCGACCTCGATGGGGCTCGCGACGGTGAGCGACAGCTCACCCTTCGGGCCCTTGACCGAGACGGCCTGGCCGTCGATCTTCACCTCGACACCACCGGGGATGTCGATGGGCATGCGTCCGATACGTGACATGGCGGGTTACCACACGTAGGCGAGGACTTCCCCACCCACGCCCTTCTTCATGGCCTCGCGGTCGGTCAGAAGACCGGAGGAGGTCGACAGGATGGCGACGCCGAGGCCACCGAGAACGGTGGGGATCTCGGTCGACTTCGCGTAGACGCGCAGACCCGGCTTCGAGACGCGCTTGATGCCGGCGATCGACCGCTCGCGGTTCGGGCCGTACTTGAGCGAGAGGGTCAACGTCGTGCCGACGCGCGCGTCGGAGACGGCCCAGTCGGCGATGTATCCCTCGCGCTTGAGGATCTCGGCGATGTGCGTCTTCAGCTTGGAGCTGGGGAGCGACACCGAGTCGTGGAACGCCGAGTTGGCGTTCCGCAGTCTGGTCAGCAGGTCTGCGACCGGATCTGTCATCGTCATGATGCGGTTCTTCCGTTTCTCGTCCGGTTTCGACACCCGGTTCACCGGGGGCCGACCTGGCCGATCGTGGTCCGAGGACCGGGTGGGGTGCTACTGAGGGGTCTCGCTCGAGCGGAAGGGGAAGCCGAGCGCGCGCAGCAGGGCGCGACCCTCGTCATCCGTCTTCGCGGTCGTCACGACCGTGATGTCGAAGCCGCGCACGCGGTCGATCTTGTCCTGGTCGATCTCGTGGAACACGCTCTGCTCCTGGAGGCCGAAGGTGTAGTTGCCGTTGCCGTCGAACTGCTTCTCGCTCAGACCGCGGAAGTCGCGGATGCGGGGCAGGGCGAGCGTGATGAGGCGGTCCATGAACTCCCAGGCACGGTCGCCGCGCAGCGTGACGTGCGCACCGATCGGCATGCCCTCACGCAGCTTGAACTGCGCGATCGACTTGCGAGCCTTGGTGACCTGGGGCTTCTGACCCGTGATCGCCGTGAGGTCCTTGATGGCCCCGTCGATGACCTTCGAGTCGCGAGCGGCCTCGCCGACACCGGTGTTGACGACGATCTTCACGAGCCCGGGCACCTGGTGCGGGTTGGTGTACCCGAACTGCTCGGTGAGGGCCTTCGTGATCTCGGCGCGGTACTTCTGCTTGAGGCGCGGCTGGACCTTGTTCGCCAAGGCGGCGCCAGCCGGCGCGGCAGTTTCGGTTGACATTAGAGCTTCTCACCTGACTTCTTGGCGTACCGCACGCGGACGGTCTTCGTGGCGCCGTTCTTCTCGACGGTCTCCTCGCGGAAACCCACGCGGGTCGGCTTCTTGGTCTTGGGGTCGACGAGCGCCACGTTGGAGATGTGGATCGAGGCCTCCTGGGTCTCGATGCCGCCGGTCTTCGTGCCACGCTGCGTCTGGCCGACGCGCACGTGCTTCGTGACGTAGTTGACACCCTCGACGATCACGCGGTTCTTCTCCGCGATGACCTCGATGACGCGACCCTGCTTGCCACGGTCGCCGCCGCGCTCTTCAGTCGCGCCGCTGATCACCTGGACGAGGTCGCCCTTCTTGATCTTGGCCATGGTTACAGCACCTCCGGGGCGAGCGAGACGATCTTCATGAACTTCTTGTCGCGAAGCTCGCGACCGACCGGTCCGAAGATGCGGGTTCCGCGAGGGTCGCCGTCGGCCTTGAGGATGACGGCGGCGTTCTCGTCGAACTTGATGTACGAGCCGTCGGGACGACGGGTCTGCTTGACGGTGCGCACGATGACGGCCTTGACGACGTCGCCCTTCTTGACGTTGCCGCCCGGGATCGCGTCTTTCACGGTCGCCACGATGATGTCACCGAGGCCCGCGTAGCGACGGCCGGAGCCGCCGAGCACACGGATCGTCAAGAGCTCTTTGGCGCCCGTGTTGTCGGCCACCTTGACTCTGGATTCCTGCTGAAGCATTTCTTCTCACTCCTAGTGGTCAAGCAGGCGATGCCTACTTGGCCTTCTCGAGGATCTCGACGAGGCGCCAGCGCTTCGTAGCGGACAGGGGACGGGTCTCGGAGATGAGCACCAGGTCGCCGATGCCGGCGCTGTTGAGCTCGTCGTGCGCCTTGACCTTCGAGGTGCGGCGGATGACCTTGCCGTACAGCGGGTGCTTCACGCGGTCCTCGACCTCGACGACGATGGTCTTCTCCATCTTGTCGCTGGTCACGAAGCCGCGACGCACCTTGCGGTAGCCGCGGGCGGCCTCGTCGCGAACGTCGTGCGCGGCCGACTCGTGGCCGGCAGCGGCGGACTTCTTCTCGGTCGTCGCCATCAGTTCTTCTCCTCGGTGTTGTCCGAAGCCGCGGTCGTCTCGGGCTCAGCGTCGGCAGCGGCCTCGGCCGGAGCCTCGGTCTTCGCCTTCGCGGCCTTCTTCGCGGGCTTCTCCGGAACCTCGATCGGCGCCGGGGTCGCCCGCAGGCCGAGCTCGCGCTCGCGGATGATCGTGTAGATGCGCGCGATGTCGCGCTTCACCGCACGGAGACGGCCGTGGCTCTCGAGCTGACCGGTCGCGGCCTGGAAGCGCAGGTTGAACAGCTCTTCCTTGGCCTTCTTCAGCTCGTCGACGAGACGCTCGTCCTCGAAGGTGTCGAGCTCGGCAGGTGCCAGCTCCTTGGATCCGATCGCCATTACGCGTCGCCTCCCTCGCGCTTGATGATGCGTGCCTTGAGGGGCAGCTTGTGGATGGCACGGGTCATGGCCTCACGAGCGAGCTGCTCGTTAACGCCAGCGACCTCGAAGAGGACGCGACCCGGCTTGACGTTCGCGACCCACCACTCGGGCGAACCCTTACCCGAACCCATGCGGGTCTCAGCGGGCTTCTTGGTGAGCGGACGGTCGGGGTAGATGTTGATCCACACCTTGCCGCCACGCTTGATGTGACGCGTCATGGCGATACGAGCGGACTCGATCTGCCGGTTCGTCACATAGGCGGGCGTGATGGCCTGGATGCCGAACTCGCCGAACGTGACCTCGGTGCCACCGGTCGCGTGCCCACTCCGCTTGGGGTGGTGCTGCTTGCGGTACTTGACCTTGCGGGGAATCAGCATTGTTCCTAGCCTTCCGCTCCGGCCGCGACGGGAGCCGCAGCGGCGGCCGGTCGGCCACCGTCACGACGAGGACCGCGGTCCGAGTCACGACGCTCGGGGCGCGACGACTTCTGGGTCGCCTGCTCGCGAGCGAGTTCTTTGTTGGTGATGTCGCCCTTGTAGATCCAGACCTTCACGCCGATACGGCCGAAGGTGGTCTTGGCCTCGTAGAAGCCGTAGTCGATGTTCGCGCGCAGGGTGTGCAGCGGCACACGGCCTTCGCGGTAGAACTCCGAGCGGCTCATCTCGGCGCCGCCCAGTCGACCCGACACTTGGATGCGGACACCCTTGACGGTCGACGTGCGCTGCGCGCCCTGCAGGCCCTTGCGCATCGCACGACGGAACGCCACGCGGGCGCTCAGCTGCTCGGCGATGCCCTGGGCCACGAGCTGGGCCTCGGCCTCGGGGTTCTTGACCTCGAGGATGTTGAGCTGGATCTGCTTGGCGGTGAGCTTCTCGAGGTCAGCGCGGATGCGCTCGGCCTCGGCGCCGCGGCGACCGATCACGATGCCCGGGCGGGCCGTGTGGATGTCGACGCGAACGCGGTCGCGGGTGCGCTCGATCTCGATACGCGCGACGCCGGCCCGGTCGAGGCTCTTGGTGAGCATCGAGCGGATCTTGACGTCTTCGGCCACGTAGTCCGAGTACCGCTGACCGGGCTTCGTCGAGTCGGAGAACCAGCGCGACACGTGGTCGGTGGTGATCCCGAGACGGAAACCGTAAGGGTTGACTTTCTGACCCATGACTACTTGCTCGCCTTCTTCTTGCCGGTGCTCGAGCCCGTGGCGACCAGCTCGTCCGGCGTGGCGAGCACGACGGTGATGTGGCTGGTGCGCTTGAGGATGCGGAACGCGCGGCCCTGAGCACGCGGCTGGAACCGCTTGAGGGTCGCTCCTTCGTCGACGAACGCGCGGGACACGTAGAGGTCCTGCTCATCGAGGAAGGTGTTGGCAGCATCCGCCTTCACGCGTGCATTGGCGATGGCCGCAGCGACGAGCTTGTAGACGGGCTCGCTCGCACCCTGGGGTGCGAACTTCAGGATGGCAAGGGCCTCGAGGGCCTGCTTGCCGCGGATCAGGTCGACGACGCGACGAGCCTTCTGAGGCGTCACGCGGATGTGTCGCACGCGGGCGATCGACTCCACCATGTCTGTACTCCTCTTCACGCCGCCGGGTTACCGGCGACGACCCTTCTTGTCGTCCTTCTCGTGGCCGCGGAAGGTGCGGGTCGGCGCGAACTCGCCGAGCTTGTGGCCGACCATGGTCTCGGTCACGAACACGGGGATGTGCTTGCGGCCGTCGTGCACGGCGATGGTGTGCCCGAGCATGGCGGGCACGATCATCGACCGGCGCGACCAGGTCTTGATGACGTTCTTGGTGCTGGCCTCGTTCTGGGCGAACACCTTGCGGAGCAGGTGGTCGTCGACGAACGGACCCTTTTTGAGACTGCGAGGCATTGTTCTCGACTCCTACTAGCGCTTCTTGCCAACGTTGCGGCGACGGACGATGAGCTTGTCGCTCTCTTTCTTGCGACCACGCGTGCGGCCCTCGGACTGGCCCCACGGGCTCACCGGGTGACGACCACCGCTGGTCTTGCCCTCGCCACCACCGTGCGGGTGGTCGATCGGGTTCATCGCGACACCGCGCACGGTCGGGCGGACGCCCTTCCAGCGCATGCGGCCGGCCTTGCCCCAGTTGATGTTCGACTGCTCGGCGTTGCCGACCTCGCCGACGGTCGCGCGGCAGCGCGCGTCGACGTTGCGGATCTCGCCCGAGGGCAGGCGCAGCTGGGCGTAGGGGCCGTCTTTCGCCACGAGGCGAACCGAGGCGCCGGCCGAGCGCGCCATCTTCGCGCCGCCGCCGGGGCGGAGCTCGATGGCGTGGATGACCGTACCCACGGGGATGTTGCGCAGCGGCAGGTTGTTGCCGGGCTTGATGTCGGCCGAAGGACCGGACTCGACGATGTCGCCCTGCGCGAGCTTGTTCGGCGCCAGGATGTAGCGCTTGGTGCCGTCGACGAAGTGCAGGAGCGCGATGCGCGCCGTGCGGTTGGGGTCGTACTCGATGTGCGCGACCTTGGCGTTCACGCCGTCTTTGTCATTGCGACGGAAGTCGATGACGCGGTACTGGCGCTTGTGGCCACCGCCGATGTGGCGGGTGGTGATGCGACCCGAGTTGTTGCGGCCACCGGTCTTGGGCAGCGGCCTGAGCAGCGACTTCTCGGGGGTCGAGCGCGTGATCTCACTGAAGTCGGAGACCGACGAGCCGCGGCGACCCGGAGTCGTGGGCTTGTATTTGCGAATAGCCATTGTCGTTGTCCTTTTCGCGCCTAGCCGACGGCCGTGAAGATGTCGATGGAGCCCGACTTCAGGGTCACGATGGCGCGCTTGGTGTCTTTGCGCTTGCCCGTGCCGAAGCGGGTGCGGCGGGTCTTGCCCGTGCGGTTCAGCGTGTTGATCGACGCGACCTTGACGTTGAAGATCTTCTCGATGGCGAGCTTGATCTCGGTCTTGTTCGCGCGCGGGTCGACGAGGAAGGTGTACTTGCCATCGTCGATGAGCGCGTAGCTCTTCTCGCTGACGACCGGCGCGATGATGATGTCGCGCGGGTCTTTGTTCTGGGCGACAGCGTGGATGCTCATGCGCCGACCTCTTCCTTGTTCGTCTTCGCGGCGACGAAGGCCTCGTAGGCGGCCTTCGTGAACACGATGTCGTCGCTGACCAGCACGTCGTACGCGTTGAGCTGGTCGGGGCTGATCACGTGCAGGTTCTTGAGGTTGCGCACGCTCTTCCGGTTGACCTCGTCGCCGCGCTCGATCACGACGAGGACCTTGCGGCCGGTCGTGAGCTGCGCGAGGACGGCGGCCGCGGCCTTCGTCGAGGGCACGTCGGAGCCGAAACCCTCGACGACGTGCAGCCGCTCGCCCCGAGCACGGTCGCTGAGCGCGCCCAGGAGGGCGGCGGCGATCATCTTCTTGGGGGTGCGCTGCGCGTAGTTGCGCGGAGTCGGGCCGTGCACGACGCCACCACCGCGGTGCTCGGGAGCACGCACGGAACCCTGGCGGCTGCGGCCGGTGCCCTTCTGCTTGAACGGCTTGACGCCCGAGCCGGAGACCTCGCCGCGACCCTTGGTCGAGTGAGTGCCCTGGCGGGCGGCCGCGAGCTGGGCCACGACGACCTGGTGCAGCAGCGGAACATTGGTGGACACGTCGAAGACGGCGGCGGGCAGGTCGACCGAGCTGGTCTTCTTGCCGGCGGCGTCGATCACGTCGAGCGAGGTAGCCATGGCGATTACGCTCCCTTCACGGCGTTGCGGACGAACACGAGACGGCCGCGAGCACCGGGAACCGCGCCCTTGACGAGCAGCAGACCCTTCTCGAGGTCGACGGAGTGAACCTTGAGGTTCATGACGGTGACGCGGTCGCCGCCCATGCGGCCCGCCATGCGCATGCCCTTGAAGACACGGCTGGGGGTCGAGGAGGCGCCGATCGAGCCCGGCTTGCGGTGGTTGCGGTGCGAACCGTGCGACGCCGAGACGCCCTTGAAGTTGTGGCGCTTCATGACACCGGCGAAGCCCTTGCCCTTGCTCGTGCCGACGACGTCGACCAGCTGGCCGGCCTCGAAGATGTCGACCGCGAGCAGCTGGCCGGGCGTGTACTCGCTGGCGTCAGCGGTGCGCACCTCGGTGAGGTGACGGCGCGGCGTGCTGCCGGCCTTCTCGAAGTGGCCGCCGAGCGGCTTGGTGACCTTGCGCGGGTCGATGGCGCCGTAGGCGATCTGCACGGCCGAGTAGCCGTCGATCTCAGGGGTGCGCACCTGCGTCACCACGTTGGGGGCGATCTCCACCACGGTGACGGGAACGAGCTTGTTGTTCTCGTCCCACACCTGCGTCATGCCGAGCTTCGTGCCCAGCAGACCCTTGGTCGTCTTGGTTGCAGACATGTCCGGGTTCCTTAGAGCTTGATCTCGATGTTGACGTCGGCGGGAAGGTCGAGGCGCATGAGCGAGTCGACCGCCTTCGGCGTCGGGTCGATGATGTCGATGAGACGCTTGTGCGTGCGCTTCTCGAAGTGCTCGCGGCTGTCCTTGTACTTGTGGGGCGACCGGATGACGGCGATCACGTTCTTCTCCGTCGGCAGCGGCACGGGGCCCACAACGGTGGCGCCGGCACGGGTGACCGTGTCGACGATCTTGCGCGCCGATGCGTCGAGACCTGCGTGGTCGTACGACTTAAGTCGGATGCGGATCTTCTGTCCCGCCATGCTCAACTCTCTTCCTTCTTGGACGTGATGCACCCATCAGGGCGCACCTCACGCGGAGCGCAATCGCTGTCGCACCACTGTTCTTCTGTCAAACGACCGCACGGGTTCTGTCAGAACCGTTCACGACCGCATGCCACCGACCCCCGCGCTCGGGCGTGTCGCCTGCGAAAGGCGACGCACTCGTGCAGGCACAGGGGTATCCCCGGGCCGGAGGCGGTCGGTTTAAGCTGCGTTCTGCTGCCTGCGGCCTAGGCTCATCGCGACCCGCTGCCACACGTTCTTGCGAACGGTGATGCGGAGCTCGTCCTATGCACTGCCTGGCAGTGAGCCGCGCGAAAGCACGGCGTGTGGAACTAGAAGAGTCTGCCACACGCCACACACCCGTGCAACCCGGGCGTGTCGCGCGGACCGCGACACGCCGAAGAACCTCGAAACTCGTCTACACGGAGTCGGGAACCGGCGTCGCCGCAGGCTCGGCAGGCTTCTTCGGCCGCAGGATGAGCAGCTCGACGAGCAGCACGGCGACGGTGCCCGCGACGAGGAGCAGGCCGCCAGCCGCCACGGCGATCGCCACCACGAGCATCCCCCAGTCTTCGCCCTGCCCTCCGCCCGACGCGACCGAGATCACCGTGAGCACGCCGATGTTCACGGCGAGGGCGGCGAGGAGCGAGACGAGGTGCGTCGCGATGCGCCAGCCCACGCGGCGGCGGCGCTGCAGGATCGCCCCGATGATGACGAGCACCGTCCAGAGGCCGAGCGCGATGCCGAGCAGCCCGAAGAGCACGCGAGGGGTCTGGTCGACGAGGGTGCCCACGGGGTCGGCCGAGTCGGTCAGCGCGAGCGCACCGAGCACGAGCCACGCGAGCGCGACGGTGATGCCGATGATGAGGACGACCTCGAGCACGATGCGACGGACCATAACAGCCTCTCGACGGGGCGGAGTGACAGCGGGGGCGGAGTGACGCTGCGGTCGATGGCCGCGTGGCGAGAGCCTACTCCGGGGTGCTCACCTCGGCCAGGGGCCGAAGGTCCCCGCTCGACCGCCGACGAGAGCGCCCTCCACGAGCACGTGCCGCACGATCGGCACGCCCGGTCGGTAGGCGAGGTGCCGGTGGTCGCCGGCATCCAGGATGACCGCATCGCCCCGCGCCCCGACCCCGAGGTGCCCCGCATCGGTGCGCCGCAGGGCCCGCGCGCCTCCGCGGGTCGCGGCGGCGAGCGCTTCGAGCGGAGTCATGCCGAGCTCGCGCACCGCGAGCGCGACGGCGAGCGGCATGCTGCTCGAGAAGTTCGAGCCGGGGTTGCAGTCGGTGGCGAGCGCGACGGCGACGCCCGCATCGAGCAGGCGCCGGGCATCCGGATACGGCTGCTTGGTCGAGAACTCGACGAGCGGCAGCAGGGTCGCGACCGTGCCGTCGCCGTCTCGCGCGCTCGCGGCGAGGGCGTCGACGTCGTCGTCGGTCAGGAACGTCGCGTGGTCGACGCTCGCGGCGCCGAGCTCGACGGCGAGGGCGACTCCACCGTCGGCGGCGAGCTGGCCCGCGTGCACGCGCAGCCCGAGCCCCGCATCCCGCCCCGCGAGCAGGATGCGCCGCGCCTCGTCGACCGTGAACGCGCCCGCGTCGATGAAGACGTCGATCCAGCGCGCGAGCGGCGCGCACGCCTCGAGCATGTCGCCGCACACGAGGTCGACGTAGGCGGTGCGGTCGTCGGTGTACTCGGTCGGCACGACGTGGGCGCCGAGGTAGGTCGTCTCGTCGGTGAGCTCGTGCGCGAGCCGCAGGGCGCGCTGCTCGTCGACGACCGTGAGGCCGTAGCCGCTCTTGATCTCGAGCGTCGTCGTGCCCTGGGCGCGCGCTTGCGCCACAAGGTGGTGCAGTCGCGCACGCAGCTCGTCGTCGGCCGCGTCGCGCGTCGCTGCGACGGTGGTGCGGATTCCGCCCGCCGTGTACCCGCGCCCGGCCATGCGCGCCTCGAACTCGTCGACGCGGTCGCCGGCGAAGACCAGGTGGCTGTGGCTGTCGACGAATCCGGGGATGACCGCCGCGTCGTCGGCATCGATGCGCGTGTCGGCGGCGGGGGCCTCGGCGGCATCGCCCACCCACGCGACGCGGCCCTCCTCGATCACGAGCGCCGCACCCGTGCGGATCGGCCGCTCGGGCTCGGCCGGATCGAACGTCACGAGCTGGCCGATGTTCTCGATGACGACGCTCACGAGGCGCCTCCTGCCGTGCGGCTCGCGAGCCCCGCGAGCGCGTCGAGCACGCACAGCGCGGCGAGGCGCACGGTGCGCTGATCGGGGGTGTCGCGCGCGGCGTCGAGCTCGGTCAGGTCGATGCTCGTGACCGCGGGATGCGCGCCCGCGAGCCGCGCCGCTGTGCGCAGCTCGATCGCGCTGAGCCCGCCGGGCACGCTCGCCGGGCAGCCGGGCGCGACGCCGCGGTCGCACACGTCGAGGTCGAGGTCGACGTGCACGGGGCCGCCCGCCGACGCGGCACGGTCGAGCGCGGCGGTCATCGCGGTCTCGATCGGGGTGCTGAGCAGCTCGGCGCGGGTGACGACGGCGATGCCGTGCTCGGCGGCGCGCGCGGCGTAGGCGCGCGAGTTCGCGAGCGGCTCGATGCCGAGCTGGCTCACCCGCGCGCCCTCGAGTCCGGCCTCGAGCAGCCGGCGCACCGGCGAGCCGTTGCTGATGCCGTCGCGCAGGTCGTGGTGGGCATCCAGCGTCACGAGGCCCGCGGTCGCGATGCTCGCGCCCCACGCCCCGAGGGCGGCCGGCACCGTCGCGGCGTTGTCGCCACCGAGCACGATGACGAGGGATGCCCCTGCCGCGAGCTCGGCGACGCGCGCTGTCGCGGCCGCCTCGCCGGCGCCGTCGGGCTCAGGCACGTCGCCCGCGTCGAGCGCGACGAGTCGCGAGCCGTCGGGCCGGGTGAGTGCGTCGGCGGAGTAGTAGCGGAGGGCATCCCGGATCGCCGCGGGCGTCGTGTGCGCCTGCCCGGGCGACAGGGCTGTGCGCCAGGTCGGGATGCCCACGATCACGGCATCCGCGCGCGAGCCCGGCGCCCACGCCGGCCAGTCGCCGGCCCGGGGCCACAGCGGGTCGTGCGCGAGGCCGCTCACGCGCCCTCGCGCATCGGGATGCGCACGCCGAACTGCTCGACGATCGCCTCGCCCTCGGTGTAGCCCGCGTCGATGTGACGGATGACCCCCATGCCGGGATCGTTGGTGAGCACGCGCTGCACCTTCTGGCCGGCGAGCGCCGTACCGTCGGCGACGACGACCTGCCCGGCGTGGATCGAGCGGCCGATGCCGACTCCTCCACCGTGGTGGATCGACACCCACGTCGCGCCCGAGGCGGTGTTGACGAGGGCGTTGAGCAGCGGCCAGTCGGCGATCGCGTCGCTGCCGTCTCTCATGCTCTCGGTCTCGCGATAGGGGCTCGCGACCGACCCCGAGTCGAGGTGGTCGCGGCCGATCGCGACGGGTGCGCTCAGCTCGCCCGACGCCACCATGTCGTTGAAGCGCTCGCCCGCGCGGTCGCGCTCGCCGTAGCCGAGCCAGCAGATGCGGGCGGGCAGCCCCTGGTAGTGCACGCGCTGCTGGGCCATCGGGATCCACCGCTGCAGGCTCTCGTTCTCGGGGAACATCTCGAGCACCGCGCGGTCGGTTGCCGCGATGTCGGCGGGGTCGCCGCTCAGCGCGGCCCAGCGGAACGGGCCCTTGCCCTGCGCGAAGAGCGGGCGGATGTAGGCGGGCACGAATCCGGGGAACGAGAACGCGTCGGCGTAGCCCGCGGCCTTCGCCTCGGTGCGGATGTTGTTGCCGTAGTCGAAGACCTCGGCCCCCGCCCGCTGGAAGCCGACCATGGCCTCGACCTGCAGCGCCATCGACGCACGCGCCGCGGCCGCGAAGCCGATCGGATCGCGCTCGCGCGCCGCATGCCACTCGTCGACGGAGTGCTCGATCGGCAGGTAGGCGAGCGGATCGTGCGCACTCGTCTGGTCGGTGACGATGTCGATCGGGGCGCCCATCGCGAGCAGGCGCGGGAAGACCTCGGCCGCGTTGCCGAGCACGCCGATCGAGAGCCCGCGCCGGGCATCCCGTGCCTCGATCGCGAGTTCGAGCGCGTGCTCGAGCGAGTCGGCGACGACGTCGAGGTACCGGTGCTCGAGACGGCGCGCGATGCGGCTCGGATCGACGTCGACGCAGATCGCGACGCCGTCGTTCATCGTGACGGCGAGGGGCTGCGCGCCGCCCATGCCGCCGAGGCCGCCCGTGAGGGTGATCGTGCCGGCCAAGGTGCCGCCGAACCGCTGCGTCGCGACCGCGGCGAAGGTCTCGAAGGTGCCCTGCAGGATGCCCTGCGTGCCGATGTAGATCCACGAGCCGGCCGTCATCTGGCCGTACATCGTGAGGCCGAGCGCCTCGAGGCGCCGGAACTCGTCCCAGTTGGCCCAGTCGCCCACGAGGTTCGAGTTGGCGATGAGCACGCGCGGCGCCCACTCGTGCGTCTGCATGACGCCGACCGGCCGACCCGACTGCACGAGCATCGTCTCGTCGCCCCTGAGCGTGGCGAGCGTGCGCTGCAGCGCGTCGAAGCTCGCCCAGTCGCGCGCCGCCTTGCCCGTGCCGCCGTAGACCACGAGCTCGTCGGGGTGCTCGGCGACTTCGGGGTCGAGGTTGTTCTGCAGCATGCGCAGCGCGCCCTCCTGCTGCCAGCCGAGGGTGTGCAGCTGGGTTCCGCGGTGGGCGCGCACGGGGCGGGCTCCGGATGCTGCGCTCGTGCTCGTCGCATCGGTGAGGGTCATGGCTGTTCTCCTGTCGGCGGGTCTAGCGGATCTCGGTCACCGCGCGCGCGGCGGCGAGCAGGGTGCCATCGTCGGTGAGCCGCACGGCGTGCTCGATCTCGGGGGCGAGGTAGCGGTCGGGGCCCGGGCCGTCGACGTGCTCGCGCAGCGCCGCGACGACCGCGGCGGTCGCGGGGGCGGGCACCACGCCGAGCGCGGCGCACCGCAGGTCGAGGCCTCGCGCCGCCGTCAGCAGTTCGATCGCGACGACGCGCGTGAGCCCGTCGATCGAGCGCCGCAGCTTGCGCGCGGCCGACCAGCCCATCGCCACGTGGTCCTCCTGCATCGCGCTCGACGGGATCGAGTCGACGCTCGCCGGGGCCGCGAGCCGCTTGAGCTCGCTCACGATGCCGGCCTGCGTGTACTGCGCGATCATGTGGCCCGAGTCGACACCGGGGTCGTGGGCGAGGAAGGGCGGCAGCCCCTGGCTGCGGCTCGCGTCGAGGAAGCGGTCGGTGCGCCGCTCGCTCATGCTCGCGAGGTCGGCCACGGCGATGGCGAGGAAGTCGAGCACGTACCCGAGCGGGGCGCCGTGGAAGCTGCCGTTCGACTCGACGCGGCCGTCGAGCGTCACGACCGGGTTGTCGATCGCGCTCGCGAGCTCGCGGCTCGCGACCATCGCCGCGTGCGCCATCGTGTCGCGCACGGCACCGTGCACCTGCGGCGCGCAGCGCAGCGAGTACGCGTCTTGCACGCGCGTGCAGTCGTGGGTGCCGTCGTCGCCCGGGCGGTGGCTCGCGACGACGGGCGAGCCGCTCAGCACGCGGCGCATGTTGCCGGCGCTGGTGGCCTGGCCCGGGTGGGGGCGCAGCGCGAGCAGATCCGGGGCGAACGGGCGATCGGTGCCGAGCAGCGCCTCGACGCTCATGCTCGCGGCGAGGTCGGCCGTCGCCACGAGGCGGTCGAGGTCGCTGAGGGCCAGGGCGAGCATCCCGAGCATGCCGTCGGTGCCGTTGATGAGGGCGAGGCCCTCCTTCTCGCGCAGCGTGACCGGCTCGATGCCCGCGGCGGCGAGCGCGGCGGCGGCAGGCAGGAGCGCGCCGGTCGCGTCGCGCACCATTCCCTCGCCCATGACGGCGAGCGCGCAGTGCGCGAGCGGCGCGAGGTCGCCTGAGCAGCCGAGGCTGCCGTACTCGCCCACGATCGGAGTGATGCCGGCATTGAGCACGGCCGCGTAGGTCTCGGCGACGACGGGGCGCGCGCCCGTGCGCGCGGTGGTGAGGGTCTGCAGCCGCAGCAGCATCGTGCCGCGCACGACCTCGCGCTCGACCTCCGGGCCGCTGCTGGCCGCGTGCGACCGCACGAGCGAGCGCTGCAGCTCGGCGCGCTTGGCCGCAGGGATGTGCGTCGTCGCGAGAGCCCCGAACCCGGTCGAGACGCCGTAGTGCGGTTCGATGTCGTCGGCGAGGCCCTCGATGACGCCCCGCGTCTGCGCCATCGCGGCGAGGGCTGCGGGGTCGATCACGACCGTGGCGTCGTGCCGCGCTACGGCGACGACCTCGTCGATCGTCAGGGGGCGGCTGCCGAGCGTGATCTGCATGGCCCCAGTGAACGCGCTGCTCCGCCTCGGCGCAGCGGCCTCGCACGATAATCTGTCTGAGATCACAGACAAGGGGGTGGATGCTCGTGCCCGACGTGCCCGCCGCCCGCGCCGCCCTGCGCATCGTCACGCACCTCGCGCACCACAACGACCCCGTGCCCGCCTCGACCCCCGCCCGCGAGCTGGATCTACCGCGGTCGACCGTCTACCAGCTGCTGCGCGTGCTGCAAGACGAGGGCTTCGTCGTGCACTACCCCGAAGCCCGTGCGTACGGCCTCGGCGCCCTCGTCGCCGAGATCGGCGGCTCCGTGCTGAGCGCCAGCCGGCTCGCCCGGCTCGGCGGCCCTCTGCTCGACCGCCTCGTGCGCGCGGCACCCGTGCCCGTCGTCGCGCAGCTCGCCGTGCTCGCGGGCAGCGACGTCTCGTACGTCGGCCAGGCCTCGGCGCCGCGCGCTCCCACGACCGTCGTGCGGGTGGGTGTGCGCCTGCCCGCCCACCTCACGGCCACGGGCCGCGCGATGCTCGCCGCACTGCCGGCGGCCCAGGTGCGGGCGCTCTTCCCGCACCGCGACGCCCTCATCACGCGGCGCGGGGTCGGGCCGCGCACGCTGCCCGAGCTCGACCGCATCCTCGCCGCCGCGCGCGAGGCCGGCCTCGCCACGGAAGACGGCGACATCACCGCGGGCTACGCCTCGGTCGCCGCCACGGGCATCGATCGCACGGGCTACCCCGCGGCCGCGCTCGGGCTCACCTACCGGGCCGAGGCCGTCAGTGCCGACGAGGTGGATGCCCTCGCCGACGTCGTGCGCGAGGCCGCCACCGCGCTCAGCGCACGCCTGCAGGGCCGGGCGTAGTCGGGTTGGGCGACGGCGCCCGCACGCGGCCGCGGTCGAGCAGCAGCACGACCACGGGGGTCACGAGCAGAGCGAGCGGCACGAACAGGGCCGAGCCGAGCAGCCCGAGGGCTCCGACGAGCCCGCCCTGCGCATCCGCCGCCTCACCGAGCGCCACCACGAGGGGCACGTTCGCGACGCCCGCGACGACCGCTGACAGGGCGTGCGCACCGATGCGCCACCAGGGCCCGCGATGCCGCAGCAGGGCCGCGCCGATGACGACCAGCAGGGTCCAGATGGCGAGTGCGGGGCCTGCGAAGCCGAGCAGGAACTCGGGCACGACGCTCAGCAGCTCGTGGAGTTGCCGCTCGGCGAGCGCGCCGTAGACCAGCAGCACGACCGCCGCGAGCGCGAGGGCGGTCGCCGCGACGACGACCAGCACCTCGCGCGCGACCCGCAGCAGGGTCACGCGGGCGGCGGAGCAGCGCCCTCCGCCGGAGCCGCCGGAGCCGTCGGAGCCACGGGCTCGTCATCGCCATCGAGCTTGTCCTTGATGTCGCCGACGACGTCTCTCGCCTTGTCGACCGCGTCGCCGGTGAACTCCTTGACGTCCCCGCCGAACTCCTTCGCGTTCTCGGCCACGTCGCCCGCGACCTCCTTCGCCTTCGCAGCGACGTCGCCCGCGATGTCCTTGGCCTTGTCGACGATGTCTTCGATGCCCACGATGCATCCCCTCTCCCGGCCGGGAGCATCCCGGCACCAGCACCAGTGTGACGATTCCTTCACGAATGCAGAAGAGGCTCGGGCGAATCGGGCCCGGCAACGACGAAGCGGGGCCGCACCCGAAGGTGCGACCCCGCTGTCGTGTGACGCAGAACCTACTTGAGGATCTTCGTGACCGTGCCGGCGCCGACGGTGCGGCCACCCTCGCGGATGGCGAAGCCGAGGCCCTCCTCCATGGCGATGGGCTGGATCAGCTCAACGACCATGTCGGTGGTGTCGCCGGGCATGACCATCTCGGTGCCCTCGGGCAGCGAGATGACGCCGGTGACGTCGGTGGTACGGAAGTAGAACTGCGGGCGGTAGTTCGTGTAGAAGGGGTTGTGACGGCCACCCTCGTCCTTCGAGAGGATGTACGCGGTGCCCTCGAAGTTCGTGTGCGGCGTGACCGAACCCGGCTTCACGACGACCTGGCCGCGCTCGACGTCTTCGCGCTTGGTGCCACGGAGCAGCAGACCGCAGTTCTCGCCGGCCCACGCCTCGTCAAGCTGCTTGTGGAACATCTCGATGCCCGTGACGATGGTCTTCTGCGTCGGGCGGATGCCGACGATCTCGACCTCGGAGTTGATCGCGAGGGTGCCGCGCTCGGCGCGACCCGTCACGACCGTGCCACGGCCGGTGATCGTGAAGACGTCCTCGATCGGCATGAGGAACGGCTTGTCCTTGTCGCGCACCGGGTCAGGAACCGACTCGTCGACGGCGTCCATGAGGTCGAGGATGGACTGGGTCCACTTCTCGTCGCCCTCGAGGGCCTTGAGGCCCGAGACGCGCACGACGGGAGCGTTGTCGCCGTCGAAGCCCTGGCTCGAGAGCAGCTCGCGAACCTCGATCTCGACGAGCTCGAGGATCTCCTCGTCGTCGACCATGTCGCTCTTGTTGAGGGCGACGAGCAGGTACGGCACGCCGACCTGCTTGGCGAGCAGCACGTGCTCGCGCGTCTGCGCCATGGGGCCGTCGGTGGCGGCGACCACGAGGATCGCGCCGTCCATCTGAGCCGCACCGGTGATCATGTTCTTGATGTAGTCGGCGTGGCCGGGAGCGTCGACGTGCGCGTAGTGGCGCTTCGGCGTCTCGTACTCGACGTGCGAGATGTTGATCGTGATGCCGCGCTGACGCTCTTCAGGAGCCGAGTCGATCGAGGCGAAGTCGCGCTGGACGTTCGTCGCCGAGGGGTACTTGTCAGCAAGCACCTTCGAGATGGCGGCGGTGAGCGTGGTCTTGCCGTGGTCGACGTGACCGATGGTTCCGATGTTGACGTGCGGCTTGCTCCGCTCGAACTTGGCCTTAGCCACTGTGGGTCCTCCTCAGGACTTGTTTGCTCAGCATCCGGTGTTCGAACGCCGCGCGGTTTGGTGTGTATGTATCGTACTCAGGCTCGGCGAGCCCTCGCAGGTCGGGTGATTACTCGCCCTTGTTCTTCTGGACGATCTCGTCGGCGACGGCCTTCGGGACCTCCGCGTAGCTGTCGAACGTCATCGAGTAGACGGCACGGCCCGAGGTCTTCGACCGCAGGTCGCCCACGTACCCGAACATCTCGGACAGCGGCACGAGGGCGCGGACGACCTTCACGCCCGTCGCGTCGTCCATCGACTGGATCTGACCGCGACGGGAGTTCAGGTCGCCGATGACGTCGCCCATGTACTCCTCGGGGGTGCGCACCTCGACCGCCATGAGCGGCTCGAGGAGCACGGGGTTCGCCTTGCGCGCGGCCTCCTTGTAGGCCATCGAGCCGGCGATCTTGAACGCCATCTCCGAGGAGTCGACGTCGTGCGCCGCGCCATCGAGGAGCGTCGCCTTCACGCCCACCGTCGGGAAGCCGGCGAGCACGCCGACCTGCATCGCGTCTTGGATGCCCGCGTCGACCGAGGGGATGTACTCGCGCGGCACGCGGCCGCCCGAGGTCGCGTTCACGAACTCGTAGCTCGTCTCCGGCGTGACATCCATCGGCTCGAGCGAGATCTGGACCTTCGCGAACTGACCTGACCCACCGGTCTGCTTCTTGTGGGTGTAGTCGTACTTCTCGATGGTGCGCTTGATCGTCTCGCGGTACGCCACCTGGGGCTTGCCGACGTTGGCCTCGACGTTGAACTCGCGCTTCATGCGGTCGACGAGGATGTCGAGGTGCAGCTCGCCCATGCCCTTGATGACGGTCTGGCCGGTCTCGATGTTCTGCTCGGTGCGGAACGTCGGGTCTTCTTCAGCGAGCTTCTGGATGGCCGTGCCGAGCTTCTCCTGGTCGGCCTTGGTCTTCGGCTCGATGGCGACCTCGATCACGGGCTCGGGGAAGGTCATCGACTCGAGCACGACCTGGTTGTTCGGGTCGCACAGGGTGTCGCCCGTGGTCGTGTCTTTCAGGCCGATGACCGCGTAGATGTGACCGGCCGTGACCGAGTCGACCGGGTTCTCCTTGTTGGCGTGCATCTGGAAGATCTTGCCGATGCGCTCTTTCTTGCCCTTCGTCGAGTTGACGATCTGGGCACCGGAGTCGATCGCGCCCGAGTACACGCGCACGTAGGTGAGACGGCCGAAGAAGGGGTGCACCGCGACCTTGAACGCGAGGGCCGCGAAGGGCTCCGTCGCGTCGGGCTTGCGGATGATCTCCTTCTCCTCGTCGCGCGGGTCGTGCGCGATCGTGGCCGGAACATCGAGCGGGCTCGGCAGGTAGTCGACGACCGCGTCGAGCATGGGCTGCACGCCGCGGTTCTTGAAGGCCGAACCGCACAGCACGGGGTAGATCTCGCTGTTGATCGTGAGCTTGCGGATCGCGGCCTTGATCTCGGCCACCGTGAGCTCTTCGCCGCCGAAGTACTTCTCCATGAGCGCGTCGTCGGTCTCGGCGACGACCTCGAGCAGCGCGGTGCGGTACTCGTTGGCCTTGTCGACGAGGTCGGCCGGGATCTCTTCGATCTCGTACTTGGCGCCCATCTCGACGTCACCCTTCGAGTCGCCGCGCCACGTGAGCGCGCGCATCTCGACGAGGTCGACGACGCCCTCGAACGTGTTCTCGAAGCCGATCGGCAGCTGGATCACGAGGGGCTTGGCGCCCAGGCGCTTGATGATCGTGTCGACGGTGAAGTAGAAGTCGGCGCCGAGCTTGTCCATCTTGTTGACGAAGCAGATGCGCGGCACGTCGTACTTGTCGGCCTGGCGCCACACCGTCTCAGACTGGGGCTCCACGCCCTCCTTGCCGTCGAAGACGGCGACGGCGCCATCGAGCACGCGCAGCGAGCGCTCGACCTCGACCGTGAAGTCGACGTGGCCGGGGGTGTCGATGATGTTGATCTGGTGCTTGTTCCAGAAGCAGGTCGTGGCGGCCGACGTGATGGTGATGCCGCGCTCCTGCTCCTGCGCCATCCAGTCCATCGTCGCGGCACCGTCGTGCACCTCACCGATCTTGTGCGTGATGCCCGTGTAGAACAGGATGCGCTCGGTGGTGGTCGTCTTGCCGGCATCGATGTGCGCCATGATGCCGATATTGCGGACCTTGTTCAGGTCGGTGAGCACGTCCTGTGCCACAGGGGGTTCCTCCGGTTCGATAAAGAGTGCGAGTGCGAGCAGGGGCGAGTGCTGAGGCTCTCAGCCCCTGCTCGCAAAACTGGTGGTTACCAGCGGTAGTGCGCAAACGCCTTGTTGCTCTCGGCCATCTTGTGAGTGTCTTCACGACGCTTCACGGCGGCACCGAGGCCGTTGGAGGCGTCGAGGATCTCGTTCATGAGACGCTCGGTCATCGTCTTCTCGCGACGCGCCTTGGCGTACGAGGTCAGCCAGCGCAGCGCGAGCGTGTTCGCGCGGTGCGGCTTGACCTCGACGGGCACCTGGTAGGTCGAGCCACCGACGCGACGCGACCGCACCTCGAGGGTGGGGCGCACGTTGTCGAGGGCCTTCTTCAGCGTGGCGACAGCATCCTGGCCGTTCTTGGCGGTGACTCCCTCGAGCGCACCGTAGACGATGCGCTCAGCGAGACCCTTCTTGCCGTCGAGCAGGATCTTGTTGACGAGCTGGCTGACGATCGGGGCGCCGTAGACGGGGTCTGCGACGACGGGGCGCTTCGGCGCCGGTCCTTTACGAGGCATTACTTCTTGTCCATCTTCGCTCCGTAGCGGCTGCGCGCTTGCTTCCGGTTCTTGACCGCCTGGGTGTCGAGCGCTCCGCGCACGATCTTGTAGCGCACGCCGGGCAGGTCTTTCACACGACCGCCGCGGACGAGCACCATCGAGTGCTCCTGCAGGTTGTGGCCCTCGCCGGGGATGTAGGCGGTGACCTCAGTGCCATTGCTGAGCTTGACGCGGGCGACCTTGCGCAGAGCCGAGTTCGGCTTCTTCGGGGTCGTCGTGTACACGCGAGTGCACACGCCGCGCTGCTGCGGGTTGGCCTTGAGGGCCGGCGCCTTGGTCTTCGAGACCTTCGGCGTGCGGCCCTTGCGGACCAGCTGCTGAATAGTGGGCAAAAGTGCTCCTTGTGAATGCTGCACGGTGACAGCGGTTGCGGTTGGATGTCCCCGACCGGAGCTGCGCCCCGGTCGGGCTCACGCGAATCCGAAGGTTTCGATGAGCGGGCTCATCGACGACGGATATGCCGTGGGGGTGTGGGCCCGCCTGCCGGAGCAGTCGGAGAGCCAGTGACCCTCGCGTGCGTGCATCGCCCTCGCGTCGAGCTCACCGTTCTCACGGCACAGCACAGACGCGTGCCGAAGCACACACCTGCCCAAGAATAGACCCCGCGCGGGGTGCGGTCAAACGGCGGTGCTGGCACCGATCGTCGCGCGGTGCTCGGCGAGCTCGCGCTCGTAGGCCGTACGGGCCTCGACGTTGCGAGCCCGCGCGCTGCGACCGCGCTTCGCGACGAGACCACCGACCCAGATCGGCACCTCGCGGGCGGCGATCGCGGCGGCGAAGCCGAGCGGGTTGGTGAGCTGCTGCAGCACGATCGTGCCCACCTCGGCCGCAGGGCCGCCGAACGCGCCGGCCGCGATGATCGCCGCGCCGACGAAGCCCACCCACACGAGCACGGCGACGATGAAGCCGCCCAGCACGTGTGCCCACCATCCGGCGCGGTTCACGATGACGACGAGCAGCAGGTACGCGAGGAAGAAGACGATGACGGGCACCCAGAAGGTGACCGGCGAGAGGAACTGCAGTGCCGGCGCGAGCCCCGCGGGCGAGCCGATGAGGGCGATGAGCAGCACGAGCAGGGCGTAGGCCGCGGCGAACACGCCCGTGCTGAGCAGCGCGACGAGGGCGCCGACGCCCCGGGCGCCGCGCTTCTTCGGCGGCTGGGGTGCGGTGACGAAGACCACCGTGGGCTGGGCGGCCGTGCTCGACGAGCCGGTCGCGGCGGACTCAACAGGGCCGTCAGCAGCTGCGGGGTCAGCAGCCGGGGCGACGGCGGCGGACTCCGCGGCCGACGCGGCCTCTGCGCTCGACGCGGGCGCCTGGTCGTCGGTGGGCTCGGGTGCAGACTCGGTGGCCATGGCGCGTCCTTTCACGGGGAATACGAACGCGCCACCCTACCAAGGTGCGGTGTCGGGATGCCCGTCGCGGGCATCCCGACACCGTCGACTACGGCGTGGGAGCGGGCGAGGGCGTCGCCGACGGGTCGACCGCACCCGGCGAGGCCGAGTCGGTCGGCTCGGGCGTCGCGCTCGGCTCGGGCTCGGGCTCGGTCGGCTCGAACTCGGGCAGATCGTCACCGGTGACGGCGTACATGATGAGCTGGAAGGTCGTCGCTCCGCCGGTCTCGCTCGCACCGGAGTTGAAGTCACCGCTCGGGATGATCGAGAATCGCGGCGACTGCTGCAGCGCGTCGATGTACGACAGCACCGACGTCAGCGGCCCCGTGACGGTGACCGACACGGTGATGCGCAGCAGCGAACCGGTGGGCAGGATGCCGTCGCCGTCGACCTCGGGCTCGGGCGGCTCGACGCCCTCCTCGAGCGTCGCGGCCGTCGTCGGCGCCGGCTCGTTGATGGCGATGTTCTGCAGGATCAACCCGCGCGAGAGCAGCCCGGTGAGCAGCTCCTCGATCGCCGAGTCGTACTCGGCGTCGGTCGGGAACTCGTCGCGCAGGGCGTCGAGCTCTTCGCGCAGCTCGTCGATCTGCTCGAAGTCGGCCTGCAGGGCGGCGATCGTCGCCCGCGCCACCTCGTTCTGCGCCTCGACGCTGCGGCGCTCCGCATCGAACCGGGCGGCGTCGGCGAGCTTCGGTGACGCGCCCAAGAACCAGCCGAGGGCGACGACGATGATCATCACGAAGATGGTCGCGAAGGTCCAGATGCGAATGGATGCGGTGCTCATTCGGTCTCCTCCTCTTCCGTGCCGAAGCGCTGCGAGAGGGCGACGTCGTTGAGGTTGATGGTGATGGTCGTCTCGTAGCCCCGCTGCAGCAGCGTCACCGAGTCGATGCTCGCGTCGGCGAACGTGTCGAGCTGCTCCCAGGCCCGGTACCAGCGCTGCGGGGTCGGGGGCTCGGTCGTGAGGATGACCAGGGTGACAGTGGCGACGCGCGGCGAGCGCAGCGGCCCGGTCACGCCGATGACGGGCTCGGCAGGCGAGTCGCTCTCGAAGAGCAGCGACTCGACGACCTCGGTCGGGGTCAGCACGGCGAGGTAGGGCGTGAGCTGCTCGCGCCAGAGCACTTCGACCGAGGCGAGCTGGGCGCGCACGTCGGCGACCGACTGCAGCTGGCTGCGCACCTGCGTCACCTCGACGTACTCGAGCTGTGTGGCGAGCAGCTGCTCGGTCGTGCGGCGCTCGTCGGCGAGCCGCTGCTCGGCCGCACCCGCGTACAGGTACGAGCCGACGACGCCGGCGACGGTGACGGCGACGACCGCACCGGCGAGCACGATGAGACCCCGGCGGCGCGCCGACTCTTTGCGCCGGAGGGCGACCTCGGGCGGCATCAGGTTGGCGCGCGGAATTCCCCCGTAGACGAGGGCGCCCTGGTCTCGCTGATCACGGCGGCTCATGCTGCGCTCCCCACTGCCAGACCGATGCAGGTGATCCACGACTGCATCTCCTCGTCGCTCGCCTTGCTGCGCAGGGTGCGGGCGACCGTGACACCGGCGACGGGGTTCACGGGCACGACCGAGATGCGCGTCGATTCGGCGAGCGCGCTCGCGAAGCCGCGCATCCTGGTGACTCCCCCGGCGACCGAGAGGTGGTCGAAGACCACGCCCGACCGCACGCCGGCGAAGTACGCGAGCGTGTTGCGCACCGCGGTGAGCAGCTCACTCGTCGACTCGTGGATGACCTCTGCCGCGACGCGCTCCTCATCGGTCGTGCCCGCCGTGGTGAGACCGAGTTCGCGCTTGAGCGCCTCGGCACGCTCGCGCGGCACCGAGAGCCGGGTCATGAGGGCGCGCGTCGCGTCGTCGCCACCCGCGGGAACAATACGCACGAACTGGGGCACGCCGCCCTGCACGATCACGATCGACGTCGCGTTCGCACCGATGTTCATGTGCACCGCATAGCCGCTCGTCGGGCTCGAGGTCGTGTGCACGCGCGTCATCGCGAACGGCAGGAGGTCCATGCTCACGGGGTTCAGGCCGGCAAGCGTCGCAGCCGTCACGTTGACGGTCACGGCCTGCTTGAAGGCGGCGACGAGCAGTCCGTTGACGACCGCCCCCGACTCGTTCTGGCCCTCAGCGATGGGGTAGTAGTCGAGAACGGCGTCGTTGACCGGAACCGGAAGGAGGTCTTGCACCTGGAACGGCAGAGACTCTTTGATCTGCGCGAGCGGCATGCGCGGCACGGCGAGGTCGCGCACGATGACGCTCTGTCCGCCGATGCCGAGCGCGACATCCTTCGACCGGAAGCCGCCCGCGGCCCACAGCCGCTTGAACGCGGAGGCGACCGTGTGCACCTCGAGGATCTCGCCGCGCTTCACCGACCCCTCGGGCAGCGGCACCTCGTGCGCCCGGATGATCGTGGGGCGCGCCTTCGACGCGTCGTCGATCTCGACAGCGCGGAGCATCGCGCTCCCGATGTCCACTCCGACTACTCCGCCAGCCATGTCCGCCCTCTCAGTCCAGTCCGAAGAGCGCGAGATACCCCCGCGCGATCGGCTCACCCAGCAGGATCCCCACCCAGGCCCCACCCAGCATCCACGGCCCGAAGGGTATTCCGGTGTTGCGACGCGCCCTCCCGGCCACGATCAGCGCGATGCCGACCACTCCGCCGAGCAGGAATGCCGCGAGCGTGCCGACCGCGAGCGCCGCCCACCCGCTGAACCCGAGCACGAGACCGATGACGCCCGCGAGCTTCACATCGCCCATGCCCATGCCGCGAGGCGAGATGAGTGCGAGGAGCAGGTAACCGCCGAACAGGATGCCCGCGCCGGCCGCCGTGCGGGCCGCACCCTCGATATCGCCGGTCAGCAGCGCCGCCGCCCCGAGCAGCACGGCGAGCACGACGTACGACGGCAGCACGATCGAGTCGGGCAGCCGGTGCGTGTCGAGGTCGATCGCGGCTAGGGCGATCGACACGGCCGCGAAGTACAGCAGGGCGACGAGCACGAGAGCCGCGGCGATCGCGGCCGATGCCGAGGTCGCGGCGAGCACGGCCGGCAGCTGCAGCACCGCGAGCCCCGCGAAGGCGAGCGCGGTGATGAGCTCGACGACCGCGTAGCGGCCCGAGAAGGGCGCTCCGCAGTCGCGGCACCGACCCCGCAGCACGAACCACGAGATGATCGGGATGTTGTCGTACGGGCGCACCGGCGCCGCGCACGCCGGGCAGGCGCTCGGCGGGTGCACCACCGAGACTCCTGCGGGTACGCGGTGGATGACGACGTTGAGGAACGAGCCGATGGCCGCCCCGACGACGCCGATCAGTGCCGGGACGACGATGAGCATGGGGTGCCGATCAGGCGGGTACGTCGATGTCGGTGTACTCGAGCAGGTCGCCGGGCGTGCCGGGCATCGCCGGCCCGCCGACGGCGCCCGAGCCGCCGGGGCCGCCCGCGCCGTTGCCGAGGTCGAAGCCCGGGATGCCGATGGGCACGTAGGTGAGCTCGCTGTTGTTCGAGAACGACACCTGGCCCGCGTAGTACTGGCCGCGCCAGGTGAGCTGGTTGCTGTTCGTCACGGGGCACGGCGTGTAGACCATGACGGCGATGGGAGCTTCGAGCTCGTTCTGGTTGTTGATGTCGAAGCGCCCGCAGCCCGTCTGAGTCGGGATGCCGTCGGCGACCGTGTCGGGCGTGATGAACCGCAGCGCGCGGTCGATGCTCGTGCTCGAGGTCGCCGTGAAGTCTTCGATGTTGACCGTCTTCGGCATGATGAAGGTGAGGTCGGTCTTCATCGTGACCTGGAGCTTCGCGCTCGTCGAGATCGTGACCGACGAGCATCCGCGCATGTCGATGACGGTCGGCGTCGTGTAGCTGCTGAACGCCGTGACGGCGCTGTTCTTCACGCCGTTGTTGTCGATGTTGCACGGGCCGGTGTAGGTGCTCACGTTCCAGCCGCGGCTCACCCAGTCTGCCGAGACGAAGGCGACGTCGACCCAGGCGGGGCGCGTCGGCGCGACGACGTCGGTGCGGTTGTAGAAGACGGGGTCGGCGCCGGTGGTGCGCGCCACCGAGCAGGCGTCGCCCGCGGCATCCCACCCGGTTGCCCCGCTCGTGCAGCGCTGGCCCCAGCTGTCGATCTCTCCGCGGGCGTACACGCCACCGCCGATCGAGGTCTGCGGATCGATGCGCGTGAGCCCCGTGCCAGCTGCGATGACATCGCCTCCGATGGTCTTGTTGCCCTGCAGCGTGACGGTGCCCGAGGCCCACACGTTGCCGCCCGCACTGCAGGTGTTGTCGAGCTGGATGTTGCCGTTGGCGGCGACGATGTCGCCCTGCACGTAGACGCTGTTCGAGCAGACGATGTTGCCCTCGGCGACGATGACGTTCGCCGAGTTGCCGTTGAACGACAGCAGTTCGAGGCTGTTGGCGAGGCCGGGCGTGCCATAGCTGAAGACGGCGGCGCCCGTGACGGCGGCCGAGTTGGCCCCCGGGGTCCAGGTGTACACGGCCTGCACGGCCGAGGCGTCGCCACCGGAGGCCGAGTCGGCGACGCCCTCGTCGCTCGCGAACCCGGTGGACTGGATGCGGATCTGCGTGGCCGCCTCGATGGGGCAGCCGGAGGTCCAGGCCGCGGCCGTGCTGATGCGGTAGGCGATCGTCGCCTCGAAGAACGGGGCCGAGGCGGCCGGGCCCGTGATGCTCGGGTCGAGTTGGCCCTGGGTCGCCACGAGCTCGCCCGTGGCGGGGCAGTCGTCGGCGAAGAGTCGAGCGAGCATGGCGTCGACGCCCGACTCGGCGGCGGCGTTCGACTGCACACCCGCCCGGCTGAGCGAGGTGTAGCCGAGGGCCTGCACGGTCGCCCCCGTCACGGTGAGCGTGATCATGGAGGTCACGGCCAGGAGGCCGATGACGGCGATCATGGCGTTGCCCCGGTCGTCGGTGCGCGACGATGCGCGACGCAGAAGCGTGGTCAGAAGCATGACGGACTCGCATTCGATAGTGGACCGCGGCCGGTGACGGCCGTGACGAACAGGGAGGCGGGGCCGGAGGCTCCGTCGACGGTGAAGTTGACCGCGAGACCACGCGTGCCGTCGGCGGCGAAGACCGGCGTCGGAGTGCCGGATCCGTCGTCGAGGGGAACGATGCCCTCGCTGATACGACTCCATTCGGAGCCGACGGCGCCGGGGGTAGGTGCCGCGATCGCCGTGGCGCTCGTGCGCTCGAAGATCGCCCCCGCCTCGGAGTCGAAGAAGAAGGCGTGGCAGCGCGCGGCGCCGCCCGCGGTCGTGCGCACCGTCGCGAAGGTCGAGACGCCGTCGACATCGGTCGTGACGAGGATCGCGGTGGAGTTGCGCACGGTCTCTTCCACGACGTTGACGACGAGCTGGCCTCCGGTCGTCGAGCCCGTGAGCTCGCGCACGGTGCGGTCGGCCGTGAGGGCGCTCACGATGACGTTGCCCACGATCGTGAGCACGACCGCGAACAGGGTCATCGAGACGAGCAGCTCGACCAGCGAGAAGCCGGAGTCGTCGCGGCGCAGCCGGGCGATCACGGGGTGCCGTCCAGGTAGATCTGGGTGCGCGCATCCGCGATCGGCGTCGCGCTCGCGTCGGCGACGTCGACGACCTCGACGACGACGGTGATGACCGTGCCGTCGACGCAGTTGGCGACGGTCGGCACGGTGGTCGTCACGCGCAGGGTCACACCCTGGGCGTCGACCTCGTCGCGCTCGGCGTTGAGCAGCTGGGCGCCGGCGCAGTCGGCGGCGCCGCGCTCGCGCGCTTCGTCGACGGCCAGCGACACGAGGCGGGTCGCGGTGGCGACGGTCGAGTTGAGAGTGGATGCGCGGATCGCCGAGACCATCACCGGGATGAACGCGATCGCGAGAAGAGAGATGAGGAACATCGAGATGATGATCTCGATGAGGCCGACGCCCGCGTCGGCAGGAGCGGGGCGTGCGTCATCACGGCGAGAGCTGGTGCGCTCCATCGTCATGATCCCCCCGATCGTTGTGATGCTGCTGGTGCGTATGAAGTTAGTCGCCACTGCCGGTGCCCGCACCCCCGCGGGAACCGGGAGGTGGGGCCGCCCGAAGGCGACCCCACCTGCTCTGCGGTTCGGGTCAGCGAGTGACCGTTACGGGCAGGCGCCTTCGGCGGGGCCGGCGGCACCGCTCGTGACGCTGAACGTGGTTCCGCTGGCGCTGACCGCCTCGAGGCAGAACGTGCGACCGCCGGTGGCGATCTCGACGCTGGCCGGGAAGCCCAGGTCGGTGAGGGCAGCAGGAGCGGCACCGGCGGCGGCGGCGGCGGGGCCGGCCGGGTCGGAGACGAGCGAGCTGACGACGGCGACCTTCGCGGTCGCGAGGTCGGAGATCGCGGCCGAGTTCTGCGCCTGCGCCTGCTGGCCCAGGAAGACCGGGACGGCGATCGCGGCGAGGATGCCGATGATGATGACGACGACGAGGAGCTCGATCAGGGTGAAGCCCTTCTCGTTGTTCTCGAGACGTGCGAGGCGGTTCTCCAGTGCAGTGCGAATGGACATGTGTCCGTTTCCTTTCCCATCAAGTGAATGTTGATAGGTGGGCCCCCCACGGAACATGAAACTGGCCCCCCAGATGTAAGTGTGTATCGCTGTCGGTTTCTGCGGCATCCCCAGTGCGGGGGTCACTTCGGCGTGGCTGCTAGATCTGGTTGAAGATGTCGAAGATGGGCAGGTAGAGCGCCACGATCATGCCGCCGAGGATGACCCCGAGGAACGCGATCATGAGCGGCTCGATGAGCGACGTGAGCGCCTCGGTGGTGCTCTGCACCTCGCTGTCGTAGAAGTCGGCGATCTTCTCGAGCATCGTCTCGAGCGCACCCGAGTCTTCACCCACCGCGATCATCTGCGTCACCATGCTGGGGAAGATCGGCTGCGTCGCGAGGGGAGCCGCGATCGTGCGGCCCTGCCGCACGGAGTCTTGCACTGACTGCACCGCCTGCTCGACCTCCCAGTTGCCCGACGTCGACCCGATGATCGATAGGGCCTGCAAGATCGGCACGCCCGAGCCGATCATCGTGCCGAAGTTGCGGGTGAAGCGTGCGATCGCGATCTTCTTGAAGAGGTCGCCGAAGACGGGCATCTTGAGCAGCATGGGCTCCCACACCGACCGGAACTTCGGCGTGTGACGGTTCGCCCGCCACCAGATCGTGCCGACGATGGCACCGACGAGCACGAGCGGCCCGAGCCACACCATGTTCTGTGAGATCCCCACGAGGATGCGCGTCGGCAGGGGCAGCTCGCCGCCGAGGTCTTTGAAGAGGTCGTCGAAGACGGGGACGATGAAGAGGATCATGCCGACCACGGCCAGCAGCGCCATGATGAGCACCACGACGGGGTAGGTGAGGGCCGACTTGATCGTCGCCTTCAACTCCACCTCCTTCTCGTAGTTCTTCGCGACCGATTCGAGCGAGGTCTCGAGAAAACCGCCCACCTCGCCCGCGCGCACGAGGTTCACGAAGATCGGCGGGAAGATGCGGGGATGCTTCGCCAGGCTGTCGGAGAACGTGCCGCCCTCCTCCACCGCGCCGCGCACCTCGTCGAGCGTCGTGGCGAGCTTCGGGTTCTCAGACTGGTCGGCGAGGATCGTGAGCGACTTCAGCAGCGGCAGACCCGCACCGATCATCGTCGCGAGCTGCCGGCTCATGACCGACAGGTCTTTGATCGTGACCTTCTTGTCGAAGAGTCCGCCCAACGAGATGTCGCGGTTGAGACCCGTGCCCCCCGTGACCTGCTGGATCGAGACGGGGGCGATGCCCATGGTGCGCAGGCGCGAGACGACCGAGGCCTCGCCCGCGGCATCCACCCGGCCCTTGACCATCTTGCCGCTCGAATCGCGGCCCGTGTACGAGTAGGTGAGCGTGGCGGCCACTAGCGCGTCCCTCCGAATCCGTCGGCGAACGGTGCGCTCGCGGCCGCGCCGGCCCCGGTGCGGTGCACGAGGCGGTTGAAGTTCTCGGCGTCTTGCATCTTCTGCGTCGCCGCCTCGTGCGTGACCATGTGGCTGTTGACGAGGTCGGCGAGGTGCTGGTCCATGGTGTGCATGCCCGACTCGCGCCCGGCCTGCAGCGCCGACGTGATCTGGTAGGTCTTGCCCTCGCGGATGAGGTTCGCGATGGCTCCCGTCGTCATCATGATCTCGGTCGCGATGATGCGGCCCTGACCCGTGGCGCGCGGCAGCAGCGTCTGGCAGACGACACCCTGCAGCGTGAGGGCGAGCTGCGAGCGCACCTGCCCTTGCTGGTGCGGCGGGAACACGTCGATGATGCGGTCGATCGTCTGCGCGGCCGACTGCGTGTGCAGCGTCGCGAACACGAGGTGGCCGGTCTCGGCGGCGGTGAGCGCCGTCGACACGGTCTCGAGGTCGCGCAACTCGCCGATGAGGATGACGTCGGGGTCTTGTCGCAGAACGCGCTTGAGCGCGTCGGCGAACGAGTGCGTGTCGCTGCCGACCTCGCGCTGGTTCACGAGCGAGCGCTGGTTCTGGTGCACGAACTCGATCGGGTCTTCGATCGTGACGATGTGGTCGGACCGCGTCTTGTTGACGAGGTCGATGAGCGCCGCGAGCGTCGTCGACTTGCCCGAACCGGTGGGGCCGGTGACGAGCACGAGCCCGCGCGGCAGCGCCGCGAACTTCGAGACGACGCCGGGAACGCCGAGCTGCTTGAGCGACTTGATCTCGGTCGGGATGAGACGGAAGGCCCCGGCCATGGCGTCGCGGTCTCTGTAGAAGTTCACGCGGAACCGGAAGTCGCCGCGCGGGCTGATCGCGAAGTCGAGCTCCCACTCGCGCGCGAAGGTGTCGCGATGGTGCTCGTTCATGATGCTCTCGAGGATGCTCGCGACCTCGGCGCGGCTCCACACCGCTGCGCCCGTGACGGGCTTGAGCTCGCCGTCGACGCGCACCATCGGCGGGGCATCGGCGGCGATGTGCAGGTCGGAGCCGCCGCGAGCGATGACGTCGTCGAGCGCCGCGAGAAGCGAGGGGTGGATCCCCTCGAGCACCGTGCCGGTGCGCACGGGCGGCGGTGCGGCGATCGTGGCGACGCCGACGGGAGGCGGAGCATCCGGCCCCGCGGGCACCGGCGCGGCGGCCACGGGTGCGACCGGCGCAACGGCGGTCGGTCCTGGTGCGACCGGTTCCGGCGCGTTCGCCACGGGCGCGGCAGGAAGGCCGGCCGTCGGGGCAGGACCAGCGACGGGGCTCTGGCCCACGGGCGGCGGCGGCGCGAGGTGCGGCATGCCGGTCGAGAGGTCGGGCATCGGCGTCACCGTCGAGGGCACGAACGGCGGCGCCGCGGCGTGGGCGGCGGCGAGCGCGGACGCCTGCGCGGCGGCCTCCGCCGCGGCGGCAGCCCCCTCCTCAGCGGTGACGGACCATACGCGGCGGCCTCCCGCGGCCTGCGCGGCATCGACCGCCTGGCCGAATCCCAGCGAGTCCGTCATGGTGTCCCCCTCAAGTGTGCGTGGTGCGGGTGCGTCGTGGTGCGTGGTCGTGGTGCGATTGTCGCGCGGCCGCGCCCCCCGACGCGGCCGCGCACGTTCGAGCGTGTCGTCAGGCCACGACGCGCAGTACCTCTTCGATCGACGTCATGCCGGCCCGCACCTTCGCCCAGCCGTCTTGACGCAGGGTCAGCATGCCCTGGGCGGTCGCGGTGTGCATGATCTCGGCGCTCGAGGCGCGGGCGACAGCGAGCCGCTCGATCTCTTCGGTCACGTACATGACCTCGTGCAGAGCGAGGCGGCCGCGGTAGCCGGTGCCCGAGCAGGCGGAGCAGCCGACCGCGTGGTAGAAACGCGGGCTGAGCTCGTCTTCGCGCCGACCGAAACCGAGGTTGTCGAGGTGCGACAGCTCGTACTCCTGCAGCTGCTTGCAGCGGTCGCAGAGCTTGCGCGCGAGGCGCTGGGCCACGACGCAGTCGAGTGCCGAACCCACGAGGAAGGGCTCGATGTCCATCTCGATGAGTCGCGTGATCGCACTCGGCGCATCGTTGGTGTGCAGGGTCGACAGCACGAGGTGGCCCGTGAGCGAGGCTTCGATGGCGATCTGGGCGGTCTCCTGGTCGCGGATCTCACCGATGAGCACGACATCCGGGTCGGAGCGCAGGATGCTGCGCAGCGCGCTCGCGAACGTGAGCCCTGCCTTCGGATTCACCTGCACCTGGTTGATGCCGGCCATGCGGTACTCGACCGGGTCTTCGACCGTGATGACGTTGATCTCGGGGCGAGCGACGGCGTGCAGCGTCGTGTACAGCGTGGTCGACTTTCCCGAGCCGGTCGGTCCGGTCACGAGGATCATGCCGTAGGGCTTGGTGTACGAGTTGCGGTAGACGGTCAGGTTGCGGTCGAGCA
Source organism: uncultured Microbacteriaceae bacterium (assembly GCA_964540305.1). Classification (GTDB taxonomy): domain Bacteria; phylum Actinomycetota; class Actinomycetes; order Actinomycetales; family Microbacteriaceae; genus Microcella. Next base: position 109,142 of record CAZILZ010000002.1, on the reverse strand, counting down.
TCCCGAGGTCGCCGATATCGCGACGGGTCGCATTGTTGTCGAGGATGCGCATGACGACCTTCTCGCCCCACACCGTGGGAAGGGTCGCGACGCGGAGGTCGATCACCTGCCCGCCGTGCTGCACCGACATGCGGCCGTCCTGCGGCCGCCGGCGCTCGGCGATGTTGATGTCGCTCATGATCTTGAGGCGCGAGATGACGCCGTTCTGGATGTTCTTGGGCGCCTGCTGCACATCGTGCAGCACGCCGTCGATGCGGTACCGCACGCGCATCTCGAACTCGCCCGGCTCGATGTGGATGTCGGACGCGAGGTCTTGGATCGCCTGGCCGATGATGAGGTTCACGAAGCGCACGATGGGCGCGTCGTCGGCGTCGGCCTCGCGCAGCGCGACCTCGTCGGTCTGGCTGGGAGCCGACTCCTCTTGAATAGCGGTCGACAGGTCGCTGAGCTCGCTGTCGGCGCGGTGAAGTCGGTTGATGGCCGCGACGAGGTCGTTCTTCTCCGCGACGACCGCCACGACGTGCATGCGGGTCAGCGCTCGCACATCGTCCATCGCGAGCACGTCGCCCGGTTCGACCATCGCGAGCGTGATGGTCGTGGCGGTGGCGTGGATGGGCAGGATGCTGTGGCGGCGGCAGAGCGCGGCCGGCACGAGCGCCACGGCGGCGCGGTCGACGGGATACTCGGCGAGCTCGACGAACGACAGCCCGGCGACCTCAGCTTTCGCGGAGGCGACCTGCGAAGGCGAGACGAGCCCGCGCCCGAGGAGGTCGTCGACGACGACATCGTCACCCTCGTCGCGCACCTTGTCGAGCGTCTCGATGGGCAGCAGCCCACGGATGATGAGTACTTCGCTCACGGATACCACGGCAGAACCCTCCCCCCTGGACGCCCGCCCCTCGATACTGAGGGGCTTGCACGGACTGCCTGACCGTCACGGTACGACACGCCGTACTGCTGACAATAGTCCCGCGTTCGGGGGTAGTCCACACCAGTCACATTGTTCACACGAGCCCCACCCCGATGGTGGCGCTCACGGAGTATTCGCCACCGCGGCCCCGGCGGTTCGGCTCAGGGCAGGATGATCGTTCCGTCAGCCGCGCAGGTGGCGCCCCGGGTCGGCACGACCTGCTGCGTGCCCGCCCACGGATCGGCGAGGAGTGCGTGGACTCCGCCGAGGCAGAATTCGGTGCCCGAGCCGGTGAGGGTGAGCGTGATGTCGCCGTCGCCGCTCGCCGTCAGGATCGCGTCGCGCTCGGCGCCGACGGGCAGGGCCTCGCCCTCCACCACAGCGAGAGCCACGGCGAGGCGCGCGTTCGCGAGGGCGGCCTGGAGGGCGCTCGCGCGCGCCTGGTCGAGGGTCGCGAGGAAGATCGGCACGGCGATCGCGGCGAGGATGCCGACGATGAGGATCACCACGACCAGCTCGATGAGCGTGAAGCCTGAGTCGCGACGGATGTTCACTACCCCAGTGAACCGCAGACCGCGGGCGCGGTCTGCCCCCAGAACGAGTGCGCCCGCAGAGCCGAAGGGCTCTGCGGGCGCACTCGATGCGGGTTCGTGCCTAGTTGTACGTGCCCGGGGTGTAGTCGTCGCTCGAGAAGGTGTCGAAGTCGACGAACGACAGGTCGGCCTCGGTGAGGGCGGTGTCGTCGGCGAAGATGCGGTTGGGGTACCGCTCGGCCTTCGCCTCCTCCGTCGCCTCGACCGTGACGTTGCGGTACGCGGGCAGACCGGTACCGGCCGGGATCAGCTTGCCGATGATCACGTTCTCTTTCAGGCCGAGCAACGGGTCGCTCTTGCCCTCCATGGCCGCCTGCGTGAGCACGCGCGTGGTCTCCTGGAAGGAGGCCGCCGACAACCACGACTCGGTCGCGAGCGAGGCCTTGGTGATGCCCATGACCTCCTGGCGAGCCGAGGCGGTCTTCTTGCCCTCGGCGAGCGCGGCGCGGTTGATCTGGTTGTACTTCGAGCGGTCGACGAGCTCGCCGGGCAGCAGATCGGTCTCGCCGTGGTCGACGACGGTGACCTTGCGCAGCATCTGGCGCACGATGACCTCGAGGTGCTTGTCGTGGATCGGCACGCCCTGCGAGCGGTAGACCCCCTGAACACCCTCGACGAGGTGCTGCTGCACGGCGCGGACGCCCTTGACGCGCAGAACCTCTTTCGGGTCGACGGTGCCGACGAAGATCTGCTGGCCGAGCTCGACGTGCTGGCCGTCCTCCACGAGCAGCGTGGCGCGCTTGGAGACCGAGTACGCCACCTCCTCCTCGCCGTTGTCGGGCGTGAGCACGATCTTGAGCAGCGTGCCGTTGTCGTCGATGCTGATGCGACCCGCGCTCTCGGCGATGGGGCTCGCGCCCTTCGGCGTGCGCGCCTCGAAGAGCTCGGTCACGCGGGGCAGGCCCTGCGTGATGTCGGCCGCCGACGCCGATCCACCGGTGTGGAACGTGCGCATCGTCAGCTGGGTGCCGGGCTCGCCGATCGACTGGGCCGCGATGATGCCGACGGCCTCACCGAGGTCGACGCGCGTGCCGGTGGCGAGCGAGCGGCCGTAGCAGGCGGCGCAGACGCCGACCGCCGACTCGCACGTGAGCACCGAGCGCACCTTGATCTCGGCCACGCCCGCCGCGACGAGCTGATCGATCAGCACGTCGCCGACATCGGCTCCTGCCTGCGCCACGACCTCGCCCGAGGCGCTCACCGCGTCGGCCGCGAGGGTACGGGCGAAGACCAGGTTCTCGACGTTGTCGTCGCGCACCCAGCCCCCGTCGACCTCGTGGGCGATCGTGAAGTCGAGGCCCTTGCCGGTGCCGCAGTCTTCCTCGCGGATGATGACGTCTTGCGCCACATCGACGAGTCGACGCGTCAGGTAGCCCGAGTCGGCCGTGCGCAGCGCGGTGTCGGCGAGACCCTTGCGCGCACCGTGGGTGGCGATGAAGTACTCGGCCACCGACAGGCCCTCGCGGTACGAGTTGATGATCGGGCGGGCGATGATCTCACCGCGCGGGTTCGACACCAGGCCGCGCATGCCGGCGATGTTGCCGACCTGCAGCCAGTTGCCTCGAGCGCCCGAGGTCACCATGCGGTTGATGGTGTTGTCGGTCGGGAAGTTGGCGCGCATCTCGTCGTTGACGGCCTTCGTGCCCTCCGTCCAGAGCTCGACGAGCTCGCGGCGACGCTCGTCATCGGTCGTCAGACCCTTGTCGAACTGCGCCTGGATCTTGGCGGCCTTCTTCTCGTACTCCGCGACGATCTGCTTCTTCTTCGGCGGAGTGAGCACGTCGCTGAGCGCGACGGTCACGCCGGAGCGCGTGGCCCAGTAGAAGCCCGCATCCTTCACCTTGTCGAGCGTCGCGGCGACGATCGTCTTCGGGTAGCGCTCGGCGAGATCGTTGACGATCTGCGAGATCGCGCCCTTGTCGGCGACAGCATCGACGAACGGGTAGTCGGCCGGCAGCTGCTCGTTGAACAGCGCGCGACCGAGCGTGGTCTCGCGCAGCTCGCGGCCGTCGGCGAACTTCTCGCCGTAGAGACGGATGCGGATGGGCGCGTTGAGGTGCAGCGAGCCCTGGTCCATGGCCATGATCGCCTCGGCGACCGACGAGAACGCACGGCCCTCGCCAGCCGCGCCCTCGCGCACGGTCGTGAGGTGGTGCAGGCCGATGATCATGTCCTGCGTGGGAACCGTCACCGGGCGGCCGTCAGACGGCTTCAGGATGTTGTTCGAGGCGAGCATGAGGATGCGGGCCTCGGCCTGAGCCTCAACCGACAGCGGGAGGTGCACGGCCATCTGGTCGCCGTCGAAGTCGGCGTTGAACGCCGCGCAGACGAGCGGGTGCAGCTGGATGGCCTTGCCCTCGACGAGCTGAGGCTCGAAGGCCTGGATGCCGAGGCGGTGCAGCGTGGGAGCGCGGTTCAGCAGCACGGGGCGCTCGCGGATGATCTCCTCGAGCACGTCCCACACCTGCGGGCGCGAGCGCTCGACCATGCGCTTGGCGCTCTTGATGTTCTGCGCGTGGCCCAGGTCGATGAGGCGCTTGATGACGAAGGGCTTGAACAGCTCGAGCGCCATGAGCTTCGGCAGACCGCACTGGTGCAGCTTGAGCTGCGGGCCGACGACGATGACCGAGCGGCCCGAATAGTCGACGCGCTTGCCGAGCAGGTTCTGGCGGAACCGGCCCTGCTTGCCCTTGAGCATGTCGCTGAGCGACTTGAGCGCCCGGTTGCCGGTGCCCGTGACGGGGCGACCGCGACGACCGTTGTCGAACAGCGCGTCGACGGCCTCCTGCAGCATGCGCTTCTCGTTGTTGACGATGATCTCGGGGGCACCGAGGTCGAGCAGGCGACGGAGGCGGTTGTTGCGGTTGATCACGCGGCGGTACAGGTCGTTCAGGTCGGAGGTCGCGAAGCGGCCGCCGTCGAGCTGCACCATCGGCCGGAGCTCCGGCGGGATGACCGGCACGACATCCAGCACCATCGCGGCCGGCGAGTTGCCGGTCTGCAGGAAGGAGTTGACGACCTTCAGGCGCTTGATGGCGCGGATCTTCTTCTGGCCCTTGCCCGTCGCGATCTGCTCGTGCAGCAGCTCGCTCTCGGCGGCGAGGTCGAAGGCCTCGAGGCGCTTCTTGATGGCCTCGGCACCCATGTGGGCCTCGAAGTACAGGCCGAAGCGGTCTTGCAGCTCTTGGAAGACGGAGTCCTCCGGCTTGAGGTCGCCGACCTTGAGGGTGCGGAAGTCCTCCCACACGCGCTCGAGCTGGGCGATCTGCTCGTCGAACGACTTGCGGATCTGCCCCATCTCTTTCTCGCCGGCGTCTTTCACCTTGCGCTTCTGGTCGGCCTTGGCGCCCTCGGCCTCGAGCTCGGCGAGCTCGGTCTCGAGCCGCTGCATGCGGGTCGCGATGCCGGCGTCGCGCTGACCCTCGAGGGTCTTGATCTCGAGGCGCAGCTCGTTCTCGAGCCCGGGGAGGTCGGCGTGACGGCCGTCTTCATCGATCGAGATGACCATGTAGGCGGCGAAGTAGATGACCTTCTCGAGGTCTTTCGGCGCCATGTCGAGCAGGTAGCCGAGGCGGCTGGGCACACCCTTGAAGTACCAGATGTGCGTGACGGGCGCGGCGAGCTCGATGTGGCCCATGCGCTCGCGGCGCACGGAGGACTTGGTGACCTCCACGCCGCAGCGCTCGCACACGATGCCCTTGAAGCGCACGCGCTTGTACTTGCCGCACGAGCACTCCCAGTCGCGGGAAGGCCCGAAGATCTGCTCGCCGAACAGGCCGTCTTTCTCGGGCTTGAGCGTGCGGTAGTTGATCGTCTCCGGCTTCTTCACCTCGCCGTGCGACCAGCGACGGATGTCGTCGGCGGTCGCGAGGCCGATGCGGAGCTCATCGAAAGTTTTGGCGTCGAGCACGTGTATCTCTTCTCTTACTTGCAGTCGTCTGCGTTGTGCGAAATTCGGCGTCTAGCGAATACTCGGGGGCCCGGATCAGATCTCGTCGATCGACGAGGACTCGAAGCGGGTGGAGATGTTGATGCCCAGCTCTTCAGCGGCACGGAAGACCTCGTCGTCCGTGTCTTTCAGGCTGAGCACGGTGCCGTCGGCCGAGAGCACCTCGACGTTCAGGCACAGCGACTGCATCTCTTTGATGAGCACCTTGAAGCTCTCGGGGATACCGGGCTCTTGGATGTTCTCGCCCTTGACGATCGCCTCGTAGACCTTCACGCGGCCGAGGATGTCGTCGGACTTGATCGTCAGGAGCTCTTGCAGCGCGTAGGCCGCACCGTACGCCTCAAGGGCCCACACCTCCATCTCGCCGAACCGCTGGCCGCCGAACTGGGCCTTACCGCCCAGGGGCTGCTGCGTGATCATCGAGTAGGGGCCCGTCGAGCGCGCGTGGATCTTGTCGTCGACGAGGTGGTGGAGCTTGAGGATGTACATGTAGCCGACCGAGATCGGGTCGGGGAACGGCTCGCCCGAACGGCCGTCGAACAGACGCGCCTTCCCGGTCGAGTCGATCATGCGCACACCGTCGCGGTTCGGCAGGGTCGAGTCGAGCAGACCGGCGATCTCGTCCTCGCGCGCACCGTCGAACACCGGGGTGGCGATCTTGGTGCCGGGTGCCGCCTCGCGGGCGTTGGCGGGGATGCCCTCCGCCCACTCGGGAGCGCCCTCGATCTTCCAGCCGCGCGATGCCGCCCAGCCCATGTGGATCTCGAGCACCTGACCGAAGTTCATGCGGCCGGGCACGCCGAGCGGGTTGAGCACGATGTCGACGGGGGTGCCGTCTTCGAGGAACGGCATGTCCTCCACCGGCAGGATCTTCGAGATGACGCCCTTGTTGCCGTGGCGGCCGGCGAGCTTGTCGCCCTCGGAGATCTTGCGCTTCTGGGCGATGTAGACGACCACGCGCTGGTTGACGCCCGAGCCGAGCTCGTCGTCGCCGTCTTGCGCATCGAACACCTTGACGCCGATGATCGTGCCCTGCTCGCCGTGGGGCACCTTGAGCGAGGTGTCGCGCACCTCGCGCGACTTCTCGTTGAAGATCGCGCGCAGCAGGCGCTCCTCGGCGCTCAGCTCGGTCTCGCCCTTCGGCGTGACCTTGCCGACGAGGATGTCGCCGGGGCGGACCTCGGCACCGATGCGGATGATGCCGCGCTCGTCGAGGTCGGCCAGCAGCTCGGGGCTGACGTTGGGGAGGTCACGCGTGATCTCCTCTTTTCCGAGCTTCGTGTCGCGGGCATCCACCTCGTATTCCTCGATGTGGATCGACGACAGCGTGTCGTCCTTCACGAGGTTCTGGCTGAGGATGATCGCGTCTTCGAAGTTGTGGCCCTCCCACGACATGAACGCGACGAGCAGGTTCTTGCCGAGCGCGAGCTCGCCGTTCTCGGTGGCCGGGCCGTCGGCGATGACCTCGCCGACCTCGATGCGGTCGCCCGCACTGACTACGACGCGGTGGTTGTAGTTCGTGCCCTGGTTCGAGCGGTCGAACTTGCGCAGCACGTAGTCGTGCGTGCCGCCCTCATCGAGCTGCACCGTCACCGAGTCGGCCGAGACCGAGGCGACGACACCGGCCGCCGTGGCGGTGATGACATCGCCGGCGTCGACGGCCGCGTAGCTCTCCATGCCGGTGCCGACGAGCGGCGACTCGGAGCGGAGCAGCGGGACGGCCTGACGCTGCATGTTGGCACCCATGAGGGCGCGGTTCGCGTCGTCGTGCTCGAGGAACGGGATGAGCGAGGTCGCGACCGACACCATCTGGCGCGGCGAGACGTCCATGTAGTCGACCTGCTCCGACGGCACGAGCTCGACCTCGCCGCCCTTGCGGCGCACGAGCACGCGCTCTTCGGCGAACGAGCCGTCTTTGTTGAGCGGCGCACCGGCCTGGGCGACGACGTGGTCGTCTTCCTCGCTGGCGGTCAGGTAGTCGATCGTGCCCGTGACCTTGCCCTTGGTGACGCGGCGGTACGGGGTCTCGATGAACCCGAACGCGTTGATGCGCGCGAACGAGGCGAGCGAGCCGATGAGGCCGATGTTCGGGCCTTCCGGGGTCTCGATCGGGCACATGCGGCCGTAGTGCGAGGGGTGCACGTCGCGCACCTCGACGCCCGCGCGCTCGCGGCTCAGACCACCCGGGCCGAGCGCCGACAGGCGGCGCTTGTGGGTGAGACCCGCGAGCGGGTTGTTCTGGTCCATGAACTGCGAGAGCTGCGAGGTGCCGAAGAACTCTTTGATCGCGGCCACGACGGGGCGCACGTTGATCAGGGTCTGCGGCGTGATCGCCTCGATGTCTTGCGTCGTCATGCGCTCGCGCACGACGCGCTCCATGCGGCTCAGGCCCGTGCGCACCTGGTTCTGGATGAGCTCGCCGACCGCGCGGATGCGGCGGTTGCCGAAGTGGTCGATGTCGTCGACATCGAGACGCAGATCGACGGGCTTGCCGTCGCGCTGGCCGGGAAGGGTCGTGCGACCCTCGTGCAGCGAGACCATGTAGCGGATCGTCGCGACGATGTCGTCGACGCTCAGCACCGAGTCGGCGAGCGGAGCATCCACGCCGAGCTTGCGGTTGATCTTGTAGCGGCCGACCTTCGCGAGGTCGTAGCGCTTCGGGTTGAAGTAGAAGTTGTCGAGGAGCGCGCGCGCTGCCTCGGCGGCCACCTGCTCGCCCGGGCGCAGCTTGCGGTAGATGTCTTTGAGCGCCTCTTCCTTCGTGAGGATGGCGTCTTTCTCCAGGGTCTGCTCGATCGAGTCGAACCCGGCGAACTTCTCGCGGATCTCCTCCGTCGTCAGACCGAGGGCCTTGAGGAAGACCGTCACCGACTGCTTGCGCTTGCGGTCGATGCGCACGCCGACCTGGTCGCGCTTGTCGACCTCGAACTCGAGCCACGCGCCGCGGCTCGGGATGATGCGGGCGGTGTAGACGTCTTTGTCGGTCGTCTTCTCGAGCTGGCGCTCGAAGTACACACCGGGCGAGCGCACGAGCTGCGACACCACGACGCGCTCGGTGCCGTTGATGATGAAGGTGCCCTTCTCGGTCATGAGCGGGAAGTCGCCCATGAAGACCGTCTGGGTCTTGATCTCACCGGTCATGTGGTTCATGAACTCGGCCTCGACGTAGAGCGGTGCGGCGTAGGTCTTGCCGCGCTCTTTGCACTCGTCGATCGAGTACTTCTGCTCTTCGAGGTAGGGGTTCGTGAACGAGAGCTGCATGGTCTCGCCGAGGTCTTCGATCGGGCTGATCTCTTCGAAGATCTCTTCGAGCCCGCTGTGCGTCGGCACGTCGGTGCGACCGGCGGCCTGCGCTTCGGCGAGGCGGGCCTTCCAGGCGTCGTTGCCGACGAGCCAGTCGAAGCTCTCGGTCTGCAGGGCGAGCAGATCGGGAACGGTCAGCGTGTCACTGATCTTGGCGAAAGAGAGCCGCGATGCGGTGCGGCCGTTCTTGGGGGACTGGTTCTTAGCGGTGCGCGCAGCAGCCAAGGATCTAACCTCCGTGGGCGAGTAGCCCGGATTCTGTCGGTCGTCGACAGGTGAGTGCGGTCGAATGGACGCGCCGGACCCGCGGGGATTCCGTGCAATCGGAATCCACCCCGCCGCTATACTCGGGGCACGATCGCCGCCCGCCATATGGCGGCTGATCAGACATGGGAGCGCAAACCTCAATACTAGGGGCGCTCACGCCGCCGTGTCCAGTCGGATTCTTGACCAATCGCGGTCGCTGCGCTATAACCGCGCGCCTCGCGATCGCGGTCGGCCGCGAACGGCCTCGGGATGCCCGATCATCGATCCTCGAACCGCACCGCACCTCTCCCCCGCGGCGCGATCGCTGAGTACACTTCGGAATCAGCGCCGGACCGGCGCCCTCACTGGTCGTCGTGAAGGACGCAGCCGCCGATGAGCCCGAATCCCCCCGACGCGCCGGCGGCACGGGCCGATGGCCTCTGGCCGCTGGTCGGCCGCGAGCCGCAGCTCGCCCAGGCGCGCGGCGCGCTCGAGTCGGGCCAGGTGGCCCTCGTCGTGCTCTCGGGCGGGGCGGGTATCGGCAAGTCCCGGCTCGCGAGCGAACTGACGCGCGCGCTCGAGGCCTCGGGCTGGCGCGGCAACCGCATCCTCGCGAGCGCGAGCCTCTCGGCCGTGCCGCTCGCGGCGCTCATCCCCCTCATGGGAGCGACGAGGCAGGACATCGCGCGCATCGGCACCGACACGGCGACCCTCATGGCCTTCGCCGAAGAGCTCGCGGCGCAGCGCCGCGTCGACGGCCCGCTGCTCGTCGTGGTCGACGACCTGCCGCAGCTCGACGCCCTGTCGGTCGCGGTGCTCGCCCAGCTCGCCGCGAGCGGCGCCGTCACGCTGCTCGCCACCGCCCGTGACGGCGAGCCGCTGCCCGAGCCCATGGTCGCCCTGTGGACCTCGGACCGCGGACTGCGCATCGCACTCGAGCCACTCTCGGTCGCCGACGTCGACGCCCTGCTCCCCGCCGTGCTGGGCGGCAGCGTCGCCCACCAGACGGTGGTCGCCCTGCACGGCGCCTCGGGCGGCAACCCGCTCTTCCTGCGTGAGCTCGTCGCGCACGCGCTCGGCACGGCGAGCCTCACCGAGCAGCACGGCACCTGGTTGCTGCAGGGTTCTCCCGCAGGATCGACAGCGCTCGGCGAGCTCATCGCCGGCCGTCTCGCCGAGCTCGCCCCGGCACAGCGCGAGGTCATGGAGCGCCTCGCGGTGTGCCAGACCATCCCGCTCGCGCACCTCGCCGAGCCCGAGCTGCGCGCGGCGCTCGGCGAGCTCGAGCAGCAGCAGCTCGTGCAGCTGCGGTCGGAGGCGGGGCGCTTTCTCGCGACGATCGCGCATCCCCAGTACGCCGCCGCCATGCAAGCGCGCGTGCCGACGCTGCGGCGCATCGACCTGCTGCTCGATCACGCGGCGCGCGCCGACACCTCGCCCGACCGCGAGGCCGACGCGGTGCGCATCGCGACCTGGCGGCTCGACGCCGGCGCCCCGGGCGACGCCGCGTTCCTGGGCGACGCCGCCCGGCTGGCTCTGCTCACGGAAGACTTCGACCTCGTCGCCCGGCTGGCCGGAGCAGCCGCGCAGTCGGGCACGGTCGATACCGAGCTGCTGCTGATCCACGCGGATGCCCTCATCAAGCTCGGCCGCGTCGACGACGCGCTCGCGGTGCTCGCCCGGGCACGCGAGCTCGACGCCGCCTCCCCTGACGACCAGCACCGCACCGCGCGCATCCTCACCATGACGTCGACGGCGCTCATCACGGTGAGCGGGCGCTTCGAGGAGGCGCTCGCCCTGCTCGACGGTGCGGCCGAGCGACTGCCCGAGGCCGCACGCCGGCTGCACCAGGCTCGCGCCCGCATCCTCGTCGGTCTCGAGCGGCCGCGCGAGGCGCTCGCCGAGCTCGAGCTCATCACCGACGAGGCCAGCGCCGCCGAGCAGGCCGAGCTCGACCTCAACAGCGCCGTGCCCTATGTCGCGCTCGGCCGCATCGACGACGCCCTGCGCACGACCGAGCGCGCACTCGCCGCGGCGCGACTGCACGACTCGTCGATCCCCCTCCGGGTCGCCTACCTGATGCGGGCGGTGACGCTCACGCAGGCCTGCCGGCTCGACGAGGCGCGCGCGCTCGCCGCCGACGCCCTCGGCGAGGCCATTGTGCTCGACGACGAGCTGCGCGGGCGGCAAGCCGAGTTCACGCTCGCCGCCGTGAACCTCGCGATGGGCCGGCTCGAGACCTCGGCGCGCTGGCTGAAAGACGTCATCGCCGGGGCGCGCACCCGCGGGCCGCGCGGCTACGAGCCGCTGGGGCGCGGCATGCTGGCGCGCGTGCGGGCCCAGCAGGGACTCGTCGCCGAGGCCCGCGCCGTGCTCGCCGAGATACCCGAAGCGCTCATCGAGGACGACTCGCTGCTGCTGCTCGGCTGGGCCTGGGTCGAAGCGGTCACCGGCAACGCCGCGGCCGCGCGCGCGCGCCTCGCCGAGCGCACCCGCCAGCGGGTCGCCTCGGGCGACCTCGACTTCGCGAGCATCCTGGCGCTCGACCTCGCGCGCCTCGGCGACGCCGCGACGGCGGCCGGTCTGCTCGAGTCGATGCTCGCCGAGGCCGACTCGCCCGTGCTGCGGCTGCGCGCCCGCACCGCGAGCGCCATGGCCGCGGGCGCGCTCGATGAGCTCGCCGCGGTGGGCGACGACTGGGAGCGGGCCGGGTTCATGCTGCACGCCGCGGAGACCCTCGCGCTCGCGGCGGATGCCGCCCGCCGCGAGGGTCGCGGGCGCGAGGCGGCGCAGCTCGCCGGTCGCGCGCGCACGCTCGCCGAGCGCACGGAGGGCGCATCCACCGCCCCCTTGCACGTCGGCAGCGAGCTCGAACCGCTGACGGCCCGCGAGCGCGAGATCGCGACGCTCGCCGGCCGGGGCATGCCGAGCAACGACATCGCGAGCCGGCTGTTCCTGTCACCGCGCACGGTCAACAACCACCTGCAGTCGGCGTACACGAAGCTCGGGGTGCGCAGCCGCGGCGAACTGCCGACCGCCCTCGGGTTCGGCGAGATGTCGGCCTAGGTCGCGACCGAGGCCTCCTCGACGATCTGCTCGCCCACCGGGCGCAGACCGTCGATGACCGTCGTCACCTGCTCGTAGCTGAGTCCGAGGTCGAAGAGCGTGTAGGCGAGGTGCTCGAGCACGCGGTCGAAGGCCTCGATCGAGATGCCGAGACCGGCATGGGCACTCGCCATGCTGCGGCCCGTGAACAGGTCGGGCCCCCCGAGCGCCGCCGTGAGGAAGGCGCGCTGGTGCGCCCGGAGCCGGTCGAGGTCGACCTCGGCGAACCAGGGTGCGAGCTCGGGGTCGTCGGTGACGCGCGTGGAGAAGACGCTCACCGCCGTGGCGATGACGCGGCCCCCGCCGATCTCGTCGTACAGGCTCATCGCACCCTCCGCTGCGCTCATGATGTGGCGGACCGATGCCGCCCCTCGAGTCTGCCGGGTGGGGATGCCGCCCGGGGGCCCTCGATTACTCAATTCTCGTGAGCGACCCTCAGTTCCGCTGCGCCGGGCGCGGGTGTGGCACGCTGTCGGGCATGAGCGGAACCCTCGAGCTGCGCCTGCCGAGCGGCCTGCGCGCCGTCATCGAGCCCGACCGCTGGGCCGACGGCAGCTACACGCTCGTCGTCGACGGCACGCCGCAGTCGCACGTCGATCTCGACGATCCGAGCCGCCTGTTCTTCGAGTACGTGCAGCGCATCGGCCACGTCATCGACGAGTGGGGCGACCCCGGCCAGCCCATGACCGCACTGCACCTGGGGGCCGGGGCGCTGACCCTGCCGCGGTACATCCACGCCACCCGCCCGGGCTCGCGCCAGCAGGTCATCGAGCTCGACGAGGCGCTCATCGGCTTCGTGCGCGAGCATCTTCCGCTGCCGAAGCAGTCGGGCATCAGGGTGCGCTACGGGGATGCCCGCGCGATGCTCGCGCGCCTGCCGGCGGCTCTGCACGGGGCCGTCGACCTCGTCGTCGTCGACGTCTTCAGCGGTGCGCGCATCCCCGCCCACGTGACGAGCGTCGAGTTCTACCGCGAGGTCGCCGCCTTCCTCGCCCCCGGCGGCATCATCGCCGTCAATGTCGCCGACGGGCCGGGGCTCGCCTTCGCCCGCGGCCAGGCGGCGACCCTGCGCCTCGTGCTCGCCGACGTCGCCGCGCTCGCCGAGACGAGCGTGCTCAAGGGGCGCCGCTTCGGCAACGTCGTACTCATCGCCTCGGCATCGGGCCTGCCGCTCGACTGGATGCCCCGGCTGATGGCGCGCGGGCCGCACCCCGCCGCGGTCGTCGCCGGCCGCGAGCTCGTCAACTGGGTCGCCGGGGCGCCCGTCGTGAGCGATCAGACCGCGGTGCCTTCTCCGGCGCCCGCGACGAGCCTCTTCACTCGGGGCGGCTCGGCGTCACGATGACGGGGCGCAGGCGCTCGAGCAGCTCGACCACCTCGGTGGTCGGCTCGTCGAGCGCGCCGACGGCCTCGAGGCTCGCCTCGATGATGTGCACGAAGCGGTCGAACTGCTCGTCGGTGAGGTCGAGCGAGCGGTGGGCGTCGCGCAGGCTGCGGCCCGCGTAGTTCTCTGGGCCGCCGAGCACCGCGGCGAAGTAGTGCTCACGATGCTGCTGCAGGGTCGGGCCCACGACGCCGTCGAACAACGGCCCCAGCACGATGTCGTCATCGAGGCGGCGCGAGAGGTCGTCGACGAGACGCCGAACACCCGCCGACCCGCCCAATTGCTCGAAGAGTGACATTGCGACCTTTCCTCATGTGACTTCGCGACAGTACACCCTGCTGACGACGGTACACACCGATCCCCCAGCCGACGGCGGGATGCTGGGCGCGACACCGTGGGGAGGAGCCGCCATGCGCTGCCGACGCGCCACCGCCCGCCCGTCGCTGATCGTCTCGGCGTCGGCCGCGCTGGTCGTGCTGCTCGCCGCCTGCGCGGCGCCCGAGCGGACGCCGGTCGGGGCGGGTTCGCCGGCGCCCGCGCCGAGCGCCTCGTCAGCGGCGCCCGAGGCGCCCATCGTGCCCCTCGTGCCGTCGGGCTCGATCGCGCCGCTCGCGACGGGCCTCACGACGCCGTGGTCGATCGTGCCCCTGCCCACCGGTTCGACGCTCATCAGCGAGCGCGACACGGCGCGCGTGCTCGAGCTCACCCCCGAGGGCGAGCTGCGCGACGTCGGCACCGTCGCGGGCGTCGTGCCGGGCGGTGAGGGCGGTCTGCTCGGGCTCGCCGCGCGCGACGTCGGCACGCCGTACCTCTACGTCTTCCACACGGCGGCCTCCGACAACCGCATCGTGCGGTACGAGCTCACCGGGGCGCCCGGCTCGTACGGGCTCGGCGCGGTCGAGGCGCTGCTCACGGGCATCCCGAAAGCGCGCACGCACAACGGCGGCCGGCTCGCGTTCGGCCCCGACGGGATGCTCTACGCGACCACCGGCGACGCCCGCCTCGTCGACCAGGCCCAGAACCCGGGCTCGCTCGTCGGCAAGATCCTGCGCCTGACCCCCGAGGGGGATGTTCCCGCCGACAACCCCGTGCCGGGCTCGTACGTCTACTCGCTCGGGCACCGCAACCCGCAGGGTCTCGTGTTCGACCGCACCGGGCAGCTGTGGGCGGCCGAGTTCGGCCAGAACACCTGGGACGAGCTCAACCGCATCGAACCCGGAGCGAACTACGGCTGGCCCATCGTCGAGGGCATCGGGGGCCGCGCGGGCTTCGTCGACCCGGTGCAGCAGTGGCCGACGAGCGAGGCGAGCCCGAGCGGGCTCGGCATCGTCGGCGACACCCTCTTCCTCGCCGCGCTGCGCGGCCAGAGGCTGTGGGTCGTCGACATCGACGACCCCGGCACGGGCCGCGCGTTCTTCGTCGGCGAGCTCGGCCGCATCCGCGATGCGGTCGCCGGGCCGCAGGGCTCGCTGCTCATCGTCACGAGCAACACCGACGCGAACGGCACGCCCGGGGCGCTCGACGACCGGCTGATCGCCGTCACCCTCGCGCCGCGCGGCTGAGGTCGGTGGTCGCGTCTACCATCGTCGCTGTGAGTGATCTCGAGCGCGTGCGGCACTGGGCGAACGCCCTGCTCGCGCTGCACCTCGAACCCTCCTGGAGCTTCGACTTCGACCGGGCGACGCGGCGCGCCGGGCTCTGCGACTTCGCGCGCCAGCGCATCACCGTGTCGCGGCACCTCGCGCTGCGCTTCGACGACGACGCGATCCACCAGACCCTGCTGCACGAGGTCGCGCACGCCCTCGCCGGGCCGCGCACGGGGCACGGCCCCGAGTGGCGGCGTATCGCGCGCGAGCTCGGCTACGTCGGCGGGGTCACGCACGACGGGCCGATCGCCGACGACCGCGCGCGGTGGCGCGGCTCGTGCCCGAGCGGGCACGAGTTCGTGCGCTTCCGGCGGCCGAGCCGCGACGTGTCGTGCGGTCGGTGCTCGCGCGGCTTCAGCCGCGACGCGATCATCACGTGGCGCGATCAGTCGGTGTTCATCGACGCGCTCGCCGCGCGCTGACGCCGCTCGTGATCGCTGCGACTCAGAGTCGCTACTCGGAGACGCTACTCAGAGACGCTGACTTCCTTCCAGAAGGCCACGTAGTTGCTGAAGTCTGTGCCGACGCGCTCGATGCCGCTCGGGTACGGGGTCGGGTAGCTCCACGCGCGGTCGGGCAGGGCCTGGCCGTCGACCGTCACGGTGAAGTACTGGCACTCGCCCTTCCACGGGCAGGTGTACGGCGTCGGGCTCGTGGTCAGCATCCCCTCGACGATGCTCGACGGCGGGAAGTACCAGTTTCCCTCGATCTTGATGAGCTCGCTCTCGGGGGCTTCGGCGATGACGGTGCCGTTGACGTGAGCCTTCATGGGTCCTCCTGCGGTCGAGTGATGCTGGTCTCCCAGCGCAACCTCAGGCTTGCCGGTCGAATTCCCGCAGCACCACGAGTTCGGTCGATTCCCAGCGCACCCGCGCCGCACTCACGGCTTCGGGGCCCTCGGTCGCCGAGAGCATGCGCCCGCCCACCGAGGCGCTGAGCATGTGGGCGACGGCGCCGCGCAGCCCCTGGTAGCCCGCCGCCGCGACGGCCGCCTCGGGGCTCGTCGCGTCGATGCCGACCGCGCCGAGCGCGTCGATCACGGCGCCCGCGAGCAGCTGGTCCTCGACGGGGATGCCCTCCGGAGCCTGCACGGGCGCCCCCGCCGCGACGACCGCGACCATCGTGCGCTCGCCGCGCGCCGCCTGCAGCTCGAGCAGCCGCTGCGCGATCGCGGACGCCGCGCCGCAGCGCGCGTCGATGACCTCGAGGTGCGGGGGCAGGGCATCCACCGGCACGGGCTCGGTCGCGAGGCCGTCGCACCAGACCAGCAGGTGGGCCGAGCCGCCGATGCGGCGAGCGCCGTCGAGCCCGACGTCGAACCGCACCTGGTAGCGCTGCTGCTCGTCGGGCGCGGGGGAGTCGAGAGGGCCGGTCACAGGTCGATCGTATCGACGTGCCGCAGACTGGGCGCATGCGCGTGCGACTCGATCTGCTGCTCGACTGCCCGGCCGATGCGGCGTGGGAGGCGGTGCACTCCCCCGCGGTGTTCCGCGCGGTGTCGGGGCCGCTGACGACGGCCGAGTCGCTCGAGCCCGGAGGCTTCCCCGACCGCTGGCCGGGCGGGGAGCACCGCGTGCGGCTGCGCATGCTCGGGGCGCTGCCGATGGGCTCGCAGGTGATCCGCCTGCGCGACGAGACGCTGCCCGACGGCACGCGCATCGTGCACGACGAGGGCGGCCCGCTGAGCGGGGCGATGACGGTCGTCACGGGGTGGCACCACCGCATGGCCGTGGCGCCCAACCCGCTGAGCCCCGCGACGCGCACGCGCTTCCACGACACGCTCGACGTGCGCGCGGGGCTGCTGACGCCGTTCGCGGGGCTCGGCTTCGCGGTGTTCTGGCGGCTGCGCGGGCGGCAGATCCAGAAGCTCGCGCCCGGGTGGGCGGCACAGTTCGGTGGTACTCGAGCCCCCGGTGGTACGACGTGACCGGCGACAGCGGAGCCGCGAACGGCTCGGCCCCAGACCGCGCCATCAGCGCTCTCGCCGTCGCCGACTGGCGGCGGCGCACGGCCGCGCTCTACGCCGAGCTGCGCGCCGCGACCGACCTGCCCGCCGCGCACGACCACTGGCGGCGCACGCGCGACGAGCTCTTCGCGCACCACCCCGCCTCGCCCCTGCTGCCCGCCGACCGCGAAGCCTTCACGGGCCTGCGCGTGAAGCCCTACGACCCGGCGTGGCGCTTCGAGTGCGTGATCCAGGATGCGGAGCCCGCGCGCATCGAGGTCGAGACCGGCACCGACGGGGTCGTACCCTTCGAGCGGCTCGGGCTCGTCGAGGTGCCCGGCGTCGGCTCGCTCGACGTGTGGCGGCTCGCCTCGTACGGAGGCGGGCTCTTCGTGCCCGTGCGCGACGCCCTCTCGCGCGTGCCCGGCGGCACCTACGGCGGCGGGCGCTACCTGCTCGACACCGTGAAGGGCGCCGACCTCGGCGGGGGCCGCGCGCCGTGGTCGCTCGTGCTCGACCTCAACTTCGCCTACAACCCCTCGTGCGCCTACGACGAGGCGTGGGCGTGCCCGCTCGCGCCGGCGGGCAACGTCGTCGACGTCGAGATCCCGGTCGGCGAGCGCTACGGCGACGGGCGGCTGACGCTCTGAGGGTGGCCGTCAGGGCGACCTGCTACGGTGGAGGCATAGGCAGAACTGTTCTCAGTTCTCCTGCGTCGTAGAACGCTTCCTCATCCCGTCCCCCGCGCACTGACTCGCGCACCGGAACGGTTCGATACTTTCTCACGGCGAACGATGTCGGCCCTTGCCGCCGTCGCCACTCGATTCCTGTTCGCACGCCCGCATGGCGTGAGCTGAGCATCCCGACCGATCGGTCGCGGATGCGGGGGATCACCCTGCTCGAAAGGCACCACCATGACCACCCAGAACACCACCTTCAGCGCCCTCGGCGTTCCGTACCCGCTCGTCGAGGTGCTGACCGCGCAGGGCAAGACCGAGGCTTTCCCCATTCAGGTCGACACCCTGCCCGACACCCTCGCCGGGCGCGACGTGCTCGGCCGCGGCAAGACCGGCTCGGGCAAGACCCTCGCCTTCTCGATCCCGATGATCGCGCGCCTCGGCACGCGCCTCGCCGGCGGATCGCGCCGCAAGGGCGCCCCGCTCGGCATGGTGCTCGCGCCGACGCGCGAGCTCGCCACGCAGATCAACGCCGTGCTCGAGCCGCTCGCGAAGGCCTACGGCCTCACGACGACGACGATCTTCGGCGGCGTCTCGCAGCATCGCCAGGTGCAGGCGCTCAACGCGGGCGTCGACATCATCGTGGCGTGCCCCGGCCGCCTCGAAGACCTCATGCAGCAGCGCTTCGTGACGCTCGACGCCGTCGAGATCACCGTGCTCGACGAGGCCGACCACATGGCCGACCTCGGCTTCCTGCCCGGCGTCACGCGCATCATGAAGGCGACGCCGAACGACGGCCAGCGCCTGCTGTTCAGCGCGACCCTCGACAACGGGGTCGACAAGCTCGTCAAGCAGTTCCTCCACAACCCCGTCATGCACTCGGTCGACGAGGCGAACTCGCCCGTCGCCGACATGACGCACCACGTGTTCGAGCTCTCGGGCGCCGACGAGAAGAAGCGCATGATCACCGCGCTCGCCTCAGGAAGCGGCCGCCGCATCCTGTTCATGCGCACCAAGCACACCGCCAAGAAGCTCGCGAAGTCGCTCACCGAGCAGGGAATCCCCGCGGTCGACCTGCACGGCAACCTGTCGCAGCCGGCCCGCGACCGCAACCTCGCCGCGTTCGGCGACGGCAGCGTGCGCGTGCTCGTGGCGACGGATGTCGCGGCGCGCGGCGTGCACGTCGACGACATCGAGCTCGTCATCCACGTCGACCCGCCCATGGAGCACAAGGCGTACCTGCACCGCTCGGGCCGTACCGCCCGCGCCGGCGCCGCGGGCGACGTCGTGACCCTCGTGCTGCCCGAGCAGCGCCGCGACACGGCCGACCTGCTGCGCAAGGCCAGCATCCGCGTGCAGCCCCAGCAGGTCACGACCGAGTCGGCGGCCGTCACGCGCCTGATCGGCGAGGTCGCGCCGCGCGTGGCCGCGCACGAACTGCCCGCGGTTCTCCAGCGCCAGCCCGAGGGCGGCGGACGCTCGCAGGGCGCCAACGCCCAGCGCAAGCGCTCCACGCGCGAGGGCCAGGCCGGCAGCGGTCAGTCGTCGCGCGGCGGCCGTGGCGGCCAGGGCGGCCAGCGCCGCTCGGGCGCCACGACCAGCGGCGCCACCAGCACCGGCACCGCCTCGGCGGCACCCCGTACCGGGGCACCGCGCACCGATGCCCCCGCCGCGGCTCCCCGCGCGCGTCAGGGCTCGCGCCGGGCATCGTCGGCCGGGGGCGCGAGCGCCGGCGGCATCCGCGTCGGCCAGGTCGTGCGCACCAACTCGTCGGGCGGCCAGCGCCGCGGGCGCTGACCCGCGCCGCACCCACCGAGCACGGCACACGGGCCCCGGTAGAGCATCCGCTCTGCCGGGGCCCGGCCGTTTCTGCGCCCGAGGCGGGCGGTCTACGCGGCCGCGGCCCGTCGGCGCGCGATCGCCAGCAGCACGACGCCGCCGAACAGCAGCGCGGCGATGACCCACAGCCAGAGCATGATCTCGACGCCGGTCTCGGCGAGCGTGATCATGAACACGTTCGACAGCGTGGCATCGGTGAGCCCGCCCTCGAGGGTCAGATCGCCGAGCTGCAGCACGCCGCCGAGCCAGACGAGCTGCGCCGTAGCGCCGCCGCTGTCGACCTCCGAGATCGAGCAGACCGAGCTGGCCGGCAGGTTCTCGAACGTCACCGTCACGCCGTCGGAGATCTCGGAGCGCACGCTCGTCGCCGCCTCGGGCGCCTCGGGGTCGACGGGAGCGCCGCCCTCGCTCGGCCAGCTGGTCGGCAGCATCGGCACGAGCTCGCCGTCGCGCTCCCACGTGCACGAGGTCTCGATGAGGAACACCGAGTCGCGAGCCTCGAAGGCGAACGGACCAGCGAGCTCTTTCGTGATCGAGAACGCGGCGAGCAGGAAGGTGTTCTGGATGCTGACCGCGTGATCCTCGTCGGCGACGACCGTGAACTCGCCGTCGGTCGTGTCGGTGCGCGTCGCGCCGCCCGTGCGCGACTCGGTCACGGTGCAGTCGGCGCCGGCGGGGATCTGGTCCCACGCGTTGCGGTAGCCGTTCTCGATCGTGAGCTCGCGCGTCGCCCCGCCCGGGATCTCGAGGTCGGTGACGACCCCGTCGATCTCGAGCGTGCAGGCGAGCGTCGCCTCGAAAGGCCCGCGCACGTACAGGCCCGTGCCGTCGCCCTCGAAGGTCTTCTCGACCGTGACGCCGCCGACCTCGAAGGTGTTGGTGATGACGAAGCCGACGGGCGCGTCGCCCACGGTCACGCTCTCGAGGTCGATCGAGCTCGAGGTCGCACCGGCGCTGCGCGTCTCGTCAGCCTGGCACTCGGCGCCGTGCGGCAGGCCCGACCAGGTCGCGCGGTACAGGGTGTCGGAGCTCAGCTCGCGCGAGGCTCCGCCCGGAACCGCGATCGTCTGCTCGACGCCGTCGATGTCGCGCGTGCACGACAGCTCGACCGTGAACGGCCCAGCGCCCCAGGTCTCCCACCCCGTTCCGTCGCGCTCCTTGATCACCGAGACCTCGCCGAGGTCGAACCGGTTCGTCACCGTCACGGCGTGGTCGACCTCGCTGATGACCACTCCGGCCGTGAGGCCCGCGAACGGCTCGCCGTCGTCGACGACGATCGAGGTGGCGGATGCTCCGCCGGTCTTCGACTCGGTGATCGTGCACAGCGCGCCGAGGGCGAGGTCGTCGATCACGATCGGGTCGTCGCCGCGCACGACCGTGAACGCGCCGGTGTAGACGGTGCGCTCCCCGCTCGCGTCGTCGAGCACGCAGCTCACGTCGAGCTGGTACGAGGCATCCGCCCACGCCTCGGCGCCCACACCGGTGACCGCCTTGGTGAGGGTCAGCGAGCCGACCGAGTACGCGTTCGTGATGGCCACCGAGCTCGCGGTGCCGAGGGTCACGTCGACCGTCGCGCCCTCCACCGCATCGGGGTCCGATCCGTCGACGATGACGACCAGACCGGTGCTCGCGGCATCCATCGTGTCGGTCTCGGTGACCGTGCAGACGGCGCCGTGCGGAAGCCCCTCGATGGTCCAGCTCGCGCCGTCGGCGAGGCTGTCGACCATCGGCGATTCGGCGTCGTAGCCCGTGCCGTAGACGGTCGCGCCCTCGAACAGGCAGTCGATCGCGACGGGGAAGGGGCCGAAGGCGATGGCCGTGCCGGTCTCGTCGACGGCGTCGCTCTCGACCGTCTTGGTGACGGTGAGGGAGGCCAGCTCGAACGTGTTCTCGACCTCGAGCGCCGGCTGCGCCTGGTCGTCGAGCAGCACCGTCTCGTCGACGACGACGGTGAACGTCGTGCCGGCCGCGACGTCGTCGGTCAGCTCGGCGCCGGCGGCGTCGAGCAGGCGGCTCGACGTGGCACCGGCCGGGCCGGTCTCGGTGAGCGTGCACTCGGCGCCCGAGGGCAGCAGCGTGTAGCTCGCGGTGCCTCCGGCGGAGAGCGAGCGGGTCGCGCCGCCGACGATGTCGACGTCGATGCCGTCGCGCTCGCAGACGAGGGTCACCTCGAAGGGCCCGGAGCCGAAGCCCGCGCCCGCCCCGACGACCGTCTTCGAGACCTCGAGCTCGCCCGTGAGGTAGTAGTTCTCGAACGTGACGCGGCCCGGTTCGGCGGCCGTGATGACGATGTCGGCACCGTCGATGACCGTGCCCTCGTCGTCGACGATGCGGTGCGCGTCGGCGCCCGTCAGCTCGACGTCGCGCTCGAACACGGTGCAGGTCGATCCATCGGCGAGGTTCTCGATCGTCGTCACGCCATCGGCCGGCACGGTGACATCGCCGTCGAACGAGACGAGGCCGTCGGCCGTCTCGCAGTACACGGCTGCCGTGAACGAGTCGGGCGCGAACTGGCCGACACCTCCGCCGATGACGTCTTTGCTGATCGTGAAGCTCGAGACGCCGTAGCGGTTCGTGAACTGCGTCGTGTTGCGCGTCACCGGGCTCGTCGCGTCGGCCGCGAGCGAGGCGATCGTCGCGGTCGTGCCGTCGATCGACGTGGCCGTGCCGTTGACGGTGCGCAGCACCGAGGTCGAGTCGGCGTTCTGATCGTCGGTCTCGGTCACGGTGCACGCGGCGCCGGCGGGCAGCCCCGCGAGCGTGCGCGTCTCACCGTGCCGCAGCGTGAACGTCATGGGCGAGGCGGCGAAGCCGGTGGCGAGCACGGTCTCGCTCTGGAAGGTGCAGGCGACGGAGTACGCGAAGGGGTCGGCCGGGTAGACCGGCGCGCCCTCGGCGTCGACCGCGCTCGTCTGCACCGTCTTGCCCACCGTGATCGACGCGAGGTCGAAGCGGTTGGTCACGGTGCGCGACACGGTCGAGCCGCCGACGATCGTCACGTTGCTCGGGTTGGTCACCTGCGTGGCGCCGGCGCTCACGGTCTCGGTGATGGCGCACGACGACCCCGCGGGCAGGTTGTCGATCGTGCGCGACAGCACGGTCGACGCGCTGAAGGTCAGCAGGCCGTAGTAGACCGAGTTGGCCGGGGCGCCCGCGGTCACGGGCGTCGCCGCCGCCGAGGTGCGCGTGCAGCTGACGCGCACGGTGAAGGCGCCGTCTCCGTACTCGGATGCTCCGGCACCCGTGACGGCCTTCGTCACGGTGAGCGAGCCGACCGCGATCGAGTTCGTGTAGGCGACCGAGTTGGTGGGTGCGCCGAGCTCGGTGTCGGGCGCGAGCACGATGCCCGCGGCCGTCGCGCCGCTCGTCGACGATCCAGCGACGTCGCCGATCGTGACGGTCTTCGTGACGGTCGCACTGCGCGTCTGCGTCTCGGTGACGGTGCACACGGCTCCGGCGGGCAGGTCGGTGTAGGTGCGCGATCCGCCGTTGTTGAGCGTGAACGTCGCCGGCGTCATCGTGAGAGCGACGGGGCCGGCGCCGTTGTCGAACGTGCACGCGATGCTGAACGAGAAGCTCGACTGCATGACGGGGTTGCCCGCCTCGTTGACCGCGCCGTTCATGTTCACGGTCTTCGTGATCGTGAGCGAGGCCTCGTCGTAGGTGTTCGTGACGGTGCTCTGCTCGACCGCCGGGCGCTCGTCGAACGCCGGTACGGGGTCGACGACGATCGAGGGGCTCGTGCCGAGCGCGCGGGCGACCACCTGCTGCTGCGAGTAGGTGGTCTCGGTCGCGCCGGTCGTGCCGACCTCGCTCACGTCGCACACGGCGTACAGCGGAATGCCCAGGATGCGCGTCGCCGCGGCATCGCCGGTGAGCGTGAACGGCGAGCGGTCGGCGCCCGTGCTCGAGCGCAGCTCGATCGGCTCGGGAGCGTGCTCGGTGCCGGTGCCGTCGATGTCGAGCGTGCAGGCGAGCGCGATGCGCACGGTGCTGGGCGCGAAGCGCTCCCCCGCCCCGTCGACGACCTTGGCGAGGTCGACGGCACCGGTGGCCAGTGCGATGCCGACCTTGCGGGGCTCGGTGACGAAGCGGTACGGCAGATCGTTGACGCCGTCGAAGCCGCGCGCCGCGCCGGCGATCGAGTTGTAGGCGATCGAGTCGCGAGCGAGGTTGGCGTCGGTCTCGCGCAGCGCGGGCTCGAGGGCCGTGCGCGTGCGGTACGCGACCGAGACCGATTCGCCGGGAGCGAGGCCGACGGGCGAGACGCCGCCCACTTTGAAGTCGATGACGAACTTCATCGCCACGACGCTCTCGAGCAGCGCCGTCGACGGCACAGCGGGCATGACCTGCCACCCCGTGGTCGCGTTCTGGCGGTCGAGCAGACCGCCGGGCGCGCTGCTTGTCACGCACGGCCAGTATGAGGTGACCATGGGCGGCGAGCTCGTCGGCGACATGCCCAGATCGTTCTGGATGTCGGCGCCGTTGCACGTCGGCGTGGCCATGTCGAGGCGAGCGGTGTAGTACACCGTCAGGGCCTCGTCGGGCCAGCCCACGAGTCGCGGGCGCTCGAGCAGGATGGGCGCCCACCGCGAGCTGCGGGCGTCGTTGATGATGACCCCGCGGTCGTTCTCACGCGGCAGCACATCGATGGACGAGATCTGGTGCACGCGCACGTTGCCCGAGTTGAAGAAGTAGCCGACCCACTCCTCCGTGCCGCCCGGGCGGGTGATGGGCACGCAGGGGTAGCGGTAGTACAGCTCGCCATCGACCGCGAGCAGGGGCTCCTCGCACGTCGCCGGGTTGCTCGCCACCGTCTTGATGACGCCGAGGTCGTCGTACGGCGACCCCGTGGCCGGGTCGATGAGCGGCGCGCCGTCGAGGTCGAGCGGGCCCGCTTCGACGCCCTTCACGCCCTTGATGATCGTCATGGGGGCGCTCGGCAGGGCCCACACGCGCGTCTCGGCGGTGCACGACGTCACCTCGACGATGGTCGGCTGCAGGGCGCCGTCGATCGCGGGCGTGCACTCGTCGAACGGCTGGTCGGAGGTCACGGTCGCCGTGTTGAGCACGAAGTTCTCCGTGGCGCTGCCCGCCTCGAAGAACGGGCGGAACTCGAGCGGCGCGCTGATCGTCATCGTCCAGTCGTGCTCGAGCACGAAGGCCGGGTCGATCGTGATCGTGAGCGGCTGCCCGGTCACCTCGGCGGTGCCGAGCACGGCCGTGAAGCTCGGCGCGGTCACGGGGGCGTTCGCCTCGTCGAGTACCGTGATCACGAACACGTCTTGCGGGTCGAGGTCGAGACCCGTCTCGGGGTCGATGCCCATGACGAGCTGCGGGCCAGAAGAATCCACGGGGATGAGGTCGACGATCTCGAGGCCCGTGAGCTGCTTGTCGAGCCCCGTACCTCGGTTCGTGACGTCGATCTCGTAGGGGATCGCGACGCCGAGCGTGTTCGAGCCGACCGGCGACTTCACGATCTCGACCTTGGCCGGGCGGTGCTGGAACAGCAGGCGCTTCGTGTCGTCATCGGTGGCCTGCCAGAGCGGAGCATCCACCCCGTTGTCGGCCCACGACGTGACCGTGAGGTCGTTCGTGAACACGCCGACCGTCGCCTCGCCCGGTGCGGGCTCGGTGTAGACGTAGAGCGTCGACGGCACGGGCTCGCCGACGGGGGCGACGAGCACGTCGCGCCGCGTCGCCGTGAACCGCAGGGTCTGGCTGGGGTTGAACGGGCGCTCCCACGAGGTTCCGTCGGCGCGCGTGTACTGGGCGCGCAGGCCCCGGATGTCGGCCACCGTCGCCCCGGGCGGCAGTGTCGGCAGCGCGAGCGAGGCCGAGTACGCGCCCTCGACCCAGCAGGCGTCGAGGTCGGTGCTGCCGGCGCACTCGACCGTGATCGCACCGGTGCCGCTGTCGATGACGTAGTCGACGCCGACGAGCACGTCGACCTTGACCCGGTTGATGGGCGTCGCGAACGAGTGCGAGCCGAACCCGGTGAACGAGTAGGCGTTCCAGAACGTCGGGCTGATGTCGACGAACCGCATGTCGGTCGTGCGCACGGTGCCCGAAGGCTGGCCGGTGAGCGTGACCGTCGCGACGCGCGAGTTGCCCTCGATCTGGGTCGCGGGGGTCGCGGGCGTCGCCGTCGTGTCGGCCACGATGCCCTTGGTCGCGGTGACGCCGTAGGTGTAGTCGACGACCGACACGGCGGCCGAGTCTTGCGCCGTGAGCGTGATGGCGCTCTCGCCCTCGGGCGGCAGCGTGACGCCGCCCGGGTCGACGATACGCGCCTCGGCCGTGTTGTCGACCACGGGGCTGCTCGTCGAGTCGACGGTCGTGCCGGGTGCGCTGCGCAGCTCGGCGCGCAGCTGCGTGTCGACGACGACGCGCGTGCTCGCCTGCACGTCGATGCGGCCCGTGTGCACGACCTCGAAGCCGACCACGTCGGCCAGCTGCGCGGTCGTCAGGGCGAGCGCGGCGGAGATCGTGATCGCGTCGACGGCTCCGCCGTCGCGGGTGAGCAGCACCTGGCTCGCCGTCGCGCCCGCGGGCACGGTGATCGAGACGATGTCGAAGAGGTTGACGGCGTCGAAGGGGTCGGTACCGGCGACCGGGTCGACGATCGCGAGCTCATCGACGCGCGAGACCGACTCGTTGGTGGCCAGAACGGTCATGCGCGCTCGCGGGTAGAGCGCCTGCGGAGTGCCCGCGGGCGGCGTGCCGAGCGGGCCGTCGACCCAGGTCTTCGTGATCTCGACCGTCAGGGGCGTGTCGAGGATGAGGATGTCGTCAGCCGCCGTGCGCGACAGGAGCACAGCATCCGTCGCGTCGCGCCCTTGCAGCAGAGCCGTGTTGAGCACCTGGCCGACCTGGCCGGGGATGTTGTACTCGGCCAGGCGCGTCGCACCGAGCACGGCGGTCGCGGGGTCGGATCGCCGCACGTCGCGCACCTCGAACACGAGGCGCAGTTCGCGGCTCAGGCTCATCGACGGCGCGACGCCGGTGCCGACCGGCGGCGCGATCGGGTTCGTGCCGACGCGGGCCGAGCGCGTCGGGCTCTCGTCGACGATGAGCCGCACGCCGGTGGCGTTCGCGCTCTCGCCGGCCGTCAGCGTGTAGCCGGGGAAGGTGCCGTCGCACGCGGTGCCGGCGCAGGGGTTGCCGCTCGCCGGCGTCCAGCCGAGGCCGGGCAGGTAGAGCTCGACGGCCGCGATGCGGTCGTAGGTCAGCAACGGGTCCATGGCGGGCGTGATCGCGGGGATGCGCACGAGATCGAAGGCCTCGAAGACGGTGTCGGCGACGGGCGTCACCGCGGGGTCGCTCGCGGAGTCGCTGATCACGACCGAGTCGAAGGCCGCGCTGCCGGTGCCCCAGCTGATCTCGACGGTCGCCTCGTCGGCCGACCGCGCGTTGACGGCCTGCGTTCCGGTGCTCGCGACGGGCAGCCAGTTCTTGTCGATCGCGACGACATTGCCGAAGCCGTCGCCGTCTTCGGTGGCGGTCGGCAGCAGCGTGATCATCTCGACGGTGTCGGCCGTGGCCTCCGAAGGGTCGGCGGTCGGGTTCGCGACGCGGCTCTGCGCGGCGTTGTCGATCACGACGGCCTCGAGCCGTGTCGAGGAGGCGGCCTCGCCCGTGCCGTCGCGCAGCTGGTCGCGCAGGCTCACCGAGAGGTTGGGCTGCGCGCTGAAGCCGGGGTTGAGAAGAGTGCCGAGGGTGTCGTAGTCGGCGTGCCGGTAGGTGAACCGCACGCCCTCGATCGAGGGCCGCAGGGCGGGGTCGATGGTCGTGGAGAGGAACGCGGGGCCCGCGATGTCGGTCGCGCCCGGCAGGGCGAGCCAGTCGGTGCCGTCGAAGTACTCGACCGAGAGCAGGGTGTTTCCGGGAACCGCGGTCGCGACGATGGCGGTGAGGTCGAACCAGTTCCAGAACTCGTCAGCGCTCGCGTCGAGCGGGTCGGTGATGACGAGCGAGGTCGAGCCCACGGTCGACGCGGTCGGGTCGACGGCGGCCGTCGGCAGCGGCGTGATGCGGGCCGGGATGGAGATCAGGGTGGTCGCGCCCGCGATGGAGTAGAGCTCGTCGGGCAGCGCGGTCTTGCTGATCGCAGTGTTGACGCGCGCCGTGCGGCGGGTGAGGTCGTCGCTCGCCTCGGCCGACGCCGTCTCGTCGGCGAGCGTGACGACATCGACCCGCACGGTGTTGACCGTGGTGATGTCGCTCACGACGGCGTCGGTGAGGGCCAGGAAGGGCAGCAGGGCGTACTGGCCAGGAGCCATGCCCTGCGGGAGGGTGCTGAGGAAGCGCACCCGGATGTCGGTCACGGCGGCCGCGTCGACCGGGTCGGGCAGCGCGCCCGGCGTGGTCGACACGAGCGGGGCGCTGTAGTCGAGGTCGCCGTCGTAGCGGTAGCTCACCTCGACGCTCGTCGCGCCGATCGGCCACTCGATGTCGGCCTGCACCCAGCCGTCGAAGGTCAGACCCTGGTCGGCGAGCGAGGTGCTGCCGGGGGCGGGCTCGGTGAGGGTCAGCTCACGCAGGCCGAAGTCGCCGCCGTTCGAGCCGCCGAGGGTCGCGAGAACCTGCTCGCCCCCGATGATCGAGGCGACATCGAACTGCTTGGTGGCGACCGGGCTGATGCTCGGCGGCCCGATCACGATCGAGTCGGTGGCCTGCACGGCAGGTGTCGAGTCGGCGGCGAAGGTCACCCACGACGAGGCGGTGTTGACGATCGTCGTGGGCTCGACGACGGCCGCGGCGGCCGCCGTGAGCTCGGCGTCGAGGGTGATCGCGGCCGTCGCACCGACGGCGATACGACCACCCGTCGAGCTCGTGAACACGAACCGCAGCGCTCGGATGTCGGCCGGGGCGGCACCGCTCGGCAGGCTCGCGGTCGCGGCGGCGGTTCCGGTGATCCAGCTGCTCCCGTCGAACCAGTCGACGCGCACGCGGTCGGCCCCGCTCGGCAGCACGAGCCCGCTCAGGCTCGCGGGCTGCAGCAGGTCGAGCACGGTCGAGGCGGTGTCGGCCGGCTCTTGGATGACGAGCGAGTCGACCGAGCCGTTGCTCGAGTTGGTCGCGCCGAGCGCGATGGCGACGGGCGTGCCCAGCACCGCCGTCGCCGACGCGGGGGTCACCGTCTTCGTGACCTGCGACGCGAGGGTGAGGTCGACGGCGAGCAGCACCTCGGCGCTCGACTCGATGACGTTCGGCCGCGGCGGGTCGAGAGTGAGGTCGGCGCGGTTCGTGACGGTCACCGTGGCGGTATTGGGCAGAACGGCGCCGTCGAAGTCGGCAGAGAGATCGGAGGGGACGGTCGCCGTGGCATTGATCTGGATGCCCGTGCCGGCCTGCAGGCCCACGCGACCACCCCCGAGGTCGTCGGTGACCCGCACGGTGAAGGCGTTGCCCGTGATGTCGACCTCGATGGGCGGGATCGACTGGGCGGTCGTGACGGTCTGCAGCTCGAGCGGTTCAGGAACGAGATCGTCGAGCGTGAGGTCGAGGCAGTCGGTCTCGAGCGACGAGCAGTTGATCGTGAACTGGTAGGTGACGGTGCCGCCGGGAACGACGGCGGAGTCGGCGGCGGCAGGGATCGCCTCTTTCTCGAACTGCACGTAGACGGGCTCGTCGGGGTCGCCCTCGGCGGCGACGGCCGGCTGGAAGGCCACGAAGGGGGCGAACAGCGTGACGAGCGCGACGACCGCGATGCCCGGCATGACGCGGCGTGCGCGGCGGCGAGTGGTGATGAAAGCCATGGTGCGTGATCCCCCCGGGTCGCCATCCGGAGGGATTGCACGAGGTGCCCCGTTCGGGTGACATGAAAAACGTTCGCTCGAGTACGAACGGTTTTCACCCTACTGGCGCGACCCCCCTCGAGCGCGTACCCCGCCGGGGGGTCATTTGTGTCCCAGTTCGGGGGGTGCGGCGACCGTCAGGGCAGTACGCCCACCGACGCCAGGCCCGCGCGCAGCAGCGCGCCGCGCCCGCCCTCGAGCTCGTCCGTCACGCGCTGCGAGGCCGCCTCATCGGGCGTCATCCACGTCAGCTCGAGCGCATCCTGCCGGGGCTCGCAGGTTCCCGTCACGGGCACGACGTAGGCGAGCGCGACGGCGTGTTGCCGATCGTCGCTGAACCGCGTCGGGCTGGGGAACGGAAAGTACTCGGCCACCGAGAACGGGGTCGGCGAGGCGGGCAGTTGCGGGAACGCCATGGGCCCGAGATCTTTCTCCAGATGGCGGAAGAGCGCCTCGCGCAGCGTCTCGCCGTGCATCACCCGGCCGCTCACGAGCGTGCGCGTGATGCTGCCCGCCGGGTTCACGCGCAGCAGTACCCCGACCTCGGTCACCATGCCCATGCCGTCGACCCGCACCGGGATCGCCTCGACATAGACGAGCGGCAGGCGCTGCCGGATCTGCTCGAGCTCCTCATCGGAGAGCCAGCCCGGGTTGGGGTCGGGGGTGCGCACGGTGGCCATGCTCCATTGTGTCTCGTGCAACGCCGTCGCGGGCGCACCTGACACGATGGGAGCATGAGCGCGATGCAGCTGATCGACGAATCCGCCATCCTGTGGTCGGCTCCCGCCGCCGAGCGCGCCGATCGCCCCCTGCTCGTGCTGCTGCACGGCTACGGCTCGCACGAGGGCGACCTCTTCGGGCTCGCCCCGCACCTGCCGCTGCAGCCCGTCATCGCCTCCGTGCGGGCTCCCCTGCGCGCGGGCCCCGGCTACGCCTGGTACGGGCTCGAGGGGGCGACGCCCGCGAGCCGATCCGAGGGCGCCGACGCTGCGGCGCGCGGCCTGCTGCAGTGGCTCGACGGGGTGCAGGCGACCTCGGTCGGGCTGCTGGGGTTCTCGCAGGGCGGGGCGATGAGCATCCACCTCATGCGGCACGCCCCCGAGCGGTTCGCCTTCGCGGTCTCGCTCGCGGGCTTCGTCGTGCGCGGCGAGGCTCCGGCCGACGATCGGCTCGCGGCCCTCGCGCCGCCCGTGTTCTGGGGCCGCGGAACCCACGACACGGTGATCCCCGCCGCGTTCATCGACGACACCCAGGCCTGGCTGCCGCGGCACACGACCCTCACCGAGCGCATCTACGAGGGGCTCGGCCACAGCGTGAGCGAGGCCGAGCTCGCCGACGTGCTCGCGTTCCTGCGCACCCAATACTCCTGAGCGAGCGGCCTGTCAGCGGGCAGGGCGACAATGGGAGGATGACCGCGCTCGAGCCCGCCACCGTGCTGGGCCGGTTCGCGCCCGCCACGCGCGAGTGGTTCACGGGCGCGTTCCCCGCGCCGACGCCCGCGCAGCTCGGGGCGTGGGACGCCATCTCGACCGGCCGTCATGCGCTCGTCGTCGCGCCGACTGGCTCGGGCAAGACGCTCGCGGCCTTCCTCTGGTCGATCGACCGGCTGGCCGCCGAGCCACCCCCCGACGACCCGCGGCGGCGCACGCGCGTTCTCTACATCAGCCCGCTCAAGGCGCTCGGCGTCGACGTCGAGCGCAACCTGCGCTCGCCGCTCATCGGCGTGACGCAGACGGCGCTGCGGCTCGGCGGCACCGCGCCCTCGATCACCGTGGGGGTGCGCAGCGGCGACACCCCGAGCGCCGACCGCCGGGCGCTGCAGAAGTCGCCCCCCGACATCCTCATCACGACGCCCGAGAGCCTGTACCTCATGCTCACGGCGAGCGCCCGCGAGACGCTCGACGGCGTCACGACCGTCATCATCGACGAGGTGCACGCCGTCGCGGGCACCAAGCGCGGCGCGCACCTCGCGCTCACCCTCGAGCGGTTGGATGCCCGGCTCGCGACCCCCGCGCAGCGCATCGGCCTCTCGGCCACGGTGCGCCCCCCGGAGGAGGTCGCCCGCTTCCTGGGCGGAGCCCAGCCGGTGACGATCGTGCAGCCGCCGGCCGCGAAGACCTTCGACCTCAGCGTCGTCGTGCCCGTCGACGACATGACGCAGCCGCCGACGATCGGCGGCGACGGGCCGCTCGACGCCTCGGGTGCCCCGCAGACGCCCTCGATCTGGCCGCACGTCGAGGAGGACATCGTCGATCGCGTGCTGCAGCACCGCTCGACGATCGTGTTCGCCAACTCGCGCCGGCTCGCCGAGCGGCTGACGGCCCGGCTGAACGAGATCTACGCGTTGAGGACCGAGACCGACGAGCTGCTCGCCCGCGCCCACCACGGCTCGGTGAGCAAGGAGCAGCGCGGCGAGATCGAGGAGGCGCTCAAGACCGGCCGCCTGCGCTGCGTCGTCGCGACGAGCAGCCTCGAGCTCGGCATCGACATGGGGGCGGTCGACCTCGTCATCCAGGTCGAAGCACCCCCGAGCGTCGCGAGCGGCCTGCAGCGCG
Organism: uncultured Microbacteriaceae bacterium; assembly: GCA_964540305.1. GTDB lineage: Bacteria > Actinomycetota > Actinomycetes > Actinomycetales > Microbacteriaceae > Microcella. The sequence continues at coordinate 77,190 of CAZILZ010000002.1, read as the reverse complement.
TCGGGCGCGCGGGCCACCAGGTCGGCGAGATCAGCCGCGGCGTGCTCGTGCCCAAGCACCGGCTCGACGTGCTGCACGCGACGGTCACGAGCGAGCGCATGACGGCCGGGCTCATCGAAGAGCTGCGCGTGCTCGCGAACCCCCTCGACGTGCTCGCCCAGCAGACCGTGGCCCACGTCGCCCTCGAGCCGTGCGACATCGAGCAGTGGTTCGAGCAGGTGCGGCGCAGCGCGCCCTTCGCGACCCTGCCCCGGTCGGCCTTCGACGCCGTGCTCGACCTGCTGAGCGGCCGGTACCCGAGCGACCGGTTCAGCGAACTGCGCCCGCGCGTCGTGTGGGACCGCGTCAACGGCACGCTCACGGGCCGCCCCGGTGCACAACGACTTGCCGTGACGAGCGGCGGCACGATCCCCGACCGCGGGCTGTTCGGCGTCTTCATCGCGGGCGAGGGCAACGGCCGCCGCGTCGGCGAGCTCGATGAAGAGATGGTCTACGAGTCGCGGGTGGGCGACGTGTTCGCGCTCGGCACCACGAGCTGGCGCATCCAGGAGATCACACACGACCAGGTCATCGTGACCCCCGCCTTCGGCCAGCCCGGCAAGGTGCCGTTCTGGAAGGGCGACGGGCTCGGGCGCCCCGCCGAGCTCGGCCGCGCGCTCGGGCGCACGACGCGCGAGCTGGGGGCGGCGACCCCGGATGCCCGCCACGAGCGCCTCGCGGCTGCCGGCCTCGACGCCCGCGCCGAGGCGAACCTCGACGCGCTGCTGCGCGAGCAGGCCGAGGCCACCGGTCAGCTGCCGAGCGAGCTGACGCTCGTGGTCGAGCGGTTCCGCGACGAGCTCGGCGACTGGCGCGTGGTGCTGCACTCGCCCTACGGCATGGCGGTGCACGCGCCGTGGGCCCTCGCGGTGACGGCGCGCATCCGCGAGCGGCACGGCTACGACGGGGCGGCGATCGCGGCCGATGACGGCATCGTCGTGCGCCTGCCCGACACCGAGGCCCAGCCGCCCGGCGCCGAGCTCTTCCTCTTCGAGGCCGACGAGCTGCACGACCTCGTGACCGCCGAGGTCGGCGGCTCGGCGGTGTTCGCCGCGCGCTTCCGCGAGTGCGCCGCGCGCGCCCTGCTGCTGCCCCGCCGCGACCCGGGCCACCGCAGCCCGCTCTGGCAGCAGCGCCAGCGGGCGAGCCAGCTGCTCGAGGTGGCGCGCGAGTTCCCCGACTTCCCCATCGTGCTCGAGACCGTGCGCGAGGTGCTGCAAGACGTGTACGACCTGCCCTCCCTCGTCGAGCTCGCGGCGGGCATCGCGCAGCGCAGCATCCGCATCGTCGAGGTCGAGACCCCGAGCCCCTCGCCGTTCGCCCGCAGCCTGCTGTTCGGCTACGTCGCGGCCTTCCTCTACGAGGGCGACAGCCCCCTCGCCGAGCGGCGCGCGGCGGCGCTCAGCATCGACCCCGCGCTGCTCGCCGAGCTGCTCGGCCGCGCCGAGCTGCGCGAGGTGCTCGACCCCGCCGTCATCGCGCAGCTCGAGGCCGAGCTGCAGCGCCTCGCCCCCGATCGCCGCGCGCGCGACGCGGAGGGCGTCGTCGACCTGCTGCGCATCCTGGGCCCGCTGTCGATCGCAGAGGTCGACGACCGCACTCTCGACGAGGTCGACGTGACCGCCGAGCTCGAGCGGCTCGCGCGCGAGAACCGCGTCTTCCGCGCGACGATCGCGGGCGAGCAGCGCTGGGCCGGCGTGGAGGACGCCGCCCGGCTGCGCGACGCCCTCGGCACGCCCATCCCGCACGGCGTGCCCGCCGCGTTCCTCGAGCCCGTGCCCGACCCCGTCGGCGACCTCGTCGCGCGCTTCGCGCGCACCCGCACCCCTTTCGCCGCTACCGACGTCGCGAGCCGTTACGGCCTCGGCATCGCCGTCGCGACGGATGCCCTGCGCCGGCTCGCGGCCGACCGGCGCCTCATCGAGGGCGAGTTCCGGCCCGGCGCCTCGGGCACCGAGTGGGTCGATGCCGAGGTGCTGCGCCGCTTGCGCTCGCGCAGCCTCGCGGCGCTGCGGAAGGAGATCGAGCCCGTCAGCCACGGCACGCTCGGGCGGTTCCTGCCCGCGTGGCAGCACGTGGGGTCGGCCGCCGGCACGACGGCACGACCCGGCCTGCAGGGCCCCGACGGCGTGCTGCAGGCGATCGAGCAGCTGCAGGGCGCGGCCCTGCCGGCGAGCGCGTGGGAGACCCTCGTGCTGCCGAGCCGCGTGCGCGACTACTCGCCCGCCTGGCTCGACGAGCTGTGCGCGAGCGGCGAGGTCGTCTGGGCCGGCGCCGGCAGCCTGCCCGGCAGCGACGGCTGGGTGAGCCTGCACCTCGCGGGCACGGCTCCGCTGAGCCTCGCCGAGCCCGACGACCTCGAGCCCACCCCGCGCCAGCAGCGCGTGCTCGACGCGCTCGCGGGCGGTGGCGGCTTCTTCTTCCGGCAGCTCTCGGCCGCGGTGACCGAGGCCGGCGAGGCCGGGGGTGACGACGCGGCCCTCGTCGACGAGCTCTGGCAGCTCGTGTGGGCCGGGCACCTCACCAACGACACGCTCGCGCCGCTTCGCGCGACGCTCGGGGGCACGACGACCCGCAAGGCCGCGCCGCGGGCCCGCAGTTATCGGGGGTACGCGCGCCCGGCATCCGTCACGCAATCGGGCCCACCCACGGTCGCCGGTCGCTGGTCGCTGCTGCCGGAGCGCGAGACCGACCCCACGCGCCGCACGGCCGTCGCGATCGACCGCATGCTCGAGCGCCACGGCATCGTCACGCGCGGCGCGGTGCAGGCCGAGGGGCTGCGCGGCGGATTCGCGCTCGCCTACTCGGTGCTCGCGCGCATGGAGGAGGCCGGCTCGGTGCGCCGCGGCTACATCGTCGAGGGCCTCGGCGCGGCGCAGTTCGCGACGCCCGCCACGATCGACCGCGTGCGCACCTTCGGCAGAGACGCGGATGCGGCCCCCGCCCTCGCCCCCCTCGTCCTCGCCGCGACCGACCCCGCCAACCCCTACGGCGCGGCCCTGCCGTGGCCCGCGAGCCTGCCCGACGCGGCCGCGGGGTCGACCGCGCACCGGCCCGGGCGCAAGGCCGGATCGCTCGTCGTGCTCGTCGACGGGCACCTCGCGCTCTACCTCGAGCGCGGCGGCAAGAGCGTGCTGACCTTCACCGACGAGCCCGCCGTGCTCGAGGCGGCCGCCATCGAGCTCGCCGCCGTCGTGCGCGCGTGCCTGCGCTCGCTGCGGGTCGAGCGGGTGAACGGCGCGAGCGCCTTCGGCACGCCGCTCGCCGAGGCGCTGCAGGCCGCTGGGTTCGTGGCGACGCCCCAGGGCCTGCGCATCAGGGTGTGAGGTGAGCGATGCCCGAGGGTGACACCATCCATCGCGCGGCCGCGCGGCTGCACGCGGCGCTCGCGGGCCAGACCGTGCTGCGGAGCGACGTGCGCGTGCCGCGCTTCGCGACCGCCGACCTCAGCGGCGAGCGCGTCGACGAGGTCGTCGCGCTCGGCAAGCACCTGCTCATGCGCATCGGCGACGTGACGGTGCACTCGCACCTGAAGATGGAGGGCGTCTGGCACGTCATGCGGCGCGGCGAGCGCTGGCGCCGGCCCGCCTTCGAGGCGCGCATGGTGCTCGAGACGACGGCGGCCGAGGGGGCGCCGTGGCAGGCCGTGGGCTTCGCGCTCGGCGAGCTCGAGCTCGTCGCCCGCGATGCCGAGCACGAGGTCGTCGGCCACCTCGGCCCCGACCCGCTCGCACCCGACTTCGATCGCGACGAGGCCCTGCGGCGCCTCACCGCCGACCCCGAGCGCCCCATCGGGCTCGCGCTGCTCGACCAGCGCACCGTCGCCGGATTCGGCAACGACTACCGCAACGAGCTGCTCTTCCTGCGCGGGGTGCTGCCCGAGACGCCCGTCGGCATGGTGGATGCCGCGGCGGCTCTCGACCTCGGCGTGCGCCTCATCCGCGCCAACCGCGATCGCGACGAGCGCACGACGACGGGCAACACGCGCCGCGGCGAGCGCCTGTGGGTCGCGCACCGCGACGGCCAGCCGTGCCGACGCTGCGGCACGCGCATCCGCCGCGGCCTGCTCGGCGATGACGCGCTCACCGAGCGCATCACGTGGTTCTGCCCGAGCTGCCAGCGCTGAGGAGCGGCGCGGGGGTCTCGACCCACGACAGGATTCGCACGACGCGCCGGGACGCGGTGACTACGCTCGTCGACCATGAGGGCATCACGGGTCGGGGCCGCCGCCGCCCTCGCCGCGCCCGTGGTCGCGTGGGCGAGCGCTCACCTCTCGTCACCGGAGGTTCGACGGTGGCGGCCGGGAGCGGGCGACCGCACGATCGTGGCGGGTCTCGGTGTGCGGCAGTTCGGGGCGGGCGACACCCTCGTCGTGCTGCTCTCGGGGCTCGCCTCGAGTGAACGGCTCTGGGGAGCCGCCTACGACGTTCTCGGGAAGCGGGCGCGCGTGGTCGCCATCGACCCCATCGGGTTCGGGACATCCATGCACAGTCCGGCGCTGGACCACCCGATCGATGCCGATGCGCACGTCGACGGCGTGCTCGCCGTGCTGCGCGAGCTCGGCCTGGATGCCCTGCCGGCCGTCGTGGTCGGCCACTCGATGGGGGCATCCCTCGCGCTGCGCGTCGCCGCCCGGCACGCCCCCGCACGCGCGGTGGTCGCCTTCGATGCCCCCCTCTACGACACGCATGAGGAGGCCGACCACCGCGTGCGGCACATGGGGTGGTTCGAGGCGCTGCTCGCGCAGGGGCCGCTCGCGGAGCGCGTGTGCCACTGGATGTGCGAGAACCGCGCCGTCGCCCAGGGTGTCGCCGTCGTCGTTAGCCCGCGCCTACCCGTGGCCGTCGCACGCGATGCCGTGCAGCACACGTGGCACGGCTACGTCACCGGGTTCGACGCGCTCGTGCGCGACCCGGCGTGGGCGGAGGCGCTTCGCGAGCTGGAGGCTCGGAGCGTCGTCGTGCGACTGGTCGACGGGATCGATGATCCGGTTCCGGTGCCGGGGAGGGCCCGCGAGCTCGCCCGCACCCACGCGAACATCGCGGCGATCAGCCTGCCAGGCGGCCACCGCCTCCCGCTGAGCGACCCGGTCGGGTGCGCCGCGGTCGTGCTCGCCGCACTCAGCGAATACGCGGCCACGCCATCGTGAGGCGTGAGAAGATACCCCCTGGAGGTACTCGTCATGGTGAGGCGCGTCGCGTATGTGCTGCTTATCGCAGCGCTCGCCGTCGTCGGCATCGCCATGAGCGCGCACGGTTCGACGCTGGCACCCCACACCACTGCATCGACGCCGCCCATGATCTCGAGCGTCGCGCACGCTCCGCACGCTGACGTCTCTTCGGCAGCGCCCCACGTCGATTCCGAAGGAAGCACCCTGGCGGAAGCGCTGTGCGCCGATTGCCATGAGGACCACGCAGGCCTCGCCGTGGCCTGCGCCTTTCTCGCCCTGATCGTCGTTGTCGGCGTTCTGGTTCCCCTTCTCGCGATGCGATTCGGCGTCGCGGCGCCCGGGGTGTCGCTGCACGGTCACGCACCGCGCGGGATGGCCGAACCGCGTCCGCCGGATCTCGCAGAGCTCTGCATCAGTCGCCAGTGAATGAGCGCGGGGTGGCGGCATCGCCCGTCACCGTTGCGATCGAACATTCACTCACGACGAAAGTAGAAGAAGACATGAAGAAGACATTCCGCGTGCGCGCGATCACGACCAGCGCGCTCGCTCTCGTCACGGCGCTCGGTCTCGCCGCCTGTGCGCCGACGGCTGAACCCGCTGAGGACTCCGGCGCCAACATGGCCGACGTCATGTTCGTGCAGATGATGATCCCGCACCACGAGGGTGCGATCGAGATGAGCGACATCCTGCTCGCCAAGTCCGGAATCGATCCTGACGTCGCGGAGCTGGCCGAGGAGATCAAGGCGGCGCAAGGTCCTGAGATCGAGCAGATGAAGGCATGGCTCGACGACTGGGGCATGCCGGAAATGAACGCCGATGGCGGCATGGACGGCATGGACCACGGCGGCATGGACGGCATGGGGGGGATGGACGGCATGACCGAGGACGACCTCGAGTCGCTCGAGGCCGCGAGCGGGCCGGAAGCGGAAGAGCTCTTTCTCGAGCTGATGATCGTGCACCACGAAGGCGCCATCGAGATGGCCGAGGATGTGCTCGACGATGGCGAACACCCCGAGGTGCGACAGCTGGCCGAGAACATCGTCTCGAGTCAGGCCGCGGAGATCGAGCGCATGCGCTCGATGCTCGACTCCTGATGCGGCGGACAGGTGCGGCGGCCGCTGGCGCGGTCGCCGCCCTCTCCGTCGTGCTCGCCGGGTGCTCAGCAACGACCTCAGAACCGCCGATCGTCGTTTCCCACCTGCACGCAGTCGATATCGACGATGAGAGCGGTGACATCTACCTCGCGACGCACGAAGGAATCCTTCGCGCGACGGTCGAATCGGGTGCCGACGATGTTCGCGTCGGCGGAGTCGGATCGGTCGAGCGCCTCGGAGCATGGCGGGGCGACGTGATGGGCATGGCGAGGCTCGACGACACCATTTACCTCTCCGGTCATCCCGCACCGGACACCGACGCGCCGATGAACATCGGCGTCTACACCACTGACAGGAGCGGGGCCGAGTTCGCTTCGCTCGCGCTCGAGGGCGACGCGGACTTCCACAGTATGGCCGTGATGGCCGCGGCTGACGGGAGTACCGCTCTCGCGGGGATCGACTCGGTCACCGGGCGCGTGGTGGTGAGTCGCGACGGCGGTGCGACGTGGAGTGCTGGCGCTGCGCTCGGAGCACGATCCGTGAGCTGGGATGCGGATGCCGAGCATCTGTTCGCCACGACAGAGCAAGGCCTCCAGGTCAGCATCGATGATGGAGCGACGTTCACTCTTGTCGACAGCGCCCCTGTGCTGCTCCTGATTTCGGCTCCACCGCCCAGTACCCCGACGGGTGGGTTGCTCATGGGGCTCGATCTCGATGGTCGGGTGCATCTGAGCGCCGACGGTGAGACCTGGACCCCCGCAGGGCTCGCTCCCCCCGGTACGGAAGCCATCGCGGTGGGTCGTCGGGGAACCCTCGTGGCCGCCGGACTCGACGGAGTTCACCGATCGGATGACCGGGGAGCCACCTGGTCGATCGTCGCCGAGTTCTGACGAGAGTGGGGGTGCGGAGTGACACCGCACCCCCACTGCGCCTACTTCTCGCTGATGACCTCGCGGATGCGGCTCGGCCGCCACGCGACGATGCGCAGGGCAGTCGCTGACACAAGGGCGATGACGCCCGCGATGATGAGCGGCTGCGCCACGGCCTCGGCGATGCGCGGCACGACGTAGACGCTCGGGTCGTAGATGCCCGACGCGGGCGGCACGCTGAAGGCGAACTCGGCGTAGACGGTGAGGGCGAAGCCGATGAGCGTCGCGATCGTTCCGACGATCCACAGCGAGCGCAGCCACGGGTTGCCCGCGACGATGAGCTCGAAATGGCGCTCGTCGGCGGGCTCGACGAGGGCGCCGTCGAGCTCGGCGGCGGGCCCCGGTGCCGGTACGGCGGCCGAGCGCGCAGCCCGGCCCGCGCCGGGCGTGCGGACGGTCGGAGCAGTCGTGCCGCGCACGGTCGCCGCCTCGTCGACAACGGGGGCCTGCGCCGCGCCACCCCGCTGGAAGCCCGACGGATACCGGGGGTCGATGCCGCCCGAGGATGCCGTTGCCATGGTGCTCCTTCGCTGACCGGGCTGCTCCGCCCACCGTGCGCCGCCAGCCTAACCCCGGCCGCGCGCCGTGTCAGGGGGCGCCCGGTAGCCTCACAGCATGATCGCCGCCGTCTTGCGCCCGCTCGCCCTCGTCGCTCTCGTCGGGGTCATCGGCTCGCTCGACGGCTGCCTCGAATCGGGCGGCACGAGCTCGCCGCTGCAGCCCGGCGCGCCGGGGTCGCCCGCCGCAACGGCCGAGGGCAGCGGCACCGTCACGGGCATCACCGATGGCGACACCCTGCGCCTCGAGGTCGACGGCGTCGAGCTGCGCGTGCGCCTCGTCGGCATCGACACCCCGGAGGTCTACCCCGAGGTCGAGTGCTTCGGGCCCGAGGCCGAAGACGCGCTCGCCGAGCTCGCGCCCCTGGGCAGCACCCTCGCCTTCGCGTACGGCCGCGACCCGCGCGACCGCTACGACCGCGAGCTGATGTACCTGTTCGCCGCCGACGGCACCTTCCTCAACTACGAGCTCGTCGCGCAGGGCTACGCCGAGGCCCTGCTGGTCGAGCCCAACGACCGCTACTACGACGACCTCGTCGCGGCCGAGCGCGATGCTCAGCGTGCGGGGCTCGGGCTCTGGGGCGAGTGCTGAATCAGGCGCTGGCCTGTCACGTGCCGATCGGCTCGATGAGCTGGGGGCCGTCGCCCTTGAGCGGCGCCACCGCGTGCAGCTCGAGCCGCTCGAGCACGGCCTCGCTCTCGGCCACCACCATCTCGACGAGCGATTCATCGCCCTCGATCGTGGGGTCGAGCCATTCGTCCCACACCTCGCGCGGCAGCATGACGGGAGCGCGATCGTGGATGCTCGCCGCCGGCCCGTGCGCCGCCCGCGTGAGCATCGTCGCCGTCAGCACCCACGGCGTGGGAGTGCCGCCCTCGGGGAAAGGCGCCCGCCACCACGAGTAGAGCCCCGCGAAGGCGAGCTCGCCGGCCTCGGGGTCGGTGATGTAGTGCGGGGTCTTGGTCGAGCCGACCGTGTGCCACTCGTAGTAGCCGTCGGCGGGCAGGATCGCCCGCGAGCGCACGAGGGGGCCCTTGAAGGTGTTCTTCTCGTGCACGGTCTCGCTGCGGGCGTTGAACGTGGGGTACGGCGAGGCGAGCTCGGTCGCCCACCGCGGCACGAGCGACCAGCGTGCCGCGGTGACGAGGCGGGAGGGCATCCCGTCGGGGTCGTCCTTCGGCACCCGGTCGACGACGATCGGCACCTGCTGCGTCGGCGCGATGTTCCAGCTCGGCGGCATCGCGACGTCGTCGACCTCATCCGCCTCGAAGTACTGCCCGAGCTCTTCGCCGCTCTTGGTGTTGGCGTAGCGACCGCACATCAGTGACCCCTCTCGGCGAGCGCCGCCCGCAGGCGCTCGGCATCCACTCGATAGATGGTGTGCACGGCGTCGTCGAGGAGCACGACAGGAATCTCGTCCCAGTACCGCGCGTGCAGCGCGTCGTCGTCGACGATCGAGAGCTCGACGAGCTCGACGCCCTCGCGGCCCGCGACCACCTCGGTGACGACGGCGCGCGCGTCGTCGCACAGGTGGCAGCCGGGCTTGCCGATGAGGGTCACGGTGACGGAGGGCACGCCCCCAGCCTAGGCACCTGCCTATGCTGGTCGGGATGCCCACCCCCGTCAGCGACGCCGGCCCCGGCGAGCACCCTTCCGCGCCCGCGCCCGTGCTCGCGTTCTTCGACGTCGACAACACGCTCATGCGCGGAGCGAGCGTGTACCACCTGGGGCGCATCGCCTGGAAGCGCGGCCACCTGGGCTGGCGCGACCTCAGCCGCTTCGCCTGGCAGCAGGCGCGCTTCACCTCGGTCGGCGAGAACCACCGTCATCAGCTCGCGGTGCGCGACCGTGCGCTCGAGCTCGTCGCGGGGCACTCGGTCGCCGAGCTCGAAGAGATCGCCGAAGAGACCTACGACGCCTACTTGCAGGCCCTGCTGCTGCCCGCCGTGGTCGAGCGCGCCCGCGACCACCTCGCTCAGGGACACGAGGTGTGGCTCATCACGGCGACGCCCGAAGCGTGCGCGCGCGTCATCGCCGAACGGCTCGGCCTCACCGGAGCGATCGGCACGCGCATCGAGAGCGTCGACGGCACCTTCACCGGAGCGCTCGTCGGGCCCGTCATGCACGGCGGGCACAAGGCCGACGCGGCCGGGCGGCTCGCGGGCGAGAAGAGCGTGCGGCTCGCCGACTGCTGGGCGTACAGCGACTCGCGCAACGACATCCCCCTGCTCGAGCTCGTGGGCCATCAGCAGGTCGTGAACCCCGATGCCGCGCTGGCCCGCTACGCGCAGGCGCGCGGCTGGCCGGTCATGCACGACCGCCCGCGGGCATCCCGCCGCTCGTCGGGCACATGACGAAAGCGCCCGACCTCACGGTCGAGCGCTTCGCCGGGCGGATGCCCTCACTGCACGGGCGGATGCCCTACTTCTTGTTGCGACGCTGGTGACGCGTCTTGCGCAGCAGCTTGCGGTGCTTCTTCTTGGCCATCCGCTTGCGGCGCTTCTTGATGACAGAACCCATGGAAATCCTCTGATCGTCGACTGAACGGGAGCAACGGCCCGTTCAGGACCGTGTCATGTACCGACCGAGTCTAGCCGACGTCGGCGATGGGCGTCTCGATGGCCGTCGCGACCGCCGATTCGGGGATGCGGAAGCTGCGCCCGAATCGGATCGCGGGCAGATCGCCGGCGTGCACCATGCGGTACACCGTCATCGTCGAGACGCGCATCATATCGGCGACTTCGGCGACGGTGAGGAACCGCACCTCAGAGAGATCCCGGGCCATCGGCTGTCGTCCTGTCGCTCACGCACCCAGCGCCCTCGTGGCGCATGTGCACGGAGTTCAGAGTAGGGGCTGGTGTGACTCGTGTAAAGACGCCCGAAGGAGGGGGATCAGCGTGCGTCGTCGTGGTTCTTCCAGGGCAGCCGCTTCGTGACGGCCTCCTGCACGTCGTGCAGCTTCTCCTGCGCGCCCTCGATGATCGTGCGCGCCTGGTGCGAGGCGTCGGCAGCGACCCGGCCGACGGTGCTGCCCGCGCCCGAGACGTCGGCGCCCGACCAGGCGGCGAATGCCGGCGAGCCGTCGGCGGCGGGATCGAAGTCGGCGCTCAGGAAGGGGATCACCCAGTCTTCGACGTCTTCCAGGGGCGAGGGGTCGACCGCGTAGTACCGGTGCTGCCCCTCTTCGCGCACCGTCACGAGCCCGTGATCGCGCAGCACCTTGAGGTGCTTCGAGACCGTCGGCTGCGTGGCATCCATGCGCTCGACGAGCTCGCTCACACTGAGCTCGCCCGTGCCGCCGTCACCCCGCAGGGAGGCGTCGAGCAGGTGCTGGAGGAGTTCCCGACGGGTGGAGTCGGCGATCACGTCGAAGATGTCGGCCATGGCACCAGGCTAGTCAGCCCGGCCCGGGAGTACCATGGCACGCGGTCCGCGGGCCGGGAGGAGCGTCGATGGCCACGAGCAACCGCATCCGCGGCAACCGGATCGACGAGCGCGGAAACCCGCTCGTGCGCACCTGGTCGGCCCTCAGCGAGGCGGCCACGGCATCGCCCGCGCGCTTCGCGATCCTCATCTTCACGGGCCTCATCCTCATCACGACGCTGCTACTCACGCTGCCGATCGCGAAGGCCGGCGCGGGCTCGAGCGCACCGCTCGCCGACGCCTTCTTCACGGCGGTCTCGGCCGTCTGCGTCACGGGTCTCACGACGGTCGACATGGCGAGCTACTGGTCGCCCTTCGGCACCATCGTCATCATCCTCGCGATGCAGATCGGCGGCATCGGCGTGCTGACGATGGCGAGCATCCTGGGCCTCATCGTGGCGCGGCGCATCGGTCTGCGCGCGAAGCTCATGGCCGCGAGCGACACCAACGCCGCGCGCGTGCACGGCGGCCCCGTCTCCGAGTCGCAGGCCGTGCGCCTCGGCGAGATCGGCGGGCTGCTCTTCACGGTCGCGGCGAGCGCGATCGTCATCGAGCTCGCCATCACCGCGCTCGTCGTGCCGCGGCTGCTGCTCGAGGGCTTCGACCCGTGGACGGCGATCTGGCAGGGCTTCTACCTGTCGCTCTCCGCCTTCACCAACACCGGGTTCGTGCCTTTCGCCCCCGGCATGGAGCGCTTCGCGACCGACCCGTGGATGCTCTCCGTGCTCTCGATCGCGGTGTTCCTCGGCGCCATCGGGTTCCCCGTGATCTTCGCGCTCGCGCGCTGGCTGCGCACGCGCGCCCGCCTCAGCATCCACGCCCGCATCACGCTCATGACCACGCTCATCCTCATCGTCGTCGGAGCGCTCGCGATCGGAGTGCTCGAGTGGTCGAACTCGGCGACCCTCGGCGGGCAAGACGGCGTCGTGCGGCCGATGACGGCCGTCTTCACCTCGATCATGTCGCGGTCGGGCGGCCTCAGCACGGTCGACATCGGCGAGATGAACGGCTCGACCCTGCTCGTGCTCGACATGCTCATGTTCGTGGGCGGCGGCTCGGCATCCACCGCCGGCGGCATCAAGGTGACGACGCTCGCCGTGCTGTTCTTCGCGGCCCTCGCTGAGGCGCGCGGTGTCGACGACATGGAGGCGTTCGAGCGGCGCATCCCCAACGACGTGCTGCGCCTCTCGGTCAGCATCGTGCTGTGGGGCGCGTCGATCGTCGCGACGGCGTCGATCATCATCCTGCACATCACGAAAGCGCCGCTCGACCTCGTGCTCTTCGACGTCATCTCGGCCTTCGCGACGTGCGGGCTGTCGACGGGGCTCACGAGCAACGAGCTGCCCGATGCCGCCAAGTACGTGCTGGCGGCCACCATGTGGGCGGGACGCGTTGGTACAGTGACCCTCGCCGCGGCCCTCGCCGCCAGTCAGCGCCGGCAGCTGTTCCGCCGGGCAGAAGAGAGGCCCATCGTTGGTTGAGAGAATCCGCCACGACGCTCCCGTGCTCGTCATCGGCCTGGGCCGGTTCGGGGCCGCCACCGCCGGGCAGCTGCAGCGCATGGGCCGCGAGGTGCTCGCCGTCGATGAAGACCCGGCGCTCGTGCAGAAGTGGGCCGAACGGGTCACCCACGCGGTGCAGGCCGACGCCCGGTCGCTGGATGCCCTGCGCCAGATCGGCGCCGACGAGTTCAGCATCGCCGTCGTCGCGACGGGCTCGTCGATCGAGTCGAGCGTGCTCATCACCGCGAACCTCGTCGACCTCAAGATCCCCCAGATCTGGTCGAAGGCCATCAGCCAGTCGCACGGCAAGATCCTCGCCCGCATCGGCGCGAACCATGTCATCTACCCCGAGGCCGAGGCGGGCGAGCGAGTCGCCCACCTCGTGTCGGGCCGACTGATCGACTTCATCGAGTTCGACGACGACTTCGTGCTCGTCAAGATGTACCCGCCGAAGCCGATCCGCGGGCTCTCGCTCAGCGAGTCGGAGGTGCGCTCGAAGTACCGCATCACGGTCGTCGGCGTGAAGAGCCCCGGCAAGCCGTTCACCTACGCGACCGAGCAGACCGTGGTCTCGAACCACGACCTCATCATCGTCTCGGGCACCGAGGCCGACATCGACCGGTTCGCCTCGCTCGACAACTGAACCGGTCGACGTCGACGGCCGCTACTCGGTGGGCTCGGCCGGAGCGCTCGGGTCGATGCCCTGGTCGTCGAGCCACTGCTCGAACTCGGCACGGCGCTCGTCGCGCAGCTCGTCGCGCTGCTCCATGCGCTCATCCATGCGCTCATCCATGCGCTGCTCCACCCGCTCGCCGATGCGGTCGAGCTGCTCGGCGCGATCGCCGAGCGGACCCATCGCGCCGGGGCCGCTGGGGCCACGGCCGTCGGGCAGCACGTGGCCGACGGCGACGCCGCCCGCGAAGGTGAGGCCGAGCAGCAGGGCCGCGCCGACGGCGATGCCCGTGATGGCGAGCGCCTTCGGCACGCCCGAGCGCTGCGGGGCGGCTGCGGCATCGGCCGTCGTGGTCGCCGCAGACCCGGTCTCGGCGGCGGGCTGCGCCGCGGCGTCCGGGGTGGGCTCGGCGGCGGGGTCGGTGGTCGTGGCCATGGGATGCTCCCTCGAGTCGGAGACCCGCGACGGTTCGCGGATCGACGACGCCACAGTTCGCCCCGATCCTATGAGCGCACTATGGCCTGCCTATGCTCCGGCGGCCAGTTGCCGTGCGCGTTCCTGTGCGGCGCGCGCGGCCCGTTCGAAGAGGTCGGCGAGGCGGGCATCCTGCAGCACCGCGATCGCGCGCTCGGTCGTGCCCTTCGGGCTCGTGACGCGGCGTCGCAGCTCGGCCGGATCGTCGCCCGTCGCCTCGAGCAGCAGAGCCGCACCCGTGAAGGTCTGCTGCACGAGCAGGCTCGCGACGTCGGGCTCGAAGCCCATCGCCTCGGCCGCGCGCGTGAGCTCCTCGATGAGCAGGAACACGTAGGCGGGGCCCGAGCCGCTGATAGTCGAGAGGGCGTCGATCTGCGTCTCGGGCAGCTCGACGACCGTGCCGACGGTGCGGAAGAGGTCGTCGGCGAGCGCGAGGTGCGCGGCCGTCGCGCGCGAGCCGCCGCTGATGCCCGTGACCCCGCGGCCGATGAGCGCGGGCGTGTTCGGCATCGCGCGCACGATCGCGTTCGGCACCACCGACTGCATCGACTCGGTCGTGATGCCGGCCGCGACGCTCACGACGAGCGCCTCGGGGTGCAGGCTCGGGCCCAGGTCGGCGAGCAGCGCCGTGATCTGCGCGGGTTTGACGCCGAGCAGCACGAGGCGGGCATCCGCCACCGCCCATTGATTGGCCGCCGAGTCGTGCTCGGTGCCGCGCGCCTCGACCCCCTCGGCCCGCAGCGCGGCCGCCGACGCATCGGTGCGGGTGGTGGCACGCAGCGCGTCGACGGCGACGCCGGGCTGCCGCAGACCGCGCAGGATCGCGCCGCCCATCGAGCCGGTGCCGAGGATCGCGATCGCGGGAAGGGAGGCGCTCATGCCACGAGTGTAGGTTGGTCGGGAGCCACCATCCGAGGGAACAGCGCGCGACAGTCGGAGGCAGACATGCAGACATCGGCGATCCGAGAGGTGCTGCTGGCGACGGCGGGCGTGCAGAGCGTCGGTGCCATCGCGGCAGTCGAGCTGGCCGACGGCGGGCACCTCGTGACGGCCCGACTCGGCTTCGGCCCGAGCACTCCGGTCGGCGACATCGTCACCATCCTCGACGCCGTGCGCACGGGCATCCGGGCTGTCGCGCCGGAGGCCTCAGACATCGTGCTCGAGCCCGAGATCGCGGCTCCGCGCGACGACGCGAACCCGCCGACCGACGTCTTCGTCATCCGCGGCGCCGACTGACCCGCTCGGGCTCGCACATCACTACGCTGTGACTCGGCACGGCACCGTGCCGAACGGCATCCCCTCGCGTAGGAGCTCTTCATGGACGTGCTGCACTCTGTCATCCTCGTCGGCCACTTCATCGGCCTCGCCGCGATCGTCGGCCCGTTCCTCATGCAGGCCCGCTGGAAGGGCCAGTACGCCTTCCCCGTCGTGCTCGGCGGTGCCATCACGCAGCTCGTCACCGGCCTCGCACTCGTCGGCCTCGCCGAGATGGGCGGCGACGACGACGGCCCCCTCAACTACGCCAAGATCGGCGTCAAGCTGACGATCGCCGTCGTGATCTTCGTCGCGGCCCTGCTGGGCTTCCTCAAGCAGCGCAAGACCGAGGGTGGCGGCGGTCGCGAGCTGCTGCCCTTCTTCCACGCCGCGGGCGGCCTCGCCTTCGTCAACATCGCGCTCGCCGTCTTCTGGTGATCCGCCGCCCTCGCGCCGCTGCGGGCTACCGGTCGGAGGAGGCGCCGTGAGCGCCTCCGGCGGTGCCAAGGCGATCGTCGCGGCGCTGCTCGCCAACACCGGAATCGCCATCACCAAGTTCATCGCGTTCCTCGTCTCAGGATCGAGCGCGATGCTCGCCGAGAGCGTGCACTCGGTGGCCGATGCCGGCAACCAGCTGCTGCTGCTGCTCGGCGGCCGCAAGGCCCGGCGAGCGGCCGATGCCGAGCACCCCTTCGGCTTCGGCCGCGAGCGCTACGTGTACGCCTTCGTCGTCGCGATCATCCTGTTCTCGATCGGCGGGGTCTTCTCGCTCTACGAGGGCGTCAGCAAGCTGCAGGATCCGCACCCGCTCGAGAACGCGTGGCTGCCGATCGTCGTGCTGCTCATCGCGATCGCGCTCGAGTCGTTCTCACTACGCACCGCGGTGCGCGAATCGAACCACGTGCGCGGAACCCAGGGCTGGATCCAGTTCATCCGCCGCTCGAAGGCGCCCGAGCTGCCCGTCGTGCTGCTCGAAGACGTCGCGGCGCTGCTCGGGCTCGTCTTCGCCCTGCTGGGGGTGGGCCTCACGGTGCTCACCGGCGACTCGCTGTGGGACGCCGTCGGCACCATCATGATCGGCCTCCTGCTCGTGCTCGTCGCCATCGTGCTCGGCATCGAGACCAAGAGCCTGCTCGTCGGCGAAGGCGCCTCGGTCGACGACGTGCGAGCCATCCGCCAGGCGCTCGACGCGCACGACGACGTGACGGCCGTCGTGCACATGAAGACCCTGTACCTCGGGCCCGACGAGCTGCTCGTCGGCGCCAAGGTCACCTTCTCGCCGGGCACCGACATCGAAGAGGTCGCGGCGATCATCAACGAGCTCGAGGTCGCCGTGCGCGCCGCCGTGCCGATCGCGCGCGTGATCTACATCGAGCCCGGGCTCGCGAGCGTCAGCACCGCGGTCTGAACCGCAGCACCGCGGGGCGACTCAGCGCCGCTCGACTCAGCGCCGCTCGACTCAGCGCCGCTCGCTGAAGAATGCGGCGAGCAGGGATGCGCACTCCTGCTCGTCGACCCCGCCGACGACCTCGGCCACCCGGTGGGGCAGGCGCCGCTCGCGCAGCAGGTCGACGACGCTGCCCGCGGCTCCGGCCTTGGCGTCCCACGCCCCGAACACCACGCGGTCGATGCGCGCGGCGAGGATCGCGCCGGCGCAGAGCACGCAGGGTTCGAGGGTGACGACGAGCGAGCATCCGGTCAGCTGCCAGTCGCCCGTCGCGGCCGCCGCCGCTCGCAGCGCGACCACCTCGGCGTGCGCGGTCGGGTCGTGGTGCAGCTCGCGCTCGTTGCGGCCGCGGCCAATGATGGCTCCGGCGGCATCGAGCACGACCGCTCCGACGGGCACGTCGCCCGAGGCCAGAGCGCTGCGGGCCTCGTCGAGGGCGGCGCGCATGGCCGTGCGATCGCCGTCGGACACCGTGGTCATGCCCCGCCCTTCCGTTAGATTGAGCCTATGCGAGTACACGTTGCCGACCACCCCCTGATCACCCACAAGCTCACCGTGCTGCGTGACCAGGGCACCCCGTCGGCGACCTTCCGGGCGCTCACCGAAGAGCTCGTCACTCTTCTCGCGTACGAGGCGACGCGCCACGTGCGCACGCACGAGGTCACCATCCAGACCCCCGTCGCCCAGACGGTCGGCCTCGCCATCAGCGAGCCTCGCCCGCTCATCGTGCCCATCCTTCGCGCGGGGCTCGGCATGCTCGAAGGCATGGTCAAGCTCGTGCCGAGCGCCGAGGTCGGGTTCCTCGGCATGGTGCGCGACCACGACACGCTCGAGCCGAGCGTGTACGCCGAGCGCCTGCCCGACCACCTCGAGGGGCGGCAGTGCTTCGTGCTCGACCCCATGCTCGCGACCGGCGGCTCACTGCTCGCGGCGATCGACTTCTTGTTCGACCGAGGCGCCGACGACGTCACCGCGGTCTGCATCCTCGGCGCCCCGGAGGGGCTCGCGATGATCGAGAAGGCCACCGCCGGGCGCGACGTCACGATCGTGCTGGGCGCCCTCGACGAGAAGCTCAACGAGAAGGGCTACATCGTGCCCGGGCTCGGCGACGCCGGCGATCGGCTGTACGGCACGGTCGGCTGAGCGGCGTCGGCCGAGCATCCGCCGACCTGCCCTCGACTTGACGCTCTGCCGCACCCTCGGGGATACTTGCCCGCATGACCGTCACCGCGAACCTCCTGACCGCCCCCGAGGCTGTGGAGACCGCTGGCATGATGATGCCGGCGAGCGCTGACGTGTGCTGTCGAATGTGCGCCTAATCGGCCCTCTCGTGGCACCCACCGTGTCTGCCCGAGCCGCTGCGGCGTCACGATCCATCGTCTGACACGACGATGTCTGATCCGACGCACGACGCGCTCCCCCCCTCGGGTCCGGATGCCCCGGCTCCCGACACGCGCGGCCTCAGCCCGCGCACCCTCGGTACACAGCTTCCGAACGGCACCTCCTCCGCATCCGCTACGGCGACGGGCGACGAGCCGTTCGACTCCGCAGAAAGCGTCACCACGATGTCTCTCGCCACCCTCTCCCCCCGTCCCTCCTCCGCTCCCCCCGCCGCTGCGCAGCCGGTCGCGCCGGCCGCTCCGCCGGCCGCTCCGGTCGCGCCCGCACCGCGCCTCCGTGCCGTGCCGGAAGGCACCGAGGCGCGCGGCTTCGTGCTCTACGTCGGTCTCGACGAGGCCAAGGCCGCCGCCGCGGGCATCGACCTCGGGCGGCTCGTTCTCGAGCTCAAGCGCCTCACGGGCGAGCTCGCTCCGGGCGCCGAGACCCACGCTGCTGTCGCGCTCGCGCCCGCGGGTGCGGGGGGCCGCGATGTCGAGGTCGTGCGACTCGCCCTGCAAGACCCCTCGGCGCTCGCCCGCTACCGCCGCGCCGACGAGGCCCCGGCCGAGCCGGTGGCCGAGGGCGTCGTCATCGACATCTCGCGCAAGCGAGTGCTGCTCGACGGCGAGACCGCGTCGCTCACGTACAAGGAGTTCGAACTGCTGCAGTACCTCGTGCTGCGCGAGGGGCGCACGATCGAGCGCGCCGAGCTCATCAGCGCGCTGTGGGCCGACGGCGCCGAGGGTGACGACGACGTGCCGAACGAGCGCACGATCGACGTGCACGTGCGGCGCCTGCGCGCCAAGCTCGGGGGCTACGAAGACATCGTGCGCACCGTGCGCGGCTCGGGCTACCGCTTCGACCGGCACGCCGACGTGTCGATCCGGTACGCCTCGACGCCGAGCCCCGACTTCTTCTAGGGCTCGCGGGTCGCGCGGGCATCCCTCGACCGATCTCGAAAAATAACGGTTCGATAACTAGACACCGTTACCTTTCCGTTATACATTCGTCATGCGTCGATCGTTTGCTGTGGCGGGAGACGCGGAATGTGATTGCAGGACACTCTTGGTGCAAGGGAAGAGGGCCGGTCGCCCGCCTCGGTGACCGGCCCTTCGCTTGCCCGCGACGCGGCACGACATCGGCGAGAACCCCGCGTCATCCGCCGCCATCGGCCCATTCCCGCGCATAGAGTTGGCGCATGACGGAGAAGGCGATCGCGGTCGGTGCCTGGGAGGCGCTGTTCCGCGCCCAGGTCTCGGTGCTGCGGCAGCTCAACGCCGAGTTTCCGACGAGCGAGATCTCGTTCACCGAGTACGACGTGCTGTTCAACCTCTCGCGCACGCCCGAGCGCCGGATGCGCATCCGCGACCTCATCCCCCACCTCCTGCTGAGCCAGCCGAGCGTCAGCCGACTCATCGACCGGCTCGCCGCACGCGGCCTCGTCGACAAGCTCCCCGATGCCACCGATGCCCGGGGCACGATCGTCGCGCTGCGCCCCGAGGGCTACGAGCTGTTCAAGCGCGTGGCCGTCATCCACGCCGACGCGATCGCGCGGCGGGTGGGCTCACGACTCGACGTCGACGAGCTCGAGCAGCTCACCGAGCTGTGTCGGCGCCTGCGCGACTGAGCATTCTCGCGGCCGGGCGCGGCTAGCCTCGCCTCATGGCCTCCTCCCCCAGCATCGTGTGGCTGCGCGACGACCTCCGTGTCGCCGACAACCCGGCCCTGACCGCCGCCGTCGAGCGCGGGGCGCCCGTCGTCGTCGTGTTCCTGCTCGACGAGCAGTCACCCGGCGTGCGGCCGCTCGGCGGGGCGAGCCGGTGGTGGCTGCACGGCAGCCTGCAGTCGCTCGCCGACGACCTCGCCGAGCTCGGCGGCAGCCTGGCCCTGCGGCGCGGGGCGGCCGCCGAGGTCATCCCCGCGCTCGTGGCCGAGACCGGAGCGGGTGCCGTCTACTGGAACCGCCGGTACGGGGCGCTGCGCGACGTGGATGCCGCACTCAAGTCGCGCCTGCGCGCCGAGGGCGTCGTGGTCGAGAGCTTCGGGGCTTCCCTGCTGCACGAGCCGTGGACGATCACCTCGGGCTCCGGTGGCGCGTACCGGGTCTTCACGCCGTTCTGGCGGGCGTGCCTCGCGGCGGGCGAGCCTCGGTCGCCGCTGCCCGCCCCGGCATCCGTCGACGGGCTCGCGGTCGCGGGAGACGCTCTCGACGAGTGGGCGCTGCTGCCGACCCGCCCCGACTGGGCGACGGGGCTGCGTGAGGCGTGGACGCCGGGGGCCGAGGGCGCCCACGCGCGCCTCGAGCAGTTCGTCGAGCACGGGCTGCCGCTCTACCACCGGCGCGACGAGCCCGGCATCGAGGCCACGAGCCGCCTGAGCCCGCACCTGCGGTTCGGCGAGCTGAGCCCGCACCAGATCTGGGCGCGCGTGCACGAGCGCCTGGCTCCGGAAGCCGCGGTGAACCGCGCCAAGTTTCTCAGCGAGATCGGCTGGCGCGAGTTCTCGTACAGCATCCTGTTCCACCAGCCGCAGCTGGCGAGCGTGAACGTGCGGCGCGATTTCGATGCGTTCCCGTGGGAGGCGCCCGAGCCGGCCGTGCTCGAGGCGTGGCAGCACGGGCGCACGGGCATCCCGATCGTCGACGCGGGCATGCGGCAGCTGTGGACGAGCGGTTGGATGCACAACCGCGTCCGCATGATCGTCGCCTCGCTGCTGACGAAGAACCTTCTCGTCGACTGGCGCATCGGCGAGGCCTGGTTCTGGGACACCCTCGTCGACGCCGACGAGGCCAGCAACGCGGCCAGTTGGCAGTGGGTCGCGGGGTCGGGGGCGGATGCCGCACCGTACTTCCGCGTCTTCAACCCCGTGCTGCAGGCCGACCGTTTCGACCCCGACCGGGCCTACGTGCAGCGCTGGGTGCCCGAGGTCGACGGGCCGGAGTACCCGCGGCCGATCGTCGACCTCGCCGTCTCGCGCACGCGCGCGCTCGCGGCGTACGAGGCGGTGAAGGCCGCCGCGCTCTCCGCCGGATGAGAACCCTCTCATCCGAACCTCCTGGTGGTCTCATGCACGAGCCGCAGTCTGTACTCATCACGGAGCACGGATGCGCACCTGCACCGGCTCCCCCGCAGCTCGAAAGGACACCCTCATGGACGCGAAGAACTGGATCGCCATCGGCGCCGCCTCAGCCCTCGGACTCGGCGTCATGGCCGCCGGAGCCGTCTCGACGGCGAGCGCCCTGCCGCTCATCGCCGGCGCCACGAACCTCGAGGTTCCCGGCATCACGGTGACCGACGACGTCAAGGGCTCGGGTGCGAACCTCGACTTCTCGGTGTCGAGCGATAGCATCGTCAGCCCCGACCCCTCGTCGAGCCCCAGCCCCGAGCCGACCGCGAGCGACAGCCCGGTCTCGCCGGCCTCGGCCGTCTCGCCGGTCACGCCCCCGTCGCCCGTGAGCCCCGTCTCGCCCGCGTCGGTCGCCTCGGCCGCGTCGGTCGCGAGCGTCGGCTCCTCCGACTAGCACCGGTCCGCGTCCGACGTTCGGGTCGTCAGACGCACGCAGAGAACGTGCCCCGCTCCTCCTCGTGAGGGGCGGGGCACGTTCGCGTGCGCGGTCAGCGCGTCGTGGGGGGCCGCCCGCCCGCCTGCATCACCGCGCGGGCGGCGACGCGCACTCCCTCGTGCGCGGCGGCAACGAGGTCGGCGCCGGTGACGAGGGCCGCGACGAGGCCCGCCGTGAAGGCGTCGCCCGCGCCCGTGGGGTCGACAGCGCGGTGGGCCTCCACGTCGACCTCGACGGCCGCCTCGCCGCGCCGAGCGACGAGCACCGACGACGAGCCGCCCGTGATCACGACCGCCGGGCAGTGCGCGAGCAGCGCCCCCGCGACGGCGGCCCGATCGTGCTCGCCCGAGAGCAGTCGGCCCTCATCGAGATTCGGCAGCAGCACGTCGACGCCCGCGAGCGCGGTGCGGAACCGCTCGAGCCCGAAGTCGGTGATGAACCCCGTCGAGCCGGGGTCGAAGGTCACGAGCACCCCGTGCGCGTGCGCACGATCGACGAGAGCTGCGAGGTCGTCGAGGCTGAACGCGTCGAAGAGGCTGTAGCCGGTCAGGTGCAGCACGGCCGCACCGTCGAGCAGAGCATCCGTCACCGCCGACACCGGCAGCGTCGCATTAGCGCCCCGATCGGTCAGCATCGTGCGCGTCTCGCCGTCGACGACGATGACGATCGTGCCCGTCGGAAGCACGGCGTCCTCCCCCAGATGCGGCGTGACG
Source organism: uncultured Microbacteriaceae bacterium (assembly GCA_964540305.1). Lineage (GTDB taxonomy): Bacteria > Actinomycetota > Actinomycetes > Actinomycetales > Microbacteriaceae > Microcella. Next base: position 54,972 of record CAZILZ010000002.1, on the reverse strand, counting down.
CCGGATGCCCGCAGCGCGCTCGCGTGCCGCTCGGCGTCGCCCGTTCCGACCCGCCCCACGAGGTCGACGGCAGCGCCGAGCCAGCCCAGCCAGGCGGCGGTGTTGCACGCCGAGCCGCCCGGGTGCCGCGTGATGCTCGCGGCCGTGTCGGTGTCGGTGCGGATGGGCCCGCGGGGAACGACGATGATGTCGTCGATGACGTCGCCGACGACGAGAGCGCGCGAGCCGGGCACGACCCTGCCGCTCAGGCTCGAGCGGCCCAGGCCGCGGCGATGCGGCCGGCCACGCGCACGTTGTTGCGCGCGAGGTCGAGGTTGACCTCGAGGCTGCGGCCCTCGCTGAGCTCGACGATGCGGCCGAGCAGGAACGGCGTGACGGCCTTGCCGCGGATGCCCTGCGCCTCGGCCTCGGAGAACGCCGTTGCGAGCACGCGGTCATGCTCTTCGCGATCCCACGCCTGATCGGCGGGGATCGGGTTGGCGACGACGATGCCCTGGGTGTGGCCCAGCGCGTCGTGCGCCGCCATGATGTCGGCCACCTGTTCGGGCGACTCGACCGCCCAGTCGAGGGTGTAGGCGCTCTCGCGCAGCCAGAAGCTCGGGAAGACCGTCGTGCCGAGCCCGACGACGGGCACGGAGTAGGTCTCGAGCCGCTCGAGCGTGGCGGCGATGTCGAGCACGCTCTTGACGCCGGCCGAGACGACCGTGATGGGCGTGACGGCGAGCGTCGACAGGTCGGCCGACTCGTCGAAGGTCTCGCTCGCACCGCGGTGCACGCCACCGAGACCGCCCGTCGCGAAGACGCGGATTCCGGCCTTCGCCGCGAGGTGCGCGGTGGCGGCGACGGTCGTGGCGCCGCTCGCTCCGCGCGCGGCGAGGATGGGCAGGTCGCGCACGCTCGCCTTGGCGAGATCCTCGTCGGCGATGCGCCGCACGCCCTCCGCGTCGAGGCCGATGCGCGGCACGCCGTCGAGCACGGCGATCGTCGCGGGGGTGACCCCCGCATCGCGCAGGATGCTCTCGAACTCGAGCGCGGCGGCGTGGTTGCGCGGCCGCGGCAGCCCGTGGCTGATGATGGTCGATTCGAGGGCGACGACGGGGCGGCCGGCGGCGAGCGCGGCGGCGACGTCGTCGGAGAGACGCAGGCGGGAGTTCACCCTGTCAGGCTATCGGGCAACGAGAAAGCCCCCCGCCGGTGGCGGGGGGCTGATCGCGCGCCCGAAGGGACTCGAACCCCTAACCTTCTGATCCGTAGTCAGATGCTCTATCCATTGAGCTACGGGCGCATGCTGACTCTCGTCAGCGAGTGGCTGCGAAAGCAACCGTGCAAGCCTACCAGTGGTGAACGGAAGGCTTGAGCGGAGACGGCGGGATTTGAACCCGCGGTCCCCTTGCGGGGACTCCACCTTAGCAGGGTGGTGCACTAGGCCGAACTATGCGACGTCTCCTAGCAAAGCGTCTCTACTATACCGGCCGCGAGCCGCGGCCGGGCACGCGCTAGTTGGCGACCGAGCAGGTGTAGTCGGCCGCGGTCTGACCCTGCACGCCCTCGAGAACACCGGCGGGCACCTCGGGGGCGACCGGCTCGAGCGTCGGCTCGACCTCGGGCACGACCTTGCCGTTCTTCGGCACGGCGACCTCGGTGGGGGTCGGCTCGGGGGTCGGCCCCGCGGCGGGCGCATCCGGGTTGACCGTCGATCCGATGCCGGTGTTGCCCGCTTCGAGGGTGAAGCGCTCGTCGGCCCGGATGCGCGAGAAGAGCGCGTCGGCCGCCGAGACGATCGGCTGCACCTTGCCCGCGTAGACGCCCGTGCCGCCCGTGCGACCCGGGTACTGCACGAACACGATGTTCTCGGTGGGGATGTTGCGAAGCGCCTGCGCCATCGACACCATCGTGTCGAGGCTCGCGAGGCTGCGCGAGAGCTTCATCGACGACGTCGCCACCTGGGCGAGGCCGTAGAGCTTCGTGAAGTCGGTGAGCACGCCCTCGTTCTGCACCTTGCGGATGAGCGACGACATGTAGACCTGCTGCGAGCTGATGCGCCCGAGGTCGCTGCCGTCGCCGACGCCGTAGCGCGAGCGCAGGAAGGCGAGCGCCTGCTTGCCCTCGACCGTGTAGGTGCCGGCGGCAGGAAGCGACAGCCCCGTGTACGGGTCCTCGATCGGGCCGTCGACGCACACGTCGACACCGCCGACCGCGGTCGACATCTGCGCGACGCCGCCGAACGAGATCGTGCCGGCGTACGGGATCGAGAGGCCCGTGAGCGCCTCGATCGTGAGCACGACGCACCCGAGCTCGCCGTACGAGTAAGCGACGTTGAGCGGTTGGGCCGACATCGCGTACGACGCGCCCTCGCCGTCGGGGTCGGGGCACGAGGGGATGGGCACGACGAGGTCGCGGGGGAAGCTGACGGCGACCGCCGACTGCTGGTCCTCCGCGACGTGCACGAGGATGTTGACGTCGTTGAGCGTGGCACCGCCGCGCTCATCCGCGTCGGACTGCCCTTCGTCGTTGTCGACGCCGACGAAGAGCACGTTGAAGCCGCCCTCCCACTCGCCGACCGTCGGGATGACGCGCTCGTCGTCGCCCTCGACCACCGCGAGGTCGACGACCTCGATGTTGGCGTTGATCTGCGCGATCGTGATCGCACCGACGGAGACCGTGCTCACGAGCACGACCGCGAGCGACGCGGCCAGCGTCGCGACGATCGTCTTCGCGGCGTGGGAGCGGCGCAGCCGTCCGTGGCGCACCTGAGCGGTCGGCAATGACCGGGTTCCGCGATCGCGGATCGGTTCAGTCATGTTGTCCCCCTCGGACACGTCGGGGCGCTGGTCGAGCGGAGGGCGTGGGATTCGAACCCACGAGACATTGCTGCCCACCAGTTTTCAAGACTGGCTCCATCGGCCGCTCGGACAGCCCTCCTCGGATATCAGTCTTCCATCCTAACCGACGCACCCTCAGAACCCCCGTTCGGGGCGCCTATGCATCTGCTCCGAGCGTGCGGGGCGGTGTCTCAGATCGTGGCGAGCGCCTGCGCGAGGCCGTCGTCGGTGTCGCGCGCCGTGACTTCGGAGGCGGCGTCCACGACCTCGGCGGGCGCCTGCCCCATGGCGATGCCGCGCCCGCCGTGCGCGACCGCCCAGCCGAGCATCTCGATATCGTTGCGGCCGTCGCCCACGGTCACGACGTGCTCGCCCGGAATGCCCAGGGCATCCCGAACCCGCTCGAGGGCCGTCGACTTGTTGACGCCGTCGGGCGCGATGTCGAGCCACGCCGTCCAACCGACGTTGTAGCTCACCTGATGCAGGCCCATGAGCTCGACCGCGGCGAGAAACTCCTCCATCGCGTGGCCGGGCGAGATGACGACGACGCGCGTCGCCGGCTCGCGGCACAGCTGCTCGAACGGCACCTCGTGACTCACCGCGCCGAGCGCCCCGTCGGGAAACCAGCCGGTGTAGCGGTACACGCCCGTCTCGTCTTCGACGGCGTAGTTCGCGTGGGTCAGGTGCGGCCGGATGCTCGTGAGCACCGCCGTCGGATCGAACGTCTCGACGTGGTGGCGCCGGTACCCCGTCGGGGCGTCCGGGTCGCGCTTGAGCAGGATCGCGCCGTTCGAGGCGACCACGTAGGCGGGCGCGATGTCGAGCCGGTCGAGCACGGGCAGGGTCATGGCGACCGAGCGGCCCGTCGCGAGCATGACCTCATGGCCCGCGTCGCGCAGACGGTGCACCTGCGCGAGGGCGGCGTCGGGCAGCGTGCCGTCTTCGTGCAGCACCGTGCCGTCGATGTCGAGCGCGATGAGCTTCTTCACGGTGCTCATGCCACCGGCTCCAGCACCTCGAGGCCGCGCAGGTAGGGGCGCAGCGGTTCGGGAACTATGACGGATCCGTCAGCGCGCTGGTGCGTCTCGAGCAGGGCGACGAGCCAGCGGGTCGTCGCGAGCGTGCCGTTGAGCGTCGCGACGGGGGCCGTCTTACCGCTCTCGCCCCGGTGGCGCGTCTCGAGCCGTCGCGCCTGGAAGGTCGTGCAGTTGCTCGTGCTCGTGAGCTCGCGGTACGCGCCCTGCGTGGGCACCCAGGCCTCGACGTCGAACTTGCGCGCGGCGCTCGAGCCGAGGTCGCCGGCCGCGGTGTCGATGACGCGGTAGGCGAGACCGAGCGAGCGCAGCATCCCCTCTTGCAGGGCCAAGAGCCGCTCGTGCTCGGCCTCGGCATCAGCGGGGTCGATGTAGCTGAACATCTCGAGCTTCTGGAACTGGTGCACGCGGATGATGCCGCGCGTGTCTTTTCCGTAGCTGCCGGCCTCGCGGCGGTAGCAGGTCGACCAGCCGGCGTACCGCAGCGGGCCCGCCGAGACGTCGATGATCTCGTCGGAGTGGTACCCGGCGAGCGCGACCTCGCTCGTGCCGGTCAGGTAGAGCTCGTCGTCAGAGAGGTAGTAGATCTCATCGGCGTGCGCGCCGAGAAAACCTGTGCCGCTCATGATCTCGGGCTTCACGAGCGTCGGCGTGATGAGGGGCGTGAAGCCCGCGTCGAGGGCGGTGTCGAGCGCGTAGGTCATGAGCGCGAGCTCGAGCCGCGCGCCGACGCCCTTCAAGAAGTAGAAGCGCGAGCCCGAGACCTTCACGCCGCGCGGAACGTCGATGGCGTCGAGCAGCTCGCCGAGCGCGAGGTGGTCGCGCGGCTCGAAGTCGAAGGCGGGCTTCTCGCCGACCTCGCGCAGCGTGACGAAGTCGTCTTCGCCGCCTTCGGGCACGCCCTCGATGATGACGTTCGGGATGCTCCCCGCGACCCGCACGAACCGCGCCTCGGCCTCGCCGGCCACGGCCTGGGCGGCCTTCACGTCGGCAGCGAGCTGCTGCGCCTGCTGCACGAGCGCGGCCTTCTCGTCTTTCGCGGCGGCCGCGACACGCTTGCCGAACGCGTTCTGCTCGGCGCGCAGGGCCTCGAACGCGGTGATCGAATCCCGCCGCTCGCGATCGGCGGCGATGGCCTCGTCGACGAGCTCGACGCTCGCCCGCCGAGCCTGCTGAGAACGTCGGACGAGGTCGGGGTCATCACGCAGCAGCTGGGGGTCGATCACCGTTCTAGTCTGGCACGCGCGGGTTAACACATGCCCCCGCGTCGTCACGGGCCCATGCTCTACTCTGACCGCATGAGCACCCCCGGCTCGGCGCCCGACCCCGCCGCGCGCGCGGCCGACGTCGCCCGCGTCGCCGTCGTCGTCAACCCGACGAAGGTCGACATGGATGCCTTGCGCGCGGCCGTGGCCGCCGCCGAGGCCGAGGCGGGCTGGGCGCCCTCGCTGTGGCTCGAGACGAGCGTCGACGACCCCGGCCAGGGGTGCGCTCGCGCGGCCATCGCCTCGCGCGCGACCGCGGTGCTCACGGCCGGCGGCGACGGCACGGTGCGGGCGGTCGCCGAGGGGATGCTCGATTCGGGCATCCCGATGGTGCTGCTCCCGGCCGGAACGGGCAACCTGCTCGCCCGCAACCTCAGCATTCCGATCGGCAGGCTCGCCGAGGCCGTGAGCACCGCCGTCACGGGGGTCGACCACGCGATCGACGTCGGCGTGGCCGACATCACGCGGGCCGACGGTTCGCGCGAGACCCACGCCTTCGTCGTCATGCTCGGCATCGGCCTCGACGCCCGCATGATCGCGGCAACGAACGACGAGCTCAAGAAACGTGTCGGCTGGCTCGCTTATGTCGAAGCCTCGGCGCGCATCGTGCGCGACGTCGACGCGGTGCGCGTGCGCTACACGCTCGACGGCTCGCCCGAGCGGGCGACGACCGTGCACACGCTGCTCATCGGCAACTGCGGCACCCTGCCCGGCGGCGTGCTGCTGCTGCCCGAAGCGCAGATCGACGACGGCCTGCTCGACGTCGTCGCCATGCGCCCGCGCAATCTGTGGGGCTGGATGCGCGTCGGCTACGCCGTGGCGTGGGAGAACGGCGTGCTGCAGCGCACGAAGATCGGCCGCCGCATCCTGGCCGCCGATAAGAGCGTGCGCGCCCTTCGCTACTTCCAGGGCCGTCGCATGACGCTCGCCCTCGAACGACCGGAGGAGTTCGAGATCGACGGCGAGAGCATGGGCCAGGTCACCGCCATCTCGGCGCGGGTGGCGCCGGCGTCACTGGTGGTGCGCGTGCCGCGCGCCTAGGCGACGCACCCGTCAGCAGCGCTCGAGGATGTCGATCAGAACAGCACGATCGTCGTCAGGCACGGCGAGGCCATACTCGACAAGCACGGCCGCGAAGCCCGCCGCGTAGTCGCAGTGGAACGCGCGGTTGGGGGGCAACCACTCTGCCGGCCCTGACGCCGACTTCTCCTGGTTCAGACCTCCTTCCACCGCCAGTAGGTTCTCGGGATCGTTGGCGAACTCCGTTCGCCGGTCAATCGTCCAGAGGCTTGCTCCGTTCTGCCAGGCCCATGCCAGCGGCACCAGATGGTCGATCTGAACCTCGAATGAGGTCGTTTCGCCTGAGATGAAGTCGATCGCCTGCCCGGAGTACGGGTCAATCAATGTTCCTCGAAGCACCTTGCACCCGTTGGTGTCAGCCTTGAGCACGATGTCGAGTAGGTCGCGGCGCAAAATGTCGTTTCTCGTGTCGCAGCCGTTGCGGTCCAAGTCGAAGCCGTTCTGACCGAACAAGTCCCTGTCGTAGTCCGCCACGAACCCCCTCGATGTGGTCAAGGTGTCCAGCTGATCAATGAGAAGGTCTGCCGACGTGATGGAAGGATCGCGGTTTGGGCCACTCGGTGCCGGCGAACCCCCGACGGGGGGAATCGGGGTGGCGACAGCCGACGAGCTGGTAGATGGCGCGGCGTCAGGACGGGGGGTCCCTTCATTCGAGGCCGGTTCCCCCCGAATCGCATATCCCGCGAGACCGCCGATCGCGAAGGCGACCACAAGTGCGACGATCGCGAGCCAGGGTCGAATACTCCAGCGCGAGATGGCGCCGTCTGTGCTCTCCGACACCTCACCCGTCTCGTCGTTTCCCGACAGAGGAGCCGCGTTGGGCGCGGGTGGTGGAGAGAGCGAGCTCGACGTGCCGATGGGCTGGCTCAGAGCTCCTCGTCGTCGACGGGTACCTCGACCGCCACGGCCGTCTCCTCCGCGGCCCGCGTAAACGACCCGCTCACGGCCTGCACCAGATGCACATGCTCAAACGGCAGCGGTCCCACGGCGTCGAATCTCACCAGCACCTCCGCGGACCGTCCCGTACTCACATCAGCCGTCGGCACAACCTGGCCCACGCGTCCATCTACTGGCGGCAAGGTGTCGGCAAGACGCGTCGGAACGATGAGTCGGGTCTTGACCGCGGACGGGGCCCGGCTCGCCAAGCCCTCTTCGGTGAACGACATCCGGCTGAGTTCGGGCTCTTCCTCGGTGATGCCGAGAGCATCCTTGAGGAAGTCATCCCAGGTCGTCGGGGCGACCTCGCCAGCGACACCCATGTGTCCCTCCCGCACCCCTGAAAGCGGGTCAACTACGATCTGCACGACATCGGGTCGCGCCTCAGACAGCACCTGCGACTGAGTCCGTCGAATGAGGTCGCGCAGGCGCAGACGAGCGACATCGACGAGGAACTGCTGTCGAGTCTCGTCTCCGTCTGCGTCATCCAGTGCGGCCGCCCGCAGTCGAGCGAGCACGAGCTCCCGAGAGTTGTTGCTCTGGTGGGGCAGGTCAGCATCAAGGAGTTGTGGAGTAAGGCGGCCGTGCTCGTAGCCCTCTGCCGCATTAATGGCGCCGAGCATGTCGTCGAACGCCTCTTGACGCCAGCCCTGCTGAAGCAGTCGCTCTGCAATCAGCCGTTCGAGATTCGCGACCTGCGCTGACTCTGCATCGGTCGCCTGTGCGACACGCAGCGCGAACGGAAAGTTCTCAGCCGACAACTGCAGCTCATGCGACGTCACCCAACGCGGGTCGATGCGCCAGGGCCGATACAGGCTGTGAGCGATGATCTCGAGCCAGGTCGAGAGTTGTTCGTACAGCTGCTCGAGGCGCTTCACCTCCTGCTTGGTCTGCCTGTATCCGCGCGAGACGTTTTCCAGCCGGGTGAACTGCTCAGTCACCTGACGACGGAACACCGACCAACCCGTGTAATACGCCACGAGAAGGGCGACGATCGTCGCGACGATCACGAGAACATAGGCGAGGATGATCCACCACAGGTTGTCGACGAACCACCGCAATACCTGCGCCGCGATGATGTCTCCCGCCACCCCAGCGATCGGCTCTGGCACCTCCGCAGAGCCCGTATCGCTGGGTTGGCTCAACCACGCGACAAGCAAGAGCACCCCGGCGATCACGGCCAGGACCACCCCGATGCGTCCTAGCACCGCTCCCCTCAGCCATCGACTTCCAGTCATGCGGCCGATGAGAGCGAGTACTCCGAGCACCACGCCGCTGAGCACCAGCACGGTCAGAACGCCAGTCAGCTCTCCCCCCGTGCCGAAAAGCGCCGTCAGGGTCTCCCCGAGGCCAAAACGAAGGAGCAGGAAGACGATCACCCCGATGAGAGCGGGCATGAGCAGGATGACGAGCCCTCGTGCGAGACCGCGATAGAACCGGTCGCGAAGTTCAGCGAGCACACCGCGAGCAGGGACTTCCAGCCCCGAGACCGCGGATTCGAATTCGCCTAGATGCGACTGCGCCTTCGAGAGGTTCTCCGACATACCCTCCTGGAGCTTCCACGAGAAGCTTCGATCGATGCTGTCCACCCAGGCCTGCAGATCCTTAAGTGCGAGATCTCGGTCGTTGATGAGTTCCTGGAGGTGCTCAGTCGCGACAGCAACCTCAGCCCGCCGCCGCTCGAGTGCGACGATCTCCGCCCGAGCAGCTGCGAGTTCTGCGTCGACCTCCGCAACGCTTCGATGTGTCGGCTCCTGTTGCTCATCCAGTTCATCCGCAACGGGCGCCGTCTTCACTGACTCGGTCATGACGTGGGAACTCCCTTCGACGACGAAGCGAGAGACGACGAAGACGAGCGAGCCGCCTCGTCTGCCATCTCCCCCCTGTCGTCAGAATCAACCTCGGGGCTGCTGGTCTCGGATGCATTGGTCGCCGGCGCAGAACGGCCCTTCCTCGGCTTCGCTGCGGCCGACCCCGCTGTCGACTTTGCCGCTGCGGACTTTGCTGCCTTAGCCGCCTCACGCTCGGCGAGTCGCTCGGCGTCCCGTTCAGCCGCACGCTGTCGTTCTTGCTGCTCAACCGCGTCCACGCGCTCACGGTCGAGTTCATCGAGACGCGCCACGAGTGTGTCGCGTCTCGCGGAGGCGTCGACGAGTTCGGTCAACAGTGCATCGAGCTCGTCATTGCCACGAATGATCGATTGGGCCAGGCGGTCGAGGGCTTCCGCCGTCTCGCGTCTCGCCAACCAGCCGAGTTCAATCATGTCCCCCGGTCGATCGGGGTCTGCCACGGTCACGGTGACGCTGGGGTCAGTGAACAGTGACTGCACTCGAGGAAACACGGGCCGGCCCGCCTCGGTTCGGCGAACACCGAACTGTTCTTGACCGGAACCGTCGAGGAAGGCAAACACCAGTTTGCGGAGATCGCTCCAGAGTTCGGGCGGGGTGCGCGTCGCACTGGCGAGAACGGGCGAGACGAGCGCGCGATCTGCCCGACTCTTCTCCTCCGCAATCTGGTCGTACCTTCGCAGGAGTTCGAGATCACGGATGTCAGGCTTGTCTGCGCGCTCGTCGACGAACGCCGAACCGCGGTCCCCTCCCTGAAGGGTCGCATTCGACGTTCGTGCAATGCGGCGATACAGGGCCAGACCAAAGTAGTACGGAGCGCGCACGAGCTTGTCGACTGAGAACCGAGAGAAGTCTAAAAACTGGTTCCACAGGGTGAACTCCGTCTTCACCGGGGTTTCGTCAGAGATCGCGGGGCGATACGCGAGAGCGCCATCGCGCAGAGAGAAGGCCTGGTCAATCAGGTAGTTGATCCACGGATCGTTGACATCGTCGGTGATTGCGAACGTGTCGCTGACGTTGGCCTCGACCGTGAGTGCCGATCGCTCGGGGTCTGCCGATGCGGCGCGCTCCAATACACGGGCGCAGGCGCGCTGAATCAGGCCGTCGGTAAGAATGGCGCTCGCGAATACCCGCGAGACATAAGCCCGGTTCCCTTCCCAGGCGGTCTCACGGATCAACTCGTAGCCCCCGCGCGGCAAGCCCTGCCAGAATCCGGCGATCGTGGCGATGTGCATCATGGCGAAGCCAGCAAACCGGCCACCGGCATTGTCATACCGAACGAAGGCATCGCCGGAGAACGGACTCGAACGGTCCTCCGGCGAAGCCACGATGTGCGCGTTGAAGGGCTGCCGAGCTGCGACAACCTGGTCGGCCCACGCAGTGACGTGTTCCGTCGGCCCCACCAGGAGGTTGATCAAGAGAAAAGGAATCTGATCGGTCGACGTCACCGCCGACGTCGGCACCTGGGGAATCGAGTTCTTCAAATATGGGGCGAGGACGTCGACCGCACGATCCTGGTCGGCATCGAACTCGACGCCCTCCGCGAGCGGACGGACGACCAACAGGCGCGTGCCCGTCAACCCCTGGCGCGCGAGCTGTTCGAAGAGGTCAACTTCAATCTCTTCGAGCTCGTTGGTGGTTGAGCTGCCCAGAATGTGAGCAAGTACGCGGGGAGGTTCACCCGGAATAGCAGTGACTTCCTCGGGGCGCACCCACACGGACGGTCTCAAGAGCTTCAGTACTGTCCAGTCTCGAGCGAGCTCGAGGAGAGTGAGGCCACGCTCCCCGGCCGGGAGAAGCACTACCGAAAGCCCCGACTGGCTCCAAATCGGATCGAGCGCCATCTCTTAGAGCTCTTCGCCGTCATCGACGTGATTGCACGCGTCGATGGCCTGGTTGATCGCCCACTCGACGTCCTCGCGAATCTCCCAGCTGACCGGGTAGGTGCGCGGGTCAGCATTCGGGTTGAGCGCGCTGATGAACTTGTCAAAAGTCGACTGGCACGACTCGAGGTAGGCCACACACGCCGCACGACGACCTTCGACGTCGAGCTCCGACGATCCCGCACGCTCCGACTTGGGGGTAGGAGCCCCGTGTCGCGGCTTTCCGGTGAGCACCCACTCCTGAAGATCGATCCAGTGTCCGCCACCACCGCCCAGCTCGAGCAGCCGCTGGTATGGCGCGAGCGGGCTGAGATTGTGCGCACCATGACACTGTGCCAGTGCGATCATCAGTGAATCGAGGATCACCCCCGGGTAGTGATGGATGCTGCTCGCAATATGTGCCGAATACAGCGGAAACGGGAAATCGACGAAGCCGCGGGCATCGTCTGCCCAGACGCTCAACTGCGGCCCAGCATCCTTGAAGTCCTTGCCCGACTTGTCCTCCTGCACCTGATTCAGGAGACGAGCTACGAACCACCCTGCAAGCATTGCTCGCCAATGCGTAGGATGCGCGGGGATGGCCTCGGGGAGCAGGCGAGCCCGCCGCATGGACATGAAGCCCATGCGTGCCGCGGTGTTCTTCGAGACGCGGTTCCACTCGTTCAAGATCGGGCTGAGCATTGAGGCGAGCGGGATCGGGCCCATCGAGACACTCAGTTGGGCGAAGATCTCGATCGACTTGATCATGCTGCCCTTGCCCTCGCCGACGAACCAGTCTTTCGCGGCCTTCTCGGGGTCATACCCATTGGTGAGCAGAGAGTTCGCGATGGGCTCGTAGAGCGGGTCTTCACGGTCGAGCGGGATACCGGAACATACCGCGCTCACCTCAATAGGCCCGTGTGTCGCATCGAGCAATGCCCGGTCGAGCGCAACCAAGGGGTACGACGACTGCGCTGCGGCGGCCATTGCAGCGGTGAAGCGCTTACCGCGACGCGCTCGCTCTGCTTGGTCGCTGGTCTTCAGGTACGACACGACCGTCTGCTCGATGAATGCCCTGAAGGCGCGGCCGGGGAGTCGAATCCACTTCTTTGAGACGCTCAGGTACTTCAATGGATCGGTCTCGAAGGCGAACTGCGCAACTTGGTTGCTCGCGGTCGACGGCTGGAAGTGGCGATTCTTCGGAATCCACCCTCTGCCATCCGGCACGGAGAGAATCTTCCACTGGTCTTCGTGCTTCAGCTTGGCGACGTCCGGAAGGTTCGCCCCCAAGAGCACTTCGTCAATGACGATGCGATGCGCAGGCAGATGAGGGTCGCTCACACTGTCAAGCACCAGTCGATCGAACTCCGATGCGAAGGCGTCAGGCGAGATCAACATCTGCTCGTTGGGCGCAGGATCGAATCTGCGGTCGACGGTCGTCTGGTCGAAGGTCGGCCATACGAGGTAGGGATTGACGTTTCCGTCCGGCAGATTCGGGTCCGTGGCCGATGAACGGAGGACCTCCAAGCCCTCCGCGAGCCTCTTGGTGAGCGGCGCCAAGTACCCGCCCACGAAGTCTTCGAGCAGCTCACCGGTTGACTCCTTGAGGTCAGCCATGGTCGACCAGTAGAAGCACATCTGGGCCTGGTGAAGTGCTTGTGCAACGGCAGGGTTCGTCCGCGGAATGGTGCTCATGCCGGACGCTGCACCGAGCGCTTGCGAGACGTTCTGGGTCAGGGCGTCTGCGTCACGCAGGTGCCGGCCCCGCTCTTCCTTCAAGTCGCCAATGGCCTCTTTGCACTGCTGAATCAACCGCTCGAGGAGCTTCACGGTGACGGGGAGACCGAGCTGCGACATCGTCTTCGTGACCAGGGCGAGAACTTCCGTCGGCTGCGTGATGACCCACGAGCGGATCTTCTCGTTGCGAAGCCGCTCCACCTCGTCGCGCACGTCAGAGAGGTTCAACTGGTAGGCGTTGACGATCTTCGTGGTCCACTGGTCGAAGGACTGCCCGCCGGCGGGCATTCCCGCCGTCGCGGCCTCTTCGATGACTCGCCGGAGCTTCGCATAGTGCGGCTCGAGATCGGGCTGAAGCGCTTCAGTGACTTGATTGTTGAGTTCTGTGCGCTCGTTGAGGCCAGAATCCGCGATGAAGGTTCCTTCATTCAGATTCGCGTGGTGCTCGATCCACTGATCTTCCTTCTTCTCACGACGCTCTGGATCTGTCGAGAGGTGCTGCGTCAGCATCGTGGTCACGGCTTGCTTGGCGATTCGCTCTGCGGCGTATTCGAAGAACTTCTCGGTACCGAGTGAGACCCGGGCGAATCCCAACGACGACAACGGCTGACCCTTGCCACTCGGTTTGAGCAGCGAGTTGTCCGTGAGGTTGGCAGAGAGCGTCTGGAAGTTCGCCACGGCGTACGCGGTCAGGTTGTCCTGCACTCGCGCATCCGTCATCCACGCTGTCACGCTCGACGCCACTGCGAGGTACACGCCCTGTTGCGAACCGAAGTCGATAGCGTTCGCGCCTCCGTTTCGGCGACCCAGCACATAGTTGAAGCCGGGGCCGATCGTGGACTTGTCGTCAGTCGGTACCGTCAGGCCCTTCTGCTTGTAGACGCTCATCGTCGTCTGGGTAGGCATTCCGCGCCAGAAGCCCGCGACGAGCTCCGACAAAGCGCCCATTGAGTTCGGCACCATGGCCGCCATCGCCTTGGGACCAAGCTCTTCGAATACGTCCGGGGCGTACAACAGGGAGAAGATCCGATGGGCGGCGTCCTTGGGCCCCACTGCAGCCTTGATCGCTTCCGAGACGTCGATGAACATTCCTGCCCCGGAGCCCCCTGCCACAGAAGAGATGACGATGATCGTCGGCGTGCTGCTCGGGATACCCACCTTGAAGCCGAGTTCACGAGTCAGCTGGGCCAACTCCGCGTCCGCCCCTTGCCCGGTTGCTTCACTGAGCATGCCCCGGACGCGATCTGAGACATCTTTCAATCCAGCGACGAGCAACGTCCGCCCGATGCCACGAAGTGCTCCTGCACCGAGTTCGATGGGCACGGTGACGTCCGGCGGAGCAGGCAGCGGGCGCATCGCTTCACGAGCGACCTCTTTGCCGAGCCCGTTGATCGCGCGGTCGTGCACCTGCCGGTAGCTGAGCCCCCGTGGCACCACCGACAAGTAGTCGTCCTGAGGAAGAAGGGGTGCCGGAAAGTCGATGCCATCGGGAGAGGTCGGGGCGTCGATGTGCAGGAACTGCCAGCCCTTGGGCAGGTGCGACCAGCCAAGCTGCTCGAGCTTCCATTGGAGGTTCTGGCGCACGGCACGAACCGTCTTGCCCCCTGAACCACCGACTCCGATGAGGATGAACGGCTGCAGCATGTCGATTCCTATTCTCTTGCGAAAGTCGATGGGTGGGTTCAGGGCGTTGTCATTGCGGGGGCGGCGGGGGCGCCAACGGTCCAGACGGAGGCCGCGGCGGGGCGAGCGGACCCGGTTCCGATGGAGTGTTTGAGCCGACGGCGGGCTCGCTCTGCACTGGGTCGAACGATCGCGCACCCGGAGGCGTGGGCGCTCCCGGCTGATGCATCGACCGTCCAGACCGATCAGGCATAGAAGAAGGGACGGCTACCCCGACGCTCACAGGCTCAAACGACACCGCACCAGTGGAGCCGACCTGGCGATCAGCACGGGCCGATTCCGCGGCAGCCGTCAAAGCATCGATAAGGCCGGGGGTGGCAATGACGTCGTCAACGCGGCGCTGGTACTGCCTGACGTCACTGTGCATCCCGCTGAATACGACGAGATCTCCGTCAATCGAGGAGTCTTCGGAGAGAAGCGCGGAATCGGACACGATGATCGCCCACGCCCGGGCGATGTCTGCCGACACCTCTGTCGCCAGGAACGACTCGACCTCCCGCGTCTGCTTGGTGCTGCCAGCGACGACGGAGACGACACGGTGACCCGGAGGCGCTACCCACTCGAACCACGACTTGGACAGCGGGAACCATGGCACCCGCGCACGCATCTGGCCGCGCCCTGAATCGAAAACGGCGCTCGTGGGCTGGGATGCCACGTAACTGAAGTCGTTGGGGCGCACTGTGATCCGTTGACCGTCGGAGTCATGTCGACGGTCCAGTACGGCCAGTCGGCCAGCGCGTTCTATTCGAACGGGGTAGGCAACGCGTGTCACCGCTTCGACCGGCGCAAACTTCGTTGATGCGCGGTTCCAGAGCCAGAGAGCGAACATCGGCAGCCCTAGCCCGAGAATCAGCATCAGGATGATCGCCGCGGCGACAATCCATGGGTTCTGCTGCGTTCGAGAGTCGAATCCGAGGAGGACGGGCTCAATGTGCTCGGAGGTTCCATCTGCGGTTCGCGACTCGACGGTGAATGCACCAACCACTCGGGAGTTGAGCTGCTCTGGATTCCCGATCGAAATCGACAGTTGGACTGGTTCGTCACGGTGAACGGTGAAGCACCCGTCGCCATCGATCTCAGCGTCAGAGTCAATCGCCCAGGTGAAGGAACCTCGAGGTCTCACAGGGTCATTTCGCGCACTAGGGAGATCGTCAAGGCGCTGCGGAGATGCCACGCAGACTTGAGCGGACTCTGCAGCGTCTGGCGGGAGTATTTGCAGGACGCCCGTTGCCGCGCCGTCCGGGCCCTCGAGCGTCGTCAGTTCGAGGCTCTTGCTTGCAGGGAGCGCGAATGCCCCACCGTCAACCACACGGAGCTGGAAGGTCGACTCGATGGGATCGAACTCGCCGCCGAGCGCCAACGACACTCGCAGTTCGATAGGCGCAGAGTCCTCTGGCGTGAGCCCGGACACTTCGAACACGCCGGTGGAGGAGAGGCTCCCGGAAGGTTGCGACTGGAGGCCTCCCGCAACCACTTCGACGTCGACGGTTCCCCAGTCTGAGAAATGGCGCACGAGATCGTCGTTCACGACGATCTCGCGCCCGCTCTCCGCCACCACTCTGCCGCTCAGGGTGTTTTCTGTTTCGCTGAGGATGCTGTCGTTCAAGTCGCGGTCGAGAACCAGCGCCAGACCCGTGAACAGGTAGACGATCGCGTTTCCCTCGCTGGAGACCGTCCATTCCCCCCATCCCGACTCGTCAACCTCGACCTCGATGGAGGTCGCCCCGCCTGCCTGGGTAATCGAACTCGGCTTCACGGGGACGGCCTCGCCATTCGGGTCGGTCAGCGACCACTGATCAGACGGCAGGATGACGCGGAAGTAGGCAGTGCCGGCAGGCACCTCAAAGCTTCCATCTTCGGCGGTCGGTGCCCCAGTACCGCCAGAAAGGCCCGCCTCGAGCCGCAAGAAGTCGAACGCTAGAGCGACGGGATCCTCCGACTCAATGAGCGCTCCGTTTGCGGAGCCCGAAGGAGCCACGCCCTCGTCATCGACCTCTGCGCACTCTAAAGTGAACCCGCTGAGCTCACCTTCCGTTTCGGAGTCAAGGGGGGCGACCACACCTCTGCCTTCGACGATCGGCCGCAAGAAGTCGATCTTCCAACGCTCGAAATCGAGTAGACCCTCCCTGAGCTGGTCATTCGTGAAGAAGACGCCAAAGGTGGGAATCCCGGAGTCACGCAGCTCTTGCATGATGCCGAAACCACCCCCTGCAGGTCCGAGCCCATCTCTGGATATTCCAGGCCGGCAGATCCGCTCCAGGCTCGGGAAGACGCTGTCAAACGCACCTCCCATGTTGACGGCACCATCCGTCATCCAGATGAGCATGCGGCAGGACCCAGAACGCATCTCAAGCTGCTCTTGAGCTGCCTCGAGGCCAGCAAGATAGTTGGTCCCCCGTCCATCCACGGAGGCGTTAGACAGTGCCCCTTCAACTGCATCCGTCTGGTCGGATCCGTCGATCGCCGTCCACGGAATAAGAGTCTCGTGGTCGAACCCGAATGCCACGAGCGAGTACGCCACTTCCGTGCCGCGATCGCGGAACCGATCGAGTTGCTGGACGCTCGTCGAGAGCACCGTCTGAAGGATGCCGCCCAGGCCGTACTTGTCGATGGAGTCGGAGAGGTCGACGAGGTAGAGAACGTCGAGGCTCGGGCTCTGACCGGAGTTAAGGCAGCGGGTCACGTCCCTGAAGGCAGCCTCTGCGGCGGCACTCCTGTCAGGGATGCCGACGCCCGACGTCGACTCTTCCTCCGAGGTCGACGCGACTGCTCCGGCCCCGAAGGGAAGAATGAGGGCGCCCACGAGCACACCTACGAGTGCCATGTGACGCCGCATCAACCGAACCACCCCGAACTCACGGCCGCCGTGCCGGCGGCGATTCCGATGCGAACGATGTGAAAGCCCCCCAGGATGAGCCCGAGCACGGCGACCAAGCGCAGCACAGCCGAGTACTGCGGCCGCGCATCGAACCACGGGTCAGCGAGTCCCGCGCGCTGCCCAATCGCATCCCAGCCCACGCACAACAGGGTGGCAACGGGAGTCGCCACCCAGCCGAGCACGTACAGCTGCCAGACGTCGAGGCTGAAGACGACCTGGACGACAATCACGAGTGCGCTGACGATAACCGCGACGGTGGCCACGATGACGGGCATGACCTGAGCAGTGCGCTGGGCACCGTCGGGGACCGCGATGGGCTGAGGGGGTGCGGGAGGCAGCGCGCTCACGCGTGATCAACCGAGGCGAGGATCGAGAGCGCGCAGAACTCAGGCGCGGCTGCGTGTTGGGCGAGGCGAAGATGATCAGCGCCGAGGGGTGGGCGGGGCATGTCGCTCATACTCTCCCGTTATTGACGAGGATTCAAGACCCGCACTCGGGTGACAGTGACGTTAGTCGCACTTACCGACATCGCCCTGTCGCCTAGGGTCAGCGACTTCGAAACTCCTCCGCTGAAGAAGCGCGCTGACCTAGGGCGCGTCGGGCTCGCCGCTGAGGATGGCGCGCAGCCAGTCGCGGGCATCCGTGAAGACGTCGTCGCCGTACTGCGAGACGACCTCGATCTGCCGCGCATCCGCCCGGGGGTACGAGCCGAGGAAGATGACGCTGGGGCTGAAGCGGCGCAGGCCGAGCAGCGCGTCGGCGACGCGCTCGTCGTGCACGTGCCCGTCGAGGTCGATGACGAAGCGATAGCGGCCGAGGGCGTCGCCGATGGGGCGCGACTCGATGAGGCTCATGTTGACGCCGCGCGTCGCGAACTGCTCGAGCATCTCGAGCAGGCGGCCGGGGGCGTCGTCGGGCAGCTCGGCGATGACGCTCGTCTTGTCGGCGCCCGTGCGTGGGGGCAGCTCGCGACTGCGGCTCACGAGCACGAAGCGCGTCACGGCGTTCGCGTTGTCGCCGATGCCGCTCGCGAGCTCGACGAGGTCGAGCAGCTCGGTGATGCCCGGTGGCGCGATGGCGGCCTGGGCGGGCGAGCCCGGCTCGAGCAGGCCCTGCGGCGCGGCGACGTTCGACGCCGAAGGGATGTGCCCGTGGGTGGGCAGCGCGCTTTCGAGCCAGCGCCGGCACTGCGCGTAGGCGACGGGATGCCCGGCGACGACCCGCACGTCGTCGAGGGTCACCCCGGGCCGGGCGACGAGCACGAAGTTCACGGGCACCAGGTACTCGCCGATGATGCGCAGCCCCGGGATCGTCGCGAGCGCATCCTGGGTCGCACTGACCCCGCCCTCGATCGAGTTCTCGACCGCGATCATGGCGCCCACGCTGCGGCCGGAGACGACATCGTCGAGGGCCTCGCCGACGTTGCTGACGCTGCGCCACTCGGCCCCGGCGGCCTCGGGCACCTGGCCGAGCGCGTGCCAGGTGAAGGTACCGGCCGGGCCCAGGTAGCTGTACACCGGGGTCGGGGCGGGCTGGGTCGTCATGGTGGGCAGTCTATTGCCGCGCATCCGCCCACCCCCTCGACGGCCGCCGGTGGTTGGATGGGCGCATGAGCCGCGCCGCAACCCCCGCCCAGCCCGCCGACCTCGTCGACCTCTCCGCGCTGCTCGGCGCGTACGTCGATCGCGTGCCCGACCTCGACGACCCGGCGCAGCGCGTCGTGTTCGGCACGAGCGGCCACCGCGGCTCGAGCCTCGACGGTGCTTTCACCGACACCCACATCGCGGCGATCACGCAGGCGATCGTCGAGTACCGCGCGAGTCAGGGCACGACCGGGCCGGTCTTCGTCGGCGCCGACACGCACGCGCTCAGCGCGCCCGCGATGCAGACCGCGCTCGAGGTGCTCGCGGCGAACGGCGTGACGGCGCTCATCGATGCGCACGACGACTACGTGCCGACGCCCGCGCTGAGCCACGCGATCATCCGCTACAACCGCGACGCCCCTGCGAAGAGCGACGGCATCGTCATCACGCCGAGCCACAACCCCCCGCGCGACGGCGGCTTCAAGTACAACCCGCCGCACGGCGGGCCGGCCGACAGCGACGCCACGAACTGGATCGCCGATCGCGCCAACGCGCTCATCGCCGACGGCAACCGCGGGGTGAAGCGCCAGGCGGCGCTGCTCACCGAGCCCTACGACTACCGGCTGCACTACGTGGCCGACCTCGCGAGCATCCTCGACCTCGAGGCGGTGCGCGCCAGCGGCCTGCGCATCGGCGCCGACCCGCTCGGCGGCGCGAGCGTGAACTACTGGGCGCTCATCGCCGAGCACTACGGCCTCGATCTGACGGTCGTCAACCCGAACGTCGACCCGCAGTGGGGCTTCATGACGCTCGACTGGGACGAGAAGATCCGCATGGATCCGTCGAGCCCGAGCGCGATGGCGAGCGTCGTCGCGCGCCGTCACGACTTCGACCTGCTGACGGGCAACGACGCCGACGCCGACCGCCACGGCATCGTGACGCCCGACGGCGGGCTCATGAACCCCAACCACTACCTCGCGGTCGCGATCGAGTACCTCTACACGCACCGCCCCGGCTGGCGCCCCGACGCCGCGATCGGCAAGACGCTCGTCTCGTCGACGATGATCGACCACGTCGCGGCAGGGCTCGGTCGGCGGCTGTGGGAGGTGCCCGTCGGCTTCAAGTGGTTCGTGCCGGGCCTCATCGACGGCTCGGTCGCGTTCGGCGGCGAGGAGAGCGCGGGCGCGAGCTTCGTGCGCCGCGACGGCAGTGCGTGGACGACCGACAAAGACGGGATCCTGCTCGCCCTGCTCGCCGCTGAGATCACCGCCGTCACCGGGTCGACGCCCTCGCGGCTCTACACCGGTCTCACCGAGCGGTACGGCACGCCCGTCTACGAACGGGTGGATGCTCCCGCAAGCCCCGCGCAGAAGGCTGCGTTGAGCAAGCTCGACGGCGCCGCCATCACGGCCACCGAGCTCGCGGGCGACCCGATCACCGCGCGGCTCAGCGCCGCGCCCGGCAACGGCGCGGGTATCGGTGGCGTGAAGGTCGTCACCGACCGGGCCTGGTTCGCGGCCCGGCCGAGCGGCACCGAGAACGTCTACAAGATCTACGCCGAGTCGTTCGCGGGCGACGACCACCTGCGGCTCGTGCAGCGCGAGGCGAAGGCGATCGTGGATGGCGCTCTTGCCTGAGCACCCTGCCGACCGCGCGGCGCTCTTCGCGCAGTGGGACGCGATCACCCCTGAGCAGCTGCATGCCGCGGGCAGCATGAAGTGGAGCCTCTTCCCCGGCACGATCGGCGCGTGGGTCGCCGAGAGCGATCTCGGCACGGCTCCCGCGATCACTCGCGCCCTGCACGACGCCGTCGACGCGGGGCGCCTGGGCTACCTGCCCCGCTCGGTCGCCGCCGAGATGGGGCGGGCGACCGCCGAGTGGATGCGCGACCGCTACGAGTGGCACGTCGATGCCGCCCGCGTGCAGGCCCTGCCCGACGTCATCGCAGGCTTCGTCGTCGCGATGGAGCACTTCTCGCGGCCGGGTTCGACGGTGATCGTGCCGACACCGGCATACATGCCCTTCCTCACCGTGCCGGCCACGCACGGGCGCACCGCGATCGAGGTGCCGATGGCGGCGAGCGGCGGCCGCGCCGTGCTCGACCTCGAGGCGATCGAGCGCGAGCTCGTCGCGGGAGCCGGGCTCGTCGTGCTGTGCAACCCGCTCAACCCCGGTGGGCGCGTGTTCGAGCGCGACGAGCTGCTGGCACTCTCCGAGGTCGTCGAGCGGCACGGCGCGAGGGTGTTCGCCGACGAGGTGCATGCGCCGATCGTGTTCGGGGATGCGCGGCATGTTCCGTACGCGAGCGTCAGCCCCGCGGCATCCGCTCACAGCATCACGGTCACGAGCGCCTCGAAGGCCTGGAACCTGCCCGGTCTGAAGGCCGCCCAGGTGATCCTCACGAACGACGCCGACGTCGAGGTGTGGGCCGGGCTCGGACCGATCGCGAGTCACGGAGCGAGCATCCTCGGGGTCATCGCGAACACCGTCGCCTACCGCGAGGGCCGCGACTGGCTCGACGCGACCGTCGCCTACTACGACGCGAACCGACGGCTGCTCGCCGAGCTGCTCTCCGACCGCCTGCCCGAGGTCGGGTACACACCGCCCGAGGGCACCTACATCGCGTGGCTCGACGTCTCACGGCTCGGGCTCGGCGACGAGCCGGCGGTGACGCTGCAGAAGCGCGCGAAGGTGTCGGTCACCGACGGTCGGGCGTGCGGTGCCGTCGGCGCCGGACACGTGCGCATGATCCTCGCGACACCGCGGCCGATCGTCGAGCAGATCGTCGAGCGTTTGACCCTTCTGAGGTAAGAGGTATAACCTCCTACTTGGCGCATCGAGGCGCCCAGTCAGGAGTTCCCCATGTCAGAGTCTGCCGTTGTCGACAAGGACACCGTGGGCGTCGGCGAGCGCCAGTACCACATCGCCGTCGCACCGGGAGAAGTGTCGAGCATCGCCCTTCTGCCCGGCGATCCATTCCGAGTTCCGCTCGTCGCCGAGTTCCTCACTGACGTGAAGACAGTGGCGCACAATCGCGAGCACATGACGATGACGGGCTGGTACAAGGGCCGCCACATCACCGCGACCTCGACCGGCATGGGATGCCCGTCCACCGCCATCGCGGTCGAAGAGCTCATCCGGGTCGGCGTGACGTCGTTCATCCGCGTCGGCTCATCTGCAGGGCTCCAGCCCGGGGTCAAGCCGGGCGACCTGCTGATCAGCGAAGGCGCGCTGCGCAACGACGGCACGACCGCGGCCTACGCCCACCACGGATTCCCGGCTGTGCCCGACCTGCAGATCGCGCTGACTCTCGCAGAGATCGCTCGCGAGCTGACGAGCGGCACCGACGCGGCGGTGCACAGCGGCATCAATGCCAGCGACGACGCGTTCTACGCCGAGACCCCCGAGTGGATCGCCGAGCTGAACCGTCTCGGAGTGCTGAACGTCGAGATGGAGAGCGCTGCGCTCTACGTCGTCGCGCGCCTTCGGGGTGTGCGCGCTGGCATGATCTGCTCGACCTCCAGCAACCTCATCGACGGCACAAGCCTCTACTCGGGCGTCAAGGAAGCCCTGAAAGAGGGATGGATGCGCAGCATCGAGGCCGCGCTCGAGACCGCCGTTCGCCTCGAGCTATGAGCGTTCTCGTTAATCTGCACAGCCACCTCGAAGGGCGCGTTCGCCCGAGCACGGCCGCGGAACTCGCGCCTGTGCTCGGGCTGGATGACCCGCTCGAGGGGTGGGCCAGGGCGATCGCCCTGGAGGCCCCCGGCACCCTCACGCAGTACCTCGTGCGTGTCGCGGCGACCTACCCGTTCTTCCGGTCGGCCGAGTCGGTGCGCCGGATCGCTCGCGAAGCCGTAGTCGACGCGGCCGCGGGCGGTCAGTCGCACCTCGAATTGCGGTTCGGGCCAGCGACCCACGCCACCGACGCGAGCGGCATCGACGAGATCGTGGGTGCGGCGTGTGAGGGCCTGAGAGACGGAACGGCGACCACCGGCATCAGCGCGGGGATCGTGCTGGCCGCGCTGCGCCACCACGACGCTGAGACGAACGAACTCGTCGCCCATGCGGCGGCTCGCGCCGCAGGATCAGGGGTCGTGGGCTTCGATCTCGCTGGCGACGAGTTGCTCTACCCCGCGCTGGAGCCTCACGCGGGTGCCTTCGCGATCGCTCGCGCTGCGGGGCTCGGCATCACCTGCCATGCCGCGGAGGCGGGACCCGCCTCGGCGGCCCGGCAGGCCGTTGAACTGCTCGGAGCGTCGCGTATCGGGCATGGCGCGCACATCGTGGACGATCCGGAGGTGCTCGCGTGGTGCGCCGACCACGGCGTCGTCGTCGAGATCTGCCCGACATCGAACGTGTTCACGGGCGCCATCGCGCGACTCGACCAGCACCCGGAGGCAGCCTTCCGCTCCGCGGGAGTGCCCCTCGTGCTCGGCGACGACAATCCGATGCAGACGGGCTCCGACCTCGCGGCGGAGCGCACGGTGCTGCAGCAGGCATTCGACTGGCACGACGACGACCTGGCAGAGCTCGACCGCGTCAGCGTGGCCGCCGCGTTCCTCGAGCCCGCCGATCGAGAACGCCTGCGATCGATGCTCTCCTGAGCGCTTGTCGCTCAGCAAGGTATGAGGTATAACTTCATACAACAAAGCGGTCTCGTGACCGCCGTCCCTCTCCGCACCAACGACGCCTGCACCAGAGGAGGCACCACTCCATGTTCCGACGCACACCGCTCGCCCTCATCGGCAGCACCACGCTCATCGCCCTCGCACTCAGCGCTTGCGCCGCCGCTCCTGAACCGGGTGCGACGGACGACGCCGGCGCGCCCGACTTCCTGCCGTGCGCGGTCTCCGACCTCACGGGCTTCGACGACAACGACTTCAACGAGCTGACCTTCGCCGGAGTCGAGGAGGCGGCGGCCGAAATCGGCGTCGAGGCCCGCGGCGCCGAGTCGTCGTCAGAGGACCAGTACACCGGCAACATCGGCACGCTCGTCGACGAGGGCTGCGATCTCATCGTCACGGTCGGATTCGCCCTCGCGAATGCGACGAGAGACAGCGCCCTCCTGAACGAAGACGTGAACTTCGCGCTCATCGACAGCACAGTGACGAACGACGACTTCAGCCCGCTCGAACTGCCGAACGTGAAGCCCGTGCTGTTCGACACCGCCCAGGCAGCCGCGCTCGCCGGTTACGTCGCGGCTGGCGCCTCGACAACCGGCGTGGTCGGCACCTACGGCGGGATGCCCTTCCCCTCGGTGACGGTGTTCATGGACGGATTCCAGATCGGCATCGAGCACTACAACGAGGTGCACGGCACCGACGTGCGCCTGCTCGGCTGGGATCGCGAGGCGCAGAACGGACTGTTCGTCGGCAGCTTCGACGACCAGCTGCAGGCGAAGAACATCACGCTCGGACTGCTCGACCAGGGTGCCGACATCGTGATGCCGGTCGCCGGGACGCTCTTCATCGCCTCCATCGAGGCAGTGCAGGAGAAGGGCACCGACGCGGCCATCATCGGCGTGAACTCCGACACCGTGATCACCGCACCCGACTACAGCGCCTACATCCTGACCTCGGTCATGAAGAACCTCACGACGGCGTCGCGCGAGGTCACGATGGCATCGTTCGAGGGCGGCTTCTCCTCCGACCCGTACGTCGGCACACTCGACAACGGCGGCGTGGGGATCGCACCCTTCCACGACTGGGAGTCGAAGCTCGACCCCGCGCTCATAGCCGAGGTTGAGGAACTGAAGGCCGCGATCATCTCTGGGGAGTTCGTTGTCGACTCCCCGTCGTCTCCCTAACGACGGACTACTCGAGCGCGCCCGGTCGTCCTCCACGGCCGGGCGCGCTTCGTCGTTCACCGACGCCCGCGGCATCCTTGCCCCCCTTCGACCGGAGCCTCATGATGACCACTCCCACGACGACCCCCCGGCTGTTCCGGATGCTCGCTCGCACCGTCGGAGCCCCCTACTTCCCCCTTGCCTTCGTCGGCAGGCTTCCCTTCGCGATGATGATCGTCGGCGTACTCACGGTCACTGCCATCGAGCAGGAGTCGCTCGCACTCGCCGGCGTGCTCGCGGCCTCCGCCGGTCTCGGCACGGCGTCGCTGGGCCCCCTGTCCGGATCGTTCGCCGACCGATTCGGTCAACGTCGGGTGCTGCTCGTACTCGCCGTGTCGAGCGCGCTGGCGGCGGCGGGCTTCCTCGTGCTCGTGCGGCTCGACCTGCCCGCGGCCGCATTAATCGCGAGCGCGGCGGTACTGGGGGCGACGACGCCGCAGGTCGCTCCGTTCTCACGCACGCGACTCGTCGGAGCCGTTTCGTCGATCCCCCGCACCGAGAGCGCACGCGCGCAGTCGGTGGTGATGAGTTATGAGTCGATGGCTGACGAGGCCTCGTTCGTGCTCGGACCGGTGCTGGTCGGCGCATTGAGCGCGGGCATCGCACCCTGGGCACCCCTCGCCCTGTCAGCCGTCGTGACCCTGACGGTCGTGATCACGTTCGCAGTGCATCCGACCGCAACCCTCATGCGCGCCGACCCCGACGATCGACCTGCGGGATCACGCACACCGGTGCGCGCCCTCGTCACAGCGGAACTCGCCCTGCTCGTGCTGGCCATGATCGCGGTGGGCGGCATCTTCGGCTCGGTCCTCACCGGGCTCACCGCGCTGCTGCAGCACCTCGGAGCCGTCGAGCAGACTGGGCTGCTGTACGGCGCCATGAGCGTCGGTGCGATTGCGATTGCGATCGCACTGATGGCTATGCCGGCAGGTGTCAGCCTGTCGCTTCGGTGGCTGGCGGGGTCCGCGATGGCGGTCGCCGGCGTCGCCGCGCTCACCACGACTGAGGAGCTCGCGTTCGTGGCTCTCGCCCTCTTCATTGCCGGCTGCGGTGTGGGCGCATCACTCGTCGCGCTCTTTAGCCTCGGCGCGAGCGTCGCTCCGTCCGACCGTACGAACACGGTGCTCGTGACGCTGCAGAGCAGTCTCGTCGTTGGTCAGGCAGTGCTCACCGCGACCAGCGGGCTCATCGCAGAGTCGATGGGGGCGACGGCAGTCTTCGGAGTCGGCGCAGCGCTGGCGATCGTGCTGCTGGGGCTCGCGTTCGCCTACCGTCTCGTGGTGCCAACCGGCGTCGGCACCCGTGGTGGGTCACACCGCTGAGCGACTCGCCCCCGACTGCGCGACGGAGAGGTGCCCTGCCTCGGCGGTGAACGCCGACTTCACGGCGATCACCGGAACGCCGCCGACGAGCGCCGTCTGCGTCACGAGCAGCACCGGGTCGCTCGCCTTGATGCTCAAGTGGCTGGCTCGAGTCTGGCCGGCGACGCTCGTTGTGATGACGCACAGCCCCGGGGCGAGGTCAGACCCGAGAGACGCGAGCAGTGTGCTCAGCATTGTCGGCCCCGCAGGGCCCACGCGGGCGAAGGCCGACGCAAGTGCGGGGCTCACCGCCTCGAGTTGCGGTTCGTCCGCGGTGTACTCCTGCACAAGAGCGAGTGGTCGGCCGTCGCGCGCTAGCACAGACTCCCGGAACCACGAGAGCGATCCGGGATCGATGGCGACGTGATCGGTCACGAAATCGGTCGGCTGCTGCGCGTTGAACGCGATCACGGTGACATCGACCCCCGTCGACCCGAGCAGGCTCTCGACCGACTGAAGCCGTTCGAGCCCGGGTGCGGGCAGGGTGTCGGCGATGAATCGGCCGATGCCGCGGCGGGTCACGATGTGCCCGTCTTCCTCGAGCAGCATGAGCGCCTCGCGCACGACCGTACGGCTGACGCCGAGCATGACGGCGAGCTCCGTCTCACGCGGCAGAATGCTTCCGGCCTCGAGCACCCCGGATCGGATGCCCTGCGACAACCGCGAGTAGACGGCGACACGGAGCGGCTGACCGGGCGAGGTCAGGATCGGCTGAGCGAGAAAGCCCTCGGGGGTGGTCGCCATGGGCAGCTCCTCGCATCACGCGCGGTCGTGAACACCATGAAGTATAACGTCATATCTGCGCTCTCGACCGGAGTCAGCCAGCGCAGACGGTGTGGCCGAGGGCGCGCGCCCCGTCGCTCAACGTGCCGTGCCGAGGCGCTCGGTCGCGAAGGCCCGGAACGCTTCCAGCGACTGCTCGGTCTCGCGGGGGAAGCTCGACCGGAAGAGCAAGCCGACGACGCGCATGAACCCGGTGAAGCGGAAGACGTTGCGCTGCTCGATGAGCGTCGTGCGGGCATCCGCCTGGGTGAAGCGGTTCTCGCAGAGGTTGTGCACGCCCGGCACCTCGTAGACGACGTTCCAGGTCTCTGGCAGGGCCCCGAGCTCGACGCTCTCGGTCATCACCATCGTGCCGCGCCCGCGCCGGAAGGTGAGTCGCGACCGCGCGCCCGTTTCAGGCGGCGTGCCCTCGAGCACCTCGACGCTCAGCAGCGGTGGCTGCCATTCCTTCCAGGTGGAGGCATCGACGAAGAGCGCGGCGACCTCGTCGCGTGGCCCGACGACCCGAACGCTGCGCGTGTAGTCCATGCGCGAACGCTAGTCCTCTGCGTGACGCCCGACAACCGGCGCGGGCTCAGCCCGCGTAGTCGGGTGCGGCCGGCAGGCCGAAGAACTCTTCGAGGGTCGGGATGCCCGTGGTGCGCAGCTCGGCGGCGAGCTCGAGCCCGACGTAGCGGTAGTGCCAGGGTTCGAACTCGTACCCGGTGATCGGCGTGAAGCCGTTCGGGTAGCGCAGCGTGAAGCCGAAGCGGTGGGCGTTCGCGGCGAGCCACTGGCCGTGCGGGGTGTCGGCGAAGCACTGGTCGAGCGAGCACGAGGCGGGCGAGGCGCCGATGTCGATCGCGAACCCCGTCTGGTGCTCGCTGTGCCCGGGGCGCGCGCTCGTGAGGTCGGCGCCCGCCTGGCCGAGGCTCGACACCCAGCCGTTGTAGATGCGGGTCTGGCTCTCGAAGCTGCGGTAGGCGCTCTCGAGCCGCAGGGTCAGGCCCGCCTCGGCCTGGGCGGCGGCGAACATCGCCTCGGCGGCCGCGGCCGTCTCGGCGCGCATCAGCATGTCTTGCGTGGCCGGGATCTCCGCCCGCATGAGGTCGCCCGGCACGTAGGTCGTGGGGCTGAGCGGGCGCAGCTTGTTGACCACGACCCACAGGCTCGCGGGGTCGTCGATTGAGAGGCGCGCGGTGTCGAACGTCGGCGTCGGGGTGGGGGTCGGCGTGGGCGTCGGCGTGCGGGTCGCGGTGGGCGTCGGCTCGAGCACGAGCGGCTCGCGCTCGACCGCGCAGCCGGCGAGCAGCACGGCGACGACGGCCGCGAGGGCCACGGTCGAGCGGGCGGCGGCGGGGCGGCGGGCGCGGGTCACCCGTCGAGCCTAGTCGGGCGCGCGACGGGCCTGGTGCGGGCATCCGGAACCGACGGCGCGCGCAGGTTCACCCCGAGCCCAATGCGTCCATCACAGGCCTGACCTGGGTTTTCACATCGTTCTGGAACTTTCGTTGACATTGCAGATGAACCCTGCGTAGTGTTCCACTCAATGTGAGAGCGCTCTCATGACCACCATTGAGAGCGCTCTCATATCCACCACCCACGCACACAAAGGAGTGACCGTGACACTTTCACGACGCAGCACAACGGCCGCCGCCCTCGCCGGCGCGGCCGCCTTCGCCCTCATCGCCTCGGGCTGCAGCAGCTCGACCGAGCCCGCCGAGGGTGGTGACATCACCCTCACGGTCGCGACCTTCAACGACTTCGGCTACACCGACGAGATGTTCGCGCAGTACGAGGCCGAGAACCCGGGCGTCACGATCGTGCACAACCGCGCCGCCACCTCGAACGACGCGCGCGACAACTTCTTCACCAAGCTGGGCGCCGGCAGCGGCCTCGCCGACGTCGAGGCCGTCGAGGTCGACTGGTTCGCCGAGATGATGCAGTACAGCGACAAGCTCGCCGACCTCACCGACCCCGAGCTCGCCGACCGCTGGGTCGACTGGAAGACCGCAGCGGCGACGGATGCCGACGGCCGCCTGGTCGCGTACGGCACAGACATCGGCCCCGAGGCCGTCTGCTACCGCTCCGACCTGTTCGCCGCCGCCGGCCTGCCGACCGACCGCGACGAGGTCGCGGCACTGCTCGAGGGCGACTGGGACACCTACTTCGAGGTCGGCCAGCAGTACGTTGACGCTTCGGGCGCGGCGTGGTTCGACTCGGCCGGCGCGACCTACCAGGGCATGATCAACCAGGTCGAGTTCGCCTACGAAGAGGCCGACGGCACGGTCATCGCCACCGAGAACCCCGAGGTCGAGCAGATCTTCACCGACGTGCTCACGGCCAGCAGCACCCTCTCGGCGCACCTCGGCCAGTGGAGCGACGACTGGTTCGCGGGCCTCTCGAACGGTGCCTTCGCCACGATGCTCTGCCCGGGCTGGATGCTCGGCGTGATCTCGGGCAACGCTCCTGACGTCACCGGCTGGGACGTCGCCAACGTCTTCCCCGGCGGCGGCGGCAACTGGGGCGGCTCGTACCTGACCGTTCCCGCGCAGGGCGCCAACATCGAGGCCGCGACGAAGCTCGCCGCGTGGCTCACCGCTCCTGAGCAGCAGATGAGCGCCTTCGCTGCGGCCGGCACGTTCCCGAGCCAGGTCGAGGCCTACGAGTCGGCCGAGCTGCAGGCGGCCACGAACGAGTACTTCAACGACGCTCCGGTCGGCCAGATCTTGATCGAGCGCTCGCAGGCGATCGGCGTCGCGCCGTTCAAGAGCGTGAAGTACTTCCCGATCAACGACGCCCTGCAGAAGGCGCTGACCCGCGTCGACGTGGATGCCACGCAGAGCATCCAGGAATCGTGGGATCAGTTCGTCGCTGACGTGACCGCGCTCGGCTAACCACCCCTCGCATCACCCCGGGGCCGCTCGCCTCCTCCATGGCGAGCGGCCCCGGGCACCCCTCTCGATGACCGACGCCGCTCACAGGAGAACAGCCATGTCGACCACCGCCACCGGGCTCTCGGCGCCCCTGACGACGAAGCAGCGCTCGGTGCGCCGCATCGCCCTCTCGCAGAAGCTCTCGCGCTGGGACGTCAAGGTCTCGCCCTACCTCTACATCTCGCCGTTCTTCATCCTCTTCGCCATCACCGGCCTGTTCCCGCTCGTGTACACGGCGTGGGTCTCGGTGCACGAGTGGAACCTCATCGGCGGCCAGGGCGACTTCGTCGGCCTCGACAACTTCGCCTTCGTGCTCTCGCAGCCCCCGTTCTGGATCGCGCTGCGCAACACCTTCTCGATCTTCCTCATCTCGGCCGTGCCGCAGATCGCCTTCGCCCTGCTCATCGCCGCGGTGCTCGACCGCAACCTGCGGGCCAAGACCTTCTGGCGCATGGGTGTGCTGCTGCCCTACGTCGTCGCCCCCGTCGCCGTCACGCTCATCTTCAGTAACATGTTCGGCGACCAGTACGGGCTCATCAACAACCTCCTCGGCGACCTGGGGCTCGACCCCGTCGGCTGGCACTCCGAGGTGCTGCCCAGCCACATCGCGATCGCCACGATGGTCAACTTCCGCTGGACGGGCTACACGGCGCTCATCCTGCTCGCCGCCATGCAGGCCATCCCGCGCGACTACTACGAGGCCGCGATGATCGACGGCGCCGGCATCACCCGCCAGTTCTTCTCGATCACGATCCCGCAGCTGCGCCCCACCCTCATCTTCGTCATCGTCACCTCGACCATCGGCGGCCTGCAGATCTTCGACGAGCCCCGTCTGTACGACCAGTACGGTCAGGGCGGCGCGAGCAGCCAGTGGATGACCATCACGATCTACCTCTACAACCTCGGCTGGGGGCAGCTGAACTTCGGGCGCGCGGCCGCGGTCGCCTGGCTGCTGTTCCTCATCATCATCATCGTGGGGCTGCTCAACGTGGCCATCACCCGTTCGATTGCGAAGGCATCATGACCGGCACCGGACTCTTGGAGCGGCGCCCGCGCCGCCGCGGCCTCGAGAACGGGCAGCGGCCCGGCTGGAAGGCCTACGGGTTTCTCACCGCCGTCATGCTCGGATCGATGTTCCCCCTCTACTGGTCGTACCTCATCGGCTCGGGCGACGCCTCGACGATCAACCAGCAAGACATCGTGTGGTGGCCGGGCGGCAACTTCCTCACCAACGCCGCCGCGGTTCTCGAGAGCGACAGCGTCAACTTCTGGCGCGCGATCGGCAACTCGATCATCGTCTCGACCGTGGTCGCGGCATCCGTCGTGCTGTTCTCGACGCTCGCGGGCTTCGCCTTCGCGAAGCTGCGGTTCCGCGGTCGCAACGGCCTGCTGATCTTCGTCATCGCCACCATGGCCGTGCCGACCCAGCTGGGAGTCGTGCCCCTCTTCATCGCCATGAGCCAGCTGCAGCTCGCCGGCACGCTGTGGGCGGTCATCCTGCCCGCCATGGTCAGCGCGTTCGGGGTGTTCTGGATGACGCAGTACCTCCAGCAGGCTCTGCCCTACGAGCTCATCGAAGCCGCGCGCGTCGACGGGGCCAGCATGATCCGCACCTTCTGGTCGGTCGCGCTGCCGGCCGCGCGGCCCGCCGCCGCGATGCTCGCGCTCTTCATCTTCATCGCCACGTGGACGAACTTCTTCTGGCCCTTCATCGTGCTCGACCGGCAGAACCCCACGCTCCCGGTGGCGCTCTCGCTGCTGCAGAGCAACTACTTCGTCGACTACTCGGTGGTCATGGCCGGGGTTATCCTGAGCACGATCCCGCTGTTGATCTTGTTCGTCGTCGCCGGCCGCCACCTCGTGAGCGGCATCATGCAGGGAGCCATTAAGGGATGACCGCCCACACCCCCGCGCCCGCCGCGGCGCCCGCTGCGTCGCGCCCGATTCCGGCCGACTTCCGGCTCGGAGTCGCCACAGCGGCGTACCAGATTGAGGGCGCCACCCACCGCGAGGGCCGCGCCGATTCGATCTGGGATGCCTTCTGCCGCATCCCCGGCGCCGTCGTGGGCGGCGACAGCGGCGAGCGCGCGTGCGAGCACTACGACCGCTATCGCGACGACGTCGCCCTCATGAGCGACCTCGGTGTGCAGGTCTACCGGTTCAGCACGTCGTGGGCGCGCGTGCAGCCCGACGGGCGCACCGCCAACGCCGAAGGGCTCGACTTCTACCGCCGGCTCGTCGACGAGCTGCTCGGGGCGGGCATCACCCCCTGGCTCACGCTGTACCACTGGGATCTTCCGCAGGCGCTGCAGGATGCCGGCGGCTGGCCCGCGCGCGACACCGCACTGCGGTTCGCCGACTACGCCGCCGACGTGCACAGCGCCCTCGGCGATCGGCTCACGAACTGGACGACCCTCAACGAGCCCTGGTGCTCGGCGTTCCTCGGCTATCTCAGCGGCGAGCACGCGCCGGGCATCCAGAACCCCCAAGCGTCGCTCGACGCCGCGCACCACCTGCTGCTCGGGCACGGCCTCGCCACGCAGCGGCTGCGCGAGCTGGGCCCCGAGCTGAGCCTCGGCATCACGCTCAACATGACCGTGGCCGACCCCGTCGACCCGTCCGATGCGGCCGACGTCGATGCCGCGCGGCGCATCGACGCGCAGCACAACCGCCTCTTCCTCGACCCGATCTTCCGCGGCGCGTACCCGGCCGACCTCCTGGCCGACCTGGATGCGCGCGGGCTGCACCTGCCCGTGCTCGACGGCGACCTGGCCGCGATCGCGACCCCCATCGACGCGCTGGGCATCAACTACTACCACGGCGAGGCGGTGAGCGCCCGGCCGCCCGCCGACCCGCCCCTCTCGAGCGCGGCGCCCTCCGAGCGCCCCAAGCTCTCGCCCTTCCCCGCCGGCGAGGGCATCTACGCCCACCCCCGCGGCCTGCCCGTGACGGCCATGGACTGGGAGGTGCAGCCCGAGGGCCTCACGCGCCTGCTCGTGCGCATCGACGAGGAGTATGCGAAGCCCGCCGGCGTGACCCTCTACGTGACCGAGAATGGCGCGGCCTACACCGACGAGGTCGCGGCCGACGGGTCGGTCGACGACGCCGAGCGCGCCGAGTTCCTGCGGCTGCACCTCGACGCCATCCTCGACGCGATCGACCAGGGCGTGACCGTCAAGGGCTACTTCTACTGGTCGCTCATGGACAACTTCGAGTGGGCCTGGGGCTACGACAAGCGCTTCGGCCTCGTGCGCGTCGACTACGAGACCCAGCAGCGCACGGTCAAGGCGAGCGGCCGGCTGTACCGGTCGATCATCGCCGCGCGCAGCGTGCCGCCCACCGCTGGTTAGGATTCAGCCATGACTGCGGAGGGTGCGAGCGCACGCGTCGCCCCGACGCTCGAGATGGTGGCCGAGCGCGCAGGGGTCTCGCGCGCGACGGTCTCGCGGGTCGTCAACGGCTCACCCCGCGTGAGCGACGACACGATCGCGGCCGTCACGGCGGCGATCGCCGAGCTGCGCTACACCCCCAACCGGGCCGCGCGCTCGCTCGCCAATCGGCGCTCGATGGCGATCGCGCTCGTGATTCCGGAGGACACCACGCGGTTCTTCGGCGACCCCTACTTCGCCGCGATCGTGCAGGGCATCTCGAACGTGCTCGACGACACCGGCTACGTGCTCAACCTGCACCTGGCGAGCTCGACCGGCTCGTTCGACAAGACCGTCGCCTACCTGCTCGGGGGCAACGCCGACGGCGCCCTCGTCGTCTCGCACCACACGGGTGACCACGTGCTCGCCGAGCTGGGCTCGAGCATCCCCGTCGTCTTCGGCGGCCGCCCGCTCGACCCGAAGTCGACCGACAGCTACTTCGTCGACGTCGATAATCCGCTCGCGGCGTCGACGGGCACGCGCTACCTGATCGAGCACGGCCGTCGGCGCATCGGCACCGTCGCGGGCCCCGACGACATGCCCGCCGGCATCGATCGGCTGGCCGGCTGGCGAGCGGCGATGACGGATGCTGGGCTCGCGACCGACGCGATCGCCCGCGGTGACTTCACCCTCGCCGGCGGGGTGCACGCGACGCGCGAGCTGCTCGACGCCCACCCCGATCTCGACGCGATCTTCGTTGCGAGCGACCTCATGGCCATGGGCACGATCACGGTGCTGCGCGAGCGCGGCATCGCCGTGCCCGAGCAGGTCGCGGTCATGGGCTTCGACGACTCGCCCGCGGCGCTCGCGAGCGAGATCCCGCTGACGACCGTGCGGCAGCCCTCGGTCGAGCAGGGCGAGCGCATGGCGCGCGTGCTGCTCGACCTGCTCGATGGCGTGCCGACCGAGCGCCGCCACATCATGACGACCGAGGTCGTCGTGCGCGCGAGCGCCTGAGCCCGGCGCCAGCCGCGCCCGATAGGGTGCCGAGCATGAGCCTGACCGTTCGCCACGAGCCCGACGCCGAGCGCTACACCGTCTACGAGGGCGACGAGCTGCAGGGCTGGATCGACTACGACCGCTCCGGCACGACGATGCGGCTGCTGCACGCCGAGGTGCCGCCGCTCATGCGCAACAAGGGCATCGGCGGCGAGGTCGTCCGGGCGATCCTCGACGACCTGCGCACCTCGACGACCGACAGCGTGCAGCCCGTGTGCGGCTTCGTGCGCGTGTGGATGCGCCGGCACCCCGAGTACGCCGACCTGACGGACCGCTAGCGCCTACAGGCGGATGCTGCCTCGGTAGCCGTCGCCGGCATCCGGGTCGCTGTCGGACTGGATGACGCCGAGGTCGCCGTCGCCCGGGATCGGCGCCGGGGCGGGCAGCGTCGTCTGCCGGTCGAGCTCGATCGAGGCCTCGTGACGCGTGGGGTTGAAGACCTCGTCACCGATGCCGACGAGCCCGCCGCCCGAGCCGCCGCGCCGGCCGTCGCCGCGCAGGTCGATCCAGCCGACACGCTGGGCGACCGCGCCGAGCACGACCGCCACGGCGGCGATCAGCAGCCACCCCCACCACTCCATGGGGTCAGCCTAGCCGTCGCGCACGGAGGAATCCTCAGTCGCGCAGCGGCAGCACGATCGGGCGATCGGATGCTCCCAGGCGGTGGATCTGCACGTCGAGCCCGTAGACCCGCCCGACCCGGTCTGCCGTCATGACCTCGTGCGGAGTGCCGACCGCGTCGAGCCGGCCGTGGTCGAGCAGCGCGATGCGGTCGGCGTAGGCGCCCGCGAGCGAGAGGTCGTGCACGACGACGACGACCGCACGGCCCTCGCCGGCGAGGCGCCGGGCGAGGCGCATGACCTCCTCCTGGTGCCGGAGGTCGAGCGCCGCGGTGGGCTCGTCGAGGAAGACGATCGGGGTGGACTGCGCGAGCACGCGCGCGAGAGATACGCGCGCCTGCTCGCCGCCGCTCAGGCTCGTGAACCGGCGGCCGAGCAGGTGGGCGATGTCGGTGGCCTCGACCGCGGCATCCACCGCCCGTTCGTCGTCGGCGAGGTCGGCCGTACGCAGCCAGGGGCTGCGCCCCATCTGCACGATCTGGAGCACGCGGAACGGGAAGCTCACCGTGTTGGCCTGCGACAGCACCGCGCGACGGCGGGCGAGCTCGAGCGGTCGGTAGGAGCCGACCGCGCGGCCGAGAAGCTCGACCGTACCCTCGCTCGGCCGCAGGTCGCCGCTCAGCACCGAGAGCAGCGTCGACTTGCCGGCGCCGTTCGGGCCGACGAGGGCGAGCACCTCGCCCGCGCGCACCTCGAGGTCGATCGCGGCGAGGATCTCGCGCTCGTCGCGCCGCACGTGGATGCCGCGGGCGGTGATGACCGCCGCGGCGGTCATGCCCAGCCTCCGCTGCGGCGACGCTGCCGGTAGAGCAGCCAGAAGAAGAAGGGCCCGCCGACGAGCGAGGTGAGCATGCCGATGGGCAGCTCGGCCCCGGCGACGAGCGTGCGGGTCAAGAGGTCGGCCACGACGAGCAGGGCCCCGCCGCCGACCGCGCTCGCGAGGATCAGCCCGCGGTGCGCCGGCCCGATGATCATGCGGATGAGGTGGGGCACGACCAGGCCGACGAAGGCGATGATGCCCGTGAACGCCACGGCGGCACCGGTGAGCAGGGCCACGAGCACGATCGAGACGAGGCGCAGGCGCTCGACATCGACCCCGAGGTGCCGCGCGTTGCGCTCGCCGAGCGCGAGCAGGTCGTAGCGCCGTGCGAGCAGCAGCGCCACGGTGATGCCGACCGCGGTGACGAGAGCGACGAGCGCCACCTGGTCCCACCGCGAGCCGCCGAGCGATCCGAGCTGCCAGAACACGATCTGCTCGCGGCTCGCCGTGTCGGCGACGAAGAGCACGAAGGCGATGCCGGCCTGGGCGATGGCGTTGACGGCGATGCCCGTGAGCAGCAGCGTCACGACCTCGGTGCGCCCGCCCGCGCGCGCGACGGCGTAGACGAGCAGCGTCGCGAGCAGCCCGCCGATGAACGCGAAGAGCGCCACTCCGGGCCCGCCCAGAACGGATGCGCCGAGCGCGATCGCGGCCGACGCCCCGAGCGCGGCTCCCGACGAGACGCCGACGACGCCCGGCTCGGCGAGCGGGTTGCCGAACACGGCCTGCATGACGGCGCCGGCCACGGCGAGCGCCGCCCCAACCGCCAGGCCCATGACGATGCGCGGGAACCGCACGACCCACAGCGTCGACTCGACGATGGGGTCGGTCGGCGCCCACGCGGTGTCGATGCCGATCGCTCGCAGCAGCGAGCCCGCGACCTCGGTGGGCGTGATCGGGAGCTGGCCCGTGACGGCCGACAGCACGACGCCGCCGACGAGCACACCGGCGAGCAGGAGGACGAGCGAGAGGGCCCGGATGCGCGGACTCACGGAACCCGGTGCAGCCAGTCGTGCGTCGAGAACTTCTCGGCCACGAGCGTGTTCGCCCGGTCGAGCTCGGCCTCGGTGAGGGCGCTCTCGGTGAGCCCGTTCTGCGCGCGGAACGTCGCCACGAGCCGGTCGATGATCTCGTCGCGCGCCAGCCCGGTCTGCGACTTGAGCGGGTCGACGCGCTTATTGGCGCTCTGGATGCCCTTGTCGCTGAGCTTCTCGCGCCCGATGCGCAGCACCTCGACCATGCGGTCGCCGTCCATGTCGTAGGCCATGGTCACGTGGTGCAGCACGGCACCCGAGCCGAGCCGCTTCTGGGCTGCGCCGCCGATCTTGCCGCTCGGGCTCGCGATGTCGTTGAGCGGCTGATAGCTCGCGTCGATGCCGAGACCCTGCAGGGCCGTGATGACCCACGCGTCGAGGAAGGCGTACGAGTCGGCGAAGCTCATGCCCTGCACGAGCGCCGCGGGCGCGTAGAGCGAGTAGGTGATGGCCGAGTCGGGCTCGATGAACATCGCTCCGCCGCCCGAGATGCGGCGCACGACCTCGAAGCCGTAGCGCTCGGCGTTCTCGAGGTCGACCTCGTTGCGCACGCTCTGGAACGAGCCGATCACGACGGCCGGGCTCGACCACTCCCAGATGCGCAGGGTGGGGCCTCGGCGGCCGTCGCCGACCTCTTCGGCGAGCACCTGGTCCATGGCCATCTGCTGCAGGGGTGCCAGTGCGGGCCCGCGCAGCAGCTGCCAGTCGTAGTCGGCGAAGGTCGTGGCGCTCGAGAGCGCGCGGCGCACGGTCGTCGCGACGGCCTCGGGGCTGAAGCCCAGCAGCACGGCGCCGTCGGGCAGGGCATCCCGCACCCGGGTCGTCAGGGTCGCCGCATCGGTGTCGGCGGGCAGCCCGAGCACGGCGGCCTCGATCGCGGGCACGACCTCGTCGGGCTCGACGAAGAAGTCGCCCGCGAGCCGGAACGCGCTGATGCGGCCGTCGGCCACGTCGAGGTCGACGACGACGAGCTTGCCGCCGGGAACCTTGTATTCGCCGTGCTTCGCGTCGCCGCTTGTCGCTCCGCCGTGCTTCGCGTCACCGTGCATGTGCTCAGCCTATTCGGCTGGCGCGAGGGGCCTGGAGGGGTCGGCCGCGTACTGCGACCACGAGCCGGGGTAGAGGCGGCCGGCAGCGAACCCCGCGTGCTCGAGCACGAGCAGCGTGTGGCAGGCCGTGACGCCCGACCCGCAGTAGCTGATGACGGGGCGCTCGCCCGCACCGAGCGCCGTGAGGCGGTCGCGCAGGGTCGCGGCGTCGAGCAGGGTGCCGTCGGCGGCCACGTTGTCGCGGCACGACAGGTGTGCTGCGCCGGGGATATGGCCCGCGCGCGCATCCACCGGCTCGGTCTCGCCGCGGTAGCGGTCGAGCGTGCGGGCATCGAGCACGAGCGCGCTGCCGTCGGCGGCGGCCCGCTGGGTCTCGTCGATCGACGCGAGCGCGGCATCCGGCCAGGGGCGATCGGT
Organism: uncultured Microbacteriaceae bacterium; assembly: GCA_964540305.1. Classification (GTDB taxonomy): domain Bacteria; phylum Actinomycetota; class Actinomycetes; order Actinomycetales; family Microbacteriaceae; genus Microcella. The sequence continues at coordinate 16,971 of CAZILZ010000002.1, read as the reverse complement.
GAAGGATGCTGGCGCCACCTCGACCGGACCGGTTTCGAGGGGCTCCCCCGGGTGGGCGCGCTGCCAGGCGTCGAGCCCGCCGTCGAGCACGGCGGCCGCGTGCCCGAGGGTGCGGAGCATCCAGACGAGGCGCGCGGCGATGACTCCCCCGGCATCGTCGTAGACGATCACGGTCGAGCCGTCGCCGATGCCCGACTCGGCCATGCCGCGCGCGAAGACGTGCGGCTCGGGCAGCGGGTGCCGGCCTGCGGCGGGCGAGGGAGCTCCGGCGAGCCAGACGTCGAGGTCGACGAAGACCGCGCCGGGGAGGTGCCCGTGCGCGTGCGCTTCGGCGCCCGAACGGCCGTCGAGGTACCAGCGGCTGTCGACGATGACGACGTCGCCGTCACCGCGGGCATCGGTGGCGAGCAGCTCGTCGAGCTCAGCGGTGCTGATGAAGGGCGCGATCATGGCGACCAGCGTAGGGTGCGAGCATGGATCCGATCGCGCTCGACCTCGATGTCATGGCCGCCCACGTGCTCGGGCTGGCCGCCGAGAACCCGCAGCGGCGCGCCTCGCAGCGCATCGACCTCGGCCACCAGCAGCTGCGCATGACGGCGATCGGCTTCGACACCGGCGGCGAGCTGCCCGAGCACAAGAACCCGGGCGAGGCGGTGCTGCAGGTGCTGCGCGGACGCATCCGCCTGAGTGAGGCGGGCCGCGCGATCGAGGTCGCCGCGGGCACGGTCGCGCGCATCCCCGACGGCGTGCACAGCGTCGAGGCGCTCGAGCCCAGCGTGATCCTGCTCACCGCGCTGCCGCTCCCCGGCCGCCACGAGCACTAGGGCGTCGCGCCGCTCACTGCCCGCATCCGCCCGCCGCACCCCCGGCTGGCCCGCCGCACCCGCCCCGCCCGGCCGACCCGCCCCGCCCGGCCGACCCGCCCCGCCCGGCCGACCCGCCCCGCCCGCCGACCCGGTGCCCATCACCCCCGGGAAGCTTCAACGGATGCGGAAGAACACGACCCCGGCTCGCAGAGTTCCGAATCCGTTGAAGCTTCCCGGAGGAGTGCACACCCTGAAGGCGCTCCAGCAGGGTCGCGGAGGGGGCGCCCGTCGGCGAGGCGCAGAGCATGGGGGACTAGAGCGCGAGCCGATCGTCGATCCAGGCGATGAGGTCGGCCCGCACCTCGGCCTGGTTGGTCTCGTTGAAGACCTCGTGGCGGGCACCGGGGTAGACGATGAGCTCGACATCGGTGAGGCCGCCGCGGCGCAGGTACGCGTCGGCGAGCTTCTTCGCGCTCTTCTCGCCGCCCAGGGGGTCGTCGTCGCCCACCATGATGAGCAGCGGCACGGGCGGCTGCACGCGCTTCGGCCGGCCGAACAGGCGCAGGCCGTCGGCGAGGCCGAAGAGCTTGAGGATCTTCGCGTCGGTCGTGAGCGGGTCGGCGACGAACGCCGCGGCGACGGCCGGGTCGCGGCTCAACCACTCGGCTCCGGTGTCGCCGAGGTGCTGGTGGCGCGCGTTGAGGTCGCCGCCGTTCATGTCGGTCGGCGTGCGCAATGCGGTGCCCGTGAGCACGACCGCGCTCCACGGGTGCGCACCATGATTGAGCAGGTTCTGCACCATGAGCGAGCCCCACGAGTGGCCGAGCATGACGAACGGCAGGTCAGGATGCTCGGCCTTGGCCAGCACCGTCAGCTCGAGCAGGTTCTGCTGCGTGGCGCGCAGACCGCCCACCCCGAGCTTTCCGATCTGGCTGAGGTCGCCCTTCCAATACTCGACGCCCGTCTGGCCGTGGCCGCGGTGGTCGTCGGCGTAGACGGCGTATCCGGCGGCGACGAGATCGTGCGCGAGCAGCTCGTAGCGCAGAGCGTGCTCGCCGACGCCGTGCGCGAGCTGCACGACGCCCTTCGGCTTGCCCGGCGCCCACACGTAGTAGTGCACGACGACCCCGTGGCTGTCGGTGAACGTGCGGTGCTGGCGCTCGGCAGTGAACTTCGGCATGGATGGCCTCCTGCTGTTGATCCTAGGTGCGCGAATATCGTTAGCCCAGGTAATGAGTTAGGCTAACGGAGTGACGCACCACGACACCGACCCCGAAGAAGAGCTGCGCGTGCTCATCCAGAAGGTGGCCCGCCGCATCCGCGCCGAGCGCGCCGGCGAGGGCATCAGCGACAGCCAGCTCGGCGTGCTCTGGCGCCTCGCGAGTGAGGGCCGCTGCACGCCCGGCGGCCTCGCGACGGCGGAGAAGGTCAGCGCGCCCTCGATGAACCGCACTCTCAACGCGCTCGAGGCCAGTGGGCTCGTGCAGCGGCAGCCGAGCGACGACGATGCCCGCAAGGTCTGGGTGACCATCACTCCCGCGGGCGACCACGTCATCGCCGAGACGCGACGGCTGCGGCAGCAGTGGTTCCACGCCCAGCTCGAGGCCCTGAGCCCCGAGCAGCGCAGGGCGCTCGAAGAGGTGCGGCCGATCCTGCGACGGCTGGCCGACGCGTGAGCGCTGCGTCATGAACACCATGTTCCGCTCGCTCGCCGGCGTCAACTACCGCATCTGGTTCGCCGGCGCCCTCATCTCGAACATCGGCACGTGGATGCAGCGCACGGCGCAAGACTGGTTCGTGCTCACCGAGCTCACCGACAACGACGCCGCCGCCGTCGGCGTGACCATGGCCCTGCAGTTCGGCCCCGCGCTCATCATCGGCCCGCTCGCGGGCATCATCGCCGACCGGATGCCCGGCCGCCGCCTGCTCGCCATCACGCAAGTCGCCCAGGCCCTGCTGGCGCTCGCCCTCGGGCTCATCATCGTGCTCGGCATCGCCGAGCTCTGGATGGTCTACCTGCTCGCCCTCGGCCTCGGCATCGCCACCGCCGTCGATGCGCCCGCGCGCCAGACCTTCGTGGGCGAACTCGTCGGCACGGCCGACCTGCCCAACGCCGTCGCCCTCAACTCGGCATCGTTCAACACCGCGAGACTCATCGGGCCCGCCGCGGCCGGGCTGCTGACCGTGCTCGTCGGCGCCGGCTGGGTCATCCTGATCAACGTGCTGACCTTCTCTGCCATGCTCGTCGCCCTCGGGCTGCTGCGCGAGGCGGAGCTGCAGCCGATGCAGAAGGCAGGTCGGGGGCGCGGGCAGCTGCGGGCGGGCATCCGGTACGTCACCCGACGGCCCGACCTCGTCGTCGTCTTCACGATGGTCTTCCTCGTCGGCACCTTCGGCTTCAACTTCGCCATCTTCACCGCGACCATGGCGCGCGTCGAGTTCGGGCGCGACGCGGCCGAGTTCGGTCTGCTGTCGTCGATCCTCGCGATCGGTTCGGTCGCCGGCGCCCTGCTCTCGGCCCGGCGCGAGCGCCCGCGGCTGCGCGTCATCGTGCTCGCGGCGATCGGCTTCGCGGTCTCGATGGTCGTCGCGGCCCTCATGCCGACGATCGAGCTCTTCGCCCTCGCACTCATCCCCATCGGCTACTTCGCCCTCACCATGATCACGAGCGCTAACGCCTACGTGCAGACGACGACGCGAGCGAGCATCCGGGGCCGGGTTATGGCGCTCTACCTGACGATCTTCATGGGCGGCACGCCCATCGGGGCTCCGGTGCTGGGGCTCGTGGCGAACGAGCTCGGCGCGCGCTGGGCGATGGGAGTGGGCGCAGTGGCGGGACTGATGGCGGCGCTCGTCGCCGTGCTGTGGATGCGCGCCCGGCACAATCTGCGCATCCGCCGCCACCCGGCCGACGACCCGTGGTGGCGGCTGCGCGTGCGCTACGATGGCGACGACGTCGAGCGGCGCGCCCTCGACCTCGAGACGGCGACGACCGAGATCGCGATCGTCGAGGCCGAGGCCCGCAAGACGTGATGCTCTCGACAGAATGGACGCCGTGACCCGCGCGCCGAACCCGCTCAACCCCTTCAACAACAGTCGGGGGTTCTTCGGCGCGCTCGGCCGGGCGCTGTGGACCGTCACCGGACCGGCCGCCGTCGGCATCGGGCGGCCGGAGGAACCCTACGTCGCGCCGGCCGACCCGCGCTGCCCGCTGTGCGGCGCGGCGATGGCGGAGCACACCATCGAGCGCGGAGCGGGCACGACCCCGACCCGCCTGCACTGCCCGCCGGCCGCGGCCCGGGCCAGATAACGAGTCCACCTCGCATCAAGGTCAGGGAATCCGTCCACAGTCGAGAGATTGCGAGATTGTCATGTTGCTGATGTAGCAATAGGATCGAAGGAGTAGCTAGGAGTGAAACAGTCTCCCGAGCGCTGATTCCAGAGCCCACGCCATTGAGCGTGGGTTTCTGCGTTTCGGAACTATCCTCGACTCTATGCTGCTCGCGTACATCGATGAAGTCGGCGAGCCAGGCGCATTCGTCTCTCGATCCGACGCGAGATACAACACAAGCCCAGCGTTCGGATACGCGGGCTTCACCATCCCCGCGTCTAACGCGCGTCGGATTGGGGAAGTCTTTACGCGGGAGAAGCGGAAGCTTTTCGCGAGTGAAATCGCACTAGCAATCCACGCTGGCCGATGGGAGCGCAAGGGCTCCGAACTTCTTCGCCCCGACACACCACAACGCTTTCCGCAACACCTTCGAGTGCTCAACTATCTCTTCAAAACGCTCACTGTTCTGGGAGGAAACCTCTTCTACTACGCCGAGGAAAAGCCCCTCGGAACCCCTCGGCAGACGGAGCTTGACCCCGCTCAGCGAGAGACTGAGGTCATGGGCCAGTGTCTGAATCGACTCTGCCGCCACGCTGACTCCAAAGACGAGAACTTGCTCGTGATGATCGATCAGATCAACGAGAAAACGCGGGCGGAACGTCTCCCAGCTATGTATGGCCACATCCTTGGCCGTGCTGGGATGTTTCCCGAGATGAAGAGAATTGTCGAGCCTCCTATGCACATCGACAGCGCGCTAAGCGCGAACATCCAGTTCGCTGACTGGGTTGCAGCCGCCGTGACGCGCGCGGTCGACAACCAACTGATTCGAGAAACACGGTACCCATGGGCCAATTACCGCGATGCCTTCAAGGGAGTCCGCGGGGCATTTACCCATGAGTCAAAGCTGTACCTGAGAAATCGGTCTGTCGAGCATTTGCATCACTCCGAACTCTTCCATCCGGGTCGCATCCTCTTTCCCGCCGCGGCTGGAGGGTTGTTGCAAGACCAGGTCGACCCCTCGATTTTTCGAAAGATGAAGGCGGCAGCCGAACGCGCACGAGCAAGAACTGACGGCTCGTGACTAAATCGGTCAGTATTCCGCTTGAGGGGCTCAGGCCTCGCGCGTGATCTCGACCGTGACGAAGAGCTTCGAGCTCGAGGGGCCGGCGTAGACGCCGCGCAGGGGCGGCACGTCGCGGTAGTCGCGGCCTCGGCCGACGATGACGTGCCGGTCGCGGATCTCGAGCATGTTGGTGGGGTCGAAGCCGTGCCACTCGCCGTCGAACCACTCGACCCAGGCGTGCGATTCGCCCGCGATCGTCTCGCCGATCTGCGGCTCGCGCGAGGGGTGCAGGTAGCCGCTGACGTAGCGCGCGGGGATGCCGATCGTGCGCAGGGCGCCGAGCGCGAGGTGCGTGATGTCTTGGCACACGCCCTTCTTGTGCGCCCAGGCCTCGGCGGCCGTCGTGTGCACGCCCGTGATGCCCGACATGTACTGCACCTCGTCGTAGATCCACGCGCAGATCTCTCGCGCGGCGGCCTCGGGGTCGGCGGCCGCTGCGGCAAACTCGCGCGCCCGCTCGGCGACCTCGTCGGGCGGAGCCGTGAGCTTCGTCTGCACGGTGTTCTCGACCGAGCCGACCGTCTTCTCGACCGCGACCGCGAGGTCGGCCCAGCTGATCGAGCCCTCGCTCGACCCGCGCGGGCGCAGCTCGACGAGGCTGTCGGCGGTGAGCGAGAGCTCGTGGTGCTGGTCGAGCTGCTCGAAGGCGGCGACGCGCGTGCCGAAGTAGTCGACGTAGTGGTGCTGCGACGAGGTCGGGCTGATGGCGAGGTGCGAGTGCAGCACGACCTGACCGTCAGAGCTCGCGGGGAGCATCCGTGCCTCGTTGTACGACGCGGTGACGTTGCCCTTGTAGTGGTAGCCGGTGACGTGCCGGATTCTCAACCGGTTCATGTCTTCTCCGCCACCCAGCTCGGCGCCGCGTTGGTCGGGAAGTACCGCTGGCGCACGGCCTCGCTCGTGGCGCTCGTCGCGAGCTGCACGGCATCCATGTGGCGCTGCAGGTCGTCGAGAATATCGGCGATGGGCCGGTACTCGAGCTCGCTGCGGATCTGCCCGAGCTGCCGCAGCGCCTGGTCGCCGATGCCCGCGCGATCGCTTCTCGGCTCGATGTCGCGCAGGCTCTGCTCGGCGCGCGTCACCGCGAACAGGATGGAGCGCGGGAAGAGCCGGTCGAGCAGCAGGAACTCGGCGGCGTTCTTCGCGCTCGGCACGCCGCGGTAGGTGCGCAGGTACGCCTCGTAGGCGCCGACGCTGCGCAGGATCGTCGTCCACGACGGCCCGGAGGCCTCGGTGAGCGAGCGCGTCGCGAGCAGCCGCGCGGTCATGTCGGCCCGCTCGAGCGAGCGGCCGAGCGTGAAGAACGAGTAGGCCTCGTCGCGGCTCGTCGCCGACTCGACGATGCCCACGGCGAGCGCCGAGCGCTCGCGCACCCAGCCGAAGAACTCGTGCACCTTCTCGGGGGCCACCTTGCGGGGCATGCGCGCGCGCGTGGTGTTGAGCACCTCCCACAGCTCGGTGCTGACGACCTCGCGGGCGCGGCGGGCGTTCTCGCGGGCGGCGCCCAACGAGTACGCGATCGAGGCAGGATGCGAGCGGTCGACGGCGAGGATGGCGAGCACGTCGGCCCGCGTGAGCGCGTGGTCGGGCTCGACATCGCTGCCCATGACGCTCAGCAGCGACCGGCAGGCGGTGTCTTCATCGATCCACGGGTCTTCCAGCAGCAGCTGCAGGTGCACGTCGAGGATGCGCGCTGTTCCGTCGGAGCGCTCGACATAGCGACCGATCCAGAACAGGCTCTCGGCGATCCGGCTCAGCATCACTCGACCCCCCTCGAGACTGCGGGAGCGCCATTGCTCTGCGTGGCTTGCTGCTGCTGCTCCGACTGCGCCCGGCGCGGGTCGTCTTGCGGATTGTGGTCGATCGCGTGCGCTGCGGCGTCGGTGATGATCGGGATCGACTGCGTGACGGTCGCCTGCTCGGCGACGATGCCCTGCACGTCGTGGCTGTCGGCGACCATGGGCAGCTGGCCCACGACCCAGGTGTCTTTCGAGCCGCCGCCCTGGCTCGAGTTGACGACGAGCTGGCCTTCGGGCAGTGCGACGCGCGTGAGCCCGCCGGGCAGCACCCACACCTCGCGGCCGTCGTTGACGGCGAAGGGCCGCAGGTCGGCGTGCCGCGGGCGCATGCCGTCGTCGACGAGAGTGGGGATGGTCGAGAGCTGCACGACCGGCTGCGCGATCCACCCGCGCGGGTCCTCCTGCAGGCGCATCCTCAGTTCATCGAGTTCGGCGGCGCTCGCAGCCGGGCCGACGACGAGACCCTTGCCGCCCGAGCCGTCGACGGGCTTCACGACGAGCTCGTGCAGGCGGTCGAGCACCTCTTCGAGCGAGTCGGGGTCTTCGAGCCGCCAGGTGTCGACGTTGGGGATGATCGGGTCTTCGTCGAGGAAGTAGCGCGCGAGGTCGGGCAGGTAGGTGTAGACGAGCTTGTCGTCGGCGACGCCGTTGCCGACCGCGTTCGTGATCGTGACGTTGCCGAGCCGCGCGGCGAGCATGAGCCCGGGCGTGCCGAGCATCGAGTCGGCGCGGAAGGTCAGCGGGTCGAGGAATTCGTCGTCGACACGGCGGTAGATGACGTCGACGCGCTGCGGGCCCGCGGTCGTGCGCATGAAGACGCGCCCGCCCGAGCAGTAGAGGTCGCGGCCCTCGACGAGCTCGACGCCCATGAGCCGCGCGAGCAGCGTGTGCTCGAAGTAGGCCGAGTTGTAGACGCCGGGCGTGAGCACGACCACGGTCGGGTCGTCGACGCCCGAGGGGGCGGATGCCCGCAGCGCGTCGAGCAGCCGCGTCGGGTAGTCGCCCACGGGGCGCACGCGCATCGACACGAAGAGCTCGGGCAGGGTCTGCGCCATCACCCGGCGGTTCGAGATGACGTAGCTCACGCCGCTCGGCACCCGCACGTTGTCTTCGAGCACGCGCCAGGTGCCGTGCTCGTCGCGGATGAGGTCGATGCCCGACACCTGGATGCGCACGCCGTTGGCGCTCTCGATGCCCGCGGCCGAGCGGTGGTAGTGGCTCGAGCTCGACACGAGTCGCGCGGGGATCACGCCGTCGGCGATGCAGCGCTGCGGCCCGTAGATGTCGGTGAGGAAGGCCTCGAGCACGCGCACGCGCTGGGCGACCCCAGCCTCGAGGTGGCTCCACTCGGCGCGCTCGATGACGCGCGGCACAGCATCCAGCGGGAACGGCCGCTCTTCGCCGGCGAAGTCGAACGTGACGCCCTGCGCGAGGTAGCTCGAGGCGAGCGCCTCGGTGCGGCCACGCAGCTCGTCTTGCGACATCTGCGCGAGGGCCGCGTGGATCTGCCGGTACGGCATCCGCACCTGGCTGTCAGGCGTGAACATCTCGTCGAAGGCGACGGCCGAGCCCGACCGGACGGCTGTCGCCGTGTACCCGTCGAAGAGGTCGGCCATGACGTGAGCCTAGTCGCGGCGTGTTGCGGCGATGTTTCGGCGGGCGGGCTCGTCGTGGCGCTTCAGGATGCCCGCGTCGAGCCGCCCGGCGCTCATCGCTCGGCGCTCGCGAGCTGGCGTTCGAACCGCTCGACGTCGTCGCGGTGGCACAGCTCGGTCGCCTCGGTCGTGGCGGTCGCCGCGCCGGCCGCGACGCCCCCGCGGAACGCCGCCGCGAGCTCGTGGCCCTGCGCGAGCCGCAGCACCATCGCGCCGAGGAAGCTGTCGCCCGCGCCGACCGTCGAGCGCACCGTGATGGGCGGCGAAGCGAGGCGCACGACGCCCTCGGCCGTGACGAGCACGGCGCCGTCGCCGCCGAGGGTGAGGGCGACGACCTCGACCCGGCCGCGGCCGACGAGCTCGCGAGCGGCTTCGACCTTCTCGTCGATCGTCAGCGCGGCAGCGCCGACGAGCTCGCCGAGCTCGCGCCCCGAGGGCTTCACGAGGTACACGCCCTCGTCGACCGCCTCGGCGAGCGCGTCGCCCGAGGCGTCGACGACGCACCGCACGCCGAGCTCACGGGCGCGCCGGGCGACGCGGGCGTAGAAGTCGTCGGGCATGCCGGGGGCGAGCGACCCGCTCGGCACGACGTAGCCGCCGAGGTGCATGGCCGCCTCGGTCGCGTGCAGGCACTGCTTCCACTCGCGGTCATCGAGGCGCGGCCCCTGCAGCACGAAGCGGAACTGCTTGCCCGTCGACAGCTCATCGATCGTGATGTTCTCGCGCGTCAACGCGGCGATGGGGATGGCGCGGCCGATGATGCCCTCGGCCTCGAGCAACTGGCGGTAGGCCTGGCCCGTCGCCCCGCCGACCGCGTAGATCGCCGTGGAGTGGCCGCCGAGCCGCTCGATCACGCGGCTGACGTTGACGCCTCCGCCGCCGGGGTCGACGCGGCTGGGCCCGCAGCGCATCTTGTGCTCGGGCATCACCGTCTCGGTCGTCGTGCTGACATCGAGCGCGGGGTTGACCGTGAGCGTGACGATGGGCGCCGGGTGGGCGGCGGATGCTGCGGGGCTGGTCGCCATGCCTTCAGGCTAGACCGGCACTCCGCGCGAGGCGAGGTCGCCGAGCAGGGCCTCCCGCAGCTCGTCGTCAACCGGCTCGGTCATCGCGCCGATCGCGTCGCGCGCCGACTCGGCCCGGGTCGAGCCGATGACGGGCCAGTAGCCGGGCAGCACATCAAGCACCGCGGCGAGCGTGAGGCGGTGCACCGACGCGCCGCGCTGCGTCGCGAGGGCCGCGACGTGCGGCACCCGCGTGGCGAGCGGAGCCGCGCGCGGGCCGCCGAACGGCGCGTAGCCGAAGAAGTCGATGCCGGCTTCGCGGCAACGCCGGTACTCGGCGAAGCTGTCGACCCCGAGGCCCAGCCGGTTCTGCACGGCGTCGATCGGGGCGACGGCGAGCGCGCGGTCGATGAGCTCGATCGACGCGTTCGACAGCCCGACGGCGCGCGCGAGCCCCTCGTCCCGCAGCGCCACGAGCACCGTCACCGTCTCCTCGAGGTCGTCGACGCGGTCGGCGCGGTGCAGCAGCAACAGGTCGAGGGGGCGGCCGAGCAGCTCGACGCTGCGCTCGGCGTCGGCGCCCATCCGCTCGGAGCTGCCATCGGTGTCCCAGGCCGAGGCCGCCGCACGGTAGTGGCCCGCCTTCGTGATGATCGGCAGGCCGGGGCGCCGTTCGCGGCCTTCCGCAGCGAGCCGCTCTCCGACGCCGTCGTCGTCGAGGCGGGCGTAGGCGCGGGCGGTGTCGAGCCCCACGACGCCGGCATCGACGGCCGCCGCGATCACGGTGCGGGCGTTGTCGTCGGTCGCTCCCTCGTTGAGCACGAGCGCGGCGACGCCGAGCACGATGCCGGGGCGGTCGAGCACGCGAGTCACGTTCTCGAGCGTAGGGGTTTGACGCGACGACGTGACACTCCGCCCTGTACAGGCGAATGCTCGCTCGTCCGATCCCGTTTCACCTGCTGCCCGAGGTCGTGCGCGAAGTCGGGAAGGACACCGAGGTGCACCTCGACACGGGGATCATGTCGGGCGCCGACATCGTCGCGAGCATCGCGCTCGGCGCGCGCTTCACGCTCATCGGCCGCGCCTACCTCTACGGCCTCATGGCCGGCGGGCGCGAGGGCGTCGACCGCGCGATCGAGATCCTGCGCGGCGAGATCATCCGCACCATGAAGCTGCTCGGAGTGCGCTCGCTCGATGAGCTCGAGCCGCACCGCGCGACGCAGCTGCAGCGGCTGGTGCCGCGCGGCTGAATGTCACCCCCGGGGCCGGGCCCCGTCGCGAGGCTGTGGTGGTCTTCGCGGCGGGGCTCTTCGGCGATCGGAGGCATAGGCTGGAGCCCTGCCGGCGACGTGCGCCGAGCATCCGATCGTCTGCAATGAAGGCACCGTGCCCAGCCCCACCGCGTCAGCGTTCCCGCCCACCGAGCCCATCCCGGTGCACCGCGGAACCCCGAGTCTGCGCGACTCGTTCGCCTCGCTGCAGATCCGCAACTACCGGCGCTTCCAGGGCTCGCAGCTGCTCGCCCACACCGCGGGGTGGATGCAGCGCATCGCCACCGACTGGCTCGTGCTCGAGATCACCGGCAACATCGCCGCGGTCGGTCTGACGGTCTTCTTGCAGTGGGGGCCGATGCTGCTGCTCGGGCCCTACGGGGGCGTCATCGCCGACCGCTTCTCGAAGCGCAAGCTACTCATGGGTGTCTACGCGGTGTTCGCGGTGCTGAGCGCGCTACTGGCGACGCTCGCCCTCACCGGGGTGGTCGAGCTGTGGCACGTGTATGTGATCTCGGTGATCATCGGGTGCGTCTTCGTCGTCGAGAGCCCCGCGCGCGTCGTGCTCGTGAGCGAGATGGTCGAGCCGAAGCTGCTGCAGAACGCGATCAGCCTCAACGCCTCGGTGTTCCACTTCGGCGGGTTCATCGGGCCCGCCGTCGCGGGCGTCATCATCGCCGTCGCCGGCTCGGGCTGGGCGATCGGCGGCAACGCCCTCGCTGCTCTCGTGGTCGTCATCACCCTCGCGACGCTGCGCAGCGACGAGCTGCGCATCATTCCGGTGCAGCCGCGCCAGGGCGGTCAGATCCGCCAGGCTTTGCGCTACGCGCGGTCGAAGCCGACCATCTTCTGGCCAGTGATCATGCTCATGTTCGTCGCGGTCTTCGGCATGTCTCTGCCGGTGATCCTCACCGGCATGGCGAACGAGGTCTACGAGTCGGGCTCGACCGGGTACGGCCTGTACAGCTCGCTCGTCGCGATCGGCGCGCTCACCGGCGCGCTTCTCTCCACCCGGATGCGCACCTTGCGTCTGCGCACCATCATCGCCGCGATGCTCATCTACGGGGCGCTGCAGGCGCTCGCGGGGCTCGCCCCCTGGTATGCCGCGTTCCTCGCCCTTCTGGTCGGGGTCGGCTTGGCGCGACTCGTCTACGCGATCATGGCCGACTCGCTCGTGCAGCTCAGCTGCAACCCGGGCATCCGTGGCCGCGTCATGTCGTTCTACGTGATCACCATGGTCGGCGGCCAGGCTCTGGGCGGGCCGCTCATGGGCGGTCTGGCCGAGCTGCTCGGCCCGCGCACGGCACTCGTCATGTCGGGAGCGGTGCCGGCTCTTGCCGCCATCGTCATCGGCGTGCTCATCGCCCGATCGGGCTCACTGCGACTGCAGGTGCGCCTCAAGCGCGGCGAGTCGATCGTCTCGATCGTCGCGCGCTCGCAGATCAGGCCGAGCGAGCGGTAGCGGCCGCTTAGGCTCGACACATGCAGTACTGCATCTTCACCGAGCCCCAGCAGGGCGCCAGCTACGACACGATCGTCGCCCACGCGCAGCGCGCCGAGGCCCTCGGCTTCCACGCCTGGTTCCGCAGCGACCACTACCTGATCATGGGTGAGGGCGACGGACTGCCCGGCCCGACCGACGCCTGGACGACCCTCGCCGGCCTCGCCCGCGAGACGAGCACGATCCGGCTCGGCACCCTCGTCAGCTCGGCCACGCACCGTCACCCGGGCATCCTCGCCGTGCAGGTGGCGCAGGTCGACCAGATGTCGCACGGCCGCGTCGAGTTCGGCCTCGGCACGGGCTGGTACGCGCGCGAGCACGAGGCGTTCGGCATCCCCTTCCCCGATAAGCGGTTCGGGATGCTCGAAGAGCAGCTCGCCATCGTGACGGGCTACTGGGCCACCCCCGACGGCGCCACCTTCTCATTCGAGGGCGACCACTACCGGCTCGTCGACGTGCCGGCCCTGCCGAAGATCGTGCAGGAGCGCATGCCCGTCATCGTCGGCGGCGGCGGACCGCGCAAGACGCCCCAGCTCGCCGCGCGGTACGCGACCGAGTTCAACATCGGGTTCCGCTCGCTCGAGGGCTTCGCCGAGGTGCTCGCCAATGTGCGCGCGGTGTGCGCCGAGGAGGAGCGCGACCCGGCGACCCTCAGCATGTCGGCGGCCTGGCCCACGATCGTCGGCCGCGATGCCGCCGAGCTCGCGCGCCGCTGCGCCGCGGTCGGCATCGACCCGGCGGGCGACCACTCCGAGCGCCTCGTCGGCACCCCCGCCGAGGTCGTCGACCGCATCGGCGCGCTGCGCGAGCTCGGCGTCGACCGCCTCTACCTGCAGACGGTCGACATGACCGACCTCGAGCACCTCGACCTCATCGCGGCCGACGTGCTGCCACAGCTGACGTGACGGGAGCATCCATGACCACCGCGTTCGGCGTCGCCGCCGACTGGACCCGTCGTCACGTCGAGGCGGGCCGCCTGCCCGTCGCCGTGCTCGGCATCGTCGACCTCGACGGCGTTGTCGACGTCGCTGCCTTCGGCACCGACCCGGTGAGCGGCCGCACCGCCCACGTCGACGACCGCTTCGCCCTCTACACGGTGACGAAGCCGCTCGTCGCCCTCACGGCGATGCGCGCCGTCGAGCGCGGACTGCTCACGACCGAGACCCCGCTGCGGGATGCCCTGCCGGGCTTCGTCAGCCCCGAAGTCACCCTCGCCCACCTCACGAGCCACACCTCCGGGGTCGCCGAGCTGACGCTCGAGGGTGGCGGCTCGACGCGCACGCACGGCGGCGCGACGACGCTGCGCGAGGGCATCGAGCGCGCGCCGCTCGAGTTCGCGCCCGGCACGGCCCGGCGCTACACGAACATCACGTGGGCGGGCGTGACGGCGATCGTCGAGCACGCCACGGGCCGGGCGTTCGAGGACGAGTTCGGCGACCTCGCCGCCGCGATCAGCGCCGAGGGCCTCTCGTTCGACACCGACGACGTGCACCACGTGCACGGTGCCGAGCGCTACGACCACGACGTCGCCGGCCTGCGCGCCCTGCGGCACCCCGCCGCGGGCGCCGCCGCGCGGGCGAGCGACCTGCTCGCCCTCGGCCGGTCGCTCATCGCGGGCGACGACGCCGTCGTGCACCACGTGACCCTCGAGGCGATGCTGCGGCCGCGCACGAGCGGCCTGCCCGTGATCGACCCCAACCGGGCGCGTCACCCGGAAGACTTCGGCATCGGCTTCAACCTGCCCTACCGCCCGAGCCTGCTCGACCACAGCACCTTCGGCCACGAGGGCTGGTGCCGATCGCAGTTCTGGGTCTCGCGCCACACGGGCCGCGGCGTGGTGCTGCTCACCAACCGCCTCGACACCACCGAGCCCGACGTCGGCGTCGACATCGACGAGCTGCTCAACGCGGCCTTCGCGGGCCGATGAGCGACCCTCGCCCGCACATCATCGTGCTGCCCGGAGGCGGCTACGCGATGCGCGCCGACCACGAGGGCGAGCCCGTCGCCGAGTGGCTGCGCTCGCTCGGCCTCGAGTCGAGCGTGCTCGCGTACCCCGTGCAGACCCGGCACCCCGGCCCGATCGAGGCGGTGCGGATGCGCGTGGCCGAGCTGCGCGCCGCGGGCGTCGAGCGGCTCGGCATCCTCGGCTTCTCGGCCGGGGGTCACCTCGCGGGCCATGCCGCCGCGCTCGGCCTCGTCGATCTGGCGGTGCTCTGCTACCCGGTCGTCTCGATGCTCACGCCCACGCACGGGGGCTCGCGGCGCGAGCTGCTCGGGCGCTGGGCCACCCCCTGGGCGCGCGCCGCGACCTCGGTCGAGCGCCTCGTGACGCCGAGCATGCCCCCGACCTTCGTGTGGCACACGGCGGAGGACGCCTCGGTGCCGCTCGAGCATCCCTACCTGCTGGCGCAGGCGCTCGCCCGCCACGGCGTGCCGCACGCGCTGCACGTGTACCCGCGCGGCCGCCACGGGCTCGGGCTCGTGACGGGCATCGAGGGCGGCGAGCATGCCGGCATCGCCGCGCACTGGACGCGCGACTGCGCGGAGTGGCTGCGCGAGCTCGGCTGGGTTGCCTAGGACGCCGAGCCTCGAAGTTTAGTGAACGCCAAAGCCCCCTTGAAGTGACTCAGGACAGCGAGAACTCCGGCCAAGACAGAAGTGGTACTTGCCCTAAAGAGCACCCGAAGATTGTCGCCTTCCTCATGGACGATCTCTCGATCAGCAATATTGATCTGTCGAAGTGCCGACGGATGAGCAAGGCCGCTCACTGCTTGCCATAGTCCGCTGCCCTGTGAGCGCCTAAATCCGATCGCCACGGATGCCTCCCCAACCACTTCTCGAAAACCGGGAAAGGGGCTTAGGTCTCCAAGCTCAAGATCTGCTCGCTGGGCCGCCTGCGATACGAGTAGCTTCTGTCCTTGCAGGCTCTTCATCAGCCGTTGCCGCTGCTTGGCGTTTGCCTTTCGGGCGGCGGGATCGTCTTCAAGATCTGACTCTGTGAGGGTCAGATAGAGAGTCTTCTCGTGGGCTAACTCGTATTGGCGGGAACGCAAAGACCGCATCAGTCGCTCACCCCGGTCATCGGGACTCAGTAACCAAATCGCCAAACTTGAGCTTTCGAGTGCGCTGCGAACGTTAGCGTTGTGCGCCGCCATCGGGAAAGAGAATTGGTGCTGGCCGGTGTGATCGGTCAGGAGTGTACTTAGGGCCCTCAACTGATCCTCCGCCATCGCAAGACAGTGGCCAATCATGTGACTAGTCCGCAACGGTTGAAGGACTTCGTCATCAATGGCAAGAGCAGACCCGGGGGTTGCTAGGTCCCAATAGCCAGTGCCCTCGGGAGCGAGAAGTGCGTCCAACTCTCCTAACGCGACACGCAAGTATTCGAGCTCGTCTCGTTTGGCCGGAGTCATGCTCGAATTCTGACCTAGAGTCGCTGCAAGAGTGGTGTTCCCGAGCGAATCACGCGGTGATGCCAGGACATCATCGTCACTTCATTGAACTTTCGGGCGGCATACGCGGTTGCGAAAGCGCCTCGGCCGCGCGGCACGGCAAACAGGACAGGCGGCTCGGGCTGAGCTAGCTCGCCTGCGTTACTGCAAGACACGCCTCCCCCAAACCTTCCGAAGCTGACGCAGACTTGGATTGCGCAGGCGAGAAACAAACCATCTGTGAGGAGCAGCTCAATGCCACGTCTCGGTCTTGATCTCGTCGAAGCATCGAAAGTAGCTAGAAGTGAGACTTACGGAGAGTGGTACAGAGACCCCTGGGGTTGGCCCGAGCTAACCCCGGAATTCGTGGAAAGCGTCGGGTTAGAGGCCGTCGGCCAGCTCGAGTCTGGCCAAACACCTCTGCGAGTCCTAGCAACCTTCCACTCATTCAGTTTCCCGAAGTCATACTTCGGAGTGCGCCCCGCCGTGGTTCTGGACGCACCAACGAGGCTCGTATACACAGCTGCTGCTTTGGAGATGGCGAAGGCGCTTCACGGAGAACTCCCGGATTGGGTATGTGGCTGGCGCTATCGCGACGGGCAGATGGCGACCAACGAGTGGGGCGAGTACATCAATCGCCAACAGACCATTGGGCAGGCGGCGTATGCAGCACAAACAGACCTGACGTCTTTCTTCGCATCAGTAAATAACGAACGCCTCTCGAGTCGGCTTCTCGAGAAGGTGGGGCGCAGCGCCTCGACCGAGATCATCGATCAAGTCCTCACTAGGCACGATCAACTAGCAGGTCGATCTGGCCTGCCTCAGCGCAGTACTGCCTCGTCGCTTCTTGCGCACATTGCGGTCGAGGGCATCGACGATTTGCTGGAGGAAAGGCTCGACCGAGGCTTGATCTCCAACGTCCGTCGTTGGATGGATGACATCAGTTTCGAAGGTTCAGAATCGGGTCTCTACTCCACCCTGCTAGAGATCCAAGAGGGTCTGCTGCACGGATAGGTGACATCTGACATGGCTTGCCCGAGGGGGTGGGCC
>CAZILZ010000001.1:265807-335637 GCA_964540305.1 uncultured Microbacteriaceae bacterium | reverse complement strand
CGCGATCCTCAGAGCCATCTCGCCGCGCTTCTCTCTCTCCGCACGTCTCTGCTGGCCGAGCGCGGCCGCGTGCTCGGCGTCGCGGCCGCGGTGCAACGGCAGCTCGACGCGAAGGCCGCGCACGAGGCGCGCCGCGCCCGGCTGCCGCGCGTGCGCCTCGCCCGGGTGCCCGCCGTGCTCGGCGGCGCGCTGTCGGGCAGGTACTCCCGGTACAGTCGGGGCGCCATGGATGTGCTGCGCGATCTCGTCACCCCCGCCGGGCCGCTGCCCGTCATGACGCTGAGCGACGGGGGAGCGTCGTGACGCGCGTGCTGCTCATCACGGGCGACCCGCTCGCCGCGGCGATGGCAGGCCCGGCCATCCGCGCCTGGAACATGGCGCTCACGCTGCAGGGCGCGGGGCACGAGGTGCGGCTCGTGTCGACGACGCGTGCCGAGCATCCCGCCCCACCGTTCCCGACCTTCCGCGTGGCTCCCGGTGACGAGCGCGGCATCGCCGAGCACGAGCACTGGGCCGAGGTCGTGGTCTTCCAGGGCTATGCGAACACCCAGTTCCGCACGATCGCCCGCACCGACCGCATGCTCATCGCCGACGCCTACGACCCCATGCATCTCGAGATGCTCGAGCAGGGGCGCGAACTGCCGCCGGCCACGTGGGCGCTGCGCGTGTCGACGGCACGCGATGCGCTCAACGACCAGCTGCGGCGCGCCGACCTGGTGCTGTGCGCGAGCGAGCGGCAGCGGCTGTTCTACCTCGGCCAGCTCGCGGGCCTCGGCCGGCTGAGCCCCGCGACGTACGCCGCCGATCCCGACCTGCGGGGGCTGCTCGACGTGGTGCCCTTCGGCCTCGAGCCGAACCCTCCCGTCGCCGACGCGGGCCGCGGGATGCGCGGCGTCACCCCCGGCATCGACGCCGACTCGAGGGTGCTGATCTGGGGCGGCGGGGTCTACAGCTGGTTCGACCCGCTGACGCTGATCCGCGCGGTCGCTGGGGCGCGCGAGCGGGTGCCGGGCATCCGCCTCTTCTTCCTCGGCACCCGCCACCCTGGCGTCGACGAGATGGGCATCGTGCGCGAGGCCTTCGACCTCGCGACCTCGCTGGGTCTTGAAGGACGCGAGGTGATCTTCAACGACACGTGGGTGCCCTACGACCGCCGCGGCGCGTACCTCGTCGAGGCCGACGCGGGGGTCAGCACGCACCACGTGCACGTCGAGACGACGTTCTCGTTCCGCACCCGCATCCTCGACTACCTGTGGGCGGGCCTGCCGATGGTGGTGACGGAGGGCGACGGCTTCGCCGAGATCATCGCGGCCGAGGGGCTCGGCATCGTGGTGCCGGCGAACGACGTGGATGCTCTCGCCGACGCCCTCACACGCGTTCTCGCCGATTCGCCCGAGGTCGCGCAGTGGCGCGCCAACGTCGCCCGCGTGCGCGAGCGCTTCGTGTGGTCGGTCGTGCTGCAGCCCCTCCTGGCGGCGGTCGAGCATCCGCGCCGCGCCGCCGACGCGACGCCCGGACGCGACCGCATGGGCATCGGCGCGCGAGCCGCCCGCACCGCCGGATTCGGCCACACCGTGCGCATGACCGTGCACCACCTGCGCGCCGAGGGCCTCACGGGCGTCACCTCGCGCGTGCGCAAGCGCCTCGCCCGCGACTAGGGCGCCCCCGCCCGCTCGCCCGCTCGCCCGCTCGCCCGCTCGCCCGCTCGCCCGCCTGCCTGCCTGCCCGCCTGCCCGCCCGCCCTGGCGCGCCCGCCCGCTCGCACTGCCGCTCGCCCGCCCGCCCGCCCGCCTGCTCGCCCGCCCGCCTGCTCGCCCCGTCTGCGCCTGCCTCTGCCCGGCCGCATCTCTCTCCCTTCGCGCCTGGCGAGCGCCACTTCGACAGACTCCCGAATCCAAGGAGTTCTGAACGACTTCTGCTCGTCCGCATCCTTGGATTCGGGAGTCTCGCGGGGGAAAGCACTCGCCCCCACGCGGAGGCGAGGCCGCAGGGCCGCGATGCGGGGGCCGGAGGAGCGTGCGGGCGGGAGTGGAGGAGCGGGCGGGCGGGCGCGGAGGAGCGTGCGGGCGGGGTCGGGAGGGCTCGGGTGGAGCGGGCGGGCGGAGAGGTCGGGATGCGGAAGCGTGAGGGGGAGGTGCGGCGTGTGGGGGAGGAGCGGCGCGAGATGGCGACGGGGCGCGCAGGATGTCCGGCGCACCCCCGGTACGCTGAACCGGTGCTGTCTGCCGCCCGTTCCGCCCTCGCCCTGCTGACCCCGAGCGAGCGCCTCAGCTACGGGGGGCTCGTGGCGGCCCGGGCGATCGTGGGCTTCCTCGACGTATTCGGCATCCTGCTCGTCGGCGTCGTGGCGGCGCTCGGCGCGACGCAGTTCGCCGACGCGGGTGGGGCGACCGTCGTGTTCGGCGTCGAGCTGCCCGACCTCGACGGCCAAGGCCTGCTGCTGCTCGTGCTCTTCGTGCTCGGCGTCTTCGTCGTCAAGGCCGGCATCGCCATCGGGCTGTCGCGCGCGCTCACGGCGTTCATCGCGCGCATCGAGGCGCGCAACGCGGCCGAGCTCTCGACGCACCTGCTGACGGGCTCGCTCGCCCATGTGCGGCGCTTCTCGCGCAACGAGCTGCAGTTCGCTCTCACCGAATCGATCAAGTGGACCTTCACGGGCCTGCTCAACAACGTCGCGGGCATCATCGTCGAAGGCTTCCTGCTCGTCATCGTCGCCGTCGCGTTCTTCCTCGTCGACCCGCTCGTGGCGGTCTTCGCGCTCGGCTACTTCGCCCTCATCGTCGTCGGCATGCAGGCGGGCATCGCGCGCGTGCTGAAGCGCGCGGGGGAGGACGCCGCGGAGGGCACGAAGCTCACCCTCGGCGCCCTCGGCGACACGCTCGACACCTACAGCGAGCTCACGGTGCTGGGCCGCAGCGAGCTCTTCCTCGAGCGCATCCGCGCCTCCCGCACGCGCGCCGCCCGCTCGGGCGCGACCCTCGCCTTCCTCGGCGGCATGCCGCGCTACGTCGTCGAGACCGCGCTCATTCTCGGTGTCGTCGTCTTCGTCGGCCAGCAGCTGCTCACCGGCCAGCTCGCGAGCGGGCTCGCGACGCTCGGCGTCTTCCTCGCCGGGGCCGTGCGCATCATGGGCGCGATCCTGCCCCTGCAGACGGCCGTCGCGGCCCTCAAGGTCAACACCGAGCAGTCGGCGACGGCCCGCGAGCTGCTCGCCGAGCTGCGCGCCGCCCCGCTGCCCGAGGCGCCGGCCGCACCCGCGGGCGTCGCGGTGCCGAGCGGTACGACCCCGCTCGCCGTCGAGGTGCAGGGCGTCAGCTACCGCTACCCGGGCGCCGAGTCGGCGGTGCTCGACGGCGTGAGCCTGCGCATCCCTGCCGGCAGCTTCGCCGCCATCATCGGCCCCTCCGGCGCGGGCAAGACGACGCTCGTCGAGCTGCTCATCGGCTTGAGCGAGGCCGACAGCGGCTCGATCGCGATCGACGGCTTCGACCCGCGTGCGCTGCGCCTCGCCGCCCCCGGGCTCGTCTCGTACGTGCCCCAGAAGCCCGGCCTCGTGAGCGGCACGATCGCCGACAACGTCGCGCTGGGCATCCGGCGCAATGCCATCGACCGCGACCGCGTGCGTGCCGTGCTCGACCAGGCGCAGCTGCTCGACTTCGTCGACTCGCTGCCCGAGGGCATCGACACCCCGGTCGGCAAGCAGTCCGACGCGTTCAGCGGCGGCCAGGTGCAGCGCATCGGCCTGGCGCGCGCGCTCTACGTGGCCCCGCGGCTGCTCGTTCTCGACGAGGCGACGAGCGGGCTGGATGCCGCGACCGAGGCCGTCGTCAGCCAGACCCTGCGCGCCCTCAGCGGCGAGCTCACGATCATCGTCATCGCCCACCGCCTCAGCACCGTGCAACGGGCCGACACAGTCGTGGTCATCGAGGCCGGCCGGGTCGTGGCCGAAGGCGACTTCGCGACCGTGCGCCGCACGGTGCCCATGGTCGCGGAGTACGTGAAGCTCATGTCGTTCGACGACGAACCCGAGTCGGGAGGCGCCTCGTGATCGCCCGCCTGCGCCGCATCCCCCTGCTCGCCCTCGCACCGGTGCTCGCGCTGCTCACCCTCACGGCGTGGGTGTTCGCGTCGCCGATCGGCGCGGGGCCCGACGACGACTTCCACCTGGTGAGCTCGTGGTGCGCGGGCCCGACGGCGGCCGAGACGTGCGCGCCGGGCAGCGAGCCGCAGACGCGCTTCGTGCCCGAGGCGCTCGACGACATCGAGTGCTTCGCCTACGACCCGACGCGCAGCGCGGCCTGCCAGGGTTCCGACTGGTCGTGGTCGGTGACCGACACGGTCGAGACCGATCGCGGCAACTTCGTCGGCGCCTACCCGCCCGTGTTCTACGCGGTGACAGGCGTGCTGACCGGTGACGACATCCAGCTCTCGGCGATCGCGATGCGGCTGCTGACGGTGCTGCTCTTCCTCGGCATCACGGTGGCCCTGTGGATGCTGCTGCCGCTGCGTCTGCGCGCACCGCTCGTGTGGGGCTGGCTCATCACGACGGTGCCGCTCGGCATCTTCTTGCTCGGCACCAACAACCCGAGCGCCTGGGCGATGATCGGCGTCGGCTCGAGCTGGCTCGCCCTGCTGGGCTGGTTCGAGACCTCGTGGTCGACCGAGCGCCGCCGCAAGCTCGCACTGGGTGGCCTGTTCGTGGCGAGCGTGCTGATGGCGGCGGGCGCCCGCGGCGATGCGGCGCTCTACGCGGGGCTCGGCATCGCGCTCGTGCTGGTGCTCGTCGCGGTGCGGCGGCGGGCGTTCCTGCTCGACGCCATCCTCGCCATCGTCATGGGGCTCGTGGCCCTCGCGTTCTTCCTCTCGGCCCGGCAGTCGCAGAGCGGGCTCGGCGGCTTCGGCGGCGGGTCGAACATCTCGGCCGGAGACACGGGGGTCGGCTCGCTGCCGCCCGACGTGACCCTTGAGGGTTTCGGCCTGTTCGCCTACAACCTGCTCAACGTGCCGTTCTTGTTCACGGGAGCCCTCGGCGACTGGGCGCTCGGCTGGCTCGACACGTCGATGCCCGCGATCGTCTCGGCGGCCGCGGTAGCCGCGTTCGTCGCGGTCGGCTTCGCCGGCATCGGGCGCATGGGGGGCCGCAAGGCGCTCGCGCTCGCGGCGCTCGTGCTCGTGCTCGTGGCGCTGCCGGTCTACGTGCTGCAGGCGGGCGGCGATCTCATCGGCGAGCAGGTGCAGCCCCGCTACATCCTGCCGCTCATCGTCATGCTGGGCGGGATGCTCGTGCTGACCCGCACGGCCGGCGAGATCACCTTCTCGACGGCGCAGCGGTTCGCGATCGTCGCGGCACTCGCGGGTGCCCACTTCGTCGCGCTGCACCTCAACCTGCGCCGCTACATCACGGGCATCGACGCCTCAGGGGTGAACCTCGACGCGGGTGCCGAGTGGTGGTGGGCCGGGCCGGTGGGCCCGAACGCCGTGTGGTTGCTCGGCTCGCTCGCCTATGCGCTGCTCGTCTGGATCCTCGTGCGCACGCTCGCCCGGCCCGCGGTGCTCGCGGCATCGTGAGCGCGCTGCCGGGCATCCCGTCGATGTCGGCGCAGGGCCGACCGTCGGGCGCGGCCAAGCGCCTCGACGTGCAGGGCCTGCGCGCGATCGCCGTCGTGCTCGTCGTGGTCTACCACGCGGGCATCCCGCTCAGCGGCGGCTTCGCGGGTGTCGACGTGTTCTTCGTCATCTCGGGCTTCGTCATCACGCTCATGCTGCAGCGGGAATGGGTCGCGACCGGCCGCATCAGCCTGCGGCGCTTCTACGCGCGGCGGTTTCTGCGCCTGACCCCCGCGCTCGCGGTCGTCGTGCT
This sequence comes from uncultured Microbacteriaceae bacterium, assembly GCA_964540305.1. Taxonomy (GTDB): domain Bacteria; phylum Actinomycetota; class Actinomycetes; order Actinomycetales; family Microbacteriaceae; genus Microcella. The sequence continues at coordinate 329,777 of CAZILZ010000001.1, read as the reverse complement.
CGCGACGGTGGTCGCGACGGCCCTGCTGTCGGTGGGCATGGCGACGACGGCGGCGCAGACGGGCCTCGGCGCGCTGCTGCTCTCGGCGAACCTCGTGATCGCCCGCACGACGGGCGGCTACTTCGACGCCCCCGCCGAGTCGAACCCGCTGCTCAACATGTGGTCGCTGTCGGTCGAAGAGCAGTTCTACCTGCTGTTCCCGCTGCTGCTCGTGCTCGGCTGGGTGCTCGCGCGCCGCGGCGGTGCGGCCGCGCGCCGTGCCCCGCTCATCATCACGAGCACGGTGCTCGCGGTGTCGTTCGGCGTCGCGATGCTCGTGACGCTGCGCATCATCGTGCACCCGTGGCTCGATCTCGCGTTCGGCTTCTACGGGCCGGCGGGCCGGGCGTGGGAGTTCGCGGTGGGGGCGGTCATCGCCCTCGTGCTGCCGGTGGTCGCCCGCCTGGGCGCATCCCTCGCCACGCTCGCGGGCGTGCTCGGGCTCGTGCTCGTCGGGGTCTCGGCCGTCGCGCTCTCGGCGGCGACGCCGACGCCGGGGCCGACGACGCTGCTGCCCGTGCTCGGCACGGCACTGCTCATCATCGCGGGCTCGGCGGCCGATAATCCCGTCTCACGGATGCTCGGCACCCGCCCCATGGTGGCCATCGGCGACCTCTCGTACTCGTGGTACCTCTGGCACTGGCCGGTCATCGTGCTCGCGGGGCTGCTCGTGCCGGGTTCGCCGGTCGCCATCCTGATCGCCGCCGTGCTCTCTCTGCTGCCCGCGATCGCCTCGTACCGCTGGGTCGAGCAGCCGCTGCGCGCCCTTCGCCCTGGCACCGCGCGCCGCTGGGCGGCGACGGTCGGCGGGGTGCTCGTCGCGCCCCTGCTCGTCGTCGCGCTCGTGCTCGTCGCGGTGGGCCAGGGCTTCTGGCTGCCGAGCGTGCAGCAGTACCGCGCGCAGATCATCGACCGCCCCGGGCACCTCACGCAGGTAGCGGGGTGCAGCGCGTTCGCCGTGCCGGGAGCCGCCGGCACCGAGCAGTGCACCTGGAATGCGGATGCCGCCGGCCCGCCCGTCTACCTGCTCGGCGATTCGTTCGCCGATCACCTGAGCGAGGGCCTCTCGCTCGCGGCCGTCGAGGCGGATGCGGCGATCACGATGACGACGCAGCGCGGATGCCCGTGGACGGGTGTCGACGCCACCTTCGTGTCGCTCGGCACGTGGGAGCAGGGCGCCCGGTGCCGTGAGGTCATCGGGCAGGCGCTCGAGGCGGTGGCGTCGTCGCCCGCCGGGGTGGTCATGCTCTCCTTCTCCGATCACTACTTCACGGGCGACGACTTCGCGACGACCGATGGCGCGGGAGGGTTCACGACCGACCCCGCCGCGCGGCTCGCGAGCCACGAGCAGTGGTTGCGCGGCGCCGTGCAGCGGCTCGAGGCGGCAGGGCATGCGGTCGTGCTCGTGCGCCCGACGCCGAACTTCGACCTCGATGCCGAGAGCGGCCCGTACCCGTACGAGCCCGCGCGCTGCTCGCTGCCCGCGGTCATCGCCGGCGACTGCGGCCAGAGCATCCCCGAGGCGGTCGCCGCCGAGCGCCAAGCCGGCATGCTGCGCGTGCTCGAGTCGATCGCCCGCGACGGCTCGGCGACCACGGTGCTCGACCTCTGGCCCGCACTCTGCCGCGACGGAGCGTGCTCGACCGACGCGCTCACCCCGTACACGTTCGAGGATGCCCTGCACCTCTCGACCTCGGGCAGCGCGGCCCTCGCTCCGCAGCTCGCCGACGCGCTCGCCGCCGCGCTCGCTCTTCCGCCGGCTACCGGCTGAGCTGACAGGCCGCGTCACCGCGGCCCGCTCACCGCCGAGCACCGGCACCGGCACGGGCCTCTGCCCAGCCCAGCCCTGCCCGAGCTCAGCCCGGCCCGGCCCTGCCCGGCCCTGCCCTGCTCAGCTGAGCCCTGCCCGGCCCTGCCCTGCTCAGCTGAGCCCTGCCCGGCCCTGCCCGGCCCTGCCCGGCCCGGCCCTGCCTGCCCCCAGCAGACTCCCGAATCCAAGGAGTCTCGGTCGACCATGTCGCTTCGACTTCCTTGCATTCGGGAGTCGGCGCGACCCGGGCTCCCGACCCCGATGAGGCCCGCGTGAGACAGGTTCCCGACGACAGGAACGTCGAGGAACGAGACGTTTCCCAGGCTGCGTCAGCCGACTCGCGGCACGCGCTGACAGGCCCCGCAGATCTTGGGCCACCAGCTACCAGCTACCAGCAAACAGCTACCAGCTACCAGCTACCAGCGACCGGCACGGGCGCCGGTGCAGGGCGGCTCAGGTGCAGGGCGGCTCAGGCGCCGGGGATGCCGATCACGCGGTAGGTGACGCCCGGCCAGGCCTCGGCCGTCGAGACGCGTCGGCCGTCGACGAAGGTGCGGATGCCCGGCAGCGACGCCGGGGTCAGGTCGCGGTACTCGGCGTGGTCGGCCTGCACGACCGCCGCGTCGACGGGCTCGCCGTAGGCGTAGGGCTCCCAGCCGAAGCGGGCGAGCTCGTCGTTCGAGTAGAGCGGGTCGTGCACGAACACCTCGGCCCCCCGCGCGCGCAGCGCCTCGACGGCGCCGAAGACGCCGCTGAACGCCGTCTCTTTCACCCCGCCGCGGTAAGCGGCACCGAGCACGACCACGCGCTGCCCCTGCAGCGAGCCGTGCACGCCTTCGAGCAGGCCGATCGTGTAGTCGGGCATCCCCGCGTTCGCCTCACGGGCCGCGCGCACGACGGTGGCGGCCGGGTCGTTCCAGAGGTAGAGCCGCGGGTAGACGGGGATGCAGTGGCCGCCGACGGCGATGCCCGGCTGGTGGATGTGGCTGTAGGGCTGCGAGTTGCTCGCCTCGATGACCTGGTAGATGTCGATACCGGCGGTCGCGGCGTACTGCGCGAACTGGTTCGCGAGGCCGATGTTGACGTCGCGGTAGGTGGTCTCGGCGAGCTTCGCCATCTCGGCCGCCTCGGCGCTGCCGAGATCCCACACGCCGTTGCCGCGCGCCAGGTCGGGGCGCTCGTCGAAGTCGAGCACGGCCTCGTAGAACGCGACGGCGCGCGCGGCGCCCGCCTCGCTGAGCCCGCCCACGAGCTTCGGGTACTTGCGCAGGTCGGCGAAGACGCGGCCCGTGAGCACGCGCTCGGGCGAGAACACGAGGTGGAAGTCGGTGCCCTCGACGAGGCCCGAGCCCTCTTCGAGCATGGGCTTCCAGCGCGTGCGGGTCGTGCCCACCGGCAGGGTCGTCTCGTAGGCGACGAGAGTGTTGGGCGTGAGGTGCGCGGCGAGGGTGCTCGTCGCGTCGTCCATCCAGCCGAAGTCGGGGCGGGCCTCGTCGTCGACGAAGAGCGGCACGACGAGCACGACGGCGTCGGCGCCCGGCACGGCATCCGCGTAGTTCGTGGTCGCGCGCAGCGCGCCGGCGGCGACGAGCTCGGCGAGCTTCTCGGCCAGGTGCGCCTCGCCGGGGAACGGCTCGGTGCCCGCGTTGATGAGCTCGACCGTGGCCGGGTTGACGTCGACGCCGACGACCTCGTGGCCCTTCGACGCGAACTGCACGGCCAAGGGCAGGCCGATCTTTCCGAGGGCGATGACGGCGATCTTCACGAGCGGTGGGTCCTCACGGATCAGGGGCGGTCGATGACGGGCGGCGGATGCCCGGCCGACACTCGATTCTAGGCGCTGGGCCGCTCGGCCAGCCGCGCCTCGAGCTCGGCGATGCGGTCGCTCAGGCGCGCCTCGGTCAGGGCGATCTCGCGCGCGAGCTGCGTGTTGGCGCGGGCGAGCTGCACCGAGCGCTTGTACTCGTTGACGACGTAGAGCAGCCCGGCGACGATCGCGAGGTAGAACAGCAGGTCGGCGCCGCGACCGATGCCGACGAGCTCGGCGAGCCAGCTCAGCAGGCCCGGCCAGACCACCATGACGACGCCGGCGAGCAGCGCGAGCAGCACGAGCAGGCGTCGGATGGCGAGGTGCCGCGGGCTCGGGGTCGAGCGCACGAGGTACGCACCGATGCCGACGAGGGCGACGATGAGGATGACCTGGAACCACATGAGAGCCTCCTGGGCCGGTCGGCTAGTTGATGATGAGGTCGACGAGGATATTGATCGAGTTGAGCAGCGACTGCCCCTTGGCCTTCGAGTAGTCGGTGTAGAGCACCTCGACAGGGAACTCGCGCCAGTCGAGCCTCGACCGCCCGAGCTGCACGACGATCTCGGAGGCGTGCGCCATGCGGTCTTGCTTGAGGTTGACGGCGTGGGCGGCGTCGACGCGCAGCACGCGCAGGCCGTTGTGCGCATCCGTCAGCTTCAGGCCCGTCGAGAGGTTCGTGACGGCGACGGCGGTCTTGAGCACGATCTTCTTGGCGAGTCCCGGCTTGGTGCGGTCGTCGAGAAAACGCGAGCCGAAGACGATCGCGGCGTTCTCGTCGCGCGCGAGCTCGATCATCGCGATCGCGTCGACGACCCGGTGCTGGCCGTCGGCGTCGAACGTGACGAGGTACTGGGCGCCCGGTTGCGCGCGCGCGTACGAGATGCCGGTCTGCAGCGCGGCGCCCTGCCCGAGATTGTGCGGGTGCCGGATGACGCGGGCTCCCGTCGCGGCGGCGACCTCGGCCGAGCCGTCGGTCGAGCCGTCGTCGATGCAGACGATGTTCGAGAACTGCTGCTGCAGGTCGGCGATGACGCCGCCGATGACCGTGGCCTCGTTGTAGAGCGGGATGACGATCCACACGTCGGGCCGCTGCGGGGCGGCCGGGGAACCGGTGGAGGAGGCGTCGGCCATGACGCCCATTGTGTCAGAACGCGATACCCTGGAACGGCGCGTGCTCGCGCATCCGGCCCTCTTCGAAAGCGCGCCTTCGTGACTCATTCCGCCGACGTCCGCATCGTCGATTCCGCCGACGTCGCGTCGAATGCCCGCATCGGCGCCGGCAGCTCGATCTGGCACCTCGCCCAGGTGCGCGAAGACGCCGTGCTCGGCGAGAACTGCGTCGTGGGCCGTGGCGCCTACATCGGCACCGGGGTGCGACTCGGCGACAACTGCAAGGTGCAGAACTACGCGCTCGTCTACGAGCCGGCCGTGCTCGAGGCGGGCGTCTTCATCGGCCCCGCCGTCGTGCTCACGAACGACACCTACCCGCGCGCCGTCAACGTCGACGGCAGCCCCAAGTCGGCGCACGACTGGCAGCCCGTCGGCGTCACGATCCGCGAGGGCGCCGCGATCGGCGCGCGCGCCGTGTGCGTCGCCCCCGTCGAGATCGGCCGCTGGGCGACGATCGCGGCCGGTAGCGTCGTGACGCGAGATGTGCCCGCCTTCGCCCTCATGGCCGGCGTGCCCGCACGCCGACTGGGCTGGGTGGGCAAGGCCGGCGTGCGCCTCGTCGAGGAGGGCGGCCGCTGGGTCTGCCCGCAGACCGGCGCGATCTACATCGAGGCCGATGGCCTTCTGAGAGAGGAATCCCCCGCGTGAGCAAGACCCTGATCCCCGCCGCGAAGCCCCTCATCGGCCGCGCCGAGCGGAAGGCCGTCGACCGCGTGCTGCGCTCGGGCATGATCGCGCAGGGCCCCGAGGTCGCCGCGTTCGAAGCCGAGTTCGGCGCGCACTTCGTGCAGGGCCGCGCGTGCGTCGCCGTCAACAGCGGCACGGCCGGTCAGCACCTCGGCCAGCTCGCCGCGGGCGTCGGCCCGGGCGACGAGGTCATCGTGCCCTCGTTCACGTTCGCCGCGACCGGCAACTCGGTCGCCCTCACGGGTGCCACGCCCGTCTTCGTCGACATCGAGCCCGAGACCTACGGCCTCGACCCGGCCGCGGTCGAGAAGGCGATCACGAAGAAGACCAAGGCGATCATGCCCGTGCACCTCTACGGGCACCCGGCGCGCATGGTCGAGCTCGAGGCCCTCGCGCAGAAGCACGGCCTCGAGATCTACGAAGACGCCGCGCAGGCGCACGGCGCCTCGCTCAACGGCCGCCCGGTCGGCACGTGGGGCCGCTTCGCGATGTTCAGCCTCTACCCGACGAAGAACATGACCTCGGGCGAGGGCGGCATGGTCGCGTGCGACACCCCCGAGCTCGTGCGCGCCGTCAAGCTGCTGCGCAACCAGGGCCAAGAGATCCAGTACCACAACGAGGTCGTGGGCTTCAATGCGCGCATGACCGACATCCACGCCGCGATCGGCCGCGTGCAGCTCGGCCGTGTCGACGGCTGGACGGCGACACGCCAGCAGAACGCCGCCTACCTCAGCGCGGGCATCACGGCCGTGCCGACGCCCGTCACGGCGCCCGGCGCCGTGCACGTCTTCCACCAGTACACTGTGCGGGTCGCCGACGACCGCGACGGCTTCGTCAAGGCCCTGCGCGACGAGCACGGCGTGGGCTCGGGCGTCTACTACCCCATCCCGAACCACCGCCTGCCCTCGCTCGCACCCTTCGCGCCGGGGCTCGACCTGCCTGAGACCGAGAAGGCCGCGCGCGAGGTCGTGTCGCTGCCCGTGCATCCTTCGCTCTCGCGGCGCGACCTCGACCGCATCGTGGCGGCCGTCAACGCCGTCGCCGGGGCTGGCGCCTGATGACCACGCTGCGCGCCGGCCTCATCGGCGTCGGCATGATGGGCCGCCACCACGCGCGCGTGCTGCGCGAACTCGACGGCGTCGAGCTCGTCGCGATCGCCGACCCGGGCGGCGACCCGCACGGGGTCGCCGGCAGCCTGCCGATCCTGCCCGACATCGACGCGCTCATCGCCGAGGGCGTCGACATCGCGGTCGTGGCCGTGCCGACCCGCTTCCATGAGGATGCCGCTCTCAAGCTCGCCGCCGCCGGCGTGCACACTCTCGTCGAGAAGCCGATCGCCGACACGGTCGAGGCGGGCCAGCGCATGGTCGACGCCTTCGACGCGGCGGGCCTCGTCGGGGCCGTGGGGCACATCGAGCGCTTCAACCCCGCGCTGCAAGAGATGCGGCGCCGCATCGCCGCGGGTGAGCTCGGCGAGGTGTACCAGGTCATCACGCGCCGGCAGGGGCCGTTCCCCTCGCGCATCGCCGATGTCGGGGTGGGCAAAGACCTCGCGAGCCACGACATCGACCTCACCGCGTGGGTCGTGCAGAGCACTTACCAGACGGTGTTCGCGCAGATCGCCCACAAGTCGGGCCGCGAGCACGAAGACATGATCATCGCTTCGGGGCGGCTCGCCAACGGCGTCATCGTCAACCACATCGTCAACTGGCTCAGCCCTATGAAAGAGCGCATCACGATCGCCACGGGCGAGGCGGGCGCGCTCGTCGCCGACACCGGCACGGGCGACCTCACGTTCTACGCCAACGGCACGTTCCCGCTCGAGTGGGAGTCGGTCACGGCGTTCCGCGGCGTGAGCGAGGGCGACATGATCCGCTACGCCTTCCCGAAGCGCGAGCCGCTGCGCGTCGAGCACGAGGCGTTCCGCGACGCCGTGCTCGGCCACGAGACCGACCTCGTCACGATGCAGCAGGGTCTGCGCACGCTCGAGGTCGTCGAGGGCGTTCTGCAGTCGGCGCGAACGGGCCAGTCGGTCAGCTTCTGACCATGCGCGTCATCGTCGCGAGCCGCATCTTCGCGCCCGAGCCGGCGGCGGCGTCGTTCCGTCTCGCGGCGCTCGCGGGCGAGCTCGCGGCGCGCGGGCACGAGGTCGAGGTGCTCACGAGCCGCCTGCCGGTCGGCGTCGTCGGCGAGACCCCCTCGGGCGTTCGGGTGCGCCGCGCGCGCGTGCTGCGCGACCGCACGGGGGCCGTGCGCGGCTACGTGCCCTACCTGAGCTTCGACATCCCGCTCTTCTTCCGTCTTCTCGCCGTGCGGCGCGCCGACGCCTACGTCGTCGAGCCGCCGCCGACGACCGGCCTCGCGGTGCTCGTCGCGACCGCTCTGCTGCGCCGGCCCTTCGTGTACTACTCGGCCGATATTCTCGGCGATGCGGCGGCGAGCGCGGGCAGCCCCGCGGCGGTCGTGCGCGTCGTGCGCCGCATGGAGCGCTCGGTCTGGCGCCGCGCCGCGCGCGTGCTCTCGGTGTCGGCGACGGTGACGGCGCGGCTCATCGAGCTCGGCGTGCCGGCCGCGCGCATCGATGAGGTCGGCAACGGCATCGACACCGCGGTGTTCGCGCCCGAGGGCCCGGCCCGCGCCGCCGAGCCGCCGTACGCGCTGTACGCGGGCACGGCATCCGAGGTGCACGGCGCCGGGGTGTTCGTCGAGGCGATCGCGCACGTTCCGGGTCTGCGGCTCGTGTTCGTGGGTGCGGGGTCAGAGGTCGAGCAGCTGCAGCGCCGCGCCGACGAGGTCGCGCCGGGGCGCGTCGAGTTTCACGCGACGGTGGCCCCCGACGAGGTGGCGCGCTGGCTGCGCGGCGCGACGGTGGCGCTCGCGAGCGTCAAGCCCGACGGCGGCTACCAGTTCGCCTTCCCGACGAAGATGTACGCGGCTGCTGCCTGCGGCGCGCCGATCCTGTTCTCGGGCGAGGGCCCGGGCGAGGCCTTCGCCGACCGTGCTCCGCTCGGCGACGCCGTGGCCCACGACGTCGTGCTCGTCGCCGAGCGGCTCGCGGCGCGGCTCGGTGCTCCGGCGACGGTGCAGCAGCGGCGCGACCAGGCGGCGTGGGCGCTCGGGTCGGTGTCGCTCGCGGGTGTCGCCGAGCGGGCCGCCGATGCGCTCGAGGCGATCAGGCCGCCGACGCCGTAGCCGCCCTGCGCTCGTGGCGGGCATCCCACCAGCGGCGCATGCGGCGCTCGAGGGGCTTCTCGACGCCCAGGTGCAGCGCGAATGCGACGACGAGCGAGGCGAGCAGCAGCGGCGGGTACCAGAGCAGCTCGCTCCAGCCGCCCGGCTGCTGGCCGACGATGCCGATGACCGCGTAGATGACCGTGGCGTGCACGAGGTAGAACGCGTACGAGGCTTCGCCGAGCAGCACCATCCAGCGCGCACTGAGCCAGCCGGGGCCGCGCGTCAGGTCGCGCGCGGCGACCACAGCGATGAGCAGCGCGCACAGTACGAGCATCCACTCGGTCTGCGTCGCCCGCACGACGTCGCGCACGGGGCCGAGCCAGGCGGTGGCGGTGTCGACAGTGGCGATGACGACGAGCGAGGCGCCGACGCCGACGACGACCGCGAGGGGCATCCGGATGCGCCACCCCAGCCGCATGGCGTGCGCGAGGCACATGCCGATGGCGAATTCGGCGAGCCGCTCGACGGGCACCGGAATCGGGGCGGCGTTCACCGCGGGCAGGGCGAGCTCGAGCGCCCGCCACCCGAACGAGCCGACGACGAGGCCCAGGGCGATGAGCAGGGCACCGCGCGAGCGCAGCGCTGCGAGCACGCGGTTGAGCCAGGGGTGCAGCGCGTAGAAGAAGGCTTCGACGGTCAAGGTCCAGGCGGCGGGGTTGCCCGAGAAGATGATGGCGGGGGTCAGCGACCAGCCCTGGATGAGCAGCACCGAGAGCAGCAGCACGCCGAGGTCGAGGGGCTTGACCCACCACTGCGCCGGGTCGGGGTCGAGGCTGTAGAAGACGGGGATGGCGAACAGCAGCGCGACGAAGTGCGCGGGGTAGATGCGGGCGAACCGCCGCCAGTAGAAGGTCGCGACCGAGGTGCCGGGCCGCGCCGACCAGGTGAGCACGAAGCCCGAGAGCACGAAGAAGAACATGACGCCGTAGTTGCCGAGGTGCAGCAGGTCGGCGATCGGCAGGGGCGCCAGGTTGTTCATGTGGTAGCCGAAGACCCCGAAGGCGGCCCACCAGCGCAGCCCCGTGAGCGAGTTCAGCCTCGGCTCGACGGGCGTCGGCGGGGGCAGGGCAGTCACGAGCGGCAAGGCTAGCACCGCGCCGCCTGGCCGCCGCCGCCCGTCGAGCGCGAGGTCTGCTCACCCCGTTACCCTCGACAGCATGGGTGTGCGCGAGGGGCTGAGCGCGGCCGTGCAGCGGTTGCTGCCCGCGTCGGTGCTCGAGGTCGTCGAGCCGCGCCTGAGCGCCCTGCCCGATCGGGTCGGGGCGCGCCTGAACCCCGCGAAGTACGCGGCGATGCCGCCCGGGCCCGCCGAGCCGCTCGAGCTCGGCGACGGCGCAGCGCGGCTCGTCATCGGGGTGCTCAATGTGGCCGGCCAGGCCTACCAGTGGGCTCGTGCGGTGGATGCCCACCCCGACCGCTCCGCCCTCAGCCTCGTCATCGACAGCCCCGAGGGCTTCCGCTTCGCCGCGCACCGGTCGGTGCCTCGGTTGCGCGCCTACGGGTCGAGCGATTGGCAGCGGGCCGAGTTCGAGGCGGTCGTCGCGCAGGCGACGCACGTGCTCATCGAGTCGGCGCATCCCTTGTTCGGGCCGTTGTTCCGTCGCGATGTCGTGCGCGAGGTGCGGGCGCTGCAGCAGCACGGCATCCGGGTGGCGATCGTCGCCCACGGCTCTGACGTGCGCGACGTGCGCGCCCATCTCGCCCGCGAGCCGCACTCGCCCTTCGGTGACGCGGCGCTCGTGCCGAACGCGCGCGCGCTCGATCGTGCGGCCGCGCGCACGCGGCGGGCGATCGAGGTGCTCGGTGTGCCGCTGTTCGGGTCGACGCCGGGCCTGCAGCTCGACCTGCCGGCGGCGACGTGGATGCCCGTCGTGATCGATCCTGACGCCTGGGCGACCGATCGTGAACCTCTGCAGCAGGCCGTGCCGATCGTCGTGCACGCCCCGAGTCGGGCGGGGCTGAAGGGTTCGGAGGTCGCCGACGCCGTGCTCGGTCGGTTGCACCGAGAAGGCCTCGTCGAGTACCGCCGCCTCGATGGCATCGCCCACGGCGACATGCACGACGTCTATCGCGGGGCCGACATCGTGGTCGACTCGCTGCGCATGGGCGGCTACGGCGTCGCAGCGTGCGAGGCGATGGCGGCCGGCCGGGTCGTGCTCTCGTACGTCAACGAGCGCTCGCGCGCGGTCGTCGAGGCGGAGGTCGGCGAGCAGCCGCCGATCTGGCCGGCCGATGCGGCGAGCCTCGAGAGCGCGGTGCGCGCCGTGGTCGCCGATCGCGAGGCCGCGCGGTCGCTCGCGGCGCGGGGCCCCGCCTTCGTGCGGCGCCTGCACGACGGCCGCGCGAGCGCCGCAGCGCTCGAGGCGTTCCTCGCCTCGTGACGGCCCTCCTAGACTCCTGTTCATGACGGCGGCGCTGAAGTGGATGGCGGGCCGCCTGCTCCGCCTGCTTCCCGAGGCGCTGCGCGGCCGGCTGCTGCCGGGCCGGTACGGCTACTCGGTCGCCGACATCCCGCCGCCGATCGAGCCGCCGGTGACCCCGGTGCGCTTGTTCATCGCCCCCGTCAACTACGCCGGTCAGGCGCGCGAGTGGGGGCGCGCAGCGGCCGAGAACCTGCCGGGGGTCGGGGCGGTGAATCTCGCCTTCCGCACGCCCGACGACTTCACGCACGCCTCCGACGCCGTGGTGCCCGTGGGCGTGTGGGCGGCCTCGCGCCGCTGGCAGCGCGCCCTGCGCCGCACGGTGCTCGGCGGCTTCACGCACGCGATCGTCGAGGCGCAGCGCTGGCCGTTCGGCGCCCCGCTCGACGAGTCGGTGCGCGGTCAGGTGCGTGCGATGCAGCGGGCGGGGCTGCGCGTCGCGATGCTGTGCCACGGCAGCGACATCCGGCTGCCCAGCCGGCATGCCGCCCTCAACCCCGATTCGCCGTTCGCGGGGGCGCTCGCGACCACGGCCGATCTCGAGCGCACGGCGCTCGAGTCGCGCCGCCTGCTCGACCGCCTCGGCCTGCCCGTCTTCGTCTCGACCGCCGACCTGCTCATCGACGCGCCCGAAGCGGCCTGGCTGCCCGTCGTGATCGACGTCGAGGCCTGGCGCTCTGACGTCGCGCCCCTGCAGTCGGCGCGGCCGTTCGTCGTGCACGCCCCCAGCAAGGGCGCCATCAAGGGCAGCGAGCTCGTCGACCCGATCGCGCAGGCGCTGCACGACGAGGGCCTCATCGAGTACCGCCGCATCCAGGGCGTGCCGCACGAGCAGATGCGCGAGGTCTACCGTTCGGCCGACATCGTGCTCGACCAGTTCCGCATCGGCGACTACGGCGTCGCGGCGTGCGAGGCGATGGCCGCCGGTCGCCTCGTCGTCGGCCACGTCAACGAGGGCGTGCGCCGCGCGGCGCTCGATGCCGCGGGCACGGCGCTGCCGATCGTCGAGGCGACGGGCGCCACGCTCGAGCCGGTGCTGCGCGGCATCGTCGCCGACCGCGCCGCGGCCGCCGTCACGGCAGCCGCGGGCGCCGAGTACGTGCGGGTGCTTCACGACGGCCGGCGCTCGGCCGAGGTGCTGCGGCCCTTCTTGCTCGGCTCGAACTAAGAGCCGGCGACCTCGCCGAGCCCGACGACGGCCGAGCGGGTGTCGTAGTAGGCCTCGCGCACGTGCCGGCGACGCAGCGCCGTCGCGGCGACGATGACTCCGGCGCTGTCGACGGCGATGACGATGTCGGCGCGGCGCAGCGCGGCCCGCGCTGCGGGGGAGCGCCGCACCCGGCGGGCGAAGACTCGGCCCGCATCGAGAGGTCCGATCGAGTTGAGCAGGCGACCGAGGGGGCTGCCGGCCAGGCGCCGCCGCAGCCGTTCGCCGCCGAAGCGCCGCACGAGGGCATCGCCCGCGCCGGGGTCGACGTCGCTGAGGTCGAGGTGCTCGCCGCGGCGCAGGGGGCGGGCGGGCATCCCGACCGAGATGATGTCGACGGCGGCGACGCCCTCGGGGCGTGCGAGCACCTCGCCGAGCCGCGAGCTCTCGGTCGCGAGCGACGAGCCGTGGCCCGACTCGAAGCCGCTGCCGTAGAGCACGGCGACGCGCAGGGCGGTCATCGCGCGGCCGCCTTCTCGGCGACGGCCCGCAGGGCCCGGATGCGCGGCGCGAGCTGCTCGTCGCGCGCGAACTGGCGCGCCCACTGCTGGGTGGCCGCGATGCTCTCGGGCGTCTGCGCGGCGGCGCTCTCGCCTGTGGCGATGAGGGCCTGCGCGAACTGCTCGACGTCGACCGCGTCGACGCCGAAGCGGGTCGGGTGGCCGGCCAGCACGCTCGTGGCGGCGGTGACGGGGTCGTGCAGCGCCGCGATCGGCAGGCCGCTCGCGGCGTACTCGAAGACTTTGCCGCTCGTGACGTAGGGGCTGCGGCTGATGATGAGCAGCAGCGCGTCGAACGAGCGGTAGACGCTCGAGACCGCGGTCTTGCTCACGGGGCCTTCGTAGCTGACGCCGTCGGCGCGGTAGGCGTCGAGCAGTTCGGCGACGGCGGTGTCGGGCTCGGAGAAGTGCCCGAGCCGGCCGCGCACGACGAGGCGCGAGCGTGCGAGCAGCGGCGAGCGGGTGCGGGCGAGCCGCCAGGCGTCGAGGGTCTCGCGCAGCGGGATGGGCCCGTAGATGGTGCCGAGGTAGCCGAAGACGAGGCCCGCCTCGGGGTCGGGCGCCCGGTCGCGGTCGGTCTGCAGAAACTCGGGGTCGAAGCCGTTGGCGACGACGTGGAAGTCGTCGGCTTTCGCCGGATGCTCGCCCGCATGCCAGTCGCGAATGGGCGCGTTGACGAACCAGCCTTCGGTGCTGCGCGCGAACATGCGGCTCTCGAGGCGGCTCGAGCGGCTGAGGCGAGAGGCGGTACGGCGGCCCGAGTAGACGTCGAGGTGCCAGGCGTCGCGGTGGTCCATGACGTAGGGCACGCCGTAGCGGCGGTGCAGGTGCCACCCGGGGGCGAAGTCGACGTTGGGGTTGGCCGAGCCGACGACGAGGTCGACGGGGTGCTCGCGGTGGATGGCGTCGGCGGCGGCGACGAGGGGCTTCTTCCAGCCGCCGTAGCTGCGCTCGGGGTACGAGAACCAGGCGGGGATCCAGCGCAGAGCCGTCCACAGCAGAGCCGAGTAGACGCGCAAGCGCGACCAGTTCGCGAGATCGTCGTCGCTGCGTTCGGCGTCGAAGGGGATGCGCACGACGGTGACCCGCGGGTCGATCGAGGCCTCGGACTCGGGGTCGCTGCCGGTGAGCCGTTCGAAGGTCTCGCGCGTCGTCGTCAGCACGGTCACCCGCCATCCGTCGCGCGCGAAGGCGTTGGCCGTGGCGAGCGCGCGGTACATGCCGGCGCTGCGCGACGGCGGGTAGCCCCACGCGACGTAGAGCACGTGCGGCGCGCCAGCGGGCTCGACGGCGGGGGCGGGTTCGGGGGCAGACATCGTGACCAATCTTAGGCGCGGGCCGCCCTCGGTAGACTCGGGGCCATGCGGGTACTGAGTGTCGTGGGCGCGCGCCCGCAGTTCGTGAAGCTGGCGCCGATCTCTCACGCGATGGATGCGGCCGGGGGCATCGAGCACGTCGTCGTGCACACCGGCCAGCATTACGACCCGCTCATGAGCGACGTGTTCTTCCGCGACCTGTCGATCCGCCCGCCCGATGAGAACCTCGGCGTGGGCTCGGGTGCGCACGGCGCGCAGACCGGCGCGATGCTCGCGGGGCTCGAGCCGCTCATCCTGAAGCACGCCCCCGACTGGGTGCTCGTCTACGGCGACACGAACTCGACGCTCGCGGCGGCGATCGCGGCGGTGAAGATCCACGTGCCGGTCGCGCACCTCGAGGCCGGGCTGCGGTCGTTCAACCGCCGCATGCCCGAAGAGCACAACCGGGTGCTGACCGATCACGCCTCCGACCTGCTGCTGGCGCCGACCGAGGTGGCCATGCGGCATCTCGCCGATGAGGGCCTCGCGGCACGCAGCGTGCTCGTGGGCGACGTCATGACCGATGTGCTGTATGCGACGCGTGACCGCGTGCTCGCCGAGGGGCTGCCGCTGCCCGAGGGCGTCGAGGCGGGTGCGTACCACGTGGCGACGCTGCACCGCCCCGACAACACCGACGACCCGGCGCGCCTCGCCGCGATTCTCGACCAGTTGGGGGCCCTCGCGCATCCTGTGCTGCTGCTCGTGCACCCGCGCCTGCGCGCCCTCGCGGCCCAGCACGGCATCGCGCTCGACCAGGGCGCCATCCGCGCGATCGAGCCGCTGCCGTACCCCGAGCTCGTGGCCGCCGTGAGCCGCAGCGCGGGCGTCATCACCGACTCGGGCGGTCTGCAGAAAGAGGCGTTCCTGCTACGGGTACCGTGCACGACCGTGCGCCCCGAGACCGAGTGGGTCGAGACGGTCGAGCTGGGCTGGAACGTGCTCGTGAGCGACGACCTCTCGGCCCTGCGGCCCGCGGTCGAGCGCCCCGCGCCGGCCGCGACCGACGCCACGCCCTACGGCACCGGCCACGCGGCAGAGGCGGTCGTGCGGGCCCTGCGCGGCTGACCCGGCACCCCGCGCGCGCTACTCGGGCAGCGTGCCGTCGCCGAGGCCCGCGAGCTTCACCTGGTGCGCGAACTCGGGCACGGCGGCCTGCAGGCTCTCGAAGTCGCCGCTCGCGACGACGCGGCCGCCGCTCATGAAGAAGATGCGGTCGGCGTGCATGATCGTCGACAGCCGGTGGGCGACCGAGACGATGGTCATCGAGCCGCTGAGGTCGCGAATGGCGTCGGCGACGGCCGCCTCGGTCGCGGTGTCGAGCGAGCTCGTCGCTTCGTCCATGACGAGCACGAGCGGGTCGGCGTAGAGCGCGCGGGCGATGCCGAGGCGCTGGCGCTGGCCGCCCGAGAGCGCGAGGCCGCGCTCTCCGATGGGCGCGTCGATGCCGCCGGGCCGCGACTCGATCGTCTCGAGCAGCTGCGCGCGCTCGAGGGCCGAGCGCACGCGCTCGCGGTCGACGTCCCCGCTCCAGGTGAGGGCCACGTTCTGGGCGACGGAGGCGTCGAACAGCGAGACCTCTTGCGGCACGTACCCGACGCGCGAGCGCCACGAGCGGGTGAGCGTGCTGACGGCGGTGCCGTCGATGGCGATCGTGCCCTCGGTGGGGTTGATGAGCCCGAGCAGCAGGTCGATCATCGTCGACTTGCCGGCGCCGGATGAGCCGACGAAGGCGGCGGTCGTGCCGAAGGGGATCTCGAGGTCGACCTCGCGCACGGCGGGCTCGGAGTCGGGGCCGTAGCGGAAGGTGACGCCCTCGAAGGTGATGCGCTGCGGGTCGGCGGGCAGCTCGGCGGTGGGGGCGTCGTCGGCGATGCCGCGCGTCTGCTCAGAGCGACGGATCTCGGCGAGCACGGCCTGCACGTGCGGCAGGGCCACGTTGAGCTGCGAGCTCATCGACTGGAAGCGCACGATCGAGGGCGCGAGGCGGAACCCGGCGAGGCCGAAGAGCGCCACGCCCGAGACGCCACCGGTTGTACCGCCCGTGAACCAGCCCGTGATGCCGACGACGACGAACCCGCCGATGAGCCCGGCTTCGAGCACGTAGCGCGGCATCTGGCCGAGGAAGAGCGCGTTGGCGCGGGCCCGCGTGGTGCGCACGCGGTTGGCGCGCACGACGGCGGCGATCTCGGGCGCCTTGTTGCGCAGCGTGATCTCTTTGAGCGCGCCGATCATCTCGGTGATGAGGCGCGAGGTGAGGATCGAGTGGCGCACGTTGACGCGCCCGGCCTCGCGCGCGCGGCGCGTGACCCAGACGTACATGATGACGGCGAGCAGGCCGAGGTAGACGAGCGAGACGGCCGCGACGGCGGGCTGGGTGATCGTGAGCACGGCGATGACCGCGACGAAGGTGAGCAGCTCGCCGAGCAGGCCCGCGATCGGCAGCAGGAAGCTCGAGATGGTGACGGCCACGCTGCCGTCGGTCATGCGCACGAGGTCGGCCGAGTTGCGCTTGAGCCGCTCTGTCCACGACGAGGCGACGAAACTGTCGAACAGGCGCGAGCCGAGCTCGAGCTCGTACGAGGCGAAGCGGCGGGTGGCGAACCACAGCAGCACGGCGGCGGCGACCGACTTGCCGACGATGAGCGCGCACACGACGCCGAGCAGCCCGATGACGCCGACCTGGTCGACCTCGCCGATGATCGGCAGCACGAGGTCGGCGCCCGTGACGATGGGGCTGATGATGACGGCGAGCAGCGCGAGCGCGAAGGCGTCGAGCAGGGCCAAGATGCCGAGGGCGATCGAGTAGAGCACCATGAAGCGGCGTGCGCCGCCGGGAAGGATCGCGATGACCTCGCCGAGGGCGGTGCGGATGGTCTTCACGCGGTCATCTCCAGGGGGTCTCCGTGACGAGCGCCCAGTCTACGGTGGGCGGTCATGACGGGATGCCCGGCGCCGCGGCCCCGGTCGTGGCGAGGAACACCGCCCGCTCGGTGTCGGCGTTGAGCTCGGCGGCGGCGGCGTGCGACGCCGCCTTGAGCGCGGCCACGTCGTCGGCGCTCAGGGCGTTGAGCGCGGCGGCGAGGGCTTCGGGCCCCCACTCGGGCACGACGATGCCGTTGCCGTAGCGCTCGACGATCTCGACCATCATCGGGCTGCGGCCGATGACGAGCCCGAGCCGGCCCTGTGTGGCTTCGAAGAGCTTGTTGGGCAGCGAGTAGACGAGGTTGGCCGAGGCGGGGCGGTAGACCATGATCTCGAGGTCGTATCCGTTGATCGCGGTCGCGATCTCGGTCATGGCGACGGGCGGCACGAACCGCACGCGGTCGCCGAGCGGTGCGGCGGCGGCGCGGATCTCGGCGATGTTCGCGTCGAAGCCGGTGAGCATGAATGTCATCGTGTAGCGCGGCTCGAGCAGCGGCACGGCGGCGAGGATGTCGCCGATGCCCCGGCTCCAGTCGGCGAGGCCGTGGTACAGCAGCCCGATGCGCTCGGGGTCGACGGGGTGCGGCTGCTGCTCGACGTACTCGGGGCTGTTGCGGATGACGGCCATGCCCTCGAGCCCTAGCTTCTCGCGGTAGAGCTCGGCGATGCCGCCCGCGACGGTCGAGCGCGTCGTGAACACGGGGTCGGCGAGCTGGCGGCGCACCCAGTGCCGGTAGCCGGCGGTGAGCACCCGCCACAGCAGCCCGGGCTTGTGGTACTCGGTGAACACCTCGTGCAGGTCGAGGTGGATGCGCGGGGCGCCGATCGCCCCGAACGTCGCGCGCTCGGTCACCCAGGGCACGAACTCGAGGTCGTTGGCGATGATGAGCCCGTAGGCGCCGCCGCGCACGGCCTCGTGGGCGGCGACCGGGATGCGGTCGGCCATGAGCCGGCGGTACGCGGCGCGGCGCGGCGTGAGCACGTAGGCGACGATCGAGCCCCACCGGGTGGCCGTGCGCGCGTCGAGGTCGGCGAGGGGCCAGTGCTCGTCGACGGCGAGGGTGGGGTGCTCGCCCAGCCCGACCGTGTCGACCTGCCACC
The DNA here is from genome assembly GCA_964540305.1 of uncultured Microbacteriaceae bacterium. GTDB lineage: Bacteria > Actinomycetota > Actinomycetes > Actinomycetales > Microbacteriaceae > Microcella. The sequence goes on along the minus strand of CAZILZ010000001.1, from coordinate 311,522 downwards.
CCTCGGCGGTCAGCCAGTCGATCTGCCGCCGCACGCGCGGGTCGCTCACGATGCGCGAGTACACGAGGATCAGGGCGCGGCGAGGCGGGGTCATGCGTCGATTCTCTCGCGTGCCGCGGTGCTAATGTCGCCCCCAGGCGGCTGGTGCCCGCTGCACTGGTCAGAGAGGGTGGGGGTTCGCCGCCGTGGGCTTCGTCAGCGACACCGTTCGATCGGCCGCCCGCGCCGCAGCCGCGATCGTGCCGCCCGCGCTGCTGACCCGCGCGCTGCCCCCGGCCCAGCGCTTCGATCGGGCGCATCCGACCCCCGCGATCACGCCGCCGGATGCTGCGATTCGGCTGCTCGTCGCCCCCACGAACACGGCCTGGCAGGGCTGGGCCGCGGCGCGCGCGGCCGAGCACCTCGAGGGTGTCGGCGCCCGCACGAGCGGCATCGTGCCGGCGGGCGGCGGCTTCGGCTTCTTGAGCGATCAAGAGGTGCCGCCAGCCGAGTACCGCTGGTCGGCGCGCTGGCAGCGCGCCCAGCGCCGGGCCGTGCTCGGCGGCTTCACCCACGTGCTGCTCGAGTCGGGCCGCCCGCTGTTCGGCGATGCCTTCGCCCGACCGGTCGAGGCCGACATTGTGGCGCTGCGCCGCGCGGGCATCTCGGTCGCCCTCATGCTCTACGGCAGCGAGGTGCGCCTGCCGTCGCGGCACCTGGCGCGCCTGCCCGATTCGCCTTTCGCGCCGGGCTCGTGGTCGGCGACGCCCGCGCTCGAGGTGCAGGCCCGGCGCATGGCGGCGCTCGCCGCGGCTTTCGACGGGCCGGTGTTCGTCGCGACCCCCGACCTGCTGCTCGATGTGCCCGAGGCGACGTGGCTGCCCGTGACGATCGACCCCGCGCAGTGGGTCTCGGCCCGGGCGCCGTTCTCGCAGCTCGACGGCCCGCCGATCGTCAGCCACGTGCCGAGCAGCGCCGTCGTGAAGGGCACCGATCTCATCGAGCCCGTGCTGCTGCGCCTGCACGACGAGGGGCTCATCCGCTACTCGCCGATCCGCGGCCTGAAGGCCAGCGAGATGCCCGCCGCGTACACGGGGGCCGACATCGTGCTCGACCAGTTCCGCATCGGCACCTACGGCGTCGCGGCCGTCGAGGCGATGGCCGCGGGGCGGTTCGTCATCTCGAACGTCGGCGAGCAGGTGCGCGGCGAGGTCGAGCGCCAGCTGGGCGAGACCGTGCCGATCATCGAGGCGACGGCAGCCACGCTCGAGCAGGTGCTACGTGCGGTCGTGGCCGACCCCGAGGCGTACCGCGCCGAGGTCGAGCGCGGGCCGGGCTTCGCGCGCCGCCACCACGACGGCCGGCGGTCGGCCGAGGTGCTGAGCACCTGGCTGACGGGCTCAGCCCAGCAGCTCGTCGACTGAGCGCGCGCGCACGCCGAGCGCGGCGTGCATGAGGGTCGGGTCGACGACCGACCAGGTGGGCGAACCCTCGCCGACCTCGGCGTGCACGGTGGCGTGCCGCTCGAGCAGGGCGATGAGCTGCTGCGTGGTCGTCGCGACCCCCGTGCCCACGTTGACGACGAGGTGCCGCGCGGGCAGCGGGCGCGTCGCGGCGGCGAGCACGGCGGCAACCACGTCGTCGACGTGCACGTAGTCGCGCACGAACACCGCCGGCCCGCGCACGGTCGCCGGTGACGAGGCCGTCGTCGTCTGCAGGCGCGCCACGAGCGAGTCGTCGAAGCCGGGGCCCCACAGGTTGGCGATGCGCAGCGCCACGCTCTCGACGGCCCCCGACTCGAGCGCCTCCTCCGCCGCACGCTTCGTGCGGGCGTAGGCGCTCTGCCCCACGAGCGGAGCCGATTCGCTGAACGGGGCATCGCCCTCGTCGCCGTAGAGCGCCACGGTCGAGGCGAGCACGATGCGGGCGTCGGGGTGCTCGGCGAGGGCATCCACGATCGACCGCGTCGACCCCACGTTGACGGCGATCGCGGCGAGCGGGTCGGCCTGGCACGCGGCGCCGACCATCGCGCCGAGGTGCAGCACGGTGTCGGGCCGGCGCGCGGTCACGAGGGCCGCGAGGGCGGCGTGATCGGCGAGGTCGAGCGCGATGGCATCAGGATGCTGCGCCGCCGCCCGCGGGCTGACGACCGCCACGACCTCGACGTCGTCGAGCCGGGCGAGCGCGGCGTGCACGGCGCGCCCGAGGCGTCCGCTCGCGCCGGTGAGCAGCACGGTGCCGAGGTCGCGCGCGGCGGGTGGCGCCGAGCCGGGCAGCGCCGGGCCGGGCAGCGCCGAGCCCGTCACTGCACCGGCAGGCCGAAGCCGCGCAGCCGCTCGACGAGGGCTGCGGGCGTCAGCGTGTAGTCGCGCGACTGCTCGACGAGTAGGCGCAGGTCGGCGAGCGTCGCTTCGGGGTCGGCGAGCGGGGTGTCGCGCGTGACGAAGATCGAGTCGTGGGCGGTGCTCGCGACGCTGTCGGCGTCGTAGCTGAGCTCTTCGAACATCTTCTCGCCGGGCCGCAGGCCCACGATCTCGATGCCGAGGCCGGGTTTGGTGGCCCGCACGAGGCTCGTGGCGAGGTCGAGAATGCGCACGGGCTCGCCCATGTCGAGCACGAACAGCTCGCCGTCTTGCCCCAGCAGCGTGGTCTGGATGATGAGCTGCGAGGCTTCGTCGATCGTCATGAAGAACCGCGTCACGTCGGGGTGCGTCACCGTGAGGGGCAGCCCCTGCGCGATCTGGCGGCGGAAGATCTGCATGACCGAGCCGTTCGACTCGATGACGTTGCCGAACCGCACGGCGTTGAAGTGCGTCGCCGTGCCGCGGCGCGTGAGGGCTTCGAGCGCGAGCTCGCCCAAGCGCTTCGTCGCGCCCATGACGTTGACGGGGTTGACGGCCTTGTCGGTCGACACGTAGACGACGTGCTGCACGCCGTGGGCGATGGCCGCGTCGAGCACGGCGAGCGTACCGCCCAGGTTGTTGCGAATGGCCTCGTGCGGGTTGCCCTGCATGAGCGGCACGTGCTTGTAGGCGGCCGCGTGGTAGACGATGTCGGGTGACGTCTCGGCCATGATGCGGTCGAGCAGCGGCTCGTTGGTGATGTCGGCGATGCGGTACTGCACGCGCTCGCGGTCGGCGAGCTGCAGCTGCAGCGCGAAGACCCCGTTCTCCCAGCGGTCGACGCACACGACGAGGGCGGGCTCGAGCAGCGTGAGCTGCGCGACGAGGCGCGAGCCGATCGACCCGGCGGCGCCCGTGACGAGCACGGTCTTGCCGCGTACGAAGTCGCGCGCAGCATCCAACTGGTGCTTCACGGGCTTGCGGCCGACGAGGTCGAGCACGTCGACATCGGTGACGTCGTCGATGTGCACGGTGTCGCGGCGGATGATGTCGTACGTGCGCGGCACGATCGCCAGCTCGACTTCGGGCGACTCGATCGAGGCGATGAACTCGCGCACCGTGCGCGCCTCGGCCGAGGGCATCGCGATCGAGACGAGGTCGACGCTCTGCTCGGCGATGACGGTGTTGACGTCGGCGAGGGTTCCGAGCACCTCGGGCCCGGTCACGGCGTCGTCGAGAAACCCGACGACGGTGTCGTCGCCCCCGCGCGCGCGGATATCGCGGGCGAGGGTCTGCCCGGCATTGCCGTGGCCGACGATGAGGATGCGCTTGTTCACTGGGGCAACCCTACAAGCGAGCGCCCTGCCCCGGATGCTCGCGCAACGAACACCGCGACACTCCGCACCTGCCTCAACCACGGGTTGAGGGTTACCCTGGAGAGTGGGGGTGCGCGTCTGCGCACAGGTATCGGGGGTTCCATCATGCTTCTCGTCACGCATCGCCGACGCGGCCGCGCGCTGCTCGCGACGATCGCCGCGGCGACCACGCTCGTCGCGGGTCTCGTCGTCGCGCCGGCGTCGGCCGCGCCGAGCACGGAACCGACGCCCGCCCCGATCGACGACCGCCAGGTCGCCGACGTCACGCTCGACCCGGCCCGCGTCGAGTCGGGGCTCACCGTCGAGCCCGTCGCCGACGCCGCCCTGTTCAGCGCCGGCTACCTCATCAACGACCACGTCTTTTACAACGGCAGTGCGATGAGCGAGGCGCAGATCCAGGCCTTCCTCAACGGCATGCAGCCGTCGTGCGGCAACGCGCTCTGCCTGCGCGACTACGTGCAGACGACGACCACGCGCCCCGCGACCCCGCGCTGCGCCGAGTACGTGGGTGCGGCGAACGAGCCCGCCTCCCGCATCCTCTACAAGGTGCAGGTGGCGTGCGGCATCAGCGCCAAAGTGCTGCTCGTGACCCTGCAGAAAGAGCAGGGGCTCATCACCAACACCGCCCCGCTGAGCACGACGCTGCGCATCGCGATGGGCTACGGCTGCCCCGACACCGCGGCGTGCGACTCGCTCTACTTCGGTTTTCACAACCAGGTCTACTCGGCCGCCTCGCAGTTTCAGCGGTACCGCCAGAACCCGGGCGGCTACCGCCACATCGCGGGGCAGACCATCGGGCTCGCCACGCACCCGCGCAGCTTCTGGCCCGACAGCTCGAAGGTGCCGGCGCAGTGCCCGTTCATCACGACGCGCATCCAGAACGACGCCACGGCGGGGCTCTACAACTACACCCCGTACACGCCCAACGGTGCCGCCCTCGCGAACCTCTACGGCACGGGCGACAGCTGCTCGTCGTACGGCAACCGCAACTTCTGGCGCCTGTTCACCGACTGGTTCGGCAGCCCGACCTTCGTGAGCATCCCGAGCGCGGCGACTCCCGTGCGCCTCGCCGGCGCCGATCGCTTCACGACCTCGACGCTGCTCTCGCGGGCCGCGTACCCCTCGACGACGGGGGGCACCGTCTACGTCTCGGTGGGCACGCAGTTCGCCGACGGTCTCGCGGCGGCTCCCGCGGCGGCCCAGGTGGATGCCCCGCTGCTGCTCGTCGAGACCGACGGGCTGCCCGCGGTGGTGCGCACCGAGCTGCAGCGCCTCGCGCCCGCCCGCATCGTCGTGGTCGGCGGCGAGGGTGTCGTGAGCGCGGCCACCTACGCCGCGCTGCAGGCAGCCGTGCCCGCCGCCCAGCTTCGCCGCGACGCCGGAGCCGACCGCTACGAGACGGCTCGGGCGATCGCCCGCGCTGCCTTCCTCGGTGAGGGCACCCCGGGCGGCGCTCCCGTCGTGTTCCTCGCCAACGGCGACGACTTCCCCGACGCTCTCGCCGCGAGCGCGGCCGCGGGCCACCTCGGCGGGCCGGTGCTGCTCGTGCCGAGCGGCTCGACGACCCTCGATGCCGAGACGCGGGCGCTCATCACCGAGCTGGGGGCATCCCGCATCGTCATCGCCGGAGGCACGGGCGTCGTGACGGCCGGCATCGCCACCGACGCCGCGACCATCGAGGGCGTCACCGAGGTCGTGCGCAAGGGCGGCGCCTCGCGCTTCGAGACCGCGGCTCTGCTCAACGAGTACGCTTTCGACGCCCCGACCGCGGGCTTCATCGCCTACGGCTTCGGTTTTCCTGACGCGCTGAGCGCCGCCGCCGTCGCGGGGGCGCAGGGGGCGCCGCTCGCGCTGTCGAACGGCATCTGCACGTGGGTCGATTCGCTCAACCAGTTCGCCGATGCCGGTGTTTCACAGGTCACTCTCATGGGCGGCACCGGAGTACTCAGTAGCAGCGTCGCGCGCTACGAAGCCTGCGGCTGACTCACCACCCTCTAGAGCAGTACTGACGAGAACGGGTACGACGCCATGGCACGGTCAGCACGATGGGGTGCGGCGGCTTCGCTGCTCGTAGTGGGCACGCTGCTCGTCGCCCCGCTCTCGCCCGCGACGGCGGCGCTCGCGCCGACCGCGACACCCGCGGGCGAGCGCCCCGAGCCGCCCGTGCTCATGATCGACGTCGACCCGGCCGACTTCGCGGTCGAAGCCGCGGCGCTGCCGCCCGAGCTCGACGCCGCGCTCGAGCGCGACGCCGGCCTGTCGGGCGCGGAGTGGCTGGCGCAGGCCGAGGCGAGCGCCGTCGGCATCGAGGTGGTGGATGCCCTGCGCGAGCGCATCGACGTCAACGGTGCCCGGCTCGAGGGTCTCGAGCTCGTGGTGACCGTCGGCACGGCGGCCGATGCGGCCGTCGTCGAGAGCGTCGGAGCAACGGCCGAGATCGGCGCCGAGGCCCCGCGCACCGCTGAGCCGGCCGAGCCGTTCTCGCCCGCCCTCAACCTGCAGGGGGGCACGCCGTACACGTTCAGCAGCAACACCTTCCGATGCTCGGTCGGCTTCGTCGGCATCGATGTCGAGACGACGCAGTCGCAGATCATCTCTGCCGGGCACTGCGAGGGCGATGGACTGCTGCGGGTCGCCGCGACCAGCAACCGCCCCACCATCTCGGGGGGAACGGTCGGCGGGCCGTATCAGACCATCGGCGATGCCGGGCTGCACGTCACAGACGACCACCCCAACCCGCTCTTCCCCACAGACCCCACCTACTACGACCTCGGTATCACTCCGGTGACGGGCAGCCCCTGGACTCCGAAGCCTGAGGTCGTCACGTGGGGCGGCTCGTCGAGCGGAGCGCCGAACGCCTCGGCCCCGCTCGTCATCCGCGACGCCGGGCCGGCGCTCACGGGCTCGACGATCTGCAAGTCGGGTGCCACGACGGGCTGGACCTGCGGGCTGATCACGGCCGTCGACCAGATCAACCCCGTCGGCGGCAGCACCTGCCCCGGTACTGCGCCGAACTACTGCGTGGGCAGCATCGAAGCCAACATCTGCGTGCGCGGCGGCGACAGCGGCGGCCCCGCGGTGGTGGGTAGCCGTGCCGTGGGCATCACCTCGGCGTCGACGTTCACCAACCCCGTCACTCACCCGTGCAGCGCCGGGGGAATCGGTGTGTTCTCGACGCTGTACTCGATCAATGCCGCTTACGAGCAAGTCACCAAGGTCTTCCCCGACTGGGAGCCGCTCATCGGGCTCGCGACGCCGTCGCTCAGCACGTCGGGTGTGAACCGGTTCGACAGCGCCCTGGGCGGATCGCTCACGGGGGGCAACGTGCGCCACGATGTGTCGCTCACCCTCGACCTGGGCGGCACCCTCACCGACGAGGTGAGCTCGACCGGCACGTGGAGCGTCGACATCGGCGCCGTGCCCAACGGCACCCGCTCGTACACCCTGCGGTCGACCTGGGGGTCGGGCGTGCAGCAGAGCACGGCCGTCGTCGGCGAGTTTCTCAAGGCCGCCGCCGTTCGGCTCTCGGGCGCGAGTCGCTACGAGACGGCGATCGCGATCTCGCAGTACGCCTTCCCGGGCACGCCGAACGTGCCCGTCGTCTACATCGCCGGCGGAGCCGGGTTCCCCGACGCCCTCAGCGCCGGCCCGGCCGCGCGCGCCGAAGGCGGGCCGCTGCTGCTCACCGAGGCGACGACGCTGCCCTCGGCTGTGCGCGCCGAGCTTGTGCGGCTCAACCCCGACGAGATCGTCGTGGTGGGAGGCACGGGTGTCGTGTCGGCGGCCGTGAAGACGGCTCTCGAGGCCTACGCGCCCAACGTCGAACGCGTGAGCGGAGCATCCCGCTATCTGACCTCGCAGGCGATCGCGCAGCGCGTGCTCGGGAAGGGCGGGTTCACGACGGGCCAGCCGCTCTGGGTCGCCACGGGCACGGGATACGCCGACGCGCTCTCTGCGGGCGCTGCGGCGGCCGACGCCGGCGTGCCGATTCTGCTCGTCGACGGCGGACTCTCGAGCATCCCCACCTCGACGCGCACGTTCATCGACGACACGCTGCAGGCCTCCGACGTCTACATCGCCGGCGGCACGGGCGTCGTCTCGGCGGGCATCGAGACGGTGCTCAACGGCATCGTCGGTGAACCGCAGGTGCAGCGGTTCGGCGGGGCGGGCCGTTTCGACACCTCGCGCCTCATCAACGCTTTCGCGCACCCGCTGAGCGCACCCGAGGTGTTCCTGACCTACGGCTACAACTTCCCCGACGCGCTCGCGGGCGGAGTGCTCGCCGGCCTCGTGGGCGGCCCGCTCTACATCACCGACACCCCGTGCGTGCAGTCGGCGATCGTCGACGACATCCTCGACCTCGGCCCCGCCAAGGTCACGGTGCTCGGCGGCACGGCCCTGCTCAGCAACAACGCCCGCGACCTCAAGCGCTGCTAGCCGAGACGAACCGGGTCGCCGTCCCTCACAGCCGCGGCCCGAGGGTGCTCGCACACCCTTTCGGCGCTGGGACGCGGAGGGCGGACAGAGTTGAGACACGCTCCGGCGCATGCGCGCCAGGGAGATCGAGAAGCGAATCCGCTCTGCGGGAGGGGTCTTCGTGCGACAACGCGGATCGCATCGGCTCTACGTTGTGCGACGAGACGGCCGGGAGGTGCACACGACCGTGCCGTACCATAGCGGCGACCTGCCGACAGGAACCGTGCGAGCAATCGAGCGAGATCTCGAACCGTTGCTCGGAAAGGGATGGTTGCGATGACGACCTGGATCGCCGACGTCGAACGTGAGGGCGACTTTCTGCTCGCCACGGTGCGCGACCTGCCGGGCGCGCACACCTTCGCTTCTGACATCGAAAGCCTCGATGCTGCCGTGCGGGAGGTGATCGCGCTCGTGCTCGATCTGCCGGATGACCCCGCTCGGCTCGACGTCGCCTTCGCCTTCGCGGTGCCCGCCTAGACTGGCGGGGTGCGCGTACTCGTCACCGGAGGCTCCGGCTACATCGGCTCGCACGTCTGCCGACTGCTCGCCGAGCGGGGCGACGAACCCGTCATCGTCGATGATTTCGTGCTCGGCCTGCGGCATCGCATCGAGGGGATGCCCGCCCACGAGCTCGACCTCGCCGCACCCGGTGCGGCCGCGGCGCTCGCCGAGCTCATGCGCTCCGAGGGCGTCGCAGCGGTCATCCACCTCGCCGCGCGCAAGCAGGTCGGCGAATCGGTTGCCCGCCCGCTCTGGTACCACCAGCAGAACCTCGGGGGCCTCACGGCGGTGCTCGAGGCCATGGTCGCCACCGGAGTGCGCGACCTCGTGTTCTCGAGCTCGGCCGCCGTCTACGGCGACGCCGACGGGGTCGTGACGGAGGACTCGCCGACGATTCCCGTGAACCCCTACGGCGAGACGAAGCTCGCCGGCGAGTGGCTCGCCGCCGACGTCGCCCACGCCGAAGGCCTGCGCGTCACGAGCCTGCGCTACTTCAACGTCGCCGGCACCGGCTGGCCCGACCTCGCCGACACGGCCGTGCTCAACCTCGTGCCGATGGTGCTCGAGCGCCTCGAGGCGGGTGAGTCGCCGCAGCTGTTCGGCGACGACTACGGCACGCCCGACGGCACGTGCGTGCGCGACTTCGTGCACGTGCGCGACCTCGCCGAGGCGCACCTCGCCGTGCTCGATGCGCTGCCGAGCCAGCCCGAGCCGCATCGGGTCTACAACGTGGGCACGGGCGTCGGGGCGAGCGTGCGCGAGGTCGTGGAGGGCATCCGCCGCCGCCTCGCCGATGCCCCGCCCGCGATCGTTCGCCCCCGACGGCCCGGCGACCCCGCCGCCGTCGTGGCCGACGTCAGCCGCATTGCCGACGAGCTCGGCTGGAGCGCGCGGCATGACCTCGACGACATCCTCGACTCGGTGCTCGCCGCTCGCGTCTGACCAGAAACTGCCTATTGTCGGAGGCCCCCGCGCCGACTACCGTGCGGAGCATGCGGCCACGGCGGCCGGCGGGGGGATGCGCTCATGAGCACGCAGCACGCGGGGCCGCACGCACAGCAGGCGACGGGGCTGGCGGCACGCCGGTTCCGGATGCTCGGCACGACCCTCTTCATCGCCCTCGTCGCCTCGCTGCTGGGCCCGGTGTCGCCCGCCGCGGCCACCACGGGGGCCATCAACGGTCGCCTGCAGGTGACGACGCCCGGGCCGGTAGAAGACATCGCGGGCGCCACGGTCGAGATCTACACGCTCGGCGAGACCCTCGTGACGTCGTTCACGACCGACGCTGAAGGCCGATTCCTGTGGAGCCCGGCCCCCGCAGGCGACTACAAGATCTTCTTCCAGACGAACAATCCCGACTACCTCGACCTCTGGTACCCCAATGAGTTCACGTTCAACGGCGGCGCTGTCGTGACGGTCGTGGCGGGCGAGACGTTCACCTTCGGGGTGGGCACCGCTCGGTCATCGCGCATCGTCGGCTCGGCAACCGACCCCACGCTCTTCGAGAACCTGCCCGGAGCCGAGGTGCAGGTGTACCGGTCAGACGGCACGCTCGCCGCGACCACGGTGACCGACGGGTTCGGCCAGTTCGTGGTGCGCGGCCTGTTCCCCAACCTCTACCGCGTGGCCATCCGGCCGGTGACCGGCGGCTATGCCCGCCAGTTCTGGCCGAACGCGACGTTCATCGAGCAGGCGACCTTCATCAACCTGTCGGGCGCGTACGGGCAGATCGCCACGGGCATCGACATGGAGTTCGCGGCCGGGGGCTCGGTCTCGGGCACCGCGAGCATCACGTACCCGCCCGGCCTGGCCGACGGGCTGAGCGTCGAGGTGTTCAACGAGCGCGACGAGCTCGTGTCGACTGGTGTCACCGACGTCTCGGGCCAGTACCTCGTCGCGGGCTTGCGCTCGGGTGACCACTACGTCCGGTTCGGCGGGGTGGCTCTCTCGCCGTACCGCACCGTGTACTCGGGGGGCGCCTCCACCGCCGGGGCGGCAGAGCGGTTCGCCGCCGTGCAGGGCAGCGAGGTGCCCGATCTCGACATCCTCGTGCAGCTCGTCGACCCCGTGATCGAGCGCATCGCGGGGGGCGACCGGTACTCGACCGCTGTCGCCGTGACCAGCGGGTTCGACCCCGGTATCCCCGTGCTGTACATCGCCACGGGCACCGGTTTCGCCGACGCTCTCTCGGCCGCCTCCGCCGCCGTCTCGCTCGGCGGTGCGCTGCTGCTGACCGACCCCGCGTACCTTCCGACGATCGTCGCCGACGAGATCGAGCGGCTCGCCCCCGACGAGGTCATCGTCGTGGGCGGCACGGGCGTCGTGAGTGCATCGGTCTACGCGCAGATCGCCGGTTTGATTCCCGACACGTCTGAGATTCGACACGTCTTTGGTGCCGACCGGTACGCGACCTCGCGCACTATCGCGATCGATGCCTTCGGCTCGTCGGCGTCGACCGAGGCGTACGTCGCCGACGGCCGCAACTTTCCCGATGCGCTCGTCGCCTCCGTGCCGGCGGGCCTCGTGGATGCCCCCGTCATCCTCGTCAACGGCTCAGCCCCCTCGGTCGATGCCGCCACCACGACGCTGCTCGGCGCCCTCGGCATCACCACCGTGACGATCGTCGGCGGAACCGGAGCTGTCAGCGACGGCATCCGCACGTCGATCGATGCTCTGCCCGCGATCACCGACGTCGGGCGCCGCAGCGGCGCCGACCGGTATGCGACCGCAGTGGCGGTCAATCTCGACGTGCCGGCCGGCCCGACGGCATACCTCGCGACGGGTTCGGGCTTCGCCGACGCTCTCGCGGGCGCAGCGCTGGCCGGGTCGCAGGCCGCCCCGATCTTCCTCGTGCGCACGACGTGCGTACCGGCCGCTGTGCTGGCCAAGCTCGACGAGCTCGCGCCCGTGCGCATGGTGCTGCTGGGCGGCACCGGCGTGCTCACGCAGGCCGTCGCCGCCCTCACCTCGTGCTGACTCCCGCGTGACGGCTTCGAGCCTTGTCAGTCGTCGTACTCGACCGAGGGGTTGAGAATCTGGCGGCCCCAGAGCTGGGCGCGCTCGGCCGCCGTGAGGCGGCAGCGGTCGGCGGCGCCGGCCCATTCGTCGTGGATGACCGCCCGCACCTCGTCGATGATCGCGTCGGCCTCGCGCGGGCTCAGCAGGTACTCGGCGGCGCCCGCGCGGCACACCGAGAACCGCGACCGTCGGTCGCCGTCGCGCGTGATGGCCATGGCCTGAGTGACCTCGGTGCCTGAGCGCACCTGCGGGCACAGGTCGTAGGCGGGGGTCAGTGCGAGGGTCGAGCCGTTCCAGAACGCCGCGTGGTTGCGGGCGTGGTCGTCGATGTTGCCGACCGCCACGTTGACCACGATGCGCCGGAAGAGTTCGTGCACGGTTTGGGTCGGGTTGTCGAAGCGCGCCCGCACGAGGTCGGCGAGGTCGGGGTAGGTGGCGTAGCGCGCGGTCATCTCGGTGAGCCCGAGCATCGTCAGGGCCGACACGACCATGCGTCGGGCGCCCGCAGGCGTGCGGTCGAACCGGTCGACGAGCAGCACATCGCGCCCCACGACGTCGACCACTTCGGTCGCTGGCGCGGTCACGCCGGCGCGGCGCGCGAGCTCCATCGCGACGCCTTCGGCTTTCACGACCGGGTAGGGGTCGGTCGTCGACGAGAACTTCGCGATGCGACCGGTCGCGCCGTCGTCGAGCAGGGCTTTCGGGCGCGCGCCGCCGATGCTCGTGCCGCGCAGCAGGGCCGCGGCCAGCGCATCCGACAGCACCGCGCCTTCTTGCAGCCGGTCGGCAGCCAGCAGCAGCTCGTCGATCGTCGTGTCGATCGCGCCCGTGCGCGGCACATATTCGGTGGGGGAGTGCTGGAAGTCGAGGGCGCCGATGCGGTTCGACCCCGACTCGAGCAGGTACGTGATGCGGTCGAGGTCGCCCGTGTCGCTCGAACGGTCGAGGCGGCCGAGCCGGCGGGCGAGAATGACGCGCTGGCCCCACGAGTCGGGGGCCGCATCGGCGAGGCACCCGGCGATCTCGAGCGGGGGAGGGGGAGCCTGCGCGCCGCGCCGCAGCGGCAGCTCGGGTTCGTAGAGAGCGATCGCGTCGGGGCGGTCGAGGTACGAGCGACCATAGGTGAAGTCGTAGCGCTCGCCGACGCGATCGACGCGCCCGGCGACGACGGGATCGAGGGCGTCGGGCAGCCAGACCCACACGTACGCGGTCGTGGGCTCGCTAGAAGTCGTCATCGACCGACCTCGCCGTATCGCGCACGCGCTGCGGAACGACGGTGAGGCGGGCGGTCGTGCTCGCGCGCACCTCGTCGAGCGAGCGCTCGACGCTCAGCAGCGGGATGCCGACGAGGTGCGCCACTTCGAAGACCGAGCCGATCGCCACGCCGGGGTCGCCGCGCTCGATCTTCGAGAGGGTGGGCGCCGAGATGCCCGCACGTTCGGCGAGGTCGACAGCCTTCCAGCGTCGCGCGCGACGCTCGACGGCGATGCTCTGCCCGAGCACGCGCAGTGACTCAGCGGTCGCCGCGGAGATGACTCGCTCTGCCATGATCGCCTCCGCATAAAGAATACTACGAGTAAGAGACTTAAAGCAAAGAATACAGGCCTTAGTCGAACCGGCCGCGCCACGAGCGGTTGCGCGCCGCGGCGAACGCCGAGGTGACGAAGAGCAGCAGGCCGCCCTCGTAGAGCAGGTAGCTCTCGGTCATGCTCACGGTCGCGAGCAGCACGAGTGTGAGCGCGGGCCACACGTAGACGGTGCTGCGCCGATCGGCCGCGACCACCCAGGCGCGCACGAACGCGAGCCCCAGGGCCGCGATGAGCAGCACGATGCCGGCCAGACCCAGCTGCAGCCAGATGTCGGCGTAGGCGTTGAGGGCCGAATCAGGATGCGCGCCGCTGCTCGACCGCACGCTCGAGAACGGGTACACCGTGGTGGGCCACGTGCCCACCCAGCCCCAGCCGAGCACGGGCTGCTGCGCCACGAGGTCGCCCACCGCGCTCCAGACGCTCGTGCGCTCGGCGACATCGGCCGCGGCATCCACGAACCCGACGAGCGGGCCGCGGAAGACCCAGGCCAGCACGGCGAACACGACCGCCGAGATGAGCAGCACCGACTGCGTGGCCCGCCGGGCGACGGCCTCCTGCCGGCGGATGATGACGAGCGCGAGCCCGACCACGAGCACCGCCGCGAGCACGAGGTAGGCGACGGGGGAGCGCGCGAAGACGATCGTCGCCCCCGCGAGGGCGAGCGAGTAGGCGGTGAGGCCGCGCGACACCGAGCGCGTGCGGAACTCGATCCAGAAGCTCAGCACGGCGAGCGCGCCGAGGAAGGCGAAGGCGTTGCGCGTGCCCGCGAGGCCCTGCACGGGGCCGCCCGCGGCGAGGTCGCCCGTGATGCCGATCCACGCGAAAGGCGTGTCGAGCAGCACCCCGCTGAGGATCTCGAGGGCGAACGACGCGGTGAGGATGACCCGTAGCGCATTGCCGACCGCGCGCACGAGCTGGATGAGATCGCGCACGAGCGCGATGTACACCCCGAGGAAGGCGAAGGCGAGGGCGTAGGCGATGCCGCCGATCGTCGCCCAGGTGTACTGGCTCCAGATGATGCTCACCGCGATGAGCGAGAACAGGGCGATGAGCGAGAGCGGCAGCACCCCGCGCCACTCGATGCGCTCGGGCTGGCCGGCGAGGCTCAGCGCCGCGAGCAGCACGAGGCTCGAGAGCACGGCGATGCTGCCGGGCCAGCCGAGCAGCGCGCGCACCGCGAAGGTCGCGAGGGCGACGCCGACGATCGCCTCGGTGAGCGCCTGCGTGAAGCGCGGCGAGGCGACGAACGAGCGGATGCCGGCGATCACGAGGCCACCGGCCACCGGGTCGGCGGCACGCTGGCCGTGTCGACGGTGACCCCGCGCGCGCGGCTCGCGACCGCGAGGTAGACGAGCAGCGCCAGGCCCGCCTCGATCAGCAGTCGAGACTCGGCGAGGCTGTGCACGACGAGCACGGTGAGCAGCAGGGCCGGCAGCAGGCGCAGGGCGGGGGCGGGGGCGGTGTCGCCGAGCGGGGCATCCACCGACCACGACAGCACGCGCGCGCCCGTCGTGACGATGAGGATCGTGAACACGATGAGCCCCACCCAGCCGAGCTGCATGAGCACGTCGAGCCAGGCGTTGTGGGCCTGCAGGTAGGTGACGCCCTTGATGACCACGAGGTCGTCGAAGGGCTCGACCCACGGTGCCCAGTAGCTCACCCAGCCCCAGCCGAGCACGGGCCGTTGCTCGGCCAGGCCGATGACGGCGGCCCAGATGTCGAGGCGCCCGGTGAGGTCGTCGCTGCGGCCGACGAGGTCGAGCAGGGTCTCGCGAAAGGTGAGCGCGAGGGCGACGACGCCCGCGGCCGCGGCCGCGGCGAGCCCGTAGAGCACGAGCCGGCCGCGCGTGCTGAGCCGGCGCGCGAGCAGCAGCACCCCGAGCGCTCCGAGCGCGGCGACCCCCGCCACGAGCACGGTCGACGAGCGGGTGAGGGCGAGCGTGGCGAGCGCGGCGCCGAGCCATGCCCAGCCGGCGACCACGCCCACGCGGCGCTCGGCCAGCTGGATGCCGAAGACGATGACGCCGAGCAGCGCGGCGAAGGCGAGCAGGTTGGCGTTACCAGGGATGCCCTGGATGCGGCCGCCCTCGAAGAGCAGCGCGCGCGACCAGTAGAACGCCTTCGGAATCGGTTCTTCCCACGACACCCAGAACGGCAGCACGGGGCGCTGCAGTACCGCGGCGACGAAGAGCTCGAACGCGAGCGACAGGCCGATGATGAAGCGCAGGGCCACGCCCAGGCCGCGCAGCAGCTGCTCGAGCGAGAGGGTGTGCGCCATGACGATGCCGATGAACGCCGTCGCGCCCGTCGTCAGCAGGCCCACCGCGGTCGCACTCGGGTAGTACGACCAGATGATCGAGGCCGCCATGAGGCCCAGCAGGGTGCCGAGGGCGATCGGGATGCGCCGCAGGTCGACGCGACGCCGAACGGCGACGATCGCCCACAGTACGATGATGGCCAGAGCGACGAGGCCCCAGCCGTACCAGCTGATCGTGTTGCGCCACGCGTCTGCGGCCAGCAACGTGAAGAACGTGAATGCGGCCAGGGCCACGCGTCGTTCGCGGAGCCACGTCATGCGATGAGCCTACCGGCGCGGTCTGCGCGCCGCCCGGCGCGGGGCTGCAGCCCGAGATCACGCCCCCCACGACGAGAGATGGCAGATGAGTCTGACCTGGATGAGCGGCCGCAGCCGCGCCCGGTGCATCCCCTGCGATGCCGAGCGCGCGGTCGAGCAGCTCTTCAGCGCCGAGACGTCGGTGCAGACGCCCATGCTCGGCACGCTCTGCACCCGCTGCGGCTCGGTCACGGTGCACGGCGGCGAGCTGCAGAGCGAGCCGAACGACCACTTCGTCGACCACTACCTGCAGTCTGAAGCGGGCATCGACACGATTCTGCAGAACCTCTACCGCGTCGAGCGCGGGCCCGGCACGAGCTTTCTCGACGTCGGCGCGAACTACGGCTTCGCCACGCGATACGCCCGCGACGTGCTCGGCTGGAACGCCCTCGGGGTCGAGCCCTCGTATGCGGGCCGCCGCGGCTCGCGCGAGCTCGGCGTCGAGATTCTCGAGCAGTACGTCACCGCCGAGACGACGCTCGGGCGCACCTTCGACGTCATCCTCGCGTCAGAGGTCATCGAGCACGTGCCCGACCCGCGCGAGTTCCTGCGCGCCATGAACGTGCACCTCGCACCCGGCGGCGTGCTGCTGCTCACGACGCCCGCGGCCGAGATCGTGCGGCCCGCGACCGAGCAGGCGGCCATTCAGGCGGTCGGCCCTGGCGGCCACCTCTACCTGGCATCGACGGATGCCCTGCGCACGATGCTCGCCGACAGCGGCTTCGGCAGCGCCACCGTGCTGCGCGACGGCCCCACGCTCTACGCGGCAGCGGCCCTCGAGACGGGCCGCGAGCTCGACGTCGCCTCGACCGGGCCGAGCCACGAGCAGGTCGCCGAGTTTCTCGGCGCGATCGTCGACGACCCCGCGAGCCCGGGGCCGCTGCGCGCCGCGATGGCCGTGCGCCGGTACCGCACGCTCGTCAACCTCGGCCTCGACGCGGCCGAAGCCGAACTCGCCATGGTCGCGATGGTCGCCGAGGTGCACGGGGTCGACCTCGCCGACCCGCGCGGCGTCGCGCAGCGCATCGCGGCAGGGGAGGCCCTGCCGATCGTGATCGCCCCCGCCGCGATCGCCTGCGGCATGCGCCGCGTCGTGCACCGCATCGAGTGGCCCGAGGCCGTCGAGCACTTCGCGCTCGCCGAAGCCGCCGTCGACGACAAGCGCCGCCGGTACCACGTGTACGACGGCGACTCGCGCATCATCGAAGCCGAAGCGCGCGCTCACCGTGCTCTCGCCCTGCTGCACACCGACCCCGCCGCCGCTCGCCAGCTCTGGTCGCGGCTGACCGGGGCCGGCGAGCTCATCGCCCCCGCCCAGTGGACGGTGCGGCTTTACGTCGAAGCCTCGGCGCTCGGGCACCGCACCCTCTTCGACGACGTGCTCGAGGCCGTCGCCGACGCGATCGTCGAGCTCGGCGCCGGTGGCGACGAGCCCAGCGCGATCGCCGCGATCGACGGCTCGTACCTGCTGAGCCGTGCGGCCGTCGCCCACGGCGATCGCTGGTGCGCCACCCAGTGGGCCTCCGTCGCCGAGCAGGTGCTGCAGGCCCGCCGCGCCGTGCTGCCCGACACCTGGGCCGCCGCCGCCGACGACCGCCTGCTCGGCCTGCGCGGCGAGATCGGCACCCTGCCGCCCGAGGCGATCCCTTCCGTCGTGCCCATGCCCGGCCCCGAGCACGAGACCGTGCTGTGGGCCGACGCCGCGGTCGAGACCGTGCCGGGCGGCGTCTCGGTCATCATGGCCCTCTACCGCGGCGAGCGGTACGTGCGCGAAGCGCTCGAGTCGATCGCCGCGCAGACCCGCCCGCCCCTCGAGGTCATCGTCGTCGACGACGGATCCCCCGACGGCTCGGTGGCGCTCATCGAGAGCCTCACGCTGCCCTTCGTGCCGCGCATCGTGCGGCAGGGCAACGCGGGGCAGAGCGCGGCGCGCAACACGGGCATCCGCGCCGCCCGCGGCGAGTTCATCGCCTTCCTGGATCAAGACGACGTGTGGCGCGCGAACCACCTCGAGGTGCTCGTCGAGACCCTCGCGACCGACCCCTCGCTCGCGTGGGTGTTCGGCGACTTCGACCTCATCGACGACCGCGGGCACACGGTCGTCAGCTCGTACCTCACCGAGACCGCCGTCGTGCTCGACCGCCGCACCGTCGCCGACATCGTGCGCACCGACATCATGGCGCTGCCCTCGGCGAGCCTCATGCGGCGCAGCGCGCTCGTGCAGGTGCGCGGCTTCGACCGCCGGCTCTCGGGCTACGAAGACGATGAGCTCTACCTGCGGCTCTACCGCCGGGGCTACGCGATGGCGGCGCAGCCGCGCACGCGCATCCGCTACCGCACGCACGCCGCCAACGCGTCATCGTCGGTCGCGTTCTTGCGCAGCCGGCTCGTCTACCTGCGGGTGCTCACCGAGCAGTACCCGGCGTCGTCGGGTCGGGCCGGGGCCGCCGAGGTCGCGGCCGAACGCCTGCTGCGCTCGACCACCGCCGAGTACTTCACCGCGCTCGTCGAGCACGACGACCCGCTCGCCCGCACCGTCTCGTGGGCGACCGAGCGCATGATCCCGCTCGCGCACGGCGTCTCGTCGTACCACCAGCTGGGGCTGCGGGTCATGCGCCGGCCGGGGCTCATGCGGTTCGGCCTGCGGCTCGCCGGCGCCCTGCCGGGGCCGTTGCGCCGTCGGCTGCTGCCGCCGCTCGCCGCGCAGGCCCACGACCGCCTGCACCCGCACCGACGCGCACCCGCTGCCTCGATCGACCTGGGCGACCGCCCGGCGTGGATGCGCGCACGCAGCTGAGCCGCGCGCGGGCATCCCGAAACGCTCGATCAGAGCCGCGCGGCCGAGGCCGCCGATCAGACGAAGGCGCCGACCCCCGTGATCGCGCGACCGACGATGAGGCTGTTCATCTCGCGGGTTCCCTCGTAGCTGTAGAGGGCCTCGGCGTCGGCGTGGAACCGCGCGACGTCGTAGTCGAGCACGATGCCGTTGCCGCCGAGCAGCTCGCGGCACAGGCCGACCGTCTCGCGCATCGCCGTCGTCGCGAAGGCCTTGGCGAGCGAGGCGTGCTCGTCGCGCTGCACGCCCTGGTCGAGCATCTGCGAGACGCGCGAGCACAGCGCGATGCTCGCGGTGATGTTGCCGAGGCTGCGGCTCAGCAGGTCTTGCACGAGCTGGTGGCTCGCGATCGGCTTGCCGAACTGCTCGCGGCTCTTCGCGTAGTCGACCGCGGCCTCGTAGGCGCCGATCGCCGTGCCGACAGCGGCCCAGGCCACCTCGGCGCGGGTCAGGCGCAGCACGGCGGCCGTGTCGCGGAACGAGTTCGCGTTCTGCAGTCGGTGCGACTCGGGCACGCGCACGTTCTCGAGCGTGATGTCGGCGTTCTGCACGATGCGCAGGGCCTGCTTGCGCTCGATCTTCGTCGCCGTGTAGCCGGGCGTGCTCGTCGGCACGATGAAGCCCTTCACCTGGCCGTCGTCGGTGCTCTTGGCCCAGATGACCGTGATGTCGCTCCAGGTCGCGTTGCCGATCCAGCGCTTGCTGCCGTTGAGCACCCACTCGTCGCCGTCGCGCGTCGCCGTCGTGCGCAGGCCCTGCGCTGAGTCGCTGCCCGAGAGTGGCTCGGTGAGCCCGAAGGCGCCGATGACCTCGCCGGTCTTGAGCTTCGGCAGCCATTCGGCGCGCTGCTCGGGCGAGCCGGCGACGCCGATCGACCCCATCGCGAGGCCGTTCTGCACGCCCACGTAGGTCGCGACGCTCGCGTCGACGCGGGCGAGCTCGAGGGCCGTCCAGCCGCCGTAGACGGCGCTGTAGTCGCCCGCCTTCGTCTCCTCCCACAGGTTGCCGAACACCTGCTGGGCGTGAAGGCCCGGCAGGATCTGGCGGGGGAACTCGGCGCGATCCCAGTAGTCGTTGACGACGGGCTTCACGTCTGATTCGATAAAGGTGCGCAGACGCACGAGGGCGTCTTTCTCGTGGTCGGCGAGCTGTGCCTCGAAGCCGTAGAAGTCGCTGGCGAGCGTGGGGAAGGTCATGGCGCGAGGCTATCCGCGCGCGTGCGACGCGGCCACCGCTTTGTCGTGCCCGGGCACGTGGGCACCGAGCGCGGGCGGTGCCGTTGTCGAGTCGGCACGAACCGACTCGGCCGCGTAGTCGAGCAGGGTCGCGATCACGACGGTGACGGCGAGCAGCTCGAGGGTCTCTTCACCCAGTTGCAGCATCCCGACCACGGGTGAGAGCGCGGCGGCGGGATCGTCGGCGATGACGACGACCCAGACCCACGAGAGCGCTTCGAAGCCGACCGCGCCGAGCAGGTAGAGCGCTCCGCCGCCGAGCAGCCCGCGCCGCGTGCGCCGGGGCAGCCGCACCACGAAGGGCAGCAACGCGATGCCGACGGCCAGCACGAGCACGAGCGCTGGCACGAACCAGACCTGCTGACCCCCGACGGTGACGCCGAGACGGGAGCCCACCAGACCGAGCGACTCGTGCAGCAGCACCTGCTCATCCATCGACATGACGGCGAGCAGGGTGGCGGCACCCGCCCAGCCGAGCCACGACGCACCGCGGCCCCGCTGAGCCCGGGCGATCAGTGCCGCGATCACGGCAGCGAGAGCCAACTGCACCACGGCGAACCAGGTGCCGAGCCCCGCCTCGCTGTCGAGGTGAAACCACGCGCCGATCGTCGAGCGCACCGACGGCGTCGCCGTGCGCCAGAACGATGCGGTGACGACGGCGAGCACGTGCAGCACTCCGAGCGCGACGATCACGGCGATGAGGCCGCGCCTGAGCGGCCGGCGCACGCCGACCATGCCATCGAGCAGCGTCGGGTGAGCCATCGTCACAGCCTAGGTGAACGGCTTTCGCTCGACATCGAATCGTGACGAGGGATGCGCCCGAGGCCTGCTCGACTTTCGTATGCTGGCGGCATGAGCACAGCATCCCGCCGCCTCGCCGTTGCCACGGTGCTCGCCGCCGCGCTCGTGCTGAGCGCGTGCGCCTCGGGCGAGCAGCAGGCCGTCGCTCCCGAGGCCGGGGGATCGACGGGCTCTGTCGAGAGCGCGACGCCGCGGCCGATCCCGAGCGATCTGCCGACCGAGGAGCCCACGGAAGAGGTGCTCGAGGCGATCGACGAGGGCGGTCAGCCGGCCAGCTACCCGCAGGACTGGCCGCAGACCGCGTGGCCGGCCGTCGCCGTGCCTGCGTCGCCGACTGCGCGGCTCGCCGTGACGTGCGCGCAGCTGCTCGAGGCCGCCGGGCGACCGGCTGGCGTGAGCCTGGCGACGCCGCAACCCACGACGAACTCGATCCTGCACCGGCAGGCGGGCGGCACCGTGTGCGCCTACCGGTTCGCCCTCGCCTCGGGGCCGGCCGACGTCGAGCTGATGCTGAGCGCCGATCTCTCCGTCGACACGGCGCCTCGAGCGTTCTCGTGCTCGCCGTCGGGGTATGGGGAGGCCCCGGCATCGTGCGGCGGGATCGTCGTGGTCGGAGCCGGTAGCGCGCGGCTCCTGTACGCGGTGCCCTACGGGGTCAGCCTTCCACAGGGCGCCGATGCGGCCCAGGCGCTGCTGAGCGCCGCGAGCGCCGCACTCGAGGCCCCCGGAGCCTTGCGCGCCATTCCGACCGTCACCGCGGGCGCGATGGGAGCCGGTGTCGATGACTGCCTGCCGTCGGCGGTGCAGCGCGACGCCGTCTTCAGCCAGGTCGACGTGGCATACCAGCCCGACGTCTACGGTCAGCCGCTCGGCTACGGAGTCACCGAGCAGAGGCTCGACGCTTTCGGATGCTGGTGGTGGTTCGGGTGGGAGGGCATCTCGGTCTCTGTCGTGCCCGGCGCAGGATGGGTGGTCGGCGAGCCCGGCGTGCTCGGCACGCCCGTGGCGGTCGACGGGGCGCAGAGTGCCCTTCGCGTCGAGACTCCGTACCTCGAGAACGGCGGCGGTGACGGCGTCGACAAGGTCATCGTGCGCCTGCTCGTGAGCGCTCGCGGCAGCGCCGTCGTGCTCGAAGCGTATGCACGGCCCGACTACGTCGAATACTTCCGAGAGCGCATGATCGGCGTGGCCGAGGCGATCGTCGCCACGCAGCCGTAGCCCCGCGACGCGCCCGGCCCGCACGCGCCGCCCGATGTGCCGCAAGAGCGGCAGACTGAGCGCGTGAATCGACACTGGATCGCCGCCGCGATAGTGCCCGCCCTGTTGCTGGGCCTCGCCGCGTGCACGACCGAGCCGACCCCTGCTGCGACCAGCCCCGCCCCGGCCGCCAGCGAGACGTTCGCGGCAGACCCCGAGCCGACGCCCCTGGGTTCGAGGGTGCCCGCCGACTGCGACGCGTTGTTCGCGAGCGACGCCGTGAGTGGCGGCACGGCGGCGGCGGTGACGCGCGACGATGTGTTCTTCGACGCCACGCTGCAGCAGGCCGGATACCTCGTGTGCGAGTACGACGGAGCGATCGGCAGCGTCGACGCCACCGTGACGGTTCTGGTCGCGGTCGACCAGCCCCCGACGGCGCTCGACGACGAGGTCGCATCGGCGGCCGCGAACGGGCTGCCGACGGGCATCGTCGGGCCAGCATCCTGGAGCAATTGTGGTGTCGGTGACGACCGGCCGACATGCCGCACGCAACTGATGGCCGGGCGGTACGCCATCGAAGTGATCGTGAACTACCGCGAGGCGGTGGCAGCCGAGCTGCTGCCGGCTGTCACACCGCTGGCCGTCGATCTCTCAGAGCTCGCATCGACGTGGCCCGACGCCGTCGAGCCCTGGCAGCCTGAGGCCGACGCGCTCACGTGGGCGCACGACTGCGAGGGGGCGGTGAGAGCGCAGCAGGACGTCGTGCGCGACGCGGCACCCTTCGCCCTCGACGACGTCGTGACCGCGGGGGGTGGCGACGGCGCGTGGACGGTCTACCGCGCGCAAGAGGCCACCACCCTCACCTACTGCTCGTGGTACAGCACCGACGGTGCGATCGATCTGCGCATCTTGCCCGGCGCCGCGTGGCTCGTCGACATCGGTGCTGACTTGCCCGGCACGCCCACCGACCTCGACGGCGCACTCGCGGCCGGGCTGGCGACCCCCAACGCCAACGTGGCGACGCTCACGGCCCTCATCGACGGCAGCCTCGTCGAAGTCTCGGTGACGCGGGGCAGCGGGCCGTCGGCCGAACAGGTGGCGCGCGACGTCATCGCCGCCCTCGTCGAGGCGTTCTGAGCGTGCTGCTGCGCATCGAGAACACGCCCCGCGAGTACGCCTGGGGGTCGACGACGGCGATCGCCGAGCTGCTGGGCACGCAGCCCTCGGGTGCTCCCGAGGCCGAGCTATGGCTGGGGGACCACCCGGGGTCGCCCGCGCGCATCGTGACGGATGACCCGAGCACGGCATCCGACCTCTCGGCCCTTCTGCGCGCTCGCGGCGAGAAGCTGCCGTTTCTGCTCAAGGTGCTCGCGGCCGCCGAGCCGCTCTCGCTGCAGGCGCACCCCACCATCGCGCAGGCCCGCGAGGGCTTCGCGCGCGAGAACGCCGCCGGCGTCGCCCTCGACGCCTCCGACCGCAACTACAAAGACGAGCTGCACAAGCCCGAACTCATCTACGCCCTGAGCGACCCGTTCATCGCGCTCGCGGGGTTTCGGCCCCTGGCAGACTCGCGCGCCGCGCTCGTCGCCGTGGGCGAGCCCGCGCTCGAACCGCTCATCGCGCGGCTCGACGACGACGCGGCGCTGCCGGGGGTCGTGCGCTGGCTGATCGAGCGCGGCGAGGGCGTCGACGCGATCGTGGATGCCCTCACCACCACCGCCCGCACCCTCGAGGGCGATCCCCGCGACAGCGAGGGCTGGGCGACCGTGCGCCGCCTCGCCGACCACTACCCCGGCGACCCCGGCATCGCCCTGTCGATGCTCATGCACACCGTCGTGCTGCGCCCTGGCGAGGCGCTCTACCTGCCGACCGGCAACATCCACTCGTATCAGCAGGGTCTCGCAGTCGAGGTCATGGCGGCGAGCGACAACGTGCTGCGCGGCGGCCTCACCCCCAAGCACGTCGACGTGCCCGAGCTGATGCGGGTGCTCGATGCGCGCCCGATGGCCGAGCCGCGCATCGCTCCGGTCGAGATCGCGCCGGGCGTGCAGCGGTTCACCCCCGACGTCGTCGACTTCGCCCTCACCGTCGTCGAGGCGGGCGCGGCGATCGGCGGCGTCACCCTCGGCACCGGCGGCCCGGCGATCGTGCTGTGCCTCGAGGGCGAGCTGCTGCTGCAGAGCACGCTGGTTCTCGCCCGAGGCCAGGCGGCCTACGCCGACGAGACCTCGCTCTCGGTGCGCGGCACAGGCCGTGCGGTTGTCGCGACGGGGCACCACCCCGCGGGCTGAGTCGCGCCCGCGAACACCGCATCCGGCATCGCGGCACATCGTCGGTTACCCTGGGTCGAACGCTACCGGGGGGTGAGCGAGCATGCTGCAGGTGTCTATCGGGGGTCTCACACGCGCGCGGCGGTGGCGCGCTCTTGTCGCCGTCGCCGTGATCGCGCTGACGACGGGTGCTCTCGCCGTGCCCGCCGCGGCTGCCAGCTCGGCACCGGCGGCCCCGCGCCTCGCCGGTGCGCCGCTCGCGACCGCGGCCGCCACGAGCGCCGATCGCATCGCAGGCGCCGACCGGTACCAGACCGCAGTGCTCGTCTCGAGCGCGGCCTTCGCGCCCGGAGTCGAGCGCGTCTTTCTCGCGAGCGGCATCGACTACCCCGACGCGCTCTCGGCCGCCCCCATCGCGGCCGCCCTGGGCGCACCCCTGCTGCTGACCGCTCGGGATGCCCTCCCCGCCGTCGTCGTCACCGAGCTCGCCCGGCTCGCCCCGACCGCCGAGGTCGTGATCGTCGGAGGCACCGCGGTCGTCTCGACGGCCGTCGAGTCGCGGCTGCGGCAGCTGGGCTACACGGTCTCGCGCGTGCTCGGCCTCGACCGCTACGACACCTCGCGCGCTCTCATCACGGCGCACGCCGCGCCGAGCACGACCGTGTACCTCGCGACGGGCCGCAACTTCCCCGATGCGCTGGCCGCCGCGGCCGCCGCCGGGTCGGTCGCCGCACCGGTGCTGCTCGTCGACGGCTCGGCGGCGACCCTCGACGCCCCCACGCTCGCCCTGCTCGCCGCGCGCGGCGTGCAGTCGGTGCTCATCGCGGGCGGAACGGCCGTCGTGTCGAGCGGCATCGAGCAGCAGCTGCTCGGCCTCGAGTACGCGGCTCAGCGCCTGGCCGGGCTCGACCGCTTCGGCACGGCCGTGGCGATCAACCAGCACGCCTTCCCGTCGGCGCAGCGCGCCTTCGTCGCGACGGGCGCCGGGTTCGCCGACGCTCTCGCCGGCGCGGTCTACGCGGCCGTCGAGAGCGCGCCGCTCTACTCGTCGTCGCCCGTCTGCCTGCCCGTCGGCACGCGGGCCGACATGCTCGAGCGCCTGCAGGTCGAGCGGGTGACGCTGCTCGGCGGGCCCGGCGTGCTCTCGGCGCGCGTGCAGGCCCTCGACGAGTGCAGCACGATCGACGACGACCGCGCGGCGAGCGCCGCCGTGCTCACTGCGGCCCTGCAGGCGCGCATCAGCACCCTGCCCGGTACCTACTCGGTGAGTGTGCGCGAGCTCGAGGGCCTGCAGACCGCGGTGAGCATCCGGGGCGGGGTCGCGCAAGAGCCGGTGAGTGTCATCAAGGTGTTCGTGGCCTACGCGGTGCTCGACCGCATCGACCGCGGGCTCGTCAGCTTCGCCTCGCCGACGCGCTCGGGCGTGAGCGTGGGCGAGTGCCTGCGCGTCATGATCCACGTCTCTGACAACTACTGCCACCACGACCTCGTGGCGCTCGTCGGCGTGTCGAACCTCACCACCCAGTTGCGGGCCGAGGGCTACCGCGGCACGAGCTATACGGGGGCGAGCAGCGGCAGCGTGCCCTATGCGAGCAAGCTCACCAGCACCGACGATCTCGCGCTGCTGCTCAGCCGCCTCGAGCGCGGCGAGCTGCTGAGCCCGGCGATGACGGCGCACTTCATGACGCTGCTCGAGACGCAGCTGTGGCGCTCGAAGATCCCCTCGGGGGTCGCCGCCGGCGTGCCCGTCGCCAACAAGACGGGCTCGGCGTGGACGTCGGCGGGCTGGTACCACTCCGACGCCGGCATCGTCTCGGCACCCGCTGGCCCCTACGTGGTCGCCGTGCTCGGCAGCGGGGGAGCCTCGGTCACGGGCGTGCGCGAGATCAGCCGCATCGTCTACGAGCACTTCAACGGCACGGGCAGCCCGGCCGCCACCTTCAGCGACCTGAACCTCGTCACCGCGGGCCCGGTCACCTACTACCGGTACAGCAACTCGAGCACGCCGCTCGGCACGATCCCCGCCGGGGTGCTGCTCGAGACCACCGAGAGCGCCCGCACGTGGTACCTCGTGACCTACAACGGCTCGGGCGTCTGGGTGCACTCGTCGGGGCTGCGCAACGCGATCGACTACCCGCGCAGCCTGTAGAGGCGCCTGGCCATTGTCAGACCGCCGACCCGGGCCTAGGGTGGCGAGCATGACAGATGCTCGCCGCTTCGTGGCTCTCTCGGCGCTCGCCGCGGTCGTGCTCTCGGTCTCGATCGCCGTGTCGCCCGCAACGGCACGCACGGTCGGCGGCCCCGATGACGCCGCGCTGGCACCCGCCCTGTCGGGCCTCGTGAGCGGGCGCCTTCTCATCGTGCCTGCGGGCGGCGGCAGCCCCGTCGTCGCGAACGCGGGCACCGTGAGCGTGTATCCCGTCGACGGGTGGCCGGGTGCCCCGGCATCGACGGCGGTCGTCGGCGGTGACGGCACCTTCTCGTTCGCCGGGCTACCCGCCGGTGACTACGAGGTCGAGTTCATCTCGACCGACACCCGCGCACTGCCCGTGCGCGAGTGGTTCGACGACTTCCGGTTCGTGTTCGATGCCGAGACGATCACGCTCACCGACGGCGTGCCGTACCCGTTCGGCGATGTCGTGCTCGGCCAGCGGCAGTTCAACCAGTACCGCGTCGCGGGCGACAACCGCTTCGCGACGGCCGTCGAGATCGGGCTGCCGTTGAGCCCCGACGGCGCCGACCGGCACGTCATCATCGTCAACGGCCTGACCTTCCCCGATGCGCTGTCAGCGGGCCCCTACGCAGGCCGCGACGCCTCGCCGGTGCTCATGGTGACCGCCACGTCGATCCCACCCGAGACGCTGGCCGAGCTCACCCGGCTCGACCCGTACCTCATCACGATCGTCGGCGGAACCGGCGTCGTGTCGGCGGCGGTCGAGACGCAGCTGAAGACCTTCGTGCCGAACCCGACCGACGTCGTGCGCGTCGCGGGCGCCGACCGCTACGCGACCTCGCGCGCACTCGTCACGCTCATGCAGAGCCAGGTGCCGCTCAACAGCCTGTTCATCGCCACCGGCCGCGACTTCCCCGACGCGCTCGCAGCCGTACCCGCCGCCGGGGCCTTCGGCGGCGCGGTGCTGCTGGTCGACGGCAGCCGGTCGACGCTCGACACCGCGAGCCGCAATCTCATCGACTCGCTCGATCGCCCTGTCACGCTCATCGGCGGCACGGGGTCGATCTCGGCGGGCATCGCGACGCAGATCGCGGGGCTCGGCGTCAGCGTCGATCGAGTGCAGGGGGCATCCCGCTACGAGACGGCGATCGCGATCGCCGACGCGTTCTTCCCGCAGCGCGAGCTCACCTACATCGCCACGGGCACGGGCTTCGCCGACGCACTCGCGATCGGCTGGTGGGCGAGCGTGCAGCGCACGCCGCTGACGCTCGCGCAGCCGACCTGCGTGCCACCCGTCGTGCTCGACAATATCCACGACAGCCTCGTCGGCGAGTTCTTCCTGGTCGGCGGAACCGGCTCGCTCAGCACCGCCGTCGAGACGCTGACGCCCTGCGCGCCGTGACCCGCTAGAACTTCGGCAGGTAGGCGCGCACGTCGACGGGCAGCTCGTCGGTGTTCCACGGCAGCAGGATGCGGTCGGGCGCGTCGTGATGGTACGGCTCGGTCGGCATGTTGATGACGTGCGCCTCTTCTGTGCCGACGTTGATGAGCATGTGCCAGACGCCCGCCGGAATGCGCACCTGGCGCACCCCGCGAGGGGTGATCACGACCGACTGCTCGAGGCCGTGGGTCGGCGAGTCGGGGCGCCCGTCGTAGAGCAGCACGAGCAGCTCGCCCGTCGCGAGCGTGTAGCGGTCGATCTTGGTGGTGTGACGCGACCAGCCCTTGATCTGACCGGGAAAGACCGATGACTGGTACAGGTGCACGACAGGCTCGGGCCACAGGTCGGGGTCGCCGTTGTAGATCTCGTGCAGCGCCCCGCGATGGTCGACGTGGGTGACGGGGGTGCGCAGCACGACGCCGTCGATGCCGGGCGTCGTGCGTTCGCCGTGGCGCGTGACGGTCTGCACGTCAGCGGTTCCGGGCAGTTCGGGAGAGGTGTCGGCCATGCGCACAGTATGCCCGTCAGTCGCTCGTCGTGGGCCCTCGGCGGCGCAGGCGCCTCAGCGGCGCAGTGAGCCGCCACGAGCGCGAGGCGCGCAGGGCATCCGTCTCGCCGCGGGCCGCCGCGAGCGCCGCGTGCGCGTCGACCAGCTCGAGTTCGGCGGCGCGCCGACGTCGCTGCGCCCAGCGGCCGAAGTCGACCACGATGTCGGCTGCTTCGCGGGCGCTCCACTGCTGCACGTCGGCGGCTCGCGCGCGCGTGCAGTCGTGGTCGACCTCGGCGGCCCCGGCGCGCGGCAGAGCCGCCGCGACGCCACCCCAGCGTGCGTCGATGCGTGCAGTGAGTCGTTCGCTCAGGTACTCGCGCAGCAGCCCGGGAGCGCTCTGGTTGCCCGCGTGCCGCAGGTGCGCTGAGGGCACCAGGGCGACGAGCCAGCCGTGGGCCCGCAGGTGCAGGCAGAAGTCTTTGTCGACGTGGGTGAGCGGAAACAGTGACGGGTCGGGCCCGCCGACCGCATCCCACGCGACCGTGCGGCAGAGCAGGCCCTTGCTCGTCACCCAGTCGAACGCCGTGACCTCGGCCGGCAGGCCGTGCTCGGTCGGGTCGCTGGCGTTCCACTCGGCGGCCGAGTCGGGGGGCTCGCACCACCCCGCGTTGTAGAGGCCGACGGCGCCCGCCCCATCGAGCCGGGTCGAGCCGAACGCGCCGACACCGGGGTGCGCGTCGGCCGCCTCGACGAGGGCATCGAGCCACCCCGGCAGCACCACCATGTCGTCTTGCACCCAGGCGAACAGGTCGCTGCCGACCGCTCGCCGACCCGCATGCAGGCCGCCGCCCCAGCCGAGGTTCATGGCGGGCTCGACGACGAGCACGTCGAGGGCGGCGATGCTCGCGGTGAGCATCCCGTCGTCGTCGCCCTCGTCCTCGTCCGAGACCGGGTTGATGACGCACACGATGCGGAAGGCGGCTCGCGACTCGTGCGCGACGAGCGAGGCGAGGCAGTCGACGAGGCGCGCGGTGCGGCCGAGCGCGACCACCACGAGGGTCACGCGGGCCGCCGCGGCGTCGGGGTGGGCCTCGTTCACATACACGGTGGCCCTAGCCTAAGAGCATGACGTGGCTTGTCACCGGCGGAGCCGGCTATATCGGGGCGCACGTCGTGCGCGCCCTCACCGCGGCAGGGCTCGCCCCGGTCGTGCTCGACGACCTCTCGAGCGGTCACGCCGCCTTCGTGCCCGAGGGAGTGCCCTTCGTGCGCGCCTCCATCCTCGACGCGGCGGCGGTGGATGCGGTGCTCACCGATCACGCGGTCACGGGCGTCATCCACGTGGCCGGGTTCAAGTACGCCGGCGTGAGCGTGCAGCGGCCCCTGCACACCTACGAGCAGAACGTCACGGGCATGATCACGCTGCTCGAGTCGATGCAGCGGCACGGCGTGCAGCAGTGCGTGTTCTCATCGTCGGCCGCCGTGTACGGCGCCGTCGACGTCGACCTCGTGACCGAAGACACCCCCAAGAGCCCGACGTCGCCCTACGGCGAGTCGAAGCTCATCGGCGAGTGGCTGCTGCGCGACCAGGCCGTCGCGGCGGGGTTGCGCCACACGAGCCTGCGCTACTTCAACGTCGTCGGCTCGGGCGACCCGGCCGTGCGCGATACGAGCCCGCACAACCTCTTCCCGCTCGTGTTCGACGCGCTCGTCGAGGGGCGCGTGCCGCGCATCAACGGCACCGACAACCCGACGCCCGACGGCACGTGCGTGCGCGACTACATCCACGTCGCCGACCTCGCGCTCGCGCACGTCGAGGCCGCACGTCGACTCGAAGCGGGCGACGCCCTCGAGCCGGCCTACAACCTGGGCTCGGGCGACGGCGTCTCGGTGCGCCAGATCATGGATGCCGTGGCCGACGTCACCGGCATCGCCTTCTCCCCCGAGGTGAGCGACCGCCGCCCCGGAGACCCGCCGCGCATCGTGGCGAGCGGCGAGCTCGCGGCGCGCGACCTCGGCTGGGCGATGCGCCACACCCTCGCCGAGATGGTCGAGTCGGCGTGGCAGGCGCGGCGGGCATCCGCCTGATATCGCGGCCGAATATTGGTGCTTGTGCGCGAGAGAAGGTCGTTTTAGCATCGCGATGAGTCTGATTCGCGACTGCGGATGCTCGAGCCCCTCTCATTGGAGTCGACGTGCCCCGCATCCGCCGCCGTAGCCTTGCCGCTGTGCTCACCGCCACCCTGGTGGCCACGACCCTGCTGACGGCGGTTCCCGCTGTCGCGCAGACGGATGCTCCTGCAGCGCCCGCTTCGCGCGACGATGCCCGCACCCCCGACGGCGGCACCGATGGCCTCACGGCCGCCGCGGCCGGCCTCGTGAGCGGGCGACTGCTCTTCAGCACCACGAGCAATCCGGGCGGGGAGCCGGTCAACATCGGCGAGGTCGTCGCGTTCCGAGAGAGCCTGTTCACCGGCGACTTCCTCTGGCAAGACTCGACCAGCACGTTCGACGCGGAAGGCTACTGGTCGATGCTCGATCTGCCCGTGGGCAACTACCGGTTCAGCTTCCTGCAAGACGGCGAGCCTCTCTACTCGCGCATCTGGCACGACCACGCGAGGGAAGCCGACAGCTCGACGCCGGTCGCCCTCACCGAAGGCGTGGGGGTCAACTTCGGCACGGTTGTCGTGCCGCAGCGGCTGTTCGGCATCAACCGCGTCGCGGGCGCCGATCGCTTCGCGACGAGCGTTGCGCTGTCGCAGACGCAGTTCACCAACGACGCCGAGGTTCCCGTCGTCATCGTCAACGGCCTCGACTACCCCGATGCGCTCTCTGCCGGCCCGCTCGCCAATGCCTTCAACGGGGCGATGCTCATGGTGACGCCGACCGGTATTCCTGCGGCCACCGCCGCCGAGTTGACCCGCCTCGACCCCACCATCATCATCATCGTCGGGGGCACTGGTGTCGTGTCGGCGTCGGTCGCCGAGCAGCTCGAGGCCTTTGTGACCACCGGATCAGGCGTCGTGCGCATCGCGGGCGCCGACCGCTACGCCACCTCGCGGGCTGTTCTCGACAACGGCTTCGACGGTGTGGCGCCCAGCGAGATCCTGCTCGCCACGGGCCGCAACTTCCCCGACGCGCTCGCCGCGAGTGCGGCAGCCGGCCACATCCAGGGCGCCGTGCTGCTCGTCGACGGAGCCGCCTCGACCCTCGACGCCCCGACAACGGCGCTGCTCGACAGCATCGGCTCGACCGTCTCGGTCATCGGCGGTACCGGCTCGGTCTCGACCGGCATCCAGCAGGCCGTCGCCACGCTCGGCCTCGGAGGCAACCGTGTCTCGGGCGCCGACCGCTACGCCACCTCGGTCGCGATCGCTGTCGAGTTCTTCGTCTACGCCGACTACGCCTACCTGGTCAACGGGTCGGGCTTCGCCGATGCCCTGGCCGCCGGCCCCATCGCCGGCAGGCGCGGAGCACCCGTCTACCTCACGAGCGGTGCGTGCGTGACGAACTCGGTGTGGGAAGACCTCGAGTTCCTGCTCGCCAACACGGTCACGACGGTGGGCGGAACCGGCGCGCTCTCGAGCTCTGTCTACACCCTCACGAACTGCAGCGGTCTGTCGTACCCCGCAGGGTTTACGGGCGAGGTGTCTGCCCCGGTGGCCTCGGGCGACTGACCCCGCGCAGGTCGAGCCGCCCGCGAACGAGCCGACGTCGCGCAGCGATCGCCCGACCGCCGACGCGCCCGCCGAAGGCCTGCAGCCCGCGGCGGCGGGTCTGCTCACCGGCCGGCTGCTGTTCAGCACCGAGGCCAACCCGACCGTGCGCCCGGTCTCGAACGGCAACGTCACGGCGTACCGGTTCGACACCGGCACGAGCCGCTGGGTGCTTCAGGCGTTCGCGACGACCTTCACCGGTTCGGGCGACTGGTCGCTCGCGGGCCTGCCGGCCGGCGAGTACCGGTTCAGTTTCATCCAGGGCGGCGAGACAGAGATATCGCGCTACTGGTACCCCGATTCGCGCTACTTCGAGAACGCCGGCACCGTCGAGCTCTTCGAGGGCGCGCCGCTCAATCTGCCCACCATCACGATGCCGTCGCGCAAGATCTACGCCGATCGCTTCGCCGGTCTCGACCGGTTCGAGACCGCCGCCGAGCTCTCGCTGCTCCAGTTCCCGCCTGACGCCGCTGTCGACGTCGTCATCGTGAGCGGGCTCGACTACCCCGACGCGCTCTCGGCGGGCCCGCTCGCCAACGCTCTCGGCGGCCCCATGCTCATGGTCTCGCCCACGAGCATCCCCTCGTCGGTCGCGCTCGAGCTCGATCGCCTCAACCCCACCACGATCACGATCGTCGGCGGCACCGGCGTCGTCTCGACGGCCGTCGAGACGCAGCTCGCGAGCTATGTCGGCGGCGGCACGAACGTGCGCCGCATCGCGGGCGCCGACCGCTACGCGACCTCGCGGGCCGTCATCACCGAGGGCTTCGACGGCATCCCGCCCGAGACCGTGCTCGTGGCGACCGGCCGCAACTTCCCCGACGCGCTCGCCGCAGGGTCGGCCGCGGGTGCGACGTACGGCGCAGTGCTGCTCGTCGACGGGTCGGCTTCCACCCTGACCACCGCGACCCGCTCACTGCTGAACACTCTCGATGTGCCCACGTACCTCATCGGGGGTACGGGCTCGATCTCGACGGGCATCGAGTCGTCGCTGGCCGGCGCGAGCTTCCCGGTCGATCGAGTGTGGGGCACCGACCGGTTCCGCACGTCGATCGCGATCGCCATCGAGTTCTTCTTCTACTCCGACACCGCCTTCCTGGTCAACGCATACGGTTTCGCCGATGCGCTGGCGGCCGGGCCCTTCGGCGGAGCGATCGGTGCCCCCGTGTATCTCACCGAGGCCGGCTGTGTGACCGATGCGGTGTGGGAAGACATCGTGGCGCTGCTCGCGAACTCGGTGTTCGCGGTCGGGGGCACGGGAGTCCTCGCGCAGAAGGTCGCCGTCTTCGAGAGCTGCAGCGGTGACACGATCACGATCTTCGACGAGACGAGCGCGCCGGTGCTGGGCGGGGTCTCCAGTCGGCGCTGACCGATGGTCGAGGTGCGTGAGCGCCGCTGGCGCGCGGTGGGCGCATAGCGCCTCCGCGGGCGCCGAGCCGGTCATCCACACCCCCCAGAATGAGGGATGCTCGATCATGACCATGCGCCGCTAGCGTCGAGGAATCGTCGGGTGCCGCTGGAGCCCCGGCGGCTCCCCGACCTCGGAGGTCTGCCGTGGCATCCACCGCCCGCGCCCGTCTGCTCGCTCTCGCCCTGTGCGCATCCCTCGTCCTGACGGGGCTCGGCGCGCTCAGCGGGCCCCAGGCGGCTTCCGCAGCGGCGACGGATGCTCCGCCGCGGTCTCCCGACGGCCCGGCGCCCGACGGCACCGCGCCCGACGGCACCGCGCCCGCGCCGCTCACGGCGGCCGAGGCCACGACGGCGACCGATCGCGAGACGGCGCGGGTCGTGCTCTCGGAGGCTCCGCAGCTGAGCCCGGCCACGACCGCCTCGGTCACCGGAACGCTGCGCGTGTACGACTACGACGGCTCGGGCCCCTTCGCGGCGCAGACCGGCTCGAGCTGGGTGCGGTTCTGGCGGTTCGACGCGATCGACGAGCTCTGGCACTGGCAGGGCGACGTCGACGAGTTCGGCGTGAACGGCGAGTTCACGATGGCGGGGCTCACGCCGGGGCAGTACCGCGTCGAGTTCGTGTCGTACGACGTGACGGTGCCGGTGCGTGAGTACTGGTACGACGAGCCGTTCTGGTACGCGTCCGACACTCTGACGGTCAACGCGGACGTGCTGACGACGATCGGCACAGTCACCCTCGAGCCCACGCCCCTCGAGTTCTTCCGCATCTCCGGCGCCGACCGCTACGAGACCGCCGTGGCGATCTCGCAGAGCATCATCGGTCCCGGCGAGTCGGCCCCGGTCGTCTACATCGTGACCGGCGCGGGCTACGCCGACGCGCTCTCGGCGGGCCCCGCGGCGGCGCGCGACGGCGGCGTCATGCTCCTGACGCGGCCGGATGCCCTCCCGTCAGTCATCGCGACCGAGCTCGACCGCCTCGACCCCGCGCGCATCGTGATCGTCGGCGGTACAGGCGTGGTGTAGGCCGCCGTCGAGTCGGCCCTCGCCGCCTTCGTGCCCGACCCCGGGCTGGTGCGCCGCATCGCGGGCGCCGACCGCTACGCGACGTCGCGCCTGCTCGTCGACGACGCTTTCGCCGCCGGGGTGCCGCACCTGTTCATCGCGACGGGCCGCACCTTCCCCGACGCTCTCGCGGCGGGCCCTGCCGCCGCCCGGCTCGGCGGCGCCGTGCTGCTCGTCGACGGCGCTCTCAGCGCGGCCGACGTCGCCACGCGCACGCTCATCACCGATCTCGGCACGCCCGACCTGCACCTCGCGGGCGGCACGGGGGCGCTCTCGAGCGGCGTCGAGGCCTCGCTCGCCGCCCACGTGGGGGCGCTCGCCGAGCTGACGCGCTACGCGGGTGCCTCGCGCTACGACACCGCGCGCGAGCTCAACGCCGCCGTCTTCGGCCCCGTCGGCACCGACTTCGCGTTCCTCGCCGCGGGCGAGGGCTTCGCCGACGCGCTCGCGGGCGGGCCGCTCGCCGCCGCCACCGGGTCGCCACTCTACCTCTCGACCCGCGCGTGCCTGCGGTCAGGAGAGCTCGTCGACATCGTGATGCTGCTCGCCAAAGAGGTCTACGCGCTCGGCGGCACCGGTTCGCTGAGCGACCGGGTCATCTCGGGCGGCACCTGCTGAGCATCCCTCGCGCTCATAGCGGGTTCTGCGGCGCGTCGCAACTCTGAATAGCGGGTCGAACCTTTTACTATCCGCGACTTGACGCGAGCGAATCACACGAGTGTAATTAGGGCATCCCGCGCAACGGGGGTCGTGCGGGGGAAGGAGTCAGGCTGATGAGCGAGTACCGGAACACTGTTCCCGGAGATTGGTTCGTCGATCCGGTTCGCCTCGGCGTACCGGGCGTGCGGCGTGTGCGATCGGCCGACGACGACGACTCTGCGCTCGCCTGGCAGGCCGACGCGCTGTGCGCGCAGACCGATCCCGAGGCCTTCTTTCCTGAGAAGGGCGGCTCGACGCGCGACGCTAAGAAGATCTGCACGACGTGCGAGGTCAAGTCTGAGTGCCTCGAGTACGCGCTGCAGAACGACGAGCGCTTCGGCATCTGGGGCGGCCTGAGCGAGCGCGAGCGCCGCAAGCTGCGCCGCCGCGCCTGATGCGCCGCGCCTCGCGCGCCTAGCGTCGACGCCGTCTAGGGTCGACAGAGTGCAGCCTCGAGTCATCGCGATTCTCGTCGCCCGCCGAGGCGGCGGGGCGCTTCAGCAGACGCTGGATGCTCTCGCCCACCAGAGCCGCCGCCCCGACCTGCTCGTGGTCGTCGACGCCGCCGGCGCCGACGCGGTGACGGCCCAGCTCGCGGCCGCGAACCCCACCCAGTACGTCACCGCCGGGTCGGGCCTCGGATTCGGAGAGCTCGTGCATCGCGGCCTCGGCGCCCTGCCGGTCGCCGAACCCGTGGCGAACTCGCCGTACGGCGGGGTGGAGGAGTGGCTCTGGCTGCTGCGTCACGACACCGTGCCCGACCCGCACGCGCTCGAGCGCCTGCTCGCCGCCGTCGAGATCGCGCCCTCGGTCGCGGCTGCGGGGCCCAAGCAGCTCGAGGCCGAGCATCCGACGGTGATCGCCGGCTACGGCGAGACGCTCACGCACGGGGGCGCGACGATCGCGATCGCCGAGCGCGAGCTCGACCAGGCGCAGCACGACCGGCTGAGCGACGTGCTCGCCGTGGGCGAGGCGGGAATGCTCGTGCGCCGCAGCGTCTACAACGCGGTCGAAGGCTTCGACCCGGCCCTGCCCGCGGTCGATGCGGCGCTCGACCTGTGCGTGCGCATCCGCCTCGCCGGCCATCGGGTCATCGGGGTGCCGCAGGCGCGGGTCTTCGTGCACGAGGGCTCGGCCGTCGCCGCCCGGCCCGGAGCCGGGCGCCCGGTGTCGGAACGCACGCTCGCGCGACTGCGCCGCACGGCCCAGCTGCACCGCCGGCTCGTCTACGCGCCCGGGCTCGCCGTGCCCCTGCACTGGCTGAGCCTGCTGCCGATCGCGGTCGCCCGTGCGCTGGGCCAGCTGCTGCGCAAGCGCCCCACCCTCGCGGGCGGCGAGTTCACGGCCGCGCTCGCCGTGGCGTTCTCGGGCTCGGCGGTGCCGAGCGCGCGCCGCCGCCTCGCCCGCGGCCGCACGCTCGGCTGGGGCGCGATCGCTCCGCTGCGCATGCCGCCCGACGAGGTGCGCCGCCGCCGTGCCATCGCGCGCGATGCCGTGCTGAGCGCGCAGGAGGACGACCGGCCGCCGCGGCCCGACTTCTTGCCCGGAGGGGCATCGGTCGTCGTGCTCGCCGCCGCCGTCGGCGCTGTCGCGGCCGCGCCCCTGTTCGGCGCGCCCGCCCTGCTGGGCGGTGCCCTCGCCCCGCTCGCCCCCGACGTGCCGACGCTGCTCGCGGGCCTCGAGCGCACGACCGCGGGTGCCGCCGACCCCTTCGCCTTCGTGCTCGCCCTGCTGGGCCTGCTGACGCCGTGGCAGCCCTCGCTCTCGATCGTGGTGCTGTGGATCGCCGCGCTGCCGCTCGCCGCGCTCGGCGCCTGGTGGGCCGCCGCCGTGCTCGTGCGCCGGCCAGGCCCCGCCGCGGTCGTCGCCCTGCTGTGGGCCTTCTCGCCCCCGCTGCTCACCGCTCTCGTCGAGGGCCGCCCCGCGGCCGTCATCGCCCACCTGGCCCTGCCCGTGCTCGTCATGAGCGCCGCGCGCGCCCCCCGGTCGTGGAGTGCGACCGCCGTTGCGGGCCTCACCTCGGCCGTCGTCGTCGCGAGCTCGCCGAGCCTGCTGCCCGCTCTTCTCGTCGCCTGGCTGGTGTGGATGCTCGCCAACCCCCGCCGATTCGGCCGACTGCTGACGCTCCCGGTGCCGACCGCGGCTCTGCTCGCCCCCCTCGTCTACGACCAGCTTCGGCGGGGCACCCCGCTCGGACTGCTCGCCGACCCGGGCCTGCCCTCCGCACCGGGCGCGAGCTCGCCGACGGGCCTGCTGCTCGGCTGGCCCGACCTGTCGCTCGTGCTCGGGCCGCTCGGCGAGCTGCTGCCCGGCGTGCCGCCGCTCGTGCTCGCGATCGTGCTCGCCGCTCTCGCGGCTCCCGTGCTCGTGCTCGCGCTCGTGGGGCTCGCCCTGCCCGAGGGCCGCCGCGGCATCGTGCCCCTCGTGCTCGGCGCCCTCGGCCTCATCACGGCGTGGGCTGTCGCGGGTGTCGCCGTGGTCGTCGCGGGTGGTCAGGCCGTGCCGCTCGACGCCGGGCCGGCCCTGAGCCTCTACCTGCTCGGGCTCGTGCTCGCCGCGGGGGTCGGGCTCGACGTGATGCGTGCCTACACCCCCATGCAGCACCGCACCGCGACCTTCGGCCCCGAACGGCGAGGTGCGGGCGTGCTCGCCGGTTCGCTCGGGCTCGTGACCGTGCTCGCGGCCGTCGCCGTGGCCCTGCCGGCGCTCGCGACCCTGCTCGCCGGCACCGCGTCGGTCGTCGCGGCAGAACCCCGCAGCCTGCATGCCATCGTCGCGGCCCAGGCTCAGCGCGAACCCGGCATCGGCACGATCGTGCTGACGCCGATCGAGGGCGGCGTCGCCGCGCGCCTCGACCGCGGCGCGGGGGCCACCCTCATCGGGCAGCGCACGATCACGACGACGACGGCGCTCGCGAGCGGATCCGCCGCAGCTGACGACGCGGGCTCGAACCCCGAGCAGCTCGCTCTCGCCGACCTCGTCGGCAACCTCGCCGCGCCGAGCGGCCGCGACCTCACCGAGGCGCTCGACGCCCTCGACGTGCGCTTCGTGCTGCTCGAAGGGTCGTCGGCGGGCGTGCCGGCGTCGGCGGGCGAGGGCATCACCGCGGCCCTCGACGGCAACGCCGTGCTCGCCCCCATCGGCGAGGCCGACGCGGGTCGGCTGTGGCGCGTCGTGCCCGTGGGCACCGTGAGCGTCACGACCGCCGAACGGCCGCTGAGCAGCCCGATCGTGCTCGGGGTGCAGCTGGGCATCCTGGCCCTGACCCTGCTGCTCGCCCTGCCGACGAGCCTTCGACCGCGCCGCAGCCGGGCCGAGCTGCGGCCCGACGACGGCCCCGCGGCCACATTCGAGGCGGGCGACGACGATGAGTGAGCCGACCGTGCCTGAGCCGACCACGCCCGAGCCGACCATGCCCGAGCCGACTCCAGGAGAACCGACCGCTGCCGCACGCGCGCCCCGCGCGCCCCGCGGGCGCTCGCTGCTCGTCGCGGGCGGGCGCGCATCCCTCGCCCTCATCGCGGCGGGTGCGGCGGCGGCGCTCGCGGCCGCCGTGCTGCTCGTTCCGGGCCCGAGCCTCGCGCCGACCGTGCCCGCCCTCGCCGTGACGCCCGACCGATCAGACCAGTCGCTCGTGTGCGGCGGCGGAGCCCTCGGGCTCACGCGCGGCGCCGACCCGCAGGTGACGGTTGTCGCCGAGGCGCGCCGACTCAGCTCGGGTGCGGGTCTCGTCGAGCGCGGCCTCACGTCGGCCGACGTGCTCGACGGCGGCGCCGTCGCCGTGACGCTGCCGCGCGAGGCGCCGGGCGACGCCCTCGCGGCGAGCGAGAGCGTGCTCGCGAGCACCGCAGACGTCAGCGGGCTCGCCGCGGCCGACTGCCTCACGCCGGCCCGTACGGCCTGGCTCGTGGGCGGCGCGACGACCGTCGGCCGTACCACCTGGATCGTGCTCAGCAACGCCGACGAGGTCGACGCCGCGGTCGACCTTCAGCTGTGGGGCGACGCGGGCCCGATCGAGGCTCCCGGAACCTCGGGGCTCATCGTCGCCGCCGGAACCCAGCGG
Source organism: uncultured Microbacteriaceae bacterium (assembly GCA_964540305.1). GTDB lineage: Bacteria > Actinomycetota > Actinomycetes > Actinomycetales > Microbacteriaceae > Microcella. Next base: position 272,231 of record CAZILZ010000001.1, on the reverse strand, counting down.
GTCGTGCCCCTCGCGGGCCTCGCGGTCGACGAGCCCTCGCCCGTCATGCGCGTGACGAGCACGGGCGGATCCGTCGCGGCGACCCTGCAGACGTCGATCGTGCGCGGCCTCACGCCGAGCGGCATCAGCCTCGTGACACCGCTCGCCGAGCCCGCCGAGCGCCACGTCATCCCCGCCCTGCCCGTGATCGCGGGCGAGCTCGCCCTCGAGCGCTCGAGCGCCGACGGCGGGGCCGACGGCCTTCCGGCGCTGCGGATGCTCGCCCCGGGTCTCGACCCCGCCCAGGTCACCGTCACCCTGGTGCCGCCGCCGGGCGGCACGGGTCTCGTGACCGAGGCCACCCTCGAGCCGGGCATCGTGCTCGACCTGCCGTTCACCGAGCTCGCCGACGGCGAGTACGGAGTCGTCATCGAGTCGAGCCAGCCGATCGTGGTGGCGGGCCGCACGAGCACCGCGGGCGCCGAGTCGGCCGATGTCGAATGGTTCACGCCGAGCCCCGCGATCGCCGCCGACGTCGAGGTGCTCGTCGCCGTGGCGCCGCTCGCCGCGGGCCAGTCGGCGCTGCTGCACCTGCTCGCCCCCGCGGGAGGAGCCGAGGTGACCGTCGACGGCTTGCCGGTGACGGTGCCGCCCGGGGGCGTGATCGCCGTGCCCTCCGCCGCCGATGCGGGCGTGCGCATCGTGTCGACGGGCATCGTGCACGCGAGCGTGACCTACCGGGGCGAGGGCCTGCTGGCCGGCTCGCGCGTGCTGCCGCCGCCGAGCGCGACGGGGGCCCTCACGGTCTTCCCGTACTAGCGGCGGCGCTCGCTCAGCAGTTCTCGCTCACCAGTGCCGGAAGCGGTCGGGTGCGAGATCCCACGGGTCTTTGCCGATGAGCTCGCCCACCGCGCGGAACACGCAGCTCTCGACCATGAGGCGCCGGTGCCAGTCGTCGTCGCGGTGCAGTCGGCTCATGCGCTCGATGGGGATGCGGTAGAGCACCACGAGGCTCTCGGCGGCGACCACGCGCCATCGTGCGACGCCGCGCACCCCCGGCGGTTGGTCGGGCATCGCCACGACGTCGATGCGCAGGGTCGCGAGCTCGTCGGGCCACAGGTCGACGAGGTAGTCGGCGGTCGCCTGCACGGTCGTCTCGAAGAGGTCGCGGCGCGTGTGGGCGAGCGGCAGATGCGGGCCCGTGACGGGCGAGCGCCCGAGGCGGCCGTGGCGGGCGCGGGCTCGCGCACTCGGCTGTTCCCTGCCCACTCGTGCCACGCCCCCAGCCTATCGTCGTGGGCGTGCGGGCCCGCCGTATGCTGGGGGCACGATGAGCGCTCGACCGTGCAGCAAAGTGGCGTGCAGCGACGAGGCCGCCCGCACGCTCACCTACGTCTACGCCGACTCGATGGCGGTGCTCGGCCCCTTGAGCGCCCGGCCCGAACCGCACAGCTACGACCTGTGCGTACGGCACTCCGAGCGGCTCTCGGCGCCCAACGGTTGGCAGATCGTGCGCTACAGCGCCCTCGGCGAGGTGGGCTGAACGCCCGGTACGGTAGAGGGGTGACCACCGCGCCCGATCTCTCGTCGTTCATCAAGGCCTATGACGTGCGGGGGCTCGTCGGCTCTCAACTGACCGACGAGGTGGTCGAGGCGCTCGGAGCCGGCTTCGTCGACGAGATCGCGGCGGCCGGTCACGAGATCGTCGTCGGGCACGACATGCGCGACAGCTCGCCGGGGTTCGCCGCCGCGTTCGCGCGCGGGGCGCAGGCGCGAGGCGCATCCGTCGCCCTGCTCGGTCTGTGCTCGACCGACGAGACGTACTTCGCGAGCGGGCACGACGGCGTCGCGGCCGCCATGTTCACGGCGAGCCACAACCCGGCCACCTACAACGGCATCAAGTTCTGCCGTGCGGGCGCCCAGGGCATCAGTCTCGCGACGGGCCTCTCAGGCATCCGCGACCGCGCGCAGGCCTACCTCGCCGACGGCCCGATTCCGGTGGTGGATGCCCCCGGCACGCTCTCGCACCGCGACGTGCTGCCCGGCTACGCCGCCTATCTGCGCGAGCTCGTCGACCTCTCGAGTGTGCGCCCCCTGCGCGTGGTGGTGGATGCCGGCAACGGCATGGGAGGGCTCACGGTGCCCGCCGTGCTCGGCACGGCCGCGGGCCTGCCCGCTCTGCCGCTCGAGATCATCCCCCTCTACTTCGAGCTCGACGGCACCTTCCCGAACCACGAGGCGAACCCGCTCGAGCCGGCCAACCTCGTCGATCTGCAGAAGGCCGTGCTCGAGCACGGCGCCGACCTCGGGCTCGCCTTCGACGGCGACGCCGACCGCTGCTTCGTCGTCGACGAGCTCGGGCAGCCCGTCACGCCGAGCGCGGTGGCCGCGATCGTGGCGCTGCGCGAGATCAGGCGCGTGCGCGCCGCGGGCGAGACCGGCGACATCCGCGTCATCCACAACCTCATCACTTCGCGGGTCGTGCCCGAGACGATCACGGCGGCGGGCGCCATCCCGGTGCGCACGCACGTCGGGCACTCGCTCATCAAAGACGTCATGCGCGACTCGGGGGCGATCTTCGGGGGCGAGCACTCGGCGCACTACTACTTCCGCGACTTCTGGGGTGCCGACAACGGCATGCTCGCGGCCATGCACCTCATCGCGCAGTTCGGGCAGTACGACGGGCCGATGTCGGAGCTCGCGGCCGAGTTCACGCCCTACGCGGCGAGCGGTGAGATCAACTCGACGGTCGACGACGTTCCGGCCGCCTACACGCGCATCGTCGAGGCCTTACAGGGCCGCGGCGAGTTCGACGAGCTCGACGGCCTCACGGTGACGGGCGGCGCCCCCGACGGCTTCTGGTGGTTCAACGTTCGGCCCTCGAACACCGAACCGCTGCTGCGCCTCAACGCGGAAGCGGCCACCGCCGAGACGATGGCCGCGATCCGCGACGAGGTGCTGGGGCTCATCCGCGCCTGACGTCGCGTCGTGCCCGGCGCCGGATGATCCCCTCCGCCACGAGGCTGTTGATCACGAAGCCCACGCCGACGAGCCAGGTCTCGCTCACGACGCCGGTCTCGCCGCCGAGCACCGACCAGATGATGAGCACGAGCGCCTGGGTTCCGCCGGTGACGGCGATCGCGTAGGCGCGGGTCATCCACGCGCCGTGTGCCGCGAACGCGCGGCGCACGATCGCGGCCGTGGCGAGCACGAGGAACACGAGCATCGGCACGGCGAAGACGATCCGTACGATCGCCAGCGCGAACTCGTCGGCCGGGCCGGAGAAGAAGACCGCCAGCGCGATGCTGGCGAGCGCGCCGACCATGCCGGCGGGGATCAGCACGCGGCCGGCACGGCGATGCCAGGCGCTCCGACCCCGCAGCGCGGGGGAGAACTGGAACGCGCCGAGGAGGCAGTACAGGCTCATCCCCACGATGTGCGCCACGATCACCCCCGCGAGCGCGGCCGACGGCGCGCTCGCGGGGTCGGTGCCCAGCTCGCCCAGGCGCTGGGCGCCGCCGAGGATGGGCAGGGCGCTGAGCAGCAGCAGGCCCGTCACCGCCGGCCACCCGCTGCGCCGGCGCGCCCGCGCGGGGGCGGGCCTCGTCGGCGCGGAGGTCGAGACCATCCCGGCCCTACCTCGTGACCGCGGCGGTGCGCGGCCAGGTGGCGGCGGTGCGCAGGATGTAGGCCATGATCGCGAGCTCGACCCCGATGGTGAGCACGTAGTAGACGACGAAGTCGGCCGTCGTGCCGGCCACGTTGAAGACGATGATCGGGATGTAGACCGCAGTGACGATGAGGTTCGTCATGCGGTTCGCCCGAGCGGGCAGCGCTGCCGACAGCAGCACCATGAGCCCGGGGATCGCGATGATCACGAAGAAGACGCTCATGAGGGCGCCGCTGATCGCGAACTCGAAGATGACGCCGTCGCGGATCGAGTCGATCTCTCCGGGCTGGTACAGGTGGAAGTAGTCGATGTAGAGGATGAGGTAGATCAGGCTCATCCAGGCGGCAGCGAGCTTGCCCCGCACGGAGAGGGGGGCGGGGTCGAGGGTCGTCGAGCGGGTCATCGGTTCGTCTTTCTGTCGTGAGCGGATGCCCGGTGGAGGCCGGGCGCGGATCGTACGCTGTGTTTCGTACACTGTACGTCGTACACCGTACTACACACCGTACGCTGTACGGTAGTCACGTCGATCGACCCCGAAGGAGCCCCGTGCCAGCACGAGAGCAGCGCCCGGCCGCGTCGGATGCCGGGCTCAGCAAGGCGCGCGTGGTGGCCGAGGCCGTGCGTCTCGCGGATCGTGAGGGCGTGCACGGCCTGAGCATGCGGCGGCTGGCGACAGAGCTCGGCGCCGGCGCGATGTCGCTCTACCACTACGTCGTGAGCAGAGAAGACCTGCTCGATGCGATGGTCGACGTGGTGTTCGACGAGATCGAGCTGCTGTCAGACGACGCCGACTGGAAGTCGGCGATGCGGAGCCAGGCCATGTCTGCCCGGCAGGTGCTCGCCCGCCATCCCTGGGCGATCAGCCTCATGGAGTCGCGCACGACGCCGGGGCCGGCCAACGTGCGCCATCGTGAGGCGTTCACCGCCTGCCTGCGGAAGGCGGGTTTCTCGATCATCATGGCGACGCACGCCAACTGGCTGCTCAACAGCTACGTCTACGGCTACGCCCTGCAAGAGGCCAGCCTGCCGTTCAGCACCGCCGAAGAGCTCGCCGAGATGACCGACAGCGTCTACCTGCCGCAGCTTCCGGCCGACGAGTTCCCCTACCTCCACGAATCGGCCGTGGGGCTCGCGGAATCCGGCTACGACCCCGCCGGGGAGTTCGCCTTCGGCCTCGACCTCATCCTCGCCGCCCTCGAACCCCTGAGAGACCCCGAGCAGCACGGCGCGTGACACCCCGCATACCCGGCGGAGCCCCAGGTCTGAGCCTGCGAGAATGGCGGGTATGAGCATCCACACGCCCGCGCTTCCGGCCGCCCTCACCGTCGACACCCGCAACGGGCTCGACTACAAGGTCGCCGACCTGAACCTCGCCGAGGCCGGCCGGCACCAGATCCGCCTCGCTGAGCACGAGATGCCGGGCCTCATGAGCCTGCGCGACGAGTTCGGGCCGCACCAGCCGCTGAAGGGCGCCCGCATCGCCGGCTCGCTGCACATGACCGTGCAGACCGCGGTGCTCATCGAGACGCTGCGCGCCCTCGGGGCCGACGTGCGCTGGGCCAGCTGCAACATCTTCTCGACGCAAGACGAAGCCGCCGCCGCCGTCGTCGTCGGCGCGACCGGAACCCCCGAGAAGCCCGAGGGCACCCCCATCTTCGCTTGGAAGGGCGAGACGCTCGACGAGTACTGGTGGGCGACGCAGCAGATTTTCGGCTTCGGTGCTGACGAGAACGGCGTGGCGCAGGGCCCCACCCTCATCCTCGACGATGGCGGCGACGCCACGATGCTCGTGCACAAGGGCACCGAGTTCGAGGCCGCGGGCGCGGTTCCCGACCCGGTCGAGGGCGACAGCCACGAGTGGCGCGTCGTGCTCGAGGCGCTGCGCGAGTCGCTGCAGAGCGACCCGCAGCGCTGGACGGTCATCGGCCAGGGCATCCTGGGCGTGACGGAAGAGACCACGACGGGCGTGCACCGCCTCTACGAGCTGCACCGCGACGGAAAACTGCTCTTCCCGGCCATCAACGTCAACGACTCGGTGACGAAGAGCAAGTTCGACAACAAGTACGGCATCCGACACTCGCTGCCCGACGGGCTCAACCGCGCCACCGACGTGCTCATGGGCGGCAAGACCGTCTTCGTCTGCGGCTACGGCGACGTGGGCAAGGGCTCGGCGGATGCTCTGCGCGGGCAGGGCGCGCGCGTCATCGTCAGCGAGATCGACCCGATCAACGCGCTGCAGGCGGCCATGGACGGCTACCAGGTCGCGCGGCTCGACGACGTCATCGGCGACATCGACATCCTCGTCACGGCGACCGGCAACGAGAACGTCGTCACGGTCGAGCAGCTGCAGGCGCTCAAGCACCTCGCGATCGTCGCCAACGTCGGGCACTTCGACAACGAGGTCGACATGGCCGGCCTCGAGTCGCTGCCCGGGGCCGAGAAGATCGAGATCAAGCCGCAGGTGCACGAGTGGCGCCTGCCGACCGGCCGCAGCATCCTCGTGCTCAGCGAGGGCCGCCTCATGAACCTCGGCAACGCCACGGGCCACCCGAGCTTCGTCATGAGCGCCTCGTTCACCAACCAGGTGCTCGCGCAGCTCGAGCTGCACACGCGGCTGGCCGAGTACCCGCTCGGCGTGTACGTGCTGCCGAAGCTGCTCGACGAGAAGGTCGCGCGCCTGCACCTCGACGCGCTCGGGGTTCGCCTCACGACCCTCACTCCGCGGCAGGCGCAGTACATCGGCGTCAGTGCTGATGGTCCCTACAAAGTCGACCA
>CAZILZ010000001.1:0-265707 GCA_964540305.1 uncultured Microbacteriaceae bacterium | reverse complement strand
CTACCGGTACTAGCCCGGCTCTCTCGCGATCGCTCGTCCGCGATCGCGCCCACAAAGTCGACCACTACCGGTACTAGCCCGGCTCTCTCGCGATCGCTCGTCCGCGATCGCGCCCACAAGGTCGACCACTACCGGTACTAGCCCGGCACAGGCTCAGCCGCGGTCGGGAAAACCGTGCGGCAGGGCCGCGAGGGTCGGGCGCAGCTCGTCGAGCCGCGCGCGCTCGAGCTGCAGCGCGGTCGCCTCACGGCCGCGGCGCAGAGCCGCGACGGCCGCGAGGAACAGTTCGGGGTCGCCGCCCGGCACCGGCGAGACGTACAGCGCCGCCTCGACCGCGAGGTCGCGCGCGATGCGCTCCCGCGTCGCGGGGATGTGCCCGGAGGCCTGGCGGAGGAACTGCGCGATGCGCCGGGCGAGCGCATCCGGCATGCGGGCGACGTCGGCGGTGGATGCCCATTCCGTGAGCTCGACGGGAACCCCGTAGACGGGCGCGCTCACGCTGCCGACCCGCTCGTACTGGCTGTACGTGCCGGCGAGCAGGTCGCCCAGCCGCTTGGCGCGCGCGTTGAGCATCGCGACGACCACGGCGAGCCCGCCGAAGGTGAAGACGATCTCGAAGACCCCGACGAAGGCGCGGATGAACGCGTGCCGGAAGGCGATGGCCCCGCCGTCGTCGCGCACGATGCGGTCGCCGAGCGCGAGGCGCCCGAGAGACTTGCCCTGGCTCGCCGTCTCGACCCCGGCCGGCAGCAGCACGAGCCCGAGCACGACGCAGCCGATGACGATGGCCGTGCCGAGCTCCTCCGGAAACCCGATCTCGACGGCGACCGAGAACGAGAGCCAGATCAGCAGGCCGGTCGCGATGCCGTAGATCAGGTAGTCGATGATTCCGCCCGCCATGCGCAGCACGACGCTCGTGGCGCGCAGCTCGAGAGCGACGGCCTCGCCCGTCAGCAGCTCGCGCTGCTCGTCGAACGACGGGTCGGTCGAACTCATGCGACATCTCCTGGGCTCACCATGCGATCATCTCAACAGATGGATCTCGACGCCTACTCCACAGCCCACGCCGCCGAATGGGATCGGCTGCGCGAGCTGTCGCGCCGTCGCCGGTTCGCCGGCCGCGACGCCGACGAGCTCATCGAGCACTACCAGGCGGGCGCGACGCAGCTCTCGGCCATCACGACGAGCGCGGGTCAGGTGCCGCAGGCCGCGTCGCTCAGCGTCGTCCTGTCGCGTGCGCGGCTGCGCTTCACCGGCGCGACCGCCGAGCCGCTCGCCCAGCTGGCCCGCTACGCGACGCGGGAGGTGCCGGCGGCGCTGTACCGCATCCGGCATCTGACGCTCGTCGTCGGAGCGCTGTTCGTGATCATCGCGAGCCTCTACGCCGTGTGGGTCGCGACGACGCCGGGCGTGCTCGCGGCGCTCGGGCCCTACGACGAGCTGCGGCAGTACGCCGAGACCGACTTCGTGGGCTACTACAGCGCCTCGAGCGAAGCCGTGTTCGGCCTGCAGGTCTTCAGCAACAACGCGTGGATCGCCGCGCAGGCCGTGGCCTTCGGCATCACGGGCCTCTACGTGCCCTTCATCGTCTTCCAGAACGCGCAGGGGCTCGGCATCAGCGCGGGCATCATGGCCGAGTTCGACCGCCTCGACGTGTTCTTCCTCAGCATCCTGCCGCACGGCCAGCTCGAGATCTACGCGATCTTCGTCGCCGCAGCGGGTGGGCTCATGATCTTCTGGTCGTGGGTGAGCCCCGGCTCGCGCACGCGGTTGCAGGCGCTCGCCGACGACGGCCGGGCGCTCTTCTCGATCATCGGCGGGCTCGTGGCGGCGCTGCTCGTGAGCGGCATCATCGAGGGCTACGTCACGCGGCAAGACTGGCCCGACGTCGTGCGCATCGGCATCGGCACGGTCGCGCTCGTCGCCTTCCTGCTGTACCAGTGGATGCTCGGGGGCCGGGCCGCCCGCGACGGCGAGACGGGCGACCTCGACCCCCTCAGCCGCGGCGCGCGCGTCGTCGTCGGCGACTGACCCGGCTCGAGCACGGAGCCGCGGGGGCTACAGCCGGCCAGCCGCCTTGTACGCGAGGTACCGGTCGGCGACGGCGGGCGGCAGGTCGAGGGGCGCTGCGCTCACGACGTCGCCGCCGAGGCGACGCACGGCGGCGGCGACCCGCTCGGCGTCGAGCAGGGCGCGCTCGGCGGCGGCCGCCCGGTAGACCGCGGCGCGGTTCTCGCGAGCGCCGGCCGCCTCGAGCAGCGCCGGGTCGGTGACGGCCGCGACGAGCACGAGGTGCCGGGTGGTGAGCTGCGGCAGCATCGCGAGCAGCCCGCGCGTCGCGCCGGGCGACTCGAGCGGCACGCACAGCACGACGAGCGAGCGCTGCGCGGTCATCGAGCGCACGAGGCCGGGTACGGCCGTGTAGTCGGTCTCGATGAGCTCGGGGTCGATGGGTGCCATCGTCTCGACGAGCTTGGCGAGCAGGTCGGCGCCGCGCGCGCCCTGCACGCGGCCGCGCACGCGGCGGTCGAACACGGCCACGTCGACGCGGTCGCCTGCGCGGTCGGCGAGGGCCGACAGCAGCAGCGTCGACTCGAAGGCCGTGTCGAGGCGCGTCTCGTCGGCGATGCGCGCCGCGGCGGTGCGGCCCGAGTCGACGATGACGACGACGTGCCGGTCGCGCTCGGGTCGCCAGGTGCGCACCATGAGCGTCTGGCCGGGTGCCCCACCCGGTCCGGGGCCGCCCGAGCGCCGCGCGGTCGCCCGCCAGTCGATCGAGCGCACGTCGTCGCCGCGCACGTACTCGCGCAGGCTGTCGAACTCGGTGCCCTGGCCGCGCACCATGACGCTCGTGCGGCCGTCGAGCTCGCGCAGCCTCGCGAGCCGCGAGGGCAGGTGCTTGCGGGCGGCGAACTCGGGCAGCACCGTGATCGATCCCGGCACCCGGATGCTCGCCTGACGATCGGCGAGCCGCAGCGGGCCGCGCGACCGCACCGTGACGAGCGCCGTGCGGCGCTCGCCCCGGCGCCACGGCGTGAGCCGCGTGACGACGGCCCGGCGTTCGCCGGGCGGCACGAGCAGTCGCTGGCGCTTCGGGGTCGCGCCCGCCGAGGGTTCCCATGCGTCGCGGATGATGCCGCGCAGCGCGCGCCTCGACGGGTTGGTGACGAAGAGCGTCGCCGTGGCGGTCTCGGTGAGGCGCACGCGGGCATCCGTCTGCCGCTGCAGGCGCAGCGCGCGCGGCGAGGCCGCGAGGGCCAGGTCGAGGCCCGCGAGCCCCGCGCACAGCGCGAGCCACCCGAGCAGCACGAGCTCGGGGCTCGCGACGGGTGCGAGCGCGACGACGGGCACGACGCCGAGGGCGACGAGCAGCACGAACCAGCCGGTGACGGCCATGGCTAGGCGAGCGTCACGATCACAGCGGCACCTGCACCTGGCTGACGATGGCGCGCAGAATGGTGTCTGCCGAGACGCCTTCGAGCTCGGCTTCGGGCCGCAGGGCGATGCGGTGCCGCCACACGGGCAGCAGCATGGCCTGCACGTGGTCGGGGGTGATCGCTTCGGCGCCCTGCAGCCAGGCCCAGGCCTTGGCGGCGGCGAGCAGCGCCGTCGTGCCGCGCGGGCTCACGCCGAGCTTGACCGAGGGGCTCTGGCGCGTCGCGCGCGCGAGGTCGACGAGGTAGCCGAGCAGCTCGGCCGAGGCGCGCACGTCGCCGACGAGCGCGCGGGCCTCGGTGATCTGCTCGCCCGTGACGACGGCCGAGACGCCGGCGGCGGCGAGGTCGCGCGGGTTGAAGCCGTCGGCGTGCCGTTGCATGACCTCGATCTCGCTGTCGCGCGCGGGAAGGTCGAGCACGAGCTTGAGCAAGAACCGGTCGAGCTGCGCCTCGGGCAGCGTGTAGGTGCCTTCGTACTCGACGGGGTTCTGGGTCGCGGCGACCATGAACGGGTGCGGCAGCGGGTGGGTCTCGCCGTCGATCGTGACCTGGCGCTCCTCCATGGCCTCGAGCAGCGCCGATTGCGTCTTCGGGGGCGTGCGGTTGATCTCGTCGGCGAGCAGGATGTTCGTGAACACGGGCCCGCGCCGAAACTCGAAGTCGCCGGCTTTCGCGTCGTAGACGACCGAGCCGGTCACATCGCCCGGCATGAGGTCGGGGGTGAACTGCACGCGCGTCGTGCGCAGGTCGAGGGCGGCGCTCAGCGAGCGCACGAGCAGCGTCTTGGCGACACCGGGCACGCCTTCGAGCAGCACGTGCCCGCCGGTGAGCAGCGCGACGATGAGGCCGCTGACGGCGCCGTCTTGGCCGACGACGGCCTTGCCGACTTCGGAGCGCACGCGCCCGAAGGCATCGCGGAGGTCTGTGGTGGTCATGCGTCCATTCTTCCGGTCGGAGCGGTGGGGGGTGCGGGGGCAGGTTCGGCGGGGGGAGCGGAGGGCAGATCGTCGAGCCCGACGCGGCGCGCGATGAGCGCTTCGAGCTCGAGCAGGCGGTCGCTCAGCTCGACGAGCTCGCGGTCGGTGGCGGGTTCGAGGTCGACGAGCAGCGCGCGCAGCACGGCGGGGTCGCGGCCCGTGATGGCCGCGACAGCCGAGACGATGTCGTCGACGCCCGCGGCCCGTCCGAGGGCGAGGCCGTCGGAGATGCGCCGCAGGGTTCCGACGCGTAGGGCGTCGAGCGCGCGTAGCCTCGAGCCCTCGCGGGCGTAGAGCCGCGCGCGGCCCTCCATCGTCTCGGTCGTCTTGACCACGACCGGCAGGTTCTCGATCACGACCGGACCGAAGCGGCGACCGCGCCAGAACGCCGCGGCGAGGCCGACGAGCACGGCGAGCCACGCGACGGGGTTCACCCAGTCGGGCGTGAGCTCGGCGACCGTCGGAGCAGCCAGGTCGGCGGGCGTGGGCTGGTACCAGACGAGGGTGGGATGCTCTCCGAGCAGTCCGAGCGCGAGCGCGGCATTGCCGGCCCGCGTGATCTCGCCGTTCTGCAGCACGCTGCCGGCCCCGAGCACGCTCACCTGCCGCCCCTCGACGTCGAGCCGCACGAGGCCCGCGCCCGTCTCACCCGCGTCGAAGCAGACGCGGCCGTCGAGCGTGCTGTAGCCGATCCCGGTCGCCCTGATGCTCTCGGCCCGCAGCGCCGCCGGCACCGAGCAGCCCGCGTCGAGCTCGATCGCGTCGCCGCTCTCGGCGAGCGGCGCGGCGGTCAGCGCGTCGATGCGCAGGGCATCCAGCGCCGGCTGCGAGGGCTCGGCGAGCACGAGGTGATCGGCGACCCCCAGCAGGCGCGGCCACTGCTCGGCGTCGAGGATTCCGCGCACATCGCCCACGAACAGCGTCGTGCCGGGCTGCTCGAGCGCGGCGAGCGTGTCGTCGAGCCGCCCCGTGACGACGACCTCGACGCCGGCGTCACGCAGCACCTCGACGACGGCGCGCGACCCCGCGGGGGCCGTCTCCTCCGCGCCCCAGCGCTGCGCCTCACGCGTCGCGCCGTTGAGCGCGATCGTGATGGCGCCGAGCACGAGCAGGCCCGCGATCGCGACCGCCCAGTAGAGCGAGCGGCGCACCGCGCGGCGCACGGTGGGCGTCGTGATGACGGCCGAGAGCTCGGCGTTGAGGTCGGCGGGCGCGCTCACGGCGTCGTCACCCGGATGCCGCTCATCGTGCGCCGACCAGCTCGGCCACGGCGGGAAGCGGCGAGGGCTTCGCGTCGATGGCCTCGTCGAGCGCGCGCACGAGCGCGTAGTCGTCGGCAGTGCCGGGGCGGTCGAGGTAGCGCACGCCGTCGAACCGGTCGGCGGCGGCCTCGAGCTGGCCGGCGTGCTCGGGGAACTGCCGCGCGGCGGCGCGCGCGAAACCGTGCGCCGTCGTTCCCGGCAGTGCCGTGACGATCGTGCGCTCGTCGAGCGCGCGGGCTATGGCGCGGTAGCGGTCGGCGATCGCGCGCGGCCAGTCGCTCGACGCTGCGGCGCGTTCGGCGTCGCGCCGCAGCTGCCGGGCGGTGCGGCGGTCTCGCTCGCCGAGCAGTTCGGTGGTCAGACGGCTGCGGTTGCGCCAGCGCGGCACCCCGTAGACGAGCAGGGCGGCGGCGATCGCGGCCGCGAGCACGATGGCGCCGATGACGAGGGCGAGCGCGGGTGGTCCGCCACCCTCGCCGAGCCGCAGCGTGCCGAACCAGTCGATGACCGACTGCGCGACGAGGTCGAACCAGGTGGGCTGGCTCTCGGCGTAAGCCGGGTCGGTGAGCTCGTCGAGCAGCAGCTCGCGGGCATCCGGAGCTTCGGGCTCGACCGGCACGCCCAGGGTCACGGCGCGGTCGGGCTCGGCGGCGCGAGCGGCACCGCGGTCGGGGGCAGGCCCACACGGTACGGGTCGGCACCTGCCGCGCCGGTCGCCCGCAGTTCGACGTAGCGCTGCAGTTCGAGGTCGAGACCCTCGGTGCGCATGCGCCGGTCGATGTAGAGCAGCGAGGTCGCCGCCGTCGTGAGCACGGCGCCGATCGCACCGACCACGGCGGTGATGCCGACGACGACGAGGTTGAGCACGAGGAACACGGTGAGGTCGGTCTGCACCTCGCCCGCGGGGTTCACGAGCGGGGCCGCGAACGTGGCGGCGAGCTGGAACGGCGTGGTCACGACGCTCGCCGCGATGTTGACCATGACGCTCACGAGCAGCAGCGTGCCCAGGATGCGCCAGAACGCGCCCCGCACGAGCCGCCACGAGCGGCGCACCGCCGTGCCGAGCGGCAGGCGCTCGATGATGATCGCGGCCGGCACGAAGGCGAGCATCATGCCGATCCACACGCTCACGACGGCCAGGCCCAGGATGCCGACGATGAGGAAGATGACACCGCCCGCGATCGCGACGGGGTCGCCCACGATGAAGAACCCGAGGCTCAGGGCGATGAGCACGCCGAACGCGGCGGCGACCGCGAGGCCCAGCAGCGCCGTCCACCCGATGAGCGCCCACCAGCGGCCGCGGCCGAGCTCGATGAGCTGCCGCAGCGTGAGCTTCTCGCCGAGGGTCGCGCGTGAGACCTCGATCGAGATGACGCCCTGCAGCAAGGCCTGGGCCACGATCGAGATGCCGACGGCGAGCAGCGTCGCGACGAGGGCGAGGGCGATCGTTCCCGCGAAGATCGTGTCGGAGTCGGCGAGGCTCGCGCGCGAGGCGCGTTCGAAGCCGGAAACGACGATGACGGTGCTGATGCCCGTCGAGAGGAAGACGACGAGCGCGTTGAGCAGAAGGGCAGCGCCGAAGGTGGGGCGGGGGTTGCGGCGCAGCACCTGGAAGCTCGCGCCGAGCACCGTGCCGAACTCGATCGGGCGCAGCGGGATGAGGCCCGGCTTGGGCGGGGGAGTCCAGCCGGCGGCCGGGGGAACGGCTCCGGGAGCCGGGGCGTAGCCGCCCCCGGAGGGCGCGGCGCCGCTCGGCTGGGGGGTGTCTCCGCCGGGCGAGGCCCAGGAGGTGGAATCGGTCACGTGCTGGCCCTTCGTCGACGCCTGAGTCCTGCTCGGAACGTATGCTGTCACACTCGTCTAGGCTGGGGCCAAACACGAAGCGGAGGTCGCCCGATGACTGCGCGCATCCTTGTCGTCGACGACGACGCCGCCATCGCCGAGATGATCGGCATCGTGCTGCGGGGTGAGGGCTTCGAGCCCCACTTCTCGTTCGACGGCCCCGCCGCGATCGAGTCGTTCGCGAGCGTCAAGCCCGACCTCGTTCTGCTCGACCTCATGCTGCCGGGCATGGACGGCATCGAGGTGTGCACGCGCATCCGCGAGACGAGCGGCACACCCATCATCATGCTCACGGCCAAGAGCGACAGCACCGACGTCGTGCGCGGGCTCGAGAGCGGTGCCGACGACTACGTCGTGAAGCCCTTCAATCCGAAAGAGCTCGTTGCGCGCATCCGCACCCGTCTTCGCCCCGCTGCGCAGTCGGAGGTCGAGCGCCTGCCCATCGGCGACCTCGTCATCGACGTCACCGGCCACGAGGTCACGCGCGACGGCAGGGCGATCTCGCTCACCCCGCTCGAGTTCGACCTGCTGCTGGCACTGGCGATGAAGCCCAACCAGGTGTTCACGCGCGAGATGCTGCTCGAGCAGGTGTGGGGCTACCACTACAAGGCCGACACCCGTCTCGTGAACGTGCACGTGCAGCGCCTGCGCGCGAAGGTCGAGCAAGACCCCGACAACCCGAGCATCGTCATGACCGTGCGCGGCGTGGGCTACCGGGCCGGCGCGGCCCGCTGAGCGCGGGGCGGCCCGAGCGATGCCTCCGTACACCTGGCGCAGTCTCGTCCAGCGCGTGCGCCAGCTGTGGCGCAGCTCCCTGCAGCTGCGCACGGTCGCGATCACCGTCTTCCTCTCGACGATCGCCGTGACGATCATCAGCGGGTACATGTCGATCAGCATCGCCACCAACCTCTACGAGGCGCGCAAGAGCCAGGCCATCGCCGAAGCGCGGCAGGCGACGGTCAACACGCAGCTGCTCTTCGACAACTCGGTGTCGTCGAACGGCACGATCGACGTCGAGGCCGTCAACGAGACCGCGCAGCGCACCATCCTGGGCTCGACGTCGAGCCCCGGCGGCACGCAGTACGCCATCCTGCGCACCCCCGGCCAGAGCACCGCCGTCACGATGACCCCGCGCCGCACGAGCGGCCTCGACGAGACGGTGATCTCCGAACCGCTGCGTGATCAGGTGTCGCAAGACGACGGGCTGCTCTACACGCAGGCGGTGTCGCTCGAGGGCGACGAGGGCGTCGACCCCGGCATCGTCGTCGGCAGCGTCTTCGAGGTGCCGACCGCGGGGCAGTACGAGCTCTACCTCGTCTACAACGTGCGCGACGTGCAGCAGACCCTCGACTTCGTGCAGCAGACCCTCGTCATCGGATCGCTGCTGCTGGTCGCCACGATCGGCCTCGTCACCTATCTCGTCACCCGCCTCGCGATCAACCCCGTGCGGGTCGCCGCCGAGACGGCGGAGAAGCTCGCCGACGGGCAGCTGGAGGAGCGCATCCCGGTCAAGGGGCAAGACGTCATCGCGACCCTCGGCCGCTCGTTCAACCGCATGGCCGACAGCCTGCAGCGGCAGATCACTCAGCTCGCCGCGCTCTCGCGCGTGCAGCAGCGCTTCGTGAGCGACGTCAGCCACGAGCTGCGCACACCGCTCACGACGATCCGCCTCGCGGGCGACGTGCTCTACGAGCAGCGCGATCAGTTCAGCCCCACGACGGCGCGCACGGCCGAGCTGCTGCACGCCCAGATCGACCGCTTCGAGGTCATGCTCGCCGACCTGCTCGAGATGAGCCGGTACGACGCGGGGGCCGTCGAGATCGACACCGAGCCGACGAACCTCGTGCGCCTCGTCGAAGAGTCGCTCGAAGCGATCCGCCCGCTCGCCGAAGAGAGGGGCAGCGAGCTGCGCCTCGTCGCCCCCGGCGGGTACTTCGAGGCCGAGGTCGAGTCGCGCCGCATCCGCCGCATCCTGCAGAACCTGCTCGGCAACGCCGTCGACCACGGCGAGGGCCGCCCGATCGTCGTCTACGTCGACAGCGACCGCGAGGCCGTCGCGATCGCGGTGCGCGATTACGGCGTCGGCATGGATGCCCTGCAGCTCGAGCGCGTCTTCGACCGGTTCTGGCGGGCCGACCCGTCGCGCCAGCGCACCACGGGCGGCACGGGCCTCGGTCTCGCGATCGCGACGGAGGACGCGCAGCTGCACGGCGGCAACATCGACGTCTGGTCGGTGCCGGGCGAAGGCACCTGCTTCCGGCTCACCCTGCCCCGCGAGTCGGGCGCCTCCGTCGACCACTCGCCGATCGACCTTCCGCCCGTCGACCCCCTCGAGCCCGTCCTCGAGGCCGCGGCGGGTGATGACGATGCCTGACGCCGTGACGACGCCGGTGCGCGTGACGAGCATCCGCACCGCCCGCCACCGCCTGCTGGCGGCGGTGGCCCTCGTGCCCGCGCTGCTGCTCTCCGCCTGCGTCTCGGTGCCCTTCTCGGGCGGTGTCGAGCTCGGCGGCGACCTCGACACAGGGGTCGACGTCGACGTCGACTTCTTGCCGTCGGGCCCGAGCGCGGGGGCGACGCAAGAAGAGATCCTGCGCGGCTTCCTCGCCGCGACGACCGCCGCGCAGAACAACTACGGCATCGCGCGCTCGTACCTCGCCGACGACGCGGCCGATGTCTGGAACCCCTACGCGAGCACGCTCGTGCGCGCGCGGGAGGGGGTGATCGCGCAGGTCGACGAGTCCACGCTCACGTACAGCGTTCCGATCGTCGCCTCGGTCGACGCGGTCGGGCGGTACTCGATCGCCGACGATGCCGCAACGCAGACCCTGCCCGCCTTCCGCTTCGTGCAGGAGGAGGGCGAGTGGCGCATCGCCGAGCTCGGCGACGGCATCCTGATCTCGCAGCAGGCGTTCCCCAGCGCATTCAGCCAGCACACGCTGTTCTACTGGGATGCCGCGTTCCGCAACCTCGTGCCCGACCTGCGGTGGTTCCCCACGAGGTCGGAGGTCGCGACGCGCGTCGTGCGGGCCGTGCTCGAGCCCCCCACGAGCTGGCTCGGCCAGGGAGCGACGGTCTCGGCCATTCCCGCGGGCACGCAGCTCGCCCTCGCGCCGGTCTCGGTCGAGGCGGGTATCGCGCAGATCGACCTCACGAGCGAGGTGCTCGCGCTCACCGACCTCGAGCGCCAGCGCCTGCGGCTGCAGCTCGCCGCGAGCCTGCGCGCCGTGAGCGGCGTGGTCGGCGTGCAGCTGACCGTCGACCAGAACGCCGTCGCGATCCCCGAGTGGACGGCGGGAGCGCCCGACGTCGTGCCCCAGGTCGACCCGCGACTGCTGCTGCGCACCGACGACGAGTTCGGGTTCGCGACCGGCGGCGAGGTCGAGCCGCTCGGCACCCTGAGCCCTGTCATCATCTCGCTCGGCGCCACCGCCGTCGCGCTCGCGTCGACGCGCACGCTCGCGACCCTCCTCTCGCCGCAGGGGGTCTGGGCCGTGCGCGCCGGCGACGCGCCGCCCGTGCTGCTCGACGAGCGTGCGGGGCTCATCGCGCCGAGCATCGACGGCTACCAATTCGTGTGGACGGCGACGGCCGCCGCCTCGGGGGCAGCGGCCGGCATCAGGGCCACCGAGCTCGACGGCACCGCGCACGTCGTCGAGGCGGCGCTGCCCGACGGCACCCGCATCGTCTCGCTCGCCGTGTCGCGCGACGACGCGCGCGTTCTGCTGCTGCTCGACGGACCGGGTGGCCCGCGGCTCGTGCACACGGCCGTCATCCGCGACGAGAGCTCGGGCGTGCCCGTGCGCCTGGGCGAGCTGCGCGATCTTCCGCTCGACGGCGACGCGGCCGTCGGGGCCACCTGGGTCGACGAGGTGCGCGTCGCCTCGATCACCCGCATCGGCGAGCAGACCCTCGTCGAGCTGCACGAGCTCGGCGGCCGCACCCGGCCGCTCGGGCTGCCGCCCCAGGCGATGCAGATCGTCGGGGGCAACGGCGGGGTCGACGGCATCCGGGTGCTCGGCGCCGATGGCGCGGTGTTCGAGCCGCGGGGCTCGGGCTGGCAGAACACGGGACTGCGCGCCTCGTTCCTCGGCACGCAGCAGTAGCGCGTTCTCCACCGACTGCCCGCTGTCGGCCTCCGAGCCGGTGCGGCCGTGCCACCGTGCCGCGCATGCCTGCCGCTCCCGTTCGCCTCGCCGTTCCGGGTCTGCTCGCCACGGCGCTCGCCGATGCCTGGGCGCTCATCGCGCCCGTCGACTGCGCCGGATGCGGAGCCCCCGACCGCGCGCTGTGCGCCGAGTGCGCTCCCGCCCTGCGATCGCGGCTACGGCGCGCCGCCCTCGACCTCGGCGGCCCGGCTGCGCGCGACCTCGGCGGCCCGCCCGTACGGGTCGCACCGCAGCGCCCGCCCGGCACCCTGCCGCTGGTCGCGGCCCTGCCCTACGACGGCGTGCCGCGCGCCGTGCTGCTCGCCCTCAAGCACGAGGGTCGCACCGAGCTCGCCCGCGCGCTCGCCGCGCCGCTCCTCGACGCCGTCGAGGCGGCGTGGCGCGGCTCGGGCGCCGAGCTGCTCGTGCCCGTGCCCGGCTCGCGCGCAGGATCTGCCCGGCGCGGGTTCGGGCCGGTCGCGCTGATCGCCCGCCGTGCCGGGCTCGTCGTCAGCCCGGGTCTGCGCATCGTCGTCGCCGGCCCCGAGCAGAAGGCGCTGCGGCTCGAGCAGCGGCTCGCGGCCGACGAGCACCGGTGGCGCGCGAGCGCGCGCGTGCGCGGCCGCCGAGTGCTGCTCGTCGACGACGTCGTGACGAGCGGCGCCACGCTGCGCGCGGCCGCGCGCGCCCTGCGGGCGGCCGGCGCCGAGGTCGTGGGCGGGGCCGCGATCTGCGCGACGCCGCGTCGGCGGGGCGCGTCGAGCATCCCCTGGAGATTCTGGGCTGATGATGACGAAGGTCCCGGTGACAACGAGCCCCGCGAGGACTACCGTGAGGGAAAGGAGGCGTGACGATCGCCTGACCGACGGGCGACACGCTGACGGCTCAGGAGGTTGACGTGGACATCACCATCACCGGACGCAACATCGGTATCACCGACCGGTTCCGCGACTACGCGACTGAGAAGGCCGAGAAGATCGAGCACCTCGCCGATCGCGCCCAGGTGCTCGAGATCAAGGTGTCTCGTCATCACGAGAAGAGCGGCGGTCGCGCCCCGGATGATCGCGTCGAGATGACGCTCATCGGGCCGGGCCCGGTCGTGCGCGCGGAGTCGCCGGGCAGCGATAAGTACGTCGCGTTCGACCTCGCGATCGACAAGCTGCTCGAGCGGCTGCGGCGAGCGAAGGACAAGCGCAAGGTGCACCGCGGCAACCACCGCCCGGTCTCGCTGCACGAGGCCTCGGCCGACGGCTTCAGCGTCATCGACATCACTCCCGCCGACCCCGACATCATCCAGAAGGTCGCCACGGGGGCGATCCCCGTGGTGGAGCCGGTGGAGGACTCCGACGAGGTGTACACGCCGGTCGTCGTGCGGCAGAAGGTATTCCCGGCCGTGGCGATGACGGTCGACGAGGCCGTCGACCAGCTCGAACTCGTCGGGCACGACTTCTTCCTCTTCATCGATGCCGCGACCGACCGCCCCAGCGTGGTCTATCGCCGGCAGGGCTGGAACTACGGCGTGATCGGGCTCGAGGCCGAGCAGGCTCCCGTCGCTGCGGGGCGTCGAGGGCGGTAGTCCCGAGTCGACCGCGGGGCACGGCACCGTCTCTGCCGCACTTGCTAGCATGGGCGGGCCGTGTTCTGCGGCGGCCTGCGGCATGCCCAGGCTCGGCCGCGCGGCACCGAGTGCGGCCCGACGAGTGGAGTGACCGAAGTGGCAAATGTTCTCGAGCGAGTCCTGCGAGTCGGAGAAGGTCGTCTGCTGCGTCGGTTGAAGTCGTATGCCGAGGCAATCAACCAGCTCGAAGACGACTTCAGCGACCTCACCGACGACGAGCTGCGCAACGAGACCGTCGAGCTGCGTGAGCGCTACGGCAACGGCGAGTCGCTCGACGACCTGCTGCCCGAAGCGTTCGCCGCGGTGCGCGAGGCCTCGAAGCGCACCCTCGGCATGCGCCACTTCGACGTGCAGCTCATGGGCGGCGCGGCGCTGCACCTCGGCAACATCGCCGAGATGAAGACGGGCGAGGGCAAGACCCTGGTCGCCACGACGGCCGCGTACCTCAACGCGATCCCCTCGCGCGGCGTGCACGTCATCACGGTCAACGACTACCTCGCAAGCTACCAGAGCGAGCTCATGGGCCGCGTGTTCCGCGCGCTCGGCATGACGACCGGCTGCATCCTCTCGGGCCAGACGCCCGAGGTGCGCCGCGCGCAGTACGCCGCCGACATCACCTACGGCACCAACAACGAGTTCGGCTTCGACTACCTGCGCGACAACATGGCGTGGCAGACCGCCGACATGGTGCAGCGCGGCCACTTCTTCGCCATCGTCGACGAGGTCGACTCGATCCTCATCGACGAGGCCCGCACCCCGCTCATCATCTCCGGTCCGTCCTCGGGCGAGGCGAACCGCTGGTTCACCGAGTTCGCGCGCATCGCGAACCGGCTGCAGGCCGGCGTCGACTACGAGGTCGACGAGAAGAAGCGCACGGTCGGCGTGCTCGAGCCCGGCATCGAGAAGGTCGAAGACCACCTCGGCATCGACAACCTCTACGAGTCGGCCAACACGCCCCTCATCTCGTTCCTCAACAACGCGATCAAGGCATCCGCCCTGTTCAAGCGCGACAAGGACTACGTGGTCATGAACGGCGAAGTGCTCATCGTCGACGAGCACACCGGCCGCATCCTCGTCGGGCGCCGCTACAACGAGGGCATCCACCAGGCGATCGAGGCGAAAGAGGGCGTGACGGTCAAGGCCGAGAACCAGACGCTCGCCACGGTCACGCTGCAGAACTACTTCCGTCTCTACACGAAGCTCTCGGGCATGACCGGCACGGCCGAGACCGAGGCCGCCGAGTTCATGGGCACCTACCGGCTCGGCGTCGTGCCCATCCCCACGAACCTGCCGATGCAGCGCATCGACAATTCCGACCTCGTGTACAAGAACGAGCAGGTCAAGTTCGAGCAGGCGGCCGACGACATCGTGCAGCGCCACGCGAAGGGCCAGCCCGTGCTCGTGGGCACGACGAGCGTCGAGAAGAGCGAGCTGCTGTCGCGCCTGCTCGCCAAGCGCGGCGTCAAGCACGAGGTGCTCAACGCGAAGAACCACGCGCGCGAGGCCTCGATCATCGCCCAGGCGGGCCGGCTCGGAGCCGTCACCGTCGCCACCAACATGGCCGGTCGCGGCACCGACATCATGCTCGGCGGCAACGCCGAGTTCCTCGCGGTGACCGAGATGAACGCGAAGGGCCTCTCGCCGGTCGAGACTCCCGATGAGTACGAGGCCGCGTGGGATGCCGTGTTCACGCGCGTCAAGGAGCAGGTCGCCGTCGAGGCCGCGAAGGTCATCGAGGTCGGCGGTCTCTACGTGCTCGGCACCGAGCGCCACGAGTCGCGCCGCATCGACAACCAGCTGCGCGGCCGTTCGGGGCGTCAGGGCGACCCGGGCGAGAGCCGGTTCTACCTGTCGCTGCAAGACGACCTCATGCGCCTGTTCAACGCGGGCGCAGCAGAAGCGCTCATGAGCCGCTCGAACGTTCCCGACGACCTCGCCATCGAGTCGAAGGTCGTGAGCCGGGCCATCCGCTCGGCGCAGTCGCAGGTCGAGGCGCGCAACGCCGAGATCCGCAAGAACGTGCTCAAGTACGACGACGTGCTCAACCGCCAGCGCGAGGCGATCTACACCGATCGCCGCCACATCCTCGAGGGCGACGATCTCAAAGACCGCGTGCAGACCTTCATCGAGCAGGTCATCACCGAGATCGTCGAGACCCACACCTCCTCCGGCCACAGCGACGAGTGGGATTTCGAGCAGCTCTGGACCGAGCTCAAGACGCTCTACCCGATCACTCTCACGATCGACGAGGTCATCAGCGAGGGCGGCTCGAAGCTGAACTCGGCGTTCCTCATCCGCGAGGTCGTGAGCGACGCCAAGCTCGCCTACGAGCGCCGGGAGGAGAGCCTCGGCCGCACGGCGACGCGCGAGCTCGAGCGCCGCGTCGTGCTGAGCGTCGTCGATCGTCGCTGGCGCGACCACCTCTACGAGATGGACTACCTGAAAGACGGCATCGGTCTGCGCGCCATGGCGCAGCGCGACCCACTCGTCGAGTACCAGCGTGAGGGCTACGCGCTCTTCCAGTCGATGATGAGCGCGATCCGCGAGGACGCCGTCGGCTTCCTCTACAACCTCGAGGTCGAGGTGACGGGCAGCAAGGGCACCGCGCAGGTCACGGCCAAGGGCCTCAACCAGCCGCAGGCGCCGCAGAACCTCAGCTACACGGCTCCGTCGGCCGACGGCGACGTCGAGGTGCGCAACCAGCGCGGCCAGGTGCTGCAGGCGCCGACGGATGCGGCCCGCCAGGCGGCGCCGCAGGTCTCTGCCGCATTCGGTGGCCCGGCCGCGGCCCCGGCCGCCGCACCGACGCGTCGCGCTCCGCAGGGTCAGCCGCAGAACGGCCAGGGCCAGGGCGGCTCGACCGGGGCGTTCGGGCAGAAGCAGCCCGCCGCGCCTGCCGGCCCCGCGCCCGTGAACCGCGCCCAGCGCCGCGCGCAGGAGAAGAAGAAGAGCCGCTAGCGCCCGCGGGTCGCGGTCGTCGTCAGCGCAGGTCGCTGCGGGCGACCGCGACCGAGGTGCTCACGAGCAGCGCCCCGAGCACGAGGAAGATCGCGCCCGAACCCGCGATCGCCGCGACCGCCCCGACCGCGACGGGGATGAGCGACTGGCCCACCCGGTTCGCGGTCAGCCGCACCGCGAGCGCCGTCGCCCGCAGGTGCTCGGGCGCCGAGCGCGACACCCACGCCATCGTCAGCGGCTGCCCGATGCCGAGCACGAGCCCCGTGACGGCCATGAGCACGACGGCGACCCACGCCGGCAGCTCGGGCGTCATGAGCAGCAGCGCCGCCGCACCGATGCCGCACGCACCCACGAGCAGCGGGCGCCGGCCGAGCATGCGCACGAGGGGGGCGGTGCCGACGCGCACCGCGAACGAGAGCGCCGCTCGAACGGCCAGCAGGATGCTCACGAATGCGACCGACCACCCGCGCTCGGCTCCGATCGCCGGAAGGTAGACCGTGAGCACGTCGGTCGCCGTGAGCACGACCATGCTCGCCCACAGCGCCTTGCCCATGTGCGGCGCGCGCAGCACGGTGCCGAGGCCCGCGGGCCGGGAGCCGTCGGGCGGCTCGGCCGCGACCCGCGCCTCGCGCGTGCCGCCCGGGTATCGCGGCAGCCGCAGCGCGGCGACCGCGCCGCTCGCGCACAGCAGCGCGGCGAGCACGAACGTCGGAGCCGTGCCGTACGGGTCGTCGGGCCCGGCGAGCCCTGCCGCGATGAGCACTTCAGCCATGCCGCCCGCGACGACCGGGCCGAGCACCTGGCCGAGCGACACGGTGGCGCCGAAGAGGCCGAATCGGGCATCCGCCCCGTCAGCGGGGCCCGCGTGCGCGACGATCGCCTGGAGGCCGACGACGGCGAAGATGAGCCCGAGCCCCAGCGCCGCATGCGCGGCGATGAGGCCGAGGAGGTCGGCGGCGGCGGCGTGCCCCAGGGCCGCGCCGCCCATGAGGGCGATGCCGCCGACGGTCGTTGCGCGGGCTCCGCGCTCATCGACGAGCCGCCCGATGGGGATCGCGACGGCGATCGACAGTGCGGCGAACGACAGCGCCAGGTACCCGAGCTGCTCGACCGAGGCGTCGAGCCCGAGCGCGCGATACGACGCCATCGGGCGGGTGGCGTGCTGCGCGAACTGCACGAGCAGCGTGACCGCGAGGGCGAGGGTGAGCGTCGACCGCTCGGCCGGCGCCGGGGGTGTGTCGAGAGGAACGGCAGCCTCCGTGATCAGGTGTCGGCGAAGGACGATTGATCGCCGACTCCCACCTTACGAGACAGAGTCTCGCTATTTTCGGCAATGCCGGTGACCGCCGTGGCCTGCCGCGCGCGGCGGCCGCGGTCGCACCGCGCGCTACAGCACGCTGATCGCGCTGGCGCGCCAGCGGCGATCGAGGCCTTCGAGGCGGATGGCGACGGCGCGGGCCCGTGCCCGGCTGGTCACGATGACGACGGCCTCGACGACGCCGTCGCGCGGCTCGGTGATGCGGGGAGCCCCGACCGAGAAGGTCGGACGGATGGCCGGCGCGCCGCGCGCGGCCCGCGCTCGGGCGCTGATCGACGCCCGGCTCAAGAGCGTGCGGTACACATCGTCGGTGACCCACCGGGCTACCTGCTCGAGCTCGCGTGCGCCGGCGAGGATCTCGATGACGCAGCGCGTGAGGTTCTCGACGAGCGGGCGAGGGTCGGGCAGGTCGGCGGTCGAGGTCGGCTGGTAGTCGAAGAACTCTTCGTGCGCGATGCGCGCGTGCGCGCCGCGACCGCGCGGCGGTGCGCTCGCGATCAGCTGGTCTGCCGACTGCTCGACGGCGTTCTGCTGCGACTGCATGGTGATCTTCTGGGCGGCGGTCACGGTCTGCTCCTTCTCCCCTGAGGCTGACGTGGTGGTCGTGCCCCGTCCCCCCGGGCGGTAGACCGATTGGTGCACCCGTGGGGTGCCAGACCACTCAAGCAAAAGAATGCTCATTCGTAAAGAGGATTCCTCGAACTGTGGAGAACTCGTGCTCGGGCGTCGGGGGCCCTCGCTACCGTCACGGCATGCGCTGGGACCACCTCTTCGACGATCTCTCCGGTCAGCTCGAGCACGAGCTGCAGTCGGAGCACGCCGACCTCCTGCAAGAAGAGGAGCGGTTGCGACTCGGCCGGCTGCCGTTGCGCGACCGCCTCGTGGCGCTCCGCAGCGCTGGGGGGGCGTCGACGACGCGCATCCGGTGCCGCCTGCGGTCGGGTGAGGTCGTGCGGCTGCGTCTCGTCACCGTGGGCCGCGACTGGATGGCCGGCGACCTCGACGAGCCTCCGGGGCGCGATCAAGCGATCATTCCCTTCAGTGCCGTGGATGCCCTGCTCCTCGACCCCGCTCAGGCTCTCGTGTCACTCGAACCGGTCGTCGAGCGGTCAGAGCTCGCGGCGCGCCTCGGCATCTCCTTCTTGCTGCGTGACCTGTGCCGGCGTCGAGCGGTCGTGACCGTGCGCACACTCGCGGGCGACGCGACGGGCACGATCGACCGCGTCGGTCGCGATCACCTCGACCTCGCCGAGCACGATCGCGACCGCGTGCGCCGTGCGAGCGAAGTGCAGCAGGTTCGGGTGGTGCTGACCGACCAGGTGCTGCTCGTCAGGCTCTGACGGTGTTCAAGCCCTGAACTCGTGAGGCCCTGAGCGTGTCGGGCTCCTGACGTCGTCAGGCGCCGAGACCGCGGCGCTCGCCGAAGAGTTCGGCGACGTCGGCGTACTGCG
This sequence comes from uncultured Microbacteriaceae bacterium, assembly GCA_964540305.1. Taxonomy (GTDB): domain Bacteria; phylum Actinomycetota; class Actinomycetes; order Actinomycetales; family Microbacteriaceae; genus Microcella. The sequence goes on along the minus strand of CAZILZ010000001.1, from coordinate 246,696 downwards.
CCTCGTGCCACAGTGCGAGCCGCCGGCTCTCGTCGTACTTGTCGGCGATGAACGACTCGAGCACGGCCTGCTCGACCCGCCACTGGCCGATCGCTCCGAGTCGGATGGCGGGCAGCTCGCCCGAGCGCACGAGGGCGAGCACTTCGCTCGCGCTGAGGCTCAGCAGCTCGGCCACGTCGGTGAGCGTGAGGAAGCGCCCGAGGGGCAGACCCGCCGAATCCGTCATGTCTCGATTATCGACCTCGGGAGGAGCGCGTGCCCGCGGTGTGGATAACTGACCCCCGCTCTTCCGATGAATCGTCAGGATCGGTCGCGTTCCGCACCCCGCAGAAACCGGAGGAGCCATGACCGAAGCACAAGCCGCAGCCCTTGCCGGACGCCGCCGTCACGTCGACGCCCGGCTCCTCGTCGGGCTCGCCCTCGTCGCGGCATCGATCGCGGCCGTCGTCGGCATCGTCACCGCCGCCGATGAGGGGGAAGACGTGTTCGCCGCCCCCGGTCTGCTGACAGCCGGCCAGGTGCTCACGCTCGCCGATCTCGACGTGCGTCGAGTCGCTCTGGGCATCGAGGGCCACGGGTATCTCACTCCTGCCGACATGCCGCCCGAGGGCCTCGTCGTGACGCGCACGGTCGGGGCGGGAGAGCTCGTGCCGCGGTCGGCGGTCGGCGACGCCCGGGGCCCGAGTGCGACGACCGTCGTCGTCACCCTGTCGACGGCGCTCGGTGCGACCGTGCGCCCTGGCGACTCGCTCGACCTGTGGTCGGCGCCCGCGCTGGATGGCGGGCGCTTCGGGGCGCCGGCGGTGATCGCCTCGGGCACCCAGCTCGTGCGCACCGTCACCGCCGACGGCATCGTGACCGGCACGGAAGCGGGTCGCGTCGAGCTGCTGGTGCCGCGTCGCGAGGTGGCGCGCATCCTGCACGCCCTGGCGAACGGCGACGCGCTCTCGGCGATCCCTGCGTCGCTCGCGATCGGGCGCTGACATGCTCGTCGCTCTCGCCGTGCCGGGGCTGGATGCCGACGCCATCGAGCTCGCCGTTCTGCGCGCGGGGCACCGGGTCGCATGGCGCGCGATCGACCACGACGAAGTGCTGACCCAGCTCGCCCAGCGCGCGCCCGACATCGTGCTGCTCGCCGACCACCCCGCCGTCGCCACCGCCACCGTCGTCGGCTCGTGCGATCTGCTCGGCGTGCGCAGCTGCCTCATCGCCGCCGACGCCGCGCCGCTCTCCGTCGGCGCGCAACGGCTCGGGCTGCACGACGTGGTGCGGCTCGCGCCCGACGGCTCGCTCGACCTGACCCCCCTCGCGCACGCCGCGGGTGCGATGCCGCCGATGCCCGCGATGCCCACCGCTCCGGCAGAGTCCGAGCCCGCGCCCGTCACCCACGCCGAGCCCTCGCCTCCCCGACGAGGGCCCCGCACGACGCCGATGCCAATGCCGACGACGGCGTCGCCCGCACCCTTCGCGGCACCCTCCACCGCACCCGGCGCACCCGGCGCACCCGGCGCACCCGCCGCACCCGGCGCCCCCGTCTCACCCCGTGCGCGGACCCCGCGCATCATCACGGTGTGGGGCCCCGCCGGGGCTCCCGGGCGCACGACGCTCGCGATCGGCATCGCTGCCGAGCTCGCCGCCCGCGGGCACGCCGTCTGCCTCGTCGACGCCGACACCTACGGCGGCACGGTCGCACCCGCGCTGGGGCTTCTCGACGAGTCGCCCGCATTCGCCGCGGCCTGCCGGCTCGCGGGCGCCGACACCCTCACAGCCGGCGAGCTCGACCGCGTGGCGCAGAGCGCCCCGGCCGCGGGTGGTGCCGCGTTCGCCGTGCTCACGGGCATCGGTCGCCCGCACCGCTGGCCCGAGCTCTCATCGTCGCGCGTGACAGCCGTTCTCGAGCAGTGCCGACAGTGGCGCGAGGTGGTCGTCATCGATGCGGGCTTCAGCCTCGAGAGCGACGAAGAGGTCAGCAGCGACCTGCTCGCGCCCCGTCGCAACGCCGCCACCATCGCCGCGCTGCGCGCCGCCGACGAGGTCATCGCGGTCGGCGGGGCCGATCCGCTCGGGCTTGCACGACTGCTGCGCACCCACGCCGACCTGCTCGAGACCGTCGAGAGCGCGCGCGTGCGCATCGCGGTGAACCGCGTGCGGGCATCCGTGCTCGGCATCGACCCGCACGGGCAGGTGCGCCAGACCCTCGATCGCTTCGCCGGCATCCGCGACGCCGTGCTCATCGACGACGACCCGGATGCCGCCGACGCGGCCCTGCTCACCGCCCGGCCGGTGCCGCTCGCCGCTCCCCGCTCGGCCCTGAGTCGCGGCATCGCCGAGCTCGTCGACGTGCTCGGGTTCGCGCGCGGGCCGGCGACAGGCGCCGGCCCGCGCTGGGCTCGACGCCGGAAGGCCAGCGCCGCGAGCTAGCGCGGCGGGCGAGCGCGGCTGCGCCGCGCGCGGGCTGCCGCACCGGGAGACCGCACCGGGAGACCGCACCGGGAGACCGCACCGGGAGACCGCACCGGGGGGCCGCACCGGGAGTCCGCACCGGGACGCCACGGAGAGTCGGCGGCTCGCGCACCGGCTAGCCTGGGTGCGTGTCGACGCTCTCTGATCTGGTGCACGAGCACAGCGATGCCGACGACGTCGACATCGAGTGGCTGCACCTGCTGCTCGCCGAAGGGCAGCTGATCGCCGACCTCGCGTTCGCCGACATCGTGCTGTGGGTGCCGACACCGGCGGGCAGCTTCATCGCCGTCGGGCACGCCCGCCCGAGCAGCTCGGCCACTCTCTTCTACCGCGACTTCGTGGGTCAGGAGATCAAGCCCGAGTGGCGGCGGCAGGTGACGCAGGCCTACGAGAGCGCCGAGATCGTCGACTCGTCGGCGCCCGACTGGTACGAGGAGACACCGACGCGGGTGCGGGCCGTTCCGGTGCTGCGGCGCGGCGGGCGGGGCGGCAAAGGCGTGAGCGAGCATCCGATCGCCATCATCACGCGGCACACGAACCTCAGCGAGGCGCGCATGCCGAGTCGGCAGGAGCTGACGTTCAACGAGTGCGCCAACGACCTGTTCGCGATGATCGCGGCCGGCGACTTCCCCGATCTCGCGGCGCCGAGCGGGCCGCGCCGCGGCGCCCCGCGCGCGAGCGACGGGCTCATCCGCCTCGACCTCGACGGCATCGTGACCTTCGCGAGCCCCAATGGCCTGAGCGCCTTCAACCGCATGGGCTTCGCCGGCGAGCTCGAGGGCCAGTCGCTCGCGACGGTCACGACGAGCCTGCTCGCGGGGCGCCCGCAGCAGGTCGACGAGTCGCTGCCGCTCGTCGTCACGGGCCGCGCGCCATGGCGCACCGACATCGAGTCGCGCGGCGTCACGGTGACGCTGCGCACGATCCCGCTGCTGCGCGACGGTCGACGCATCGGCGCGATCATCCTCGTGCGCGATGTCACCGAGGTGCGGCACCAGGAGCGCGAGCTCATCACGAAAGACGCGACCATCCGCGAGATCCACCACCGGGTGAAGAACAACCTGCAGACGGTCGCCTCGTTGCTGCGCATCCAGGCCCGTCGATCGCACGCCGACGCGACGCGGGATGCCCTCACGCAAGCCATGCGCCGCGTGGCCGCGATCGCCGTCGTGCACGACACGCTCAGCGAAGGGCTGAACCAGAACGTCGACTTCGACGTGGTCTTCTCGCGCGTGCTCATGCTCATCGCCGAGGTGGCGTCGAGCCACAACACGGTCGTGCGGCCGAAGTCGAGCGGCAGCTTCGGCACGCTGCCGAGCGAGTACGCGACGCCGCTCGCGCTCGCGCTCACCGAGCTCGTCACGAACGCTGTCGAGCACGGCCTCGAGGGTCGGCCCGACGGCGAGGTCGAGATCATCGCCTCGCGCACCGACGAGGCGCTCTCGGTGAAGGTGCGCGACAACGGCGGCGGAATGCCCGAGGGCAAGGTCGGCTCGGGCCTCGGCACGCAGATCGTGCGCACGCTCATTCAGGGCGAGCTCGGCGGCACGATCGACTGGCACACTCTCGAGGGCGAGGGCACCGAGGTCACGATCGAGGTGCCGCTGCTCTACCTCAAGCGGCGCGCCTGATCATCGCCGCGCCTGACCGGCACGCCGCCGGGCATGACAACGCCCCGGCGGTGCATCGCGGGGGATGCGGCGCCGGGGCGTCGTCGACGTCGGGGTGCCGTGCCTAGGAGGCGCGGCGGGCGCGGGCGGCGCGGCGCTTGAGGGCGCGGCGCTCGTCTTCGCTGAGACCGCCCCAGACACCCGAGTCCTGGTTCGTCTCGAGGGCGTACTGCAGGCAGGTCTCCGTCACCGTGCATCGGCCGCAGACGGCCTTGGCCTTCTCGATCTGGTCGACCGCGGGGCCGGTGTTGCCGACCGGGAAGAACAGCTCGGGGTCAGCGGTGAGGCAGGCTGCTTTGTCGCGCCAATCCATGGGGAAGTGCTCCTTTAGTGTGGGTCAGGTAGCACGCGCCGAGGGTTGACAGACGCGCTACATCGTCGGTGCTCGCACCAACGATTTCGGTGAGAGAGAGGGTTCTGGGAACGTCGCCCACCGCTCTGTAGGCGTCACATCAACCTCGTATAGGTTCCCATAGGCTGGTTGTCAAATCAAGAGGTGGGGAGGGGATGGTTCGCATGGAAGACACCCGACGTTCGCCTCTCGTCACCGTGCTGGCCATCCTTCTCGCCGGTCAGACGGCGCTCCTCGTCGCCATCACGGGGTACCTCGTCGTCGAGCTGCTGCTCGCCGAAGCCCAGTTCCCGCCCACGGCGATCGCGCTCACGGTGCTCGTGCTGCTGATCGCCGTCTGGCTCGTCGCCATGACGATCGGCGTGCACCGCGGGCGCGCCTGGACGCGCGGGAGCGTTCTGACCTACGAGTTCTTGCAGCTCGCCATCGGGGTCGGCAGCGTGCAGGGTTTCATCCCGCGCCCCGACATCGGCTGGTGGGTGATCGCCACGGCCGTGCTCGGCCTCGTGCTGATCTTGAGCACTCCCGTGACGCGGTACCTCGACCGTCGTGACTAGGCGAGCCGAGCGCTTCTCGCACGGAATCCGACACCTCGCACGACTGTCAGCGTACGAGGTGTCGGATTCCGTCAGAGAAGAAAGGCAAGTGAGCGCTGTCGCGCTCGCGACTAGTCGAGGCCCAGCTTCTTGCGCAGGCTCGCCACGTGGCCCGTGGCCTTGACGTTGTAGAGGGCGTGCTCGAGCGTGCCGTCGTCGCCGATGACGAAGGTCGAGCGGATCACGCCCATGACGGTCTTGCCGTACATCGACTTCTCTCCGTAGGTGCCGTAGGCGTGGTGCACGGCGAGGTCGGGGTCGCTCAGCAGCGGGAAGGGAAGGTGCTCTTCCTCCGCGAACTTCTGGAGGGCATCCGGGCCGTCTTTCGAGACCCCGAGCACGACGTAGCCGGCGGCCTGCAGCGAGGCGAGGTTGTCGCGAAAGTCGCAGGCCTGCGTCGTGCACCCGGGGGTGCTCGCGGCCGGGTAGAAGTACAGCACGACCTTCTTGCCGGCGAAGTCGGCGAGCGAGACGTGCGCACCGTCTTTGTCGGGAAGCGTGAAGGCGGGGGCCGGGGTGCCGGCCTCGAGACGGGTCTGGGCCATGAGGGCTCCTTCGCGACGGTCGGGCGCGGCCCGGACTCGGGCTGCTGCTGATCAGTGTATGGATGCGCGCCGCGCCCCGGCTGAGCAGCCGCCGAGTGCGGGCAGCGGCCGCCTGGTCGTCGACTCGCCACCCGCGCGCCAGGTCGTCGTCGACTCGCGTTCACGCGGCGTGCCTAGCGTTCGAGCATGCGGATCTCGGTGATCGGATGCGGGTATCTCGGAGCGGTGCACGCGGCGGCCATGGCCGAGCTCGGGCACGAGGTGGTCGGCATCGACGTCGACCCGCTCAAGATCGACACCCTCGCGAAGGGTGGCGCCCCCTTCTTCGAGCCGGGGCTCATCGAGCTGCTCGAGCGCGGCATCGCGGCGGGCAGGCTGTCGTTCAGCACCGACATCGAGGCCGCCCGCGGGGCTGCTGTGCACTTCATCGCCGTCGGCACCCCGCAGCGGCACGACGGCTCGGCCGACCTCACGGCGGTTCACGCCGCGATGCGGGCCGTGCTCAGCGTCGCCGCTCCCGACGACCTCATCGTCGGCAAGTCGACGGTTCCCGTCGGCACCGCCCAGGCGCTGCTGCCCGAGGTCGCGCGCGCCGGGGCGGCGCTCGCCTGGAACCCCGAGTTCCTGCGCGAGGGCTTCGCCGTGCGCGACTCGCTCGAACCCGACCGCATCGTGTACGGCGTCGCCCCCGGCGACAGCCGATCGGCGGGCGTGCTCGACCGGGTCTACGCCGAGCTGCTGATCGCGGGCTCGCCGCGCATGGTCACCGACCTCGCCACAGCCGAGCTCGTCAAGGTCGCGGCCAACGCCTTCCTCGCGACGAAGATCTCGTTCATCAACGCGATGGCCGAGATCGCCGAGGTCGCCGGCGCCGACGTCACCCGGCTCGCCGATGCGATCGGGCACGACGCGCGCATCGGCCGCCGCTTCCTCAATGCCGGCATCGGCTTCGGCGGGGGATGCCTGCCGAAAGACATCCGCGGCTTCATCGCCCGGGCGGAAGAGCTCGGGGTCGGCGACTCGCTCTCGTTCCTGCGCGAGGTCGACGCCATCAACCTGCGCCGTCGCGATCGCGTCGTGGCGCTCACGCGCGAGGCGCTCGGCGGCTCGCTGCGCGGTCGCCGCATCGCCGTGCTGGGCCTGGCCTTCAAGCCCGACTCCGACGACGTGCGCGACTCGCCCGCTCTCGATGTCGCCCGTCGCCTCGCCGCCGAGGGCGCGCGCGTCGTCGCGACCGACCCCGCCGCGGTCGAGACCGCGCGCCCGATCGCGCCCGCGCTCGACTACCGCGCGGGCGTCATCGAGGCGGTCACGGCGGCCGATGCCGTGCTCGTGCTCACCGAGTGGCAGCAATATCGCGAGCTCGATCCGGTCGCGCTCGCGGGGCTGGTGGGCGGTCGCATCGTCGTCGACGGGCGGCTGTGCCTGGATGCTCAGCGCTGGCAGGCCGCCGGCTGGCAGTACCTCGCCCCGGGGCGCATCACCGATCGCTCTCGCGCTCTTCTCGGCGTCTGATCGCGCGCGCCACGAGCGCGTCGATCGCGAGACCGAGCGCGATCGCCACGACGACCGAGATCGCGACGGCGAGCACGGGCAGGTCGGCCAGCACCGAGCCGAAGAACGCGCCGACCACGGTGTTGTAGAGGGCCCACGCCACCCCGGCGGCAGCGGACAGCGGCAGGAATCGTCGCGGCGACAGCCCGCTCGCTCCCGCCGTGAGGTTCACGGCGATGCGCGCGAACGGCACGTAGCGCGCGGTGAAGATGAGCACCGCAGGGCGCGTGAGCACCGCCTGGCGCGCGCGATCGATGGCGGCGCGCACCGGGCGCATCCGCTGCCAGCGCCAGCGATCGAGGCCTGCCCGCCGGCCGATCGCGAAGCACAGGGCGTCGCCCACGATCGCACCGGCGGCTGCGACGACCACGAGGGGGACGAGCGGTGGCGAGCCCGTCGCCCCCGCGAGCGCCGCGAGCGCCACGACGACGGTCTCGCTCGGCAGCACGACGAGGAACGCGTCGCCGACCACGAGCAGGAACAGCCCGAGGAGCAGCCACGGCGACAGCGCGAGCGCCGCGAGCCACGAGTCATCCACGACGGCAGGTCTACGGCCTCGAATCGAGCGGTCGGGGAACAGTGCGTGAACTCTCGACGCGACCCCCCGTTTCGCGGTGCACGGCGCGAGCCGAACCGTCACCCTGGAGGGGTGAGAGTCGCCCTGGTCGCCGAGACGTTCCTGCCCCAGATGAACGGAGTCGTGGGGTCGCTCCTGCACGTGCTGCGGCACCTGCAGGCGCAGGGCCACGAGACCCTCGTCATCGCCCCGCGTCACGACGAGTCTCCCGACCCGCAGGCCCTGCACGGAGCCGAGCTGGCACTGCTGCCCTCGATACCGACGCCCGGCTATCCCGAGCTGCGGCTCACCGTCACGAGCGCGCTGCGGCTGACCGCGATCCTGCGCGAGTTCCGGCCCGACGTCGTGCACCTCGCCTCGCCGTTCCTGCTCGGCTGGCAGGCCCTGCGCGCGGCCGATGCCCTCGGTATTCCGACGGTCGCGATCTATCAGACCGATGTGCCGGGATACGCGCAGCGCTACGGCATCCCGGGTCTCGCGCCCGCCTTCTCGCGGCACGTCGCGCGCATCCATCAGCGGGCGACGCTCACCCTCGCCCCGTCGACCTCGGCGATGGCCGAGCTCGATGCGCTCGGCGTGGCACGGCTGCGGCACTGGGCGCGGGGTGTCGACGGCGTGCGGTTCCACCCCGATCGGCGCGACGAGCAGTGGCGGAGCACCGTGGCGCCCGGCGGCGAGCTCGTCATCGGCTACGTCGGCCGGCTCGCCCCCGAGAAGCAGGTGGCCGACCTCGCGGCGATCGCGGGCATCCCCGGCACGCGCCTCGTCATCGTGGGCGACGGCCCTGATCGGCCCGCGCTCGAGCAGGCGATGCCGCATGCGGTGTTCCTCGGGTTCCTCGGCGGCGAGCGCCTCGCGCAGGCAGTGGCGAGCTTCGACCTCTTCGTGCACCCGGGCGAGAACGAGACGTTCTGCCAGACCGTGCAGGAGGCGCTCGCGAGCGGTGTGCCGGTCGTGGCGACCGGACGCGGCGGACCTGTCGACCTCGTGCAGAGCAGCCGTACCGGGTGGCTGTACCGCCCTGGCGACCTCGACGACCTCCGTGAGCGCGTGCTCGATCTCGTCGGCGACGACGCGAAGCGGCGCGCGTTCGCGGCCGCGGCGCGCGACTCGGTGGCGCACCGCACCTGGGCCCGACTGGGCGACGAACTGCTCGGGCACTACCGGCACGCGATGAGCGCGCCCGTGCGGGCCGGCGTCGGCCCCGGTTTGATGAAACGCGCCGAAGCCGCGTAGACTCTGTCTCTGGCCGCGCGAGCGGCCGCGCACCTCTAGCTCAATTGGCAGAGCAACTGACTCTTAATCAGTGGGTTCCGGGTTCAAGTCCCGGGGGGTGTACGAACGGCCCCGTTGCTCTCGCCAGCGCGGGGCCTTTCGCATGAGAGGGCCCGGCCGTGTGCCAGGATGGTGCTGTGAGCATCGACACCTGGCTGATCTTCCTGATCGCCGCCATCGGCCTCTCGTTCACCCCCGGGCCGAACGGGCTTCTCGCCCTCACTCACGGCGCGATCTACGGCGTGCGCCGCACGGTGTTCACGGTGCTCGGCGGCGCTCTCGGCTTTCTCATCGTCATCGCCGTCTCGATGTTCGGCGTCGGCGCGCTGCTGCTCGTCGTGCCCGAGGTGCTCACGGTGCTCAAGTGGGTGGGCGGCGCCTACCTCGTGCTCCTGGGGGTGATGGTCTGGCGCGCTCCCGCCATCGCCGTGTCGTCGAGCGCCGAGCGCCCGAGCGCCTCGGGCTGGTCGCTCTTCCACCAGGGGCTGCTGGCCGCGGTCACGAATCCCAAGGGCATCCTGTTCTTCGTCGCGTTCCTGCCGCAGTTCATCGACCCCGACCGCGACCTCGTGCTGCAGTTCGTGATCATGGCGAGCACGTTCATCGTCATCGAGATCGTCTTCGAGCTCGTCGTGGCGGCGCTCTCGCAGAGCCTGCAGCCCAAGCTCGCCCGCGCCGGTCGCTGGTTCAACCGCGCGACGGGCGGGCTGTTCATCGTGATCGGCGTGCTGCTGCCCTGGCAGCTCTAGGCGGAGCTCGCGACCTCGCGCTTCGCGAGCCGCATCCACGTCTCGACGACCGTGTCGGGGTTGAGCGACATCGATTCGATACCGCGGTCGACGAGCCAGTCGGCGAGATCCGGGTGGTCGCTCGGCCCCTGCCCGCAGATGCCGATGTACTTGCCCGCCGTGCGGCACGCGTCGATCGCCATCGCGAGAAGGGCGAGCACGGCCGGGTCGCGCTCGTCGAACGAGCCGGCGACGAGCGCCGAGTCGCGGTCGACGCCGAGAGTGAGCTGCGTGAGGTCGTTCGAGCCGATCGAGAAGCCGTCCACGTGCTCGAGGAAGGCCGCCGCGGTGATCGCGTTCGACGGGATCTCGCACATCATGATGATGCGCAGCCCGTTCTCTCCACGGCGCAGCCCGTTGGCGGCCAGCTCGGCGATCACCGCCTCGAGCTCGGCGACCGTGCGCACGAACGGGATCATGAGCTCGACGTTGGTGAGCCCCATGTCGTCGCGCACCCGTCGCATCGCCGCGCACTCGAGGGCGAAGCTCGCACGGAACTCCTCCGACGCGTAGCGGGATGCTCCGCGCCAGCCGAGCATCGGGTTCTCTTCATCGGGCTCGTAGCGCGTGCCGCCGATGAGCCCGGCGTACTCGTTGGTCTTGAAGTCACTGAGGCGCACGATGACGGGTTCGGGCGCGAAGGCCGCGGCGATCATCGCGACCCCCTCCGAGACGCGCTGCACGAAGTAGTCGCGCGGTGACCCGTAGGCGGCCGTGCGCGCATCGACGACCGCGCGCAGGTCGTCGGGCAGCACGTCGCGCTCGAGCAGCGCCCGCGGGTGGATGCCCACCTGGGTGTTGATGATGAACTCGAGCCGCGCGAGCCCGACTCCGCGGTTCGGCAGCTGCGCGAACGAGAAGGCCTGGTCGGGCGTGCCGACGTTCATCATGAGCTTCGTCGCGAGCGGCGGCATGGCGTCGAGGGTCGTTTCTACCTCGTCGACGGCCAGCCGACCGCGGTACACGCGCCCCTCATCCCCTTCGGAGCACGACACGGTGACGTCGGTGCTGTCGACGAGCGTGCTGGTGGCGTGGCCCGTGCCGACGACGGCGGGAATGCCGAGCTCGCGCGCGATGATCGCGGCATGGCAGGTGCGGCCGCCGCGGTTGGTGACGATCGCCGAGGCGCGCTTCATGATCGGCTCCCAGTCGGGGTCGGTCATGTCGGCGACGAGCACGTCGCCGGGCTGGAAGCGATCCATGTGCGCGATCGAGTCGAGCACGCGCACGGGGCCCGCGCCGACCTTCTGACCGATGGCGCGGCCGGTGACGAGCACCTCGCTGCGCTCGCGCAGGGTGAACCGCCGCAGCACCGCACCGGCGCGCGAGACGACCGTCTCGGGCCGCGCCTGCACGATGTAGAGCAGCCCGTCGACTCCGTCGCGCGCCCACTCGATGTCCATCGCACGCCCGTAGTGCTCCTCGATCGTGAGGGCGTGGCGGGCGAGCTCGTGCACCTCGTCGTCGGTGATCGAGAACCGCGCGCGGTCGGCCGGCTCGACGTCGATGAACACCGTGCTCGTCGAGGTGCTCGCGCCGCCCGCGTAGACCATCTGCACGGCCTTCTCGCCGAGCGAGCGCGACAGGATGGCAGGCCGACCGGCCCGAACCCCGGGCTTGTAGACGTAGAACTCGTCGGGGTTCACGGCGCCCTGCACGACGGTCTCGCCGAGGCCGTACGACGACGTGATGAACACGGCGTCGGCGAAGCCCGACTCGGTGTCGACCGTGAACAGCACCCCCGAGGCCCCGACATCGGAGCGCACCATGCGCTGGATGCCGGCCGACAGGGCGACCTCGTCGTGGGCGAAGCGGTGGTGCACGCGGTAGGCGATCGCGCGGTCGTTGAAGAGCGAGGCGAACACGCTGCGGATGGCTTCGAGCAGGTTGTCGATGCCGGAGATGTTGAGGAAGGTCTCCTGCTGACCCGCGAAGGAGGCGTCGGGCAGGTCTTCGGCGGTCGCGCTCGACCGCACCGCCCAGGAGACGCCGTCGGGGTCGGGGTCGTCGCGCACGAGTCGGGTGTAGGCATCCCGAATCTCGGTCTCGAGGTCGGCCGGGAACGGCTGCTGCTCGATCCAGCCCCGGATCATCGCCCCGGTGCGCGCGAGCTCGGTGACGTCGCTCACGTCGAGCGGCATGACGGCGGCCATGATGCGGTCGTAGAGGCCGCCACCGGCGAGGAAGCGGTGGTACGCATCCGCCGTCGTGGCGAAGCCGCCCGGCACCCGAACGCCGTGATCGGCGAGGGCGCTCACCATCTCTCCGAGCGAGGCGTTCTTGCCGCCGACCTGGCCGATGTCGTCGATGCCGATCTCGGTGAACCAGAGGATGCTCGCGGTCATGGCCGTGCTCCTTCCGGCGCGCTCGCGGCGCGCCTGCGCAGGGTGGTGATGATGACGGCCGCCATCTCTTCGACCGAGCGATCGGTCGAGTCGAGGTACGGGATGCCGTGCCGGCGGTAGAGGCTCTCGGCCCAGCGCACCTCGCGCGTGCACTGGGCGAGCGAGGCGTAGGGCGAGCCGGGGCGACGGGCCTCGCGCACCTGGCTGAGCCGCTGCGGGTTCGCGGTGAGCCCGAACAGCCGGTCGGCGTGAGGTCGCAGCGGGGCGGGCAGCTGGTCGGCGGGGCCTCCGGCCGCGGGCAGGTCGTCGTCGGTCAGGGGGTAGTTCGCGACGACGACGCCGTGCTGCAGGGCGAGGTACATCGACGTCGGCGTCTTGCCGCACCGCGAGGGCGCGATGAGGATCACCTCGGCGCGGTCGAGCGCCCGCAGGCTCTGGCCGTCATCGTGCTCGATCGCGTACTCGATGGCCCACATGCGCTCGTGATAGCGATCGAGGTCGCCGAGACTGTGCACGGTGCCGCGGCCGGGCTGCGCGCTGGTGCCGAGCGCCGCTTCAACCTCGCGCAGGTGCCCGCCGAGCAGGTCGATGACGATGGCGGGTGCGGCGGCGACGACCTGTCGCACGGCGAGGTCGCGGATCGTGGTGAAGACGAGCGGCGGAGCCCCCGTCGTCGCGCCCGAGATGGTCGCGACCGCCTCGGCCGCCGCGACGGCGTCGTCGACGAAGGGGATCGTGTGGCGCGCGAGCGGCACGCCCGGAAAGCTCACGAGCAGGGCGCTGCCGAGCGTCTCGGCCGTGATGGCCGTGCCGTCCGAGACGAAGAACACGGCACGCGGGGTAGATGCTGAGCTCACCTCGACCCCTTCCCCGAGCGCCCTCGCGCCAGCGCCGGGGCACCCCCAGGCTAAGGCTCGCCGCGTCGCGCGCCCAGGGGCCATTGGTCCCGCGCACCGGGGAGAGTGCTGACCGGGCCGGCTGTCTCAGGCTCGCGGGTCAACGAGTCAGCGCCCCCGCCGATGTGGTCGGCGAGGGCGCTGTGCTCTGGTGACGCGGTTAGACCCTCGCGATGCGGGGGCGGCGCGCGATCATGAGTGCGCCTCCGAGGGCCAGCGCGACGAGAGCGCCGAGGCCGATGAGGGCGGTCGTGTCAGTCGCACCTGTCGCGGCGAGCTCAGGGGTGAAGCAGCTCGAGCGACCCTGCAGGCCGGAGGTGCTCGAGTCGGTGAGTTCGTCGTAGATCTCCCACTGCCAGACCACGAGCACGCAGTCCCCGGCGATCGTGATGTCGGGGCGCTCGGACTGAACGAGCGGATCGGAGAGCACCTGCGGTGCGGCGGCGCTCGCGCCGGTCGCGCCGGCGAGTTCCCAGTACCCGACGAACGGCTGAACGATGGGGTCCGCCTCATCATCGCCGGTGTTGTGGTTCACCGTGAGGAAGAGGTCGGCCGCGGCGTCGTAGATCATGCGAGCAGAGCGCTGGTCTCCACGAGCGTCGACGGAGTTCACGGCGAATCGGGTTCCGATCTGAGCACCCGCGTTGTCGACGAGTGCGCCGAACACCTGCGTATCCGCATGCCAGCTCGTCAAGAAGCGGTCACGCGTCGAGTCGTGCTCGATAGCGGGGTGCACGCGGCGGCTGTTCGAGCCGACGATCACGGGCCCGACGTCGATGGTGACGACACCGGCGACGTTCTCCACCAGTACCGTGCCCGTGGTGGCAGCGTTCGCTCCGTTCGAGTATGCCCAGCCGACGAGCCAGCGCGACGTTGCCGGGGAGTAGTCGACGTTCGCGCCGTTGTCGACTTGCTCTGCGCACACCTCAGCATCGGGCGTGCTGAGGATCGTCGCCTCGGTCGTGGGCACGGTTCCGTCGGCATTGACGAACACGCCGAAGGCCGCCTGGCAGTCGGAGCCTTCGCCGACGGTGACCGTGGCCTTGAAGGCGACGAGGTACACGTCTTGGTCGGCCGCGTACGCGGCGTACGCGAGCTCCATGTCGCCGAAGGTGCTGCCGTCGTGCGAGTCGGAGATCGTCATCTGGCTTCCAACGGCGCCCACGCCGTGCTCGACGATGCGGCCGGCGACGACTTCTTCGTTCTCCTCCCACACGACCAGCCACTCTTGGCGTTCGGGGTTCCACTCCGCGGTGGGCGGGTTGCTCGAGTACGTGTCAGCGTTGCTGAGCTGGAACGGAGCCCCGACCATGCCGAGCTCGGTGTCGACGAACTGCCCGAAGATCTCCTCGTCGGCGTAGACGACCAGCGACGTACCGTCGGCGGGTCCGCTGACGATCGCGGGAGCGTAGCCGTTCTCCCCGAAGGAGACGATGTCGCCGAAGTCGGACTCGGTCAGTGCCGTGGCGGGGAGGGCCGTCGTGATGGTCAGGAGGCTAGCGCCCACGACCGCGACGAAAATGCTTCGGGTTTTCATTCCTCAACATTAGCTGAGAGTTCCCGCCGGGGGTGCACCGATCCGCGAGACCTTTTCTCAGGTCTGCGCCGAGAGCCCGGAGGCCTCGTCCCGCTCAGTCGTCGAGCTCGAGCGGGTCGAGCTCGCGGCTCTCCTCGATGACGGTGCCGACGGCGATGGCGACGCTGATGCCCCAGCTGACCCACATGAGGGCGAGGCGCCAGTCGCGAGGTCCCGTGCGCGTCGCGTTGATGACACCGACCGCCGAGAAGGCGGCACCGATGACGGCGCCGTTGAGGATGAACTTGCGCATGCGACCTCCCGTGTCGGCACCACGCTAGCGCGTGGAGCCGCGGCGGGGGCCGGAGTCTGGGACTCGGCCCAGAGCATCCTTCGAAACTGACCGACTGGTCAGAGGCCTGGCCGATCGGTCAGTACCGTAGGGAGCATGTCCCGCCATGACGACCTGCGCGCGATCGCGCTCGCCGAGTTCGCCGCGTCCGGCTACGCGGCGACCTCCTTGCAGCGCATCGCCGACCTGGCCGGCACCTCCAAGGCCAGCGTGCTGTACCACTTCGCCTCGAAAGAGCAGCTGCTCGCCGACATCGTGAGCCCCGCCCTCGACGACCTCGAGCAGCTCGTGGTCACGGTCGACGACCACCGCGGCCTGAGGCGCGCCGACTTCGTCGAGCGCTTCGTCGACCTCCTGCTGCTGCACCGTCAGGTGGTTCCCCTCGTCATCAACCAGGGGGCCACGCTCGACGATGTGCCCGTGATGCACCGGGCCACCGAACTCATGCGCCGCGTGGCCGAGCTGTTCCGGCTCGCCAGCGGCTCCACCATCGAGAAGCTGCGCTTCGGCGTGGCGTTCGGCGGTGTCGCCTACACCCTGGCGGCCGCCGAACGACTGGGGCTCAACGGCGAGATCCCGATCGACGAGGTGCGTTCCGCACTGCTCGAGATCCTGCACGACCTGCTCGTGCCCGCCGACTCCCGCACCCCCTAAGGAGGCCCTCGATGGCCACTCTCCTCTACCGGCTCGGCCGGTTCTCGTACCGTCGCGCCCGCCTCGTGATCGTCGCCTGGCTCGTCGTGTTCGCGGCCGCCCTCGGCGGCGGCCTCGCGCTCGGCGGGCAGACCGACGAGACGTTCAGCATCCCCGGCACCGAGTCGCAGGTCGCGCTCGACCAGCTCGACGCCCTCTTCCCGGCCGTGTCGGGCGCGAGCGCCCAGGCCGTGGTCGTGGCACCCGAGGGCGCTGCGGTGACGGATGCGGGCATCCGCGATCAGATCGACACGCTCGAGCGCGCCCTCGTCGGGGTCGACGGGGTCGACTCGGTGCTCGGGCCGTTCGACGAGTTCGCCGACGGTCAGGTCAGCGACGATGAGAGCGTCGCCATCGTGCGCGTGCAGCTCGAGGGCGCCTCCTCCACCGTGTCGGAGGACACGATCGCCGCCCTGCTCGCGACGGCCGAGGCGGTCGACGTGCGCGTCGAGTTCGCCGGCCAGGTGTTCCAAGACACGACCGTGGGGCTCACGGTGAGCGAGCTGCTGGGCGTGCTGTTCGCCGGCGCCGTGCTCATCATCACCTTCGGGTCGCTGCGGGCGGCCTGGATGCCCCTCGCCACCGCCATCATCGGTGTCGGCATCGTCGTCGGCGGCATCCTCGGTCTCGCGGCCTTCCTGCCCGTCTCGAGCTCGGCGCCGCTGCTCGCCGTCATGATCGGGCTCGCCGTGGGCATCGACTACGCGCTCTTCATCCTGTCGCGGCACCGCGGCCAGCTCGCGCGCGGCATGGACCCGGCCGAGTCGACCGCGGTGGCCGTCGGCACCGCGGGCAGCGCCGTTGTCTTCGCGGGCGCGACCGTCATCATCGCCCTGCTGGGGCTGCTCGTCGTCGGTGTCCCGTTCCTGTCGGTGATGGGGGTCGGTGCGGCCTTCGCCGTGCTCATCGCCATCGCCGCCGCCGTCACCCTGCTGCCCGCCCTGCTGGGCGTCGCGGGCGCGAAGCTCGTGCCGCGCGAGGGCTCTCGTGCCTGGAAGCGGGCCCACCCCGACGCGTCGACCGCGCCGACGATGGGCCGCCGGTGGGTGCGGGGCGTCATGAAGCGCCCGGTGCTCACGAGCATCTCGGTCGTTGCCGTGCTCGGCGTGCTGTCGATCCCCGCCTTCGCCCTCGACCTCAACCTGCCCGACGGCGGTAGCGAGCCCGCAGGCTCGACGCAGCGCGAGGCCTACGACATCATCGCCGACGCGTTCGGGCCCGGCACCGCCGGCCCTCTCCTCGTCACGCTCGACATCACGCAGACGACCGACATCCTCGACGACCTCGCCGCGATCCGCGGTGAGCTCGAGCGGGTCGACGGCGTCGCGAGCGTGAGCCCGGGCATCCCGTCGCCGGGCCTCGAGACGGCGATCTTCCAGGTCGCGCCCGAGACCGCACCCGACGACCCCGCGACCAAGCTCGTCGTCGCCGACCTGCGCGCGGCGGGCGAGACCATCGAGGCCGAGTTCGGCACGCCGCTCGCCGTCACAGGCGTCACCGCCGTCGGCATCGACATCTCCACGCGCCTGACCAACGCGCTCGTGCCCTTCGGCCTCGTCGTCGTCGGGCTCTCGGTCGTGCTGCTCATGGCCGTGTTCCGCTCGGTGCTCGTGCCCGTCAAGGCGGCCCTGGGCTTCCTGCTCTCGGTCGGCAGCGCCATGGGCGTCACCGTCGCGGTCTTCCAGTGGGGATGGGGGGCCGAGCTGCTGCACGCCGAGTCGGGCCCCATCCTCAGCTTCATGCCGATCATCCTCATGGCGGTGCTCTTCGGCCTCGCCATGGACTACGAGGTGTTCCTGGTCTCGGGCATGCGCGAAGAGTTCGTGCGCACCGGAGACGCCCGCCGCTCGATCGAAGACGGCTTCGCGAACGGCGCGCGCGTCGTCACGGCCGCCGCACTCATCATGTTCTTCGTCTTCGCCGCCTTCGTGCCCGAAGGCTCGGGGCTCATCAAACCCATCGCCCTCAGCCTCGCCGTCGGCATCGCGATCGACGCCTTCCTCGTGCGCATGACGCTCGGCCCGGCGCTCATGGCGCTGTTCGGGCGCGCTGCCTGGTGGTTCCCGCGCCCGCTCGACCGTGCGCTGCCCGACCTCGATGTCGAGGGCGAGAAGCTGCGCCACCACCGCGACCACCGCGCGTGGGCCGACGGTCAGGGCGACGCCGTCATCGTCGCCGACCGGCTGGGTCTCGCGGGCACGGATGCCGAGCTCTCGCTCGTGGCCGCTCCCGGCAGCCGCATCGACCTCGTGGGCGGCGCGGCCGAACGTCGGCTCGCCGGCGCGACCCTCGCGGGCTACCTGCCGCCGCGTTCCGGGCGCGCCGTCGTCGCCGGGGCCGTGCTGCCGTCGGAGGCGGGCCGCGCCTCGCGGCGCGTGACGCTCGTCGACGTCAGCGGAGACCGGCTCGCGCCCACCGTGACGATCGCGGCCCTCGTGAGCGAGCGCATCGCGCTCGCCGCCGGGTACCCGCGAGGGCTGCGCCGCACCCGGCGCTGGATCGCCCGACTCGCGACAGCGCTCACCGCGCTGGGGGTCGAGCCGCTCGGCGTCGCCGACCCCGAGTCGCCGGTCGCCGGGCTCGACGCTCGCCGTCGAGCGCTCGTGCTCACCGCGGTCGCCACGCTCGACGCCACCCCGGTCATCGTGCTCGACCATCGCGACGACGCGCTCGACGCCGACGAGATCGCCCTGCTCGACGCCCTCGTGCAGCGCCTCGCGCCGACCCCGGTCGTGCGGCTCTGGGGACGTGAGCCGGGCAGCCCGATCGCGGCCGACGCGACGACCGTGCACCTCGACTCCGCATCCGCCCTCATCGAAAGGAGCGGCGCATGACCGCCGCCACGCCCGTCACCCCCGTGACGATCGCCCCGACTCCGCTCGCGCACCGCGGGCGACTCCGCCGCTGGCTCACCATGGCGGCCGCGGTCGCCGTGCCCCTCGCCCTCGTCGGCATCGCGCTCGCCGCCGTCGGCAGCGACTCGTCGGCGCTCGAGCGCATCCCCGCGGCCGTCGTCAACGACGACGAGCTGCTCACGACGACCGACGCCGAGGGAGACGAGCAGATCGTCTTCGCCGGCCGCCAGCTCGTCACCGAGCTCACGG
The DNA here is from genome assembly GCA_964540305.1 of uncultured Microbacteriaceae bacterium. Classification (GTDB taxonomy): domain Bacteria; phylum Actinomycetota; class Actinomycetes; order Actinomycetales; family Microbacteriaceae; genus Microcella. Next base: position 227,970 of record CAZILZ010000001.1, on the reverse strand, counting down.
GCGGTGACGACACGGGCTTCGACTGGAGGGTGACGAGCTCGGCCGACGCGGCCGCGGCCCTCGAGCGCGGCGAGGTCTACGCCGTGCTCACGATCCCCGCCGACTTCTCGGCGTCGCTCCTGACGATCGGCACACCGAGCCCGGTGCAGGCGCAGCTGGAGATCGAGACGGATGACGCGCACAGCTACCTCGCCGGTTCGGTCGTGCAGGCGGTCGGCAGCAGCCTCGCCCAGCAGTTCGGCGCCGCGATCACGGCGCAGTACCTCGACGGGCTCACAAGCGGGCTCGGCGAGCTCGGCGCCGCACTCGACGAGGCCGCAGCGGGCGCGACCCAGCTCGGTGACGGCGCGAACGCACTCAGCTCGGGGCTCGTCGAGCTCAGCGCCGGTGCGAGCGACTCGGCCAGCGGGGCGCGCTCGCTCTCGGCGGGCATCGCCGACTACACGGCCGGTGTGTCAGGGCTCTCGACCGGCCTCGCCGAGCTGCGGTCGGGCGCGACCCAGCTCGAGCCCCTGCAGCAGGCGGCGGCCGGCATCCCTGCGAGCGCTTCGGCTCTCGCAGGCGACCTCGCGGCGCTCGCCCCTGCCATCACCTCCTCGAACCTCAGCCCGGCCGATCAGCAGGCGCTGCTCGATGCCCTCGCCGACTCACAGGTGCTCGCGGGCACGGCGGGCGCCGTGATCCCGCAGCTGAACGGCGGGCTCGACGGCATCCAGTCGGGCATCACGCAGAGCGCGGGCGGAGCGGCGGCGCTCGCCGCCGGCGGCACCGAGCTGCGCTCGGGCGCGGCAGAGCTCGCGAGCGGCCTCGGGTCGCTCGCCGGCGGCACCACGGAGATCAGCACGGGTGCCGAGACGCTCGCCTCGGGAGTCGACGAGCTCGCTACGGGCCTGTCGTCGGGCGCGGGCCAGGTGCCCGAGGCGGGAGACAGCGCGGTCGCGAGCGAACCCGTCGTCGTCGAGTCGACCCGCACCAACGCCGTCGATGGCGTCGGCTCGGTGATCGCCGAGACCCTCGTGCCCATCGGGCTGTGGATCGGGGCGCTCGCCACCTTCCTCGCCCTGCGGCCCGCGGCCCGCGGAGTCATCGGCACGTCGGCGGCGGGCGGCATCATCGTGCGCCGGGCCATCGGCCGCGCATCCCTCATCGCCCTCGCGCAGGCGGCGCTCGTGACGGCGCTCGTGCACGCCGTGAGCGGGGTCGATCTCGCGCTGCTGCCGGCGACGCTCGCGCTGACGAGCGTCATCGCGCTCGCCTTCACGGCCCTGCACGCGGCGCTCACGCTCACGCTCGGGCGCGCGGGGCTCGTCGTCTCGCTGCTGCTGCTCGCCGTGCAGATCGTGGCGACGGGGGGCATCATCCCCATCGCCGCGCTCGCGGATCCATTCCCCGCCCTGAGCGCCGTGCTGCCGCTCACCTATGCGGTCGACGGCATGCAGGCGCTGCTCGCCGGGGGAGACCCCGCGCGCATCGTCGCGGCGGTCGCGGTCATGGCGCTGCTCGGCGGGGTGTCGCTGCTGGTGGCGCGCCTCGCGGCCGGGCGCTCCCGCCGACGGGATGCTCTCGCCGCGTTCGCACCGGCACTCGTGCCCGCCACCGTGTGATGTGGGGTGCCCGGCACCGGGCATCCCGCACGAACAGCGCGGGCCGCGAGCTGAGCTCGCGACCCGCGCCGGTCGTGCTACCTGCGACTCACTCCTTGGTGAGCTCGTGCGTTCCGCCGCTCATCGCGTACTCCTCTTCAGGAGACAGCACGAGCTGCTTGCGGTAGTGCAGCCCGAAGCCGAGCAGGATGAGCACGTAGACGATGATGATCGCCACGATCGCCGCCTGGAAGGCCGGGTTGATGAGCAGTCCGATGAAGACCAGGGCGGCGATCGCCGCGGCGCTGTAGGCGCCGAACGTGCCCCACGGGCTCTTGTACGGACGGTTCGCGTTGGGGAACTTCCGGCGCAGGATGAGGAACGACACCATCTGCAGGAAGTACGCGACGACCGCGCCCCACACCGCGATGTTGAGGATGATCGCCCCGGCCACCGCGCCGACGCCCTCCGGGTCGAGCCGCGCGAGCAGGTCGAGCGCCACGATGGCGACGAAACCGACGACGGCTCCCACGGTGAGCGCGACCCAGGGGGTCTTGTTCTTGCCCGTGAGCGAGAGGAACTTCGGGTAGTAGCCGGCCCGCGACAGCGAGTACATGTTGCGCCCGTAGGCGAACATGATGCCCTGCAGCGAGGCGAGCAGGCCGATGAGCGCGAAGATCGCGAGCACCGCCGCGAGCTCGTCGCCCACGATGGCCCGGAACCCGTCGAGCAGCGGCTCGAGCGAGACTCCCGTTGCTTCAGCACCGAGCACACCCGTGTTGAGGAACAGCACGAGCAGGCCGGTGATGATGAGCGTGCCGCGCGCGATGACGCCGGCACGGGGGATGTCCTTCTCCGGGGAGTGCGACTCTTCTGCCGCGAGCGGCAGCTCTTCGATGCCGAGGAAGAACCACATGGCGAACGGCAGGGCGAAGAGGATCGGGAACCAGCCCTCGGGCAGGAACGTCGACGATCCTGCGACGTCGGGGTTCGGCGCCATGTCCCACAGCTTGTCGAACGAGAACAGGCCGGAGGCGAGCGCCATGATCGAGAACACCAGGATGATGCCGATCGCGATGATCGAGACGACGATCGCGAAGCGGAACGAGATGTGAGCACCGGCCGCGTTGAGCAGCACGAAGGCCAGGTAGAGCACGACCCACCAGATCCACATCATGTCGGCCTCGGCGAGCGAGAAGTTCAGCAGCCCGCTCGTGACGCCGTCGAGGTACTGCGCCGAGAAGAAGACGATGACGGCCGTCGTCGCGACGTACTCGATGGTCTCGGCCGCACCCGTGATGAGTCCGCCCCAGGGGCCCATGGCCGACCGGGCGAACGAGTACGCACCGCCCGTGTGGGGCATGGCCGCCGACATCTCGCTGATCGAGAAGGTCAGGCCGTAGTACATGACGACGAGCACGACGAAGGCGATGAGCATGCCGCCGAAGCCCGCGAAGTCGATGCCGAAGTTCCACCCCGAGAAGTCACCGGAGATGACCGCGGCGACCGCGAGGCCCCACAGGCCCCAGACTCCGGCCGAGCGGCGCAGTCCGCGCTTCTCGAAGTACGACTGGTCGACCGTGGTGTACGAGACACCGCCGGACGCCTTAGATGTTTCCGCCATTCATTCCTCCTGGGGGGTGGTGGGGATGGTTCGGCACGCGGCATGAGACGCCGCTCTGCGCCTTGGGAATCGAGCATGGCCCCAAAGGTGGGCGATGTCTACCATTGGAATCGAAAAATCTCGCCGAGTCCTCCGTCTCTCGTAGGGCCCTGTGGTACTAATGGTCGACACTCGAGCCAAGGGAGGCCCCATGTCTGCAGCGCCGTCGACCGTCCGGTCCGGAAACCTGACGATCGCCGAGCTCGAGGTGCTCATCGACGCGGGTGAGATCGACACGGTCATCGTCGCCTTCACCGACATGCAGGGCCGTCTCGTCGGTAAGCGGGTCTCGGCGCGGCTCTTCCGCGAAGAGATCGGCGAGCACGGTGCCGAGTGCTGCAACTACCTGCTCGCCGTCGACGTCGAGAACAACACGGTGAGCGGGTACGCGATCTCGAGCTGGGAGAGCGGCTACGGCGACATGGTCATGCAGCCCGACCTCGGCACGCTGCGCCGGCTGCCCTGGATGGAGGGCACGGCGCTCGTGCTCGCCGACCTGCTCTTCCTCGACGGAACTCCCGTGCCCCCGAGCCCGCGGGCGATCCTGCAGAAGCAGATCGACCGACTCGCCGAGCTGGGGCTCGTGCCCTACGTGGGCACCGAGCTCGAGTTCATCGTGTTCGACAACAGCTTCCGCGACGCCTGGGCGCGCGGCTACCGCGACCTCACGCCCGCGAGCGACTACAACATCGACTACGCGCTGCTCGCCTCGACCCGCATGGAGCCGCTCCTGCGCGATATCCGCAACGGCATGGACGGCGCGGGCATGTATTGCGAGGGCGTCAAGGGCGAGTGCAACCTCGGGCAGCAGGAGATCGCCTTCCGCTACGCGCATGCGCTGGCCACGTGCGACAACCACTCGATCTACAAGAACGGGGCGAAGGAGATCGCCGACGCGCACGGCAAGGCGCTGACCTTCATGGCCAAGTTCAACGAGCGCGAGGGCAACAGCTGCCACATCCACCTCAGTGTGCGCGGCACCGACGGCTCGCCCGTCATGGCGGGCGACGGGCCGCACGGCTTCTCGACGCTCATGGAGCACTGGCTCGCCGGGCAGCTCGCCGTCATGCGCGAGTTCAGCCTGTTCTTCGCGCCCAACATCAACTCGTACAAGCGCTACGTGCCCGGCAGCTTCGCGCCGACCGCGATCGCCTGGGGCGTCGACAACCGCACGTGCGCACTGCGCGTGGTGGGCAAGGGTCACAGCCTGCGCATCGAGAATCGCGTGCCGGGCGGCGACGTCAACCAGTACCTCGCGACCGCCGCCATCATCGCCGCGGGCATCTACGGAATCGAGAACAAGCTCGAGCTGCCGCCGATCTTCGAGGGCAATGCCTACGTCGCCGACTTCCCGCGGGTTCCTGCGACGCTGCGGGATGCGGCCGAGCTCTTCGCCGGCTCGACGGTCGCGCAGTCGGCCTTCGGCGCCGATGTCGTCGAGCACTACCTCAACATGGCCCGCATCGAGCAGTCGGCCTACGACGCCGCGATCACCGATTGGGAGCGGATCCGTGGCTTCGAACGACTCTGAGCCGACCCCCGTCGTCGGCCGCCGCCCGGTCATCGGGCTGACGACCTACCTCGAGCAGACGCAGTGCGGGGTGTGGGATGTTCCCGCAGCGTTTCTGCCGAAGGTCTACTTCGACGCCGTAGCGCGCGGAGGCGGCCTCGCCGTGCTGATCCCGCCGCAGCAACTCGACGCGGCCGGCGCCGATGCGATCCTCGACGGTCTCGACGGGCTCATCCTCACGGGCGGCAAAGATGTCGACGCGCGCCGGTATGGGCAAGAGCCGCACCCGACGAACGACGCGCCGCGACTCGATCGCGACGCGCTCGAAGACCTGCTGCTCGCGCGGGCGATCGCGCGCGACATCCCGTTCCTCGGCATCTGCCGGGGAATGCAGGTGCTCAACACCGCGCTCGGCGGCAGTCTCATCCAGCACCTGCCCGACGCGATCGGCTCGACCCGCTACAACGCGGGCGGCGGCGTGTTCTCGCCCAACCCTGCGGTGACGGTGCCCGGCACGAAGGCCGCGGCCCTGCTCGGTGACGGCGTGACCGTGCAGAGCTACCACCACCAGGCTCTCGACGAGGTCGCTCCCGGGCTCACCGTGAGCGCCCGGGGTGACGACGGCGTCGTGCAGGCCGTCGACGTCGACGCGATGACCTTCGGCGTCGCCGTGCAGTGGCACCCCGAGGAGTCGGCTGCCGAGGATGCCCGGCTCTTCGCGGGGCTCGTGGACGCCGCCGCCGAGTACCGCCAGAACCGGAAGGCCCGCGCATGAGCGAGACCACCCTCGTCAATCCTGCCGACGAGACGATCATCGGCACCGTGCGCCACACGACGCTCGAGGAGGTCGACGCCGCGGTCGCGCGTGCCGTCGTCGCTCAGCGCGCGTGGGCCGCGCTCGCTCCCGTCGATCGGGCCCGGGCCCTGCGCCGCTTCGCCGCGACCGTCGATGCGCACCTCGACGAGCTCGCGCAGCTCGAGGTGCGCAACTCGGGGCATCCGATCGGCGCCGCCCGCTGGGAGGCGGGCAACGTGCGCGACGTGCTCGACTACTACAGCGGCGCGCCCGAACGGCTCATCGGCCAGCAGATCCCCGTCGCGGGCGGGCTCGATGTCACCTTCCACGAGCCGCTCGGGGTCGTGGGCGTCATCGTGCCGTGGAACTTCCCCATGCCCATCGCCGGGTGGGGCTTCGCGCCGGCGCTCGCCGCGGGCAACGCCGTGCTGCTCAAGCCCGCCGACTGGACTCCGCTCACGGCGATCCGCCTCGGCGAGCTCGCTCTCGAGTCGGGCCTGCCCGAGCACCTGTTCCAGGTGCTGCCGGGTCGCGGCTCGGTCGTCGGCGACCGCTTCGTCACGCACGAGCAGGTGCGCAAGGTCGTCTTCACGGGGTCGACCGAGGTCGGCAAGCACGTCATGGCGGGATGCGCGGCGCAGGTGAAGCCCGTCACGCTCGAGCTCGGCGGCAAGAGCGCGAACATCGTGTTCGCCGACGCCGACCTCGAGGCAGCGGCATCCGGAGCCCCCGGCTCGGTGTTCGACAACGCGGGGCAAGACTGCTGCGCGCGCTCGCGCCTGCTCGTACAGCGCAGCGTGCTCGACCGTTTCCTCGAACTGCTCGAGCCCGCCGTGCGGGGCTTCCGCGTCGGCGACCCGAACGACGAGGCGACCGAGATGGGCCCGCTCGTGTCGAAGGGCCACTTCGACAACGTCGCGGCCTTCCTCGACGGCAGCGTGCCGGTCGCGTTCACGGGCACGGCGCCCGAAGGCCCCGGCTACTGGATGGCGCCCACCGTGCTGCTGCCGAACCGCGACGACCGCGTCGCGACGGAGGAGATCTTCGGCCCCGTCGTCTCGGTGCTGCCGTTCGACGACGAGGCCGACGCCATCGCGCTCGCGAACGACTCGATCTTCGGCCTGTCGGGCTCGATCTGGACGCGCGACCTGGGCCGCGGCATCCGGGTCGCCCGCGGGGTTGAGAGCGGCGCGCTCAGCGTCAACTCGCACTCCTCCGTGCGGTACGCGACGCCGTTCGGCGGGTTCAAGCAGAGCGGGCTCGGGCGCGAGCTCGGCCCGGATGCTCCGCTCGCCTTCACCGAGACCAAGAACGTCTTCTTCTCCCACAGCTGATTGGAGCCCGCACCATGACCATCACCCCCATCGACCTGACCCAGCGACTGAAGGGCAAGGTCGCCGTCATCACGGGCGGTGCGAGCGGCATCGGCCTCGCGACCGCGCGCCGCTTCGCCGCCGAGGGCGCCACCGTCGTCATCGGCGACATGAACCCCGAATCGGGCGAGGCGGCGGCCGCCGAGGTAGGCGGCCTGTTCGTGAAGGTCAACGTCACCGACGAGGCCGAGGTCAACAACCTCTTCGACACGGCGCAGGCCACCTACGGCTCGCTCGACATCGCCTTCAACAATGCGGGCATCTCGCCGCCCGACGACGACTCGATCGAGACCACCGAGCTGCCGGCGTGGGACAGGGTGCAGGAGGTCAACCTCAAGAGCGTGTACCTGTGCTCGCGCGCGGCCCTGAGGCACATGGTCGCCCAGCAGTCGGGCTCGATCATCAACACGGCCTCGTTCGTCGCCGTCATGGGCAGCGCCACGAGCCAGATCTCGTACACGGCGAGCAAGGGCGGCGTGCTCGCCATGACGCGCGAGCTCGGCGTGCAGTTCGCGCGCCAGGGCATCCGCGTCAACGCGCTCTGCCCGGGACCGGTCAACACGCCCCTGCTGCAGGAGCTCTTCGCGAAAGACCCCGAGCGCGCCCAGCGCCGCCTCGTGCACATCCCGAAGGGCCGTTTCGCCGAGGCGGAGGAGCTCGCCGCGGCCGTCGCGTTCCTCGCGAGCGATGATGCCTCGTTCATCACCGCCTCGACGTTCCTCGTCGATGGCGGCATCAGCGGCGCCTACGTCACGCCGCTCTAGGGTCGCGGTCATGGCGGGCGGGGGCGGGCAGTCGGCGGACGCCGTCGAGCCCGCCGTCGAGCCCGCCGAGTCTCTCGCGCAGGAGGCGCTGTCGCGTCCGGTGCGCGGCGGCAACGCTTTCGAGGAGACGCTCGCGCGCCTGCTGCAGCTCATCCGGCTCGGCATCGTCGGCCCGGGCGAGGCGCTCGCCCCCGAGCGCGAGCTCGCCGCACGGCTCGAGGTGAGTCGCGACACCGTGCGAGAGGCGATCCGCTCGCTCGCCGACGCCGGCTACCTCGAATCTCGACGGGGGCGGTACGGCGGAACCTTCGTGTGCGATCCGCTGCCGATCGCCGGCGGCGAGCCCGAACCCGAGGTCACGGCGGCCGAGCTCGACGACATCCTCACCCTGCGCGCGGTGCTCGAGGTGGGTGCGGCGCGGGCCGCGGCGGGCCGCGCGCTCTCCGCGGCCGAGCGCGAGGCGCTGCACCTCCGGCTGACCGAGCTCGCGGCAGCCGACCCCGCCGACTACCGGCGCCTCGACTCGCGACTGCACCTGACGATCGCCGAGCTGTCGGGCAGCCCGAGCCTCGTCTCGCTCGTGGCCGAGAACCGCATGAGCGTCAACCGGCTGCTCGACCGCATCCCCCTTCTCGCCCCCAACATCACGCACTCCGACCAGCAGCACGAGCAGATCGTGTGGGCGGTGCTCGTCGGCGACGCCGACCGCGCGGCGACCGCGATGGCTGAGCACCTCGAAGGCTCGCAGTCGCTGCTGCGCGCGTTCCTCAGCTGAGGGCCTGGGCGGGGTCGGCGGCGGGCCGCGACACCCGCGCGGTGTGGAGTCGCGCGAAGTCGACGGTCTCGCGCAACCACTCGAGCCGTCGCGCGTCGTCGCTGCCGCACGCGCGCGAGTTGATCTCGGCGATGATCGCACCGTCAAAGTGTCGGCTCGCGAGCAGCGCCAGCACGTCGGCGACGGGCTGCGCGCCCCGACCCGGCACGAGGTGCTCGTCGAGCACGCGCGCCGAGGGCTCGGTGCTCGAGCCGTCGCACAAGTGCACGTGCCGCAGCCGATCGCCCCACTGCTGCGCGAGGTCGAGCGCGCTCATCCCGGCGAGGGCGGCGTGCGAGAAGTCGAGGGTGAGCGCGCCGATGTCGAGCAGGCCGGGATCCCAGTGCGGCGCGTAGGGGTGCCGAGCGCGGCCGCGCACCGTGAGCGGGAACATGTTCTCGGCGGCGATCGTCACGCCCGTCGACGCCTGGAGCTCGCGCAGCGTGTCGGTGAAGCCGGCGGCCGTGCGGCGCTGCCAGCGGTACGGCGGATGCACGACGACCGTGGTCGCTCCCACCTCGCGCGCGAGGGCCAGGCTGCGCTCGAGTTTCACGCGCGGGTTGCGGCCGAACACGAAGGTGCTGAAGAACAGCACGGGGGCGTGGATGCTGAGCACGGGCATCCCGAACCGCTCGCTCAGCGCGCCGATGACGCGGGGGTCGTACGTGTCGCGGTCGCTCGTGATCATGACTTCGACGCCGTCGAAGCCGGCCTCGGCGGCCAGGCGGAAGGCGTCGTGCAGCCGTCGAGGCAGCACGCTCGTGGTTCCCATGCCGATGCGGATCACGTCGCCACTGTACGTCGGCGCCCCGCGAGGGCGGCGGAGGGGAGGGTGAACGTCGCGTGACGAGCCGTCGAACCGCAGGTCGGCGGTGCCCCGCGACCCTGGAAGGGCTCTGAGTCTCGGCTGATACCGTGGAGGGAGCCGGACAGCCCCGCACCGAACGATCCCCCCGGATCACACCCCGGAGACGAGCGAGCGACATGACCGACACGATCCGCTACGACTTCGTCGTGGTCTCGAACCGACTTCCCGTCGACCGTGTGGTCGACCCCGACGGCACCGCGCGCTGGCAGCGCTCGCCCGGGGGCCTCGTGACGGCGCTCGAACCGGTCATGCGCGCCTCGCACGGCGCATGGGTCGGCTGGGCCGGGCAGCCCGACCTCGACCTCGAGCCTTTCGACTCCGACGACGCGACACTCGTGCCGGTGCCGCTGAGCGCGCTCGAGATCGAGCACTACTACGAGGGCTTCAGCAACGACACCCTGTGGCCGCTCTACCACGACGTCATCGCGCCGCCGAGCTTCCACCGCGAGTGGTGGGAGGCCTACGTCGAGGTCAATCAGCGGTTCGCCGATGCGAGCGCGCGCGTCGCGGCGCCGGGCGCCACGGTGTGGGTGCAGGACTACCAGCTGCAGCTCGTGCCGCGCCTGCTGCGCGAGCAGCGGCCCGACCTCACGATCGGCTTCTTCAACCACATCCCCTTCCCGCCGTACGGCATCTACGCGCAGCTGCCGTGGCGGCGGCAGGTCATCGAGGGGCTGCTCGGCGCCGACGTCATCGGCTTCCAGCGCGTCGCCGACGCCGGCAACTTCTCGCGTGCCGTGCGGCGGCTGTTCGGCTACGCCACGCGCACGCCCGAGATCCACGTTCCCGACGGCGCGGGCGGCCACCGCTCGGTCATCGCCAAGGCCTTCCCGATCTCGATCGACGTCGAGAGCTTCGAGCAGATCGCCCGGCGGCCGGAGGTGCAGGCTCGCGCTCAGCAGATCCGCGACGACCTCGGCAACCCCTCGACGATCATGCTGGGGGTCGACCGACTCGACTACACGAAGGGCATCCGGCACCGCTTGAAGGCGTTCGGCGAGTTGCTGCGCGATGGCACGCTCTCGGTGGGGGATGCCGTGCTCGTGCAGGTCGCGAGCCCGAGCCGCGAGCGGGTCGCCGCCTACATGCAGCTGCGCGACGAGATCGAGCTGACCGTCGGCCGGCTCAACGGCACCTACGCGACCATCAGCCACAGTGCCGTCGCGTACTTGCATCACGGCTACCCGCGAGACGAGATGGTGGCGCTCTACCTGGCCGCCGACGTCATGCTCGTCACGGCTCTGCGCGACGGCATGAACCTCGTCGCGAAAGAGTACGTGGCGTGCCGGCTCGATGAAGACGGCGTGCTCGTGCTGAGCGAGTTCGCGGGTGCGGCCGACGAGCTCAAGAACGCGCTGCTCGTGAACCCGCACGACATCGACGGGCTCAAGCAGGCGATGGTCGCGGCCGTGCGCATGCCCCAGCGTGAGCGCACGACCCGGATGCGCGCTCTGCGCCGACGCGTGCGCGACAACGATGTGGCGCGCTGGTCGAGCACGTTCCTCGACACCCTGCGGCACGCTAACCACCACTCGGACGCCCGGTGACCCGCGAACCCGACGGGGAGAGCGCCGTGGATCCCGCCCTCGAGCCCGATGTGCTCGACCCCGCTCTGCTCGCCGCCGTGGCCGAGTTCGCGGCGCACGAGCGCGTGCTCGTCGCCCTCGACTTCGACGGCACCCTCGCCCCCGAGGTCGACGACCCCGAGTCGGCGCGCGCGCTGCCCGCCGCGCACGAGGCGCTGCTGCGCCTGCGGGCACGCCCCGGCACGACCGTCGCCCTCGTCTCGGGCCGCGCCCTCGCGAGCCTCGCGCAGGTCGGCGCGCTGCCCGACGATGCGCCGCTCGTCGGCTCGCACGGCCTCGAGGTGCGCTTCGCGGCGGGGGATGCCCCTCCCGCCATCGACGACGCCGATAGCGCGCGCGTGCGCGCCCTGCGATCCCGGCTCGAGCCGATCGTGGCGGCGACCGAGGGGGCCTGGATCGAGCACAAGCCCGCGGGCTTCGCGGTGCACTCGCGCCTCGTCGAGCCCGCGCTCGCATCCCGGCTCGCGGCGGCCGTGCGCTCGACGGCGCGCGAGGTCGATCCGGGGCTGACCGTGCGCGACGGCAAGAACGTCGTCGAGTTTTCGGTGCGCGATGCGACGAAGGGCGACGGCCTGCGCGCGCTGCGCGAGCGGTTCGCCCCCGACGCCGTGCTGTTCGCGGGAGACGACGTGACCGATGAAGACGCCCTCGCCGCGCTCGAGCCCGGCGACCTCGGCATCAAGGTGGGGTCGGCGCCGTCGATCGCGGCGCACCGCGTGGTGGGCCCCGCCGAGGTCGCGGCCCTGTTGCACGTGCTCGCGACTGCTCGGGAGGCTCGCGGGTCGACCTCGGTAGACTGAGGGCATCCGGCGATCGCGCCGTGACGCCCTACCCCCTTGCCGAACCACCGACACCGAGGGAGGACGCATGCTCATCGTCCTGATGGTGTTCGGGGTGGCCGCGATCATCCTCGTGCCGCTCGCTCGGCGACTCGGCACGAGCGTGTTCTGGGTCGCCGCCCTCGTGCCGCTCGGTGCCTTCGTGCACACGCTGCTGCAGGCCCCGGCCGTGCTCTCGCAGAACCCCGAGCTGCTGCCGGTCGAGAGGGTCACCTGGATCGCCGAGCTGCAGCTCACGCTCGACGTGCGCATGGACACGCTCTCGTGGGTGCTGGCCCTCGTCGTGACCGGGGTCGGCAGCCTCGTGCTGCTGTACTGCGCCGCGTACTTCCGTGACGACGAGCCGGGGCTCGGCCGCTTCGCCGCCGTGCTTCTCGCGTTCGCCGGGGCGATGTACGGGCTCGTGCTCGCCGACGACGTCTACCTGCTGTTCGTGCTGTGGGAGGCCACGAGCGTCTTCTCGTACCTGCTCATCGGCCACTACACGCACCGGCGGGCCAGCCGCGGCGCGGCGCTGCAGGCGCTCGTCACCACGACCCTGGGCGGCCTCGTCATGCTCGTCGGCCTCGTGCTGCTCGCCGTGCAGGCCGGCACGTCGAGCCTCACGGCGATCCTCGCCGAGCTGCCTCCGGGGCCGCTCACGACGACGGCCATCATGCTCGTGCTCGTCGGAGCGCTCTCGAAGTCGGCGATCGTGCCGCTGCACTTCTGGCTGCCGGGCGCGATGGCGGCGCCGACGCCGGTGAGCGCCTACCTGCACGCCGCGGCCATGGTGAAGGCGGGCATCTACCTGATCCTGCGCCTCGCCCCGGCGGCGGTCGAGGTGCCGGGCTGGCGCGAGGTGCTGGTCGTGCTCGGCCTCGCGACCCTGCTGCTCGGCGGCTGGGCCGCGCTCAAGCAGACCGACCTCAAGCTGCTGCTCGCCTACGGCACAGTCAGCCAGCTCGGCCTGCTCGTCGTCATCGCCGGCATCGGCACGCGCGACACCGCGCTCGCCGCGCTCGTGCTGCTGCTCGCCCACGCGCTCTTCAAGGCGACCCTCTTCCTCGTCGTCGGCATCATCGACCACGAGGCCGGCACGCGCGACCTGCGCAAGCTCTCGGGTCTCGGTCGGCGCTCGCCGTGGCTCGCGGGCATCGCCGCCGTGGCGCTCGCCTCGATGGCAGGGCTGCCGCCCGTGCTCGGCTTCGTCGCGAAAGAGACGGTGCTGCACTCGCTGCTCGCCGCGGCGACCGGGGCCACGGGCGAGGCACCGCTCGACGCCGCGGCCCAGACCTGGGCGGCGATCGCGCTCGTCGGCGTCGTCGTGGGGTCGGCGCTCACGGTCGCCTACAGCATCCGGTTCTTCTGGGGCGCGTTCGCGCGCAAGCCGGGCGTCGACGACGTGACCGCGCTCGCCGTCGTCAGCCGCCGCTTCCTGCTCGCCCCCGCCGTGCTCGCCGCCACGAGTCTCGCGCTCGGGCCCCTCGCGAGCCTCGTCGACACCGGGCTCGCGGGCTACCCGGCGCTCTTCCCCTACCCCGGCGAGGGCGCCTACCACCTCGCGCTCTGGCACGGGCTCACCCCTGAGCTCGGCCTCTCGGCGCTCGCGATCGGCCTCGGGGTGCTGCTCTTCGTCGCCCGGGGCCCCGTCGGCCGCCTGCAGACGCGGCTCGCGCGCGACTACACGGCATCCGACGCCTACTGGGATGCCATGGGGGCCGTCGACCGACTGGCCGTGCGCGTCACGAGCATCACCCAGCGCGGCTCGCTGCCCTTCTACCTCGGGGTGATCCTCGTCGTGTTCATCGCCGTGACGAGCGCCGGCCTGGTGCTCGGCGGCTCATGGCCGACCGAGCTTCGGCTGTGGGACCACCCCGCGCAACTGGCCATCGGCATCGTCATGATCATCGCCGCGATCGCGGCCACGCAGGCGCAGAAGCGCTTCGCAGCGCTCGTCGTGGTCGGCGTGACCGGCTTTGGGATGTCGACGCTGTTCGCCCTCCAGGGCGCCCCCGATCTCGCCCTCACCCAGATCCTGGTCGAGATCGTCACCCTCATCGCGTTCGTGCTCGTGCTGCGACGACTGCCTGCCCGCCTCGGCGACAAGCACGGCAGCACGCACCGCCTGCTGCGCGCCGCCATCGGCATCGGTGTGGGGCTCGTCATGGCCGTCGTCGCCGTGATCGTCGCGGGCGCTCGACTCGAGCAGCCCATCTCGCTCGCCTGGCCGCAGCTCGCCTACGAGCTCGGCCACGGCCGCAACACGGTCAACGTGGCCCTCGTCGACCTGCGCGGCTGGGACACCATGGGCGAGCTCGCCGTCGTCATCGCCGCGGCGACGGGCGTCGCGAGCCTGCTGTTCTTGCGCAGTCGAGGCGAGACGCCGGCGCGCCTCGGCCGCGCGGCCGTCAAGCGGCGCATCTCGGCCCGGCTCGATCGCGTGCGCGAACAGGGCGAGCAGGGCGAGCTGCGCAACGCGTGGATCCTCGCCGGCCCCACGCTCGACCCGCGGCACCGCTCGATCCTGCTCGAAGTGGTCGTGCGCCTCACCTTCCACGCGACGATCGTCATCTCGCTCTACCTGCTCTTCGCCGGGCACAATCTGCCCGGGGGCGGTTTCGTCGGCGGGCTCGTCGCCGGGCTCGCCCTCGTCGCGCGCTACCTGGCGGGCGGGCGCTACGAGCTCGGCGCCGCGCTGCCCATCGGCGCGGGCGCGGTGCTCGGCACCGGGCTCATCATCGCCGCCGGCACCGCCTTCGCCCCGCTCCTCGTGGGCGCCCCGCCGCTCACCTCGGCCTACTGGCAGGGCGAGGTGTGGCTGCTCGGCGAGATCGAGTTCGTTACCTCCACGATCTTCGACATCGGCGTCTACCTCGTCGTGGTCGGCCTCGTGCTCGACGTGCTGCGCAGCCTCGGCGGCGAGGTCGACCGCCAGGGCGGCGATGAGCTCGCGCCGGCGGGGGGCACGAGCGCCGCATCCGGATCGCTCATTACGGCCCCGGTCGCTGCCGTCGCCCCCTCGGGAGGTGCCCGATGACCGTCTCTCTCGTGCTCGTGGTCGTCATGGCCGCGCTCATCGCCTGCGGCGTGTACCTGCTGCTCGAACGCAGCCTGACGCGGGTCGTGCTCGGGTTCCTGCTCATCGGCAACGGCGTCAACCTGCTGATCCTCATCATGGGCGGCCCGGCGGGGTTCGCGCCGATCTACGACGAGAGAATCGAGCCGGGCGCGTACAACGATCCGCTGCCGCAGGCGCTCATCCTCACCGCGATCGTCATCACCTTCGCCGTCTCGGCCTTCCTGCTGGCCCTCATCTACCGATCGTGGCGACTCGCCAACGCCGACGACGTCTCCGACGACGCCGACGATGTCGCCCTGCGCGCGGGGGCTCTCACGATGCCCGTCGAAGAGGTGTCTCCCGACGAGGGCGACACCGACTTCCCCCTCGAGGTGGCCCGATGATGGCCGTGCTCGTTCCTCTCGTCGTGCTCGTGCCGCTGCTCGCCGCCGCGCTCACCCTCGTGCTCGGCCGCCGCGCGCGCCCGCAGCGCATCGTCGCGGCTCTCGCCCTCGTCGTCGTGCTGGGCCTGAGCGTGGCCCTGCTCATCGGCGTCGACGCGGGCGGCGCGGTCGTCGTCGAGGCGGGAGACTGGCCGGCGCCCTACGGCATCGTGCTCGTCGTCGACCGGCTCTCCGCGCTCATGCTCGTCGTCTCGTCGCTCGTGCTGCTCGCCGTGCTCGTCTTCTCGATCGGCCAAGGTCTCGCCGACGGCGACGATGAGACGCCCGTCTCGATCTACTACCCGACCTACCTCATCCTCACGACGGGCGTCATGGTGGCCTTCGTGGCGGGCGACCTGTTCAACCTCTACGTGGGCTTCGAGATCCTGCTCGTCGCGAGCTACGTGCTCATCACGCTCGGCGGCACGCAAGCGCGCATCCGGGCCGGCGTCACCTACGTCATCGTCAGCCTGCTGTCGTCGGTGCTCTTCCTCGCCTCGATCGGCATGGTCTATGGGGCACTGGGCACCGTCAACCTCGCGCAGGTCGCCGAGCGCGTGCAAGACCTGCCCGTCGACGTGCAGATCCTGCTGCACGTCATGCTGCTCGTCGCCTTCGGCATCAAGGCCGCCGTCTTCCCGCTGTCGTTCTGGCTGCCCGACAGCTACCCGTCGGCTCCTGCGCCCGTCACGGCGGCCTTCGCGGGCCTGCTCACCAAGATCGGCGTGTACGCGATCATCCGCGTCGAGACGGTCATCTTCCCGAGCCCCGAGCTCAATCCGGCGCTCATGGTGCTCGCCCTGCTGACCATGGTGGTCGGCGCGCTCGGCGCGGTCGCCCAGGCAGACATCAAGCGCATCCTCTCGTTCACGCTCGTGAGCCACATCGGCTACATGATCCTCGGCGTCGCGCTCGGTACCGTCGCCGGCACGGCCGCCGCGATCTACTACATCGTTCATCACATCGTCGTGCAGACCACGCTGTTCCTCGCCGCGGGGCTCGTCGAGCGCGAGGCCGGCAGCACCTCGATCACGCGCATCGGAGGGCTGCTCGCGAGCGCGCCCCTCGTCGCCGTGCTGTTCTTCATCCCTGCCCTCAGCCTCGGCGGCATCCCGCCGTTCTCGGGCTTCATCGGCAAGCTGGGGCTGTTCCAGGCCACGGCGGCGCAGGGGGATGCCCTCGCCTACGTGCTCATCGGCGCGGGAGCCCTCGTCTCGCTCCTCACGCTCTACGCGCTCGTGCGCGTCTGGAACCTCGCGTTCTGGCGGCCCGCGGCCGATGTGGAGGGCGACGAGACGAGACTGCTGCGCGCGGTCGAGGAGGCCCCCGACGACGAGGGTGCGCGCTCGGAGACCCGCACGACCCCGCGCCTCATGACGCTCAGCACCGCGGGCATGGTCGTCGTGGGCCTCGCGCTCACCGTGTTCGCGGGGCCGCTCTACGCCGTCGCCGACCGGGCCGCGCAGAACCTCGACGGGGCCGACGCGTACATCGAACTCGTGCTGCCGGGCACGAACTCGGGGGAGGGGGCGCCGTGAGCGATGCGATCACGCCCGCCGCCCGCACGCGCATCTCGGTGCGGCAGCAGCTGCCGCTGCTCGTCGCGCTCGTCGTGCTCTGGATGCTGCTGTGGGGCTCGATCTCGCCTCTCACGATCGTCACGGGCATCGTCGTGGCGCTCGCCGTGACACGCGCGTTCTACCTGCCCGCGGTCGAGCTCTCAGGGCGGTTCCACCCCTATTGGTTCGCGGTGTTCGTCGGTCGGGTGCTCGCCGAGATGGCGGTCGCCTCGTTCCAGGTCGCCCTGCTCGCGATCGGCCCGCGCGCCCGCCACCGCAGCGCGCTCGTCAAGGTCGACCTGACCACGCGCTCCGACTTCATCCTCACGGGCACGGCGCTCGCGGTGTCGCTCGTGCCGGGGTCGATCGTCATCGAGGTCGACCGCGCGAGCACCGTGCTCTACGTGCACGCCCTCGGCGTGAGCACCGAGGCCGAGGTCGAGAAGGCGCGCGCCCACGTGCTCGGCCTCGAGCGCGACCTGCTGCGCGCCTGGGGCTCGCGAGCCGAGTGGGAGGCGGTGCGCCCGTGACCATCGCCTACCTCGTCGCCGGAGCGATCGCCGCCATCGCCGTGCTCATCGTGCTCATCCGACTCATCACCGGGCCGACGCTCATCGACCGCCTCATCGCGAGCGACGTCATGCTGACGACGCTCCTCCTCGTCATCGGAGCCGAGATGGTCATCTCGGGCCACACGCGCTCGATCCCGCTCATGGTCGTGCTCGCGGCCACGGCGATCCTCGGCAGCGTCGCCGTCGCGCGCTTCATCACGCGGGCGGGGGCCGAGACGGATGCCGGGCCGAGCGGCGCGGCCGCCGATGCGCCGGCGGCCGATCAGAGCGGCCCCGCGGCGGGGGAGGACGAACGATGATCGACGCTGAGCCCTGGATCGGCATCCTCGACACCGTCGCGGCCGCACTCCTCATCGTCGCCGCCCTGCTGACCCTCGCCGCCGCGATCGGTCTCGTGCGGTTTCCCGACCCTCTCTCGCGCCTGCACGCCGCCACGAAGCCGCAGATCCTCGGCCTCTTGCTCGTCGTCATCGCGCTCGCCCTGAGCGCGCGCAGCTGGACGGTGCTGCTGCTGCTCGTGCCCGTCGTCGTGTTCCAGCTGCTGACCGCACCGATCTCGGCGCACATGGTGGGGCGCGCGGGCTACCGCAACGGCGACTTCGACCCTGACGCGCTGCTCGTCGACGAGCTCGCGCCCGACGTCGACGCCGCGAGGGGCACCGAGCTGCCGGGCGGTTCGTGGACCGACGAACGCAGCGCGGGCGCCCCGGGGCCGTCGAAGGGCCCGGACGCCGGGTCGTAGACTCGAGCCATGTCGAAGGCCGACCACAAGCCCCGTTCCCGCGTCGTCACCGACGGAATCGAAGCCACCACCTCGCGCGGCATGCTGCGCGCGGTCGGTATGGGCGATGCCGACTGGGACAAAGCCCAGATCGGCATCGCGAGCTCGTGGAACGAGATTACGCCGTGCAACCTCTCGCTCGCGCGCCTCGCGCAAGCGGCGAAAGAGGGCGTGCACGCCGGTGGCGGCTACCCGCTGCAGTTCGGCACCGTGAGCGTCAGCGACGGCATCTCGATGGGGCACGAGGGCATGCACTTCTCGCTCGTCAGCCGCGAGGTCATCGCCGACTCGGTCGAGACCGTCATGCAGGCCGAGCGCCTCGACGGCTCGGTGCTGCTCGCCGGCTGCGACAAGTCGATCCCGGGCATGCTCATGGCCGCCGTGCGCCTCGACCTCGCGAGCGTCTTCCTCTACGCGGGCTCCATCGCCCCGGGCTGGGTCAAGCTCAGCGACGGCACGGAGAAGGAGATCACCATCATCGACAGCTTCGAGGCTGTCGGTGCCGTCAAGGCGGGCAAGATGTCGGCGGAGGACGCGCACCGCATTGAGTGCGCCTTCGCGCCCGGTGAGGGTGCCTGCGGCGGCATGTACACCGCCAACACGATGGCCTCCGTGGCCGAGGCGCTCGGCCTGAGCCTTCCGGGGTCGGCGAGCCCCGCATCCTATGATCGCCGCCGCGACATGTACGCGCACCGCAGCGGCGAGGCCGTCGTGAACCTGCTCAACAAGGGGATCACGGCGCGTCAGATCGTCACGCGCGAGGCGCTCGAGAACGCCGTCACCGTCGCCATGGCTCTCGGCGGCTCGACCAACGTCGTGCTGCACCTGCTCGCGATCGCGAACGAGGCCGAAGTGCCCTTCACGCTCGACGACTTCAACCGCATCGGCAACCGCGTGCCGCACATCGGCGACCTCAAGCCCTTCGGCAACTACGTCATGAACGACGTCGACCGCCAAGGCGGTCTGCCCGTGCTGCTCAAGGCCCTGCTCGACGCTGGCCTGCTGCACGGCGACGTCATGACCGTCACGGGCAAGACGATGGCCGAGAACCTCGCCGAGCTCGACCCCGACCCGCTCGACGGCGAGGTGCTGCGCACGCTCGACAACCCCATCCATGCCACGGGCGGCATCACGATCCTGCACGGCTCGTTCGCGCCCGAGGGCGCGGTCGTCAAGACGGCGGGCTTCGACGCAGCCGTCTTCGAGGGCCCGGCCCGCGTCTTCGAGCGTGAGCGCGCGGCCATGGATGCTCTGACCCGCGGCGAGATCTCGGCGGGCGACGTCGTCGTCATCCGCTACGAGGGCCCCAAGGGCGGCCCCGGTATGCGCGAGATGCTCGCCGTGACGGCCGCCATCAAGGGGGCAGGCTTAGGAAAAGATGTACTACTCTTGACGGACGGTCGATTCTCAGGCGGCACAACCGGACTGTGCATCGGCCACGTAGCTCCCGAAGCGGTGGATGCTGGACCCATCGCCTTCGTGCGCGATGGTGATCTGATCCGGGTTGATATCGCTGCTCGCTCCCTCGACCTACTGGTCGACGCAGACGAGCTTGAGGCGCGCCGCACCGACTGGGCGCCCCTGCCTCCGCGGTACACCCGTGGCGTCCTCGCCAAGTACTCGAAGCTCGTGCGCTCCGCCGCGCAGGGCGCCGTGACGGGGTAGCCGCGCGGCCGTCCCCGCTCTCGAATCACCGATCGCAAGGAAGATCCTGACGATGACCACGGAATCGACCCCCGTGCCGAGTCCCGCCGCGTCCGGCGGTACCGCCAAGAAGTCCGATCCGCCGATGCTCACGGGCTCGGGCGCCATTCTCGCCTCGCTCGAGAAGCTCGGCGTCACCGACGTCTTCGGCCTGCCCGGCGGCGCGATCATGCCCTTCTACGACGAGCTCATGTCGTCGACGGCCATCCGCCACATCCTCGTGCGCCACGAGCAGGGCGCGGGCCACGCGGCCGAGGGCTACGCGGCGGCGAGCGGTCGCCTCGGCGTCTGCATCGCCACCTCCGGCCCCGGCGCGACCAACCTCGTCACCGCGATCGCGGATGCCCACATGGACTCGGTGCCGCTGCTCGCGATCACCGGCCAGGTGTTCTCGACCTCGATGGGCACCGACGCCTTCCAAGAGGTCGACATCACCGGCATCACGATGCCGATCACCAAGCACTCGTTCCTCGTGACCGACCCGGCCGACGTGCCCGCGGTCATCGCGGCGGCCGTGCACATCGCGACGACCGGTCGCCCGGGCCCCGTGCTCGTCGATGTCACGAAAGACGCGCAGCAGAAGTCGGCCCCGTTCATCTGGCCGCCCAAGATCGACCTGCCCGGCTACCGCCCGGTCACGAAGGCGCACGGCAAGCAGATCCAGGCCGCCGCGCAGCTCATCGTCGAATCGCGCAAGCCCGTGCTCTACGTGGGCGGCGGCGTCGTGCGGTCGGGTGCCCACCGCGAGCTGCTCGCCTTCGCCGAGAAGACCGGTGCGCCCGTCGTGACGACGCTCATGGCGCGTGGCGCGTTCCCCGACTCGCACCGCCAGAACCTCGGCATGCCCGGCATGCACGGCACCGTGCCCTCGGTGCTCGCGCTGCAGGAGAGCGACCTGCTCGTGGCCATCGGTTCGCGGTTCGATGACCGCGTGACGGGCAAGGTGAGCGAGTTCGCGCCGAACGCCAAGGTCATCCACATCGACATCGACCCCGCCGAGATCGGCAAGATCCGGCACGCTGATGTTCCGATCGTCGGGGATGCCCGCGAGGTGCTGCTCGACCTGCTTCCCGCCTTCGAGGCCGCCGCCGCGCAGTCCGCCCCCGACATCGTCGACTGGTGGAAGCGGCTCGAGACCCTGCGCTCGCAGTACCCCCTCGGGTACGTCGACGACCCGGACGACGGGCTGCTGGCCCCGCAGGCGGTCATCGAGGCGATCGGGAAGCTCTCGGGCCCCGAAGCGGTGTACGCCGCAGGCGTCGGTCAGCACCAGATGTGGGCCGCCCAGTTCATCAAGTACGAGCGCCCCGGCTCGTGGCTCAACTCGGGCGGTGCCGGCACGATGGGCTACGCGGTGCCCGCCGCGATGGGTGCCAAAGTCGCCCAGCCCGACCGCCTCGTGTGGGCGATCGACGGCGACGGTTGCTTCCAGATGACCAATCAAGAGCTCGCCACCTGCACCATCAACAACATCCCCATCAAGGTCGCGATCATCAACAACTCGTCGCTCGGCATGGTGCGGCAGTGGCAGACGCTGTTCTACGACGGCCGTCACTCGTTCACCGACCTCGAGACGGGCTCGACGAGCGCGGGTGAGCAGACGCGCATGGTGCCCGACTTCGTCAAGATGGCCGACGCCTACGGTGCGCTCGGAATCCGCGTGACGAAGCCCGAAGAGGTCGAGCCGGCCATCCGCCTCGCCATGGAGACCAACGACCGCCCCGTCGTCATCGACTTCATCGTGAGCCGCGACGCGATGGTGTGGCCGATGGTGCCGCAGGGTGTCGGCAACTCGTCGGTGCAGTACGCCCGCGATCACGCCCCCGACTGGTACGAGGAGTAAGCCCATGACCTACCACGTGCTCTCCCTGCTCGTCGAGGACAAGCCCGGCTTGCTGACGCGCGTCGCCGGCCTGTTCGCCCGACGCGGCTTCAACATCCGCTCGCTCGCCGTCGGCACGACCGAGGTCGAAGGCCTCTCGCGCATCACCGTCGTCGTCGAGGTCGAAGGCCTGCCGCTCGAGCAGATCACCAAGCAGCTCAACAAGCTCATCAACGTGCTCAAGATCGTCGAGCTCGACCCCGCGAGCTCGGTGCAGCGCGAGCACATGCTCGTCAAGGTGCGCGTCGACAACTCGACGCGCTCGCAGATCCTCGAAGCGGCCAACCTCTTCCGCGCTCGCGTCGTCGACGTCGCCACCGACTCGCTCGTCATCGAGGTGACGGGCGACACCGCCAAGGTCGAAGCGCTGCTGCGCGTGCTCGAGCCCTACGGCATCAAAGAGATCGCGCAGTCGGGCCTGCTGGCCATCGGTCGCGGCTCGAAGAGCATCAGCGAGCGCGTGCTCAAGAACTGACACCGCCCCCTCGAACGTCACCACCCCACCGAACAAGGAGAACCCCGATCGTGACCGAGATCTACTACGACAAAGACGCCGACATCGCGCTCATCCAGAGCAAGAAGGTCGCCATCGTCGGCTACGGCTCGCAGGGCCACGCCCACGCCCAGAACCTGCGCGACAGCGGCGTCGAGGTCGCCATCGCGCTCAAGGCCGGCTCGAAGTCGATCGCCAAGGCGAGCGACGACGGCTTCAGCGTGATGACCGTCGCCGACGCGGCCGTGTGGGCCGACGTCATCATGATCCTCGCTCCCGACCAGCACCAGCGGTCGATCTACAGCGAGAGCATCAAGGATGCGCTGAAGCCGGGCAAGACGCTGGCCTTCGCGCACGGCTTCAACATCCGCTTCGGCTACATCGACGCCCCCGAGGGCGTCGATGTCATCCTCGTCGCGCCCAAGGCCCCCGGCCACACGGTGCGCCGCGAGTTCGTCGCCGGCCGCGGAATTCCCGACATCATCGCCGTCGAGCGCGACGCGACCGGCCACGCCTGGGATCTCGCCCTGTCGTACGCCAAGGCCATCGGCGGCACGCGCGCGGGCGTCATCAAGACGACCTTCACGGAAGAGACCGAGACCGACCTGTTCGGCGAGCAGGCCGTGCTCTGCGGCGGAACCTCGCAGCTCGTGCAGTACGGCTTCGAGGTGCTCACCGAGGCCGGCTACCAGCCCGAGATCGCCTACTTCGAGGTGCTGCACGAGCTCAAGCTCATCGTCGACCTCATGTGGGAGGGCGGCATCGCCAAGCAGCGCTGGAGCGTGAGCGACACGGCCGAGTACGGCGACTACGTCTCGGGCCCGCGCGTTCTCGACGCGAGCGTCAAAGAGCACATGCAGGCCGTGCTCGCCGACATCCAGTCGGGGGCGTTCGCGAAGCGCTTCATCGACGACCAGGATGCCGGTGCGCCCGAGTTCATGGAGCTGCGCCGCAAGGGCGAGCAGCACCCGATCGAGGAGACCGGCCGCAAGCTGCGCGCGCTCTTCTCGTGGAAGCAGCAGGACGAGGACTACGTGGATGGGTCCGCTGCGCGCTAGGCACTGACCTCTCCGGCCATCCGCCGGGGACCCCACGAGGCCGCGACCCCCGCAACCAGGGATCGCGGCCTCGTGCTGTGCGCGGGGCCCCGGGCGTTCACGCGACACACCCGTGAAGGTGGGCATCCGTTCACCTGCGATCGACAGCGTGACCACCGTGACCGCGAGCCTCGAGCGCACCCCCGTCTGCACGCCGTTCCGCCCCGCGATCGCCCTGGTCGTCGCGATCGCCGTGAGTGCTGCGGTGCTCGGCCCGACGGTGACCCCGGAGCCGGCCGCAGCGCAGCCCTCGGCCGAGGGCGGCAGCAGCGGCTCGCACGTGCAGCGTGACGACCACCCCGTGATCATCAGCGAGATCGCCCCGGGGTGGGGCGATCGTGCCGACGCCAGCTACGTCGAGCTGCGCAACGTCTCGGCCGAGCCCGTCGATCTCACCGGCTGGAACCTCTACCGCTGCTCGGAGGAGGGCCTCCGGTCGAAGCGCGGCGCGCCCGACTCGGAGTTCTCGGGTCTCGTGCTCGCTCCGGGCGAGCACTACCTCATCGCGCGAGCGGGCGAGCAGCCGGCCGGCGTCGCGCCCGACGACGTCATGAGCGCGCCGTTCGGCGCGGGCGGCTACGGCTACGTGCTCGAAGACCCCCAGCAGCGCGTCGCCGACTCGGTCGCGGTCTACCCGACCACGCCGTGGATGATGCGCAGCGAGTGCGACCCCAGCGGTTCGCTGCCCGACATCGTCGACGCCGTGGCCGGGGAGAGCTACCAGCGCCTCGGCGCTAGCACCACCGACGACGGCCGGTTCGTCATCGCTTCCGCGACCCCGGGCGCCGCCAACGCCGCGAGCCCGCCGACCGCTCGCATCGTGGGCGGCATCGTCATCGCCGAGGTCGCGCCCTTCGGCCCGGGCGGCAGCGGCGACGACATCGTCGAGCTGCGCAACGACGGAGCGCGAGCCGTGTCGCTCGACGGATGGACGCTCGTGCGGTGCACCGCCGAGGGCGAGCGCTCGACCGGGGCGCCCCAGGTGCGGTTCGGCGCGAGCGACGTGCTCGCGGCGGGGGAGCAGCTCGTCGTGGTCGGGCCCCAGCCGAGCATCCGGGATGCCGCCGCGATCATGACCACCTCGCTCGCCGACGCGGCCTACGGTCTGCAGCTGCGGGATGCCTCGGGTGCGCTCGTCGACGAGGTCGCCTCGGCGCACCAGCGCGACAGTGCGTGCCAGTCGGGCCCCGAGAAGCTTCCGGCGGCGCTCGACGCCGTGCGCGGCGAGAGCCACCAGCTGCTGCCCGACGGCGAGGGCTGGGTCGTCGCGCCGCGCACTGCCGGCACCGACAACGCGCGCGCCGAGCAGTCGCTGCGCGCCGAGCGCGTTCTCGACACGGGCATCGTCATCACCGAGCTCGCGACCGACCCCCTCGACGTGCGCGCGATCACCCAGCCGCACAACTTCGTCGAGCTCAGCAACCGCTCGCCCCGGTCGGTCGACCTGGGCGGGTGGCAGGTCTGGGCGTGCGGCCGCGACGGTATGCG
Organism: uncultured Microbacteriaceae bacterium; assembly: GCA_964540305.1. Classification (GTDB taxonomy): domain Bacteria; phylum Actinomycetota; class Actinomycetes; order Actinomycetales; family Microbacteriaceae; genus Microcella. The sequence goes on along the minus strand of CAZILZ010000001.1, from coordinate 203,115 downwards.
CCGACCCGAGCCGCTCGCGTCGCTGCCCGCGGGCACGCTGCTGGAGGCGGGGCGCTCGATCGTCATCGCCGCCGAGGGCACGGCGACGGATGCGGAGCTGCGGTACGCGCGCCCCCTCGACTTTCTCGGCGCGGGCGTGCTCGTCGAGACGGCCGAGGGCGGCATCGCCGACCGCGTCGGCGTGTTCCACGTCAACGAGATGGATGAGAGCGTCGAGCCGCCCTCGCCGTGCACGAACGCGGTGTCGCTCGTGACCTTCCAGCCCGATCGGCTGCGGGGCGAGACGTACCATCGCGTGGGGCGCTCGGGTGTCGACCTCGACGACTTCGTGACGGCGGCGGCGAGCCCCGGGCTGCCGGAGTCGGCGATGGCGCGGGCCGCGGCCCTCGACGAGCCGCGCGAGCGCACGGCCCTCGAGTCGACGGCCCTCGAGTCGACGGCGATCGGCGACGCGCGCGTCGACGCCGCGACGGCGGCCGCGATCGACGGGCCAGGCACTGATGCGCCCGGCACCGATGCGCCCGAACCGGAGGCCCCGGCCGTCGTCGGCCCCGTCGTCGCGCGCGCGGTCTCAGGCACGACGGGGCCCGAGCCCGCCGTCGCATGGGCGCTCGCCGGTGAGCGCGAGGTCGCGGCCGACGCGACGGGCGCACGGGCCGTCTCGACCGCGGGCGGATACGACCACCCGGCCCTCCGCCTCGAGCTCGCCGCACCCGCCGCCGGTGCCCTCGCGTGGACGGGCACCGTGAGTGCGCGCCACCGCGTCGTGCTGTCGGCCTGGGATGCGGCGGCGTCGCAGTGGCGCATCATCGGCGAGGCCGTCGCCGACCCGCAGGGCGCCGTCACCGTCACCGGCGACACCGCCGCGACCGAGGCGCTGCTCGTGCAGGTGTTGCCGGCGCCGCGCGCCGTGGCCGAGCTCGAGCCCGACGCCGAGTTCGAGCGACCGGAGAGCATCGACGCGTCGATCGTGCACCTCACCGACACCCAGTACTTGAGCGAGGGGTATCCCGAGGAGTACGAGCGCATGACGCGGTGGATCGTCGAGCTCGCGCAGCGGCGCGAGCTGTCGGCCGTCGTGCACACGGGCGACCTCGTGCAGAGCTGGGTCGACCCCGACCAGTCGGAGGCCCGGGCGCGGATCGAGTTCGCGCGAGCATCCGCCGCCCAGCGGGTGCTCGAGGATGCCGGGCTCGTCACGACCGTGCTGCCCGGCAACCACGACGCCAAGCGCGGTATCGATGCGAGTCTCTACAACGAGTACTTCGGGCCCGAGCGCTATGCCGATGCCCCGGGCTTCGTCGCGCCCCTCGCCGCGGGCGACGCGACCTCGAGCTACACGATCGTGCAGGCCGGCCCCGCTGCGGTGCTCGTGCTGTCGATCGGCTACGGCTACGGCGAGCGCGAGCTGGCCTGGGCCGAGCGCGTCGTGCAGCAGCATCCCGCGCACAACGTCGTCATCGCGACGCACGAGCACCTGACGCCGCTGACCCTCTGGGACCCGACGCGGCGGGCGACCGACAACCGCTGGCTCAGCCGGGCCGATGAGCTGTGGGAGCGCGTCGTCGCGCCGAACCGCAACGTCGTGGCCGTGCTCGCGGGGCACTACCACGGGCTCGGCGCGATCGTCACGCCCGACGCCGGCGGCATCGAGGGGCACGACGTCGTCGAGCTGCTGGCCGACTACCAAGAGTTCCGCACCGACTCGGGTGAGCGCGCCACCGGGTTCCTGCGCCTGCTGCAGTGGGATCTCGCCGCGGGCCAGCTGCTCGTCGACACCTACTCGCCGCGCCTCGATGCGACCGTCTCGGCCGCCTACGACTACCCGCAGTTCGTGCTCGAGAGCGGTGTCGAGAGCCGCCCGTCGAACGGCCGGCCCTGGAACATCGTCGCCCTCGGCGCCGAAGGCCGGTACGGCGTGGCCGACGACGAGTTCGCGGTGCCCCTGACGCTGCAGTACGAGAAGACGCTGCGGATGACCGGCCTCGCCCTCGCGGCTCCCGAGATCGAGCCTCTCGAGTCGCAGGCTCGCGGCCCCCAGCTCGTCGCGCCCCGCGTCTGAGGGCCTCGGCAGCGCCGCTCGTGCAGGATCTGCCGGGCGCCGGCCTCTAAGGTGACCCCCATGACGACGATCGGCCTCGGGATGCCCGCCGCGCGCCGCACGGCCCCCGACACGGCGGGGCGACCCGATGTCGCCGGGCTGCTCGACCGCCACGGCCGCGTCGCCCGCGACCTGCGCATCTCGCTCACGAGCGCGTGCTCGCTGCGGTGCACGTACTGCATGCCGGCCGAGGGGCTGCCCGTCGTGCCGCGCGACGAGCTGCTGACGGCGGAGGAGATCGCGCGGCTCGTGCAGATCGGGGTGCGCGACCTCGGGGTGCACGACATCCGCTTCACGGGGGGCGAGCCGCTGCTGCGGCCCGACCTCGCCGAGATCGTCGAGCGCAGCGCCCGGGTGGCGGCAGGGGCATCCCTGGCCCTCACGACCAACGGCATCGGGCTCGAGAAGCGCATCGAGGCGCTGCTCGCCGCGGGGCTGACGCGCCTCAACATCTCGCTCGACACGGTCGACCGCGACCACTTCGCGCGCCTCACCCGGCGTGACCGCCTGCCGGCCGTGATGCGCGGCATCGATGCCGCCCGGCGCGCGGGCATCGCGCCGCTCAAGATCAACGCCGTGCTCATGCGCGACACGCTCGAGGGCGCGGCCGATCTGGTCGCGTGGGCGATCGAGCACGGGGTCGAGCTGCGGTTCATCGAGCAGATGCCGCTCGACGCCGACGAGGCGTGGGTGCGCGACAACATGGTCGAGGCCGCTGAGCTCGTCGCGGCGCTCGCGCCGCGGTTCGCGCTCAGCCACCCGCACCGCGACGACCCGCACGCTCCCGCCGAGACCTGGCTCGTCGACGGCGGACCGCACTCGATCGGCATCATCGCCTCGGTCACGCGCTCGTTCTGCGCGGCGTGCGACCGCACGCGCCTGACGGCCGAGGGCACCGTGCGATCGTGCCTGTTCGGCGACGACGAGACCGACCTGCGCGAGCTGCTGCGCGGCGGGGCCGACGATACGGCGATCGCCGATCGCTGGCGGGCGGCCATGTGGACCAAGCAGGCCGGTCATGGCATGTCGCTCGAGGGGTTCCGACGGCCCGCGCGAACGATGGGAGCGATCGGTGGCTGAGCTGAGGGTGCGCTACTTCGCGGCGGCCGCCGAGGCCGCCGGGCGGGAGGAGGAGGAGTTCGCCGCGAGGGAGGCCGCATCCCTCTCGACCGTCGGAGCGGTGCGCGCGCGACTGATCGCGCAGTACGGCGAGCCCATGGCGCGCGTGCTCGCGAACGGCTCGTTCCTCGTCGACGGCGTCGTCAGTCGCGACGACGCGACGGCGGTCGACGGCCTCGTCGACGTGCTGCCGCCCTTCGCCGGGGGGTGAGCCCGCCTCGATCGGGCTGCCGCTAGAGCCCGACCCACTCGGTCGTGCCGCCCGCGACGTGCTGGCGCTTCCAGATCGGCACCGTGCTCTTGATGTCGTCGACGAGCCGCTCGATCGCGGCGAACGCGGCCGCGCGGTGCGGAGCGGCGACAGCGGCGACGAGCGCGAGGTCGCCGACCTCGAGGGGGCCGACGCGGTGGGCGGCCGCGACGCGCAAGCCCGTCTCGCCGGCGATGCGGTCGCAGGATGCGCGGAGGAAGGCTTCGGCGTCGGGGTGCGCCAGGTAGTCGAGCCCGGTGACGGACTGGCCGTGGTCGTGGTCGCGCACGACGCCGCGGAACGTCACGAGGGCGCCGTCGGCGCGACTCGCGACCGCGGCTTCGATCGCGGCGGCGTCGAGCGGCGCCGCGGTGATGAGGGCGGTCAGGGTTGCCGCCGGCTCACGCGTCATGATCGCCGCCCGCGAGCTGGTCGAGGAGGTGCTGCAGTACCTCGTCGAGCACCGCGAGGCCGTCGTGCACGCCGCCGCGCGACCCCGGCAGGGTGATGATCGCCGTGCCGCGGGCGATGCCCGCGAGCCCCCGGCTCAGCGCTGACGTCGGCACCGCGTCGCGGCCGCGCGCGCGGATGGCCTCGGCGACGCCCGGCAGTTCGGCGTCGAGCACGGCGGCGACGGCCTCGGGGGTGCGGTCGCTCGGGCTGGGCCCGGTGCCGCCCGTCGTGATGATCACGGCGGGAGCGCTCGCGAGCGCGGCCCGCAGGGCCTCGGCGATGCCCGCGTCCGGCACGACGACGACCTCGTCGACGGCGATGCCGCGGCCGACGAGCCACTCGGCGATCAGGGGGCCGGTGGCATCCGGTCGCTCGCCGCTCGCGGCCCGCGTCGACGAGACGAGCACGACGGCCGTGCCCGGCCGCACGGGTGGGCGGTCGGCGCCGGTCGGCACCGCGCCGCTCTCGGGCGCCGAGGCCGGCTCGTGCGCGGCGTCGCGCGACCAGGGCCCGCGCACGCCGCCCGTCTTCTCGATCAACCGGATCTCGCCGAGCATTCCGGCGGGGTCGACGGCCTTGACCATGTCGTGCAGGGTCAGCCCGGCGACGGCGACGGCCGTGAGGGCCTCCATCTCGACGCCTGTGCGGCCCGTCGTCGTGGCGGTGGCCGTGATGACGACCGAGTCGGTCTCGAGCTCGAGGTCGACGCTCACGGCATCGAGCGGCAGCGGGTGGCAGAGCGGGATGAGCTCGCTCGTGCGCTTGGCGCCTCCGATGCCCGCGAGCCGCGCGGTCGTCAGAACGTCGGCCTTCGGCAGGGCGTCGTCGCGCAGCAGTGCGATGACGTCGGCGCGCGTGCGGTACCGGCCGCTCGCGACGGCACGACGCACCGAGGGGGCCTTGCCGCTCACGTCGACCATGCGGGCACGGCCGTCGGCGTCGAGGTGGCTGAGGGCGCGGTCATCGGTCACAGCACCCATGCTGTCACCTCGCTGCCCGCGGGAAGGCGGGTCGTGCTGGCCGGCACGACGATGATCCGATCGGCGTGCGCCATGGCGACGACGAGGTGCGAGCCGGGGCCGGCGACGGGTGCGATGCCGCCCTCCGGTTCGGCACGAGCACGAATGAGCTGCACCCGGTCGGCCACCGAGTCGAGATCAACGGTGAGCCGGCGCGACTCGGTCGCGCGGGCGGGGAGGCCCGCGACCGTGCGCAGCACCGGGGCGAGGAAGAGCTCGAACGACAGCTGCGCGCTTACTGGGTTGCCGGGGAAGCACAGCACGGGAACGTCGCCGAAGCGCGCCGTCGCCTGGGGCCCCCCGGGCTGCAACGCGAGCGACCCCACCCAGGCCCCGTGCGGCTCGAGCACGTCGCGCACGACCTCGAACTCGCCCTGCGAGATGCCGCCCGCCGTCACGATGAGATCGGCCGACGCCGCGGCCCGGGCGAGCACGCGCGCGAACTCGTCGGGGTCGTCGCTCGTGCGCTCCTGCAGAACGACCTCGCACCCCGTGGCGCGGCCGGCCGCGGCGAGCGCGGGCCCGTTGGCATCGAAGATCTGGCCGGCCTCGAGCGTGGCGCCCGGAGGGGCGAGCTCGGCCCCCGTGCTGATGACAGCGAGCCGGATGCGCCGCGCGACCTCGACGCGGTCACGACCCGCAGCGGCGAGCGCGGCGAGGTGTCGCGGGGCGAGCACCGTGCCGGCGGCGAGCACGACACCGCCCGCGGGCAGGTCTCCTCCGGCCTCGCGGATGAACGCGCCCATCTGCACCGCGCCGCCGACGACGGCGGTCTCGCCAGCATCCGTCATCGTCATCGAGACCCGCTCGATCGGCACGACGGCATCGGCGCCCGCGGGTACGGGCGCGCCCGTCATGATGCGCACGGCGGTGCCCGCTGCGAGGGGTGCCACGGCTCCGGGGGCCGCCGCGACCGTTCCGACCACGGGAAGGGCCCGACCGGCGGCGAGGTCGGCCGCACGCACGGCGATGCCGTCCATCTGCGCGTTGCGGAACGGCGGGAGGTCGAGCCCGGAGAGCACGGCCGCCGTGAGCCGCCGACCGAGTGCGAGCTCGAGCGGCAGCGTTTCCGTTCCCGTCGGGCGCAGGCCGTCGAGCAGGGCGGCGACCCGGGCGTGGTGGTCGTCGACGCTCGCGCGATCGGCGGCGGGTGGCGTGGTCATGAGGCCTCCGTCTCGGTGCCCCGAAAGGGTCGGGCCCCCATCGTCTCTCATGCCCGGGCGGCGCGGTCGTCGATCGGTCGCGATCGTAAGACTTCTGAAAGAACTCGTTCAGCCCCGGGGCGGCGTCGCCGCCTACGCTGACGGCATGACTCCGCGGCGCGCCTCGATCTGGGCCGCTACCGTGGGTCTCGGTTCGGCAGCCGTCGTCGTGGCGGTGACCGAACTCGTCGCGCTCCTTCTCGCACCGGCCAGCAGCCCCGTGCTCGCTGTCGGATCCCTCGTCATCGACCTCGCACCGCCCTGGCTGAAAGACCTCACGATCGCGCTGTTCGGCGAGGCCGACAAGATCGTGCTGCTCGTCATGGTCGGCCTGCTCGTGGCTGTGCTCGCGATCATCGCCGGCGTGCTGGAGCACCGCCGACCGCCGGGGGGCTCGGTGCTGCTCGGTGCGGTCGGCGTCGTCGCTCTCGTCGCCGTGCTCACGCGAGCCGAGGCGACGCCGCTCTGGGCTCTCCCGACCCTGGTCGGCACCGCGGCGGGCGTCGTGGCGCTCCGTCGACTCATGGCGCTCCTCGGGCGCTGGAGTGCGGCGCGCGGCACGAGCGCCGCGGCAGTGCGCTCGGCGGGGGTCGCCCGTCGCTCGTTCCTCGGCGGGCTCGCCGCGACCGCGGCCGGTGCCGTCGTCGTCGGACTCGCCTCGCGCGCGGCGAATGTCGCGACCTCGGTCGCGTCGACCGTGCGCGAAGCCCTGCGGCTGCCCGCCGCGACGACGCGGGCCGCGGCGCCGCCGCTCGGGGCCGAGCTCGCCGTGCCCGGCATCACGCCGCTCGTCACGGCCAACCGCGACTTCTACCGCATCGACACCGCCTTGCAGGTGCCGCGCATCGACGCGTCGCAGTGGCGCCTGCGGGTCACCGGAATGGTCGAGGAGGAGGTCGAGATCGGCTGGGACGAGCTCGTCGCTCTGCCGCTGCAGGAGGCCTACGTGACGCTCATGTGCGTCTCGAACGAGGTGGGCGGCGACCTCACGGGCAACGCGCTCTGGCTCGGGTACCCGATCCGCGAGATCCTCGCGCGAGCCCGCCCGCTGCCCGAGGCCGACATGGTGCTCTCGCGCAGCCAAGACGGCTGGACCGCCGGCACCCCGCTCGAGGTGCTGCAAGACCCCGAGCGGGATGCCCTGCTCGCGATCGGCATGAACGGCGAGCTGCTGCCGCTCGAGCACGGGTTCCCCGCCCGCCTCGTCGTTCCGGGCCTGTACGGCTACGTCTCGGCGACGAAGTGGGTCGTCGAGCTGAAGGTCACGCGGTTCGATCGCGACATCGGCTACTGGACCCCGCGCGGCTGGTCGGCGCTCGGGCCCGTCAAGACGCACTCGCGCATCGACGTGCCGCGCGACCGCACGCGGTTGGCCGCGGGAACCACCGCGATCGCGGGCATCGCGTGGGCGCAGCACACCGGCATCGAGCGCGTCGAGGTGCGCATCGACGGCGGCGCCTGGCAGCGGGCGCGGCTCGCAGAGGCGATCTCGATCGACACCTGGCGGCAGTGGGTGCTCGACTGGTCGGCCGAGCCCGGCACGCACGTTATCGAAGTGCGAGCGACCGACCTCGCCGGCCGCACGCAGACCGAGCCCTACGTGCCGGTCGCTCCCGACGGCGCCGAGGGATACCACGGCATCGTCGTGCAGGTCGACGCCTGAGCGCTCGTCGGGCGGTGCGCGGCGGTGCTCAGTGCACCGCGACCACCGCAGACCCGAGCCGCAGCACGCCATCGCTCAGCACGGCGCAGCGCATGCCGCCCCGGCGCAGCAGCGCGCGGTGGGCGCCGGGCGCGAGCTCGGCATCCATCCACCCGCAGGGGTTCGCGGGGCGCATGGCGCGAAACAGCACGGCTCCCTCGCCGCTGTCGAGACTGAAGGTCGCGCCGCGCATCGCGTCGATGTCGAGCCCGCGCACCTGGATGTTGCGGCGCGTCGCGGCGAACTCGGGCACGGCGTCGAGCTGCAGAACCTCGGCGACGTGCTCGAGCGACTCGGCGGCCATGATCGTGACGGCCGCGTCGCGGTGCGCGGCATGCCCGAAGTAGCGGTCGCCGACGATGCCGAGGCCCGCGCGCAGCGCGATGCGATCGTGCAGCTCGACGGCGTGCACGGGCACGGCGCCGTCGCTCGGCCGCCCTTCGTAGCGGTGGGTGAGCGAGGCGAGCAAGTGCTCGATCGTGATCGATCGCGGGATGCTCACGGCTCAGTACCGCGCGATGCTCGGGTCGACCTGCACCGACCAGGCGTCGATGCCGCCGACGAGGTGCTGCGCGTCGAGACCCGCCGCCCGCAACAGGTCGAGCGCATGCCGCGACCGGATGCCGTGGTGGCAGTAGGCGACGATGCGGCGATCGCGCGGCAGGTCGGCGATGCCGTCGGCGAGCTGCCCGAGCGGCAGCAGCTGCGAGCCCGCGATCGCGGCGAGATCGTGCTCCCAGGGCTCGCGCACGTCGAGCAGCAGGGGAGGCGCGGCTTCGGCCAGAAGCTCGGCGAGCTGCGGCGCCGTGAGCTCGTCGGTACCGGCTTCGCCGCTGTCGTCGTGGCCCGGGGAGTCGTGACCCGGGGAGTCGCCGTCCGGGGAGTCGCCGCCCGGGGCGTCGTCGTCGGGCAGGGCCGTGATCGGCGCGGCGCTCGGGTCGTGCCGGTAGGTCAGCTCACGAAACCGCCCCGATCGCGCGTCGTAGGTCGTGACGCGGCCGATGAGGCTCTCGCCGATGCCCGTCAGCAGCGTCACGACCTGCGCCGCCATGATCGAGCCGATGACGCCGCACACCGAGGGCAGCACGCCCCCGGTCGCGCAATCGAGCACGCTCGCCGGGTCGGGCCGCTGGGGGAAGAGGTCGCGGTAGCCGGGCCCGCCGACCGGGCTCACGCCCACCTGGCCGTCGTACTGCAGCACCGCGCCCCACACGAGCGGCACCCTCGCGAGCACGGCCGCGTCGGCGGCGAGGTAGCGCGTCGCGAAGCCGTCGCTGCCGTCGACGAGCAGGTCGTACCCGGCGAGCAGGGCGAGCGCCGTGTCGCGCGAGAACCGTTCGGCGTGGCGCACGATCGTCGTGCTCGCGTTGAGCGCGGTGAGGCGCTCGGCGGCCGAGTCGACCTTCCGACGCCCGAGGTCGCCCTCGCCGTGCAGCGTCTGCCGGTGCAGGTTGCTGAGCTCGACGACATCGTCGTCGACGATGCCGATGCGCCCGCCGGGGCCGGCGCCGACTCCCGCGCCGACCAGTTGCGGCAGCACGACGCTGCCGAGGCCGCCTGCGCCGATCACCAGCACCCGAGCGCGACCCAGCGCGGCGAGCTCGGCCGCGCCGAAGCCGGGCAGGGCGAGCTGGCGGGCGTACCGCGCGGGGTCGAGCATGGTGTGATTGTCGCAGGCACGAGCGAGAGGATGCCCCGATGACGCGTGCACCCCGTCGCGCTCGTCCGCCGCTCGCGGTGATCGTGCTCGCCACCCTCGGGCTCGTGCTGCTCGTCGGTCCGCTCGTCGCGATCATCGTGCGTGCGCCGTGGGGCCGCATGCTCGACCTGCTCTCGCGCGAGAGCGCGGTGCACGCGCTCGGCATCTCGCTCGGCACGGCCGCCGCGGCGACGGGCCTGAGCCTGCTGCTGGGGGTTCCGTTGGCGCTCCTGCTGGCGCGCGGCGCCGACGAGCGGCTCGGGCTCGGCCACCGCATCGTCCGGTCCCTCGTCACCGTGCCCGTCGTGCTGCCGCCCGTCGTCGGGGGCGTCGCGCTCGTCGCCCTGCTCGGCGAGGGCGGGCTCGTCTCCGGCCCGATCGCCGCGGTGCTCGGCGCCGCCCCGCCGACGGGCGCGGGTGCGGTCGTGCTCGCGCAGACCTTCGTCGCCATGCCCTTCCTCGTCTTCGCGATCGAGGGTGCGCTGCGAGGGGCCGATCGCCGGTTCGACCTCGTCGCCGCGACGCTCGGGCTGCCCCCCGGCCGGCGCCTGCTCCGCGTCACGCTGCCGCTCATCGCTCCGGGCATCGCGGCCGGCGCGGCCCTGAGCTTCGCCCGGGCGCTGGGGGAGTACGGCGCGACGGTGACCTTCGCGACGAGCATCCCCGGGGTGACTCAGACCCTGCCGATGGCGATCTACGCCGAGCTCGCCGCGGGCGATCGCGACGCTGCGATCGCCCTCTCGCTCGTGCTCATCGCCGTCTCGGTCGTCGTGCTCGTCGGCTTCCGCGACCGCTGGCTGCCGGGGGTCGTGCGGTGAGCGCTGACACGATGGCGCTCGAGGGGCGCATCGGCCTGGTGCGCGGCACGCTCACGCTCGACGTCGAGCTCGCCGTGCCCGCAGGAGGGACGCTCGCGATCATCGGCCCGAACGGGGCCGGCAAGTCGACCCTGCTGCTGGCGCTCGCGGGCGCGCTCGCGCTCGACTCGGGGCGGCTCGCGATCGCGGGGCGGTCGGTGGATGCTCCGCCCGAGCCCTCCGTGCCGCCCGAGCAGCGCGGCGTCGGCATGGTGTTTCACGACTCGCTGCTGTTCCCCCACCTCAGCGCGCTCGACAACGTCGCCTTCGGGCCTCGGGCACGCGGCGTCGCACGCTCGGAAGCCTCGCGCACCGCTCGTGAGTGGCTCGAGCGACTGGGGGTCGGCGAGGTGGCCGACCGTCGCCCGAGCGCCCTCTCCGGGGGTGAGGCGCAGCGGGTGGCCATCGCCCGGGCGCTCGCGGCGGCGCCCGCCCTGCTGCTGCTCGACGAGCCGCTCGCGGCCCTCGACGTCGCGGTGCACGACACGGTGCGGGCCGACCTCGCGGCGCACGTGCGCGAACTCGGCATCGCCGTCGTGCTCGTGACGCACGCACGCGACGACGTCGCGGTGCTCGCCGACTCCGTGCTCGTGCTCGAGGGAGGCCGCGCGGTGCAGCGCGGCACGCTCGCCGAGCTCGCCGCGGCTCCTGAGACCGACTTCGTGCGGCGGTTCGTGCGCGACCCTGCCGCGAGCGGGCCCTGAGTCGGCCCAGAGCGGCCCCCGAGCGGCCCCCGAGCCGACCCTGAGCCAGCACTGTGCAGCCGCTCGATAGGCTCGAGGCATGCCCCGCACTCCCGCGCCCGACGACGACGCCGCGCTGCGGTGGGATGATCTCGACGACCCGAGCCACGTCGAATCCGATGCCGCGATCGCAGCGCGCGACGCCGCTGCCGCGAGCGGCGACGACGGGGCGAGCGCCGCATCCGGTGACGTCGACGCTGGTGCGGATGCCCCCCTCGCCCCCGTCGCCGGCTCCCGCCCCTCACCCCTCGTCTTGCTGCTCACGGCGGTCTTCGCCGTCGTCTACCTCGCCTGGTCGGTGGGGTGGATCATCGGCATCGGCCTCGTTCCCCTCAGTGGTCCGACCGTGCTGATCGAGGTCATGTACCAGTTCAGCGAGTTCTTGGCGATCGTCGCGAGCCCCCTCTGGTTCGCCGCTGTCGTGGCGTTGACGCGAGGCGGCCGCGCCGCGCACCGCCTCGGCTGGCTCGCGCTCGGCACCCTCGTGCTGCTGCCCTGGCCGATCGTGCTGGGGGTGCTCGCATGACCCGCGCGCACGTCGGGGTCGCGGCCCTGCTCTCGGCGCTCGTCGGCTGGTTCGTCTTCGACGGCGTCGCGTCGCTCATCGGGCTGCCCGCGCTCTACGCGCAGCTCGGCGTCGACCCGGCGCGCGTGCCGTGGGTCGCGCTGTGGGCGGGCGTCGTGCTGCCGGTCGTGCTCTACGCCGTCGCGGTGATCATCGCCCGCCGGCAGTCGCTGACGCGCTTCACGCTCGTGCTCATCGTCGCGCTCGCCGCCACGGCGGCGCTGCGGCTCTCGCTCATTGCGCTCGCGACGGGGTCGATCCTGCTCTGAACCCGGGGTTGCACGCGGTCGTCAGCCGAGCCCCACCCACAGCACGAGGGCGATGAGCAGCACTTGCATCGCGAGGCGCGGCCAGAAGGGCACGGCGACGACGCCGAAGCGGTCGCGGTGCCGCGCCGCGTAGGCGTTCGCCGGGAACACGCAGACGAGGAAGACCGCGAGAGCGATGCCGGCGGCGACGCGCGTCGGCTCCCACAGCAGTCCGAGCCCGCCCGCGATCTCCGCGACGCCCGTCACCCAGACCCAGCCCACGGGCGAGAACGGCCGACCGTGGAAGCGCGCGGGCACCATGGCGGCCATGCCCCGCACGACAGCCGGCACGAAGTGGGTGATGCCAATGGCGATGAAGACGACGGCCGTGATGACGCGGGCCAGGTCGACGGTGCCGATCGCGAGGGCGTCGAGTCCCGCATCCGTCACCATCGTCATGCCCGCCATTCTGCCCGCGCCCCCTGCGATACCCTGAGAGCACCGGTCGCCCCCACTGGCGTAGGCCACCGCATACCACCGCATCTCTTGTCGGTACCTCTCCGCGTAAGGACCTCACCCCGTGCCCAAGCCGGTCGTGCTCATCGCCGAAGAACTCTCGCCCGCCACGGTCGACGCCCTCGGGCCCGACTTCGACATCCGCCAGGTCGACGGCACCGATCGCCCCGCGCTGCTGGCCGCGCTGGCGGAGGCGAGCGCCGTGCTCATCCGGTCGGCGACGCAGATGGATGCCGAGGCCATCGCCGCGGGCAAGACGCTCACGGTCATCGCGCGCGCGGGCGTGGGTCTCGACAACGTCGACGTGCCCGCCGCCACGAGCGCGGGCGTCATGGTCGTCAACGCCCCGACGAGCAACATCATCAGTGCCGCCGAGCTCGCGATCGCGCACCTGCTGTCGCTCGCACGCCACGTGCCCGACGCGAACGCCTCGATGAAGGCGGGGGAGTGGAAGCGCTCGAAGTTCACGGGCGTCGAGCTCTACGAGAAGACCGTCGGTGTCGTCGGTCTCGGCCGCATCGGCGTGCTCGTCGCGCAGCGTCTCGCCGCGTTCGGCGTCGAGCTCATCGCCTACGACCCCTACGTGCCGCCGGCGCGAGCGCAGCAGCTGGGCGTCACGCTCGTGACGCTCGACGAGCTCATGCAGCGCAGCGACTTCATCACCATCCACATCCCGAAGACCCCCGAGACGACGAACCTCATCGGCACGGCGCAGTTCGCGATGGCCAAGCCGACGTTGCGCATCGTCAACGCGAGCCGCGGCGGCATCATCGACGAGGATGCCCTCCGTGAGGCGCTCGCGACCGGCCGCATCGCGGGCGCGGGCCTCGACGTGTTCGTGCACGAGCCGCCCGTCGGCTCGCCCCTGCTCGACCTGCCCACGATCCAGCTCACGCCGCACCTCGGCGCCTCGACCGACGAGGCGCAGGAGAAGGCGGGCGTCTCGGTCGCCAGGTCGGTGCGCCTCGCGCTCGACGGTGAGCTCGTGCCCGACGCCGTCAACGTGGCGGGCGGCATCATCGACCCGAGCGTGCGCCCGGGCATCCCACTCATGGAGAAACTCGGTCAGGTGTTCGCGGCGCTCGCCGACGCCTCGTTCGCGAGCATCGATGTCGAGGTGCGCGGCGAGATCGTCGCGCACGACGTCAACGTGCTGAAGCTCGCGGCGCTCAAGGGCATCTTCAGCGCGATCTCGAGCGAGCAGGTCAGCTACGTGAACGCGCCTCTGCTGGCGGAGCAGCGCGGGGTGGCCGTGCGCCTGCTCACCGACGCGGCGAGCGAGGAGTACCGCAACCTGCTGACGATCCGCGGCGCGCTCAGCGACGGCACGCAGTTGAGCGTCTCGGGCACGCTCGTCGGCGCCAAGCAGGTTCAGAAGATCGTCGAGATCAACGGCTACGACGTCGAGGTGCCGATGGCGCAGCACTTCATCGTCATGCTCTACACCGATCGCCCCGGCATCGTGGCGATCTACGGCAAAGAGTTCGGCGAGGCCTCGATCAACATCGCGGGCATGCAGATCGCCCGGCACACGGCCGGCGGTCAGGCACTGAGCGTGCTGACCGTCGACTCGCGCGTGCCCGACGACCTGCTCGACCGCGTGCGCACGGCGATCGACGCGACCGTCATGCGCGAGATCACGATCGTCGAGCAGTAGCTCGCCCGCACGACAACAGCCCTGCCGGGAGACCGGCAGGGCTGCGACGGTGGTGCGGTCGTGCCGCGCTACTCGACGGGGTCGGAGGCGACCGACTCGCGGCGCGTCACCTGCTCGCCGCTCGCGGCGTCGACATGCGTGTGCTGCGTCGTGACCGACGAGCGCTTGCGTGCCATCAGCACTCCGCCGATGACGACCATCACGGCGCCGGCGGCCATGAGGATGTACCCCACGGTCGACAGCGTGATCCACTCGAGGGTGACGTTCACCGCGAAGGCCAGGATGGCGCCGACGGCGAACAGGAAGATTCCGAATCCAATGCTCATGGTGGGAGCTCCTTTCGATTCGTGGGGCGACTCTATGGGCCAGCCGAGAACGCCGCACCCCCTTGACAAACGGTTCGGGCGTGCCGCACTACGCTGGTCGAGGCCCGCATCCCCGTGTTCCCGGGGATCTCGACCTGAATCTGGGAGATCACCGTGAAGCGCACTCTCGACCTCGCCATCATCGGCGGCGACGGCATCGGCCCCGAGGTCACCGCCGAGGCGCTCAAGGTTCTGCATGCCGCTGTCGGCGACGACGTGACGATCGTCGAGACGGTGTACACGCTCGGCGCCGAGCACTACCTGGCGACGGGCGAGATCCTCTCGGACGAGACCCTCGAGGCCCTCGCGCAGCACGACGCCATCCTGTTCGGAGCGGTCGGCGGCGACCCGAGAGACCCGCGCCTGGCGGGCGGCATCATCGAGCGCGGCCTGCTGCTGAAGCTGCGTTTCGCCTTCGACCACTACGTGAACCTGCGCCCCACGCTGCTGGCCCCCGGCATCTCGTCACCGCTCGCCGACCCGGGCGAGGTCGACTTCGTCGTCGTGCGCGAGGGCACCGAGGGGCCGTACGTCGGCAACGGCGGCCGGTTCCGCCAGGGAACCCCGCACGAGGTCGCGACCGAGGTCTCGATCAACACGGCCTACGGCGTCGAGCGCGTGGTGCGCTTCGCCTTCGCGCAGGCCGCCGCGCGCCGCCAGAAGCTCACGCTCGTGCACAAGACCAACGTGCTCGTGCACGCCGGCGCGCTGTGGCAGAGCACGGTCGATCGTGTCGCGCCCGAGTTCGCCTCCGTCGCCGTCGACTACCTGCACGTCGACGCGGCGACCATCTTCCTCGCGACCGACCCCTCGCGCTTCGACGTCATCGTCACCGACAACCTGTTCGGCGACATCCTCACCGACCTCGCCGCGGCGATCGGCGGCGGCATCGGGCTCGCCGCGTCGGGCAACCTCAACCCCGACGGCGCGTTCCCGAGCATGGTCGAGCCCGTGCACGGCTCCGCGCCCGACATCGCAGGGCAGCAGAAGGCCGACCCGACCGCCGCGATCCTGTCGGTCGCGATCCTGCTCGAGCAGCAGGGGCTGCCGGATGCCGCAGCGCGCGTGCGCACCGCGGTGCTCGCCGACCTCGCCGAGCGCGGCGCGTCGCCCCGCCGTACGAGCGAGGTCGGAGACGCCATCGTCGCCCGGCTGCGCTGACCCGGCGCGTCCCGGCCGCCCGGCCGCGCTGACAGCCAGTCCCGGCTGCGCTGACAGCCCGGTCGCCATCGTCGCCCGATGGGCCGGTGAGGCTCCGGCCCCCGCGGAGTACGCTGTATCCACGTTCTCCCGGGGCCTTGCGGCCGCCGGCGACCCTCGAGGATCACCATGACGAACCTGCTGCCGATGGCCACGCGCGAGCTCACCTGGGCCGTGACCCCGAACGAGTCGGCGCGCCCGGTCGCCGAGCGAGAGGCGATCCTCGCCGATCCGGGCTTCGGCAAGTACTTCACCGACCACATGGTCGACATCTGCTGGAGCGAGAGGGGCGGCTGGCACCGTCCGCGCGTGCAGCCCTACGGCCCCATCGCCCTCGACCCGGCCGCGTCGGTGCTGCACTACGGGCAAGAGATCTTCGAGGGGCTCAAGGCCTACCGCCACGCCGACGGCTCGATCTGGTCGTTCCGCCCCGACGCCAATGCGCGTCGCCTGCAGCGCTCGGCGAAGCGCCTCGCCCTGCCCGAGCTCCCCGAATCGCACTTCCTCGAGTCGCTGCGGCAGCTCATCGCGATCGACGGCGACTGGGTGCCGAGCGCGCCCGAGACGAGCCTCTACCTGCGCCCGTTCATGTTCGCGAAGGAGGCCTTCCTCGGTGTGCGACCGGCGCACAAGGTCGCGTACTACGTCATCGCCTCGCCCGCCGGCGCCTACTTCCACGGTGGCGTCAAGCCCTTGTCGATCTGGCTGTCGACCCAGTACTCGCGCGCCGGCAAGGGCGGCACGGGTGCCGCGAAGACCGGCGGCAACTACGCCGCGTCGCTCGTCGCCCAGGCCGAGGCGACCGAGCACGGGTGCGCCCAGGTGCTCTTCCTCGACTCGGTCGAGGGGCGCTACATCGAAGAGCTCGGCGGCATGAACGTCGTGCTCGTCTACAAAGACGGCACGCTCGTCACTCCGCAGAGCGACTCGATCCTCGAGGGCATCACGCGCGACTCGATCCTGCAGCTCGCCGAAGACCGCGGGCACCGCGTCGAGCGGCGCCGCGTCAGCATCGACGAGTGGCGCGAGGGCGCGGCATCCGGTGACATCGTCGAGGCGTTCGCGTGCGGCACGGCCGCCGTGGTGACCCCGATCGCGATGATCAAGGCGGCCGACTTCGAGATCGGCAGCGCCGACGCCGAGGCGGGCGAGCTGACGATGTCGCTGCGTGCCGAGCTCACCGACATCCAATACGGCCGGCGCCCCGACCCGCACGGCTGGATGCTGCGGCTCGACGCCTGATCGCGACCGCTGGCCCGTGCTCTCCCTCGACCCCGACTTCGCTCGCATGAGCGCCCCCGAGCGTGCGGGGGTCGCGGCGCTGTGCCTCGGAGCCGGCGCGCTGCTGGGGCTCATGGGCACGTTCGCGCACCAGTCGCTACCGCCGGTGGGCGTGGCGATCGCCCTCGTCACGGTCGCGCTCTTCATCGTCGGTCTGCGCGTATGGGGGGGCGTCCGCACGCCCGCGGCCGCGGGTTCGCTCGGGGTCGGGCTCATGAGCGGTCTGCTGGCGACGGCGGGCGGCGGCTCGGTGCTCGTGCCGGCCAACGCGGTGGGCTACGCGTGGCTCTTCGGCATCGCGGCCATCGCTTTCCTCGCGCTCGCCTGGCCGCACATCCAGGCGGCTCCCCGGCCGACGGCGGTTACGATGGAGGAGCCCGCGCTCGTTCAACAAGAGGATCGACCACTGCCGTGACCTACGTGATCGCCCTGCCCTGCGTCGACGTCAAAGACCGTGCCTGCATCGACGAGTGCCCCGTCGACTGCATCTACGAGGGCGACCGCATGCTGTACATCCACCCCGACGAGTGCGTCGACTGCGGCGCCTGCGAGCCAGTGTGCCCCGTCGAGGCCATCTACTACGAAGACGACACCCCCGAGAAGTGGGCCGACTACTACACGGCCAATGTCGAGTTCTTCGCCGAGATCGGGTCGCCCGGTGGTGCCGCGAAGGTCGGCGTGATCCCCGGCGACCACCCCATCGTCGCCGCCCTGCCGCCGCAGGCGTGACGCTCCTCCGAGCGAATGAGCCTCCAGCTTCCTGACTTCCCCTGGGATTCGCTCGCCCCGTTCGCGGCCCGCGCCCGTGAGCATGCCGACGGCATCGTCGACCTCTCGGTCGGCTCGCCCGTCGACGCGACGCCGGCGGTCGTGCGCGACGCCCTCGTCGCCGCGACCGACGCCCACGCCTACCCGCAGACCATGGGAACTCCTGCCCTCCGCACGGCGATCGTCGACTGGTACGCCCGTCGGCGCGGCGTGACGGGCCTGGTTCCGGATGCTGTGCTCCCCACGATCGGCAGCAAAGAGCTCGTCGGCCTCCTGCCGCTGCTGCTCGGTCTCGGGCCCGGCGACACCCTCGTCTACCCGCGCACGGCCTACCCGACCTACGCCGTCGGATCCGTGCTCGCCCGCACGACCGGCGTCGCGACCGACGACCCCGCCGAGTGGCCCGCATCCACCCGCCTGGTCTGGCTGAACAGCCCGGGCAACCCGACGGGGGCCGTGCTCGGGGTGCCCGCGCTGCGCGCCGCGGTCGCCCGGGCCCGCGAGCTCGGGGCGGTGCTCGTCAACGACGAGTGCTATGCCGAGCTGGGCTGGTCGCCCGCTCGGTGGGCGGGCGACGACGCCGACGGGATGGCGGGCGACGACGGCGACGACGGGCGCGTACCGAGCATCCTCGACCCCCGCGTGACCGAGGGCGACCGCACGGGCCTGCTGAGCGTGTACTCGCTCAGCAAGCAGTCGAACCTCGCGGGCTACCGCGCCGCCTTCCTCGCGGGCGATGAGGCGATCGTGCGGCAGGTGCTCGAGGTGCGCAAGCACGCCGGTCTCATCCCGCCCGCGCCCGTGCAGGCGGCGATGGTCGCGGCACTGGGCGACGACGGCCACGTGGCCGAGCAGCGCGAGCGGTACCGGGCCCGGCGCGCCGTGCTCGCCGCAGCGCTCGACGCGGCCGGCTTCCGCATCGACAGCTCCGAAGCGGGGCTCTACCTGTGGTGCACGCGCGGCGAGCCCGCCCTGGCCACGATCGCGCTGCTCGCCGAGCACGGCATCCTCGCCGCACCCGGCACGTTCTACGAGGGCGATTCCTCGCAGCACGTGCGGCTCGCGCTCACCGCGACCGACGAGCGCATCGCCGCCGCGGCCGCCCGTTTGGCGCTCTTCTCCAACGACTGAGCCCCGCTGTTGGGCCGTGCGTGACTGGCGCGGCTTTGCGCATAGGCTGTAAGCGGGTCACTCCCGGGCCGCCACCACCACCATGGCTCGTTCTCGGGACCCCGCCCCCACATCGATCCCACGACGATCACATCCCGCGAGGAGGCGCAGTGAGCGACGGCGCACTGGACGACGGCAGCCAGAAGGCGACGCTGCACTACCCGGGCGGCACCGCCGAGTTCCCGATCCTGTCGAGCGTCTCCGGGGCTTCGAGCCTCGATCTCTCGTCGCTCACCCGGCAGACCGGGCTGACCGCGCTCGACTACGGCTTCGTGAACACCGCCTCGACGAAGAGCGCGATCACCTACGTCGACGGCGAGAACGGCCTGCTGCGGTACCGCGGCTACTCGATCGAGGACATCGCCGAGAACTCCACCTTCCTCGAGGTCGCGTGGCTGCTCATCTACGGCGAGCTGCCGAGCGCTTCCGAGCTCGCCGACTTCGACGAGCGCGTGCGGCGCCACACGCTCCTGCACGAAGACCTCAAGCGCTTCTTCGACTCGCTGCCGCACCAGGCTCACCCCATGTCGGTGCTGTCGAGCGCCGTGAGCGCCCTCTCGACGTACTACGGCGACTCGCTCGACCCGCACAACCCCGAGCAGGTCGAGATCTCGACCATCCGCCTGCTCGCCAAGCTGCCGGTGATCGCCGCCTACGCCCACAAGAAGGCCATCGGTCAGGCGTTCCTGTACCCCGACAACTCGCTCGACTTCATCGGAAACTTTCTGCGCCTCAACTTCGGCATCATGGCCGAGCCCTACGACGTCAACCCGGTGCTCGTGAAGGCGCTCGACCGCCTGTTGATCCTGCACGAAGACCACGAGCAGAACGCGTCGACCTCGACCGTGCGCCTCGTGGGCTCGACCGGTGCCAACCTGTTCGCCTCGATCTCGGCGGGCATCAACGCGCTGTCGGGCCCCCTGCACGGCGGCGCCAACGAGGCCGTGCTCGACATGCTCGCGCGCATCCGCGATTCGGGCGAGAGCGTCGAACGCTATGTCGAGCGCGTCAAGAACAAGGAAGACGGCATCAAGCTCATGGGCTTCGGCCACCGGGTCTACAAGAGCTACGACCCGCGCGCGAAGCTCGTCAAGGCCAGTGTGGATGCCGTGCTCGCCGACCTGGGCGCGAGCGACCCGCTGCTCGCCATCGCGCGCGAGCTCGAAGCCATCGCCCTCGCCGACGAGTACTTCATCGAGCGCAAGCTCTACCCGAACGTCGACTTCTACACGGGCGTCATCTACAAGGCCATGGGGTTCCCCACGCGCATGTTCACGGTGCTCTTCGCCATCGGGCGCCTGCCGGGCTGGATCGCCCACTGGCGCGAGATGAACGACGACCCGCAGACGAAGATCGGCCGCCCGCAGCAGCTGTATGTGGGTTCTGACGCTCGGGCGTGGCCGCAGCGCTAGCTGTCGCATAGCCCCGGTCGACGAGGCGACTCGCCCGCGCATCGACGGTGGGCCCGGCGTGCCGTGGCCCTCACCGGGTGGGCGCGACACGGGTCACCGGCGCGAGGCCCGCGCCGAGCATCACGAACCGGCGTGACCTACGCGTGCAGGGCCTTGTTGAGCCGCACGCCCGCGCCCGTGCGGGGCAGCACCTCGACGGCTCCCGTGAGCGAGCTGCGACGGAAGAGCAGCCCGGGCACGCCCGAGAGCTCGGCGGCCTTGACGGTGCGCGGCTGCCCGTCGGCGCCGACCGTGCCGTCGACGACGACGACCTTCTGGCCCGCCGTGACGTAGAGGCCGGCCTCGACGACCGAGTCGTCGCCGATCGAGATGCCGATGCCGCTGTTGGCGCCGAGCAGCGCGCGCTCGCCGATCGCGACGCGGTGCGTGCCGCCGCCCGAGAGCGTGCCCATGATCGAGGCGCCGCCGCCGATGTCGCTGCCGTCGCCCACGACGACGCCCTGGCTGATGCGGCCCTCGACCATCGAGGCGCCGAGGGTGCCGGCGTTGAAGTTGATGAAGCCCTCGTGCATGACGGTCGTGCCGGGCGAGACGTAGGCGCCGAGCCGCACGCGCGAGGCGTCGGCGATGCGCACGCGCGGCGGCGTGACGTAGTCGAGCAGGCGCGGGAACTTGTCGATGCCGAGCGCCGAGATGCCCGCCTGCTGCAGCGCGGGGCGGCGCGCGTCGAAGTCGTCGGGGTGCACGGGGCCCGCGGTCGTCCACATGACGATGGGCAGGTGCGCGAAGACGCCCTCGAGGTTCAGCGTGTTCGGCTGCACCAGCCGATGGCTCAGCAGGTGCAGTCGCAGGTAGGCGTCGGGGGTGGATGCCGGCGGCGCATCGAGGTCGATCGCGATCGTGCGGGCCTCGCGGCGCACCCCCCGGCGCGCGTCCTCGCCCTGCAGGTGCTCGATCTCGGCCGGCACGAGGTACGGGTCGCGCCCGTGCGGCAGGGTGCCGAGCTCGGGGTGCGGGTACCAGGTATCGAGCTCGGCGCCGTCGGCGAGGCGCAGCGTGACGAGGCCGTAGCCCCACGCGTGGCGGGTGGCGCGCTCGGAATCGGTGGCGGCGGTCTCGCGGGCGGACGCGGCGGCGGGGCTCGACATGCCTCCAGGCTACCGGCGCGATCACGCGCTCGTTCGTGCTGGCCGGCTGCGCGACACGCCGACGCCGCGCGCCGGAACGCCGTGTTCCGCAGCGGCGAACCCGAAGGAGCGAACGCGCACGGCCGATTACGCTGGTCAGATGACCGAGACGCCGATCCTCCCGCTCGACGAGGGCGTCGTGGCCCTGACGGCGGCCATGGTCGACATCGCGAGCGTCTCGGGCGATGAGCGGATGCTCGCCGACGCGATCGAGCGCGTGCTGAGCATCCGCGCCCCGCACCTCGAGGTGCTGCGCGACGGCGACGCGATCGTGGCCCGCACGCACCTCGGCCGCGCGCAGCGCGTGGTCATCGCGGGCCACATCGACACGGTGCCCGTCAACGCCAATCTGCCGAGCCGGCTCGTGCCCGGTGAGAGCGGCGATGCCCAGACCGGCACGCTGCACGGCCGCGGCACGGTCGACATGAAGGGCGGGTGCGCCGTCATGCTCGCGCTCGCCGTCGAGCTCGCCGAGCCCGCCTACGACGTGACGTGGGTCTGGTACGACCACGAAGAGGTCGAGGCGAGCCTCAACGGCCTGGGTCGCCTGGCCCGCACGCGGCCCGAGCTGCTCACGGCCGACTTCGCCATCCTCGGCGAGCCGTCGAACGCCGTCGTCGAGGGCGGCTGCAACGGCACGCTGCGCGTCGAGCTCGCGGCCGCGGGGCGCCGGGCCCACTCGGCGCGCGCCTGGATGGGCGTCAACGCCATCCACGCCCTCGCCCCCGCGCTCGATCTGCTCGCGACCTTCGAGCCCGCGACGATCGAGGTCGACGGGCTCGCCTACCGCGAGGGCCTCAACGCCGTCGGGGTGCGCGGAGGAGTCGCGGGCAACGTCATCCCCGACGAGGCCGTGCTCACCGTCAACTACCGCTTCGCGCCCGACAAGAGCGTCGCCGAGGCCGAGCAGCACCTGCGCGACCTGTTCGGCGCCGTCGCCCCCGAGCTGCGGCTGACGGTCACCGACGCGAGCGGCGGGGCGCGCCCGGGGCTGGATGCTCCGCTCGCGCAGCACTTCGTCGCTGCCGTCGGCGGCACCCCCGCGCCCAAGTACGGCTGGACGGATGTCGCCCGCTTCGCCGAGCTCGGCATCCCGGCCGTCAACTACGGCCCCGGAGACCCCTCGCTCGCCCACACCGACGACGAGCGCGTGCCGGTCGAGCAGATCCTCGCCTGCGAGCGCGGGCTGCGGGCGTGGTTGACCGGGGCGTGAGCACGCTCGCGGCTCCGGCGCCGGGCGCCCCCGCGACGCTGCTCGAGCACCTGCGCCGCCTGCCCTGGTGGCTCGGCGTGCTGGGCGTCTGGGGCGCCTCGCGGCTCGTCACCACGGGCATCCTGCTCTCGTTCGCGGCCCGGCAGGGCGAGAACGCGTGGACGGGCGCGAGCCCCGGCTACCTCGACTTCGCGCGGCTGTGGGACGCCCACTGGTACTACATCATCGCCGCCGTCGGGTACCCCGACGAGCTCCCGCGCGACGAGAACGGCCTCACGGGCGAGAGCGCCTGGGCGTTCATGCCCGTGTACCCGGGGCTCGTGCGCCTCGGCATGGCGCTCACGGGCGACGTCTCGGCGCAGGGCTTCGCGGCGGTCGCCGTCACGATCTCGGTGCTGTCGAGCCTCGCCGCCGCGCTGCTGTTCTTCGTGCTCGCGCGGCGCTGGCTGAGCGCCGGCACGGCGATGCTCGCGACAGCCCTGTTCTGCGCGGCGCCGCTCTCGCCGATCCTGCAGGTCGCGTACGCCGAGGCGCTGCACCTCGCCCTCCTGCTCGCCGCACTCGTCCTCGTGCTCGACCGGCGCTGGGTGGCGCTGCCGTTCGTCGTCACCGTCATGGCCCTCACCCGACCGAGCGGCCTCGCCTTCGCGCTGCTCCTCGTGCTCGTCTGGCTGTGGCGGTGGATACGCCGGGCCGACGATCCCTTCCCGACGATCGAGCGGGTGCGGCTGGGCCTCGCGGCGGCCATCGCGGGGCTCGCGGGGCTCGCCTGGCCGGGCATCGTCGCGCTCTCGACGGGCGAGCTGCTCGGCTACATCGACACCGAGCTCGCGTGGCGCCGCCCGTACCTCGGCGACGTCGAGCTGCTGCCCTTCACGCCGTGGTGGCAGGGTGCGCAGTGGTGGGCAGGGCAGCAGTGGTGGCCGGGGCCTGCGCTGCCGGGTCTGCCGTGGTCGGCGGGAGAGGTGCTCGGACCGGTCATCCTGATCGCCGTGCTCGGCCTCGCGGCGGCGGCGTTCGCGCTGCCCTCGATGCGCCGCATGCCGATCGAGCTGCGGTTCTGGATCGTCGCCTACTCGCTCTACCTGCTCGCCGTGTTCTTTCCGCAGTCGAGCACCTTCCGGCTGCTCGTGCCGCTCGCGCCCGTGCTCGGGGCCATCGCGCTCGGTATCGCGAGCGTGGGCTCCGGGCGCGTCGGCGGGCGCTGGTCACCGCGCGTCGCTCGCGCGCTGCGGATCGTGCTCACCGTGCTCGCCCTCGCGATCGGCATCGCTGGGCAGGTCGTGTGGGTGCACCTCGGCTGGTGGGTCGACGGCTACGACTGGACCCCGCCGTGATCGGCGGGTGAACAACGGGTGAACCCCCCGCGGGAGGCGGCCCTGCGGGGCCGCTCGATTTAGCCGTTGGGCGACTGTGAGGGATAATAGGAGGCACTGTTCAGCGAAAGGGGAGACCACATGGCAGCCATGAAGCCGAGGACCGGCGACGGCCCGATGGAGGCTGTCAAGGAGGGTCGCCTCATCATCGTGCGCGTGCCGCTCGAGGGTGGCGGACGCCTCGTCGTGTCGGTCAACGACGACGAGGCCCAAGAGCTGCACGACGCTCTCGCGGCCGCTATCGGCTAGCTCAGACTCGCCCAAGCGCAGACTCGCCCGAGCGCAGACCCGCCCGAGCGCCGACCCGCCGACCCGTCCTCCGGCCGCGCCGACCCGTCGCGCCGGCGCGACACGCGCGTCAGCGCGCGGTGACGATCTGCAGCAGTCCGTCTCCGACGGGCGAGATCGCCACGTGCACGGCCGGCGAGTCGCGCAGCTCGGCGAGCAGACCGCGCAGGTCGGCGGTCACGCCGGCGCGCTTCGCCGGGTCGGGCACCGTGTCGCGCCACAGGGCGTGAGGCACGAGCACGGCCCCGCCTGCCCGCACGAGGCGCAGAGCGTGCTCGAGGTTCTCGGTGAGCGCGCGCGGATCGCCGTCGACGAGCACGAGGTCGTAGCTGCGCTCGTTCATGCGGGGCAGCACGTCGGCGGCGCGTCCGGTGATGAGCCGTACGCGAGCGGCTGCGTGCCCGGCCTCGGTGAAGTGCCGCCGCGCGGCCTCGTGGTGATCGGCTTCGACGTCGATCGACGTGAGCTGCGCATCCGGGGCGCCCTGCAGCAGCCACAGCCCGGAGACCCCGATCCCGGTGCCGATCTCGATGATCGATTCGGCCCCGAGGGTGGCGGCGACGAGGGCGAGCTGCGCTCCTGTCGCGGGGCTGACCGCTTCGACACCGAGCTCGAGCGACTGCGCGCGCGCGCCGCGGATCACGTCGGGTTCGACCGTCTGGTCTTCGACGTACTTCCACGACAGGTCTTTGCTGGCCACGGTGCTCCTTCTCCGGTCCAGCCTAGGGCGAACGCCCTGGTGGGCAGGGCTATTCTCGAGGGGTGTCCTTCGGTCTGACCTTCGAGAAGCTGCTGCTCATCGGGCTGATCGCTGTCATCCTCATCGGGCCCGATCGTCTGCCGGGCTACGCCGCCCAGTTCGGGCGGCTCATCCGCTCGCTGCGCGACATGGCGAACGGGGCGAAAGACCGCATGCGCGAAGAGATGGGCCCCGACTACGACGACGTTGACTGGAAGAAGCTCGACCCTCGCCAGTACGACCCGCGGCGCATCATCCGCGAGGCGCTCACCGACGAACCGGCACCGCCGACACGCCCCGGTCAGGCCGCGGGGGCCGGGATCGCCGCTGCGGCTCCGGTGCGCGAGTCGGCGTACGCGCAGCGGCAGCGGCTGATCCGTGAGGGGCGTCCCGCTCCGTTCGACTCCGAGGCGACCTAGGCGTATCCGGCGGGGGATGCGCGCTCAGCGCTCGCCGCGCGTCCGCGCTGGTGCTGCGCTGGTGCTGAGCTGGTGCTGCGCGTCGGGTGCGCTCGCGCCGCGATGCCTCTCGTGAGGCGCGCGCTCAGCGCTCGCCGACCGTGCGGTAGCCCTCGACGACGCGCGCGGCTTCGCCCTGCAGCAGCTCGAGCACGCGCCGCACGCTCGGCCGCTCGGCCCGGTCGGCGCGCATGAGCGCCGAGATCTGGCGTTCGGCGGGCAGCCCGGTGATCGGGCGCGTGACGATGCCGTTGCCGTGGCTGCGGGTCGTGAAGCGCGGCAGGATGGCGATGCCGATGCCCGCGGCCACGAGACGCTCGACGATGAGGTTGTCCATGACGCGCTGCACGATGCGGGGTTCGCGCCCGACGACGGCACCCAGGCGTTCGAGCACGCGGTCGTAGGGGTAGCCGACGGGCGCGCCGATCCACTGCTCGTCGACGAGATCGGTGCCGCGCACGACGCTCTTCTCGACGAGCCTGTGCCCCGCGGGCAGCGCGACGTCGAACGGCTCGGTCATGAGGGGGACGCAGCGCAGACCGTTCTCCGTCCAGTGCGCGGGGATTCCCTGCGAGTCGGCGACGACGATGTCGTAGTCGGCCGTCAGCTGTGCGAAGTCGGGCAGCGGCAGGTCGTGATCGGTCAGCACGATCTCGAGGCCGGGCTCGTCGCGCAGTGCTCGCAGTACGCCCGGCAGCAGCATCTGGCCCGCGGTCGGGAAGGCGCTCACAGAAACGGAGCCCCGCGGGCTCTGCGTGAACTCCTGCCACAGCGCCTCAGCTGACTCGATGGCGACGGCGATGCTCCGGGCCGTGTCGGCGAGGGCGAGGCCGGCCCCCGTGAGCACGAGCCCCCGCCCGTGGCGCTCGGTGAGGGGCACGCCGACCTCGGCCTCGAGCACTTTGAGCTGCTGCGAGACGGCGGAGGCGGTGCGGTGGGTCGCCGTGGCGACCGCGGTGATGCTGCCCCGGTCGGCGAGCTCGCGCAGCAGCTGCAGACGACGGATATCCATGATCCAATACTAAAGCAGAACTGAAGTGTCAGTTCAGAAAGTATCGATTGTGCTAAACACTGGCGCGCGGTGGAATGGACCTGTTCAGGAAACCAAGGAGAACCCCGACATGACCGCCGTGCTCATCACCATCGCCCTTCTCGCTGTCGCCGCCATCGCGTCGACCGTCGTCGTCGCCGCGCGCGACGGCTACCGCCGAGTGCCCGCGGTCCAGCGCTGAGCCCGGCGCCCTCGGGCGCTCTCCACGACGGCCGTCGGACCTCGTGCTCGCCTCTCCCGGGGCGAGCGCGGGATCCGGCGGCCGTCGTCGTGGGAGCAGGATGCAGGTCTCGCGCATCGCCTGTTCATGCCGCCGTACCGCCGCGCCCTACCGCCGCGCGCGCGAGCGCGCGAGCGTGCGAGCGTGCGAGCGTGCGAGCGTGCGAGCGTGCGAGCGTGCGAGCGTGCGTCAGCGCGGGCTGAGCCCGAGCTTGCGGCCCGCGAGCCCGCGGCCGCGCTTCGCGAGCTCGCTCGCGAGCCGCGTGATCGCGTCGCCCGCGGCATCACCCGGTCGCAGCACGATCGGCTCGCCCGCGTCGCCGCCCTCGCGCAGAGCGATGCTGAGCGGCACCTGCGCGAGGAGCGGCACCTCGAGGCGCGCGGCCGTCTCGGCCCCGCCGCCCGAGCCGAATAGCTCGAGCACGCTGCCGTCGGGCTGCGCGAGCCCCGCCATGTTCTCGACGACGCCGATGACGGTCTGACCGGTCTGGCGGGCGACGAGTCCTGAGCGCTCGGCCACATCGGCCGCCGCCCGTTGCGGGGTCGTCACGACGAGCACCTCGGCGTGCGGCAGAAGCTGCCCGGCAGAGATCGCCACATCGCCCGTGCCGGGCGGCATGTCGAGCAGCAGCAGGTCGAGGTCGCCGAAGTGCACATCGGTGAGGAACTGCTGCACGGTGCGGTGCAGCATCGGGCCGCGCCACGAGACCGCGGTGCGGGCATCCACGAACATGCCGATCGAGATCACGGCCACGCCGTGGGCGCGCGGCGGCATGATGAGCCCGCCCACCTGCGTCGGTTTCGCGTCGGCGATGCCCAGCAGTGCCGGGATCGAGAAGCCGAACACGTCGGCATCGACGAGCCCGACCCGCAGCCCCTGCGCCGCGAGCGCGACCGCGAGGTTGGCGGTGAGCGTCGACTTGCCGACGCCGCCTTTGCCGCTCGTGATGGCGATGACGCGCGTGAGCGAGTCGGCTGTGAACGGGTGACCCGTCGGCCGGTCGCCGCGCAGGCGTGCGATGAGGGCATCGCGGGTCGCGGCATCCATGACCCCGACGTCGACCGCCACCTCGCCGACGCCCGCGACCCCGGATGCTGCGGAGCGCACATCGCGCTCGATCGCGGTCGCGGCGGGGCAGCCCACGATCGTCAGCCGCAGGTCGATGTCGACGCGGTCGCCCCGCACGCTGACGCGCGGCACCATGTCGAGCTCGGTGATGGGCCGCCTGATCTCGGGATCGATGACCCGCGCGAGCGCCTCGCGCACGGCGAGCGCGAGAGGGTGCTGCTCTGCGTCGGTGTCGGGCGTGAGCGGGTGCTGCTCTGCGTCGGTGTCGGGCGTGAGCGGGTGCTGCGCGGTGTCGGCGGCGGGCGCCTCGGCAGAGCGCGGGCCGGACGTCGCAGACCGCTCGTCGCCAGCAGACGGCTCGGCCTGCTCGTCACCGGTGGGCGGCGACGGGGGAGCGCCGGTCGTCATCGTTCGCGGGCGTTGCGCGCCAGATCGTCTTCAGCCGCGGCCTCGGCCTGCGCTGCGTTCTCGTCGTCGCGCCGGTCGAGCTCGTCGAGCAGGGCGCGCAGTTCGGAGCGCAAGAACTCTTTCGTGGCGACGTCTTTCATGGCGAGGCGCAACGCCACCACCTCGCGCGCGAGGTACTCGGTGTCGGCGAGGTTGCGCTCGGCGCGCTGACGGTCCTGCTCGATCTGCACGCGATCGCGGTCGTCTTGACGGTTCTGCGCGAGCAGGATCATCGGGGCGGCGTACGAGGCCTGCAGCGACAGGATGAGCGTGAGCAGGGTGAAGTTCAGGGCGCGCGGGTCGAACTGCGCGTCAACGGGTGCGACCGAGTTGTAGACGAGCCAGACGACGACGAACACCGACATGCCCACGAGGAACCACGGGGTGCCCATGCCGCGCGCGAAGGCCTCGGAGAACCTGCCCATGCGGTCGTTGCCGCCGCCGAAGCGCGGCACGAGCGGTGTGCGCAGACCTTTGGGCGAGTCGAGCCGCGCATCAGTGCGGCCGCGCCGTGCAGCGGTGCGGCGCTGGTCGTCACGGGGCGCCATGGCCCGACCTCCTCGTGCCGATCGGGCTGCGCTTGCGCGGGGCGGTCGGGGCGGTGTCGGTGTCGGCGCTGCGCCAGTCGTCCGGAAGCAGGTAGTCGAGCACGTCGTCGATCGTCACGACGCCCACCAGGCGGTGGTTCTCGTCGACGACGGGCAGCGAGACGAGGTCGTAGCTGGCGAGGCGGCGCGAGACCTCGGCAGCCGAGGTTTCGGGGCTGACCGGCTCGACGCTGTGGTCGAGCAGGGTGCCGAGGCGTTCGTGCGGCGGGTAGCGGAGCATCCGCTGGAAGTGCACCATGCCCAGGAAGCGCCCGGTCGGCGGCTCGTACGGGGGCAGGGTCACGCAGATCGCGGCGCCGATCGCCGGGGCGAGCTCGTGGCGGCGGATGAGGGCGAGACCCTCGGCGACGGTCGCGTCGGCCGAGACGATGATGGGCTCGGTCGTCATGAGGCCGCCCGCGGTGTCGGCGTCGTAGGAGAGCAGGAAGCGGACGTCCTCCGCCTCCTCGGGCTCCATGAGGTCGAGCAGCGCCTCACCGCGCAGTGCGGGCAGCTGGGCGATGAGGTCGGCGGCGTCGTCGGGCTCCATCTGGTCGAGCACGTCGGCGGCGCGCTCGTCGTCGAGCTGGGAGAGGATCTGCACCTGCTCGTTCTCGGGCATCTCTTCGAGCGCGTCAGCGAGGCGGTCGTCGGAGAGCTCTTCGGCGACCTCGATGCGGCGCGACTCGGGCAATTCGAGCAGCGACGTCGCGAGGTCGGCCGGCAGCAGCTCGTTGTAGGCCGCGACGAGCTGCTCGGCGCTCTGCGGCTGGCCCGCGGCCGTGTCTTCGACGACGTCGCCCCAGCGCGCGAAGAGGGTCGTGCCCTTCGAGAACGGCGTCGGGACAGCGCGGGGCTTGCGCACGAAGAGCTGGTCGACCGTCCACTCGCCGGGCCCCGACTCGACGATCGCGACGTCTTCGATGGTCGCCGAGCCACCGCCGTCGCGGAGGGTGACCGTGCGGCCGACGAGCTCGGCGAGCACCCGCACTTCGCCCCCGCGCTGGGCGAACCGGCGCAGGTTGATGAGGCCGGTGGTGATGACCTGGCCGCCGCTCATGCTCGTGACGCGACCGATGGAGAGGAAGACCCGGCGACGACCGGGCACTTCGACGACGAGGCCGACGACGCGCGGCGGATCGTTGCGGCGGTACACGACGAGAGCGTCGCGCACGCGCCCGACGCGGTCGCCCGCGGGGTCGAAGACGGCGCAGCCGGAGAGGCGTGCGACGAAGACTCGGGCGGTGCTCACGGCTCAACCATATCGCCGGGCTGTCAGAATGAGCCGGTGAGCACTTCGAGCCCCTTCTCCCGCCGCAGCTCTGCCCCGCCGACGGTGCCTCGCGGTGATGTGCTGGGCGAGTACGAGTCGTATCCGGAGGCGCAGAAGGTCGTCGACCGGCTCGCGAAGGCCGATTTCTCGGTAACGGGCTTGGCCATCATCGGCAGTGATCTGAAGACGGTGGAGCGCATCACCGGGCGCTTGTCGTACGGTCGTGCAGCGCTCGCGGGAGCCGCGAGCGGTTCATGGCTCGGGTTGTTCTTCGGTCTGCTGCTGTTCTTGTTCTCTCCTGCTCCAGAGTTCTCGTTCATCCTCGCCGCCGCCTTCATCGGCGCCGGGTTCGGGATGATCTTCGGCATCGTCTCGTACGCCGTCAACCGTCGACGTCGCGACTTCAGCTCGACCCACCAGGTGCTCGCGGGCAGCTATCAGATCATCATCGACCCGAGTCAGACCGCACGGGCCCGACAGGCGCTCGCCGGGGGATCGACCTGGCCGCCGCCGCTGCCGTCGAGCACCGAGCCGGCCGCGAGCACCGAGCCGACCGCGAGCACCGAGCCGACCGCGGGCGCCGAGCCCAGCGCGGGTTCTGAGCCGACCGCGAGCACCGAGCCCAGCGCGGGTACTGATCCGACCGCGGGCACTGAGCCGACCGCGAGCGCCGAGCCGACCGCGGGCGCCGAGCCCAGCGACACTCCGGTCGACGCGGACGCCGCCTCGGGCGACCGCTAGCTCGCGCGACAGCTAGCTCGCGAGCGCGCGCAACCACTCCCGGCTTCGGCTGGGCATGCTGCGAGGTCGTCGCATCGGGTCGACACTCTCGGGTGGGATGAGCTCGTAGTCGGGGCTTCTGCCGGCCCGGGTGATGCTCCACCCCTGGTCGTGCAGCAGCAGGTGGTGATGTCGGCAGAGCAGCACGCCCGCCTCGACGTTCGTCTCGCCGCCGTCGCGCACCCACTGGTCGATGTGGTGGGCTTCGCACCAACTGGGTGGCCGTTCGCACCCCGGCCATCGGCACCCTCCGTCTCGAGCCGCGAGAGCGAGGCGCTGGCGCGCGGTGAAGAGCCGTTGCGACCGCCCCACGTCGAGCGGCTGCCCCGTGGAGCCGATGAGGATGGGTGTCTGAGTACCACTGCACAGCAGCCGCTGCACGGTGGGTAGCGCGATCACGGTGCCGTCGGGCTGGCCGGTTGAGGCCTCGAGCGATGCGGAACCGGCGTCGAGCTGCAGATCTCTCGCGGTCACGAGCACGCGCACGCTCGGAGCACCGGTGCCGAGCATCATGCTCGAGTCGGCATCGGCGCCGACGAGGAGCAGGTGGAGCAGGGCATCCGACGCGTACTGCTCGGGCGTGCGGTCGTCGTCGGCGATGCGCGCGGCCTTCTCGAGGTCGTCGGGGTCGGCGAACTGCGCCGTGCGACGTTTCGGTGACGTCGCGCGATCGACGAGCTCACGCACCTGCGCGGCCGACTCGGGATCGAGCAACCACGTCGCACGAGTCATGCCGTCGGGCAGCGTCATGAGCCGGAACGACCGGGCGTCGCGCTGTGCCCGCTCGCGCTCGGCGATCGCCTCGGAGTCGAGGCCTTCGCGCACGGAGCGGGCGAGACGGTGCAGCCGATCGACATCGAGGGTTGCGGCGGCCGCGACGAGGTGGGCGCACGCGGTGCCGAGTGCCGCGCTCGAGACGCGCTCGTTCGGCTCGCCGAGCCCCGAACGGATCGCGTCGAGCGCGGCGGCACCTATGGCACCCGCGCGCAGCGCGGCGATCGCGAGCTGGAGATGTGCGGGCGAGGGCGGGAGCGAGTCGGACGATGACGGGCCGCCGGGATCGGCCCCGAAGGGGTGCTCGAGGGCGACGAGGAGCCGCCCCGCGTTCACCGCGGTCGCCGTGTCGCGGCGCGACTCACCGGTCGTGACGCGCACGAGCTCGTCGACGGTGCGGTGCCCGAGCCGTTGGGCGAGCCCGGCCTGGGCGAGCTCGGGGCGGGAGCGGCGAGCGAGCTCGCCGGCGATGAGGGCGGTGCGGGCGTCGAGCAGCCGACGCGCTGCGGCGCCCAGCTCGGTCACCGAGATCAGGTCGTCGTCGTCGAGAGCCCGCAGACCCGAGGCGTCGATCGGCTCGCGCTCGAGCGCCGCCACGACGGAGGCGAGGTGCTCGAGGGGGCCGGAGGAGGACATGCGACGATCTTTCCATCGAACGTATGTTCGATCAAGAGGGTGAGGAAATCTTGGGATAGGTCATCGGGGTGCGAGGGTGTGGAGGAGGGGTGGGGCCCAGGCGAGAGCCCAGGCGAGAGCGCGCGACGAGACGCAAGGCGGCCCGAGGCACGGGACGCTCGAGGCACGGGAGGCCGGAGGGCAGGGCGGCCCGAGGCACGGGAGGCCCGAGGGCAGGGCGGCCCGAGGCACGGGAGGCCCGAGGGCAAGGCGGCCCGAGGCACGGGACGCCCGGGGGCAGGGCGGCCCGAGAACACGGAGGCCCGACGGCAGGGCGACCCGTGGCCACGGCGACCCGAGGCCAGGTCGCCAACCCCTCCGTGCCGGAGACGGGCCGCCGGCGGGTCAGGCCGAGCCGGGCACCCTCGGGCGCGTCAGCGCGCCCGCATCCACTCTTCGACCGCATCGGCGGTGCGCGGAATGCCGGCCGACAGGTTC
Organism: uncultured Microbacteriaceae bacterium; assembly: GCA_964540305.1. Lineage (GTDB taxonomy): Bacteria > Actinomycetota > Actinomycetes > Actinomycetales > Microbacteriaceae > Microcella. The sequence continues at coordinate 170,214 of CAZILZ010000001.1, read as the reverse complement.
TCGGCCCCGTCGGCGGTGACGAGGATGTTGTCTTCGATGCGCACGCCGATGCCGCGGTACTCCTGCGGCACGGTGAGGTCGTCGGGCTGGAAGTACAGCCCCGGTTCGATCGTGAACACCATGCCGGCCTCGACGGTGCCGTCCATGTAGAACTCGCGCCGCGCCTGCCCGCAGTCGTGCACGTCGAGGCCGAGGTGGTGCGAGGTTCCGTGCACCATGTAGCGGCGGTGGTAGCCGGCATCGGGCGCGAGGCTCTCGGCGGCAGTCACGGGCAGCAGCCCCCACTCCGCCGTCTTCGCCGCGATCACCTGCATCGCCGCCGCATGCACTTCTCTGAACCGGATGCCCGGCCGCACGATCGCGAACGCCGCGTCGGCCGCCTCGCGTACGGCCTCATACACCCGGCGCTGCACGTCGGTGAACACTCCTGACACCGGCAGCGTGCGGGTGATGTCGGCCGTGTAGTAGCTCTCGAGCTCGACGCCCGCGTCGATGAGGATGAGGTCGCCCGGTACGACAGCTCCGTCGTTGCGGGTCCAGTGCAGGATGCAGGCGTGCGGGCCGCTCGCCGCGATCGTGTCGTAGCCGACCGTGTTGCCCTCGGCGCGGGCGCGGCGGTTGAAGGTGCCCTCGACGAGGCGCTCGCCGCGCGGGTGGGCCACGATGGCGCTCAGGTCGGCGATGACGTCGTCGAAGCCCTGCTGGGTGGCGGCGACGGCGCGGCGCATCTCGGCGATCTCGAACGCGTCTTTCACGAGCCGCAGCTCGCTGAGGTCGCGCGCGAGCTCGTCGTCGCGCGCGGTGTCGATGTCGACGTCGACCGATGCGGAGGCCGCGAGCAGCCGGGCGCCATCGAGCCGGTCGGTGAGGGCCCGGTCGGCCTCGCGCACGATGAGCGTCTCGACCGTGCCGTCGGCCTCGAGACCGGCGAAGACGCCGTCCAGCGAGTCGAGCCCGGCCGTCGCGAGCCCGAGGTCGACGGCGACGTCGGCGAGCGAGGGCCGCGGCCCCGTCCAGAACTCGCCGATCTCGGGGTTGGCGTAGAACTCGTCCGAGTCGCGGCCGGCGCCCTCGCGGAAGTACAGCGTCGCCTCGTGCCCGTCGTCGGCGGGCTCGAGCACGAGCACGCTGCCGGGCACGGTGTCGGCGCCCCAGCCCGTGAGGTGCGCGAAGGCCGAGTGGGCCCGATAGGCGTAGTCGGTGTCGTTCGAGCGCTGCTTCGCCGGGCCCGCGGGCAGCACGAGGCGCACGCCCGGGTAGAGCGCCGACAGGCGGGCGCGCCGCTCGGCGGCGCGGGGTGCGACCTCGCGCGACACCGTCGACGGGTCGGGCCGCTCGGCCCAGCCGCTCGAGATGTACTGCCGGAAGGTGTCGCTCGCCGGGGTGGTCGAGCGGTTCTCGGTCGCGCGCGGAGCATCCTTGCCGTCGGTCATGCTCCCATTCTGGCACCGGCCGGATGCCCGCCCGCCGTCACTCGAGGATCAGCCGCGCCACCACGGGCCGGTGGTCGCTGCCGCTGCCGTCTTCGCTCGTGATGACGCGCATGCCCGTCACCGTGATGTCGGGTGTCACGAAGACGTGGTCGATGGGTGCCCCGAGCAGGGGCGGCAGCCGCGTGGGCCAGGTGCCGACCGCGCCGTTGCCCGTCAGCAGCCCCGCGTTGAGGCAGTCGCCGAAGCCGAGCCCGGCGACGCCGGCCTCGGGGTCGATGACGCGGAAGTGGTCGGCGGTCGCGTTGAGGTCGCCCGCGAGGATGACCTGCTCGCCTCGGCACACCGACTCGATCCAGCGCAGATCGGTGCGCCAGTTCTCGAGCTCTCCGGGGATCGGGGCGACCGGGTGCACGCCGATGATCGTCGGCCCCGTGCCGTCGGCCGGCCGCAGCACCATGCTCGGCAGCACCGTGGTGTTGCCCACCGCGTCGTCGACCGTGTACTCGCCGAGGTCGATCGAGATGAGCACGCTCGTCGATCGCGCTTTGGCGATGTAGTCGAAGGCGAACGAGTAGACCCACATCGGCCGGCCCTGCAGACGCGTCTGCTCGGCGATCGCGACCGCGGCCTCTTGGCTCGTCTCGGGCAGCACGACGATGTCGGCCTGCTCGGCGATGACGAGGTCGGCGATGCGGTCGACGCCGGGGGCGTCGCCGAGCGTGTTCCAGGTGAGCACCGACAGCTCGGCGGGTGCCCGGGTCGGGAACGATTCGTCGCCGAACCCGCGCGTCGACAGCACGGCGACGTTGACGGCCGCGAAGAGCACCGCGAGCAGGGCGAGCGCGGCGAGGAACCGCCGTGCCCCGGCCCACAGCATCGCGACGAGCGCGAGAACGAAGGCCGCTGCGATCGCGAGCGCCGAGGTGAACGCGCGCACCGACACGAGCTGCGCCACGACGGGCGCTTCGGCCAGGCCGAACAGGCTCGGCCACGCGATGACGAGCAGCGCCGACCCGACGCCCACGACGATGACGGCGGCGAGGAAGCGTCGGATCATGGTGCGCTGAGCCTACCCGGCGCGCCCGAGGCGGTTCCGGATGCCCGCTCGACGCTCGCCCGCCCGCCCAGCCTCGCGCCCGTAGCATGGCGGTATGACGCGCGGCCCGATCGACCTGCACACGCACAGCAGCGTGAGCGACGGCACGGAGACGCCGACGCAGCTGATCCGCGCGGCGATCGAGGCTGGCCTCGACACCGTGGCGATCACCGACCACGACTCGACCGCGGGGTGGGACGAAGCGCTGACGGCCGCGGCGGGCAGCGGCCTGCAGGTGATCCGCGGCATCGAGCTGAGCACGCGGCACGAGTGGCGCAGCGTGCACGTGCTCGGCTACCTCTTCGACCCGAACGACACGGCGATCGTGCGCGAGACGGCGCGCACGCGCGACGACCGCCTGAACCGCGCCGAGCGCATGGTCGCCCGGCTGTCGGAGGACTACGACGTGTCGTGGGACGACGTGCTCGCGCAGAGCGGCGGCGTCTCGATCGGCCGCCCGCACATCGCCGACGCCCTCGTCGCGCGCGGCATCGTGCCCAACCGCAGCGCGGCCTTCGAGTCGATCCTGCACTTCTCGGGCGGCTACTACCTGCCCCACGAGGCGCCCACGGTGCTCGACGGGGTGAGGATGATCGCCGAGGCCGGCGGTGCCCCCGTGCTCGCTCATCCCGCGACCCGCGGCCGCGAGGCCGTCGTCGATGGCCAGTCGCTCGCCCGCTTGGTCGAGGCCGGACTCGTGGGCCTCGAGGTCGGCCACCGCGAGAACACGCCCGAGGGGTGGGCGCGCCTCGTCGAGCTCGCCTCGCAGTTCGACCTCGTCATGACGGGGTCGAGCGACTACCACGGCGAGGGCAAGCCCAACCGGCTCGCCGAGAACACGACGACGCCCGAGGCGTTCGATCGCCTCATCGCCGCGACGCGCGGCGTGGAGCCCGTGCGGGCGTAGCCCTGCCTACGGTGCCGGTGCCCAGAGCTGCCACAGGGCTTCGGCGAGCCCCGAGCGGTTCGCTCCGCGGCCGTTGCACGCGATGGCCATGACCGTCTCGCGGTCGACGGAGACGCGGAAGGTCGAGAGGTAGCCGCCCCAGCGGCCCGAGTGCGACAGCGTGCCCTCGTCGTTGAGGTAGATCCCCGCGCCGTAGCGCGCGCCCTCGCCGTCGGAGATCGCGCCCGCCGCGAAGTCGTCGCGCACGATGCCGCCCTGCCGGTACTGATCGCCCCAGAGCGCCAGGTCGGAGGGCGTCGTGATGACGCCCGTGTGACCGTAGGCCGTCCAGGCCCCCTGCTGGAGGGAGAGGTCGGTCTCGTACGAGAGCGCGATGTCGGGCGCGAGCAGGGTGGGCGCGAGCACCATGTCGAGACCGAGGGGGGTGAAGATGCGCTCGGCGAGGAACGCGCGCAGAGACTGCCCGCTCACCCGCTCGACGACGGTGCCGAGCAGCACGTAGTGGCTGTTCGAGTAGAAGTAGCCCTCGCCCGGTTCGCGGTCGCGCTCGCGTGCGATGGCGGCGAGCGTGGCCGCCTGGTCGGCGGGGTCGGTGAAGCCGATGCCCTCGCGGTCGAGCTCGATCCAGTAGTCGGGGAGGCGAGCGGTGTGGTGCAGCAGCGCGTCGAGGGTGACCTCATCGGCCCAGCCGGGCAGGCCCTCGATGTAGCGCGAGACGGGGTCGCTGAGCGAGAGCAGTCCGTCGCGCTGCAGCAGGAGGATCGCGGTCGCCGTGAACTGCTTCGAGATCGAGGCGACATCGAACCGCGTCTCGGTGGTCAGCGGGGTGGCCGACGCGAGGTCGGCGAGCCCGCGCGCGGCTGCCCAGACGAGCTCGCCGCGCACGGCGACCGCGGCGGAGCATCCTGGCTGATCGATCGCCACCAGGTTCTCGAGGGCGTCGTCGCTGAGGCCGATGGTCGTCGCGATGACGAGGTCGGCCTTGAGGGCCGCAGCACGGTCGGGGGATGCCGAACGATCGCGGGTGCCGGGCATCGGGGGCGTCGAACAGCCCGCGAGCACCACGACGAGCGCCGCCGCTGTCGCGGCGACCGCTCGGGCACGTGCAGACCTCACCGGGTCAGGATAGGTCGGGCAGGCGCGTCAGTGGGCCGGAGCGCCCGCGTCGGCCTCGGCTGGCGCGGGTGCACCGTGCCAGCCCGCGGTCACGGGCGTGCGCCGCACGAGGAACACGGCGGGGATCGTGAGGCTCGCGATGATCGCGCCCACCGTGAAGGCCGCGCGCACGCCCTCGGCCGTGACCGAGGCCTCCTCCGCGCCGCCCCCGCCGAACGCGGCGGCGATCGAGATGAAGAGCGCGATGCCCGCGGCACCGGCGACCTGCTGCACCGTGCCGACGATCGCGCTGCCGTGCGAGTTGAGCTGCGGCGTGAGCGCCGAGAGCCCGTTGGTGAGCAGCGGCGTGAAGAGCAGGGCGAGGCCCAGGCTCACGCCGATGTTGACGATCGCGATGAGCCAGAGCGGGGTCGCCGCCGTGAACAGCGACATGCCCCACAGCGAGCCCGCGAGCAGGATCGAGCCGGGGATCACGAGCGACATCGGGCCCACGGCGTCGTAGCGGCGGCCGATCCACGGTGCGAGCAGGCCCTGCAGCAGGGCGCCGGGCAGGATGATGAGGCCCGAGAGCAGCGCCGAGGCGCCGATGACGTCTTGCACGAAGAGCGGGATGAGGATGATGGCTCCGAAGAGCGCCATCGACGCGATCGTGACGATGGCAATCGACACGGCGAACTGCCGGTGGGCGAAGGTACGCAGGTCGAGCAGGGCGCCGTCGGTGCGCTGCAGCACCAGCTGGCGCCACACGAAGAGCGCGAGCGAGACGAGGCCGATCGTGAGCGCGATGCCCGCGGTCGTGGTGGTGGAGGCTGCCTGCTCCGCAGGCTGCCGGCCGGCCTCGCCGAACTCGGCGAGCCCGTACACGAGGCCGCCGAAACCGGGGATGGAGAGGAGCACGGAGAGGACATCCAGCCGCCCCGGACGGTGCTCGCCCACGTCGACCATGCGCACGGCGCCGATGATGAGCGCGGCGATCGCGATGGGGATCATGGTGATGAACAGCCAGCGCCAGTCGGCGATGCTCAGGATGAGCCCCGAGACGCTCGGGCCGAGCGCGGGAGCCACGGCGATGACGGTCGAGATCGTGCCGACGACGCGGCCGCGGCGCTCGGGGGCGACGAGTGCGAAGACGGTCGTGAACAGCAACGGGAAGATGATGGCCGTGCCGCTCGCCTGTACGATGCGGCCGAGCAGCAGCACCTCGAAGCCGGGGGCGACGGCGCCGATGAGCGTGCCGAGGGTGAAGAGCGACATCGCCAGCAGGTACATCGGGCGGGTCTGGAAGCGCTGCAGCAGGAAGCCCGTGATGGGGATGATGACCGCGAGCGTCAGCATGAACGCCGTCGTGAGCCACTGCGCGAGCGACGCGGTGATGCCGAGCGACTCGATGAGCGTGGGGATGGCGACGCCCATGAGCGTCTCGTTGAGGATGACGACGAACGCCGACCCGAGCAGCAGCCCGATGACGAGGCGGTTGCGGGTGGCGAGCGCGGCGGCGTCGAGCGGCGCACTGGTGGCGGTGGTGGCAGGGATAGGCAACCCAACCTACTCCTGCGGGCCGTCATTCCCGACGACGGCGGATGCCCGGCTCAGAGCCGTTCGAACAGTGCCGTGAGCGGCCCGCCGCCCTGCAGCAGCATGGTCTCGGCGTCGCAGTCGACGAGCAGGAAGGCGTCGTCTCCGTCGAAGCGCGGCGGCGCGACATCGACGCCCTCGCCCACGCTGCTCGAGTCGACGATCTGCCACTCGGCGACCTCGAGCAGGCCGCCGCTCGCACTCGTGGCGTCCCAGCCCCACTCGGCCGAGGCCGATTCGACGGTCGTCACGCTGATCGGCACGGCCGACTCTCCGGCCACGATGACCCCGCTCGTTCTGAGGTTGGTCTCGACGCCGAGCAGGCCGTCTTCGGTGATGGTGAGCGTCTGGCCGCCCACCATGTCGAACTCGGTGATGGGCACGCCGAGACCCAGCAGGTAGGCCTCGGACTGCAGGCGATAGTCGACGATGTTCAGGCCCCAGCGGCCCACGACGCAGTCGGTGTCGCCGAGGCCGTCGATCGGCTGCTGGGGCTCGGACTCCTCCGCAGCGGGAGGCTGCGGCGATCCGTCTGATCCGGGGTCGACCGAGCAGGCGGTCATCAGCATCGTCGATGCGACGAGCGCGAGCGCGGAGACGAGGGCGGCGGAGCGGGTCATGACGACCTCCGATCGCAGGCTCGGTCGGGCGGCTGCGCGGCCGATCGCCCTAGTCTGCTCCTCCGTCGCGCTCAGCGCGAGCGGCCGATTATCCGGCTGCGCCGCCGGCAGCCCCTGCGGCTCCGGATGCTCCGCCCGACCCGCCCGTGCGGCGACGACGACGCCGCCGCGGGGTGCCCGAGCCCTCGGCGCGGGGCTCGCCCGTCGTCGTGTCGCTCGATGCCTGGCCGCCGGAGCCCTGGCCGCCGGAGCCCTGGCCGCCGGAGCCCTGGCTGCCCGAGCGCCCGCCGGAGCGCCCGCCCGCCCGCTCGCCCGCGCGCTCGGTGCCGCCGGAGCGGCCGCGCTCGCGCGGCGGGTGCGAGGCGTCTTTCTCGACGCGGGGGATCGGGGTCGCCTTGAGGCGGCCCTTGGCGTCGGTGGGGATGTCGAGGTCGCTGTAGAGGTGCGGCGACGACGAGTAGGTCTCGACCGGCTCGGGCTGGTTCATCTCGAGCGCCCGGTTGATGAGCGCCCACTTGTGCATGTCGGCCCAGTCGACGAACGTGACGGCGATGCCGGTCTTACCCGCGCGCCCGGTGCGCCCGGCGCGGTGGAGGTACGTGTCGTGGTCGTCGGGCACCGTGTGGTTGATGACGTGGGTGACGTCGTTGACGTCGATACCGCGAGCCGCGACATCCGTCGCGATGAGGATGTCTTTCTTGCCCGCCTTGAACGCCGCCATGGCGCGCTCGCGCTGCTCTTGGTTGAGGTCGCCGTGCACGGCCGCGGCGTTGTACCCGCGGTCGTTGAGCTCTTCGACGAGCTTCGCGGCGGCGCGCTTCGTGCGCGTGAAGATGACGGTCTTGCCGCGGCCCTCGGCCTGCAGGATGCGCCCCACCACCTCGTCTTTGTCGAGAGCGTGCGCGCGGTAGACGACGTGCTTGATGTTCGCCTGCGTGAGGCCTTCGTCGGGGTCGGTCGCTCGGATGTGGATCGGCCGCGTCATGAACCGCCGCGCGAGGGCGACGATGGGGCCGGGCATGGTCGCGGAGAAGAGCATCGTGTGGCGCGTCGGCTTGGTCTGCGCGAAGAGCTTCTCGATGTCGCTGAGAAAGCCCAGGTCGAGCATCTTGTCGGCCTCGTCGAGCACCATCACCTCGACGTTGGCGAGGCTCAGTAGGCGCTGGCTCGCGAGGTCGAGCAGACGGCCGGGCGTGCCGATGACGATCTGCGCGCCGGCCTTGAGCTGCTCGATCTGACCCTCGTAGGCCTTGCCGCCGTAGATGGAGACGATCTTGACGTCTCGGTTGATCGCGGCGGTCTCGAGGTCTTCGGTCACCTGCACGCAGAGCTCGCGCGTGGGCACGACGACGAGCGCCTTGACGCCCGGCTCGGGGTGCAGGCCGAGGCGCTGGATGAGCGGGAGGCCGAAGCCGAAGGTCTTGCCCGTGCCGGTCTTGGCCTGGCCGATGATGTCTTGGCCGCTGAGGGCCAGGGGGATGGTCTGCTCCTGGATGGGGAAGGGCTCGATGATGCCCTTCGCCGCGAGGGCCTCGACCATGTCGGGCTCGATGCCCAAGTCAGTGAAAGTCACAGTGGTGTGTCGCCTGTCGTTATATAGATGAGAAGCCCAGTTTAGCCGCCGGGCGCCGCTCGCCGGGGCCATCGCCTAGGCTGGCCCCGTGGCTTCGTGGTTCCGTCGGTCCCGCCCTCGCGTCGAGGCGCCGACCCTGACCCCTCGCGACACTGCGGCCGCGGCGCTGCGCGTCGATCTCGGGCAGCTGGCGCCCGCGCCCGATGTCTTCCTCGGGCACTGCGCCGCGCTGCACCTCGTCTTCATCGAGCAGCTGACGACGGCCATGTCGAACGCTCCTCGCATCGCCGACAAAGATGCTCTCGCGCGCGTCTCCGGCGTGGTGCTGGCCCGCTATCAGGCGCTCGTCGCCGAGATCGAGCGCCACCAGCTCGACAAGAGCGACGTCATGCAGCCGCACCTCGAGGGCGTGGAGGAGTTCGAGCGCCGCACCCAGGGCGGCGAGTGGCACGAGCAGGTCGCGAGCGCGCACGTCACGATCGGTTTCCTCACCGATTTCTGGGTGCGCCTCGCCGCCGGGCTTCCGGGCGAGCTGCGCGGCCGCGTCGTCGCCGCGCTCTCGGCGGGCGATCTCGACGGCCCCGTGCACCGTATCGTCGAGCGTGCGATCGCCGCGAACCCGAAGCTCTCGTCGCGCCTCGCCCTGTGGTGCCGCCGCCTCGTGGGCGACACGATGCTGCAGGCCCGCTCGGCGCTCGTGCTGCACGACGACCGCTCGAAAGACGAGGCGCAGATCGAGCCCGTCTTCACCGAGCTCATCGCGGAGCACACCCGCCGCATGGACCGCCTCGGGCTCACGGCGTAGGCGCATCCATGTCGACGACGCAGCCGGCCCCGACCTTCCGCACCCTGCCCCGCACCCGCACGGGGTGGTGGGGCTTCGGGATGCTCGGCGCGGGCGCGGCGCTGCAACTGGTGCAGAGCGGCCTCGTGTGGGCGACGGGCGAGTGGGGCCTCGACGCGGCGGTGCGGGTTCCGGTGCTCGCGTTCGTGGTCGTCATGACGGCCGGCGTCGTCGTGTCGGCGCTCGCCGTCGTGGTGCGCCGCGACTACTCGATCATGATGATCGCGCTCGGCATCGTGACGCTCATCAGCCTCGGCGGCGTCGCCGTGCGGGCGTTCATGAACTGAGCCGGGCGCCGCATCACGCGGGCACCCGGCTCAGATCACTCGATGGTCAGGCGCGGCGGCGGCGCACGGCGACGGCGGTCGCACCGGCGAGCAGCAGCAGGCCGCTGAGCGCCGCGATCGGCAGTGCGTCGGCCGGCCCGGTCGCGGCGAGCTGCTCCTCCGCGGGGTTCCAGTTGAGCACGGCGGTGAGGTCGGCGATGCCGGCCGCGTCGCGGGCGCTCAGCGCGTCGAAGCGACCGCGGTCGGCCCACGACTCGGCCACAGCGGTGAGAGCCGAGGGGGCGAACAGCGCGGCGGGCTCGAGGAAGGCGGTCTTGGTGAGGCCCTCGTCGGTCACGACCTCGGTCACGGCGCGCTCGAGGGGGGCATCCGCGGGCGCCTCGGTCGAGGCCTCGTCGATCGGCGTGGAGTCGGGCACGAAGGCGTCGAAGGCGAAGAAGTTCCAGACGGTGAACTGCACGACCTCGACGGTCTCGCCCGGAGCGAGGTCGGGGAGCGGGTAGAGGGTGGTCTGGTCGTCATAACCGTCGCCGGCTGCTTCGCCCATGAGGGGCTGGATGGCCGCATCGGCCGTGCCGGCCGCCGTCAGCACGACGGGCACCTCGTAGTCGTTCGCCTCGAGGGCGTCGTAGATGACCCACAGCAGATCGCCGTCGACGGTCGTCGACCCGTCGGCGGCAGGGTGCCCCGCCGTGGTCGAGGCGCCGAGGCGCGTGTCGTCATCCTGGTAGTAGTTCTCGGTGAAGCCGACGAGCGCGCCGGAGACCGTCTCGGCCGAGTTGTTGGTCACGATGAGGCGCGAGCGCACCGTCTCGCCGTCGCTGAAGAAGCGCTGCTCGAAGACGGCATCGAGCGAGCCGTCGCCGCTCACGAACGGTTCGAGGGTGCAGCGCACGATCTCGTCACCCGTGCCGTCGGTCGCCGTCGTGCGGTCGCCATCGGCGTCGCAAAGCAGATCGGTGTAGTCGGCGAGGTCCGCGTCAGCGGGGGCGATGAACACTGGGCTGAGGCCCGAGTCGTAGGTCGAGCCTCCGCCGTCCCAGTCGTCACGCTCGGCGTAGTCGAGGTAGGGGTTCTCGTCCGACGTGAAGTCGCTGATCGACCAGGTGGTGCCGCCGACGGTGACGTCGCCGTCGGTGAACGGGGCGGCGGCGGCGGGAGCGGCGACGACGAGCGAGGCCGCGATGGCCAGGCCGAGGGCGGAGAGGGGGAGGCGAGCGCGCACGGGAGAACTCCGATGAGAGACGAGGGGAACGAAATCTTTTCGACTCTAGCGCGTCGGCAGGCGATCGGCGAGCATCCCGCGCCCCCCGATACGGGGTCTCGCGAGATCTGCCCTGACCGACGTCAGGCTTGGGCGGCCGCGCCCGGCTTCATGAGGCGCTCGAGCAGCGCCGCGTCGGCCTGCTCGCGCCGCTTCGGCAGCGTGACCGCGAGAGCGAGGGCCACGAGCGGGCCGCCGACGAGGGCGATGACCCAGATCCATCCGCCGTCGAACGGCAGGCCGATCCACACGCACACCGCCCAGATCGCCGCGGTCGCCGCCGCGCCGACGAGCGGCACGAGCAGCAGCCCGTGCGAGTGCCGGCCGGGCACGAGGTAGCGCATGCCGAGCGAGAGCGCGGCGCCGATGACCGTGACGAAGAGCAGTTCCATGCCTGCGAGCGTACCCGCTGTACGCAGGGGTGCTGCTAGCCGACGAAGCCGACGCGGCGGGCCGAGTCGCTGCCGATCTCGACGTAGCCGATCGCGGCGGTCGGCACGAGGTACTGCTTGCCCTTGCTGTCGGTCAGGCTGACGACCGGCGCGCCCTTCTCCATGGCGGCCGTGATCGCGGCCGTGATGTCGGCAGCCGACTCCGAGGTCTCGAAGGCGAGCTCGCGGGGGCTGTTGAGAATACCGATGCGAATGTCCACGACCGTCAGCGTACCCGCCGGTCTGCGGGGCATCCCGCGTGTTCACTGAGGGCGCACCGGATGGCGCGCATCCGCCCCGCGGCGCTGTCGCCGCTCGCCGGTAGCGTGGCCTCGTGACCACCTTCGACGCTGCACCGCCCCGCGTCGACGCTGCGCCCCGCACTCTCGATGCCGGCCAGCAGCGGGTGGTGGATGCCCGGCGCACGCCCGGCGCCATCGTGCTCGGCGCACCGGGGTCGGGCAAGACCACGGCCGTCGTCGAGCTCGTCGCGGCCGCGGTGCTCGACGACGGCGCCGACCCGGCGCGCGTGCTCGTGCTGACGCCCTCGCGGCGCACAGCAACGGTCCTGCGCGACCGGCTGGCGCTGCGGTTGTCGGCACCGTCGGGCGGCCCGCTCGACGCTCCTGACGGTTCGAGCGCGGTGCGCGCGCTGCCGGGGCCGCTCGCGCGCTCGATCGCGGCGTACGCGTTCTCGGTGGTCACGGCGTCGCACCGCCTGGGCGGGCTCGCCGAACCGCGCCTGCTCAGTGGCGCCGATCACGATGCCGATCTCGCCGAGCTGCTCGACCGCACCGAGCTCGAGGCGATCCTCGGGCCGGCCGCCGCGCCGGGCCCCGACTGGCCCGAGCACCTCGGGCCCGACGTACGGCGGCTGCCAGCGTTTCGCACCGAGCTGCGCGACGCGATCGCCCGACTCAGCGAGCACGGCTGGAGCACGGCGCAGCTGCGCGCGGCGGCGCGCGAGCGCGCGCTGCCGGCGTGGGCCGCCATCGCCGACTTCGTCGACGAGTACCGGCGCATCCTCGGCGCGTCACGGCCCGGGCAGCTCGACCCGGCCGAGCTCGTGCGGGCCGCCGTCGGGCTCGTGCGCGACCCCGTCGAGGGCATGCCGCCGCTGCCGCAGCTCGTCGTGCTCGACGACGCCCACGACGCGACGCCGAGCGGCTTCGACCTGCTCGCGGCGCTCGCCTCTCGCGGCGCGACGGTCATCGCGCTCGGCGACCCCGACCTCGCGGCCAACACCTTCCGTGGCGCAGAGCCCGAGGCTCTCGCCCACCTGCCCGCGGCGCTCGGCTGGCGCGAGTCGCGGCCCATCGTGCTGCCGCTCGTGCACCGCCACGACGCCACCCTGCGAGGGCTCGCCGCCGACGTGACGCAGCGCATCGGCGCGGCCGCCGCGGGCACGCAGCGCAAGGCCGTCGCGGTCGAGCTGCCGGGCGATGCTCCGGGCGATGCGTCAGCCGAACGGCCGGGCGAGGCGGCCGCCGACCCGCGGGCGATCCCCGCCGACTGGGGCGGCCCGCTCGTCGCCCTCGAGGCGCCGAACCCCACGCGCGAGCGCGCCCTCGTCGCCGACCTGCTGCGCGAGCGGCACCTGCTCGACGGGGTGCCCTACGGGCGCATGGCCGTGATCGTGCGCAGCGGAACGATGGTGCCGGGCATCGTGCGGGCGCTCGGCCAGGCCGAGGTGCCGGTGCAGTCGACGGCGGCGGGCAGGCCCTTGCGCGAGCATCCGGCGGCCCGTGCCCTCATCCGCCACGTCGATGTGGGGGTCGGGCGCGCGCCGCTCGACTCCGCGGCGGCGACCGAGCTGCTGCTCGGGCCGCTCGGCGGCCTCGACCGGGTGGGCCTGCGGCGTCTGCGCCGGGCCCTGCGCGCTGAAGAGCTCGGCGGCGAGGGCGATCGCACCGCCGACGAGCTGCTGGTGGATGCCCTCGCCGCGCCCGACCGCCTGGCGACGATCGACCACCGCATCGCCCGCACCGCGGCACGGCTCGCCCGAACGCTGCAGTCGATCGGCGAGCGGCACGCGGCCGGAGCCACCGTCGACGAGCTGCTCTGGCTCGCGTGGAGCGAGTCGCGCGTCGCCGAGACGTGGCGCCGCGAGGCGGCCGGGTTCGGCGTCGCGGCCACCGAGGCGAACCGCGCGCTCGACGCCGTCGTCGCGCTGTTCACGGCCGCGGCGACGATCGTCGACACCGTGCCCGACGCGACGGTCGAATCGTTCCTCGCGCGCGTGCTCGACAGCGATGTCGGCGACGACCTGCTCGCGCCGCTGCGCGGCGACGACGCCGTTCTCGTCGCCACGCCCTCGGCAGTGACGGGGCTCGAGGCCGACGTCGTCGTCATCGCGGGGCTCACCGAGGGCGTGTGGCCCAACACGCGCGTGCGCGGCACGCTGCTCGGGGCGCCGCTCATCAGCCGGATCGCGCGCGGGCTGCCCGTCGACGACCTCGATGAGCGCCGCCTCGTGCTCGACGACGAGCTGCGCATGTTCGCGCTCGCCGCGACCCGCGCGCGCCGGCAACTCGTCGTCACCGCCACGGCGGGCGACGACGATCAGCCGAGCGCGCTCTTCGCCCTCGTGCGCGAGCACGCGCGGCGCGAGCGGGCCGAGACACTCGGGCTCGACGGCTCTGACGCGCGTGCCGAGACGGTCGCCGCGCTCGACGCCGCGATCGCGGCATCCGGGGCCCGCCCCGTGCGCGCCCGCTCGCTGCGGCGCCTCGTAGGCCGGCTGCGTCGCGAGCTGGCCGACGACGCGCGGCTCGCTCGCGACGGTGATCGCACGGAGGCCGCTCTCGCTCTCGCGCGCCTCGCCGCCGAGCGCGTGCCGGGGGCGAGCCCCGAGTCGTGGTGGGGCCTGCTCGCCCCGTCTACCGAGGCGCCCCTGTTCGCCGACGCCGAGACGGTGCCGCTCTCGCCCTCGAAGCTCGACGCCATCGAGAAGTCGCCGCTCGACTGGTTTCTCGACCGCATCGCTCCGGGCGAGACGGGGCCGGCGATGGGCATCGGCACGATCGTGCACTGGGCGATGGAGACCGCGACCGAGCCCGATGCCGAGGCGATCTGGTCGGCGATCGAGAGCCGATGGAGCGAGCTCGTGTTCGAGTCGCCCTGGCTCGCCGAGCAGCAGCGCCGCCTCGCCCGCCGCTATGCCGCGGGTGTCGCGGCGTACCTGCGCGATGCCGATGCCGAGGGTCGAGGTCTCGTGGCCTCCGAGCAGCGGTTCGAGACCGTCGTCGATCGCGCGCGGGTGTCGGGCGCCGTCGACCGCATCGAGGTGGATGCCGACGGCGGGGTGCGCATCATCGATCTCAAGACGGGCGCGCTGAAGAAGACCAAGGCCGAGATCGAGGCCGACGCGCAGCTCGGCGCCTATCAGCTCGCCTACGCCGACGGCGCGTTCGACGAGGTGCTCGACACCGTGCTCGAGGGGCTGCCGCATCATGCGGGCGGCGCGCGGTTGCTGTTCGTGCGCGAGGGCACGGGCGGCAACGAGTACCGCGAGGCGGTGCAGCAGCCGCTCGAGGCGGTGCAGCTCGAGGCGTTCCGCGAGCGGCTTCGGCTGGCGGTCGCAGCCATCGCCGTCGCGCGGCTCACGGGGGTGCGGTCGGTCGATCGTTTCGATTTCTCGGCCGCCGAGCACCGCATCCATCGCGTGGGGCCGGTGACCGGCGATGAGTGAGGCCGCGCGCAGCACCTTCAGTGCCGTCACGATCGCCGAGAGGCTCGGGCAGCACCGGCCCACCGACGAGCAGCTGGCGATCATCCAGGCGCCGGTGGCTCCCGCGCTCGTCGTCGCCGGAGCGGGTTCGGGCAAGACCGAGACGATGGCGGCGCGCGTGCTGTGGCTCGTCGCGAACGGGCATGTGGCCCCCGAGCAGGTGCTCGGGTTGACGTTCACCCGCAAGGCGGCGGGTGAGCTCGCCGCGCGCATCCGTCAGAGGCTCGTGCAACTGGGCGCCTCGGGGTTGCTCGACGGCTCCGGGGTCGTCGTCGACGCCTTCACCCAGCCGACGGTCGCCACCTACAACTCGTTCGCCTCGAGCCTCTACCGCGACCACGCCGTGCTCATCGGCCGTGACCCCGATGGCGTGGTGCTGCGCGAGGCGAGCGCGTGGCAGCTGGCGCGCGAGCTCGTCACGACCGCGCGCGACGACCGCCTCGCCGAGCTCGACCTCAGCGTCGACAAGCTCACCGCCACGGTGCTGAAGCTCGCGCACGCGGTCGCCGAGCACGATGCCGACATCGCCGACGTGCGTCGCGTCATCACCGAGTTCCTCGCGGTGGGCGAGTTGCCGCTCGGCGACCGCTTCGAGCGCCGCGCCGAGTTCGAGAAGCTCATGGCCCTCGGGGCGACACTGCCGATCGTCGATCTCGTCGAGCGGCTGCAGCAGGTGAAGCAGCGCGACGGCTACGTCGAGTTCGCCGACCAGGTGAGTCTCGCGCTCTCGATCGTGCGTCGCCATGCGAGCGTCGCCGAACAGGTGCGCGACCGCTACCGCGTGGTTCTGCTCGACGAGTACCAAGACACGAACGTGGCGCAGACCTGGCTGCTCGCCGAGCTCTTCAGCGGCACGCCCGTCATGGCGGTGGGCGATCCGCACCAGTCGATCTACGGATGGCGCGGCGCGAGCGCCTCGAACCTCGACGATTTCGCCGCGCGGTTCTCGAGCGGGCCCGCCGAGCCGATCGGTCGCTTCTCGCTCAGCACCTCCTGGCGCAACGGCACGGTGATCCTGCAGGCGGCCAATGCGCTCGTCGAGCCGCTCGCGGCTCGAGCAGACGAGCTCGGTGAGCCGCTCGAGGCGCGAGCAGACGAGCACGGTGAGCCGCTCGCGGCGCGTGGCGTCTCCGTCGCTACCCTGCAGCCGTCGCCGGTCGCGAGCGAGCTGCCGATCGACCTCGTGTTCGGCGAGACGGTGCATGACGAAGCACGAGCGGTCGCCGCCTGGCTCGCCGCGCGGGTCGCCGAGCCGCCTCCCGGCAGCGCTCCCGCAGCGGTCGATGCCGAGGGTCGCCCGCTGCGCGCGAGTGCCGCGCTGCTCATGCGCAACCGCACCACGCAACCCGTCTTCCTCGCCGCCCTCCGCGAGGCGAACGTGCCCGTGCACGTGCTCGGCATCGGTGGGCTTCTCGAGCAGCCCGAGATCGCCGACCTCGTGAGCGCCCTCTCCGTCGTCGACAACCCGGCGGCGGGCACCGAGCTCGTGCGCCTGCTCGCCGGGCCGCGTTGGCGGGTCGGGGTCGCCGACCTGCACGCCCTCAGTCGCATCGCCTCGTGGTTGCGCGACCGCGACCTGGCGCAGCGCGCCTTCAGCGACGAGGTGAAGGCACGACTGCGCGCATCCGTCGCCCGCACCGACGGGGTGTCGCTCGTCGACGCGCTCGACTTCGTGGCGACCGCGTCTGACGGTCACTCGCAGCTGGCCGCCCTGAGCCCGGCCGGCCTCGAA
This sequence comes from uncultured Microbacteriaceae bacterium, assembly GCA_964540305.1. Taxonomy (GTDB): domain Bacteria; phylum Actinomycetota; class Actinomycetes; order Actinomycetales; family Microbacteriaceae; genus Microcella. Next base: position 153,606 of record CAZILZ010000001.1, on the reverse strand, counting down.
CGGCTGCAGGATGCTGGCCGCCTGTTCGCCACGCTGCGCACTCGCACGGCCCTCGATCTGCCCGACCTCGTGGTGGCGGTCGAGCACGACCTCATGCTCGACATCGAGGTCGCGGCGAACCCCGCGCGCGCGCTCGGCGAGGCGCCGCGCGAAGCGTTCCACGAGGCGCTCGACGGCTACCTCGCTCTGGCCGACCACGCGACGCTCGGCGGGTTCCTCGGCTGGCTGCGCGAGGCCGAGTGGCGCGACAACCTCTCGCCGCGGTCGGAGGATCCGGAGCCGGGAACGGTGCAGGTGCTGACGATCCACGGCTCGAAAGGGCTCGAGTGGGATCACGTCGTCGTGCCGCGCCTCGTCGCGGACGAGCTGCCGAGCAAGCCCCGCGACGGCACGAGCGGCTGGCTCTCGCTCGGCGTGCTGCCCTACGAGCTGCGGGGCGATGCCGCCGAGCTGCCGGTCTTCGCTTGGCGCGGCGCCGAGAGCCGCAAAGATCTGCTGCAGCGGCGCGAGGTGTTCAGCGCCGCGGTGGGCGAGCACCTCGAGCGCGAAGAGCGCCGACTCGCGTACGTCGCCGTCACCCGTGCACGGCATCGACTGCTGCTCACGGGCTCGTTCTGGGCGGCGCAGAAGGCTGCGCGTGGTCCGAGCCCCTACCTGCGCGCGCTGGAGGAGCGCGGCATCATCGGCGAGCTGCCCGACGCGCCGCAGAACCCCGAGAACCCGATCGTCGACGACAGCGGCGATGAGCCCTGGTGGCCGCTCGACCCCTTCGGCGCGCGCCGTGATCGCGTGGTCGCGGCGGCCGAGCGGGTGCGGGCCGCCGATCCGGCCGTGCGAGGCCGAGACCTGCGAGGCTGGCAGCGCGAGATCGACCTGCTGCTGGCCGAGCGCGCCGAGCGGCTCGCTGCGAGCGGGCGCGTCGCCGTGCCGTTGCGCGTGCCGGCGTCGTCGTTCAAAGACTTCATCACCGCTCCGGCCGAGGTCGCCGAGCGCTTGCGTCGCCCGATGCCGCAGCGGCCGTACCGCGCGACCCGGCTCGGCACCGTCTTCCACCGCTGGGTCGAGCAGCGGTACGGCATCGGCGCGATGCCCGACGCGGTCGACGGCTTCGACGCCGAGTTCGACGTCGCGGCCGGCGGGCTCGCGGGCGCGGCATCCGGTGCCGTCACCGGGGCTGGGGTCGCCGAGGGCATCGACGAGCACGCCCTGCTCGCCCTGCAGCAGACCTTCGAGCGCTCGGCCTGGGCGACGCGCACCCCGATCGACGTCGAGCGCGAACTGCACCTGCCCTTCGAGGGGCGCATCCTGATCTGCAAGATCGACGCCGTGTACTCGACCGACCCCGACTTCGACGCCGTGCGCGACGGGTCGGGTGGTCCGGGTGCGGCTCGTCGCCCGCGCAGCGTCGAGATCGTCGACTGGAAGACCGGCAAGGCCCCGCGCGACGACGCCGACCGCGCGGCGAAAGAGCTGCAGCTCGCTCTGTACCGGCTCGCCTACGCGCGTTGGGCGGGCCTGCCGCTCGAGGCGGTCACGGCCGCCTTCTACTTCGTCGTCGACGATGCCGCGCTGCGCCCCGAATCGCTGCCCGACGAGGCCGAGCTGCGCGCGCTCTGGCAAGCCGCCGTCGGCTGACCGCCCCCGCCCCTTGCGCCGGTGCGGTCCGCCCCCGCCCCTTGCGCCGGTGCGGCCCGCCTCCCGCACCCTGCGCCGGTGCGGTCCGCCCCCGCACCCTGCGCCGGTGCGGTCCGCCCCCGCCGCGTGCCTGCCCCGCTCTCGTCTTGCGAAGCCGCGACCAGCCCCCGCCGCGCGCTCGCCCCGCCCGTGTCACTCCGCGATATCTGGCTCACTGTTCACGCAATGTGCCTCCCGCGGCATGTGCCGCGAACGGCACACAGCCCGAGCGGTTCCTCCTACCTCTTCTCTCACTGATTCGGACACCTCGCACGGTGCGTTCCGTGCGATGTGTCGGAAACAGTGCGACGCGCGCGACGGACGAGGGTCGGCGGGCGGCAGCGACGGATGAGGGTCGGCGGGCGGCAGTGGCAGACGAGGGTCGGGCGGTACGGCAGCGACGGACGAGTGCCGAGCTACGCGGGCGGAGCGGCCTGAGCCGGGACCGCGAAGCGCGTGCGGTACGCCTGCACGGCGCTGCGCATCCCGATGCCGCAGACGCCGACGAGCTCGTCGGCGCGGTAGTACTCGACCACGCACTCGTCGTCGACGCGACCCGCGACGAGCTCGCTGCGGTCGGCGAGGTACGTCATGCCGAAGGCCAGCAGGTGGGCGTCGTACTGGTCGCTCCAGAACGAGGGCAGCGGGGCGAAGCCGGCCGCCGCGAGCGGCGCGCAGTCGTCGCCGGCGAGCTGCGCGGCGATGAGCTGGCCCGCGCGCTTGCCGGTCTCGGTCGGCAGGTTCCAGTGCTCCACCCGGCGGGCGACGTCGTCGAACAGCGGGTTGGCGTACCGGGCCACGTCGCCCACCGCGAAGATCTCGGGGTGCACGGCACCATCGACCCCGACCGCCCGCAGCCCGCCGTCGACGAGCACGCCGTTCGACACGTCGAGACCTGAGCCCTCGAGCCACTCGGTATTGGGGTCGCTGCCGACCGCGACCACGAGCACGTCGCACTCGAGCATGACGCCGCTCGTGAGGATCACGCGCTCGACGTCAGGGTCGCCCACGAGCCCGAAGAGCGACTCGCCCGTGAAGAACCGCACCCCGTGGGCTTCGTGCCGCCGCCGCATCTCGGCGCCGAGCAGCGGGCCGAGCGCGCGCTCGAGCGGCACGCGGCTCTGCGTCACGATCGACACCGTCGCGCCGTTCTTCGCCGCCGTCGCCGCGATCTCGCACCCGACGAAGCCCGAGCCGAGGATCACGACGTTCGTTCCCGGCCGCAGCACGTTGCGCAGCGCGACGGCGTCATCGAGCGTGCGCAGCACATGGATGCCGCCGAGACCGTGGTCATCGATCGGCAGCCCCTTGGGCCGCAGGCCGGTCGCGATCACGAGCGCGCTGAACGGATGCTCGTCCCCGGCATCGTCGACCACCACGCGCCGCGCGGCATCGAGCGACACCGCCGCCCGCCCGAGAACCCACGAGACGCCCTCCTCGAGTGCTGAGCGGATGGGGAACGCGACCTCCGCGTGCCCGTGCCCCTCGGTCTGCAGCAGCTCTTTCGAGAGTGGCGGGCGGTTGTAGGGCGCGTGCGCTTCGGCGCCGAGAAACTCGATGGGCCCCGTATAGCCGGCGCGCCGCGCACCTTCGGCGGTGCGCAGGCCCGCCATCGAGGCTCCGACTATCAGCAGCGGGGCATCCGTCATCGCCGTCTACTCCCTGGTGAGGAAGATCGCCTGCATGGGGCAGACGTCGGCGGCCGACTCGAGGTCGGCGAGCATGTCGTCAGCTGCCTCGGCCTGGTACTCGAGCTTGTCGTCGCCGTTCAGCTGAAACACGTCGGGCGCCTCGAACACGCACTGGCCGTAGTGCTGGCACTTGTCCATGTCGACGTAGATCTTGATCATCAGTCTTTCTCCTCGATCCGAGACGGGTACAGGTCTTTCGACGGGGTGCGGATGCCGCGGAACTCCCAGTCTCCGCCGAGCGCGGTCGAGACGACCTCTTCGCTCGAGGTCGGCTGAGCGCCGACGTCGGTGCGGATCGGCTCGGGCCCTTCGACGATGGTGTTGGTGAGCCGGCCGAGGCCGTCGACCTCGACCTCGACGATGTCGCCGGGCTGCACGGGCCGCGAGTTCGCGGGGGTTCCCGAGAAGATCATGTCGCCCGGCACGAGGGTGATCGTGCGGGCGAGGTCGGCCACGAGGTAGTGCATGTCCCACTCCATCGTGTCGGTCGCGTCTTCTTGCACGACGATGCCGTTCACGAGGGTGCGGATGTTCTTGCCGCGGAAGTCCCAGTCGGTCACGAGGCCCGGCCCCACGGGCGCGAGCGTGTCGCTGCCCTTGACGCGCAGCATCGAGCCCGCATCCGTGTCGCGAAAATCGTGCAGCCCGTAGTCATTGCCCACCGAGTAGCCGGCGATGTAGTCGCCCGCTTCGGCCGGTGAGACGTTGCGGCAGGTGCGGCCGATGACGATGACGATCTCGCCCTCGTAGTTGAGCCACTTCAGGCCCGCAGGCCGCACGACGGAGCCCTTGTGGCTGTTGAGCGCCGTGATCGGCTTGTGGAAGTAGGTGGGCGCGGGCGGCAGCTTCGTCATGAACTCATCGCTGCGGCTCGGGTAGTTCAAGTGCACGGCGATGATCTTGGTCGGCTCGCTGGGCGGCAGGTGCACCGCTTCGTCGACCCCGATCGTGCGGCCATCGGATGCCCGCAGCTCGTCGCCGTGCCGCACCACCTGCACGGGGAAGCCGTCGAGCAGGATGCGCCGGTACTCGGTCACGCGGCGCTCCCTCGGGTGGCGGCGACGTCGCCGGTCGGGTCTTCGCGCGACAGCGTGACGTCTTTCGGCAGCGGGAAGCCGCCCTCGGGCTCGGGGAAGTAGATGTGCACTTGACCCGTGCCGATCGAGTTCTCGTACTCCGAGTACATGACGCCCTTCGCGGTGTTGGCCTCTTCGCCCGTGGCGCCCGCCATCTGCAGCCAGTGGCTGAAGTTGGCTTCGGGCTTGAACTGCTTGAACTCGGGCATGGTCTCGAGGATGCGCTGGTGGTCGCCCTGCTTCATCCACTCGACGCGGTCGAGGTCGGCCTGCAGTGCGCCCTCGCTGTAGATGTGGCTCGGGTCGCTCGCCTCGTGCTTGCGCAGGTCGCGCAGCTTGTAGAACGTGTGCGAGAGAGCGCCCGAGGCGAGCAGCAGCACCTTGCGGTCGCTGTCGCGGATGGCCTCGCCGAGTGCGCGGCCAGCGCGCAAGAAGTCGTCGGTCTGCGCCGTCTGGCAGACCGAGAGGCTCACCCAGCGCTTGTCGAGCCCGCGGCCGAGGTAGTGCCACAGGTTGACGGTGGCGTAGAAGATCGGCAGGTGCGGGTCGCTGATGGGCGTGACCCACGTGCCGTTCTTCTCGTCGTAGTCGGCCACGGCGTTCGCGAGTTCGGGGTCACCGCGGAAGGCGTACGGGATCTGCGACATCCCTCGAGGCAGCTCTTCGCTCGTGAAGAGCCCGCTGCGCTCGGCCTGCGCGCTGATGACGAACTCGACCGTCGTGGCCCAGTGCGAGTCGAGCACGACGACGGTGTCGTAGTCGAGGGTCTCCATAACTTCGGAGCGGAAGCGCTTGAGCCCGGGTACGAGGCTGATCTCCTTGCCGCCGTTGAGGTCGTACCGCACGTCTTGCGGCAGCATGATGGTGGGCACGTGCGCGAGCATCGCGGCGCCGACAACCTTTCCCATGACTTACTCCTTCCACCCTGCGGGTGCGTAGACGGTGTTCTTGACGTCGGCGTAGAAGTCGAACGACCACACGCCGCCTTCGCGACCGATGCCGCTCTTCTTGCTGCCACCGAAGGGTGCGGCGAGGTCGCGCACGAAGAAGCAGTTGACCCAGATCGTGCCGGCGACGAGGTTCTTCGTGAGCCGCTCGGCGCGCTCGCGGTCACCGCACACGACGACCGCGGCGAGGCCGTACTCGGTCGCGTTGGCGATCTCGACGGCCTCCTCATCGCTGCCGAAGGTCTGCATCGCGAGCACGGGGCCGAAGACCTCGGCGGTGAGGATCTCGCTTCCGGGCGTCGCGCCCGTGATCAGGGTGGGCCGGTAGTACAGCCCGCCAAGGTCGTCGTTCGGACCGCCACCGAAGGCGATCTGGGCGCCGTCGGCCTGCGCGCGCTCGACGAAGCCCGCGACGCGATCGAGGTGCACGCGGTGGATCTGCGGGCCGATCTGGGTCGCCTCGTCGCGCGGGTCGCCCTGCACGATCTGCGCGGCCTTCGCGGCGAAGCGCGTGGCGAACTCGTCGGCGATGCTCTCGTGCACGAGCAGTCGCGTGCCCGAGAGGCACACCTGCCCCGCGTTGTCGTACTGCTCGACGGCGATCTCGACGGCGAGGTCGAGATCGGCGTCGTCGGTGATGATGAGCGGGCTCTTGCCGCCGAGCTCGAAGCTGACGGGGGTGAGGTTCTCGGCGGCCGCGCGCGCGATCGCCTTCGCGGTGGGCACCGAGCCGGTGAACGCGATGCGGGCGATTCCGGGATGCGCGACGAGGGCCGCACCGACCTCGGCGCCGTAGCCCTGCACGACGTTGAAGACTCCCGCGGGCATGCCCGCCTGCTCGCACAGGTCGGCGAAGACGCTCGCGGTGAGGGGCGTCCACTCCGCGGGCTTGAGCACGACGGTGTCGCCCGCGGCGAGGGCGGGGCCGATGCGCCAGGTGGCGAGCATGAGGGGGGCGTTCCACGGCGTGATGATCGCGGCGACGCCCGACGGGTCCCAGCTGACGACGTTGTCGTGGCCGCGGGTCTGCCAGACGGGGTGCGCGAGCTCGTTCATCGCCCAGTCGGCGAAGAAGCGGATGTTCAGGGCGACGCGCGGCATGACCCCGCGGCGGTGGCTGCGCAGCAGCGAGCCGTTGTCGAGGGTCTCGAGCTGCGACAACTGCTCGACGTTCGCCTCGATGAGGTCGGCGAGGCGGTGCAGGATCTCGCCGCGGCCCGTGGGCCCGAGGTCGCGCCAGCCCGGGAAAGCCGCGCGCGCGGCCTGCACGGCGGCATCGGCCTCGGCGGCCCCGCCGCGGGCGATGTGCGCGAGCACGGTGCCGTCGATGGGCGAGATGCTCTCGAAGGTCTCCGCCGAGGCGACGCGCTGCCCGCCGATGGAGTGCCGCGTGTCGACGGTCAGTCCGGCCAGCTCAACCTGATGCACGCGGGTTGCTCCTTTGCGATCGCGGGTCGTTCGGATACAAACGACTGCCGCGATACTAACCGACGCGGGGTGCCGAGCGGTAGGGCTCGCGGCAAAGGCGCGCGAGCATCCTGAACCGGATGCTCTACCGCTGCCCCTCGGTCACCTGCGTGATCGCGCGCAGCATGTCGGCGAGCTCGCGCCGCCGCTCGGGGTCGAGGCTCGAGGTGATCGTGCGCTCGTGGTCGTTGAAGGTCGGGAAGAGCGTCGCCATGAGCTCGCGCCCGGCAGGAGTCATGGACACGTTGACGAGCCGGCCGTCTTTGTCGCTGCGCTCGCGCAGCAGGTAGCCCTTGCTCTCGAGCGTGCCGAGCACGCCTGTGAGCGTGGCCTTCGAGAAGCCGCCCTCCTCGGCGATCTGGCGGGTCTCGATGGGCTCCCAGATCCAGGTGACCCAGAGCACGACGAAGGCCGTCCACGACAGGCCCGTCGCCGCGAGCACGCTGCGTTCGAGGTAGTTGCGGGTGGCGTTCGCGGCGCGGAAGAGGTTCGAGACCACGGCCATCGCCTCGAAGTCGAGGGGCAGGGCGCCGAGCTTGCCGGCGACGCGCTCTTCCGTCTCGGCCAGCGTGTGCGGACTCGGCATGGTTCTCCTCCCCTCGCGCGTGGACCGCGCGGTCTCCATCCTCACTCATTCGGATCGAAACCACCTTGAGGCTCGACGTGCGCGCCGAAGTTCGTTAGCATCCGAACAAATCGCTTCCCATGAGAGCAGGAGCACCATGTCGACGACGACAGACCTCACCCTGGCCGACCTCGATCTCTTCGCGGGCGGCGCCCCGTGGGGCGTCTTCGACGAGCTGCGGGCCACGCCCGGCCTGCACTACTCGACCGAAGAGGCGCCCAACAGCGGCTTCTGGTCGGCGACGCGGTACCACGACATCGTGCGCATCCTGCGCGACACCGAGACCTTCACCTCGACGAAGTTCACGAACCTCGAAGAGGTCGACCCCGCGATGCAAGACCAGCGCCGGTCGCTGCTCGAGACCGATGGTCTGCGCCACCGCGCGCTGCGCCGCATGCTGCAGGGCGAGTTCACGCCGCAGGCCGTCGCGAAGTACGAGACCTTCCTGCGCGGCATCACCGCGAAGACGCTGGATGCTGCGCTCGCGAAGGGCGAGTTCGATTTCGTCGACGAGGTCAGCGCCGACTTCCCGATCCGGGTGCTCGCGCGCCTGCTCGGCGTGCCCGACAGCGACACCGGCCAGCTCATCGAGTGGGGCAACCGCATGGTCGGCAACACCGACCCCGAGCACGCCGACGTGCTCATCGGCTCGGCCGACAGCGACGAGTTCAAGCACGTGCCCTTCCGCTCGCCGGCGGCGATCGAGGTCTACGAGTACGGCAAGCACCTCGCGGCCGAGCGCCGCGGCAAGGGCGGCACCGACCTCATCACCCTGCTCGCCGACGGCGTGCCGAGCGACGGCGTGCCGCTGAGCGAGCACGAGTTCAACACCAACTTCCTGCTGCTCGTCGTCGCCGGCAACGAGACGACGCGCCACACCATCACGCACTCGATGAAGAACCTGCTCGACAACCCGTCGCAGCTCGACATCCTGCGCAACGACCCCTCGCTCATCCCGTGGGCCGTCGAAGAGTTCTTGCGGTACGCCTCGCCCGTCTACCACTTCCGTCGCACGGCCACGAAGGATGTCGAGTTCTCCGACACCCAGATCAGCGAGGGCGAGAAGGTCGTCGTGTGGTTCGCCTCGGGCAACCGCGACTCGGCCGTCTTCGACGACCCGTACCGCTTCGACGTGACCCGCAACCCCAACGAGCACATGTCGTTCGGCCGCGGCGGCCCGCACATGTGCCTCGGCAACGCGCTCGCCCGCATCGAGCTGCGCATCATGTTCGAAGACCTGCTGACGCGCGACGTCACGCTCGAGCGCGCCGGTGAGCTCGACTACCTGCGCAGCAACTTCGTGCACGGCATCAAGCGCATGCCGGTGCGCGTGGCCTAGGGCGCGAGGCCCCACGCGCCCTTTTGCCCCAGATCTGGGCCAAAAGGGCGCGTGACCCCTTGGGTTGCGCCGGTTTGGCACCAATCTGGCGGCGCGGGATGCTCCGACAACGCGCGAGCATCCCGAGCGCCACGTCCCAGATCTGGGGCAAAAGGGCGCCATGGGTCCATGGTTGCGCCGATTTGGCCCAGATCTGGCGCAGTGTGCGCGGCGCGCGCGGTGCGCGCGGCGCGCGCGACTAGCGGGGGAGCAGGCCAGCGACGTCGGTGAGGAAGGCGTCGACGAGGGCGTTCGTGCGCGCGCGGGCCGCCGCGGCGGTCGCGACCGTCTGGGCGAGCATGATCTCCGGGTCCTGTCCGTCGTCGCGCACCTTGGATGCTCCGCCCCAGTCGAGCCACCCCTGCAGACCCGCGGCGTCGAGCTCGGGGTGGAACTGCACGGCGAGCGACCGCCCGACGACGAAGGCTTGCGAGGCCGCGGGCGTGCGCGCGATCTCGACGGCCCCGGGCGGCACGACCCAGCGGTCGTAGTGGAACTGGAACCACGGGCCTTCGCCGACGAGGGTCGGGGCGTCGCTCCACACCGAGGTCCAGCCGATCTCGCCCCGGGGGGCGGGCGACACCGAGCCGCCCAGGGCGCGGGCGAGCAGCTGGCCGCCGAAGCAGATGCCGAGCACGGGCATCCCGGAATCGACGGCGTCGCGCAGCCACGCGATCTCGGGGAGGAGCCAGCGGCCGATGCACGCGTCGTCCCACGCGCCCCAGGGGGCGCCGAGCGGCACGAGCACGTCGTAGTCGGCGAAGGCGGGGAAGTCGGTGGCGATGTTCGGCGCCGCGAAGGCAGACTCGGGCACGACGAGGTGCGTGTCGATCGCGAAGCCGTGGTGGGCGAAGCGTTCGCCGACCGGGCCCAGCGGGCTCACGTGATCGTGCTGGATGAACAGAACGCGCATCAGGCCTCCCCATCGAGTCGATCGGTAGTCTACTATCTCGTTCGAGTCCGAACGATTTTCGTCCGAGCCCCACGAGTGCCACGAAGGAGTCGCACATGAGCCACAGCCTGTCCGCCCTGCAGAGCGAGCTGCTCTCGGCCAAGATCGACGTGCTGCGCGTCATCTACGCCGACATCATCGGCACCGTGCGGTCGAAAGACCTGCTCGTGAGCGAGCTCGACAAGATCAGCCACGGGGGCCCGGCGTTCTGCCAGGGCGTGTGGGTGACGACGACGCAGGGCGGCGTGCTCGACGGCGCCGACGTGCTCAGCAACGGGCTCGAAGACTTCATCAGCCAGATCGTTCCGGGCAGCTGGCGCGCCCTGCCGTGGGAGCCCGGCGTGGCCTTCGTCGTCGCGGGCGCCAACAACCCCGACGGCACGCCGAGCCCGCTGTCGCCGCGCGTGCTGCTCGAGCGCATCGTGGGCGAGTACGCGAAGCTCGGCCTCACGCCGCTCGTCGGCCCCGAGCTCGAGTTCTACATCGCCGACCGCACCGAGGAGGGCGGCTTTAAGCGCGCTCTGACGCAGCCCGGCCGCGTGTACACGAGCGGCGCGACGGTCGACCCCAAGGGCACCTTCCTGCACCTGCTGCGCATGCTCGACCAGCTGCGCATCGGCGTCTTCGCCGGCAACCACGAGTTCAGCCCCAGCCAGTACGAGATCAACATCTGGCACGGCGAGGCGCTCGACGCCTGCGACCGCGCCTTCATGCTCAAGGCGGGCGTGAAAGACGTCATCGCACGCGTCGGCCAGGCGGCGACGTTCGCCGGCAAGCCGTGGAGCGACGAGGGTGGCAGCGGCTTCCACCTGCACATGTCGCTCGTCGACGCCGCGGGCGAGAACCTCATGCACGAGGGCGACGGCCTCAGCCCGCTCGCGCAGCACATGATCGCGGGCATCGTCGAGCACGCCGCGGCGCTCACGGCCTTCTGCAACCCCACGATCAACGCCTTCAAGCGCCTCGGCCCCGACACCCTCGCGCCCTACCGCGCCAACTGGGGCTACGACAACCGCAGCGCCATGCTGCGCGTGCCGCCCGAGCGCGGCGGCGGAACCCGCCTCGAGATGCGCCTCGGCGACGGCGCGGCCAACGCCTACCTCATGACCGCGGCCCTGCTCGCGGCCGGCCTCGACGGCATCCGCCGCGAGCTCGCCGCCCCGCCGGCCGCCGTCGGCTACAGCTACGAAGACGAGTCGCAGGCCGTGCTCCCCATGTCTCTGGGCGATGCTCTGGATGCTCTCCGCGCCGATGCGCCGCTCATCGAGCTGCTCGGCGGCGACCTCGTTAACGTCTTCGAGGTCATGAAGCGCGACGAGATCGAGCGCTACACCGCCGACGTGCCCGACCCGACGACGCGCGACGTGACCGCGTGGGAGGTTCGGGAGTATTTCTTGGATCTCTGATCCAAGAACCACAAGCACAGCTCGACTCGAAGTGCGAGACAGCGTCCCCGAAGAGGGGGGCTCGAGCATCCCCTCGCTCTGATTGACTCGATCTCACATCAGTCTGACGAGTGGGGGAGTCGCTGTGGCGTCACGAGTGCGGGTTCTAACCGGCGGTATCGCCATGACCACGGTGCTCGGCGCCACCCTCCTGCTGGGTGCGTCGTCGGCTATGGCCGATTCGGTGGTCTCGACGATCACGCTCGCCTCCGGTGCCAACCCGCTCAACGCGGTGGTGAGCGCTGACAGCGCGACGGCCTATGTCTCGACCTCGCCGGGTGTGGCCGTCATCGACACCGCGACGGGCACCATCGAGACCACGATCGCGGTCGGCAGCTCGCCCCAGGGTCTCGCGCTGAGCCCCGACGGCGCCCTGCTGGTGACGGCCAACGCGGGATCGGGCACCGTCTCGGTCGTCAGCCTCGCGACGAGCACGGTGGTCGGCACCGTCGTCGCCGGAGCCGGCGCCTTCGATGTCGTCATCTCGCCCGACTCGCAGTTCGCCTACGTGTCGAACCAGGTGTCGTCGCCGCCCTCGGTGAGCGTCATCGACCTCGACACCCTCACGAACGTGGCGAGCATCACGGGCGTCGGCTCGTACCCGACCGGCATCGCCATGACCCCCGACGGTTCGACGCTCGTCACGGCGAACTACGTCGGCAACAGCGTCTCGGTCATCGACGTCGCGACGCGCACGGTGGTCGCGACGATCACCGGCGTTCCGGATGCGGGCCGCGTGAGCATCACGCCCGACGGCACGACGGCCTACGTCACGAACTACTCAGCGGGCACGATCTCGGTCATCGACCTCGAGACGCGCACGCTCAGCACCGCGATCCCCGTCGGAGCGCAGCCCTTCGCCGTGCGGTTCAGCGCGGATGGCGCGCGCGCGTACGTCGCGAACCTCAACGCCACGTCCATCTCGGTCATCGATGTCGCGACCCGCACGACGCTGCCCTCGATCGCGACGACCCGCGGCGCCGTGACCCTCGCGGTGTCGCCCGACGGGGCATCCGTCTACGCGGCGCACAGCGGCACCTTCTCGATGCCGTTCGGCCCGCCCCCCGAGCCGCCCTTCGTCTCGGTCATCTCGCTGACACCCGTGATCGACGACACGGCCCCGCCGGCTGCGGTCTCGGGGCAGGCGTTCTCCTTCCGCGTCGACGCGACGGGCGACGCCACGTTCGCCCTCGAGTCGGGCACCCTGCCGCCGGGGCTCACCCTCGACCCGGTGAGCGGCGTCATCGCCGGAACCCCGACGACGCCCGGCACCTACGCCTTCAGCATCTCGGCGACGTCAGACGGCGGCTCGAGCGTGACCGCGTTCAGCATCACGGTGGCGGCCGCCGCAGCGCCCGAGCTCGCCGCGACCGGCGCCGACTCCACGCCGGTCGCGCTGCTGGCCGCGGCGATGCTGCTCGGTGGAGCGCTGCTCGTCACCCGCCGCACCGCGGCGGCTGTCAGGGTCTAGACGCTCGGGTTCGAGAAGTCGGCCACGAGCGTGCCGCCGTTGAACGTCACGCCGACCTCGCGGTAGTACGCCGCGATCTTCTCGTGCACGGGCAGGATCGAGGCGAGCTCGTCCCACGGCGAGTCGTGCAGTTCGAGCTCGAAGTCGCCGACCCAGGTCTCGCCGATCTCGGCGTCGGTCGTGCTCATGGTGATGAGCTGGTCGAGGCTGTTGCCGGCGCCGGGGGTGATGGAGGGCATCCACCGCGAATGCAGCATGGGGTGGCCGTTGACGAAGCCGTTCGACTCCGACGGCTCGCGCAGCGTCACGACGAGCGAGGCGAGGCGGTGGTCGTAGGCCGCGAGCGAGGCGCCGAGGCGAGCCCCGGGCGCGAGGCGCGGAGATGCTTTACCCACGGTGAACACGCGCGTGACGGCCATCGAGCCAAGCTTCTTGGGGTAGCCCTGGAACCAGCCCCGGCCGATCGCGAAGTCTTTCGTCACCCAGATGGCGACGCAGCGCGTGTAGGTCACGCCCTCGTGCTTGACGCGCACGACGGCGAAGGTCTCGAGGTACTGCGAGCGCACGGGGTCGAGCAGTTCGGCGCCGCCGGTGGAGCACGACTGCCAGTCGGCCCAGATGAGCGCCACGGCCCCCGGGTCGTCGTCGGCGAGCTCGAGGCCCTCGGGCAGCAGCGCCTTCACGTTCGCGGGGTCGGTGCGGTACTCGGCGGTGAGCAGCGTGCCCGAGTAGTACCAGGGCATGTCGGGCACGAGCGCGCTCGCGCCGCTCGGGGTCTGCGGGGCGAGGAATCCAGTGAGGTCAGCCATGAGGGTCAGGCTACCGAATCATTCGTGAACTAACGATAGGCAATTCCGGATGCCGTCCGACGCCCCGGCGTCGGCGCGAGTCGCACGGGCAGACGGGCGATTCCGCTTGACGCGCGGGGGCGCGTGCACCACTATGGCGCCAGGTCGTTTCGACACGAACGATCCACCCCAACTCAATGAGGAGTTCCGGATCCATGACTGACACCCCCCAATCGACCCTGCGCAAGGGCCGTCTCGGCGTCATCGGCGTCGTATTCTTCGTCGTCGCCGCGTCTGCCCCGCTCGTCGGCATCACCGGCGCCGTGCCGGTGGCCATGCTCGTCGGCAACGGCGCCGGTACCCCCGGCGCCTACCTCGTGGTCGGCCTGACCCTGCTGCTGTTCAGCGTCGGCTACGCCGCCATGAGCCAGCGCGTCACCAACTCGGGCGCCTTCTTCGCCTACGTCGGCAAGGGCCTCGGCGTCAACGCGGGTGTCGCCTCGGCGTTCGTGTCGATCCTCACCTACGTCACGATCCAGCTCGCCATCTACGGCTTCTTCGGCGGGCTCGTCGAGGGCACGATGGCCGAGCTCGGCGTGAGCCTGCCCTGGTACGTCTGGGCCTTCATCGCCTGGGCGCTCGTCACGGGCCTCTCGCTGCTGAGTGTCGACATCGGCGCGAAGGTGCTCGGGGTTCTGCTCGTGCTCGAGATCCTCTCGCTGCTCGTCGCCGCGGTCGCGATGCTCGCCAACGGCGGCCCCGATGGCTGGAACCTCGGCGCCTCGTTCAGCCCCGAGAACATCTTCGCGGGCGGCTTCGCGGGCGGTGCGGGCATCGCGCTCGCCTTCGCCCTCGCGAGCTTCATCGGCTTCGAGGCCACGGCGATCTACGGCGAAGAGTCGAAAGACCCCAAGCGCACCGTGCCGCTGGCCACCTACATCGCCATCTCGACCATCAGCATCCTGTTCGCGATCGTCTCGTTCGCGATGGTCACGGGCATGGGCGCGGGCGGCATCATCGACGAGGTCGTCACGCGGTCGATGGATGCGGACGGCAACGTGCTCGCCAACCCGGCGGGCGTGCTGTTCAGCATCACCGAGCAGTACGTCGGCCCCTGGCTCGTCACGATCATGACGATCCTCGTCGTCACGAGCCTCTTCGCCGGTTTGCTGGCCTTCCAGAACGCCTCGGCGCGCTACTTCTTCGCTCTCGGGCGCGGCGGCGTGTTCCCGGCGCGTGCCGCGGTCACCAACAAGGCCGGCGCCCCCGTCGGCGGCGTGGTCATCACCTCGGCGCTCGCCGCCCTGGTCATGATCATCTTCGCGGTGGCGGGCCTCGACCCGATCGGCAACCTGTTCTTCTGGATGAGCTCGATCACGGCCATCTCGGTCATCGTCGTCGAGATCCTCGTCTCGATCGCGGTCATCGTGTACTTCCGCCGCGAGGGCGGCGGAAGCCTCTGGAAGACGGTGATCGCGCCGGCGGTGTCGATCGTGCTGCTCGCGATCGGCCTCTACCTGGTGATGTCGCGCTTCAACCTTCTCGCGGGCACGGTGCCCGACGGCGTCGACCCGACGCTGCCCGAGAGCGCGTGGCTGCTGAACCCGCTCGGCTGGTTCCTCGTGCTGCTGCCGTTCCTCTTCCTCGCGATCGGCTACGTCGCCGCGCTCATCAACAAGAAGGAGAACGAGCAGCTGGTGAAAGACTTCGCCAGCTGATCCGCCGACGCTCGGGGGCGGTCGCCGATCCGGCCGCCCCCGAGCCTCACTCCGCACCACCGAAAGAGAGACTGCTGTGCGTGACGACGACTTCGACCTCGATGTGGTCGATCCTGAGGATGCCCGCCTCGAGCAGGTCGTCGCCGCACTGAGCCCCGCCGACCTCGAGGCCGCGATCGCCCGCCTGCCGCACGACCTGCAGCCCGCCGCGACCGGCGTGCTCGTGCAGCGCCGCACTTACAGCGACGTGAGCCAAGAGCTGGGCATCCGCCAGCCCGAACTCGTGCGTGCGCTGCGCCGGGCCCGCGGCATCATCGCCCGCCGCCTCGCCGGCCCGCCGGAGGGCGACCTCGCGTGACCGCCCTCATCGGCCTGACCACCTACATGGAGCAGGCGGTCATGGGGCTGTGGGACCGCCCCGCCGCCGTGCTGCCGCGCGTCTACACCGACTGCGTCATCGCCGCCGGGGGAGCCGTCGTCGGCCTGCCCCCGCAGCCCCCGCACGCCGATGCGGTCGAGCGCGTGCTCGAGCGTCTCGACGGGCTCATCCTCACGGGTGGCAAAGACGTCGACGCCGCGCTGTACGGCGAGCGCGCGCATCCCGAGAACGACGCCCCGCGCCCCGACCGCGACGCGTGGGAGATCGCTCTCGTGCACGCCGCGATCGCGCGCGACCTGCCCGTGCTCGGCATCTGCCGCGGGTTGCAGGTGCTCAACGTGGCGCTGGGCGGCACGCTTGTTCAGCACCTGCCCGACGTGATCGGCTCGACGCGCTACAGCTACGGCAACGCGACGTTCGCCGACAACCCCGTGCTCACCGAGCCGGGTACGCGCATCGGCGGGATGCTCGGCACGAGCCTCACCGTCAAGAGCTACCACCACCAGGCCATCAACCACCTCGCCCCCGGGCTCACCGTAAGCGCTCGCGGCGACGACGGCATCATCCAGGCCGTCGACATCGACGCGCTGACCTTCGGGGTCGCCGTGCAGTGGCACCCCGAGGAGACCCCCGACGACTTGCGGCTCTTCACCGCGTTGGTCGAGGCCGCTCGGCGCTAGTAGGCCGACCCGGGCGAGCGCGGGGCGCCGCGCTCGAGCAGCTCGTCGACCTCGTCGAGGCCCGCGGCCGGGGCCGGCTCGCTCGACAACGGGTGGGTGAGGTCGCCGCTCACGCGGTCGAGCAGCGCGTGCAGCATGCCGACGGCGTCGTCGACGATCTCGGTCGAGCGCTTCTCGGTGCCGTGCAGCAGCCAGCGGGCGAGCTCGAGCTCGGCCGCGAACACCGCGCGCCGCCCGACCTGCCGGTCATGGATTCCGTGAGCCTGGTGGTACGCGTCGAAGGCGGTCTCGGGCACGTCGGGGTCGCTCGAGCCGAGCATCCAGAACAGATCGCGCGCGGGGTCGCCCACCTGCAGGCGCGCCCAGCCGAGCAGGCCCGTGACCGAGTCGCCGACGACGAGGAAGGAGGAGGCGCTGAGCGAGCCGTTGATGACGGCGGGGGTGAACTGCCAGAGCGCCGAGTCTTCGGCAGCGCCCTCCCACCGTCGCAGCAGGGCCGCGGGCACGAGGCCCGTCGCGGCAGCGCGATCGAGGGTCGTCACGGCCTCGCGCATGACGTCGATCGCCCGCAGCTGCGGCAGACCCACGTCGGCGACGACGCTCGTGGGCAGGGCGTGGATGGCGGCGACGGCCCGCCCGATCGAGGCCGCGATGCCTGGGGTGATGCCGCCCAGCACCAGGGGAACACCGTCGACGAACTCGGAGACGATCGCGCGCGTGCCGTCGACGGGAGCCTGCCCGAGCATGCGCGGCACCCCGAACGGCAGGCGGGCTCGCACGCCGTCGCTGAGCGCGCGCACCGCGACGAGATCGGCCGACTGCTCGCTCTCGGCCGCGGCCGTGCGCGGCACCCGGATCACGAGGGTGCGCCCGTCGCGCGTGCTCAGCAGGGCCGAGTCGACCTCGCCGCCCGTGCCCCCGATCGCGGCCGCCTGGGTCACGTCGAGACCGGCGACGGCCGAGGTGGCGAGCGCGGCTAGAGTGAGAGGCGATCGGCGGGGCATGAGCCCAGGGTAGGTCGCCGGGGCCCGCCGGGGCCGTGCGCCACGCGCCGATGCGCCGTCTTCACGGGCGATGCCTGCCCGAGGTTCCCGACATCCGCCGTCGCAGAGAGGTCGTCGATGCTCCGTTCGCTCACGCAGAGCCTGCCGCTCTCGCGGTACCGCATCGACCGCGATCACGCGGCGCGCGAGCGCCCGAACCTCTTCGACGAGCTCGCTGCCGACCCCGACGCGCGCCTCGTCGCGCTGTGGCGCGGCGAAGTGCTGCTGGCCGATGCTGCCGCGCCCGTCGCATCAGCACCGGATGCGGCCCCCGCTCCCGCGCTCGCGCTGCTGCCGTGGTCTGCCGCCCCTGCCGACGCCCTGCGCGTCTACCTCGGCCGCACGCTCGACGCCGAGGGCGGCGTGCCCGCGGGTGCCGCCATCACCGCCGTGGTGCTCGACGACGAGAGCGCGGCAGCGCTCGAGCCCGACGTCACGCGGTGGGGTTCGCCGCGCACGCTCGGGCACCGACTGGGCGACCGCGATGCCGGCCTCGCGATCGAGGCCCTCGGCATGGCCAACTGGCACGCCACGCACCTGTTCTCGCCCCGCACGGGTCACCCGACCCTCGCGGGCAGAGCGGGCTGGGTGCGGGTCGACACCGAGACCGGCGCCGAGCTCTTCCCCCGCACCGACGCTGCGATCATCGTCGGCATCACCGATGCTCACGACCGCATCGTGCTCGGCAGCAACGCGCTGTGGGAGTCGAACCGCTTCTCGCTGCTCGCCGGCTTCGTCGAGCCGGGGGAGTCGCTCGAGGCCGCCGTCGTGCGCGAGGTGTTCGAGGAGTCGGGTCTGAGGGTCGTCGATCCGCTGTACGTGGGCTCGCAGCCGTGGCCGTTTCCCGCCTCGCTCATGCTCGGCTTCCGCGCGCGCCTCGACCCCGCGCACGCCAACGACCTGCGCCCCGACGGCGCCGAGATCCTCGACCTGCGCTGGTTCAGCCGCGACGAGCTCGCCGCGAGCCTCGACTCCATCCTGCTTCCCGGCCGTACCTCCATCGCCCGCGCCATCATCGAAGACTGGTTCGGCGCGCCTCTCGATGCACCGTGAGCCCTGAACCCGCCGTCAACCCCGACCGCCTGCTCGCCGCGCTCGACGATCATCAGCGGCAGGTCGCCGAGGCCCTGCTCGGCCCGGTCTGCGTGCTCGCGGGGGCGGGCACGGGCAAGACCCGTGCCATCACGCACCGCATCGCCTACGGGGTCGCGACGGGCGCCTACGACCCGGCGCGCGTCATGGCGCTCACCTTCACGACGCGAGCGGCGGGCGAGCTGCTCGGCCGGCTGCGCGCACTCGGTGCCGAGGGGGTCGCCGCGCGCACCTTCCACTCGGCGGCGCTGCGGCAGCTGCACTACTTCTGGCCCATCGTCGCCGGCGGCACCCCGCCGCGCGTGCTCGAGGGCAAAGGGCCCCTGCTCGGGCAGGCCTCCGCGGCTCTCAAGCTGAGCCTCGACACGGCGGGGCTGCGGGATGCCGCTGCCGAGATCGAGTGGCGCAAGGTCAGCCGGCTCTCGATCGAGCAGTATGCACGCGCGGCGCACAGCCGCACGCTGCCCTCGCGCCTGAGCGTCGATGCGATGGTCGCCCTGCAGCAGGCCTACGAGCGCATCAAAGACGAGCGCAAGCAGATCGACTTCGAAGACGTGCTGCTCGCGACCGCGGGCATGATTGAGAACGAGCCGCGCGTCGCCGACCAGGTGCGGGCCCAGTACCGCTTCTTCGTCGTCGACGAGTACCAAGACGTCTCGCCGCTGCAGCACGACCTGCTCACGCTGTGGCTCGGCGGGCGACGCGAGCTGTGCGTCGTCGGCGACGCCTCGCAGACCATCTACTCGTTCGCGGGCGCCACGAGCGACTACCTCGTGCGCTTCGGCAGCGAGTACCCCGAGGCCCGCGTCGTGCGGCTCGAAGACAACTACCGCTCGACGACCGCGATCGTGACGCTCGCCAACCGGCTCATGCGCGGCCGGCCGGGCGCGCTCACGCTGCACGCCGCGAGCGAGGGCAGCGATCGAGGGGCGACCCCCTCGGTCACGTCGCACGTCGACGATGCCGCCGAAGCGGCATCCATCGCCCAGTCAGTCGCTCGCCGCATCGCCGACGGCACGCCGCCCGAGTCGATCGCGGTGCTCTACCGCATCAACACGCAGTCGATCGCGCTCGAGTCGGCGCTCGGCCGCTTCGGGGTGCCCGTGCAGTCGCGGGCCGACAGCCGATTCTTCGACCAGATCGAGGTGAAGCAGGCGATCATGCTGCTGCGCGGGGCGTCGATCTCGATCACCGACGAGCCGCTCTTCAAGAGCGTGAGCGACGTGCTGCGGGGGCTCGGCTGGCGGCAGGACCCGCCCGAGGGTGGCGGCGCCGAGCGCGCGAAGTGGGAGAGCATGAACGCCCTGCTGGGCCTCGCCGAAGAAGCCCCGGCGGGCACGACGCTGCCCGACTTCGTGCGCGAGCTGCAGCGCCGCCAGCAGCAGCAGCATGCCCCGACACGGTCGGCCGTGACGCTCTCGACGCTGCACGCGGCCAAGGGCCTCGAGTGGCAGTGCGTCTACATCGCGGGGCTCAGCGAAGGGCTCGTGCCGATCACGTTCGCGCAGGGCCTCGAGGCGATCGACGAAGAGCGCCGGCTGTTCTACGTCGGCATCACGCGCGCGCGGCGAGTGCTCGAGCTGTCGTGGGCGCAGCGGTCGACCTCGGCACGGGCCGAGCGTGCGCCGAGCCGGTTCCTCGACGAGATTCGGGCGCCGAGCGGCCGGTGAGCCCGTGGCAGCCGCAGCTCTCGCTCGGCCACCACTCGGCCACCTCGCGCGCGCCCGACTCGGCGTCGAGGCGCAGGCTGCTCGACGCGCCAGGGTCGGCATCGGGGTTCGGGATGCCCGCGCGCAGCATCCGCAGCGCCTCGACCGCCGCCTCGGTCGCGAGGGCGGGCGACTCGGCGGCGGCCGGAGCGCCCCACAGCTGCGACGCGATGGCCGTGCGCGCCGCGTCGTCGAGCGCTCGGCTGCGCTCGACGCAGCCGAGGCACGCGGTCGCGCCAGGGGCGACGAGCGGGCCGATCGTCACCGCGGCCTCACCGAACACGATCGGCAGGTGCGGCACGTCTGACCGCAGCCAGCGCAGGTGCTCGCGCGGGTCGATGACGTGCGTGCTCACGAGCAAGGCCATGGCTGGCCGCCTGCCGCGCGCGGCGGTCTCGCCCGTGCCCGGTGCCAGCAGGGTCACGGGATGCCCGGCCTCGAGCAGCACGCCCGCCACGCGCTGCGCGCCGACCCCGCGGCCGACCACGGCGATCGTCGGTCGTGCGACCGCGCCGGCCGGGTCGCCCGCGGTGGTCGTGACGAGCGCGGGCGCGACGCTCGCGAGCAGGGTCTCGACCCGGGGTGCGGGCACCCCCGCGTGCTCCGCGAGCATCGCGAGCCCCCCGCGGGTCACCCCCACGGCGAGGGCGTCGACGAGCCGGGCGTCGCCGTCGCTCACGTCGTCGAGCTGCACGAGCACGGGGTCGACCCCGATCTGCAGGCTGTGCGGCGTGCGCCAGACGATCGGGCGGCGGGGGTCGAGTCTCAGCGTCATGGCGCACATGATGCGCGCCGGTGCGCGAGCGCGAGCCGCGCATCCACAGCCCGCTCGTCGACGGGCGGGTCGGCTGGCTACGCAGTCGGCTCGTCGGGCCGGTGCGGTTCGTCGGGCGCCTCGCCCGGCGCGCCCTCGATGGGCCGGGCGCCGCTCTCGTCGGCGAGCAGGTCGCTCAGCGCCTGGTCGAGGGCATCGGGCTCGGTCGAGGCTCCGCCCTGCAGGCTCGCAATGACCCGGCTCGGGTCGTCGATGTCGTCGGCACCGGGCAGCAGGTCGGGGTGCGCCCACAGCCCGTCGCGGGCGTCGGCCCCCACGGCCTCGGTGACGCGCTGCCAGAAGGCTGCGGCTTCGCGCAGGCGGCGCGGCCGCAGCTCCAGGCCGACGAGGGTCGCGAACGCGCTCTCGGCGGGGCCGCCCGCGGCCCGACGGCGGCGCACGGTCTCGGCCACGGCATCCGCCTTCGGCAGTCGGTTCGTGGCCTGCGCCGTGACGACGTCGACCCAGCCTTCGATGAGCGCGAGCGTGGTCTCGAGCCGGCCGAGCGCGGCGATCTGAGCCTCGGTCTTCGGCGGGATGAGCGCACCGCTCGTGAGCGCCTCGCGCAGGCTCTCGGGGTTCGCCGGGTCGAACTCGGCCGCGAGCGACTCGATGCGCTCGGTGTCGATGCTGATGCCGCGCGCGTACTCGGTGATGGCGCTGATGAGATGCTGCCGCAGCCAGCGGGCGTGCCGGAAGAGCCGGGCGTGGGCGAGCTCGCGCACGGCGAGGTAGAGCTGCACCTGGTCGGCGGGAATATCGAGGCCGGTGCCGAAGGTGGCCATGTTCTGGGGGATGAGCGCCGCTTGCACGTCGGTGTCGTCGCGCCCGGGCAGCAGCGGGATGCCGATGTCGCCGCCCGAGACGACCTCGGCCGCGAGCTGCCCCACGACATGACCGAGCTGCAGCGAGAAGAGCGTGCCACCGAGCGACCGCATCATCTGGCCGGCGTTGGCGACCATGCCCTTGAGCTCGTCCGGAACCTGCTGGTCGAGCACCGAGGTGAGCGAGTCGGAGATCGAGGTCGCGACGGGCTCGGCGAGCTGGGTCCAGACGGGCAGCGTGAGGCGCGCCCAGTCGGCTCGCGTCAGCAGGGTGGGCTCGGAGGTCAGCTGCGTGATCGAGGTGGCCTCGTCGAGCCAGAGCGCGGCGATGTTGAGCGCCTGCCGCAGCTGCTCGAGCTCGGCGGCGCTCGAGCGGATCGAGCCCTGGGCGGCGATGCGCCCCGATTCGTCTTTCGCGAGCTGCCAGTCGACGCCGTCGGCGTTCGCGTTCATGGCCTTCTGCAGCTGGCCCATGAGGCGCGCCACCATAAGCGGGTCGGTGGGCAGCCCCGCTGCGCCCGCGAGCTTCGCCGGGTCGAGGTCGCCCTCGCCCGAGAGGAAGCGCTGCAGCATCTCGCGGAACTCGTCGTCTGCCCCGCCTAGGGGATCCTCAGCCATGGTTCCTACGCTAGTGCGCGTGCCACGGCGACCGATCGGTTTTCGCCTAGGCTTTGCCCGCGGCTCTGCGCCGTGGGCGAACACCTGCCCGAGGCCCTCGTGGCCGGGCAGAGCACCCTCGAGAGGAGCCCGGTGAGCCTGTTCACCGCTGATGCGCGCGGCGACGAGATCGACGACGCGCACGACCCCGTCGTCGCCGACGCGCGGCTGCGGGGCCGTCGGGTCGGCTGGTTGCTGCTGGCCCTGACCCTCTTCGGCGTCTTCGGGCTCGCCGTGCTGCCGACGCCGTACGTCATCGAGCGGCCCGGCCCCGTGTTCGACACCCTCGGTACCGTGACGGTCGGGGGCGACGAGGTGCCGCTCATCGAGATCCCCTCCGAGCCGACCTTCGAGACCTCCGGCTCGCTGAGCCTGCTCACCGTCAACGTCTACGGCAACCGCGACCAGCCGCCGACATGGTTCGACGTCATCCGCGCCTGGCTCGACCCGAGCCAGTCGGTCGTGCCGATCGACTCGGTCTTCCCCGAGGGCGTCAGCACCGAAGACCGCCGCGAGCAGAGCCGCATCGACATGGAGAACTCGCAGCAAGAGGCCGTCGCCGCCGCGCTGCGTGCGCTCGGCGAGCCGTACGAGAGCCAGCTGCGCGTCGTCGAGACCCTTCCCGAGAGCCCCGCCGAGGGCATCCTGCGCGGTGACGACATCATCCTCGCCGTCGAGGGCGAACCGGTGCGGGATGTCACGGCGCTGCGCGCCGCGATCGCCGCCAACGGCACCGCCGACCCGGTGTCGATCGACATCGTGCGCGCCGGTGCGGAGCGCACCCTCGAGGTCACCCCGGTGCTGAGCGAGGGCGAGGAGCGCGTGCCCGTGATCGGCGTGCTCATCGCGGGCGAGTACGTCTTCCCGTTCGATGTGAACATCGAGCTCGAGAACGTGGGCGGCCCGAGCGCGGGCATGATGTTCGCCCTCGGCATCATCGACAAGCTCACGCCCGACTCGCTCGCGGGCGGGGCCGAGGTCGCCGGCACGGGCACGATCGGCGCCGACGGCACGGTCGGCCCGATCGGCGGCATCGTGCAGAAGATGCACGGCGCGGTCGCGTTCGGCGCCGACTGGTTCCTGGCCCCGGTCGGCAATTGCGACGAGGTCGTCGGCAACATCCCCGGCGACCTCGAGGTGTTCGCCGTCGCGACGCTCGACGAGGCCATCGGCGTGCTGCAGACGATCGCCGACGACGGCGATCTGAGCGAGCTCGCGCGCTGCGAACGCTAGGGGCGAACAAGCCATCGCGACCGGGCAGTTCCAAGCGTCGCCCCGGTAGTCTGAGCGGGATCGCCCGCCGACTCTGGGAGCACCCTCGTGACGTCCACCGCAACGCCGCCCGCCAACCGTTCCCGCGCGACTCTCGCGATCAGCGCCGCCATCGTCGGCGCGCTGGTCGTGCTGTTCTTCGTCTTCGCGAACGTCTACACCGACATCCTCTGGTTCGACCAGCTGGGCTTCCTCAACGTGCTCACCACGCAGTGGTTCGCGACGGGCGGCATGTTCCTCGTCGGGTTCCTCGGCATGTTCCTGCCGGTGTGGCTGAGCCTGCAGATCGCGTACCGCTCGCGCCCCGTCTACGCGAAGCTCAACTCGCAGCTCGACCGCTATCAAGAGGTCGTCGAGCCGCTGCGCCGCGTCGCGATGCTGGGCATCCCCGCCGTGCTCGGCCTCTTCGCGGGCGTCACGGCCGCGGGCCAGTGGCAGATGGTGCTGCAGTGGTGGAACCGCACGCCGTTCGGCGAGGTCGACCCGCAGTTCGGTCTCGACATCTCGTTCTTCGTCTACGAGCTGCCGTTCTGGCGCGGCGTCATCGCCTTCGCCTCGGCCGCCGTGCTGCTCGCCGGCCTCGCCGCCGTCGCCACGAGCTACCTCTACGGCGCGATCCGCGTCAACGGCCGCGAGATCCGCATCTCCCGCACCGCGCGCGTGCAGCTCGCTCTCACGGCCGCGCTCTACATCGCCCTGCAGGGTGTCAGCATCTGGTTCGACCAGTACGCGACAGTCATCCAGCCGAGCGACGGCTTCCTCGCCATCGGCGCCGGCTTCACCGAGGTCAACGCGACGATCCCGAGCCGCGGCATCCTCGCCGGCATCGCCCTGCTCGTCGCGGCGCTCTTCGTCGTCACGGCCATCATCGGCCGCTGGCGCCTGCCGATCGTCGGCACGGCCCTGCTGCTCATCAGCGGGCTGCTCATCGGCAGCGTGTACCCGTGGATCGTGCAGCGCTTCCAGGTCGAGCCCAGCGCGCGCACGGCGGAGGCGCCGTACATCGAGCGCAACATCGAGGCGACGCGCGATGCGTACAACGTCTCCGGCATCGAAGAGATCTCGTACGACGCCGTCACCGACGCGGAGGAGGGTGCCCTGCGTGAAGACGCGGAGACCACCGCGAACATCCGCATCATCGATCCGGCGCTCGTGACCGACGCCTTCGCGCAGCTCGAGCAGTTCCGGCAGTACTACCAGTTCCCCGAGTTCCTCGATGTCGACCGCTACGAGATCGACGGCCGCACGCAAGACACCGTCATCTCGCTGCGCGAGCTGAACCCCGACGGCCAGACCTCGCAGAACTGGTACAACAACACGATCGTCTTCACGCACGGCTACGGCGTCGTGGCGGCTTACGGCAACCAGCGCACCGACGACGGCCGCCCGCAGTTCCTCGAGGGGGGCATCCCCGCCAGCGGGTCGCTCACGACCGAGCTCGGCGAGTACGAGCCGCGCGTGTACTTCGGCGAGTTCTCGCCGGTCTACTCGATCGTCGGCGGCGACGACGACCTCGAGCTCGACTTCCCCTCCGAGGGCAGCGAAGAGCAGGCGGGCAACGCCACGTACACCTTCACGGGCGACGGCGGCCCGGCGCTCGACAACGTCTTCACGCGCCTGCTCTACGCGATCAAGTTCCAGTCGGAGCAGATCTTCCTCTCCGAGGCCGTGACCGACGACTCCCAGATCCTCTACGAGCGCAACCCCGTCGAGCGCGTGCAGAAGGCGGCGCCCTATCTGACGCTCGACTCCGACCCGTACCCGGCCATCGTCGACGGCCGCATCGTCTGGGTCGTCGACGGCTACACGACGACGGCGAACTACCCGTACTCGACGACCGTCGCGCTGAGCGAGGCCATCGCCGACACCTACACGCCGGCTCCCGCCTTCCCGCTCGACCAGATCAACTACATCCGCAACTCGGTCAAGGCCACGGTCGACGCCTACGACGGCTCGGTGACGCTCTACGCGTGGGATACGGAGGACCCGATCCTGCAGACCTGGCAGAAGGTGTTCCCGAACACCCTCGTCGATGCCGACGAGATGAGCGCCGCCCTGCTGTCGCACGTGCGCTACCCGGCCGACCTGTTCAAGGTGCAGCGCAACATCCTGGGCGCGTACCACGTGACCGACCCGGGTTCGTTCTTCTCGACCGATGACGAGTGGCGCACGCCCAACGATCCGACCTCGCCGGCGGCCGCTCCGACCCTGCAGCCGCCCTACTACCTCACGATGCAGGTGCCGGGTGCCGAGGCTCCGGGCTTCACGCTGTACTCCACGTTCATCCCGCGCACCGCGAGCGAGAACGAGCGCAACGTGCTCACGGGGTACCTGGCGGCGAACGCCGACCCGGGCGAGAACTACGGCAAGCTCACGCTGCTGACCCTGCCCTCGCAGACGATCCCCGGCCCCGGGCAGGTGCAGAACCAGTTCAACTCCGACCCGATCGTGGCGAACGACCTCGCCCTGCTCGAGCGCGGCGAGACCGAGGTGCTGCGCGGCAACCTGCTGACGCTGCCCATCGGCGGCGGCTTCCTCTACGTGCAGCCCGTCTACGTGCAGTCGACGGGTGAGACGAGCTTCCCGCTGCTGCGCAAGGTGCTCGTGGCCTTCGGCGACTCGATCGCCTTCGAAGACACGCTCGACGAAGCGCTCGACTCGCTGTTCGGTGGCGACTCGGGTGCCGACGCGGGCGATGGCGATGTCGATCCCACCGATCCGACCGACCCGACCGAGCCCACCGACCCGACCGACCCGACCGACCCCGGCACCGGCGTCGAGATCTCGGCCGAGCTCGCGCAGGCGTTGCAGGATGCCCGCCAGGCCCTTCTCGACCGCGAGGCCGCCTATGCGGCCAACGATCTGGTGGCGGCCGCCGAGGCCGACGAGCGCCTGCAGGAGGCCATCGAGCGCGCTCTCGCCCTGAGCGACTAGGCGGGGTCGTGGCGCAGCCCGACCTTCCCGAGTGGGCCCGGCTCAACCGGGCCCACTGGGATGAGAAGGTGCCCGTGCACGTCGCGAGCGGGTTCTACGATCTCGCTCCGCTGCGCGCGGGCGAGGGGCGGCTGTACCCGGTCGAAGAGGCCGAGCTGCCCCGCATCGCGCCCGAGGGCTGGCACGGGCTGCGCGTGCTGCACCTGCAGTGCCACTTCGGCGCCGACTCGCTCGTGCTCGCCCAGCGCGGCGCCGAGGTCGTGGGGCTCGACTTCTCGATGCCCGCGGTCAAGCAGGCTCGCGCGCTCGCGACCGAGCTCGGGCTCGACGACCGCAGCCGCTTCCTCTGCGCCGATCTGTACGACGCCCGGCACGCGCTGCCCGAGCCCGAGGGCTTCGACGTCGTCTACACGACGTGGGGCACGATCGGCTGGTTGCCCGATGTCGCCGAGTGGGCCCGCATCATCGCCTGGTTTCTGAAACCCGGCGGCCGGCTGTACTTCGCCGACGGGCATCCTTCGGCCTTCGTCTTCGACGATCCGGCTGACGGCCAGCCCGCCGCGCTGCTCGACGGCGGCCCCGCTCGCTTTCCGTCGCCGCGCTTCGGCTACTTCGAGCGCGCACCGCTCGCTCTCGATGAACCGGGCGACTACGCCGATCCGGATGCTCAGCTCGCCCACTCGCGCACCGTCGAGTGGATGCACCCTCTCGGCGACACCCTCACGGCCCTCGTCGACGCGGGCCTCTCGCTCGACTTCGTGCACGAGCACGACGCCGTGCCGTGGCAGATGTTCTCGGTGCTCGAGCCGCGCGGCGAGGGGCTGTGGGGCTGGCCCGCCGCGGCGTGGCTGCCGCTCGGGGTGAGCCTCGGCGCGACCCGCCGGGCCGACTGAGCCGGGGCATCCCGAGTAGACCGCTCAGTCTGTCCCCTCTTCGGGAGTTCCCCGCACTGGGGATGACCGCGTTCGCGCGGCTCGCCTACCGTGGTCGTCGAAGGGGGGCTTGGAAGGAAGCCTCGTGTCGGCACTACTTGCCGCTGCACTGCATGTCGCGCGACCGTTCATGTCGGCCTGGGCCGCGTGGCGAGACGACGATCTGTCGTCGATGCCGCGACCGCAGGGCCTGCCTCGCGCGGTCGCCGATGGTCCGTCTGCCGATCGCGTGCTCCTCATCGGCTCCGGGCCCGCCGCCGGCTGGGGTGTCGCCTCGCACGACCTCGCGCTCCCCGGCGCTCTCGCCCGCGCTCTGCGGGCCAGCACGGGCCGCGGCGCCGTCGTCGACGTCATCGTCGACCCGCACATGACAGCCGCGGGGCTCGCCGCCGTCATCGCCGGAACACGGCTCGACCGCTACGACGCGGTCATCACGACAGTGGGCACGAACGACGCGCTGCACTTCACGACCCCCCGCGAGTGGCGTCGTCGGATCACGCGGGCGCTCGACGTCTGGAGCTCGCGCGTGCGCGGCGGCACCCTGCTGCTCATGGTGGGCATCATCCCCCTGCGGCTTCTGCCCACCTTCACGGGCATCGCCGCGCGATCGGTCGACCGGCTCTCGCTCGTGCTCAACCGCGTGACCGACGAGATCGTCACCGAGCACCCGACGGCGCGCACGACCCTGCTGCCGGCGCCCGCCGACGGCGCCTGCGACTCGCTCGGCCGCTTCACGCCGGAAGGCTACGCGTTCTGGGCCGGCCAGCTCGCCGCGGAGATCGTCGACCACCTCAACGAGCTCGCGGGCGACGTCGACCGCACGACCGCGATCGCCGAGCGCATGACGACCGGTGTGGAGGACGCCGATCACATCGCCGAGCTGCTGGCCGACGAGTCGATGAATCTCGAGCGTCTCGTGACGATCGCCGCGGCGGCGTTCCACGCACCGACGGCACTGCTGACCGTGCTCGGCCCCGACACCCAGTGGCACGTCTCCCGCTTCGGCATCGACCTCGAGTCGCTGCCGATCGAGCAGTCGTTCTGCGCCGTCGCGGTGCGCACCGATGACGGCATGGTCGTGCCCGATGCGACGCACGATCCACGCTTCGCGCAGAATTCGCTCGTCACGGGCGACGCTCATCTGCGGTACTACGCGGGTGTTCCGATCGAAGACCCCCAGGGTCGGCGCATCGGCGCCCTGTGCGTGGTCGACACGCAGCCCCGCAACATCACGACCGACGCCGAGCTGAGCATGCTGCGCAGCCTCGCCGAGAAGGTTCAGCGCATCGTGTGGGCGACGGTCGCCCGGGCGGAGCGGATGCAGGGGGCCGGGCAGCGCCCCGTGCGCGAGGCGGCTCCGGATGCCGCGCGCGAGCCCGCCGCCATGCCGGTGGCGACGGCCG
Organism: uncultured Microbacteriaceae bacterium; assembly: GCA_964540305.1. Taxonomy (GTDB): domain Bacteria; phylum Actinomycetota; class Actinomycetes; order Actinomycetales; family Microbacteriaceae; genus Microcella. The sequence continues at coordinate 124,635 of CAZILZ010000001.1, read as the reverse complement.
GTCGGGTCGGGGCCCCCGCGCGCGTGCTCGCGCCGACCCCGCAGTACCGGCGCACCGAGCGCCCGGTGACCCTCATGGCCGCCGCGAGCTGACGGCTGCTCGGGCGCCGGCTGGGGCTGATTCGACCCCGCCCGCCCGAGCCTGCTACCCTGGAGCTACGCCGCGGGGTGGAGCAGCTCGGTAGCTCGCTGGGCTCATAACCCAGAGGTCGTAGGTTCAAATCCTGCCCCCGCAACCACCGCCCTCCGAGAGGGCCCGCAAAACCCCCGAACACTCGTGTTCGGGGGTTTTCTGCATCGTGCGCCTCGAGTCGCCGGCACCGAAGCGCCGGCACCGAGGCGCCGGCACCGAGGCGCCGCACGTGTTCGCATAGCGAATCGCGCGGGGCCCGTCCGTTTGCGGCTTCTGCGCCGGGCAGAGACCATGGAACCGCCGGGTTCGGGGACCCACCCTGGCGTGCGATCGCCCCCCTTCAGGAATGTGAGAGCACGCCGCTCGGCACGGTCGATGCCCCGAGTCATTCGGGTTGCCTCCGGGCATCGACCACCTTCCGTCGGATACGGGAGGGTGGCGAACCACCGCGGCACCGTCGCGGGTCAGGGCAGAAGCAGGCCCTCGTCGATGCACATGAAGATCGCGCTCGACTCGGCACCGACCATCGTGAACGCGATGACGGCGCCGGCGCTCGAGAGCCCGACCAGGGCATCGGCCGGGAAGTGCTGGGTGTAGGAGCCCGCGCGGTAGAGCTCGAGCGTCGCCTCGGGCAGCGCGAAGTTCCACGTCGCCGTGAGATCGATCACGTAGTCGACGGCGGGCACCGCTTCGGCGGGCGTCATCGACTCTTGGAACTCGGTCGCGGCGAGCGTCACGAGCACGGGGTCGGTCAGGTAGCCCTCGAGCGCGGCCGTGTTGCCGCTCGAGATGCTCGCGGCGAGCGACTCGCGCACGGCGGCGACCGCGTCCGGGTCGAGCCCCGGGCTCGAGGGGGACGGGCTCGTGCTGACGGGAGCACTCGGCTCGACGGCCGTCGGCGAAGCGCCGGGATCGGCCGTGGGCGACGCAGCCGGAGTCGAGCATCCGGCGATGAGGGCCGCCATCAGCAGCGCTGCGGCTGCCGACGGGAGGACGCGGTGTGCGGTGCTGCGGATCATGACGGGATCCTCTCGAACGGTGCTGCTCAGCTGGTGAGCGCCGGGATGATGGCGCCCGAGAACACCTGCCAGGCGAGCGCGGTCTTCGCCACGAGGCTCAGCGTGATGTAGGTGCGCTCGCCGTGCAGATAGCTCTTCCACCGGCCGACCTGCTTGTACTGCAGCCACTGGTTGAGGGCGAAGGTGTTGAAGAACACGAAGAGCGAGATGACGATGAAGACCACGAAGGTGGGGGCGGCCACGTCGCTCGCGCTGCCGGGGCGCACGAAGTAGATGAGGATCAGGACCCAGGGCACGATGCCCACCATCGACCCGAAGATGAAGGGCAGCAGCCCGCCCGAGCCCGGCTGCTCGTACTTCTCTTGCAGTGCGCCGAACAGGATCATGGCGGCGTTGACGGCGAAGATCGAGAACAGCGCCGCGATGTCGGTGACGCCGTTGATGGCCAGGATGAGCCAGATCATGATCGACGAGCTGAGCGAGTACTCGACCCAGCGGAAGTAGTTGCGGTTGGCCAGCAGGCCGTTCTTGTAGCGGGCGAAGAACCAGGGGCTCGAGATGAGGAAGTGGAAGAGCGCGCTCAGGCCGAGGAAGGCGACGACGCCGACGCCGATGTTGACCTCGAAGAGCGTGACGCGCTCGGGCGGGATCGGCACGCCGGGAGGGCCGGCGAGGTAGTCGGCCGTGACGGCGAACAGCACCTGCGTGCTGAGCATGCCCAGCACGATCGCGAAGCCGATGGCCTGCAGCAGGTGGGCGCTGCCGGCGACGATGTTGTAGACGCGCAGTCGGTCGACCTGCTGCTCGGTGGTGTACGCCTTCGTCGCCATCGTGCACTCCTTCGTGGGCTGTGCGGCTGACGCTAGCAGGCGGTGCGGCTACCGTGGGGCTCGTGCAGAGCATCCCGACCCTCGTCCGTCGCCCAGCCCTCGTCTCGTCGGCGCTCGCGCCCGTCTTCTTCATCGGCGGCACGGTGGTGGCCGAACTGCTGTCGCCGGGGTTCGATCCGGTTCGGCAGACCATCAGCGAGTTGGCGGCCGTGGATGCTCCGACGCAGGTCTTCATGACCCTCATGTTCGTGCTCACCGGCGTGTGCCACCTCGTGACGGCGGTCTTCGCCCCCGGGCTCTGGTTGCCGGGTCGGATCGCGCTCGGGCTCGCAGGCGCCGCCCTCTTCGCAGTCGCCGCGTTTCCGCTGCCGGCCGAGGGCTCGTCGCCCGAGCACCGGCTCGCCGCCATGGCGGGCTTCGTGCTGCTCGCACTCTGGCCGGTGCTGAGCATGCGGTTCGGCCGGCACTACCCGTGGCTCTTGCGGCCGACGGGTGCGGTGCTCAGCACCCTCGCCGTGGGCGCCTGCTGCGTCGCGTTCGCCTGGATCGAGGCGCAGCCCGACGCGACCACGGTCGGTCTCGCGGAGCGCGTCGCCGCGTACCTCGAGTCGGCGTGGCCCGCGGTCGTCGTGCTCGTCATGTGGCGGCACCAGCGGCGCGCGCGGGCTGCAGCACCCGCCGTCGGCTGACGCGCACCTTGTCGCGGGCCGACTCAGTCGCGCGGCGGCTGCGCTCCGAGCCACTGCACGGCAGCGGCGCCCGCGGCGACGCCCCGCTCGACCGCGACGCGCAGCGAGGCTGCGCCGCCGCCGCCGCCCGCGGGCCCGGATTCGGCGAGCTCGGCGGCGACGGCGCCCGCGAAGGCGTCTCCGGCCCCGGTCGTGTCGACCACGCTCACGCGCGGCGCGGGCACGTGGCCGCTCTCACCCGGCGCGGCGAAGACGGCGCCGTCACCGCCGAGCGTGATGACGACGCTGCGGCAGCGGTCGAGCAACGCGAGCGCAGCGGCGGCGGCCTCGTCGGGCGTGCCGACGGAGAGCCCGGAAAGGTCGTGAGCCTCGGCCTCGTTGACGATGAGCGGGTCGCAGAGTGCGAGCAGCGCATCCGGAACCTCGCGGCTGGGGGAGAGGTTGAGCACCGTGCGCCCTCCGAGCTCGTCGATCGTCTCGGCGGCCGTGCGCACGGCCGCGAGCGGAATCTCGAGCTGCGCCAGCAGAACCGTGCCGCGCCCCGCGATCGCGCGGATGCCCGCCTCGACCTCGTGCGCGTTGACGCGCGCATTCGCCCCGGCGGCGACGACGATCGTGTTCTCGCCGTCGCGCGACACCGTGATGAGCGCGATGCCCGTCGGCGCGTCGTCGACGACCGCGACGCTCGAGACGTCGACCCCGCCCGCGCCCAGGGCGTCGAGCATCGAGCGACCGTTGCCGTCGTCGCCGACCGCGCCGAGGAAGACGGGCAAGGCCCCGGCGCGCGCCGCCGCGAGCGCCTGGTTGGCGCCCTTGCCGCCCGTCGCGATGACGAGGTCGTCGCCGAGCAGGGTCTCGCCGGGCTGCGGGTGCCGTTCGACGAGCACGGTGTAGTCGGTGTTGGCCGAGCCGAGAACGATGAGCGAAGCGGTCATGGCTCCATCGTGGCAGAGCGCTCGAGCGAGGCTCGCGCCTAGTCTGAGAATCGTGAGCACCGCATCCGCTACAGCATCCGTCGCCGTCGCCCAGTTCGGGCCCGTCGCCGACCGCGCCGCCAACCTCGCGAGCATGCGCGGCCTCGCGATGCACGCCGTCGAGCGGGGAGCGGGCCTCGTCGTGTTCCCCGAGTACTCGTCGTACTTCTCACCCGTCATGGGCCCCGACTGGCTCGCCGCCGCCGAACCGCTCGACGGCCCCTTCGTCGAGGGCCTCGGCGACCTCGCGAGCGAGACGGGCGCGATCATCGTGGCCGGGCTCATCGAGGTCGGCACGCGCGACGACCGGTTTCGCAACACCGTCGTGGCCGTCGCGCCGGGCGGGGCGCTGCTCGCGGTCTCGCGCAAGCTGCACCTCTACGACGCGTTCGGCGCCACCGAGTCGGCGTGGGCAGAGCCCGGCGCGATCGAGCCGCCCCAGCTGTTCACGCTGCCGAGCGAGCACGCGGTCGGGCTGCGCGTGGGCATCCAGACCTGCTACGACCTGCGGTTTCCCGAAGTGACCCGTCGCCTCGTCGATGCGGGGGCCGACCTCGTGCTGGTGCCGAGCGAGTGGGTCGCGGGGCCCGGCAAAGTGCACGCCTGGACGACGCTCGTCACCGCCCGCGCCATCGAGAACACCGTCTACCTGGCCGCGGCCGACCACACGCCGCCAGTCGGGGTCGGGCACAGCATGATCGTCGACGCCCGAGGCGAGCTGCTGGCCTTCATCGAGACGGCGACGGATGCCGTGGTCGCCCCGATCACGCGCGCCCACCTCGACGAGGTGCGCCGCCTCAATCCCGCCCTGCAGCTGCGCCGGTTCGGGGTCGTGCCGCTCTAACGGCGCAGGCTCTGCAGCCGGCGCACGCCCTCGGCGATCACCGCGTCGGGCTTGCAGAAGGCGAAGCGCAGAGCGCTCGGGCTGACGATAGGGTCGACGCCCGGCCCGCTCGCCCGGCCGAAGGCGCTCAGCGGTATCGCGACCACTCCGGGGTCGACGGCGAGGGCGCGGGCGCTCGCCGCGGCATCCGTCAGGCCGAGCCGTGACCCGTCGGCGACGATGAAGTACGAGCCCGGGGTCGGCGCGATCGTGAAGCCGGCGTCGACCAAACCGGCGGCGAGCAGGTCGCGGCGACGCTGCATCGTCGAGCGCAGGCCGTCGAAGAAGCTGTCGTCGAGCCGCAGCCCCCGCACCACCGCGCCCTGGAACGGCGCACCGTTGACGTAGGTGAGCCACTGCTTGACGCCGAGCACCGCCTCGATGAGCGCGGCCGGGCCCGTGACCCATCCGATCTTCCAGCCGGTCACGCTGAAGGTCTTCGCGGCGCTCGACACGGTGAGCGTGCGCGCCGCCGCACCCGCGAACGTCGCCGTCGGGCGGTGCCGCGCGCCGTCGTAGACGAGGTGCTCGTAGACCTCGTCGCTCACGATGACGGCGTCGTGCCGTGCCGCTGCGGCGACGATGCGCTCGACGTGCTCGGGTGCGAGGATCGAGCCGGTCGGATTGTGCGGCGAGTTGAGCACGATCACGCGGGTGCGATCACCGATGGCCGCGTCGATACCGGTGGCGCTCGGCTGGAAGCCGGGCTCGCTCAGCGGGATGGTCACGTGCCGCGCGCCGCTCAGCCCGATGACGGCGGCGTACGAGTCGTAGAACGGCTCGAGCGTGACGACCTCGTCGCCCGAACCGGCGAGAGCCAGCAGGCTCGCGGCGACCGCCTCGGTCGCGCCCGCCGTGACGAGCACCTCGGTCGCCTGGTCGACCGTCAGCCCGTAGAAGCGCTGCTGGTGCTCGGCGATCGCCGCACGCAGCTCCGCGAACCCGCGACCCGGCGGGTACTGGTTGACGCCGCCGCGGATCGCCTCGACCGCTGAGTCGAGCACCTCGGGTGGGCCGTCGTCGTCAGGAAAGCCCTGCCCCAGGTTGACGGCGCCGTGCTCGGCCGCCAAGGCCGACATCTCGGCGAAGATCGTCGTGCGCACCGAGCCGTCGGCGCCCACCAGGCCGGCCGCGCGTGCGGCGCGCATCCACGGGGCATCGGTGCTCACGCCGCCAGCGTACCGGCCCCCGAAAAGTGAATTCAGACGCATGATGTTCGTCGTGCGAACATCGCCCGACCGGGGCCCTTGAGCCGCCCGGCACGCACGCGCACACTGAGGGCGTGGTGGTGAAACGACGAGACGTGGTGCTGATCGTCGACGACGAACCGGTGATTCGACGCGTTCTGCGTCAGACCCTCGAGATCGCAGACTATGCGGTGCTCGAAGCGGCTGACGGCGTCGAGGCGGTCGCCGTGCTCGAGGCCGATCAGCACCGCGTCTCGGCCGTGCTGACCGACATCACGATGCCGCACATGGACGGCCTGGCGCTCGTCGAACTCATGCATCACGCGCACCCGACGATCCCCGTCGTGCTCGCGAGCGGCAAGCACACGCACGGCACGCTGCCGGCGCCGATCGCGGGCCGCATCTCGGGGTTTCTCGACAAGCCCTACTCGCGCGCGAGCGTGCTCGCGGCGGTCGCTGCCGCCATCGGCGGGGGCGCTGCGGCCTGACGACCCGGTCGGGTCAGCGACCCGGGCGCTCAGTCGGCGCTGCGCGGCACGGTGAGTCGGGTCGCCCAGTCGTAGAAGACCGCCTTGCCGGCGCTCGTGTCATCGACGTCGGCGTCGACGCCGCGCGACAGCAGCGTCGAGAGGCCCTCGATGATGAGGTCGAGGTCGTCGTGCGGGGCCGTCAGGGCGAGGCCCGCCGAGCAGGCGGAGAGCACGCTCGACACGGTGCGGGCATCCACGTCGGAGCGCACCATGCCGGCGTCTTGCAGGGCCTCGATGAGCTCGCCCCTGATACCGATGTTGGGGGTGTACGAGAAGCTGTGCGAGTTGCGCATGATCGAGTTGAGGGCCTCGCGGTCGATCACGAACAGCGTCTTAGCGAGGGGCCGCTCGTAGACCGCGCTGAGGATGTAGGTGTACATGCGCGAGAGCAGGCCGCCGCGCGGGTCGCGCTCGATGTTCTGCACGATGAGCCCGTACATGCCCTGGAACTCGCGGTTCAGCATCGCGACCATGGCGTCGTTCGCCGTCGGGAACATGTCGGTGACCTCATCGACCCCGACGCGCGCGCGAGAGGCGATCGACGCGTGTGTGACGGCCGCGTAGCCGTCGTTCATGAGGATGTCGCTCGTGGCGTCGAGGATGACCTCGATATCGGTCACATGGGACGGCGTCATGCAAGGGCCCCCGGTCTGGTGGTAGGTCAGTGGCGTCATCAGTGTAAGTGGAGGACAGACGAATCTGTGTACCCCCTTCGGGGTGCGCCTCCGCGCAGGGGCGGAGGTGCCGAGCTGCGTCGCCCGGTGTGGAGAATCGCCGCAGGATGCCCGCTCGAGCCCTACCGTGGCGTGCATGTCTCGCCGACTCGCCCTGGTCGCCCTGCCGCTCGCGCTCCTCGTCGCCTCGCTCGCCGCGTGCACCGAGACGGCGCGCATCCCGCCCGCCGAGCCGCCCTCGGCCACCCAGCCGCTCTTCGCCTCCGACGAGGAGGCGCTCGAGGCCGCGACGGCGGCGTATGAGGAGTACCTCCGGGTTATTGACATGACGTTGGCTCGGCCCGTTGAGGACGGCGTGGCATTCGTGGATGTCGCGAGCGGTCCGGCCCTTGAAGAGGCGCAAGCGTCCTTGGCTACTTTCGTCGCGGAGGGTTATCGGGTGACAGGTTCACGCTCGATTTCCGACGTAACCCTTCAGCAACGGGTCGATCTTGATGGTTCTGAAGAAGTTCGAATCTACGTTTGCGAAAGCGTCGCAAACTTAGAACTTCTCGATCGCAATGGGGCTTCCCTTGTGTCGCCTGACCGTCCAGACTTGACCGCTTTCGAGGTTGCGGTGGTCATCAGTATTGAAGAGTCCCTGGTGAACGAACGCATCGTCTGGACAGGTGATGGCTTGTGCAGCGCTTGATCGCTCTCGCACTGCTCACCTGCGTCTTTGCATCCGTCGGGTCATTGCCTGCCCATGCAGTTGGGTGTCCTTTGGAACAGCAAGCAATGGGCGGCTGCCCGAACATCAGTGGCGAGGTCGGCGGCGACGGGGCAACCCTCTCGGGCGACGTGACGAACCCTGGGTCGCCGGGCTCCCCGGGCAGTGGCGCGGGCGGGGGCGGCGGGTCGGGCACCACGCCGCTTCCGCCGATGCCGTGCGAAGAGGTCTTCGCGGGTCTCTGCTACGGCGACGGCCAGGGCAAGCCCGGCGAGCCCGCGCCGGGCATCCCCAGCGTCACCTGGAGCGACCTCGCCGTCTTCCGCCCGCAGCCGGCCATCCAGTACATGCAGCCCGACGGCTGGATGGTCGTCGGCCTGCCGACGAACTTCGTCGCCGTGATCGACCGCCACGTCGTCGCCGGCACGCTGCTCGGCGCCCCCGCCGAGGTGCGGTTCACCCCCTCCGCGTACCGCTGGCGATACGGCGACGGCAGCTCTGCCCGCCTCGGTACGACCGGCGCGAGCTGGCAGGCCCTGGGCCTGCGCGAGTTCGACGCGACGCCGACGAGCCACGTGTACCGGGCATCCGGAACCTATGTGATCGAACTCGACGTCGAATACACGGCCGAGTACCGATTCGCCGGCGGCGCATGGACGGCACTGAGCGGCGTGATCGTGCTGCCCGCCAACGACCTCATCGCCACGGCGGGTGACGCCGTGACGGTGCTGGTCGACCGCGACTGCGCAGCGGCCCCGGCCGGCCCTGGCTGCTGAACGCCGGATGCCCTGACCGGCCTGCACGACGTGCACGCCGGTCGCCGCCCCGGCGGCCCCGCACCGCCAAGGCGCCACCGGGTGAAGCGTCGGGAGGCGCTCAGGCGAGCCAAATAGAATGCACAGGTTTGCGGAGGACGCTGACAGCGCCGAAAGGAGCACCTCCCGATGACCAGCTCGCCCGAGTCGCCCGAGAACCCCGCGACGCCCGAGAACCCCGGCACGCCCGAGAACGCCGCGACGCCCGAGAGCACCGGCATGCCCGAGAACCAGCCGGCTGCCGAGGCCGTCGCACCGGAATCGACTTCAGCAGCTGTGCCTCCCGTCGCCGCCGCACGCGCGTCGGTCGCCGAGGCGACCCCGGCCCGCCCCAAGCTCGCGATGGCCCCGCTGCTCGGCATGCTGACCGTCGGTGCGCTCATCGGCGGCGTCGCCGGCGGCGGCGTGGTGGCGGCCGTTCTCGCGACCGACTCGACCACGATCACCGCGGCACCCGCTTCGCCGACGTCGATCACCGTGACCGACCCCGACGACGCGACGCTCGTCACGGCCGTCGTGGCCAAGGCCATGCCCGCCGTCGTGACCCTCACGGTCGCCGGCGGCGGCTCGTCTGGCAACGGCTCGGGCGTGATCCTGAGCGACGACGGCTACGTGCTCACCAACAACCACGTCGCCACCCTCGAGGGGGCGACCCTCAGCCCGAGCATCCGCGTCACGCTCTCCGACGGCCGCATCTTCGACGCCGTGCTCGTCGGCAGCGACCCCGTCGCCGATCTCGCGGTCGTCAAGCTCGAGGGCGCTTCGGGCCTGCCGACGATCGAGTTCGGCGACTCCGACGCCCTCAACGTGGGCGACCGCACGGTCGTCATCGGTGCGCCCCTCGGCCTGGCCGGATCGGTCTCGAACGGCATCGTCTCGGCCCTCAACCGCTCGATCACCGTGCGGTCGTCAGCGGTTCCCGACGCGCAGGTCGAGCAGGTGCAGCCTGACGACGGCACCGACGCTCCCTTCGACTTCTGGGACTTCGACGTGCCCGGTACCGAGACCACCGACCCGCAACCGGTGACGTCGGGCACGGTCGCTCTGCCGGTGATCCAGACCGACGCCGCGATCAATCCCGGCAACTCGGGTGGAGCGCTGCTCGACGACGAGGGCCGTCTCATCGGCATCGTGGTCGCCATCGCCACGGCGGGCGGTGGCAGCGGCCAGTCGGGCAGCATCGGCGTCGGCTTCTCGATCCCGTCGAACTTCGCCCAGCGCATCGCCGCCGAGCTCATCGAGAGCGGCTCGGCGACCCACGGGCTCCTCGGCGCGAGCGTCACCGACTCGATCAACGACGCCGAGAGCACGGTCGTCGGCGCCCTCGTCGACAGCGTGCTGCCGGGCGGAGCCGCCGAGGTGGCGGGCCTGCGCTCCGGCGACGTGATCACGGCCTTCAACGGGGTCCCGATCGCGGGCAGCGTCGACCTCACCGCGCAGGTGCGCGTGCTGCCCGCGGGGGCGAGCGCCACGGTCACCTACGTGCGCGGCGGGCAGGCGCAGGAGGTCACGGTCACGCTCGGCACCCTGCCGTAGCGCGCCGGGGTGGCGACGGCGGCACCGCCGCCGCGACCTCCCGCCGAGGCACTAGCCTCGACGCTATGGGCCAGCCTGCATCGTCGCACCCCGGCGTCAGCTACGTCATGCCGGTGTACAACGAGGCGGCCTACATCGACGACGCGATCGAGAGCGTGCTCGCGCAGCAGTACGCCGGTGAGCGCGAGCTCGTCGTCGTGCTCGGCCCCTCGACCGACGGCACGACCGAGCGCGTGCACGCCCGTGCGGCGGCGGATGCCCGCATCCGCATCGTCGAGAATTCGCAGCTGTCGATCCCGCTGAGCCTCAACCTCGGCATCCGTGCCGCCGCGCACGACGTGATCGTGCGGGTGGATGCCCACACCGAGCTTCCCGCCGACTACACCGCTCTCGGGGTGGCGACGCTGCAGCGCACCGTCGCGGCCAGTCTCGGCGGGCTCATGGTCGCGACCGGGCGGGGGCGGCTTCAGTCGGCCATCGCCCGCGCCTACAACAGCCGGTTCGGGCTCGGGGGCGGTGCGTACCACGGCGGAGCATCCGAGGGGCCGGCCGAGAGCGCCTACCTCGGTATCATGCGCCGCGGCCCTCTCGAGCAGGTCGGGCTCTACGACGAGGGCCTCAAGCGCGGGGAGGACTGGGAGCTCAACCTGCGCCTGCGCGAGGCCGGGCACCTGGTCTGGCTCGACCCTGCCCTGCGGGTGGCCTACTGGCCGCGCGACACGTGGAGCAAGCTCGCCCGCCAGTTCACCGCCACCGGCATCTGGCGCGGCGAGCTCGTGCGTCGGCTCGGCGGGCGCAACTCGCTGCGCTACTTCGCGCCGCCCGCCCTCGTGCTCGCGAGCGCGCTGAGCGCAGTGCTGATCGTGCTCGAGCTCGTCGGCCTCGTAACGGGGCTCGCGGCCTGGTTGCTGTCGATCGTGTACCTGGGGCCCGTGCTCTACCTCGTGCTGCTTCTGATGCTGCTCGTCTCGGGGTCGAGCGGCGAGCGGCTGGCCGATCGCGCCACCTTCGTCGGTGTCATCGTCGTGATGCACTACAGCTGGGGCGCCGGGTTCTTGCGCGGGCTCGTGGTGGGCGCGCGCGACGCCGTCGACCGCTCGCGCATCGAGTCGTAGACGACGCGTCGCAGCGGCAGGTGGGGGCGGCGCTCAGGCCGGGTCGAGCATCCCGGTGTCGATGATGCGCGCGACGACCCGCTCGGCCGCGCGCCCGTCGTCGTGGCTGTTGAACCGGTCGCGCCACGCCTGCAGAGCCGGGGATGCTGCGCTGGCGCCCGACGCGACGGCCAGCCGTTCGAGCTCCCGCAGCAGAGCCTCGCGGCTCTCGGTCACCGCGACCGGCGCCCCGGCGAGCAGATCGAAGTAGAACCCGCGCAGCTCTCGCTCGTAGTGGTCGCGATCCGGCGCGAAGAGCACGAGCGGCGTGCGGGTCGCGGTGATGTCGAACATGAGCGAGCTGTAGTCGGTGATGACGACGTCGGCCGCGAGCAGCAGGTCGGCCATGTCGGGGTAGGTGGTCACGTCGATGAGCCCGTCGACGGCGAAGTCGCGGCCGTGCCGCAGGGTTCGGCTGTGGCCGCGCACCAGCACGACGTGCTCGCCGGGCAGCGCCGACAGCGCCGCGGGCAGACTCGGCAGGTCGAGGTAGTCGACGATCTCGCGGGCGTCGTCGCGCCACGTCGGGGCGTAGAGCACGGCGCGCTGCCCGGCGCGGAGGCCGATGCGCGCGCGTACCCGCGCCCGTGCCGCCTCGCCGTCGTGCACGAGCGCGTCGTTGCGGGGGTAGCCCTCGACCCAGATCGGCCCGCGGAAGGCGTAGGCGCGCCGGAAGATCTCGGCCGCGTACTCGTTCTGCGCGAGCAGAGCATGCCACCGACGGCTCTCGCGGCGCACGGCGATGCGCGTGCGCAGGCCCACGCCGTCGCGATCGAGCGCGAGTCGCTTGAGCATGGTGCCGTGCCAGGTCTGCAGCACGTGCTGGTGGGGGCGGGGCATCCAGCGTTTGCGCAGCCAGTCGTTGACGACCAGCAGGCGTGCGTCGGCCCGCACGCGCCACCACTCGGCCGAGCCCTCGACGAGGGCGATCGCGCCCTCCGGCACCGCGATCGAGCGGTCGACGACCGACCAGTAGCGCGTCACGTCGGGGCGCGCTCGGGCGAGCTCGCGGTCGATCGCGAGCGGATTGCACGCGACTGTCTGGCTGTAGAAGCTCTCGAAGAACACGGCGTTCTCGGGGCTCGCGGTGCGGCGCCGGTACGCGCGCTCGAGGCCTTTCTGGGCGGATGCTCCGCGCTCGTCGTCGGCGAGCGGGGCCGCGACACGCAGCACGAGGGTTCCGGCGTCGGCGCGCAGTTCGGCCCGCAGTTCGGCCCGCAGCAGCTCGGCCCGCACCTCGGGGGCTCGCTCTGCCGTCACGATCGCGCGCGCCGTCGCGTGCACGGCACCCTCGAACCGGGTCTCGAGTCGGTAGTCGCCGCTGGGCGGCGCGAGCCCGGGGCTGCCCCAACGCTCGCCGATCACACGGAAGCCCGCCGTGAACCGGTCGCCCTGCTGAGCGAGATCGGCCGTGATCGAGTGCCGCGCGCCGGCGAGCACGAGCGACTCGAGGTGGCGGGGTGAGGTGCCCGTCACCTCGACCACCAGCTCGCCGCCGTCGTCGGCATCGTGCGCCGATCGGTCGCGGATGACGGCGGTCTCGACCACGAGTCGGTCATGCGCGACCGAGGGAAGGGTCTCGTGCGCACTCGGTGCGGCGGGCGCGGCCGCCGAGGTGTCGCCGAGCAGCCCGAGCACGGCGTCGAGCACCCGCTCGGTCGCGCGCCCGTCGAGGTGGTCGACGACCTCGTCGCGCAGCCACGCCGCGTGCGCGAGCGCGGTGGCCCGGCCCGGCCCGTCGAGCACGCCGTCGAGCCGCGCGAGCGTCTCGGCCCACGTGCGCGCCGGCTCGCCGCCGCTGAACTCGCGGTACGGCTGGTACAGCCCCCGCGTCGCCAGGTACTGGGCGAGGTCGGGGGCGAAGAAGACGCTCGGCACCCCGGCGATGGCGGCGTCGAACGCGATCGAGCTGTAGTCGGTGACGAGGGCGTCGAGCGCCGGCAGCGCCGGAGTCACATCGGTCAGGGCATCGCGGCCGAGCAACCGGATGCGGGCCGAGCCCGCGGCGCCCTCCGCGTACGAGCCCGCGCCGAGCGGGTGCGAACGGATCAGCAGCGTCGCGCCCGCGCGGTCGGCCCACGCGGCGATCTGCTGCCACTCCGCGCGAGTCGGGATCGCGGCATCCACGGCGCCGTCGCGCCACGTGGGGGCGTAGAGCGCGACCTGTCCGTCGGCGGGCAGCGGCGCCCCGCCTGCCGCGACGAGCGCCGACGACACGAGGCCGCGCGCCGCCGCGCGCCGCGACTCGGGCGTGCCCGCCAGCAGCACGTCGTCGCGCGGGTCGCCCGTCACGATGACGCGGGCGGCCGGCAGCCCGAACGCCGAGCGGATGCGCGCCGCGACGAGCGCGGAGGCGACCGGGAACAGCGCGATCTGCGCGCCGGCCCTGCGGTAGAGCGCCGTCATGAGCCGGCCGACGCCCGGCAGCGAGCCGATGAGGGGCAGGCGCAGCGCGGCGCCGGTGTCGAGGTGCAGGCGCTTGAGCGGGATGCCGTGCCACAGCTGCACGACGCGCGCGCCGCTCACCCCGAAGCGGTTGACGTCGCCGAAACCGTGCGTGACGACCACCACACCCGCGCGCAGCGTCGCCCAGAGACCGCGCGGCCCGCCCTTGCGCAGCGCTCGCAGGCCGCGCGCCCGCGCCGCCGCGACCTCGTCGGCGCTCGACGCGAGCCACGTGAGGTGCCGTGCGGGCTCGCGTGCGGCGGTCAGTTCGAGCAGCGCGAGCGCGCCCTCGCCGAGGCCGATGCCCGAACCGAGCACCCAGCGGTGGGGGCTGCGCGGTACGAGCACGGCGGTGAGCGCCCCGAGCGCGTAGAGCGGGGCGCGGGCGAGTACGCGCGCGTTGCCGGCGCTGAACGTGAAGCGGGCCATCGCGCCCGATTCTGTCACGCCCGCAGTGTTCGCAACTCAGGCTGAGCGGCCGAATCGCGCACGCTGTCGTTCACGCGGAGCCGCTCAGCCTGAATTGCGAACAAGTCGGTAACGGTGTGGCCGTTTGGCCGGGCCGCTCACCCGCCCGCTGGGAGGATGGTCGACGTGAAGATCATGAGCCAGGTGAAGACCGCGCGCCGCATCGTGCGCGACCTGCTGCGCTCGCGCCGCAACCGCAACCTGCTCGCCGAGCGACTGGCCGACGAGACGCCGCCGGCGCCCGGCACGATCGAGATCGCCGTCTACTTCGCCGATACCCGGGTGAACCTGTACCAGATCCGGCAGTGGTACGCGCCGCTCGCCGAGCTCGCGCGCGAGCATCCGGTCGCGATCATCAGCCGCAGCCCCGGAACGATGATGACCCTGCTCGACGAGGCCCCCGTGCCCGTCGTCTACCTGCGCAAGGTGACCGATCTCGAGCGCTTCGTCGCCGAGCAGCCGCTGCGCATCGTGTTCTACGTGAACCAGAACACCAAGAACTTCCAGATGTTCCGCTACGGCCGCATGTGGCACGTGTTCATCAACCATGGCGAGTCCGACAAGATGTACATGACCACCAATCAGTACAAGGCCTACGACTTCGCCTTCGTCGCCGGCCAGGCCGCGAAAGACCGCCTGGCCCGCAAGCTGTGGGACTACGACCTCGAGAAGAAGGTGCTCGAGATCGGTCGCCCGCAGGCCGACCACTTCGCCGGCGAGACGCCGTACCCGGCCGACGATCGCACGGTCGTGCTCTACGCCCCGACGTGGGAGGGTGACCGGCCTGCCGCAGCCTACGGCTCGATCGCGAGCCACGGTGAGGCCCTCGTGGATGCTCTGCTCGCGACCGGCCGCCACCGCGTGATCTATCGCCCGCACCCGCGCAGCGGGGTGGTGAGCCGCGCGTACGGGGCGGCCAACCGGCGCATCGTGGCCGCTCTGGAGCGCGCCAACGCCGCCGACCCGTCTGCGCACCACGTGCACGACACGGGGGCCGCGCTGGGCTGGCAGCTCGCCGCCGCCGACGTCGCGATCACCGACATCTCGGCGATGGTCTACGACCGGCTGGCGACGGGCAAGCCGCTCATCATCGCGCGACCGGCGTCGCCCGAGGCCGAGATCGACGACTCGGGGTACCTGAGCGACTGCGAGTGGCTGCACGCCGAGCAGTCGGCCAGTGTCGTGCCGCTCGTCGACCGCGTACTGACGAGCACCGAGGCGCACGAGAAGCTCACGCACTGGGTGCAGACCTACTTCGGCGACACGGCGCCGGGGGCGGCCACGGCGCGCTTCCATGCCGCGGTCGACACGCTCTACGCAGAGTGGAACCGCGTGGCGGCCATCCACGCCCACGACCCGATCACGTCGGAGTCGAACCCTTTCGACGACGAAGACGACGAGGACGAGGCTCCTTCGGGGGACTGAGCCGGTCGAGCTCTGCCGGCCATCGTGCCGGCGCGGGGCCGAAGGCCTGCTGAGCGGTGCGCACGACCTTGCCGCCGATGAGCCGGTTGCTGGCGCCGCCGATGACAGCACCGATGCCGAAGGGCACGAGCCGGCCGGCCATGCTGCCGCCCTGCTTGACGGCCATGTTCTTGACGAGCTCGTCGCGCAGCCGCTTGTTGAGCACGCCGACGAGGGCTTTGGGCATGCCGGCGGTGATCGACTCGCCCCAGTACTGCGTGCGGTCGGGGCCCGCTCCGGTCGCCTGGCCCACGAACTGCTGCACGAGGTCTTTGCCGGGCCCGCCGAGCATGAGCGCCATGACGAGGTTGTGCGCGCGTTCTTCGTCGTCGACGACGATGCCGTGAATCTCGGCGACCGATTGCGCGAACAGGGCGGTCATCTCGAAGAACGCGACGGTCTCGACGCCGATGACGGTGAGCCCGAGCGCCGTGCCGACGCCGGGGATGAGGGCGGCGGCGCCGCTGCCGGCACCCGTCAGGGTGACGCTGTTGAGGAATCGGCGCTCGAGGATCATGACGACCTGCTCGGGCGTCGCCGCCGGGTACTGCCGACGGATCGAGCGGATGTGCAGCAGCACCGCCGGCCGCTGCGCCGACATCGCAGCGCGCAGTCCGCGCACGATGAGCGGGTCGACGTCGGGCGAGGCGGGGGCCGCGGGCGCAACGGCGACGTCGTCGATCGGGATGCCCTTCAGGGGCCCGCGGTCGGCGGTCGGGCTCGGCCCGCCCACCTCGTTCTGCTCACCCGGGGCGAGGGTCACGGTTCCTCCTGTCGTCGCTCCCTCCAGTGTACGAGGGGCGGCTGGGCGGTCGTCGGCCGGGGCGGCACCCGCGCGGGCTCAGAGCGCGGTGCTGCCGTAGTCGCGGTTGTAGGCGGCGAGCACCTCGCGGATGGGCGCGTCGAGCACGAGGCCCCCCTTGTCGAGGTAGAGACCGCGGGTGCAGAAGCGCTGCAGGTCGCGCTCGTTGTGCGACACGAAGAACAGCGTGCGACCGCCCGCGAGCAGCTCGTCGATGCGCTGGTAGCACTTGTCGCGGAACGCCTTGTCGCCGACGGCGAGCACCTCGTCGACGAGCAGGATCGGTTCTTCGAGGCGCGAGATGACCGAGAACGCGAGCCGCACCTTCATGCCGCTCGACAGGTGCTTGTACGGGGTGCCGACGAAGTCGCGCAGCTCGGCGAAGTCGATGATCTCGTCGTAGCGTGCGTCGATCTCGTGCTTCGTCATGCCGTGCAGGCCGGCCGTCAGGTAGAGGTTCTCGCGCACGGTGAGGTCGTCGACGAAGCCGCCGGTGATCTCGATGAGCGGCGCGACACCGCCGCGCACCTCGACAGTGCCCTCGTCGGGCAGCATGACACCCGCGACGAGCTTGAGCAGCGTCGACTTGCCTTGCCCGTTGCGGCCCACGACCCCGATCGCCTCACCCGCGCGCACGTCGACGTCGACGCCGCGCAGGGCCCAGAACTCGTCGGGTCGTGACCGGCGCTTCGAGCCTGCGAAGAGGTCTTTGAACGACCGCCGACCGCGCCGATTGCGGCGGAACCGGATGCCCGCTCCGGTGACGCGGATGACCGACTCGGCCTCCATCAGACCTCCTTCAGCACGGCACGCACCATGCGCCGGAACACGAGCACGCCGACGCCGAGGATGACGAGGCTCATGACGGCCGCGATGAGCACGGCGCGGGCATCCAGCTGGTCGGGGAAGAAGCTCGCCCGGTACAGCGAGATGATGCCCGCGAGGGGGTTGAACGAGGCCCACAGGTCGAGGCCCGCGGGCAGATCGCTGAGACCGTAGATGATGGGCGATGCGTAGAACAGGAAGCGCAGGATGAGCTTGACCGCGCGCTCGAGGTCGCGGAAGAACACCACGAGCGGGGCGATGATGAGCCCGAGCCCGACGGTGAGCACGGCCTGCAGCACGATCGCGACGGGCAGCCACGCGACCCCCGCCGTGACCTCGGCCCCGAAGATGATCGCGAAGATCACGATGACGGGCAGGGCGGCGACGAACTCGATGCCCTTCGACAGCACGATGCGGTTGACCCAGACGGTGCGGGGGATGCGGGTCGAGCGCACGAGCTTGGCGTCTTTGATGAACGCGCGCGTCGCGTCGCCGACGGCGCCGTTGAACCACATCCACGGCAGCAGGCCCGCGAGCAGGAAGACGATGTACGGGTCGTCGCCGATCGTGCGGTCGACGACCTGCGTGAAGACGAACCAGTAGATGATCGCCATCACGAGCGGGTCGAGCACCGACCACACATAGCCGAGGAACGACGTGGCGTACCGCACCTTGAGGTCGCGGCTCGTCAGGAGCCACAACGACTGCCGGTACACCTGCGCGGGGCTGCGCTCGGGTCGCGGCGGCGGGGCAGTGGTCACGAACGACAACGCTAGCGGCACGCGTGCCGATTCGTCCGCGACAGCGCGGGGATGGTCGACGAGGTCGCGCGGCTCGCGCGGCCCCCGAGGGTTCAGACGTGCAGGTTCGCGCGCTCGAGGTCTTCGGCGAAGTCGATCTCGACGGCGTAGAGGTCGCTGATGTCGACCGGCTCGACGGTGATGCCGTCGTGCTCGATCGCGAGCTCGATGCCGCGCTCGAAATAGTCTTGGTCGGCGCAGCGCGTGAGGTGGTGGATCAGCACGGCCTTGTCGCGGCTCGAGATGTAGTTGATGCCCACGGCCTCGCCGAGCCCGCCGGCGACGGTCTTCGAGAGCTTCTGGATGAAGCCTTCGGCGTCGACCGTGTACTTGACCTCTTCGTCGCTGACGGTCGAGGTGTTGACGCTCACGAACGAGCGGTCGGCGTGCACGAGGCCGGCCACGCGCACGAGCACCTGCGGGTCGAAGACGACGTCGCCGTTCATCCACAGCACGCCGTGCTTGCCGGTGGCCTTGAGGGCGCGCAGCAGGCTCTTCGAGGTGTTGGTCTGGTCGTACTGCTCGTTGTAGACGTACTCGACCTCGGGGAAGGCGTCGATGATGTGCTCGAGCTTGTAGCCGACGACGGTCGTGATCGTGGCGTCGGTACCGAACGCCGCGGCGATGTTGTCGTGCTGCTGCCGCATGATCGTGCGACCGTCGTTGAGCTCGGTGAGGGGCTTCGGCAGCTCGCGGCCGAGGCGGCTGCCCATGCCTGCGGCGAGGATGACGACCTGAGTGGTCATGATGAGGACTCCTGATGTGTCAGTCGCGAAGACGACGTGAGAATGGGACACACCGTTGTGCGCCTCCACTTTACCGGGACCGATGTCTGATCGTCACGATCTGTTCACCCTTTGTTTCCGAACTGTGACCCGTACCGTCCCCTTCCTCGCGGGGCGAGTCGGGTGCCGCCCCGGTTGGTAGCGTTGAGGTTGTGGAATCCTCGCCAGCATCGCCCCAGCGCCCGGGGAAGCCCGCCCGGCCGGCCGCGAGTCGCGCGGGAAAACCCCCGGTGAAGGCCGCGAAGCCTGCCGCGCGATCGACCGCCGCGACGCCGCGGGCCAAGAAGGCCGCGCCGGTGCCGCCCGTGGTTCTCGAGGTCACGGGCCTGCGCAAGTCGTTCACCGGTGTGACCGCGGTCGATGGCGTGAGCCTCAGCGTGCGCCGGGGCTCGGTCTTCGGATTCGTCGGCCCCAACGGGGCGGGCAAGACCACGACCCTCTCCATGATCACGGGCCTGCTGCGCCCGGATGCGGGGCAGGTGCTCGTCGGAGGCACCGATGTGTGGCGCGCCCCCACCGCCGCGAAGAGCAAGCTCGGCGTGCTGCCCGACCGCATGCGGCTGTTCGACCGCCTCACCGGTGCCCAGATGCTGTACTACTCGGCCGTGCTGCACGGCCTCGACCGCAGCACCGCTCGAGCCCGCACCGACGACCTCGCGGTCGCGCTCGGGCTCGACGGGTCGCTCGACCGCCCCGTGCGCGACTACTCCGTCGGCATGGTGAAGAAGATCTCGCTCGCTGCCGCGCTCATCCACTCGCCGTCGGTGCTCGTGCTCGATGAGCCGTTCGAATCGGTCGACCCCGTGTCGACCGCGCAGGCGGTCGACCTGCTGCAGCGCTTCGCCGCCGCGGGGGGCACCGTCGTGCTCTCGAGCCACAACATGGCTCTCGTCGAGCGCGTGTGCGACAGCGTCGCCGTCATCGTCGCGGGCAGCATCCTCGCTGCCGGAACCCTCGACGAGGTGCGCGACGGAGAGAGCCTGGAGGAGCGGTTCGTCGAGCTCGCGGGCGGCCGCGTCGCGGTGGAGGGTCTCGAGTGGTTGACCACGTTCTCCGACTGAAGCTCGCACTGCTCGGGTCGGCCTTCCGCCCCGGCGCGACGCTCGCCCGCACCCTCGCTGTGCTGGTGCTCGGTGTCGCCGTGGGCGCGGCGGTCATCCTGCTCGCCCTCGAGGTCGATGTCAGACTGGCCAGCCACCGCGCCGGCCTCGTGATCGTCGCATCATCGCTGGCCCTCGCGCTCGCCGTGGCACCGCTCAGTGCGGGCCTCGGCTCCGCGCTCGAGCCGCGCCGGTTCGCCTCCTTCCCGATCGAGCCGCGGCGGCTCGCCGTGTCGCTCGGTGCGGCGGCTGCGGTCGGGCTACCCGGCGTGCTCGCGGCGACGCTCGGCATCGGCCTCGAACTCGCGTGGGCGGGCACTCCCACCGCGGGGGCCGCCATCGTGGCGGGGGTCCTCGCGGCGGCGGCGATCATCCTCAGCTCGCAGTACCTCGTGGCGATCGGCGCGCAGCTCGCCGTCTCGCCCTCCGCCCGACGGCTGGTGACAGCGGCCGCGCGAACGGTCATCGTCATCGCGCTCGCCGCGGCCGTGACGACCGTGCTCGCCGTGCGCGCGAGCGGAGACGACGACACCCTCATCGCGATCGCCCGCACCCTCGGCAACACGCCGCTCGGCATGCTGTGGGCCGTGCCCGCGAGCGCGCTCGGCCCCTTGCTCGCCCGACTGCTCGGCGGCATCGTCATGATCGCGGTGCTCGTGTGGGGCTGGGGCTGGCTCGTCTCGCGGCTGATCGAGGCCCCCCAGCGCGCGCACGCCGACGTCTCGACCTCGGGGCTCGGCTGGTTCGACCTCGTGCCCGCGACGCCCGGTGGGGTGATCGCCGCGCGCAGCCTCCTCTACTGGACTCGCGACGCCCGCTACCGCGCCGTCGTGCTCGCCCTGCCCCTCGCCCCCGTGCTCATGATGCTCGCGTTCGCCGTCGCCGGGGCGCCGCTGCCACCGCTCTGGCTCGTGCCGCTGCCCGTGCTCGCCCTCTTCCTCGGCTGGTTCGCCCACAACGACGTCGCCTACGACCACACCGCGCTGTGGCTGCACGTGGCTTCGCCGGTCGCCGGCGCGGCCGACCGCTGGGGCCGGTGCGTGCCCCCGCTGCTCATCGGCGTGCCGATCGTGCTCGTGCTCGCACCGCTCTTCGCGCTCTGGTCGGGCGTCGACGGGGTGGTGCCCGCGCTCATCGGCGTGAGCCTCGGGCTGCTGCTCACGGGCCTCGGCGTCTCGAGCGTCGCCTCGGCGATCGGCGCCTACCCGGCGGCGCGCCCCGGCGCCGGCCCGTTCGACCAGCCCCCGACGCTCGGAGCCCGGGCGGGCTGGTCCCAGGCACTGGCGCTGCTCGCCACTCTCGTCTTCATGGCGCCCGCGCTCGTCGCCGCCGTCTGGGGCTTCACCGAGCCCGCCTGGTTCGCCGTCGCCGGCCTGGCGGGTGCGGCGACCGGGTTCGGGATGCTCCTGCTGGGCATCGTCATCGGCGGTCGGGCGTTCCGGCACCGGGCTCCCGAGCTGCTCGATCTCGTGCTGCGCACCTAGTACCGCCGCAGGGCTCGCGGGGCGGCGTCGCCCGGTGCGGGCATCCGACCGCGTCGTACACTGGGCGCATGGCGACACTGGACGAACCCGGCGGTGCAGGGCAGGGCGGCGGCACCGACGTGCTCGATCGCGAGCTCGAGAAGCTGCTCACCGAAGAACAGCTCGAAGACGGCGACCACGAGCGCTTCTCGCACTACGTGCCGAAGAACAAGATCATCGAGTCGGCGCTCACCGGCAAGCCCGTGCGCGCCCTCTGCGGCAAGAAGTGGACTCCGGGGCGCGACCCCGAGAAGTTCCCGATCTGCCCCGACTGCCAGAAGATCTACGAGAAGATGCGCGACGAGTAGCTCCCCCTTTTGGTCCAGATCTGGGCCAAAAGGGCGCTCCTCCCTCACGGTTGCCCCGGTTTGAGAAGAATCTGACGGGTATCGCCCGGAGGGCCGTTGGACGTGCCCGACGGGGGATCGTGCGGGTGTGACCAGACAGCCCGAACCGATTCCGACCGTCGTCCGCGGTGAGTTCCTCTCCACCGC
The DNA here is from genome assembly GCA_964540305.1 of uncultured Microbacteriaceae bacterium. Classification (GTDB taxonomy): domain Bacteria; phylum Actinomycetota; class Actinomycetes; order Actinomycetales; family Microbacteriaceae; genus Microcella. The sequence continues at coordinate 102,797 of CAZILZ010000001.1, read as the reverse complement.
CCAGGCGCTGCGACTCGGAGTGCCGCCCGATCGGCTGCGCCGCGCGGATGTCGGGCACCCGTTTCACGGGGTCGTCACGTTCGCGGCTCCGCTCGCCACGATCGTGGACCGCTCGTGGGCGTACGCGCAGGTCATGCCCGAGTCGGCCTGGTTCTCGAACACGACCGCCGCCGCGCTCCGGGGACTGCCCTTGCCCGGAAGGCTCCGTGCAAGCCCGCTGCATGTGACGGTCGAGCGCGGAGGGCACGCGCCGCGAGGAGCGGGTGTGGTCGGGCACCAGCGAGACCTCGAAGCTCCGGTCTTCGAACAGCTGCTCGTATCTCTGTCGACCGGCGAGACCGTGCCGTTGCGCGTCGGCACAATCGGGGCCACCCTGCTGACGGTGGCGACCGACGTCGATCTGCCAGACCTCGTGGCGATCATCGACGCTGCGCGCTGGGCTGACGACCGGAGCGCCCTCGGCGGCATCGACCGGATGCTCGCCCGCAGCGCGCGCCGTGCAGGTGCGTCGGCCCTCCGTCGGGCGGCTCGGCTCTCGCGAGCGGGAGTGCGCTCGAGGCCCGAGTCGCACCTGCGGCTGCTTCTCCGGAGTGCGGGGTTCCCGGAGCCGGAGATCGCCCCCGAGGTCGTGACCCCGATCGGGCCGCTGCATCCCGATCTCGCCTGGCCGGAGTTCCGCGTGCTCGTCGAGTACGAGGGGGATCAGCATCGCACCGACGACCGTGTATTCGCCCACGACCTGCGTCGTTTCGACGCCTTCGCCGACGTCGGCTGGAGCGCGGTTCGCTGCACCCGAGCCGACCTCTACGGTGAACCGCGGCGAGTGCTCGGGTCGCTCGCTCGACGGCTTCGAGACCGAGGATGGGTGGCGCCGGCGAGACTCCGGTTGGGCATCCGCCCCCTCGCTCTGCCCTGACCCGCGGGGCCGCGCACTCGATCCAGATTCTGCTCAAAGCGGGTCAGCCCTGCGGCCGATGCGCCTTTTTGCCCCAGATCTGCGACAAAGGCGGGAGGGTGGGGCGCCGGTAGGCTGAGGGCATGGCTGAGGGGTGGAGTCTCGGGGGCGCGCTGCGCGGCCTCTTCACGAACCCGACGATCGACGACGACACGTGGGATGACCTCGAGACAGCCCTCATCGGCGCCGACTTCGGCCCCGACCTCGCCGACGAGATCCTCGACGAGCTGCGCGCGAACGTCGTGCGGTTCAAGACGACCGACCCGCGCGACCTCAAGCGCATGCTGCGGGAAGCGCTCGAAGAGCGGCTGGCCGCGCACGACCCCACCCTCACGCTCAGCAACCGCCCCGCGGTCGTGCTCGTCGTGGGGGTCAACGGCGTCGGCAAGACGACCACGATCGGCAAGTTCGCGAAGTTCTTGACCGGATACGGGCGCTCGGTCGTCGTCGGTGCCGCCGACACGTTCCGCGCCGCGGCGGTCGACCAGCTCGCGACGTGGGCCGAGCGCGCGGGAGCGCAGGTCGTGCGACCGCAGCAGGCGGGGCAGGACCCGGCGAGCGTCGCCTACCAGACCGTGCAGTTCGCGATCGACAACGACGTCGACATCGCGATCATCGACACCGCCGGCCGCCTGCAGACGAAGGCCGGCCTCATGGATGAACTGGGCAAGGTCACGCGCGTGATCGAGAAGCTCGCGCCCATCGCCGAAGTGCTGCTCGTGCTCGACGGCACGACCGGCCAGAACGGTCTCGCGCAGGCCGAGGCGTTCATCGAGAGCGCGGGGGTGACCGGGCTCGTCGTCACGAAGCTCGACGGCTCGGCCAAGGGCGGCTTCGTGCTGCGCGTGCAGCAGCAGACGGGCATCCCGATCAAGCTCATCGGTCAGGGCGAGGGCATCGGCGACCTCACCGGTTTCACCCCCCACGTCTTCGCCGCGAGCCTGGTGCCCTAGCTTCCGTCGAGGGCGGCGTGCGCGGCCGAGAGCATGAGGTACGTCTCGGCGTTGCGCCGGATGCCCGCCACTTCGTCGTCGGTCAGCTCGCGCCGCACCTTCGCGGGCACGCCGGCCACGAGCGACCGGGGCGGCACGATCGTGCCCTCGAGCACGACCGCGCCTGCGGCCACGAGCGACTCGCGCCCGATGACGGCGCCGTTGAGCACAGTCGCGCTCATGCCGATGAGGCAGTCGTCCTCGATCGTGCAGCCGTGCAGCATCGCCGCGTGCCCGACGCTCACGCCGCGGCCGACGATCGTCGGCCGGCCGGGGTCGCCGTGCACCGTCACGTTGTCTTGCAGGTTCGAGCCTTCGCCCACCTCGATGAGGTCGCGGTCGCCGCGCAGCACCGCCCCGTAGAACACCGAGGCGCGCGGGTGGATGCGCACCTGCCCGATGAGGGTCGCGGTCGGGGCGACCCAGGCGGCAGCATCCACCTGGGGCTCGTGACCGAAGATCGCACGTCGCATGGTTCCTCCTCGAGGCCTGATGCGCCCAGTCAATCAGAGCCCGCCGCCTAGAATGGGGCCACTATGGCGACCTTCGGCACTCTCTCTGATCGGCTCACGGCGACCTTCAGCGCGCTGCGCACGAAAGGCAAGCTGAGCCCGGCCGATGTCGACGGCACGGTGCGCGAGATCCGGCGGGCTCTGCTCGAGGCCGACGTCGCCCTGCCGGTGGTCAAAGACTTCACGGCGGCGGTGCGCGAGCGCGCTCTCGGCGACGAGGTCAACAAGGCGCTCAACCCCGCCCAGCAGGTCGTGCAGATCGTCAACGACGAGCTCATCACGATCCTGGGCGGGCAGCAGCGCCGGCTGCAGTTCGCCAAGAACCCGCCGACGGTCATCATGCTCGCGGGCCTGCAGGGCGCCGGCAAGACGACGCTCGCCGGCAAGCTCGCGAAGTGGCTGAAGGCCGACGGCCACACCCCGCTGCTCGTCGCTGCCGACCTGCAACGCCCCAACGCCGTGCAGCAGCTGCAGGTCGTGGCCGAGCAGGCCGGGGTCGCGGTGTTCGCGCCCGAGCCGGGCAACGGAGTCGGAAACCCCGTGAAGGTCGCGACCGACGCGCTCAAGCACGCGAAGACCTCGCTGCACGACGTCGTCATCGTCGACACCGCCGGCCGCCTCGGCGTCGACGCCGAGCTCATGAAGCAGGCCGCCGACATCCGCAAGGCCGTCGACCCCGACGAGGTGCTCTTCGTCATCGACGCGATGATCGGTCAAGACGCGGTCACGACCGCGAAGGCCTTCCAAGAGGGCGTCGACTTCACGGGCGTCGTGCTCTCGAAGCTGGATGGCGACGCGCGCGGCGGTGCCGCGCTCAGCGTCGCGAGCATCACGGGCCGACCGATCATGTTCGCCTCGACCGGTGAGGGCCTCGACGACTTCGAGCCCTTCCACCCCGACCGCATGGCGAGCCGCATCCTCGACCTCGGCGACATCCTCACCCTCATCGAGCAGGCGCAGAAGGCCTTCGACGAAGAAGACGCGCGCAAGACGGCCGAGAAGTTCGCGACCGACAGCTTCACGCTCGAAGACTTCCTCGGCCAGATGCAGCAGCTCAAGAACATGGGCTCGATCAAGGGCATGCTCGGCATGCTGCCGGGCGCGCGCGGCATGCGCGAGCAGCTCGACAACTTCGACGAGCGCGAGCTCGTGCGCACCGAGGCGATCATCCAGTCGATGACGCCGGCCGAACGGCGCCTGCCGAAACTGCTCAACGGTTCTCGCCGCCTGCGCATCGCGCGGGGCTCGGGCACGACGGTGACCGAGGTGAACTCGCTCGTCACGCGGTTCGACCAGGCGGCCAAGATGATGAAGACGGTCGCGAAGGGCGGCATGCCGCAGATTCCGGGCATGGGCCCGATGCCGGGTATGGGCGGCGGTGGGGGAGCCGCGAGCGCCCGCAAGGCCGCCGCCAAGAAGAAGGGCAAGGGTGCGTCGAAGTCGGGCAACCCGGCGAAGCGCGCGGCCGAGGAGGCCGCTCGCGCGCAGGGCCTCACGCCCGGCGCGGCGGCGGGCGCATCCGGAGCTGGGTTCGGCCTCGGCGGCGGGTCCACCGCGGGCGCGCAGCCGAGCGCCGACGACCTCGCGACCATCCAGAAGCTGCTCGGCCGCTGACGACGGCGGGCCGCGGCCGCGCCGTAGGGTGAAGCCATGACCCTCCTCACCGCCGCGGAGACCGCCGCCGCCGTGCTCGCCGGCACGACGACCGCCGTCGCCGAGACCCGGTCCGCCCTCGCTCGCATCGCCGCCCTCGACCCCGCGCTCGGTGCCTTCCAGCTGGTGCGCGCCGAGCGGGCGCTCGCCGAGGCCGCCGCGTTCGATGCGACGCTGGATGCGCGCGTCGCCGCGGGCGAGCGCCTGCCGCTCGCGGGCGTGCCGATCGCGATCAAAGACAACATCCCGGTCGCGGGCGAGCCGATGCGCGAGGGCAGCGCGGCCACGAGCGCCGAGCCCCGGCCCGCCGACCACGAGGTCGTCGCGCGGCTGCGCGCCGCGGGCGCGATCATCGTCGGCCTCACGCGCGTGCCCGAGCTGTGCGTCTTCGGCACGACCGACTCGGTCTACGGCACGACCCGCAACCCGCACAACCCGGATCGCACCTCGGGCGGCTCGTCGGGCGGCTCGGCCGCGGCGGTCGCGAGCGGCATGGTCGCCGTCGCCCATGCCGCCGACGGCATGGGATCGATCCGCATCCCCGCCGCCAACTGCGGCCTCGTCGGTCTCAAGCCCGGCTCGGGGCTCGTGCCCGCCGACATGGGCGCGCACAGCTGGTTCGGCATGAGCGAGAACGGCCCGCTCGCGACGACGGTGCAGGATGCCGCGCTCATGCTCTCGGTCATGGCGGGCCGCCCGGCGCTCGGCGAGGTGGTGATCCCGCGCGGGCTGCGCATCGGGCTCGCGACGGGCATCCCGACCCCGCTGGCGAGTCTCGACCCCGAGTGGAAGGCTGCCGCCGAGCGCGCCGCCGACACGCTGCGGGCCGCCGGCCACGAGGTCGTCGAGCTGCGCATCCCCTACCCGGCCGACCCGCTGCCCGTGCTCGCCCGCTGGTTCGCCGGGGCGGCCGACGATGCCGTGCACGAGGGGCTCGACGTGCGCCGCCTCGAGCCGCGCGTGCGCGCCCACGTGCGCGCGGGCCGTGTGCTGCGGCGCCTCGGCGGGCTGCGTCCCGGCCCCGTCACCCGCCTGCGGGCGCGTGTCGAGGCGGCCACGGCCGGGGTCGACGTCATCCTCACCCCCGGTCTCGCCCAGCCCGGCCCGCTCGCCGAAGGCTGGCACCGGCGCGGCTGGGTCGCGAACCTGCGCGCCAACATCGGCTACGCGCCCTACGCGGCCCTGTGGAACCTGCTCGGCTGGCCGGCCGCCGCGGTTCCGGCGGGGTGGCACGACGGCGCGCAGGTGCCGCTGAGCGTGCAGCTCGTGGCGCATCCCTCGGCCGATGGCGCGGGGGAGGCGTTGCTGCTCGGCGTCGCGGCGCAGCTCGAGGCGGCGAGCCCCTGGGCCCGCACGGCCACCGCGCCCGCGACCGTAGGCTGAGAGCCATGACGACTCGACCCGTGCGCCTCGGCGTGCAGTTGCGGCCCCAGCACACCCCCTACGAGCGGATCCGCGACGCGGCCGCCGAGCTCGACGCCCTCGGCGTCGACGTGATCTTCAACTGGGACCACTTCTTCCCGCTCTACGGCGACCCCGACGGCCTGCACTTCGAGTCGTGGACGATGCTCGCCGCGATCGCCGAGCAGACGACGCACGCCGAGCTCGGCGCGCTCGTCAACTGCAACAGCTACCGCAATGCGAACCTGCAGGCCGACATGGCCCGCACGATCGACCACATCAGCGCGAAGGGCGGCACCGGCCGGTTCATCTTCGGCACGGGCTCGGGCTGGTTCGAGCGCGACTACGACGAGTACGGATACGAGTTCGGCACCGTCGGGGGCCGGTTGGATGCCCTGGCCGACACCCTGCCGATCATCCGTGATCGCTGGTCGCGCCTCAACCCCGCCCCCACCCGCGACATCCCCATCCTCATCGGGGGCGGCGGCGAGAAGAAGACGCTGCGCATCGTCGCCCAGCACGCCGACATCTGGCACTCGTTCGCCGACGTGCCGACGCTCGAGCGCAAGCTCGGCATCCTCGCCGAGCACGGCGCCGCGGTCGGCCGCGATGTGAGCGAGGTCGAGATCTCGGTCGAGATCCGCGAGCGCACCATGCAGCAGGCCGACGAACTGCACGCTGTTGGTGCGACCCTGTTCACGCTCGGCCTCGACGGCCCCGAGTTCGACACGGCGCCCGTGCGCGAGTGGCTGAGCTGGCGCGACGGGCACCGCTGAGCCCGATCGCGAGGGCGCGGCGGCGGAGCCGTCGAAAATCTGCCAGAATGGGGGGTCGAGTGCTCGCGGGCCCGACCCTCTAATCAGGCGGCGCGAGCATCCATCACGAGCTTTCGCGCCGAGTGTGCCCCACGCAGCCGGTCGCAACTCATCCCCTTCACACACTTCGGAGAAACGTGGCTGTCAAGATTCGCCTCAAGCGCATGGGCAAGATCCGTGCACCGTACTACCGCATCGTCGTCGCCGACTCGCGCACCAAGCGCGACGGTCGTGCCATCGAAGAGATCGGCAAGTACCACCCCACGGAGGAGCCCTCGGTCATCGAGGTCAACTCCGAGCGCGCCCAGTACTGGCTGAGCGTCGGCGCGCAGCCGAGCCCGCAGGTGCTCGCGCTGCTGAAGCTCACCGGCGACTGGGGCATGTTCAAGGGCGAGAAGGGTGCCAAGAGCACCGTCAAGTTCGCCGAGCCCAAGGCCGCGTTCGTTATGGACGAGAAGAAGAAGCCGGTGCTCAAGCCCAAGGCTGAGAAGCCCGCCGCCGAGAAGGCTCCGGCCGTCGAGGCGCCCGCGGCCGAGGCCGTCGACGAGGTCGTCGAGGCCGCTGTCGAGGCTCCGGCCGAGGTGGCCGCTGAGGAGGCCCCTGCTGTCGAGGCCCCTGCTGAGGAGGCCCCCGTCGAGGCCGCTGCTGACGACACCGAGGCTGAGAAGGCCTGACGACATTGCTCGCTGACACGCTCGAACATCTCGTCAAGGGGATCGTCGATCACCCTGACGACGTCGCCGTCGTCGCGCAGAGCTCCGCTCGCGGCGAGGTCCTCGAGGTGCGCGTGCACCCCGAGGACCTCGGTCGCGTGATCGGCCGCGGCGGTCGCACCGCCAAAGCCCTCCGCACGGTCATCTCGTCGCTCGCCGACGGGCGTCGCGTGCGTGTCGACGTCGTCGACACCGATCAGCTGTGAGCACGGCGCCGCAGCAGCTGCGGGTCGGTCGTCTCACCAAGGCCCACGGGCTCAAGGGCGCGCTCAAGCTCGAGCTCTTCACCGACGACCCCGACAAGCGGTTCACGCCGGGCTCGGTCTTCACGCTGCAGGTTCCGACCAGCTCGCCGTGGCACGGCAAGACCCTCACGCTCGCCGAGCTGCGGTGGTACAACGGCCAGCCCGTCGGCTTCTTCGAGGGCGTCTCCGATCGTTCGGGGGCGGAGAGCCTCGCCAAGGCGATCCTCTGGATCGATCAAGACTCCGACGAGCCCGACGAGCCCGACGCCTGGTACGACTTCCAGCTCGTGGGCCTGCGAGCCCTGCGCGACGGGGTCGAGGTCGGCACGGTCGCGCGCGTCGAGCACTTCCCGGCGCAAGACCTGCTCGTCGTCCGCTCGGGTGAGCGCGACGTGCTCGTCCCCTTCGTCAGCGCGATCGTCCCCGCCGTCGACATCGCCGCGGGCACGGTCACGATCACGCCTCCCGTCGGGCTCTTCGAAGAGCTGGCCGACGACGACCAGCCGGCCGCCGAGCAGGCGGTCGCTGAACCCGAGGCCGACGTCGCACCCTCTGCCTAGACTGCAGAGCGTGCGCCTCGACATCGTCACGATCTTCCCCGAGTTCTTCGGGGTGCTCGACGTGTCGCTGCTCGGGCGCGCTCGTGCCGCCGGCGTGATCGAGGTCGGCGTGCACGACCTGCGCGAGCACACTCATGACCGCCACCGCACGGTCGACGACACCCCCTACGGCGGCGGCGCGGGCATGGTCATGAAGCCCGAGCCCTGGGGCGAGGCGCTCGATGCCCTGCTCACGCCGAGCAGCGTGCTCATCGTGCCCAGCCCGGCCGGGCATCCGTTCACCCAGCCGATGGCGCGCGAGCTCGCGCTGCGCGACCATCTCGTGTTCGCCTGCGGGCGCTACGAGGGCATCGACCAGCGTGTCGTCGACCACTACTCTGGGCGCACGGAGGTTCGCGTGCTCAGCATCGGCGACTACGTGCTCAACGGCGGGGAGGTGGCGACGATGGCGATGATCGAGGCGATCGGCCGACTCGTGCCCGGTGTCGTGGGCAACCCCGAGAGCCTCACCGAAGAGAGCCACGAAGACGGCCTGCTCGAGTACCCGAGCTACACCAAGCCCGCCGTCTGGCGGGGCCTCGACGTGCCGTCGGTGCTGCTGAGCGGCAACCACGGCGCCGTGGCGTCGTGGCGGCACGAGCAGCAGCTCGCGCGCACGCGCGCGATCCGGCCCGATCTGATCGACGAGCGATGAGCGCGGCCGAGCGCATGTGGCTGTGGTCGCAGCCGCTCGTCGCGGTGCTCGCCGCTCTCGCGGGCGTGTACGCCTGGTACCTGCAGCTGACCGGAGACGTGAGCGCCCTGCCGACGCTGCAGGCCGTCATCACGGGTTCGTTCGTGCTGCCCGGGCTCGCCCTCTCGCTCGCGATCAACCACGTCGCCGTCATGCTGCGCCGGCCCCCGATGCTCACCGTCGGCGAGAAGCTGCTGCTCATCGTCGAGTTCGCGCTCGTCATCGCCGTCGTGGCGATCTCGTCGAGCCCCGACCTGCTCTTCTTGGGCTACCTGCTGTGGCCGCTGCTCATCGCCGCCGCCGCCACGGCGTTCGCGACGATGGTGTCGACGACGATCCGGTCTCGGCGCCCGAACCCCGACGGAGGATCCTCCGATGAACTGGCTCTCGAAGCTTCTCGGGTCTCCTGACGGCAGCCTCATGGCCACGGGGGAGCTCGCCCGCGGCACGATCGTGAGCGTGCGCCCGACCGGCATGACGATGCAGGTGATGAACGGTCTCGTCGAGCGCACGTGCGAGCTCGGCGTGCGCGTGTACCGCGACGGCCACCCGCCCTACGACGCCGTGGCGACGCAGCGCGTGCAGGAGGTCTACATCCCGCAGCTGTCGTCGGGGCAGGCCTGGGTGGCGGTGCGCGTCGATGCCGCGAACCCCTCCCGCATCGCCATCGACTTCTCCGCCCCCGCGCCCGAGGTGCAGGTGGCGGCGAGCGCGGGGGCCGACAGCGCGGCCTGGATCCTCGCGAACGGCAGACCGGTCGACGTCGTGGTCGTCGGCGCCCAGAAGCTCGGCATGACCGGCCCGACGGACGACGACATCTACGCGCTGACTCTCACGGTCGTCGATGGCGCCACGCCGCCCTACGAGGTGCGCGTCGGCAACGCTGTGCCGGCCGCTGCGCTGCCCCTGATGTTCCCGGGGTCACGGCTTCCCGCGCGATGCGGCACCGATCCGACCGACATCGTCGTCGACGTCGTCGCCGCGATGGCGCGCGCCGAGTCGCAGCGAGAGGCCGGCGGCGCCCCGGGCTAGTCGCGCGCGGTCAGCACGATCGGTCCGTCGGCCGTGATCGCGACGGTGTGCTCGACGTGCGCGGCGCGCGTGCCCGTGCTGCTGCGCAGGGTCCAGCCATCTGCGTCGGTGTAGATCTCGTCGGTGTCGGGGATGAACCACGGCTCGATCGCGATCACGAGGCCCGCGCGCAGCTTGAGCCCCCGGCCGGGCCGACCGTCGTTGGGAACGTGCGGGTCGCCGTGCATCGTGCGTCCGACCCCGTGCCCGCCGAAGTCGAGGTTGACGGGGTAGCCGGCCTCGGCCGCCACATCGCCGATCGCGGCCGAGATGTCGCCCATCCGGTTGCCGACGCGAGCCTGGCGGATGCCCGCCGCGAGTGCCCGCTCGGCGCTGTCGATCAGGGCGAGGTCTTCAGGTCGAGGCGTGCCGACGACGATCGTGAGCGCCGAGTCGCACACCCACCCGTCGACGGAGGCCGCGAAGTCGAGCGACAGCATGTCGCCGTCGACCAGCCGGTAGTCGTGCGGCAGCCCGTGCAGGGCCGCATCGTTCACCGAGGTGCAGATGACCTTGCCGAAGGGCGAGCCGCCGAACGAGGGGTGGTAGTCGATGTAGCAGCTCGTGGCACCCTCGGCGCGGATCATCTCGTGGGCGAGCGCATCGAGCTCGAGCAGGTTCACGCCGACGTCAGCAGCGGCACTCGTCGCGCGCAGCACGCTCGCGACGAAGCGGCCCGCCGGTCGCATGTGCTCGATCTCGGTGGGCGTGCGCAGTTCGATCATCTACGTCCTCGGCAGGGGGATGTGGGTGCGCAGATACGAGCCGCACAGGTCACGCGTCGCCTCGATGAAGCGCGCATCCCCATTCTTGTCGAGCTGGAACGCCCGCGTGAGCAGCCCGCTCGCGATCTCGATCGCGACCTCGACGTGGAAGACGATGTCGTCGTCGGGCTCGAAGTCGTACGTGCGGCCCACTTGCGTCGCGAACTCGCGCGCGAGAATCGCATTGTTGCTGAGCTCGGGGCTGATGAAGCGCTGATCGATCACATCGCCGAACCGAAGGGCGCGGAAGCCGGGCTCGTGGCGCGTCATGTCGATGAAGGCGTCGAGAGTGCTGTTGAACGACGACCAGGGCTCCGGCGGCGAGGTCTCGACGCCGTGCCAGACCCGTTCCAGGTAGCGCTCCATGTTGCGAGCGGCGAGCGCGCGCAAGAGCGACTGGATGTTCGGGAAGTAGCGGTAGACGACCCCGACCGACGAGGTCGACCGCTTCGCCACGGCGCTCGTCGTGACGCCGTCGATGCCCGCGTCGTCGATGAGGCTCGCCGCCGCATCGAGCAGCAGCGTGATGCGCTCGGCGCTGCGCTGCTGCACCGGTTCGGTGCGCATGACGACCTTGTCGGTCGCGAGAAGTGGTTGTGCATTCATGGTGTACCCCCTGGAATCGTCCCCCGACGCTCCGTCTGACTATCCGACCATCCTCCCACTGATTGGGTACGGGCCGCACAATGTGGCATCATTTCTCTTTGTGCCTCGGCACGGTTCTGCCACAGGGGAGCCGTGGATCTGCGAGTGCCGCGCAAACCTTCGAATGTCCCTAAAGCCGTGATCGACCTGTGGCGGTTGCAGAGAGCGAAACATCATGCACATCCTCGACCACGTCGACGCCGCCTCGCTGCGCACCGACATCCCCGAGTTCCGCCCCGGTGACACCGTCAAGGTGCACGTCAACATCGTCGAGGGCAGCCGCTCGCGTATCCAGGTGTTCCAGGGCGTCGTCATCGGCCGCTCGAACGAGGGCATCCGCGAGTCGTTCACGGTGCGCAAGGTCAGCTTCCAGGTGGGCGTCGAGCGCACCTTCCCCGTGCACTCGCCCGTGATCGACCACATCGAGGTCGTCACCCGCGGCGACGTGCGTCGCGCCAAGCTCTACTACCTGCGCAACCTGCGCGGCAAGAAGGCCAAGATCAAGGAGAAGCGCGACGCGTAGTCCGCGCTCCGCTCGCCTCTCGAGGGCCTCGTCGATCCGTCGGCGAGGCCCTCGGTCGTCGGTGTCTTCGATGATGCGCGCCCGCAGCCGCCTAGACTGACGGTGAGCACCAGGGGAGTCATGACTGAGCACAACGCGCCTGCCGCCGGCGGAGCATCCATCGCGGCGACGCCGCCCGGCAGCACGACCAGCCGCGGCCGCAGCGTCCTGCTGTTCCTCCGCGACGTGCTCGTGATCGTCGTGGCGGCACTCGTCATCTCCTTCCTCATCAAGACGTTCCTCATCCGGTCGTTCTACATCCCGTCCGAGTCGATGCAAGACACGCTTCTCGTCAACGACCGCATCATCGTCAATCAGCTCGTGCCCGACGTCGTCGAGATCGAGCGGGGCGACGTCGTGGTCTTCCGCGACCCGGGCGGGTGGCTGCCCGCCCTGCCCGAGACGCCGCAGGCTCCGCTCGCCGCCGCGGGCGACTGGGTGCTCTCGCTCATCGGTCTGAGCGCCTCCGACAGCGACGAGCACCTCGTCAAGCGCGTGATCGGGCTGCCGGGCGACCGCATCGTGTGCTGCAACGACCTGGGGCAGTTGAGCATCAACGGCGTGCCGCTCGACGAGCCCTACGTGCTGCTGCCCGCTGGCACGACCGACGTCGCGGGTCAAGATTTTCAAGAAGACGTGCCCGAGGGCACCCTCTGGGTCATGGGCGACAACCGCTACGACTCGTCCGATTCACGCTTCAACGGCGTCGTGCCGATCGCCGACGTCGTCGGTCGCGCTTTCGTGATCAGCTGGCCGATCGATCGCTGGCAGTGGATCGACAGCTACCCGATCGTCTTCGACGGGGTCGAGCGCGCCGAGTGAGCCCGGCCCTGTGAGAACGGCACGATGAGCGCCGCGCCCACGCTCGAGATCGAGCAGACCCTCTTCGCCGCGGGCGCCCCGGTCGTGATCGGCGTCGACGAGGTCGGCCGCGGCGCCATCGCGGGCGTCGTCGCGGTGGGCGTGTGCGCGATCCTCCCGGGCGTGGATGCTCCGCCCCTCCGCCTGCGCGACAGCAAGCTGCTCAGCCCCGCGCGGCGGGCCGAGGTCGAGCCGCTCGTGCACGCCTGGGCCGCCGCGGTGGCGGTGGGGGAGGCGGAACCCGCCGAGATCGACGCGCACGGCATCGTCGCCGCGCTCGGCATGGCGGCGCGGCGCGGTCTCATCGCGCTGCACGAGGCCGGCATCGATGTCGCAGCCTCGACGGTGCTGCTCGACGGCAGCCACGACTGGCTGACGCCGGCGCTGAGCTCGCCCCCGCGCATCCTGACCCGGGTCAAGGCCGACCGCGACTGCGCCTCGGTGGCGGGCGCCTCGGTCGTGGCGAAGCAGCACCGCGACGCGCTCATGGTGGCCGATCACGAGCGGTGGCCCGTGTACGGCTGGAGCGGCAACAAGGGCTACGGCAGCCCCGACCACCTCGCCGCGGTCGCCGAGCACGGAGCCTCGCCGCGGCACCGCGTGACGTGGCTGCGCCAGCCCTCGCTGCTGGACGGACTCGACCCCGCCCGTGGCGCGACGGTCTAGACTCGACACGCCATGGACGACGAAGAATTCGACGACTACGACCGCGAGGTCGAGCTCGCCCTCTACCGCGAGTACCGCGATGTGGTCTCCCAGTTCCAGTACGTCGTCGAGACCGAGCGTCGCTTCTATCTGGCGAACGAGGTCGAGCAGGTCGTGCGCGACATGGGCGGCGACTTCTACTTCGAGCTCACGCTCACCGACGTGTGGGTATGGGACGTCTACCGCGCCGACCGCTTCGTGAAGAGCGTCAAGGTGCTGACCTTCAAAGACGTGAACGTCGAAGAGCTCGGCAAGAAAGAGCTCAAGCTGCCGAAAGAGCTCGCGCTCGACGAGTAGTCGCGCGAATTCGTCATACGTTCGAAACCTTCTCGGGTTAGCCTGGTGACCGCGTCCCCCGCGCACCGCACTGCTCTGACCCGAGGCAGGAACACCGTGTCGAAACACCGCAGCCCCCTCCGACGTTCCCTGCGCCGGCTGCTTGCCGTGTCGATCGTCGCGCTCGTCGGCGTCGGCTCCGCGGTCGCCACCGTCTCGACCGCGTCGGCGGCACCCGGTGCCCCCACGATCACGAGCCCGGTGACCTCGCTCGACACCGTCGGGCCCGATGTCACGATCTCCGGCACGCTGGCCGTGCCCAGCGGGTACGACTACGTGCGCGTGCAGTGGAGCGCGCAGGGTGCGGTGGTCGAAGAGTGCTTCCAGGGGCTCGGACCGGGCGAGACGACCTTCACCTGCACCTCTGCGGTGCCGGCACCCGGGGTGTACTCGGTCGTCGCGCAGCACAGCGACGTGGCCGAGCCCGGCCCCGACGACTGGAGCGCCGACAGCAACGCCGTGTCGGTGCGGGTCGGATCGACCGACACGGTCACGATCACGAACTACACGAGCTTCAGCAACGAGTGGTCGACGCAGTCGCCGACCATCGCGGGCACCGGGCCGGCGTTCGGCGCCGTCGCCGTCGAGGTGGTCTTCAACCTCTTCGACGACAACGGCGAGCAGCGGGTGCCGTACTGCACCGACACGGTGATTCCCGCCTCAGGCGAATGGAGTTGCACGGGCACCTCGCCCGGCTGGGGCTACACCTACTTCGTCGCCTATGGCACGACCGTCGTCGGTCTCGAGACGGTGCCCGGTAGCTACGACGACGAGATCGGCGGCGACATGCTGCCGCCGCCGCCGGCCGCCACCTACGTGCTCGGCCCGGCGAGCTTCCAGGTGACGCTCGACGGCCTGCCGACCTGGAACGTCTTCGCCGACATCTTCTCGGTGGCCGAGTTCGAGGGCGACGCCTACGTGTACGGCATGGCCGTTGAGTACTGCCCGCTCTACAGCGTGAACCCTCAGCCGGGCGGCCAGACCGAGACCTGCTTCTACGGCGACCTCGCGCCGGGCATCTGGAACGTCTACGCGATGCAGGAGTGGGAGTTCTTCACGGGGTTCTACCGCGACGACTACATCATGATCCCGCAGCAGCCGGGCCCGCTCTCGGCGGTCGTCAACGCCGACCGCTCGGTCCGCTTCAGCGGAACAGGGCGGCCGGGGTACACGGTCATCGTGCGTGACGCCGCCGAGAGCCAGCTCTGCGCCGGCGTGGTCGCGACGGGGGGCGCCTGGCAGTGCACGGCGACGCCTCCGGCCGGCACGGCCTCGTACCGCGCCATCCAGCGCGCGACCGGCTTCGTCGCGACGCCGCCCGAGAGCTTCGGAGTCGTGAGCTCGATCGCGGGCTACTCGACGTACACGGGCGCCGTCTCCGTGACGGTGCCCCCTGCACCGGCCGTGATCCCCCCGGCACCGACGCTCGTCGAGCCGACCCCGCTGCCGTGGGTGCTCGAAGGCTACGACGGTGACCCGCTGACCCCCGGCCAGCGCCTCAGCCTCACCGCGTCAGGGCTGCCGGTCGGCACCGAGGTGAACGTCGAGATCCGCTCGACGCCGCAGCAGCTCGGCAGCGCGGTCGTCGGCGACACCGGCATCTTCGCGCTCGACGTCGTCGTGCCCACCGACCTCGAACCCGGCGACCACACTCTCGTCGCCATCGCCACCCCGCCCGGCGGGGTCGCCTCGCCCGTGGCCATCCCGGTCGTGGTCGTCGCCGCACCCGAGGTCGATCCGGTGAAAGAGACCGTGGAATCCCTCGCGCCCGAGAAGGCCGACGATGCGACGACGGGTGACGGCGGGTCGGGCGGGGGTGGCGTCGACCGCGCCGATCCGGCGGCTCCCTCGGCGATCAGCGACAGCATCCCGACCATCGACCGCATCTTCCGCACGCCGCTGCTGGCGATCACGGCAGGCGGCATCGCGCTCGCGATCCTGCTGCTCGTCGCCTTCCCGGCCGAGCTGCTCAACAGCACGCTCGCCTCGAACACGCGGCGGTTGGGGCGCTGGTACGCCGCGATCGAGGGCGGTGTCGAGCGCGCCACCGAGTGGTTCGCCGCGGTGACCCGCACCCGTGCGCTCGCCGCCGCGATTCTCGTCGTGCTCACCGCGCTCATCTTCGGCTTCGTCGACCCCGACTTCGGGTTCGATCCGGTGTCGCTGCGCATGACGGTCTCGCTCGCGATCGGCCTCTTCATCGTGACCTACGGGGCATCGTGGATCAGCGGGGCGATCATCGAGCGCGTGTGGGACATCCCGACCAGGGTCGGTCTCCAGCCGGCAGCCCTCGTCTTCGCCGTGCTCGGTGTGATCGTCGCCCGCCTGCTCGAATTCTCGCCGGGCTTCCTCATCGGTCTCGTGATCGGTCTCGATCTGCTCACGCGCGTCGGCGCCCCGCATCGTGTGCGGGCGACGCTCACGAACATCGGCGTCATGGTCGGGCTGTCGCTGCTCGCGTGGGCCGGGTTCTCGATCGCCACGGCGCTCGCATCAGGCGAACCGACGGCGCTCGGCCTGCTCGTGAGCGATGCGCTCGTCGCGACGACGGCAGAAGGGCTCACCGCGGCGCTCGCCGCGCTCATGCCGCTCGGATTCCTGCAGGGACACGAGATCTTCCGCCGATCGAAGCTGCTGTGGGCGGTGGTGTTCGCGGCTGTCGCCGTGCTCTTCTCCCTCATCGTGCTGCCGACCGCGTCAGGAGAAGAGGGCGAGGTCGCCGATGTCGGCTTCTGGATGCTGATCATGGTGATCTTCGCCGCTGTCACGTTGACCCTGTGGGCGGTGCTCCAGTTCACCGGCCGCAGCGGGGCCGACGATGACGAGATCGCCGAGCAGACGGTGGGCGCCACCCGCTAGGAGGCCCTCCCTCACACCCGCGCCCCTCGGCACTCCGGCCGCAGGCAGCCCGGGGCGTGAACCGCGCGCCGCTGCTCTCCGCCATCCTGCTCGGCGGGAGGCGACATGGCACGCAAAGACGAGCTCGGCCGCAGGGGCGAGCAGCTCGCGGTCGAGCACCTGACCGCCGAGGGCTACACGATCCTCGACCGCAACTGGCGCTGCGCGATCGGCGAGATCGACATCGTCGCGCGGCAGGGCGCCACCACGGTCGTGGTCGAGGTGAAGACCCGCTCGGGCGTCGGCTTCGGGCATCCGCTCGATGCCGTCACCCCGCGCAAGCTGGCGCGGCTGCGGCGCCTCGCGGGGGCGTGGTGCGCGGCGACGGGCACGACCGCCCCCGCGTTGCGCATCGATGTCATCGGGGTCATCGCGTCGCGCGACGGCGTCGTCGTCGATCACGTCAGGCAGGCCTGCTGATGCCCGTCGCTCGAACCCTCGCCGTCGCGCTGCACGGTGTCGACGGCTCCATCGTCGAGATCGAGGCCGATCTCGCCAACGGCCTGCCGGCCTTCACCATCATCGGGCTGCCCGACACCGCGCTCGGCGAGGCGAAAGATCGCGTGCGCTCCGCGGCCACCAACTCGGGGTGCGATCTGCCGTCGCGCAAGGTGACGGTCAACCTGTCGCCCGCCTCGCTGCCGAAGCACGGCTCGGGCTTCGACCTCGGCATCGCCGTCGCGGCGCTCGCCACCAGCGGCGTCGTGAGCACCGAGGCCATCGCGAAGGTCGTGCACCTCGGCGAGCTCTCGCTCGATGGCAGGCTGCGTCCCGTCGCGGGCGTGCTGCCGGCGGTGCTCGCGGCGCGCCGGGCCGGTGCCCGGGCCGTGGTCGTGCCGAGCGGCAACGTCGACGAGGCCGGGCTGGTGCCGGGCATCCGGGTCATCGGGGCTGCGTCGCTACGTGACGTTCTCATCCGGCACGGTGCGGCGCTCGAAGCCCTGCCCGTCGACGCGCTCGCCGCCCCTGAAGCGGGTGCCGTCGTGGTCGAGAGCGGAGACCTGGCCGATGTGGTCGGTCATCCCGAAGCGGTCGAGGCTCTGCAGGTCGCCGCGGCGGGCGGGCACCACATGCTCATGCTCGGGCCGCCCGGTGCCGGCAAGACCCTGCTGGCCTCGCGCCTGCCCGGGCTGCTGCCCGACCTCGAGCCCGACGCCGCGGTCGAGGTCTCCTCGATCCGGTCGCTCGCGGGGCTGCCGCTCGGCTCCTCTCTCGTGACGCGCCCGCCGATCGAGGCACCGCATCACAGCGCCACGATGGCGGCGCTCGTCGGCGGCGGCAGCGGGCTGGTGCGACCTGGTGCCATCTCTCGCGCGGCGCACGGCGTGCTCTTCCTCGACGAGGCTCCCGAGTTCTCCGGTGCAGTGCTCGACGCGCTGCGGCAGCCCCTCGAGACCGGTGAGATCACGATTCATCGCGCCCGAACGGTGGCGCGCTTCCCTGCCCGGTTCCAACTCGTGCTCGCCGCCAACCCGTGCCCGTGCGGCCACGGTGGCAGCGACGAGTGCACGTGCACCCCGATCATGCGGCGGCGCTACCTGGGCCGATTGTCCGGGCCGCTGCTCGACCGCATCGATCTGCACCTCACGGTGCGCCGCGTCGGTGTCGCACAGATGACCGAGGGCGCGCCCGGTGCGACGACCACGGCTGAGGCGCGTGCGCGAGTGGTCGAGGCGCGGCACCGCGGGCGCGAGCGCTGGGGAGACCAGGGCTGGTCGCTCACGTCGCACGTGCCCGGGCCCGCGCTGCGCTCGCCGAGATGGCGGCTGGCCGCCGCAGATCGCGCGGCGCTCGACCGTGCGCTCGAGCGCGGCGCCGTGACCATGCGCGGCTACGACAGAGTGCTGCGCGTCGCCTGGACGCTGGCCGACCTCGACGGAGACGACCGGCCCACCGCCGACCACCTGGGTCGAGCTCTCTACTTGAGGAAGGGGATCTGAATGAGTCGCTGGGGGATCGACCGGCACCGCATCGCGGTCGCGCTCGCCGCCGTTCGAGGGGGCGCTGACGAGTGGGCGGACGACGAGGGCTCGGATGAACCGGGAGTGCTCGACGAGCTCTTCGCCCGGGCCATCTGGGCCGTGCTCGTCGAACCGGGCGACAGCGTCGCCGGGGGGCTCATCGCCGCCGTCGGGCCCGTGACAGCGGCACGCATGGTCATCGACCGGGCATCGCCGTCGATCCTGAGCGAGGCCACACGCGGTGAGATCAGCGTGGAGCGCGCGGCTGACGGGCTGCTGCGCTGGACGGAGAGGCTGCGCGCCGACGACGTCCTGCGCAGCCTCGACGGCGCGGCACGATGCGGCGCGCGCATGATCGTGCCGGGCGATGCGCACTGGCCGCACGGGGTCGAGGCCCTGCGCGACAGTCAGCCCGTGCTGCTCTGGGCCCGCGGTGAGATCGAGCTGCTGCGGCGGCCCGGCATCGCCCTCGTCGGCGCCCGTGCGGCGACCGGATACGGCGAGCACGTGGCGATGGAGCTCGCTGCAGGGCTCTGCGCGCGAGACGTGGTGGTGGTCTCGGGCGGCGCGTACGGCATCGACGGCATGGCGCACCGGGCCGCGCTCGCGAGCGGAGGGGCGACGATCGCGGTGCTCGCGGGCGGCATCGACCGGTTGTACCCGAGCGGGCACGAGGCGCTCTTGACGCGCGTCGCCGAGCAGGGGCTGCTGCTCTCGGAGGTGCCGTGCGGAACAGCGCCGACCAAGTGGAGGTTCCTCCAGCGCAACCGGCTCATCGCCGTGCTGTCGTCGGCGACGGTCGTGGTCGAAGCGGGGCGCCGCTCGGGGGCTCTCAACACCGCGCACCACGCGCTCGACGCCGGGCTGCCGGTCGGCATCGTGCCGGGCCCGATCACGAGTGCGGCGAGCGCTGGATGCCATGCCTTCCTCCGCGACAAGCCGGCGACGTGCGTGACGAGCGTCGCGGAGATCATGCAGCTCGCGTTCGAGGGCGACGGCGTCCTCGACATCCCCGACCCGGTGGAGCCGGGCCGACCCGAGCAGCTCGCTCCTGACGATCCGGGCGCCGGAGCGCCGCGCGCGGATCCGCTGCTCGGTCGCGTGCTAGACGCTCTCCGCCCCAGACGGGGTCAGACAGCGAGCGAGATCGCGCGCTCGGTCGGGGAGGGGACGTCGCGCATTCACGGGGCACTCGGGATGCTCGATCTCGACGGCGTCGCGGTGCTCGGTGCCGACGGGCTCTGGCGCCGGGCTCCTGCGCCGCGCCCGGCGCGCGAGAAGAGCAGCGTCGCGTCGACGACCTGACGGTAGTTCACCCACCCGGGTAGCCTGGTCCCATGACGCAGATGGGGCAGTACCCTCCCGCCGGCCACGTGCTCGTGCACATCTCCGACACTCATCTGCTCGCCGAGGGCCGCTCGCTGTACGGCAAGGTGCCCGTCGAGGAGCGGCTCGCGATCGCGCTGCGGCGGCTCGAAGCGGGCCCGGTGCGGCCCGACGCGCTCGTGTTCACCGGCGACCTCGCCGACCTGGGCGAGCCCGATGCCTACGTGCGACTGAGGGCGGCGGTCGAGCCCGTCGCCGCGCGAATGGGTGCCGAGGTGATCTGGGTCATGGGCAACCACGACGAGCGGGCACCGTACGCGTCACTGCTCTTCGACGAGCCCGAGACGGAGGCGCCGCAAGACCGTGTGCACGACATCCGGGGCCTGCGCGTCATCTCTCTCGATACCACCGTGCCGGGTTACCACCACGGCGAACTGACGAAGGCGCAGCTCGAGTGGCTCGCCGCCGTGCTCGCCGAGCCCGCGCCGCATGGCACGGTGCTCGCCGTGCATCACCCGCCCGTGCCGACCCCGCTCGAGGTCATGGCGGTGCTCGAGCTGCACGATCAGCCGGCGCTCGCCGACGTGGTGCGGGGCACCGACGTGCGCATGATCCTCGGCGGTCACCTGCACTACTCGACGCACAGCACGTTCGCGGGCATCCCGGTCTCGGTCGCCGCAGCGACCTGCTACACGCTCGACCTCGGTGCCGATGAGGCGCGTCTGCTGAGCGGAGTCGACGGCGGGCAGTCGTTCGACTTCGTGCACGTCTACGACGACCAGGTCGTGACGTCGACGATCCCCCTCGACGGCTTCCCCGAAGTGACCGGCTTCTCGGTGGACTACCGCCCCATGATCGATGCGATGTCGCCGGAGGTGCGGCTCGAGCAGCTCTCGAGCAAGACCTCGCACTTCAACCTCACCGAGGCGGCAGCGAGCGACGTCTAGCTCGGTGACGACTCGTTCGTCGGCAGGGTCGGGGCGTTCTCGTCGGGCGGTAGCGCGGCCGACCGACCGGCGTGCGGCCTCGGTGCCGCATCCGCGCGCCACGGTCGCGGGCGCTCCGTCGGGTGAGCGTGACCCCGGTAGGCGCCGACCACACGAGTGAGGTACCGCGTGATGATCGCCTGCTCGTCGTCGGTGAAGTCGTGGATGGCCCGGTCGACCTCGGTGACCATGGGCACGATGCGGCTCATCGCCCGGCCCACGGAGGCGGGCTCGGGCACGACGAGTGTTCCGCGCCGGTCGTCGGGATTGGGCGTCCGACGCGCATGACCCAGCGCCTCGAGCCGATCGATGACGGTCGTGACAGCGGCCGACGACAGCTCGAGCCGCTCGGCGAGCGCGGTCGGGCTGAGGGCACCGGAGACGATGAGGTGCTGCATCGCCGTGAGGTCGGTGGGATTGACGGAGAGCTCGTCGCCGAGCGTGCGCTCGAAGTCTTCCGTGACGTCGAGCAGCTCACGCAGCAGCAGCGTCGCCGCGTGCGACTCGCCGAAGCTGGGAGTCTGCTGATCCGATTGGCTCACGGGTCGAGTCTACCGCTATCTTCTTCGATGGTCGAGTATCTCGATGTTCGAGACACTTGAGTCCCTGTCCCTGCGATACCGCATCCCCACCCCGAGGAGCCCCCGTGATCGCGATCACGCGTTTCATCACCGCCGCCCGAACGTCGTGGATCGTGCTCGTCGTCGGCATCGCCGCCACGGCCGCCCTGTTCGTCGCTGCGGGCTATCAGAGCGCCGACTCGGCACCGCCCGTCGGTCTGCCCGACTCAGCCGAGTCGAGCCAGGCCGCGGCGCTGCAGGAGCAGTTCGCCGACGATGACGCGACGAGCGGCCTGCTCGTCTTCGGTCGAGAGAGCGGCGAGCTCACCGACGACGACCTCGCGGCCATCACCGAGCGCACCGTCGACCTCGCCGAGCTCTCCCTCGACGGCTTCGTTCCTCCGCCCTCGGTCTCCGACGACGGCACAACCGCGCTCGTCGTGGTTCCCCTCGCGATCGAAGACCAGGTCTCGGTGCAGGCCGAGCGCGCCGACGAGATCCGCGCCATCGCCGCCGATGGGCTCCCCGACGGCGTGCAGGTGTGGTTCACCGGCGCGGAAGGCTTCGCCGTCGACATCGCCGCGGTGTTCGAAGGCGCCAACTTCGTGCTGCTCAGCATCACCGCGCTCGTCGTCGCGCTGCTGCTCATCATCACCTACCGCAGCCCGGTGCTCTGGATCGTGCCGCTCGCCGTGGTCGGCATCGCCGACGTCATCGCGGGCATCGTCGCGCGACTCGTGGCCGACGCGGCCGGGGTCACTCTCGACGGCTCGGTGACGGGCATTCTGTCGGTGCTCGTGTTCGGTGCCGGCACCAACTACGCCCTGCTGCTCATCGCCCGCTATCGGGACGAGCTGCGTCTGAACGCTGATCGTCGCGTCGCCATGGCCATCGCCCTGCGAGGGGCGGGCCCGGCGATCATCGCGAGCGGCTCGACCGTCGCGCTCGCCCTCGCCACCCTGCTGTTCGGAGAGCTGTCGGGCAACCGATCGCTCGGACTCGCCGGAGCAGTGGGCATCGTCGTGGCGATGGCCTACGCGCTCATCGTCCTGCCCGCGGCGCTCGTCGTCTTCGGGCGCTGGCTGTTCTGGCCGCTGGTGCCGCGCTACGGCTCGGCGGATACGATCTCGCGCAGCCCGTGGGGCAAGCTCGGCCGCGGGGTCAGCAAGCGCCCCGTGATCGTCGCTGTCGCGGGCTTCGCCCTGCTCGGCATCTTCGCCGCCGGACTCAGCACCCTCACCATCGGCCTCGCGCAGAACGACCGCTTCATCGTCAAGCCCGGGGCGGTGCTCGGCCAAGAGCGCATCGCCGAGTCGTTCGCCGCCGGCAGCACGGCGCCGGCCGTCGTGATCGTGCCCGCGCGCTATGCCGACGAGGTGCTCGAAGGCGTGCTCGACGTCGACGGCGTCGTCGAGGCCACGCCCGGCCCCGCCAACGACGACATCGCCCAGATCACGGTCGTTCTCGACGCCGACCCCGAGAGCACCGAGTCGTTCGCCATCATCGCCGACCTGCGGCTCGCACTCGACGAACTGGGCGACGGCAGCGGACTCGTCGGCGGCATCGACGCAGAAGGCCTCGACCTGCGCGACGCGCAGCAGCGCGACCAGAACCTCGTGATCCCGCTGATCCTCGCGCTCGTCCTCGCCGTGCTGATCGTGCTGCTGCGGTCGCTGCTGGCTCCGCTGCTGCTTCTCGTCGCCGTCGTCGCCAGCTTCTTCAGCGCGGTCGGCATCGGCTCGGTGCTGTTCGCGACCGTCTTCGGGTTCCCCGGTGTCGACACCAACGTGCTGCTCTTCAGCTTCCTCTTCCTCGTGGCGCTCGGAGTCGACTACTCGATCTTCCTCGTCACGCGGGCGAAGGAGGAGGTGCCGCTGCTCGGCACATCGGAGGGCATGATCCGCGCGCTCGCCGCGACGGGCGGCGTCATCACGAGCGCGGGAATCCTGCTCGCCGCCGTGTTCGCCGTGCTTGGCGTGCTACCGCTCATCACGCTCACCCAGGTCGGCGTCATCGTCTGCATCGGCGTGCTGATCGACACGCTGCTGGTGCGCACCGTGATCGTGCCCGCGATGACCTTCATCGCCCGGGATCGCTTCTGGTGGCCCCGCCGGCCCGAGCTCACCGACGCGGAGGCGGCGGCGCGCGGGGCCAACGGCCAGGCCGAGCGCATGCCCGACGACGCCCCCGCGCCCGAGCGCCAGCCCGCTGCGGCGGTCTGACCTGGCGCGAGCATCCTGAGCCCGACGCGCACCCGCCCCGGCCTGTCGCCGCGGCGGGTGCGCGGCCGGGGCGCATGCTGAGGGGATGCACGAGCCGACCACCGCGCTGCGCGAGGCGATCGCGCTCTACCTGCGCGCCGTCGAGCTCGAGCGCGGGGCCAGCGCCCACACGGTGCGCGCCTACGCGGGAGACCTCGAGACCTTCGCCGCGTTCGTCGAGCAGCGTGGTGCTGAGCCCGATCCGGCCCTCATCGACCTCGAGCTGCTGCGCGAGTGGGTCTGGAGCCAGAGCGATACGGGGCTCGCGGCCTCGAGCCTCGCCCGGCGGGCGTCGACGATGCGCGGCTTCACCGCCTGGCTCGCGCGCACGGGCCGTGCACACGCTGACGCGGCGATCCGACTGCGGGCTCCGCGGCCCGACCGGCACCTGCCCCGCGTGCTCTCGCGCAGCCAGGTGGATGCCCTGCTCGACGACCTCGCCGCTCGCGCCGCGTCGCGCGACCCGCAGGCGCTGCGCGACCTCGCGATGATCGAGCTGCTGTATGCGAGCGCGCTGCGCGTGAGCGAGCTCGTCGGCCTCGACCTCGGCGATGTCGACGCTGCGCGCCGCGTCGTGCGGGTGCTCGGCAAGGGCGCGAGAGAGCGCATGGTGCCGTTCGGCGTGCCCGCGGCACGCGCGCTCGGCGCCTACCTCGAGCACGGGCGCGGCGCTCTGCTCGCTGAGCGGTCGGGTCGGGCGCTGTTCCTCGGCGCTCGCGGGGCGCGCGAGTCGACCCGCGCCGTGTACGCGCTCGTCGCGGGCCTGCTCGCCGAACTGCCCGGAAGCGGACCGTCGGGCCCCCACACCTTCCGCCACACCGCGGCCACGCACTTGCTCGACGGCGGCGCCGACCTGCGGGCAGTGCAAGAGATCCTCGGGCACGCGAGCCTCGGCACGACGCAGATCTACACGCACGTGAGTGCTGAACGCCTCGCCTCGGTCTACCGCACCGCGCACCCCCGGGCATGAGAGGCGCCGCGGGCGAGTCTGCTGGCGAGCCCGCGGGCGAGTCTGCTGGCGCGCCCGCGGGCGAGTCTGCTGGCGGCGTGCGGCAGCCCGTGCTCGCGGTGCGACCGACCGTGACTGCGGTGCGACCGACCGCCGGGCCGTAGCGGTCGACGCGCGGCCGGCGTCGACGTCTCTCACCCGAGCGGCAGCAGCACCGCCCGCTGCAACCCGCCCAGGTAGAGCAGCGGCGAGACGTACTCGCCGGCGACCCGAACGCCGAGGTGCACGCAGGGCCGGGCGCAGTGCCCCGGCTCGAGCACGCCGATCACCTGGCCCGCTTCGACCTGGTCGCCCGCCGCCACGAGAGGCGTCACGGGCTCGACCGTGGCGAGCACCTGCCCCGTGCGCACGGTGATCACCGGCCGGTCGACGACGACGCCCGCGAAGTGCACGACGCCGCTCGTGACCGCGAGCACCGCGTCACCGTCAGCGACGGCCGCGAGGTCGACCCCGCGGTGCCCGGCCGCGTAGGGCGTCGCGGGTGCGAGGTAGGGCCGCACGACCACGCGAGCACCGTCGACGGGCCACACCCACCCCGGTTGCGCGGGAGCGGCCTCGGCGGGAGCGACCCCGGTGTGAGCGACCCCGGCCAGGGCGGGCGACCCGGGTAGGCCGAGCACGAGCAGGGAGGCGAGGGCGAGAAGAGCGCGGCGCATGCCGACAGCATCGGGGCGATCGCGGCATCCGGATGCCCCGCTCGCGCTCAGGGGGGACAACCCGCCGCCCGCGAGGGGCGTGGGGGAGCGGTGATATGCTGGCAGACGCAGTCGCGCCTGTCGCGGCTGACTTCGCGTGTCCATTTCGTGGCGCACACTCCCATCAGTCCTGCCGGTCCCCGAGAAATCGGGGTGCGAACCGTGCGGGTCGGGGGCAGCGCCGGGCACCAGGGCCCCTCCCGTCGGGCGGGGCGACAACTGAGAACAAAGGAGCACGGCCATGGCCGTCGTCACGATTCGCCAGCTGCTCGACAGCGGCGTCCACTTCGGGCACCAGACCCGCCGGTGGAACCCGAAAGTCAAGCGCTTCATCCTCACCGAGCGCAGCGGCATCCACATCATCGACCTGCAGCAGTCGCTCGCCTACATCGACAAGGCCTACGACTTCGTCACCGAGACGGTCGCCCACGGCGGCACGATCCTCTTCGTCGGCACCAAGAAGCAGGCGCAGGAGTCGATCGCCGAGCAGGCCACGCGCGTCGGCCAGCCCTACGTCAACCAGCGCTGGCTGGGTGGTCTTCTGACCAACTTCCAGACCGTGTCGAAGCGCCTCGCGCGCATGAAGGAGCTCGAGGAGCTCGACTTCGACGACACCACCAAGGGCTTCACCAAGAAAGAGCTGCTGATCAAGAAGCGCGAGCTCGACAAGCTGCACAAGTCGCTCGGCGGTATCCGCAACCTCACGAAGACCCCGAGCGCGATGTGGGTCGTCGACCCCAAGCGCGAGCACCTCGCGATCGACGAGGCCAAGAAGCTGGGCATCCCCGTCATCGGCATCCTCGACACGAACGCCGACCCCGACGAGCTGGCGTACCCGATCCCGGGCAACGACGACGCGATCCGCTCGGTCGCGCTGCTGACGCGCATCATCGCGGATGCTGCTGCCGAGGGCCTGATCCGCAAGCACGCGAAGCCCGAAGCCGAGGGCAACGTCTCCGCCGTCGAGCCCCTCGCCGAGTGGGAGCGCGAGCTGCTCGAGCAGGGCGCTGCCGCTGAGGCCGCGGCCGTCGAGGTCGCCGCCGCTGAGGCCCCCGTCGTCGAGGCCCCTGCAGTCGAGGCCCCCGCGGCCGAGGTCGTCGACGAGCCGGCCGCCGAGGCCGTCGTCGAGGCGCCTGCCGCCGAGGAGGCCGTCGTCGAGGCGCCTGCCGCCGAGGAGCCGGTCGCTGAGAAGCCGGCCAAGAAGGCTCCCGCCAAGAAGAAGCCCGCCGCCGAGGTTGACGCCCCGGCCGCCGAGACCGAGTAAGGAACCCCTCGATGGCGAACGTCAGCCTGGAAGACATCAAGACCCTGCGCGAGCGCCTCGGCACCGGCATGGTCGACACGAAGAACGCTCTCGTCGAGGCCGAGGGCGACCTCGAGAAGGCCACCGAGATCTTGCGGCTCAAGGGTGCGAAGGGCAACGCGAAGCGTGCCGACCGCTCGACGAGCGAGGGCCTCATCGCCGCGCACGAGGGTGCCGGTTCGACCACGATGATCGAGCTCGCGTGCGAGACCGACTTCGTCGCGAAGGGCGAGAAGTTCGTCGCCCTCGGTGAGCGCGTGCTCGCCGCGGTCGTCGCCGCTGGTGCGGCCACGGTCGACGCGGCTCTCGCCGCCCCGGTCGACGGCTCGACCGTCGCCGCGATCATCGACGAAGAGGCCGCGATCATCGGCGAGAAGTTCGAGCTGCGCCGCGTGGCGCGCCTCGAGGGCTCGCAGTTCGCGATCTACCTGCACCGCACCAACAAAGACCTGCCCCCGCAGGTCGGCGTGGTCGTGGCCTACGAGGGTTCCGACGCCGAGACGGCGCGCAGCATCGCGCAGCACATCTCGTTCGCCGACCCGCAGTACCTCACGCGCGATGAGGTTCCGACCGAGGCAGTCGAGACCGAGCGCCGCATCGTCGAAGAGATCTCGCGCAACGAGGGCAAGCCCGAAGCCGCGCTGCCGAAGATCGTCGAGGGCCGCGTGGGCGCCTTCTTCAAGCAGGTCGCCCTGCTCGAGCAGGACTACGCACGCGACAACAAGCTCTCGGTCGCGACCGTGCTGAAAGATGCCGGTCTGACCGTGACGGGCTTCGCCCGTTTCAAGGTCGGCGCCTAGCCACGCATCACGACGAACGCCCCGGGTCTTCCGAGACCCGGGGCGTTCGTCGTTCGTGGTGCGTCGGTCAGGGCGCGGCGATGGCCGAGGTCGCCGCCGTGATGACCGCCGTGCGGTCGACGCCCAGGCGCTGCAGCACGAGTGCGGCCGTGCCGTGCTCGCGCTCGGCTGCCGCGATGAGCACGTGGGCCGTGCGCAGGCCCGATCGCGAACCGCGCGAGAGCACGCGCGCCCGCTGGAACACGTCGCGCGCACTGACCTCCGAGCGGTAGACCCCCGCCACGGGGTGCGAGGCACCGTTGAGCGCTGGCGCCTCGATGCCGACGGCGGTGAGCGAGTCGGCGTGCACGGCCGCTATGGCCGCTCGCACCGCCGCGGCGTCGGCGGCGAGCGCGACGCGCGCTGAGGCGTCGGGCCCGTGCAGCGCGGCGAGCAGCAGGTGCTCGGCGCCCGGTTCGGCGTCGCCGAGCGCGTGCGCCTCGCGCTCGGCGGCGGTCAGCAGCTCGGCGATGAGGCGGATGTCGCTGCGGGCGGTTCTGAGGCTCATGGTCGTTCCTGTCGAGAGGTGCGGGAGGGGGGAGGGAGCCGTGGCGGCGCGCGGCTACCGGGCTGTGCGTCGGGCGGGGGCGAGGCGCTTGTGCGCGGCTTGAGCGGACATCCCGAGGGCTTGTCCGATCGCGGCCCACGTCCAGCCCGCCGTGAGGGCGCGGTCGACGGTCTCACGCTCGAGCCCGGCCGCGAGACGACGCAGAGCGACGACGGCGGCGAAGGCCTCGACGGGGTCGTCGGGGGAGGGGATGCGGAAGTTCTCGGCCATGCCATCAACATAGGTTGACGCCTCCCCGGTGTCAACCCTGGTTGATGGACGGCGGCGCACCGCTCCCGCCGCACCCCATACGCTGGAGTCACCGCCCGACAGAAGGAGCCCGCCGTGGTCGACAAGAAGCGCCGTGTTCTGCTCAAGCTCTCGGGTGAGGCGTTCGGCGGCGGATCCCTCGGCGTGAACCCCGACGTGGTGAGCGCCATCGCGCGCGAGATCGCCGAGGCTGCGACAGACGTCGAGGTCGCGATCGTCGTCGGCGGCGGCAACTTCTTCCGCGGCGCCGAGCTCAGCCAGCGCGGCATGGATCGCGGGCGCGCCGACTACATGGGCATGCTCGGCACCGTCATGAACGCCCTCGCGCTGCAAGACTTCCTCGAGCAGGCCGGAGCGCAGGTGCGCGTGCAGTCGGCCATCCAGATGACCCAGGTGGCCGAACCGTACATCCCCCTGCGGGCCGAGCGCCATCTCGAGAAGGGCCGCGTCGTCATCTTCGGCGCCGGTGCGGGGCTGCCCTACTTCTCGACCGACACCGTGGCCGCGCAGCGTGCGCTCGAGATCGGCGCCCTCGAAGTGCTCGTCGCCAAGAACGGCGTCGACGGCGTCTACAGCGACGACCCGCGCCGCAACCCCGACGCGCGCAAGCTCGACTCGATCACCTACCAGGAGGCGCTCGTGAAGGGCCTCAAGGTCGTCGACTCGACGGCGTTCTCGCTCTGCATGGACAACGGCATGCCGATGGTCGTCTTCGGCATGGAGCCCGGCGGCAACATCGCGCGCGCCATCCGCGGTGAGCGCATCGGCACGCGCGTCTCGAACTGAGCGGTGCCGCATGCTGAGGCGACTCGCACTCTGAGGCCGACGCCGTGATCGCCGCACTGCTCATCGGGGGCGCCGCCCTGGCCCACGCGACCTGGAACATCGCGATGAAGCGCGCCGGAACCTCCGGCACCGCGTTCATCGCCGCGACCCTGATGGTCGGCGTCGTCGCCTTCGCGCCGTTCGGCATCGCCTCCCTGGTGTCGGCACCGCCGGCCGGCTCGGTCTGGCTCGCCCTCGTCGCCGGAAGCGCCGCCCTCCAGCTCGCGTACTTCCTGCTGCTGCAGCGCGGCTACCGGCTCGCCGACGTCGGCGTCGTCTACCCGCTCGCGCGCGGCACGGGCCCGCTGCTGAGCGTCGTCGGGGCCGTCGTGCTTCTGGGCGAGCGCCCCGGCCCGATCGTGCTCGCGGGGGCCGCGCTCGTCGTGGCGGGGGTCGTCATCATCGGTCTCGCCGGCTCCCGCACCGCGGGGCCGCCGCTCGGCGCGGCTCCCGACCGGGCCCAGCCGGCGGATGCCGCCGCGCGGCGCTGGCGGGGCGTGCGCTACGGGGCGGCCGTCGGCGTCGTCATCGCCGCCTACACGCTGTGGGATGCGGCCGCCGTCACACGCGCCGGCCTCGAGCCCGTCGGCTACTACTGGGCGAGCATGGTCGTGCAGGCGGCCGTGCTGCTGCCGCTCGCGGTGCGCGAGCGCGGTGCGCTCGCGCTGACCGTGCGCGAGCATCCCCTCGCCGTCACGCTCGTTGGCCTGCTGTCGCCCCTCGCCTACGTCGCGGTGCTCGCCGCGTACCAGCTCGCGCCCGTGTCGATCGTGGCCCCGGCGCGCGAAGTGAGCGTCGTGCTCATCGCCCTCGCCGGGTGGCTGGTGCTGCGCGAACCGCACCCCGTGCGGCGCCTGATCGGCAGTGTCGTCGTGCTGGCGGGCATCGTCGTGCTCGCCCTCGGCTGATGCCCCGCCAGCCTGACCTCGCCCACTAGACTCGGGGGCGACCCACCGAAGGAGCCTCCTGTGATCGCCGACGTTCTGGCCGAAGCCACCGAGAAGATGACCAAGGCCGTCGAGGTCGCGAAAGAGGACTTCGCGACCGTGCGCACAGGCCGGGCCAACCCGCAGCTGTTCCAGAAGATCCTCGTCGAGTACTACGGCACGCCGACCCCGCTCGCGCAGCTCGCGAGCCTGCAGAACCCCGAGGCCCGCACGATCCTCATCACGCCCTACGACAAGAGCGCTCTGAAAGAGATCGAGAAGGCCATCGTCAACTTCCCGAACCTCGGGGCGAGCCCGAACAACGACGGCGAGATCATCCGCGTGACGATGCCCGAGCTGACGGAGGACCGTCGCAAAGAGTACGTCAAGATCGTCAAGCAGAAGGCGGAGGACTGCAAGGTCTCGATCCGCAACGTGCGACGCAAGGCGAAAGAAGACCTCGACAAGCTCAAGAGCGATGTCGGCGACGACGAGGTGGCCCGGGCCGAGAAAGAGCTCGAGGCGATCACCAAGCGGGCGACCGACGCCGCTGAGGAGGCCCTCAAGAAGAAGGAAGCCGAGCTGCTCGAGGTCTAGATGCCCGAGACCCCCGAACCCGCGCCGCCCGCAGCGGCCGCCGACCAGAAGCCCGACCGCAGCGCCCGCCGGCCGGGCCGTGGTCGTGTGTCGTCGGCGCGCGACGAGGTCGAGGCGGCCATCCACGACATCGAGAGCAAGGTGCACGACCTCGAGTCGAAGGCGCGCGAGATGGATGCCCGCCTCGAGGCTCGCGCCGGTCGCAGCCTGACCAAGGCCATCTTCTTCGGCCTCGTGCTCGGGCTCGCGCTGATGTTCAGCCTTATCGTGCTCAAGCAGCTGTTCATGATCTTCGTCGCGGCGCTCGTGGCGTTCACGGTGTACGAGCTGGCGAGCGCTCTGCGGTTCGCGGGCCGCGACATCCCGCGCATCCCGCTCGTGATCGCCGCCATCGGCGTGGTGCCGCCTGCGTTCTACCTCGGGGCACCGGGGCTGTGGTGGGCGTTCTTGGCGGGTGTGGCGTTCGTGAGCCTCTGGCGCATAGTCGAGACCGCGCGGCCCGCCATGCGGCAGCCCGGCGTCTCGCTGCGCACCGACCTCGCCGCGGGCGTCTTCGTGCTCAGCTACGTGCCGCTGCTCGCGGGCTTCGCGGTCGTCATGACGGCGCAGCCGGGGGGCGAATGGTGGGTGCTCGCGTACCTCATCGTCGTCATCGCGATCGACACGGGGGCGTACGCCTCGGGGGTGATGTTCGGCAAGCACCCCATGGCGCCGCGCATCAGCCCGAAGAAGACCTGGGAGGGGTTCGCCGGCTCGGTCGTCGCCGCGACCCTCGCGGGCATCCTGCTCGCGGTGCTCATGATCGGCACCGAGTGGTGGGTCGGCCTCGTGCTCGCGCTCACCCTCGTGGGTGTCGCGACCCTCGGCGACCTCACCGAGTCGCTCATCAAGCGCGACCTCGGCATCAAAGACATCTCGACATGGTTGCCGGGCCACGGCGGGTTCCTCGACCGGCTCGATTCGATGCTGCCGTCGACCATGGCCGCCTACGTCATCTTCAGCCTGCTGGGCTGACCCCGCGCGGCCGGTGGCGCGCGCCGCTCCGCGACTGCGGCAGAATGATGCGGTGACCTCGACCTTCCCCCGCGCCCGCTCGGGCAAGCCCGGCTACCACGTCGCCGAGGTCGACGCGTTCCTCGAGCGAGCGCGGGAGGCCTTCTCCGCCCCCGTGGGCGACGAGGGGGCGCTGTCGAGCGACGAGATCCGGCACACGGCCTTCCGCGTCGTGCGCACCGACGGCTACTCGGCGCGCCATGTGGATGCTGCGCTCGAGCGGCTCGAAGAGGCCTTCGCGGCCCGCGAACGCGAGCACGCGATCGCCCGCGACGGCTCGGAGGCCTACTACGCCGATGCGCGCGCGACGGCTCAAGAGATCATCGACAGGCTCGCTCGGCCCGCGGGTGCCCGGTTCCGCCGGGTGAGCCCCCTGACGCGCGGGTATCGCCCCGAGGATGTCGACGCCTTCGCCGCGCGCATCTCGGCGTACTTCGAGAAGGGTCAGCAGCTGCCGATCGAGGCGGTGCGGACGATCGCGTTCCGCTCGAGCTACCGCGGCTACCACGAGACGCAGGTCGACCTCCTGCTCGACACCGTGATCCGGCTCATGCTGGCGGTGCGCTGACCGCCCACGGCGCCTGTCGGGCGGTGTCCGGTAGAATCGCCCCACTGTGGGAAAGCATCAGGCGGTGTCGACGCACCCCACTGCGCACGATGCGCGCTGGGGGAGCGCAGATCGGCGACCCCTGATGACCGAGCGCCACGTGCGCACCTCCTGGTCGCTGCCTCTCTTCGCCTCGGTCGTGTCACTCGCGTTCGTGCTCGTCTCGATCACCGACCAGTCGCCCGCGATGGCGCTCGAGGTCTCGGCACCGGCCCCGCAGCACGAGGCGCAAGTGCTCGCCTCGACCGACGACTACGTGAGCGGCATCGAGCTCGCCGAGTGGAAGACCTCGAGGGTCGTCACCTCCGGCACCGCGCCGGCCGCCGGCACGCCTGACCCGGGCACGGCCATGGCGATCGCGCTCGCCATGGTCACCGCTCGCGGTTGGCCGACGGCGCAGTACGACTGCCTCGTCGCGCTCTGGAACAAGGAGTCGCGCTGGAACGTCTACGCCCACAACGCCAGTTCGGGCGCCTACGGGATTCCGCAGGCGCTGCCGGGCGACAAGATGGCCTCGGCCGGTGCCGACTGGGCGACGAACCCGGCGACCCAGATCACGTGGGGCCTCGGCTACATCGAGGCGCGGTACGGCGACCCCTGCGGCGCCTGGGCGCACAGCCAGC
Source organism: uncultured Microbacteriaceae bacterium (assembly GCA_964540305.1). Lineage (GTDB taxonomy): Bacteria > Actinomycetota > Actinomycetes > Actinomycetales > Microbacteriaceae > Microcella. The sequence goes on along the minus strand of CAZILZ010000001.1, from coordinate 69,988 downwards.
GCGTCGGCTGGTACTAGGCCCCGAGCATCCATGCCCCGCAGCAATCGGCCGCGTCCTGGTCGGCCCCGATCCGGTCACCCGCGCGGTGGTCGCCCTGCCGACCCCGCCGACGAGCAGCTCGATCTCGACCGCATCACCGCGGGATTGCGCCGCACCGTCGTGAAGCGCACCGGCACGTGGACGGTGCAGCAGGTCTCGGCGACGGCGGCTCAGAAGGTCTACCTGTGCCCCGGATGCCGGCTCGACGTACCCGTCGGCCAGGCGCACATCGTCGCCTGGCGCGCCGACGGGCTCATGGGCGACGAGGCCGCGCTCGCCGATCGTCGGCACTGGCACGCGCACTGCTGGAGGATGGAACCATGAGCGAGCCGATCCGCAGCGCCACCGTGCTGCCCGCCGTCCGCACCGACATCGAGCTGCGCACTCCCGACGGCCTCACCCTCGTGGGCGAGCTCTCGATGCCCGAGCACCATGCCCCCGTCGCCACGCTCGTCTGCCTGCACCCGCTGCCGACAGCGGGCGGCTACATGGACTCCCACATCATCCGCAAGGCGGCGGCGCGGCTGCCGGCCCTCGCCGACATCGCCGTGCTGCGCTTCAACTTCCGCGGCGTGAGCTCGCCGCGCGGTACCAGCGAAGGATCGTTCGGCCACGGCGATGACGAGCGGTTCGATCTGGATGCGGCCATGGCCTTCGTCGCCGAGCGCGGTCTGCCGGATCCCTGGCTGCTCGGCTGGTCGTTCGGCACGGAGGTCGCCCTCAAGCACGGGCTCGAGCACCCGATCGTCGGCGCCATCCTGCTCTCGCCGCCTCTGCACCGCACGACGGGCGACGAGGTCGCTGCGTGGGCGGGCAGCGGCAAGCGGCTCGTCGTCGTGGTGCCCGAGCTCGACGACTACCTGCGCCCCCCCGAGGCTCTCGAGCGGTTCGCGAGCGTGCCCGAGCGCGAGTTCGTCGCGGTCGAGGGCGGCAAGCACCTGTGGGTCGGCGAGAACCAGACGGTGCGTGTGCTCACCGAGATCGTGGGGCGGCTCAACCCCGCGGTGCTGCCGCTGCCGACCGAGTGGCCCTGAGCGCGCGGCCGAACCGCGCGCTGAGGGCCGCTACTTCTCGTCGAGCTTCGGCACCACGACCTGATCGATGATGATGAGGATCGAGGCGGCGACGGGGATCGCGATGAGCGCCCCGAGGATGCCGAGCAGCGTACCGCCGATCAGTGCGGCGATGACCACGACGACGCCGGGCACCTTGACGGCCCTGTTCATGATGTTCGGGCTGAACACGTACGCCTCGATCTGCATGTAGATGAGGTAGTACACCCCTGCCGCGATCACGGTCGCTATCGAGTCGGGGTTGACGAGCAGCTGTGTGGCGACGATGAGGATCGAGCCCGACAACGTGCCGACGAGGGGCACGAGCGAGAACAGGAAAGCGATGAACGCGAACAGTGCGGGATAGGCCGCCCCGATGATGCTGAGGAAGATGAAGCTCAGCGCTCCGTTGATGAAGGCGAGCGTCACCTGGCCGACCACGTAGCGCCCGACGGCGTGCGAGACCTGCTCGGAGATGCCGATGAACTGCTCGCGGCGCGAGCGCGGCACGAGCCGGTACAGGGCGCGCTTGATGCTCGAGAGCGAGGCCGTGAAGTACAGCGTGAGGATGAGGATGATGAGGGCGCCGAAGATTCCCGTCGCGATCGAGACGCTGACCGAGAGCACGCCGCCGCCGATCTGGGCGAGATTGTCGGGGTCGGTCAGGTAAGTCAGGGCCTCTTCGGCCGCGGCGCGCACGTCGAGCACTTCGAGCGGGATGACGCTCTGGATCTGCGTCAGCAGCTCGTCGAGCGACGCGGGGTTGGTGACGTACTCGGTGATCTGGTTGATGAGCTTCGTCGACTGCTCGATGACCACCGGGATGATCGCGAACACCAGCCCGGCGAACAGCCCGAGCACGCCGACGAGCACGGTGAGGATCGCCGCCCATCGCGGCCACTTGCGAGACTCGAGCCACGAGATGAGCGGGTCGAGACCGAGCGCGATGAAGATCGCGGCGCCGATGTAGGTGAGGATCGTCGCGAGCGAGGCGAAAGCGCCCCCGATGAGCAGGGCGATGAGCACGCCCAGCCCGCCGAAGATGCCGAGTCGGAACGCGTTCTGGATCTTCACCGATGTCCTCTTCTGTCGGGGCGGGGTCGGTCTACTCGTCGCGAGCGGAGAGCGACTCTGCTTGCGACAGTACCCCGCGCAGACCCTCGAAGTACCCCGCCACGGCGTCGCGCTCGACTCGGATGCGCGCCATGCGCTCTTCGGCATCGGCGATGAGAGCGGCGCTGCGCTCTTCGGCGTCGCGCAGCAGCTCGGCGGCACGGCGCTCGGCGTTCTCGAGCACCGATCGAGCGGTCGTATCGGCGTTCGACCGGGTCGACTCGGCCCGGTCTGCGGCCGCGCGCTCGAGAGCCTCGGCCTCGGTGCGCACGGCGGCCGCGCGCTCCTGCGCTGACGTGAGCTGAGCGGTCGCCTCGTCGAGGTAGCGCTGGGTCTGGGCGACGGCATCCTGCTGCCGGGTGAGGTACTCGCGCTCGGCCTCGTCGCGACGGGCGGTGAGCTCGACGTCGAGGTCGACGCGCGCCTGCTCGGCCTCACGCGCGAGCCGTGCGCGGTGGGCGTCGGCCTCGTGCTGCAGCTGGGCCCGCGTCGTCGCGGCCTCGTCGGCGAGCTGGCGGCGCTGGCGCTCGGTCTCGCGCTCGAGCGACTGCTGCTGCTCGGCGGCGGCGGCGGCGTGCGCGGCACGCTGAGCGGCCACCTCGCGCTCGGCGGCGGCCCGCGCCTCACTGATCTCGCGCTCGGCGGTCGACCGGGCGTCGACGATATCGTTCTCGAGCGCCGTGCGGCTGCTCGCGAGCTCTTCGGCGAGAGCCGTGCGGGCGGCCTCGAGCTCGAGCTCGAGCGACGCGCGACCTGCGCTGATGTGCTGCTCGAGCGCAGCACGGCTGCGGGTCTTGAGCTGCTCGACCTCGGTGCGGCGACGCTGCTCTTCTGCCGTCCACTCCTGCTGGCGTCGAGCGAGCTCGCCCTCGACCGACTCGCGCTGCGCGGAGAGCTCGGCGGCGAGGTCGGCGCGACCGGTGCGGATGTCGTCGTCGAGCTGGGCCCGCCTGCTCGCATCGTCGTGCTCGAAGAGGGCGCGAGCCTGCTCGGTATCGCGCGCGAGGGCGCCCGCGGCCTCGCGGGCCTCGGCGACCTCGCGGTCGGCGACGACGCGCAGCTCGGCGAGCTCGCGCTCGGTCTCCGCCCGCAGGGCGGCGGCCTCGCGCTTCGCGGTCGCGCGGGCCTCGGCGGCTTCGGTGGCGACGGCGCCCCGGATGGCGGCGGCCTCGCGCACGGCCTCCTGCACCAGATCGTCGGCCTCGGCGCGCGCGCGGGCGACCGTCTCGTCGGCCTCGCGCGCTGCGGTGTCGGTCAGCTGCGCGGCGCGTGCGGCGGCATCCGCGACCATGCGCTCGGTTCGCTCCGCGGTCTCCGACTGCAGGCGCTGCGCTTCGGTCTGCGCAGAAGCACGCAGCTTCTCGGCGTCGATGTCGGCCTGGCTGATGAGGCGGGTCGACTGCTCTTCCGCGACACGCAGGGTCTGCTCGAGCTTCGTGCCGAGCCCCGCATAGGTCGGGCGGCCGACCTCGTCGAGCTCTGCCTGCAGGTCGTCGATGACAGCCTGCAGCCGACCGACCTCTTTGGCCGTCTCGGCCCGGTCGGTGTTCGACTTGATGAGCTCGCGGCGGATCTCCTGGAGGGCTCGATCTACGTCATCGCGCTTGTAGCCGCGCATCTCAGTGCCGAAGTCGTACTCAGTGTCTGCCACGTGGCGTCTCCCGGATGTGGGTGGGGTGAACCCGTCCGAGTGTAGTCGTCGCCCGTGCCCGTTCCAGGCCCGATCCGGGGCCCGCCCGCAGGCGCACAGCCGACTCGAATGGGCGGGAGGGCGCGCATCCGCTATTCTGGAATGTCTTTGTTCTGCTGGACGCCCGCCTTCCGTGGCGGGGTAGCCCGATGTCGAGCGCAGGTGAATCGACGCGAACCGCGTCGAGTGATCACACCACCGCCGGACGTTCATGGGCCGCGATCGACCTCGATCGCAAGCGCCAGCACGAGAGGAGTAGACCCGTGCGATTCATCGCAGCGATCGTGTTCTTCGTCGTCGCCGTGGTCGGTGTCGGCCTGGGCGTGGCCCAGCGCACCGTCTGGGCGCCGGCCGACCGCGTGACGGCCGAGCTGCAGCTCGACACCGCGGCGGCCGTCACCGTCATCGACGGCAGCGCCCTCAACGCCTTCGACGGCCGCCAGACGGTCGACATCGTCGGCGGCGTCGTGGCGGCCCCGATCCCGGAGCCCGAGCCTTCTGACACTCCCGCGGCCGGAGCGACGCCCGAGCCGACCGTCGACCCCGAGGCGGCGTCGGAGACCGACGCGATCACCGCGGCCTACGGCCGCACGGCCGACGTGCTCGCATGGGTCGGCCCCGCCGCCTACACGCTCGTGACCTACGACGCCGAGAACGGTGAGCTCGTGGCCGAGAGCGTGAGCGGCTTCGAGGCCACCGTGCCGAACCCGTACGGCGGCGACCTGTGGTTCGGTGACTACCAGGGCGAGGGCGAGCTCGGTCTCACCGTCAACGTGCCCGACGGCGTCTCGCTGCTCATCGTCTCCGACGGCACGCTGCCCGCTCCGCAGGAGCTGTCGATCACGTGGCCCCTCGACAGCAGCACGCCCTTCTCCACCATCCTCATCCTCGGCGGGGTGGGCGCCCTCGTCGTCGGCCTGCTCTTCCTGCTGTGGGCGCTCCTGCACATGCGCCGGCAGCGCGGCCCTCGGCGCAAGACGCCCAAGATGCCGAAGGTTCCGAAGCCCTCGCGGTACCGCCCGACCTCGGGCCGCACGCTGCTCGGTCGGCCCAAGGGCCGTCGCGCCGCGCAACGGACGGCACTCGTGCCCGTGCTGCTCATCGGCTCGATGATGCTCGTCGCGTGCACCGGCCCTGGCTCTTTCGTCGCGGCCTCGCCCTCGCCCGTGCCCACCGATGCGGTCGAGACCCCCGCGGTCGCTGTCACCGAGAACCAGCTCGAGCGCATCGTGTCGCGCATCGGCGCGACCGTGCAGCAGGCCGACGAGGCGCGCGACACCGCGCTGGCCGAGAGCCGCCTCGCGGGGCCCGCGCTGCAGCTGCGCACGGCGAGCTATGCCGTGAAGGGCAAGGTGGCCGACTTCGCCATCCTGCCGACGATCCCCGTGGGAGACGTGCAGCTGACACTGCCCGAGCGGCTGCCCGAAGAGGGCGACACGTGGCCCCGCCGCGTCTTCGCGATCGTGCAGGCGCCGCCGACGCTCGACGATGCCGGCGAAGAGGTGCAGACGCCGCCGCTCGCCCTCGTGCTCGTGCAAGACGATCCGCGCGCCCAGTACCGCGTGCACTACGCGATCACGGTCACCCTGCCGGAAGACGCCGAGCGGCCGGAGGTGGCGCCTGCCGCCCTCGGCGCACCGCTGCTGCCGAGCACGACCCCGCTGCTGTCGGTGAGCCCCGAGCAGGTCGCCATCGGCTACGCCGACGTGCTGCTGCGCGGTGAGCAGAGCGAGTCGTTCGACCTGTTCCAAGCCGAGGGCGACACGCTCGTCGAGCAGATCGGCGCCGCCGCGAAGGCGGCCCGCCGCGCCGCGCTGCCGACCACTGCCGCCATCACGTTCTCGAACGCCGTCGGCGAGGCCGACATCTTCTCGTTCGTCACCAACGACGGCGGGGCCCTCGTGATGCTCTACCTCACGGAGTCTGAGAGCGTCACGCCCACCGAAGCCGGTGCCGCGGTCAATGCGCCCGCCGCCGTGGCGGCACTCGCCGGGCGTGCGCAGAGCACGACCGGCATCTCGGCGACCTACGGCATCCAGATCCTGTTCTCGGTGCCCCCCGTCGGCAGCGACGCACAGGTCGTGCTTCTCGGCTACACCCAGGGCCTCATCGCCGCACGGGAGATCTCATGACCGATCCGACGATCTCGGGCGCCGCGCTCCGCGGTGCCGTCGACCTCTCGGGCCTCGTGCGGGCGGCCCAGGCTCCCGTGCCCGCTCCCGGAGCGGCACCGTCCGCCGGGGCGGCACCCGGTGGCATCGTGCGCGACGCCGATGAGACCAGCTTCGGCGAAGTCGTCGAGCTCTCGCGCACCGTGCCCGTCGTCGTCGAGTTCTACGCCGACGGCATCGCGCCCGTGCTCGGCGCGATCGTCGCGTCGTACGGCGGCCGCCTCGCCCTCGCGACGGTCGACGGAAACCGCAATCCGCAGATCGCCCAGGCCTTCCAGATCCAGCAGGTGCCCGCGGTCGTCGCGCTCGTCGGCGGCCGACCCCTGCCGCTCTTCGTCGGCATGCCCGCCGAGGCCGAGGTGCGCCAGGTTCTCGACCAGGTGCTCGAGCTCGCGGCGCAGAACGGCGTGACGGGCAGCATCCCCGGGGCAGACGCCGCCATCGACGGCGCAGAGCCGGTCGAGCCGCCCCTGCCGCCCCTGCACCAGGCCGCCTACGACGCGATCAGCGAGGGCGACTACGACGCGGCCGTCACCGCCTACCGAGCAGCCATCGCGCAGAACCCGCGCGACCAGCTCGCGGTCGCCGGGCTCGCCCAGGTCTCGCTGCTGCAGCGGCTCGAGGGCCTCGTGGCCGCCCACGTGCGGGCCGCCGCCGCTGCCGCCCCCGATGATGCGGATGCCCAGCTCGCCGTCGCCGACCTCGACCTCAGCGGGGGCCACGTCGACGACGCGTTCGCGCGCCTGCTGCGCGTCTTCCCCGGCCAGGGCGCCGAGGGCAAGGCGGTGATCCGCACGCGGCTGCTCGACTACTTCGAGATCGTCGGCGTCGACGACCCGCGCACGATCGCCGCGCGCCGAGCGCTCACCACCCTGCTCTACTGAGGTTCGCCTGCGCGCCTGAGCCTACTCGCGCTGCAGGTACAGCCCGGCGAGCGGCGGCAGCGTCAGCTCGACCGAGGCGGGTCGACCGCCCCACGGGCTGTCGGAGGCCTGCACGCTGCCGTAGTTGCCGACGCCCGAGCCGCCGAACTCTTCTGCGTCGGTGTTGATGACCTCGCGCCAGGTGCCCGCCGACGGCAGCGGCAGCCGGTACGGCCCCACGGGGTTGCCGCTGAAGTTGAACACGCCGACGAGGGGGGCGCCGTGCGCGTCGCGCCGCTCGAAGGCGATGACGTTGTTGCCGGCGTCGCCGCCCTCCAGCCACGAGAAGCCCTCGGGCGAGTTGTCGAGCTCCCACAGCGCGGGCGTCTCGCGGTAGACGCGGTTGAGCTGACTGACCAGGTGGTGCAGCCCGCGGTGCACCGGCTGGTCGAGGATCCACCAGTCGAGCCCGCGCTCTTCGCTCCACTCGCTTGGCTGGCCGAACTCCTGGCCCATGAAGAGCAGCTGCTTGCCGGGGTGCGCCCACATGAACGCCAGGTAGGCGCGCACGTTCGCGAGCTTCTGCCACTGGTCGCCGGGCATCTTGGCCAGCAGCGAGCCCTTGCCGTGCACGACCTCGTCGTGGCTGATGGGCAGCATGAAGTTCTCGCTGAACGCGTAGAGGAAGCTGAAGGTGATCTCGTTGTGGTGGTGCGAGCGCCACATGGGGTTGCGCGCGAAGTAGCTGAGAGTGTCATGCATCCACCCCATGTTCCACTTCATGCCGAAGCCGAGCCCGCCCTCGCTCGTGGGCTTCGTGACACCGGGCCACGAGGTCGACTCCTCGGCGATCATGACGATGCCGGGCACGCGCTTGTACGCCGTCGCCGTCGCCTCCTGCAAGAAGGCGATCGCTTCGAGGTTCTCGCGGCCGCCGAGCACGTTGGGCAGCCACTGGCCGTCGCTGCGCGAGTAGTCGAGGTAGAGCATGCTCGCGACGGCGTCGACCCGAAGGCCGTCGATGTGGAACTCCTCGAGCCAGTACAGGGCGTTGGCGACGAGGAAGTTGCGCACCTGGCTGCGACCCAGGTCGAAGATGTAGGTGCCCCAGTCGGGGTGCTCACCTCGTCGGGGGTCAGGATGCTCGTAGAGCGCCGCGCCGTCGAACCGGCCGAGCGCCCACTCGTCTTTCGGGAAGTGCGCGGGCACCCAGTCCATGATCACGCCGATGCCGGCCTGGTGGAGGCGGTCGATGAGGTACCGGAGGTCATCCGGGTGCCCGAATCGCGAGGTCGGCGCGAAGTATCCCGTCACCTGGTAGCCCCACGAGGGGCCGTAGGGGTGCTCGGCGAGCGGCATGAACTCGATGTGGGTGAAGCCGAGCTGCGTGACGTACTCGATGAGCGGGTCGGCGATCTCGCGGTAGCCGAGCCCGGGGCGCCACGAGCCGAGGTGCATCTCGTACACGCTCATCGGGGCGTCGTGGGGGTTGCTCGCCGCCCGGCGAGCCATCCAGTCGCCGTCGTTCCAGGCGTAGTGCGAGCCGCCGACGACGGAGGCGGTGGCCGGGGGAGTCTCGGTGTAGCGCGCCATCGGGTCGGCGCGGGTCACCCACTCTGCCTCGCTCGTGAGCAGCTCGAACTTGTAGGTCGAGCCGGCGCCGAGCCCAGGAACGAAGAGCTCCCACACGCCGTTGTCGTCGAGACGGCGCAGGGCGTGGCCGAGGCCGCTCCAGCTGTTGAAGTCGCCCACGACGCGCGCAGCCTGGGCGTGCGGAGCCCACACGCTGAAGCTCGTGCCGTCGACGCCTTCGTGCTCGCGGTGGTGGGCTCCAAGAACGTGCCACAGCTGCTCGTGGCGGCCCTCTGCCCACAGGTAGAGGTCGACCTCGCCGACGCTCGGCACGAAGCGGTAGGGGTCATCGGCGTGCCAGTCGGGGCCGCCGTCGTAGGTCGTGCGCACGGTGTACGCCTGGCCCTCGTCGGGCCCACCGGGCAGGAGGCCGTGCCAGAGGCCGTCGGCGTCGTGCGTCAGGGCGTGCTCGGTGCCGTCGGCGCGCACGATCGCGACGCTCGCGGCGAGCGGGCGGACGACCCGCACGAGCCAGCCGCCCTCGACGTGCCGCTGGCCGAGGGCGTCGTGCGGCCGCGGGTGACGGCCCTCGACGAGCGCGCGCCGGTGGTCGGGGTGCAGGGCCGGAGGCCCGGCAGGGCCGGTCGCAGCACCGGTAGCGGCATCGGCAACGGCACCGCCGACGGGCGCGTCGCCGCTCGGTCCGGCGGTCGACGTGCGGGGGGTGCGCTTCTTCTCGGTCGCCATCACGAGCCCTTCGGGTAGTCGATGCGCAGAACGTGCACGGGTTCGACGAAGGCGTCGAGCCGCACGTAGTTGTCGGCGCCCCACGAGAACGTGTCGCCCGTGATGAGGTCTTTCACGGTGAAGGTCGCGCCGGGCTCGAGGCCGAGCGCCGCGAGGTCGAGGTGCACGGTGGTCGCGCGCGCCGAGTGCGGGTCGACGTTGGCGACGACGATGATGCCATCGGTGCGGCCACTGCGCACGAAGCGGCCCGGCAGCACCTTCGAGTACACGAGGATCGACTCGTCGTCGCTCGCGTGCACCGTGAGGTTGCGCAGCTGGCGCAGCGCGGGGTGCTCGGCGCGGATGCGGTTGAGACGCGCGAGGTACGGCGCGATCGACCTGCCCGCCTTCTCGGCCGCGGCCCAGTCGCGAGGCTTGTACTCGTACTTCTCGTTGTCGATGTTCTCTTCGCTGCCCGGCCGCGCGACGTTCTCGATGAGCTCGTAGCCGCTGTACACGCCCCAGGTGGGGCTCGCCGTGGCGGCGAGGGCCGCCCGCACCTTGTAGGCCGGCACTCCGCCGAACTGCAGGTACTCGGTGAGGATGTCGGGGGTGTTGACGAACAGGTTGGGCCGCAGGAAGGCGCTCGTCTCGTGGCTGAGCTCGGCGAGGTAGGTCTCGAGCTCGACCTTCGTGTTGCGCCACGTGAAGTACGTGTACGACTGCTGGTAGCCGACCCCCGCGAGCGCGTGCATCATGGGCGGCCGCGTGAAGGCCTCTGCGAGGAACACGACGTCGGGATGCTCGCCGTTGACCTCGTGCAGCAGCCACTCCCAGAAGTGCAGCGGCTTGGTGTGCGGGTTGTCGACGCGGAAGATGCGGACCCCGCGCGCGATCCAGAGCTGCACGATGCGCAGCACTTCGCGGCTGAGCCCCTCGAAGTCGTTGTCGAAGTTGAGCGGGTAGATGTCTTGGTACTTCTTCGGCGGGTTCTCGGCGTAGCGGATCGAGCCGTCGGGCAGGGTCGTGAACCATTCGGGATGCTCGGCCACCCAGGGGTGATCGGGCGCGCACTGCAGCGCGAGGTCGATGGCGACCTCGATGCCGTTCTGGGCGGCGGCGGCCACGAACGCCTCGAAGTCGGCGACGGTGCCGAGGTCGGGATGCACCGCATCGTGCCCGCCCTCGCTCGAGCCGATCGCCCACGGGCTTCCGGGGTCGTGCGGCCCGGGAGTGAGGGTGTTGTTGGGCCCCTTGCGGTTGAGGCGGCCGATCGGGTGGATGGGCGGCAGGTAGACGACGTCGAAGCCCATGCCCGCGATCGCCGGCAGCCGCTTCGTGGCCGTCGCGAACGTGCCGCTCTGCCACGAGCCGTCCTTCCGCTTCTTGGCGCCTTCGCTGCGCGGGAAGAACTCGTACCAGCTGCCCACGGCGGCACGGGTGCGCTCGACCCGCAGCTCGAGCTGCTCGCTGCGCGTCAGCAGGTTGCGCAGCGGGTGCGCGGCGAGGGCAGCGACGACGCGGGCATCGGTCGCCACCGCCAGGCGGGCCGCGGGGGTGAGCGTCATCTTGCGCATCGCCGAGCGAGCATCCGACAGCACCGCCGCGGCGGGCGCTGCAGCGGTGATCGCGGCGGCGAGAGCGGCGGCGCGCTCGAGCAGCTGGGCGCCTTCGAGCAGCATGAGCTCGACATCCACGTCGGCGGCGATCTTGACGGTGGCAGCGTGCAGCCAGGTGGCCCAGTCGTCGGCGTAGGCCTCGACGTGCCAACGGTGGGTGCCGGCCTGGTCGAGTTGCACCTCGGTCTGCCAGCGGTCGGTGCCAGGCCCGCGCTGCTCGAGCCGATGGTGCGCGACACCGCCGTCGGGGGTCGTGAGCACGATCTCGGCGCCGATCGTGTCGTGGCCCTCGCGGAACACCGTGGCGGCGAACGGCACGACCTCGCCGACGAAGGCCCTGCTCGGCCAGCGGTTCTCGGGCTGCTGGGGGCTCAGCATGCGGATCGGGATGCGCCCGATGCGGTGGGTGAAAGGCGGAGTCTGCGTCGTTGCCACAGGTCGACCCTACGCCGGGGGCGGGGTGGATGCGCGGCGGATGCCGCGTGCGCCGGTCGTGGCGGGGAGGCCCTCGCGCGGTGTCCGCTCAAGGGGGGACACAATGTACCCCGGGCGGGGTACGCGAATCTTCGTCAAGACCTAGGTGGCGTCGGGGCCGCGGCGTAGACTCGTGTTCGGAAAGCGAACCTCCCGCACACCCGAAGCGGCTGGCACGTTCCCCGACACGCACGGAGCGACCCGAACTGCTCCGTGGCACAGGACCGAGACTCGATTCCCCCCAATCGCGAGTCCGGTCCTGTTCGTCGTTAAGCCCGGGCTCCCGCGCCCCGCCGTTCGGGGCTGGAACCGGTTCCCGGTCGCACGCGCGCTCGCCTAGAGTGAAACACGGGGTGCCCACCACGCCCCGTGCCGAGGAGTGATGAGCGTGAAGGCGATCCGCCGCTTCACCGTCCGTACCGTGCTGCCCGCGTCGCTCGACGCCGTGTCGGCGCTCGCCGCCAACCTGCGCTGGTCGTGGCATGAGCCGACCAAGGCGCTGTTCGCGCGCATCGACCCGCAGCGCTGGGAGGAGCTCGACCACGACCCCGTCGCGCTGCTCGGCGCGGTCGACCCCGCACGCCTCGACGAGCTCGCGCGCGACGCATCGTTCATGGCCGAGGCCGAGGCCCTGCGCGCCGACCTCACGGCGTACCTCGAGCAGCCGCGCTGGTACCAGTCGTTGCCCGATGCCCCGCAGCGCATCGCCTACTTCTCGCCCGAGTTCGGCATCGCCTCGGCGATTCCGCAGTACTCGGGCGGACTCGGCATCCTCGCCGGCGACCACCTCAAGAGCGCGAGCGACCTCGGCCTGCCCCTCATCGGCGTCGGGCTGTTCTACCGCGCGGGCTACTTCCGCCAGGCGATCGACCGCGACGGCTGGCAGAAAGAGAGCTACCCGCTCATCGACCCCGACGGCCTGCCCATGCAGATGCTGCGCGAGCACGACGGCACCTCGGTGCGCATCACCCTGAGCCTGCCCGGCGGCGAAGCCCTGCACGCACGCGTGTGGCGCATGGATGTCGGCCGGGTCGTACTGCTGCTGCTCGACACCGACATCCACGACAACAGCGACGAGCTGCGCGGCGTCACCGACCGGCTCTACGGCGGCGGGGGCGAGCACCGGCTGCTGCAAGAGCTGCTGCTCGGCATCGGCGGCGTGCGCGCGATCAAGCGCTACCTCGACGTCACGGGCACGCCCGCCCCCGAGGTGTTCCACACCAATGAGGGCCACGCCGGGTTCCTGGGCCTCGAGCGCATCAGCGACCTCATCGCCGAAGGCCTCACCTTCACCGAGGCGCTGCAGGTCGTGCGTGCCGGAACGCTCTTCACGACCCACACCCCCGTACCGGCGGGCATCGATCGGTTCGAGGGCGAGCTCATCGAGCGCTACTTCTCGACCGACCTGCTGCCGGGGGTCACGGCGCCCGACGTGCTCGCGCTCGGTACCGAGGACTACGAGGGCGGCGACCCGGCCGTCTTCAACATGGCCGTCATGGGTCTGCGCCTCGCGCAGCGGGCCAACGGCGTCAGCAAGCTGCACGGCGATGTCTCGCGCGGCATGTTCGGCGCGCTGTGGGAGGGCTTCGATCAGGATGACGTGCCCATCACCTCGGTGACGAACGGCGTGCACGCCCCGACCTGGACCGACCCGCTCATGGTCGCGCTCGCGAGGGAGAAGCTCGGCACCTACGAGACCTCGGCCTGCGACTGGAACTCTGAGGCCGTGACCGATGCCGACCTGTGGTCGGTGCGGCGGGCGATGCGCCAGCAGCTCGTCACCGATGCGCGCGAGCGCGTGACGGCGGCGTGGGCCGAGCAGAACCCGGGTGTCGCCGCACCGAGCTGGATGGGCGAGATCCTCGACCCCGGCGTGCTCACGATCGGGTTCGCCCGCCGCGTGCCCACCTACAAGCGCCTCACGCTCATGCTGCACGACCCCGACCGGTTGCGCGCCCTGCTCACGCACCCCGACCGGCCCGTGCAGCTCGTCATCGCGGGCAAGTCGCACCCCGCCGACGACAGCGGCAAGGCGCTCATCCAGAAGCTCGTGAAGTTCGCGGCCGAGCCCGAGCTGCGCCGCCGCATCGTCTTCCTGCCCAACTACGACATCGGCATGGCGCGGCTGCTCTACCCGGGCACCGACATCTGGCTGAACAACCCGCTGCGTCCGCTCGAGGCGTGCGGAACATCCGGCATGAAGGCGGCCCTCAACGGCTCGCTCAACCTGTCGATCCTCGACGGCTGGTGGAACGAGTACTACGACGCCGAGAACGGCTGGGCGATCGCCACCGCCGATGCCGCGGGCGACGGCGCCGAGCGCGACACGCTCGAGGCCGAATCGATGTACGACCTCATCGAGCACCAGATCGCGCCCCGGTTCTACGACCGCGACGGCGACGGCCTGCCGCGCCGCTGGCTGCAGAGCATCCGGCACACGCTCGCCACGCTCTCGCCCGAGCTCTCGGCCGACCGCATGGTGCGCGAGTACGTCGAGCGGCTCTACGTGCCCGCGGCGCACGCCGAGCGCGCCATCACGGCCGACGGCAACCGCGCCGCGCGCGAACTCGCGGCCTGGAAGTCGCGGGTCGCCGCGGAGTGGCCGCACGTCTCGGTGACCCACGTCGAGTCGGGCGGCGTGCAGTCGCCGCAGGTCGGCGACGAGCTCAAGGTGCGCGCGCACGTGCAGCTCGCCGGTCTCTCACCCGACGACGTGCTCGTCGAGGTCGCCTTCGGGCGGGCGCGCAACGGCGACGATCTCGTGGATGTTCGGCGCCAGCCGCTCGACCTCGCCGAGCACGAGCTGGGCCAGCCGGCGACGTTCGTCGGCACCGTGCCGCTCGCGCGCTCCGGCTCGTTCGGCTACAACGTGCGGGTCACCCCGAAGCACGCGCTGCTCGCCAACCCGGCCGAGCTCGGTCTCGTCGCGATCGCGCACTGACGGCTGCCGCACGCTGACCGCGCGCTGGTCACCCGACCAGCGTGCGGTCAGCGTGCGATATCGGCGAACTGGCCGCCCGTGACGCTCAGCAGGTCGACGGGCGCGAGCTCGACGTCGAAGCCGCGACGGCCGCCCGAGACGTAGATCGTGTCCCAGAGCAGCGCCGTCTCGTCGAGCACGGTCGGCAGGGGGGTCTTCTGGCCGAGGGGCGAGATGCCGCCCACGACGTATCCCGTCTTGCGCTCGGCCACGGCGGGGTCGGCCATCACGGCGCGCTTGGCGCCGACCGCCGAGGCGAGCGCCTTGAGATCGAGCATCCCCGTCACCGGGACGATGCCGACGACCAGCCGCGCGTCCGCTTCGGCGAGCAGCGTCTTGAAGACGCGATCGGGGTCGAGACCGAGGGCGGAGGCGGCCTCGAGGCCGAAGTTCGTCGTGGTCGGGTCGTGCACGTAGGTGTGCGCGGTGAACGGGATGCCCGCCGCGGCGAGCGCGACGGTGGCGGGTGTGCCCGGTGCCGACGCCGGCCTAGCCATGGGCGCGGAACAGCAGCATCGACGTCGGACCGACGGTCAGGGTCTCGCCCGGGGCGTGCACCGAGACCAGCTCGCCGATGTCGTCGTGCGAGCTGTCCCACAGCAGGGTGTAGCCGTCGACGCCCTCGTGTGCGGGCAGGGTGACGTCGACGGGCTCTTCGATGCCGTGCACGATGAGCAGGATGCGGTTGAACTCCTCGAACTCGGGTGTCGAGGCCGCGAGGTACTGCAGCGTGCGCTCGGCCGGCGAGTCCCAGTCGGTCATCGTCATGGCCAGGCCGTCTTTGTTGAACCAGTCCATCTGCGTCGCGTTCGGCACGGTCTCGCCCCAGCGCCCGTAGCGCACGGGCCGCAGAGCCGGGTTCTCGCGGCGCAGCTGCAGCAGGCGGCGCACGACGCGGTACAGGTCTTGCTGCCAGCCCGAGTGGTCCCAGTCGAGCCACGTGAGCTCGCTGTCGTGGCAGTACGCGTTGTTGTTGCCGCGTTGGCTGCGGCCGATCTCATCGCCCGCCGTGATCATCGGGATGCCCGCGCTCAGCAGCAGCGTGCCCATGAGGTTGCGCATGGCCTTGCGCCGGGCCGTCGTGATGCCGGGATCGTCGGTGAGTCCTTCCACTCCGAAGTTGAAGGAGCGGTTGTTGTCGGTGCCGTCGCGATTGTCTTCGCCGTTGCCGATGTTGTGCTTCGCGTTGTACGCCGTGAGGTCGGCGACCGTGAAGCCGTCGTGCGCGGTGATGAAGTTGACGCTAGCGAGCGGCCCCCGCTCGTGGGCGAAGACGTGGGCGCTGCCGGTGATGCGCCGGGCGAGCGAGCCGATGCCCTCGGGGGCCGAGCCGTGCGCGCGGGCCGTGCCGACATCCGTCAGCCAGAAGGCGCGCGCGCGGTCGCGGAAGCCGTCGTTCCACTCGTGGTAGCCGTGCGGGAAGGCTCCGACCTGCCAGCCGCCCATGCCGACATCCCACGGCTCGGCGATCATCTTGACGCCCTCGAGCGCGGGGTCGTCGAGGATGGCGCGCAGCAGCGGGTGCTGGGGGTCGAACTCCGCGCCGGCGTCTCGACCGAGAGTGGCCATGAGGTCGAAGCGGAAGCCGTCGATCTGCACGTCGTTCGCCCAGTAGCGCAGCGAGTCGAGCACGAGGCGCTGGGCGACGGGCTGCGAGAAGTCGAGGGTGTTGCCGCACCCGGTGGTGTCGATGTAGGCGCCGTCGGGGGTCTGCCGGTAGTAGGTGGCGGCGTCGATGCCGCGGAAGCTCGTCGTCGGCCCCTCGGGCCCCTCTTCGGCGGTGTGGTTGAAGACGACGTCGAGCACGACCTCGAGGCCGGCCTCGTGCAGCAGCTTGACCATGCCCTTGACCTCGCGCAGCACCGCCCCCGTGCCACCGAACTGGGCCTGGCGCGTGGCGTAGGCGGCGTGCGGGGTGAAGAAGTTGAGGGTGTTGTACCCCCAGTAGTTGATGAGGCCCTGGCCCTGCAGCCGCTGCTCGCTCACGAACTGGTGCATCGGCAGCAGTTCGACCGTCGTCACGCCGAGGTCTTTCAGGTAGGCGATCGTGGCCGGGTGGGCGAGGCCCGCGTAGGTGCCGCGCAGCTCGTCGGGCAGCTCGGGTGCGAGCTTCGTGAGCCCTTTGACGTGCGCTTCGTAGAGCACCGTGTGATCGAGGGGGATGCGCGGCTTCTGCACGCCCGCCCAGTCGAAGGCGTCGTCTTGCACGTAGCTGCGCCAGTCGCCGTCAGGCGTGCGCGCGAGCCCGCGCGCGTAGGGGTCGAGCAGCACGCGCCCGGGGTCGAACGCGTGGGTGGGGCCGGTGGGCCCGTCGATGCGCAGGCCGTACCGCACCCCCGGGGCGAGAGAGCGGGTCGTGATGTGCCACACGCCCGAGCGCATGCGGTGCAGATCGTGGGTCTCGGTGATCCAGGTGGGGTCGTCGGGCGAGAAGATGCAGAGCTCGACGGCCGTCGCGTTCGTGCTGAACACGCGGAGCTCGCCGCCGCGTGCCGTCTGCCGCACCCCGAGATGCCCGAGCGGGTCGTTCGTCGCCATGCGTCTTAGGCTAGGTCAACGCGAGACGAGCACGGTTCACCGCCGTGTCGTCGACCGTGCGTCGAGAGGAGGCCCGCGTGATCTATCTCGACCACGCCGCCACCTCGCCCATGCAGTTCGCCGTGCGCACGGCCTACCTCGAGGCGCTGCAGCTCGTCGGCAACCCCTCGTCGATCCATGGTGCGGGCCAGCACGCCCGCGCGGTGCTCGACGACTCGCGAGCCCGCATCGCCGCCACGCTCGGCGTCGACGCGATCGAGCTGACCTTCACGGGCGGCGGCACCGAGGCCGTCAATCTCGCGATCAAGGGGATGTTCTGGGCGCGCAATGCGGGTGGAGCCGGTTCCCCGTCTTCCGCCGCGAGCGGCGATCACGGTGGAGGTGCCGGGGGCACGGGATCGCGCCACGCGCGATCCCGCCCGCGACCGCGCATCGTCGTGCCCCGCACCGAGCACCACGCGGCACTCGACGCCGTCGAGTGGCTCGTCGCCCAGGAGGGTGCCGAGGCGACCTGGCTCGAGGTCGACGAGCTCGGCCGGCTGCGGCTCGACGGGCTCGCCGAGGCACTCGGCGACGGGTCTGACGTGGCTCTGCTCACGATGCTCGCGGCGAACAACGAGGTCGGCACGCTGCAGCCCGTCGCCGAGGCGGCGGCGCTCGCCGCGGCGGTCGGCGTGCCCGTGCACGTCGACGCGATCGCCGCCTACGGGCAGGTGCGGCTCGATCCGCTGCCGCTCGGGGTGTCGGCCGTCTCGATCTCGGCGCACAAGATCGGTGGCCCGGTCGGGGTGGGGGCGCTCGTGCTGCGGCGCGGCGCCGAGGTCGTGCCGCTGCTGCACGGTGGCGGGCAGCAGCGCGGGCGGTCGGGAACCATGGACGCCGCAGGCGCCACGGCTTTCGCCGTCGCGGCCGAGCTCGCGCACGCCGAGCTCGCCGAGCGGACGGCGCACAAGCGCGCGCTGCGCGAGCGGCTCGCGGCGGGCATCCGGAGCACGGTGCCGCAGGCCGTGCTGCGCGGGGCGGCGGGCGCGATCTCGGGCGCGATCGCCGGTGTCGGCGATCGCGAAACGGATGCCGAGCTCGATGCGCTCGCGCTACCCGGCACCCTGCACCTCACCGTCCCCGGCGCCGAGGGCGACTCGCTGCTCATGCTTCTCGACGCGCGCGGCATCGCGGTGTCGACCGGGTCGGCCTGCCAGGCCGGGGTTCCCGAACCGAGCCATGTGCTGCTGGCCATGGGCCTCAGCGAGGCGGATGCTCGCGGCGCCCTCCGCGTCACGATCGGCCCGGAGACCACGGTCGATGAGATCGACGCCCTTCTCGCCGCGCTGCCCGAGGCGGTCGAGCGCGCGCAGGCCGCGGGGCTCGCCGCGCAGCAGCCGCGCCTCGGCCGCTAGCGCCACGCCCCGCCCGGTCCGCCCGCCCCGCTCCGCCCGGCCCGCTCCGCCCGGCCCGCTCCGCCCGGCCCGCTCCGCCCGCCCCGCTCCGCCCGCCCCGCTCCGCCCGCCCCGCTCCGCCCGGCCCGTCCGCCCGTCACACATCACGGAATCCGGCCCTGACAGACCCTTCTTCGCACGGCAGGAGCCCTGATCTCCGTCATTTCTCCGTGATTCGTCACGCGGGCGGTGCTCGGGCAGCGCGACTACCCTGGATGCATGCGAGTTCTGGCAGCGATGAGCGGCGGCGTCGATAGCGCCGTCGCTGCCGCACGCGCCGTCGATGCCGGGCACGAGGTGGTCGGCGTGCATCTCGCCCTGAGCCGCATGCCCGGCACCCTGCGCACCGGCAGCCGCGGCTGCTGCACGATCGAAGACAGCCTCGATGCGCGTCGCGCGGCCGAGCTGCTGGGCATCCCGTTTTACGTGTGGGATTTCAGCGAGCGGTTCCGCGCCGACGTCGTCGACGACTTCATCGCCGAGTACGCGGCCGGCCGCACGCCGAACCCGTGCATGCGCTGCAACGAGCGCATCAAGTTCGCGGCCGTGCTCGAGAAGGCCCTCGCCCTCGGCTTCGATGCCGTCGTGACCGGCCACTACGCGCACATCGTCACCGACGCCGCGGGCAACCGCGAGCTGCACCGGGCCAGCGACGAGGCGAAGGACCAGTCGTACGTGCTCGGGGTGCTGACGACCGAGCAGCTCGCCCACGCGATGTTCCCGCTCGGCACGACGCCGTCGAAGGCCGTCGTGCGGGCCGAGGCCGCCGCGCGCGGGCTCACGGTCGCGCAGAAACCCGACAGCCACGACATCTGCTTCATCCCCGACGGCGACACGCGCGGCTGGCTCGCCGACCGCATCGAGCCCGCCGAGGGCATGATCGTCGATCGCGACGGCACGCCGGTCGGGTCGCACGACGGTGCGACGAGCTTCACGGTCGGCCAGCGCCGCGGGCTCAACCTCGGCGTGCCGGCGCCCGACGGCCGCCCGCGCTTCGTGCTCGAGGTGCGCCCGCGCACCAACGAGGTCGTCGTGGGGCCGCGCGAGGCGCTCGCGATCCGCGAGCTCGCCGGGCGGCGTTTCACCTGGGCCGGGCTCGACCCGGTCGCGAGCGGCATCACGCGCGCAGGCCCCGCGGCTGGTCCTGCGGTCGACTCCGCGGTCGGCCCCGACGCTCCGGATGCCCTCCTGCCGTTCGACTGCCACGTGCAGGTGCGGGCTCACGCCGACCCGGTGCCGGCGGTCGCGCGCGTGCACGAGGGCGAGCTCGTCGTCGAGATCCGCGAGCCGCTGCTCGGCGTCGCGCCCGGTCAGACGGCGGTGCTCTACGTCGGAACGCGCGTGCTCGGCCAGTGCACGATCGACCGCACGGTGGCGGCCGACCTCGTCGCCGCGCGCTAGCCGCCGCACCTCGACTGAGCGTCCCGGCGTGCACCTCGTTGCGGAGACCCGGCGCGCACCTCGACGGAGCGGCCCAGCGTGCACCTCGCTGCGACGGCCCGGCTCGCACTTTGCCTGGCGCCGCAGCCCCGGTGCGGCTCTCTAGACTGGCGCCGTGACCGCCCTGACCGCCGAGCTGCTCCGCCTGCACGACGTGCCGGGCGAGCGACCGGGCGCGAACCCCGCCGACTTCTGGCCTCGTCTCACCGCCGCGACAGCGCACCTCGACCCTCCGCTCGGCGTCATCGACCGCGCGGCGTTCGCGTTCAACGCCGCCGACCTCGTGCGTCGGGCAGTGGGAGTGCCGATCCGAGTGGCGAGCAAGTCGATCCGGGTGCGCGGCCTGCTCGAGGCCGTGCTCGCGCACCCCGGTTTCGCGGGAGTGCTCGCCTACACCCTGCCTGAAGCGCTCTGGCTCGCGAGCCCGCGCGCGGCGAGTGGCGCGGCAGGCGGCGCGGCGGGCAGCGCGAGCCCCGGCGCTCAGGGCAGCGCGGGCGGCAGCGACATCGACGACGTCGTGCTCGGCTACCCCACGACCGATCGCGCGGCCCTCGCGCGGCTCGCCGCCGACGAGCAGCTGGCCGCGCGCGTGACGCTCATGATCGACGACGTCGCCCACCTCGACCTGATCGACGCGGTCGTCGCGCCGAGCGCGAGGCCGAGCATCCGCATCGCCCTCGAGCTCGACGCCAGCTGGCGCGGCCCGCTCGGGCATCTCGGCGTGCGCCGCAGCCCGCTGCACGAGCCCGCGCAGCTCGCCGCGCTCGCCCGCACCGTGACCGAGCGCCCTGGCTTCACGCTCGTCGGGGTCATGGCCTACGAGGCGCAGATCGCGGGTCTCGGTGACGCACCCCCGGGGCGGCCGGTGCGGGGTGCGCTCGTGCGCGGCATCCAGCGCCGGTCGCGGGCCGAGCTCGCCGAGCGCCGTGGTCGGGCGATCGCCGCCGTGCGCGCCATCGCCGACGCCGCCGGCACGCCGTTGCAGTTCGTCAACGGCGGCGGCACGGGGTCGCTCGAATCCACTGCGGCCGACCCCAGCGTCACCGAGCTCGCCGCCGGCAGCGGGCTCATCGGCCCGCACCTGTTCGACACCTACCGCGGCTTCACCCCGGCACCGGCCGCGGCCTTCGCCCTGCCGGTCGTGCGGCGCCCCACCGACGACATCGCCACGCTGCTGGGCGGCGGCTGGATCGCGAGCGGACCCGCGGGCGCCGACCGGCTGCCGCAGGTGGTCTGGCCCGAGGGCCTGCGGATGCTCGGCACCGAGGGAGCCGGCGAGGTGCAGACTCCGCTGCGCGGGCCGGCCGCCCGCACGCTGCACGTCGGCGACCAGGTCTGGCTGCGCCACACGAAAGCCGGAGAGCTCGCCGAGCACCTCGATGCCTACGCCCTCGTTGACGGCGACCGGGTGTCGGGCGAGCTGCCGACGTACCGAGGCGAAGGGAAGGCTTTTCTGTGACGCACACGCGCACGACGGGAGCGACCACCGGCACGACGAAGCCGTGGCGCAACTGGGCCCGCACCGAGCAAGTCACCCCCGCGCGCGTCGAGCGGCCCGCGAGCGGCGACGAGGTCGTCGACGCGATCGCGCGAGCGCGCGCCGACGGGCTGCCCGTCAAAGCGATCGGCTCGGGGCACTCGTTCACGGGCATCGCCGTGGCGCCGGGCGTGCAGCTCGACCTGACCGACCTCGCGGGCCTCACCGCGATCGACGAGAGCACGGGTCTCGTGACTCTCGCCGCCGGCACGAAGCTGCACAACGCCTCGGCGCTGCTGCACGAGCACGGGCTGGCGTTCGAGAACCTGGGCGACATCGACGTGCAGTCGATCTCGGGCGCGGTGAGCACGGGCACGCACGGCACGGGTCGCGCGTTCGGCGGCCTCGCCACCCAGCTTCGCCGCGTGACTCTCGCCACCGCCGACGGCCGGCTGCTGCCGGTCAGCCCCACCGAGAACGCCGAGCTGTGGCCCGCCGCGCGGCTCGGACTCGGCGCCCTCGGGGTGCTCGTCGACCTGACCGTGCAAACCGTGCCGACGTTCGTGCTGGCGGCGGACGAGCATCCGGAACCCCTCGATGCCGTGCTCGACGACTGGCCGAACCGCTCGACACAGGCCGATCACGTCGAGTTCTACTGGTTTCCGCACACGAGCCTCGCGCTCACGCGCAGCAATACACGCCAGCCCGCCGACGCGCCGCGCACGCCCGCCGGCCCCGTGAAGCGCTGGGTCGACGACGAGCTGCTCGGCAACGGGCTCTACGAAGTGCTGTGCCGCATCGGCTCGATCGCACCCGGCACGATCCCCGGGTTCAACCGGCTCGCGAGCGGAGTGGCCTTCAACCGTCAGGTCGCCGACTACTCGCACCGGGTGTTCGCCAGTGAGCGCAAGGTGCGGTTCCGCGAGATGGAGTATTCGGTGCCGCTCGACGCCGTCGCACCCGTCATGCGCGAGCTCGACCGCGTGATCGACCAGAACGGCTGGCGCATCTCGTTCCCCGTCGAAGTGCGGGCGACGGCCGCCGACGACGTGTGGCTCTCGACCGCGCACGGCCGCGAATCGAGCTACATCGCCGTGCACCGCTATCACCGCGAGGATGCCCGCGACTACTTCGCCGCCGCCGAAGCGATCCTCCGCGCCCACGACGGCCGGCCGCACTGGGGCAAGCTGCACACGCGCAGCGTCGACGACCTGCGGCCGGCGTACCCGCGCTTCGACGACTTCGTCGCCGTGCGCGACCGGCTCGACCCCGACCGCGTCTTCACGAACCCCTACCTCGACCGCGTGCTCGGCCCCTAGCCGCCGGCCCACCCGCCGAATGACGGAGATCAGCCGGTCTCCGGGCAACAATCGGGCCTCGCACCCGAGATTCTCCGTCATTCGGCAGGCGGCAGGGGCGGGGGCACGCGGTCAGGGGCCGCTCGTAGACTGGGCGCGTGGCTGCGACCCCTGACGACGACGGCGATGCGCGCGGCGTGGATGCCCGCGGTGTCGACGACCTGACGCGCGACGAGGCCCGAGCAGAGGTCGACGCGCTCACGAGCCGCATCCTCGAACTGCGCGACGCCTACTACGGGCGCGACGCGCTGCTGGAGGACGACGCGACCTACGACGCCCTCGTGCGACGGCTCGAGCTCATCGAGCACGTCTTCCCCGAGCTGCAGAGCCAGGACTCTCCGACGCAGACCGTCGGTGGCCGCGCCGAGACGACGCTGTTCGCGCCCGTCGAGCACGCCGAGCGCATGCTCAGCCTCGACAACGTGTTCAGCGCCGACGAGTTCGCCGACTGGGCCGCCAAGGTCGAGCGCGACGCCGGGCGCCCGGTGCGGTGGCTGTGCGAGCTCAAGATCGACGGGCTCGCCCTCAACCTGCGCTACGAGCGGGGCGTGCTCGTCACGGCGGCCACGCGCGGCGACGGACGCGTGGGCGAAGACGTCACGGTCAACGTGCTGCAGGTCGCGGGCATCCCGCAGCGGCTGTCGGGTGCCGCCGATGAGCTGCCCGACCACGTCGAGGTGCGCGGCGAGGTCTTCATCCCGAAGGCCGCGTTCGACGAGCTCAACGCCCTGCAGCGGGCGGCGGGCGAGCGCGAGTTCGCGAACCCGCGCAACGCCGCGAGCGGCAGCCTGCGCCAGAAGGCCGAGGGCAAGAACGACGAGCAGCTGGCCCGCATGCGCGATCGCCTGAGCCGGCTCCGGATGCTCGTGCACGGCATCGGCGCCTGGCCGAACCCGCCCGTCACGGCGCAGAGCGAGGTCTACGGGCTGCTCGAGCGCTGGGGGCTGCCCATCAGCACCCACTTCCGCGTGCACGGCACCGCCGCCGAGGCCGCGGAGTTCATCGCCTTCCACGGCGAGCACCGCCACGCCGTCGAGCACGAGATCGACGGCGTCGTCGTGAAGGTCGATGAGCTCGAGCTGCACGGCGAGCTGGGGGCGACGAGTCGCGCGCCGCGCTGGGCGATCGCCTACAAGTACCCGCCCGAGCAGGTGAACACGCGCCTGCTCGACATCGTCGTGAGCGTCGGCCGCACGGGCCGCGCGACCCCGTACGCCGTCATGGAGAAGGTGCGCGTCGCTGGCAGCGAAGTGCGTCAGGCGACCCTGCACAATCAAGACGTCGTCAAGGCCAAGGGTGTGCTCATCGGCGACACGGTCGTGCTGCGCAAGGCCGGCGATGTGATCCCCGAGGTGCTGGGGCCCGTCGTCGAGCTCCGCGACGGCTCCGAGCGCGCGTTCATCATGCCGGCGGACTGCCCCGAGTGCGGCACGCCGCTCGCCCCGGCGAAAGACGGCGACATCGACCTGCGCTGCCCCAACGCGCGCAGCTGCCCCGCTCAGGTGCGCGGTCGGGTCGAGCACATCGGCAGCCGCGGAGCCCTCGACATCGAGGGGCTCGGCGAGATCAGCGCGGCCGCGCTCACGCAGCCCGAGGTTCCGGATGCTCCGCCCTTGGTCACCGAGGCCGGCCTGTTCGCGCTCACGCTCGAGCAGCTGCTCCCCATCGAGGTCATCGTGCGCGACGCCGAGACCGGGCTGCCGAAACTCGACGACGACGGCGACGCGAAACGCCGGTCGCCCTTCCGCAAGATCGAGCAGCAGTACGGCCCCGAGGCCGAGGGGCTGGAGGCGGGCGAGATTCGGGCGCGGGGCATCCGCCGACAGCCCGTCGTCGTGCCCAGCGCGCTCGCCCTGCAACTGCTCGACGAGCTCGAGAAGGCGAAGGTCAAGCCGCTGTGGCGCTTGCTCGTGTCGCTCAACATCCGGCACGTCGGCCCCGTGGCCGCGCGGGCCCTCGCCGACTGGTTCGGCTCGCTCGACGCGATCAGGGCGGCGAGCGTCGACGAGCTCGCCGCGGTCGACGGCGTCGGCGCGATCATCGCCGACGCGGTGCACGACTGGTTCACGGTCGAGTGGCACGTCGAGATCGTCGACCGCTGGGCCGCCGCGGGGGTGCAGTTCGCCACGCCCGGTCATCCCGGCCCGGGCGCGGCCGCCGCTGCGGGGGGAGTGCTCGCCGGTCTCACCGTCGTGGCCACCGGATCGCTCGACGGTTTCACGCGAGAGGGCGCCCAAGAGGCGATCATCGCCGCGGGAGGCAAAGCCGCGAGCAGTGTCAGCAAGAAGACCGATTTCGTCGCCGCGGGGCCCGGAGCGGGGTCGAAGCTCGCCAAGGCCGAAGAACTGGGGCTGCGCATCCTCGACGCGGCCCAATTCGCGATTCTCGTGCGCGAAGGGCCCGATGCGTTGCCTCCGAAGACCCCTGACGCCCTCTGACGAGCGCGGCACGCATTGTGACACCGGTGTAACGGCTGGATGTCGGTTGAGAAGAATGTTCGGTACACCCCCCCAAATGGGGACATTTTTCGCTTAGCATGAGAAGACGCCGGTGGGACCGTCTCGGGGGATGCCCGGACCACCTGCGCCAAAGGGGATTCCGGAAGTGCTGTTCGACGCGACAGCGATACTCATCGCCTCGCTGACCGTAGCAACGGTGGCGGGGCCGCCCGTCGCGCTCGAAGACACTCCGGCAACCCCCATCTCGATCATCACGACTCCCGCCGAGATGCGGGACATCTCCCTGCCCATCAGCACGCAGCACGGTGCCGCCGCCTCCGCTCCCGCCATCCCCCGATCGGCGTCGAGCATCGCGACTCTCACCGGCGCATCCCTGCTGCACGCTCTCACCGCGATGCCCCCCACCGCGGTGACCGAATTCGCGGAGTCGAACCCCCGACCTCTCCGCGAACTGCTGGCGGCTCCCCCCGGCGCCCCGCAGGTGAGCGGCTGGTGGGCAGGGCTCGATGTGACGGCGCAGCGATCGATGCTGAGCGCTGTGCCCGAACTCGTCGGCAACCTCGACGGCATCCCCGTCGCGGTGCGCAACGAGGCGAACCGCCACGTTCTGCGCTCGACCATCCGCGAGCTCGAACTGGAAGGCACCCTCGAGGGTCGCGCTCTGGCGACGCAGAACCTGAACCGGCTGCAGATGCTCTACTCGATCGCTGACGCGCTCGGCCCGGCGACCGCGAACCCCGCGCGCACCCTGCTGCAGCTCGACACCCACGACGCCGGTAAGGTCGCCATCGTGCTCGGAGATCTCGAGACCGCCGACTACGTGAGCTACCTCCTGCCGGGCATGTTCATCACCGTCGGCGGCAACGTCGTCGAGTGGACCGACACCGCGGCGCGCCTCTACGACGAGCAGGTGTCGTGGCTCTCGCTGCTCGCCGAGGCGGGCGCGAGCGATGAGGCCGAGACCGTGGCGACCGTCGCGTGGATCGGCTATCAGACCCCCCA
Source organism: uncultured Microbacteriaceae bacterium (assembly GCA_964540305.1). Classification (GTDB taxonomy): domain Bacteria; phylum Actinomycetota; class Actinomycetes; order Actinomycetales; family Microbacteriaceae; genus Microcella. The sequence continues at coordinate 43,979 of CAZILZ010000001.1, read as the reverse complement.
CCTGCTCAATGTCGGCAGCCTCGATCTCGCCTACGAAGGCCGGGATGCTCTCGCGAGCGCCATCGACGGGCTGCAGACCATCCGCGGCACCGACCAGCCGTTCATCTCGCTGCTCGCGCACTCGTACGGCTCGACCGCCGCGATGCTCGCGCTGGAAGAGAGCACGACGGTCGACGCGCTCGCGATGATCGGTTCGCCCGGGGCGCCCGCGTCGAGCGTCGACGAGCTCAACGTGCGCGGAGACGTGTTCGTCGGTGAGGCGGCGTGGGATCCCATCCCCAATAGCGCCTTCTTCGGCTCCGACCCCGGTGCCGCCGAGTTCGGGGCCCGCATCATGAGCGTCGCCGGCACCGTCGACGTCATCACCAATCGCGTGCTCGCGGCATCCACCGGTCACAACGAGTACTGGAGCCCGGGCACCGAGTCGATGCGCAACCTCGCGCTCATCGGCATCGACAAGGGCGAACTCGTCACGGACGGCTCGCAGCGCGATGCGGGCCGCACGCTCGCTCTGCTGCTCTGAATCTCTTCACGGCCGGTGCGGACGTCGTGAGCCTGTTCACGGCCGGGTCGGCCGTCGTGAGCCTGTTCGCGGCCGGGTCGGTCGTGGTGCGTCGGTTCGCGGTCGGTGCGGCAGCGGTGGGTCGGTTCGTGGTCGGTGCGGCAGGGGTGGTTCGGTTCACGGCCGGGCCGGTCGCCGTGTGCCGCGCCGCGCCCGGCCCGGCCGCCCTCGTGCAGCCCCGCCCCGACTACCCTGGGCGCATGCACTCGCGCACGCACCGACGAGCCGCCCTCGTGGTCGCGGCCGCGGCGGGCGTGCTCGCGCTCACGGCATGCGCCGTGCACGAGCCCACACCCGTCACCGACCTCGAGGCGCGCGACCGCTTCCTCGCGGTGCTCGACGAGACGCAAGACCTCATCGGAGGCGACTGGGATGTGCGCGACGATCCGACGCCGCGAGAGTGCGTTATCCCGCTCTGGGTGACAGGAGAGCGGTATCCCGCTCTGCGGGTCGGCGACCCTCCGGCGTCGGTCGCTGCGGCTGCCGAACGCATCGAGCAGGCGTGGGGCGGTGCCGGGATGCGCGTGACGCGCACCGACATCGGCGACGTCATCGAGGTCAAGGGCGAGAGCGCCGACGGCGAGCTCGTCGTGCTGCGCCTGAGCGAGAGCGCGAGCACCCTGCTGGGCGAGAGCGAGTGCCGGCCGGCGTGAGCGGCGTCTGACTGCTGTGCTCCTGGCGTGAGCGGCGTCTGACTGCTGTGCTCCCGGCCGCGACGACTGCTCGATTCAGCGCGGGTCAGCCGTCGATCACCAGGTCGAAGACGAGACGCACGTCGTCGCTGAACAGCGCCATCGTGTCGGAGTCGATCCGCAGCCCGGCCTCGACGGCACCGAGAGCGCGCAAGTACCGGGCCTCGACCTGCATCAGCTTCTCGTCGAGGCACGCCATCTCGGTCTGGAACAGCCCGTCGACGCGCACGGGAAGCTCGTCGCTGTAGTCGACTCGGCCGACCACGGTTGCTCCGTAGAGGTTGCAGGCAGCGGTACCCGAGATGCTGCTGCCGTCGACACTGAGCGTGACATCGGCCGCGGTCAGATCGAACGAGCCCTCAGCGTCTTCGGCCTCCACGAGAACCCAGTCGCCCTGCATCGCGCCGCCATCGCCCATACCGAGCAGCCCGCACGCCGAGACGATCGAGGCGACACCGGCCACCACGAGCACGAGGCCGCTGCGTCGAGCGGCGGTTCTGGTGGTCATGAGTGCCTCCCGTCGGCGGGGTGGGCGACGTGCGCCACCTCTAGCTTCTCAGACGACCGGCACGGCCGAAGGGTGCGGGTGCGCTCAGTAGACTGGAGCATCCCCACCGATGGTCACCCTGGGTCTTCCCTGTCTGAGAGGCACGATGTCTGAGATCACGCCCGAAACCGTCGCCCATCTGGCTTCGCTCGCGCGTATCGCGCTGACCGACGACGAGATTCACCAGTTGACGGGCGAGCTCGGCGCGATCGTCGACTCGGTGGCGAAGGTGCGCGAGGTCGCGACGCCCGATGTGCCCGCGACGAGCCACCCGATCCCGCTCGCGGGCGGGCTGCGAGCCGATGAGCCGGGTGCGACGCTCTCGACCGAGCAGGCGCTCGCCGGTGCGCCCGACCACGACGGCAGCCGGTTCCGCGTCACCGCGATTCTGGGGGAGGAGCAGTGAGCGCCCCCGGACCCGCAGACCTCACGCGCACCTCGGCTGCCGACCTGGCCGCGCTTCTGACCGCGGGCGAGGTCTCGAGCGTCGAGGTCACGCGAGCGCACCTCGACCGCATCGCCGCCGTCGACGGCGACGTGCACGCCTTCCTGCACGTCAACGCTGCCGCGCTCGACACCGCGGCTCAGGTCGACGCCGACCGTGCTGCTGGCATCCTGCTGCCCGCGCTCGCGGGCGTGCCGATCGCCATCAAAGACGTGCTGTGCACGCTCGACATGCCGTCGACCTCGGGCTCGAAGATTCTCGAGGGCTGGGTGCCGCCGTACGACGCGACGGTCGTCGCGCGTCTGCGGGCCTCGCGCATGATCCCGCTCGGCAAGACGAACATGGACGAGTTCGCCATGGGCAGCTCGACCGAGCACTCCGCCTACGGGCCGACCAAGAACCCGTGGGATCTCACGCGCATCCCCGGCGGTTCGGGCGGCGGTTCGGCGGCGGCGGTGTCGGCCTTCGAGGCGCCCGTCGCGCTCGGCAGCGACACCGGCGGCAGCATCCGTCAGCCGGCTGCGGTGACCGGCTCGGTCGGCGTCAAGCCCACCTACGGAGGGGTGAGCCGGTACGGGGCGATCGCGTTGGCCTCGTCGCTCGACCAGGTCGGGCCGGTGTCGCGGTCGGTGCTGGATGCCGCGCTCGTGCACGACGTCATCGGCGGGCATGATCCGCGCGATGCCACGAGCATCCCCGACGCGTGGCCGTCGATGGCGGCGGCTGCTCGGGCCGGCCAGACGGGTGATGCGCTCAAGGGTGTGCGCGTCGGAGTGGTGAAGCAGCTCGAGGGTGAGGGATTCCAGGCGGGCGTCACGTCGGTCTACCACGAGACGCTCGAGCTCATGGCGAAGGCGGGTGCCGAGATCGTCGAGGTCAGTGCGCCCCACTTCGAGTACGCGGTCGCGGCCTACTACCTGATCTTGCCGGCGGAGGCGTCGAGCAACCTCGCGAAGTTCGACTCGGTGCGATTCGGCTTGCGTGTGACGCCCGCGGGTGGTGGAACGGTCGAGGAGGTCATGGGGGCGACGCGCGAGGTCGGCTTCGGTCCTGAGGTGAAGCGTCGCATCATCCTCGGCACGTACGCGCTGTCGGCGGGCTACTACGACGCCTACTACGGCAGTGCGCAGAAGGTGCGCACGCTCATTCAGCGCGATTTCGCGGCGTGCTTCGAGCAGGCCGACATCCTGGTGTCGCCGAGCGCGCCGACGACGGCGTTCCGGTTCGGCGAGAAGCTGGCTGATCCGTTGGCGATGTACCTCAACGATGTGACGACGATTCCGGCGAACCTGGCGGGAGTGCCCGGCATGGGCCTGCCGATGGGTCTGGCGCCGGAGGACGGTCTGCCGGTGGGGTTGCAGCTCATGGCGCCGGCGCGTGATGATGCGCGGCTGTACACGGCGGGTGCGGCGATCGAGCAGCTGCTCGAGGCGCAGTGGGGCGGGCCGCTCTGGGCGAAGGTCCCGGAGCTGCGCACGGCGTAGCGAGCGCCACCGCGGGTCGCATCAGCGTCCGCGCGTGCCGGGCTCGGTTACAGCGCCCGCACTGACGTGAGCCCGCTCTGCCTTGAGCCCGCTCTGACGTGAGCCCGCTCTGACGTGAGCCCGCTCTGACCCGAGCCCGCTCTAGCCTGCGCCCGCGAGGGCGCGCTCGCGTTCGATGATCGGGCTCTTGCTCGGGGAGGGGATCGGTCTCTGCTCGGGGTCGATCGATCTCGGCGGGATCAGCTCCAGGTCGCCGCCGCGCTGCGTGAGCCCGGCGGGTATGCGGCGTCGTTCGAACCGCCAACCGTTGTTGTGCAGCAGCAGGTGATGGTGCCGGCACAGGAGGACTCCGTCGGCGACGTCGGTCGCGCCACCCTCTGACCAGGGGATGATGTGGTGCGCTTCCGTCCAGGAGGGCGGGCGCTCGCAGCCGGGGAACCGGCACCCGCCGTCACGCGCGGCGAGGGCGACCCGCTGACGTCGGGTGTAGAGGCGCGTCTCGCGGCCGAGCGCGACGACATCACCCCGTGCGTCGATGACGATGGGGACGACGCCCGACGAGCATCCGTGCCGGTCGGCAGTCGCGATGCTGACGGGCTCGGTCTGGCCTTCGATGCGGGCGAGACCGCGGCCGGTGCGAAGGTCGCGCTCGGCGACGATGACCTGCACGGCGGGGGAGCGGGTGCCGATCAGCTCTGTCGGGGCGACCTCTCCGCCGATGCGCACGAGGTCGACGAGTGCGTCGAGCGCGAGCTGCTCGGTCGTGCGGCTGTCGCGCACGAGTCGCTCTGCGCGCTCGCGCTCGCCGGGGCTCACGAAACGTGGCCCACCGCGGCGCGGGGAGGTGGCGGCGTCGACGGCGTCGCGCACGAGCGCGGCCGACTCGGGGTCGAGAAGCCCGTTGAGGCGCGTCATGCCGTCGGCCTGCCGGCTGAGGTAGAGGTACCGGCGGTCGCGCAGTGCCTGCTCTCTTTCGGCCACGAGTTCGGGCTGGCCGTCGAGGTCGAGCAGAGCGCGGGCGTTGCGGGCCCGCACGGCGAGCTGCTCGAGCGTGAGCACGGTCGCCTCGGCGACCAGCTGCGAGGCGGCGGCCTCGAGCTGCGCGGCGGTGACGTGTGCGTCGGGCTGGCCGAGCGCCCGCGCGATGGTGTCGCCGGCCTCGACGCTCAGCCGGGCCTCGGCGACCGCTGATGCCACCGGCGCGAGCCACGGCGATGTCGAGGTGGCGGGGGTGGTGGCGGGCGTGGTGGATAGCGTGGTGGAGGTCGAGGGCGTCGAATCGTCGTCGCCGGGGGATCGCCCGCCGAGCATCGACCCCACGCGCACGAGGGCGGCGGCGTCGCGAGCGCTCGTTCCGGTCAGGTGCTGCACGAGGTGCTGCGGGGTGCGGCTTCCGAGCCGCTGGGCGAGCCCGTCGTGGCCGAGCGAGTGGTGCGAGCGCCGCGCGATCTCGTCGGCGAGGATCGCCAGGTTGGTCTCGGCGCGTCGCCGCAGCTCGGCGAGCAGTGACTGCTGCGCGAGCAGGGCATCGTCAGGGAGCCGCCCGACGAGCGCGCCCTCGTAGAGCGCGAGCGCCGGCACATCGAACATCGCGTCGACGCCGGAAGCGTCGATCGTCTGTGTGTTCGAGTTGGACATACCTCATTCTCTCGCACCCTAGAACTGGTGTACAGAGCATGAGTGAAACTCGTGGATAGGTTCTTTGCGGTCCGCCTGTGGAGGAGGGGCGGCCGACGCGCGATCCCGAGCGAACCCACACGAACCCGAGCGAACCCACAGGACCCCGAGCGAACCCACAGGACCCCGCGCCAACCCCCGGGCCCCCGAGAACCCCCGAGACAGAGCATCCCCCACCTGCAAGAATCACCCCACGATGCCCACCCGCCTGCTCACCCTGCTCGCCTACACCGCGCTGCCGCTCGTCGGCGTGCTGCTGCTCGGCTGGGACTGGCGCGAGATCGTGCTGCTCTACTGGCTCGAGAACATCAGCCTCGGGGTCGCGATGGTCATCACGATGCTGCGGTCGGCCGACGCCCCCGGCGGCGACGACCCCGCCGTCGTGGGCAACCTCACCGTCAACGGCCGCCCCGTGCGCGGCCCCGGTGCTGGCCGCGCCCTCGCCGGGTTCTTCGCCCTGCACTACGGCATCTTCACGTTCGTGCACGGCGTCTTCGTGATACTGCTCATCGTCGGCGTGTTCGTGCCCACCCCGACCGCGCAGAGCCCGTTCAACGGGGTCGGCGCCCTCATCGTCTGGATCATCGGCGGCACCGCCCAGGTGCTCGCAGCCCGCTTCGGCCCCCTGCCCGAGAAGCGCGGTTCGGCTCTCATGCTGAGCGCGTACCCCCGCATGATCGTGCTGCACGTGAGCGTCATCGTCGGCATCGTGCTCATCGCCACGTTCGAGTGGCCCGCTGCCGCGGCTCTTCTCCTCATCGGCTTGCACGCGCTCGTCGACGGTGCGGCGTGGATGCTCGGAGCCTCGCGCGACCGCGCCCGAGCATCCTGACCCCACCGTCAACGCCCGTAGGATTGCCTCATGGCGCGCGCGGAACTCATGGACTTCGACAAGGCACTGGAACTGTTCGAGCCCGTGCTCGGCTTCGAGGTGCACGTCGAGCTGAGCACGAAGACGAAGATGTTCAGCGACGCCCCGAACCCGGCCTTCAGCGGCAACGCCGTGACCGAGCCGAACACGGCGATCACGCCCGTGTGCCTCGGCCTGCCGGGCAGCCTGCCGGTCGTCAACGAGCAGGCGGTGAGCTACGCCATCTCGCTGGGCCTCGCGCTCGGCTGCCAGATCGCCGAGAGCAGCACGTTCAGCCGCAAGAACTACTTCTACCCCGACACTCCCAAGAACTACCAGATCAGCCAGTACGACGAGCCGATCGCCTTCGAGGGCGAGGTCGAGGTCGAGCTGCCCGACGGCCGCCTATTCACGGTGCCCATCGAGCGCGCCCACATGGAGGAAGACGCCGGCAAGCTGACGCACGTCGGCGGGTCGACGGGCCGCATCCAGGGCGCTGAGTTCAGCCTCGTCGACTACAACCGCGCGGGCGTTCCGCTGGTCGAGATCGTGACGAAGCCGATCATCGGCGCCGAGGCCGACGCGCCTGCGCTGGGGGCGGCATACGTCTCGCTCATCCGCGACATCGCGCGCGCCCTCGGCATCAGCGAGGCCCGCATGGAGCGCGGCAACCTGCGCTGCGACGCCAACGTCTCGCTGCGTCCGCGCGGGCAAGAGAAGCTCGGTACGCGCACCGAAACGAAGAACGTCAACTCGTTCCGGTCGGTCGAGCGGGCCATCCGCTACGAGATCCAGCGGCAGGCGGCGATTCTCGCGGCCGGCGGCGAGATTCAGCAAGAGACCCGCCACTGGCACGAAGACACCGGCACGACCTCACCCGGACGCGTCAAGAGCGACGCCGACGACTACCGCTACTTCCCCGAGCCCGACCTGCTGCCGGTGGTTCCGTCGCTGGCGCTGGTGCAGCAGCTGCGGGATGCTCTGCCGGAGGCCCCGGCCGCCCGCCGACGCCGCCTGAAGGAGGAATGGGGCTTCACCGACCTCGAGTTCCGCGACGTCGTCAACTCGGGCCTCTTGGTCGAGGTCGACGAGACGGTCGCCGCCGGAGCCGCCCCCCAGCAGGCCCGCAAGTGGTGGACGGGCGAGATCGCCCGCATCGCCAACGCCCAGAACGCCGAGCCCGCCGCCCTGATCACGCCGACGGATGTCGCGGCCATCGTCGCCCTCGTCGACTCCGGTGCCCTGACCGACCGCCTTGCGCGTCAGGTCGTCGAAGGTGTCATCGCGGGGGAGGGCACGCCGGCCGAGGTCGTCGAGTCGCGCGGACTGCAGGTCGTCTCCGACGATGGAGCTCTCATCGCGGCGATCGACGCGGCGCTCGCGGCGCAGCCGGATGTTCTCGAGAAGATCCGCGAGGGCAAAGTGCAGGCGGCCGGAGCCGTGATCGGCGCCGTCATGAAGTCGATGGGCGGCAAGGCCGATGCGGCGCGCGTGCGCGAGCTGGTGCTGAAGCGGGCGCAGGCCTAGGAGTCACAGTGCGCACTCGCGGATCGGCCAACGTCTTCGCAGTGGTGACGATGATGTCGGGCACCTTAGTCGCAGCGCTGGTCCCGGGTGGATACCTGGTGTTCCTCGCGATCGGGAGTGGAACTTTCGGCCTCTCTGGTCTCCCGTCTGTGCTGAGCTTCATGGCATTCGGTGGGGGGATGGGCTTCTTGATTGCAGGATCAGTGACAGCTGGCGCCGCTCTCTTGGGAACACTGACTCGGGATTCACAGTGGGTTACGTTGCGACGACTTCGGTACGTCGCACCCTTTCTGGGAGCGGTACTTGCTCTTAGCTGGATGCCTCTGATTGCGCCGACTGCTTGGGCAGTGTGGGCGATCGCCGTCATCCCCGCAGTGACGGTTGGAGTGACCCCATGGTTGCGTTGGCCCGGCGGATTCATGAATCCACGAGCCATCGTGCAGAAAGTGGCGGAAGCGCCCGGTGGCGGTGAACCCGTCGTCAAGCGTGGGTCTCGAGTCTGTCGACGAGGCTGGGGCGAGGTCGTACTGGTCGCTGGGTCCATCCTTGTGATCTCGAGTTGCCTTGTCGTGCTGGTTTTCACCGCACCAGGCTCGGACTCGATAGGCGGTGGAAGGAGTTCGGCCGCTGTGATTCTTGCCGGCCTGGGCATCATCGGCGCGGTCATCGCCATTCTTGTGCTTCGACCCATCGGCCCTCCCCAACTTCGTGATCCACAAGGTGTAAGCGACAGTGCCACTGCGGCCTCCGCCGCGGGTGAGAAACCGTGATCGTCGACAGCGCGGCGTCGCTCGTGATCACGAGCGCCACGCTGACGGTCGAGCAGATCACGCAGAGTCTCGGGATCACCCCGACGACCAGTCGCAACATCGGGGACCCGCACGGGGCGCCCCGGCCAGATGCGAGCGGAGTGGTCGTGCAGCGCACGGCACGCGAGACCTTCTGGCGCCTCGACTCCGGCGCGGGTCTTGCCTCAGACTCCTTCAGCAGCATGGTCGCGCTCGCCGAGCTCTTGCGTGGCAAGCGCGACCACCTCGCCTCGCTCAGGCCGCTGTGCACGACGGTCATCGTCTGGGGCGGTTTCAGCGACAGCGAGCAAGGCGGGTTCGTGTTCCCCGCCGCACTCCTCGCTGACCTTGCCGCGCTCGGGTGTGACCTTTTCGGCACCGCCTATCTGAGCGAAGTCAATCCCAATGGTGTCCCCTGAGAAGCATGGTCGTCGCTCGACCCTTCTGCCGGTATTGCGCCGGTGCGGTTGCGTGTTCTGGAGCGAGCTCTGGTCATAGGGCCACTCAACGCGACCTACTGCTGGTCGTTCCCTTGGGTGCGTTTGTTCCCTTCACCGAATGGGATATGCACGCTAGGGACGTCTTCGTGAGCGTCCAAGTGAAGTAGCTGGTCGTCGAAGAAGATGTGTGGCTTGAGAACTCGGAGCACGCGCGACTTCTCGATACCTCCTAGGAAGAATGCGTCATTAACTCGCACACCCCAGGACTCCAGCGTCTTGACGACTCTTTGATCTGCAGGAGCATTACGCGCGGTCACGATCGCGACACGCAACTGCAGTTGATAGTCGTCTTCCGACCGTGCTCGTTCCTCCTCCACCTGCTGAATCTCGTGAATGCCTCGCAAGAACTTTGCAAGACGCCCTTCTTGAAGGGCGATTTCGGCGTTAGTCCTCTCGTGCTCGCGGAAAGCTTCGATGCCCTCGCTCTGGTAAAGGCGCTCTGACTCGTCATCCGCAATTACGCCGTCGAAGTCGAAGGCGATCCGAAGGGAGCGATCATCCCCTTGTTGTTGGGGCGAACTTGATCCCAGCACGCGTCCGGCGGGAAGTCCTTGATCGTTTGCCTCTCGCACATCACGGTCGTTTGCGGACAAGAACAGCGACATGTTTAGCGCTTCAACATAGCGATAGGGAGATGCCCCTTGATTGAAGATCGATCGTGTAATGGGTAGTTGATGTGCCGCTACGGATCGCATTACCCGCAAACCTGTGAACGGATCGTTTCTCGAGAGCACGATCACTTCGACGAGTTGGCGGTCGGGCCTTATCTCGTTCAAGGCAAGGAGCCTGCGGATGAACTCGAATGCCACACCGGCTTGGAGCGTGTTGTCAAGATTGGCATCTTGATACGCGCGGTAGGCCTCCTCGCCCTGTGTGCGAAAGACCTGATCGGACTCGGAGAGATCGAAAAGCGCGCTCGACGCGATCCCAATCACCAGCATGTTGTCGAGATTTAAGGCCAACGGGAAGTCCCTAAAGCTGATGCCATCGAACTCAGGCTTGCGCGGGTCCAGAAAGCGGCCACCGGCGACCTCACGCTAGTCCTCGTCCTGTGAGGACATCGCGGCGGACGGAAGGTCGTTGTCGATCTCCTTCTCGACTTCGACCAACTCGGTTGCACGAAGTTTCGGCGGCGTTGCCGACCATGCCTTGAGCGCCTGACCGACCTCGGAGTACGAGGTCTGCACGCAACTGAGCACGGAATCGATGAAGGCACCCCGACCCGTCGATCGCTTCGACCCAAGCGGTGACTTTGCAGTGATGATGAACGATTTGATCTCTCGACTGCCCTCCGGGATGAGGGACTTCGAGTCCTCACGCGCTTTCCCGAGGAGATCAGCAGGACCGGTCGTAGCCCTCTGGGGGATGGACTCAACACGAATCGAGTCACTAGCTTCTCGTAGCTGCCGCAGAAGCCAGCTAACTCGCGTGCTCGGGCGCCCCTCTCGAGGGGCGTCAACAGAGAAGGAACTAGTCACCGAGTTCGCGCGCAAGTCGGCGACGATGGTCATGTCTGAGACGGTTCCGGGTATGCGAAGCGCGGCGGACATCCTGCCTTCCTTCACCAGCTCCGTGACCATGCGGGTCACCCGAGCCTTGGGGTCTGCGATCTCGGCGCGGTTGATGACCGGCAGCACCTCTGAGCCAAGCTGTCGACCCAACTGCAGGCCCGCGAACCGGACGAGCGCGTCGAAACGGCTGACAACATCGGCCACACCTTTGTCCGACTGACGGAGGGTTCCGGCGGTCACCGCTTCTCTCACCGACACCCAGTTCTCGCCCATGTCTTCGAACGACATCGCCCCGGACTTCGGGTGCTCTAGGTACCGGATGAGTTCACCGAGGATCCAGGCCTGATCGGGGTCAGCCACACCACGGTGTTCCTTCTGCATGACCGCTGCGGTGAGCACCTCTGTCCACGAGTAATGGTGCATCGCGACCTTCTTGAGCTTCCGACCGTCCACCGGCGTCGGATGCGTGCCCGGCGTCGCGGGAATCTCGTTTGAGATCGTGATGAGTGCGTCGAATCCGTTCTCGCGCGCCACATCCAGGTAGTCCTCGAGTTGCGCGGTCGCCAGGCGATTGACAGAAGTCTTCACCTCGACGAGGGCGGTCCACGACTTGCCGCCCCGTTTGGCGCGAATCAGCCCGTCGGGGAACACACGTCGCTCGCCGAGCTGGAACGGCACCTCGATGAAGCACTCGAGTGCTCCGGCCGGCGCGCCCAGCGGTTGAGTGAGGGTCTTGCCGAACTCTCGGACGGAGGAGACGACCGCGAGCAGCGCTGAAGTTGCTCGGCGCTCTTGCTCGTCGGGCCCATTGATTCCCGAGGTCGGAATAAGCCTTGCAGCGTTCCAGGCGGCTTCATTGATGCCAGTTGTCTTCACAAGGCCTCCCCTTGACTTTGCTTCACATTACTTGGTGAGAAGCGTCGGTTTTGGTTGATTCGCGGTGGCAACCCACAACCCATCGCGGGCACGGGTCATGCCGACGTACAACTCGCGGCGCTCGATCTCGCGCCGTTCGAGCCCGCCCTCGTCGAGGTCGGCAGTAGCGGGGGAGAGCAGCGACCCATCGACCCGCGCCAGCAGCACCTGCTTGAACTCGAGGCCCTTGGCGCGCTTGATCGTTCCGACCTTCACGAGCGGGGCGGGCGCGCCCGCGTAGCTTTCCAGCTCGATGGTGTCGAAGCCGGCGGCGCGCAGCGCGGCGAGCGTGGCGAGAGCATCCCGATTCGTTGCGGTGAGCACACCGATGTCGCCGGGGTCGACGCCCGTCGTGACCAGCGACCGAACCCAAGTCACGAGCGCGGCATCGTGGGCGGCGAGCGACTCGAACGACGCGAGCTCGGGCGACGGGCCCGTGCGGGGAACGTCGAGCGCAGCATCCGCCCGCCCCGGCCCGCCCTCGAGGTCGACGAACTCGTCGCCTTCGACGATCGCCGCAGCGAACGAAGCGATCTCGCGGGTGTTGCGGTAGTTGGTCGAGAGCACGACTCCGCGGCCGGCGACCGAGATGCCCGCCTCGGCGAGCGAGTAGCCGCCGGGGTAGATGGTCTGCTGGCCGTCGTCGATGATGGTGAGGCCGTGATGTGGGCACACTAGATCGTGTACGGGTAATTGCCGTACAGTGGGGTCATGGCTGTCACCAAATCTGACCGTATCGAACTGCGTCTCACTCGCGAGCAGAAGACCGATATTGAGCAGGCTGCGGCAATTTCAGGGCGGTCTGTTACTGACTTTTCGGTACCGCTTCTGGTGAAAGAAGCCGAGCAGGTCATTCGCGTCGAACGCGACCTACACATGTCGAAGAAGTCTTGGGACGCCTTCAATGATATCCTCGACCGGCCCGCCAAGCCGGTCAGTGGATTGGCTGACCTTCTCAAGCGGCCTTCGGTGTTCGAGGATTGAGCTTTCGTAGCCCAAGGCCGCTCGCCGCGTCCGACGACGTCTCACAGTTCGACTGCGGTGAACAGAGCCTCAACAACTGGCTCTCTGTGCGGGCAATCAAGAATCAGGCCACGGGGGCCTCGCGAACATTCGTTTCCATCGAGAGTGAGACTGAGCGGATCGCCGGCTACTACTGCCTGTCGGCCAGCTCTCTACGTCAAGAGGATGCTCCCAGCAAGGTGACGAGGAACATGCCCGACCCGGTTCCTGTGATCTTGTTGGGCCGCCTCGCGGTCGATCAGGCTTTCAAGGGAAGAGGCCTTGGGGCTTCACTTCTCCAAAACGCTTTGCTCAAGGGGGTTGAAGCTTCGCGCATCCTCGGAGCAAGGGCCTTCCTGGTCGACGCTCTGGACAGCAACGCAGAACGCTTCTACGAGAAGTTCGGCTTCACACTCATGCCGCCTGCCAGCAAGCGTGCGATGTATTTGCTCGTCAAGGATGCGGAAGCCACGATCACGGACTTGAGCAAGTGACTGATTCCGATGGTTTGATCGGCTTTCAAAGCCGAGAGAATTGGTTGGGCGAACCGGTGCTCACCCTCGCGGATATCTGGCCAGAGAACCCGACTGCCATGATCGTCGGCTTGAATCCTGCGCCGCCGAGTGTGCACGTTTGTCATTACTACCAGGGGCGAAGTGGCCGCGGACAGCTCATGAGGCTAGTGCGTTGCGGCCTGATCGGCGAGCCAAGTGGGGGCTACTTCGAGGAGGCCGCACTCGCCAGAGGAGTTGGCTTTACCGACATCGTGAAAAGGCCCAGCATTGGTGAAGCAGACGTCAGTGCAGCTGAAATTGACCATGGCCGCACCGTGCTCGAGGCCGCACTGGCCGCTCACTCAGTTCCGCTCGTGATCTGCGTCTTTCGGCAGCCGGTCGAGGCGCTCCTTGGTGTTGCTCGCGCGCCGGGCTTCCAGGAGGCTCGCACCTCTTGGGGTGGCCGCGTCTTTCGAATGCCCGGGCCCTTTGAACGGCGGGATACTGCCGACGCCGTGATGCGAACGCTCGGGTAGTTTCCCGTACCCACATTGTGACCACCAACTCGATTAACGCGCGCAGCACCTTGCACATGGCATCAGCATCCCGATTCGTCGCCGTCAGCACGCCGATGTCGCCGGGGTCGATGCCCGCCCGGCGAGCGAGTAGCCGCCTGAAACCCGGATTGCTGGCCAACGACACCGCGAAGAGACGCTTGCGATGTGCTCAGGCATGGGCACGAATTCTCATTTCAGGGCAGCGAGTCTCATGAGGTGAGACTGGCAATTTGCCTCCCGAACCTCGACGGTGTGTGCTGTTCCTGCCCACCTGGGCGAGGTTCGCGTACCAGCGCGAAGTCGAGTTCCCGTTCGAGCGGTGCGACGAATGAAAAGGTCCCAATGATGCGAGAAGAAGAGCGAATCGCTGAAGCCGAGCTCTTGCTTGAGGCGTACCGCACGCGGCGTCCGATCGAGCCACTCGTAAGCCGGCACCCTCACATGACCCTCGACGACGCGTACGCCATCCAGTCGGTGCAGACTGAGCGACGCGTTGCCGCAGGCGCCGCCATTCGAGGGCACAAGGTCGGGCTCACGAGTCACGCGATGCAACGTCAAATCGGGGTGAGCACTCCCGACTACGGCGTGCTCATGGACGACATGTTCTATCTCGAGAGCCGAGAGATTCCGACGGAACAGTTTCTTCAACCGCGTGTCGAACCCGAGATCGCGTTCGTGCTCGGCCGTGCCCTGCGAGGTCCTGGTCTGACTGTTGCTGACGTCGTCAGAGCTGTCGATGTCGTCCTCCCTTCACTCGAGATCATCGACTCGCGCATCGCCGACTGGAAGATCGGCTACTTCGACACGGTGGCCGACAACGCTTCGAGCGGCGGCCTCGTTCTCGGCTCGAGTGTGCGCAAGCTGCACGAGCTCGACCTGCGCGGCATGGGTTGTGTTCTGCGCAAGAACGGCCACGTCGTGGGCACGGGCGCCGGCGGTGCGGTGCTTGGTTCACCCCTCAACGCCTTGGTCTGGCTTGCCAACACACTCGGCGAGCACGGCGTCGAGCTGCGGGAGGGCGCTGTGGTGCTTCCCGGGTCCATCACTCAATCGGTACCGGTCGAGAGCGGAGACACCGTCACGTGTACTTTCGCCGGGCTGGGATCTCTCACCGCCCAATTCGCGTAATGGTTCACCAAGAAGGAGCACTCGTGGCGAGAAGACTGACAGCCGCAATCGTTGGGCCAGGCAATATCGGCACCGACCTCATGTTCAAGATCATGCGTCATGCAGAGCATCTCGAATTGACGCAGATGATCGGGGTGGACCCGGCATCTGACGGCCTGGCTCGTGCGCGCCGCTTGGGAATCGAGGCGAGCGATGGCGGCGTCGACTGGATGCTGAGCCAGAGCGTCCTGCCCGACATCGTCTTTGAAGCCACGAGTGCCAAAGCTCACGCGGCGAACGCTCCCCGATACCGCGAGGCCGGAATCACCGCGATCGACTTGACGCCTGCGGCTATTGGCCCATACGTGTGTCCGCCGGTGAACCTTGAGTTCAACCTCGACGCTCCGAACATCAACATGATCACTTGTGGCGGCCAAGCAACCACTCCCATGGTCAAGGCCGTCAGCAGCGTGGTCCCCGTTCCCTACGCCGAGATCGTCGCGTCGATCTCGTCGAAGTCGGCTGGCCCGGGCACTCGAGCCAATCTCGATGAGTTCACCGAGTCGACCTCCAAGGCACTGTCGGTGGTTGGCGGTGCGGACATCGGAAAGTCGATCATCATCCTCAATCCTGTTGAGCCGCCCATGATCATGCGCAACACCGTGTTCTGTGCCATCCCAGACGAAGCAGCAGAGGCGGGCGCGCTGCAAGATCGCGTCACCGAGTCGATTCACGCCATGGTCGCGGCCGTGCAGCAGTATGTGCCGGGGTATCGACTGAAGTCTGACCCGCAGTTTGACTCTGCCCGCGCGAACTGGAATGGCTACTCACGCGTCGCCATCTTCTGCGAGGTGCGCGGCCGAGGCGACTACCTGCCCGACTACGCCGGCAATCTCGACATCATCACGGCCGCGTCCGCACGCGTCGGCGACCTGGTCGCGGCGCACCGTCTCGAAACCGCTGGAGCGCAAGCATGAACACCGATGTTCGCATTACCGACACGACCCTGCGCGATGGCTCGCACTCGATGAGTCACCGCTTCACCGAAGAGCAAGTTCGCTCCACGGTGCATGCCCTCGACCAGGCCGGCGTGCAAGTCATCGAGGTCACGCACGGTGACGGCCTCGGAGGCTCGTCGTTCAACTACGGATTCTCACTCGTGCCCGAGCTTGAGCTCATTGCGGCCGCGGTAGAGGAAGCAGAGCGGGCGCGAATCGCTGTACTGATGCTGCCTGGGCTCGGAACCATTCACGACCTCAAGGCCGCCCGCGCGGCTGGCGCTTCCATCGCGCGCATCGCGACACACTGCAGCGAGGCAGACACCTCTCGTCAGCACTTCGGCGCGGCACGCGAGCTGGGTTTTGAGACCGTCGGTTTCCTCATGCTGGCCCACATGCTGACCCCGTCAGAGCTGGCGCAGCAGGCACGAATCATGGCGGATGCTGGTTGCCAGTGCATCTACGTTGTTGACTCCGCTGGCGCCTTGATTCTCGACGACGCTTCGATACGGGTTGCTGCGTTGGTAGACGAACTGGGTGACGATGCACAGGTGGGCTACCACGGCCACCAGAACCTCTCGTTCGGCGTCGCGAACTCGATACTCGCGCAGCGTGCAGGTGCTCGGCAGATCGATGGTTCGCTCGGCGCTCTCGGAGCAGGAGCAGGGAACTCGCCCACGGAGATCTTGGTAGCCGCGTTCGAGCGAGTTGGCGTGACCACGGGGATCGAGCTCGACGCCATCCTCGAGGCCGCCGAAGACGTTGTCGTACCGTACATGACCCGAATTCCCCGCATGGATCGCGCGTCCATCATGCAGGGCTACGCCGGGGTGTACTCAAGCTTCCTTCTTCACGCAGAAGCTGCTGCCGAACGCTATGGAGTGCCTGCTCACGAGATTCTCCGTCGGGTGGGCGAGCGACGCTACGTGGGGGGACAAGAAGACATGATCATCGAGATCGCGATCGAACTTGCCGCGGAGTGGGCGGGGGTGACGACCAGTGGTTGACAACCCCGAATTGACCGAAGCTCTCGCACTCGAACTCTTGAGGTGCGAGTCCGCTCGGCAAGCACGCGGTCCACTGAGCGCACATGAGTGGCCGGGCCTCACCGTTGCTGACGCCTACGGCATTCAAGACGCGAGTCGACGACACCGAGAGTCGCGGGGTGAACGAGTCGTCGGTGTGAAGATGGGCCTCACCAGTCGCGCGAAGCAGAAGACGATGAACGTCGACGAGCCGGTCGTGGCGTGGGTGACGGATGCGATGCAACTGCCCCTCAACCAGCCGATTCATACAGACCGGCACATTCACCCCAGAGTGGAGCCCGAACTGTTCTTTCGTCTTGGTGTCGCGCTGACAGGGCCCGGTGTTACGAAAGAAGACGCCGCCGCCGCCATCGATGCCGTCGTGGCCGGCGTCGACGTCATCGACAGCCGGTATCACAGCTTCGCCTTCACCTTGCCAGACGTCATTGCCGACAACGCCTCCAGCGCAGGATTCATCTTGGGGCCGATCATGAAGCCGATAGGTGCGGTTGACCTCGAGCTCGAGGCCGTCTTGGTTGAGGTCGACGGAATCGTCGTCGATTCGGCAACAGCGACTGCCGTGCTCGGGCATCCGCTCGAGGCGGTTGCCGCGGCAGCAAATCTGCTCGGGCAACGTGGGCTCGCGCTTGCCGCCGGCGACTGGGTCTTGGCGGGTGCCATGACTGACGCGGTTGCCTTGACCGGAGGCCAGTCAGTCTCGTTTCACTTCAGCACGCTCGGCTCGATTCACATGGCCAAGGAGGAGTAGTGCCGATCATCACCGTGACGATGGTTTCTGGCCGGAACCAGAGCCAGATTAGGGCGCTCATCGAAGCGTTGACCGACGCGGCGCATACCGCAATCGATGCGCCACTCGAGAGCATCCGAGTGGTCATCTCTGAAGTGCCCCCGACACACTTCGCGGCGGGCAACGTGACGATCGAAGAGAAGCGAGGCAAGTGATGGTTCGAGAGACCTTCGGGCATGTGATCAACGGCGTCGAGCAGCAATCTGTATCGGGCGAGTTGTTCGACGACGTCAACCCCTGGACTGAAGAGGTGTGGGCCCAGATCGCGCTGGGGGGCAAGGCCGAAGCGGATGCCGCTGTCGCGGCTGCGCGGCTGGCATTCGACGAGGGGCCTTGGCCACGTATGGGCTTCATCAAGCGAGGTGAGATCTTGCACCGTCTCGCCGACCTGATGGCGCGCGACCGTGAGGCGCTTGCGCTCGCCGATTGCCGAGACATGGGCAAACCCGTGAGCCAGGCGCTCGACGATGTCGACCGCAGCATTCTGAATATCCGGTTCTTTGCCGACCAGGCTCGCCTGTCTCAAGCAGATGCGTATCCGATGGACTCAGGCCATCACGCCTACACGCGATACGAGGCTGCCGGGGTCGTCGTGGCGATTGCGCCCTGGAACTTTCCCCTCATGCTCGAGACCTGGAAGGTCGCCCCTGCTCTGGCGTGGGGCAACACTGTCGTCTTGAAACCCGCCGAAGACACTCCAGCGTCTGCGACCATGCTGGCGCGGTTGGCGATTGAAGCGGGCCTACCTCCCGGCGTTCTCAACGTGGTGCACGGGTTCGGCCCTGACTCGGTGGGGCAGTTTCTCACCGAAGACCCTCGTGTTGACCGCATCACGTTCACGGGTGAGTCGGGTACGGGCCGAGCCATCTCACGTGCCGCTGCCATGAACTTGACGCCGGTGAGCCTTGAGCTCGGAGGCAAGGGCGCCAACATCGTGTTTGGCGACGCAGACCTCGATAACGCCGTGCAGTGGGCCGTGCAGGCGATTTTCAGAAACGCCGGCCAAGTGTGCCTCGCTGGCTCGAGACTCTTCGTGCATCGATCGGTGTATGACGAGTTCCTGAGTCGCTTCGCTGCAGCCGCTGAGGGCCTCAAGATCGGTGACCCTGAACTGCATGAGACCGAATTCAGCTGCCTGGCATCTCGAGAGCACTTCGAGAAGGTGACGTCATACCTGGACACGGTCGAGGCTCACGGCGGGACTGTGGTGACCGGTGGGGTGACAGACGGCGGCCTCGTGGTGAAGCCGACAATCATCACCGGAGTCGGGCTGGACTCGCCTCACTACTGCGAAGAGATCTTCGGCCCCGTCGTCGTCGTCCGTCCGTTCGACACGGAACCGGAGGCGGTCGACTTGGCGAACGACTCTCCGTACGGCCTCAATGCGATGGTGTTCACCGAGAACCTCAGCCGAGCACACCGAGTTGCAGCGCGGCTCGAAGCGGGAACTGTCTGGGTCAACTGCTTCTTCATCCGAGACCTTCGAGCGCCCTTTGGTGGCTTCGGTGACTCAGGTGTCGGACGCGAAGGCGGTGTATACAGCCGCGACTTCTTCACAGAGCCCAAGGCCGTGATCGTTGAAGTCTCAAGTCTTACCCAATGAGACCCAGTACTAGCTAGAGAGTCCGCAAGTCCATACACTCAACCCAGCCCAGGTGCCTATGCACCGAAGAGTCTGGACAAAGAAGCCCAGAGGAGACGCTGTGACGATTGCACCTGGAGTAACGACGACGAAGGGCGAGGCCATCTCGCTCGTGTCCGTCGGCAAGACATACCAGACCGCCACCGGTGCGCTGCCGGCGCTCGTCGACGTGAATCTCGACATTCGCGCCGGGGAGTTCGTCGCACTCGTCGGGCCCTCTGGGTGTGGCAAGTCCACGTTGCTCAAGATCATTGCGGGCCTGATTCCGTTCGAGACCGGCATGGTCTCAGTGGGTGGCGAGAAGCCGAAGGAGGGCCGACGAGACATCGGCTTCATGCTTCAGCAATCTGTCTTGATGCCGTGGCTCGATGTCAAGGAGAACGTTGCGCTTCCATTCCGCATCGCGCGCGACTCCGGCCCCCATGTCGGTGCACGGGTGGACCAGTTGCTCGAGCTAGTCGGTCTCTCGCACGCAGCGTCAATGCGCCCCTGGGAGCTCTCGGGAGGGATGCAGCAGCGCGTCGCGCTCGCGCGAGCGCTGGCCCTCGACCCAGGGGTGATGCTCATGGACGAGCCGTTCTCGGCGCTCGATGAGTTCAAGCGCGAGCACTTGAACATTGAGGTCGCTCACATGGCAGACACGATCGGCAAGACGACGATCCTGGTGACGCACAGCATCTCCGAAGCCGTGCTCATGTCTGACCGGGTGATCGCGCTGGGGGTGAACCCGGGCCGCGTCGTTGGCGACATCACGATCGACCTCGAACGCCCCAGGTCCAGCGACATGGTGAGCGGAAAGCGATTCCAAGAGCTCAGCAATGAAGTGCGAGATGCGCTCGCCATCGGTATGACGGGAGAGGCGAAATGACGAGCAACATGACGGCGCCGTCGACAGAGCAAATCACCATTGCCCACGACGATCAGCAGAAGCGAACGGGAATGCTGGAACGGACGTCAGTTCGCATAGCGCTTCCACTGCTGGTACTGCTCTTCTTCGTCCTTGCCTTGCAGA
The DNA here is from genome assembly GCA_964540305.1 of uncultured Microbacteriaceae bacterium. GTDB lineage: Bacteria > Actinomycetota > Actinomycetes > Actinomycetales > Microbacteriaceae > Microcella. Next base: position 23,836 of record CAZILZ010000001.1, on the reverse strand, counting down.
CACTCAGTGTGATGGGCGTACTCAACCCGATCACATTCCCTTCGCCACTCGATGTGTTCGCTGCCCTTGGCGACTTGATCACCAAGGGATACTTCTGGGAAGCCACCTGGATCACTCTGCAGGAGACTCTTCTCGGGTTCGCTTTCGGAGCCGGAGCCGGTCTTGTCATTGGCGCGTTGACCGGCACGTTCAAGACATTCCGGGTAGCGCTGTACCCGTTTATCGTGGCATTTCAGAACACTCCGCGTGTGGCACTCGCGCCTGTTTTTCTCACCTGGTTCGGCTTCGGAATGGAGTCGAAGGTCGTGATGGCAGCGGTGATCTGCTTCTTCCCGGTCGTCATCAACACTGTTGCTGGCATCGCAGGAGTAGACGAGAACGCCAAGACGCTCTTCCGTTCACTAGGTGCGACGAAGACGCAAGCCTTCTTCCGTCTCACGCTGCCGAGCGCCGCTGCGATCGCCTTTGCCGGGGTCAAGACGGCCCTCACCCTCGCACTGCTCGGCGCCATTGTCGCTGAGTTCGTCGGCGCATCTGAGGGTCTCGGCGTGCTGATCAAGGAACTGAACTTCCAGCTCGAAGTTGCTATGGGCTTCGCCGTCGTTATCACGTTGGCGATTATCGGCCTCGTGCTGTACGGCCTCATCGAGTTGGCAGAAAAGAAACTCATTACGTGGGTCAGAGATTGACCTTTTGAATGCACCACAGAGTCACAATTCCGATAATCACATCCAATGGAGGAAACAGTGAGAATCAACAAGAGATTGGTATCCGCAGCTGCGGCCATGGCGGCCGTCACTCTTCTCGCTTCGTGCGCTAGTAGCGAGCCCGAACCAGGCGACGGAAACGGCAACGGAGAGGCTCTGGCATCCGCCGAGGTACTGCTGCCGATTCCTGCCGGCCTGGCCTTCACTCCCCTCATCGTTGCGCAAGAGGAAGGCTTCTTTGCAGACGCCGGGATCGACGTGACCTACTCGGTGGCAGATGGCTCGGGCTACCTGTCACAGCAGATTGTCGCTGGCAACGTTGAGTTTGCCTTGATGGGCGCCGCCGATGCAGTGGTGTCGTTCGACAAGAGGGACGACGTTCGCGTTCTCTTCTGCAACCAGGTCAACAACGTCTACAGAATCGTTGCCCGAGCTGACACTGGTGTCACGGACATGGCGGGGCTGGAAGGGCTCGCGCTCGGCTACACCGAGCCCGGCGGCGGAGAGAGCCAACTGGTGAGCGCCGCACTCGTTGAAGCTGGACTCGTCGAGAATGAGAACATCACGCTCGTTCCCGTCGGCCCTGCCGGCCCGCAGTCACTCGTCGCGCTTCAAGACGACACCATTCAGGCCTACAGCTCCAGCTTCCCTGACATCGCAGGCCTTGCCGCCGAAGGTATCGAGTGGGTCGACATCACCCCCGCGAAGTACTCGAACGTTCCTGGTGCGTGCATGGTGACGACGGAGGAAGTTCTCAATACAGAGGAAGGCCTGGCGAAGGCGATCGCGCTTGCTACCGGCTGGGTCGAGGGGCAGTACTTCTCGATCGAGAACCCCGACGAGGCTTTCGGCATCGTGTGCTCTACCCTCGAGGCTGCGTGCGAGAACGAGGCGGCTGCCGAGGCCTTGTTCGTCGAGGCGATGAACCTGATCACCCCTCCTGACGGACAACGGCCCGGGGAGTTGCGCCTGTCGTCGTGGCAGACGGTTGTCGAGATTCTCAGTTCGTCTGACACGGTCGACGCATCGCTCGACGTCAACCCGCTCATTTCTGGAGCGAACGTCGAGGCAGTCGTCAGCGCCGCCTACGCAGGGCGCTAAATCGACCGAGCGAGGTTCACACTGCTCTGCCCAGGGGTGTGAACCTCGCTCTCGACTGCAAGGAGTAGTGAGACGTGAATCCTGAACGCATTGCCGAAGCGATCGACCAAGCCCATCAGCAGGGAGACCTTCTTCGAACAGGCACGTTTCCAGAGTTGGAGTCAGGCGCCGCCGCTATGGATGCGGCGAGTGCGCTTCACGACATTCGCATTCACGCTGGACTGCACGCTGTGGGGTGGAAGCTCGGGTACACCTCGGAGGCAATGCGTCGCCAGATGAACATTGCGCAGCCGAACGCAGCCCGGATCTACAGCGAATGGATCGCCGCCGACTCGAAGGTGGCGCGGCGACTCATGCACCCGCGTATCGAACCAGAAGTGTGTATCACGATGGGCGAGAGCATTCGCTGGTCGAGTCTGAGACCACTGTCGAGTGATCAGCAAGTGCACTTCGTCTCGAATCGGATTGCCGCAGCTCATTGCGCGCTGGAAATTGTAGATTCGGTGTGGCGCGACTACCACTTCACCTGGGGCGAGAACACAGCAGATGGTTCATCTGCCGCAGGAGCAGTGATCGGCGATGAGATACCAAGTCTCTCGGACCTCGGAGAGCTCACCGTTGGTCTGTCGCTCGATCGATCAACCACTGACGGACACACTGCGGAAGCGAGCCCGCGCGTTGAAGGTCATTCGCGAGACGTCATGGGCAATCCACTCAACGCTGTGGTCTGGCTCATTCGCTATCTCGACAGCAAAGGCATAGTTCTCTCGCCCGGAGAGATTGTGCTGACGGGAGGAATCACTGCGTCGATCGACTTTCCTCTCGAGTCCGTCGCGCACGCGTCGTTTGCCTCCAAGAACTGGGGGGGTGGGGTTGTTGCAATCCGCTGAGCCTCCGAAGATGGACGCATGACTGAGACTCCAGCTGCCGACGGCGGGTCCGACCGCTCCCTGGCCAGCGGGCCCGACGACGACCACGGTAAGCGTGGGATGCTCCAGCGAGCGATGAGCATCCTGTCGTCGTTTCGCCCGACCGACACCAGTGTTTCCCCCACTGAGTTGGCGAAGCGAGCCGGACTCTCCAAAGCGACGGGTCACCGAATCGTCAAGGAGATGCTCGAACTGGGGTTTCTCGAACGGTCGAATGGTGGCGTGAGGTTGGGCCTGCGGATGTTCGAGATCGGCCAGTTGGTTCCGCGGCAACGAAACTTGCGAAGGGCCGCGCTGCCGCTCATGCACGATCTGCGCGAGGCCACCCGGGCAACGGTTCACTTGGCAGTGCTTGACGGTACCGACGTTCTCTACATCGATATTCTCGGCCAAAGCGATGAGCTTCCTTCCCGAATCGGGGGTCGGCTCCCGAGCTATGCCACGGGGGTGGGCAAGGCGATGCTCGCGTTTGCACCGCTCTTTATTCAGGAGCAGGTACTCGAGGGCGAGTTCTTGCCGTACGCGCCCGGGACCATCAGGAGCAGGTCAGAACTCGAGTCTGAACTCGAATCCGCCCGCCGGTGGGGTGTCGCGTACGACCGTGAAGAGAGCACCGCAGGTGTCGTGTGCGCCGCCGCACCGATCCTCAGTCTCGATGGCGCTCTGCTGGGCGGGCTATCCGTGTCGAGTCGAGTCGGCCAGATGAACCTTCAACAGGTTGCACCTGCAGTGCACACTGCCGCGCTGACGCTCGGTCGAATGCTTGCTCAAGAGATGGCCCCTCGATTCGGCGCTGCTCCGATAGCTGAGTATGATGACAACTACGCACGGACTCCACGTGGCTCGGCGCCGGGGCACCAGGAGACTCGAGAGGGATTCGATCATGAATGATGCGCTGACGATTGAGGCGTCTCTTCTCGAAGCTGGCACGCAAACTACCGGCATCGTTGAGACTGGCGAGGGGCAGCCGGTCCTGCTCCTGCATGGTTCTGGGCCCGGCGTCAGTGGTCTCGCCAACTGGCGCCTCACTCTTCCAGCGCTCGGTGCTGCAGGATTCCGTGCGATTGCTCCCGATCAACTGGGATTCGGTCGAACTGTTCCCCCAGCGGGCCACCGGTACACACTCGAATCATGGGTTGGCCACGCAATCGATGTTCTCGACAGTCTCGGGCTCGAGCGTGTTCATCTGATCGGCAATTCGTTTGGCGGTGCCGTGGCGTTGAATCTTGCTGCTCGCCACCCCGAACGAGTAGAACGGTTGGTGCTGATGGGCTCGGTGGGGGTGCCGTTCCCCATCACCGAGGCCCTGGATCGTGTGTGGGGATACCAACCGTCGATCGACGAGATGCTTGAACTCATGACGCTGTTTGCCTTCGACTCCTCTGGCTTCGGGCGTGATCTCGCAGCACAACGGTTCGAGGCCAGCATTGAGAACGGCGCAGACAAACGGTTTGCGGAGATGTTCCCGGCACCTCGACAACGGTGGGTCGATGCCATGGCGACATCGTTCGAAAGTATTGCGCGAATCAACAATCCGACGTTGCTCGTTCACGGAAGAGACGACCGCGTGATTCCGATACAGAACACGATGACTCTTCTCGAGCTTCTGCCGAACGCTCGCGCACACCTTTTCGGGCAATGCGGGCACTGGACTCAGATCGAGCACGCGGCAGAGTTCAACGCACTGGTGACATCGTTCTTCACAGAAGAGGTCTAGTCGCGGGCTGTCGCTCGCGAGAAGCGAATTGCTAGGTGGTCGAACCGACCCACAACCCATCGCGGGCACGGGTCATGCCGACGTACAACTCCCGCCGCTCGATCTCGCGGCGCTCACGGGCCCCATCGTCGAGCCCCTCGACCGCGGGTGCGAGCAACTCCCCGGCCACGCGCCCGAGAAGCACGTGCTTAAACTCGAGACCCTTCGCGCGCTTGATCGTGCCGACCTTCACGAGCGGCGCCGTCGACCCTGTGTAGCTTGTCAACTCGACCACGCCGAACCCGACGGCCCGTAGCGCGGTGGCGAGAGCCTGGGCATCCCGATTGGTGGCCGTCAGTACCCCGACGTCGCCGGCATCGACGCCCGACGCGACGAGCGATCGCACGTGGGCGACGAGAGCGGCATCATGCGCTGCGTGCGACGAGAACGACGGCTGCACGGGGGAGGGGCCGGTGCGGGGGACGGCCAGCGCAGCATCCGCCCGCCCGGGCCCGCCCTCGATGTCGACAAACTCGTCACCCTCGACAACCGCAGAGGCAAACTGCGCGATCTCGCGGGTGTTGCGGTAGTTGGTCGACATGACGACTCCGCGACCGGAGATCGAGATACCCGCCTCCGACAGCGAGTAGCCGCCCGTGTAGATGGTCTGCTGGCCGTCGCCGATCAGAGTGAGGCCGTCGGGCCGATCGCCGACGAGGGCGTGCAGCATGCGCAGCATGACGCACGACAGGTCTTGAGCCTCGTCGATCACGACGGCGCTGATGCCCTCGAGTGGGCGTTCGCGCAGGGATGCCTCGGCGTGCAGGATCACATCCTCGAAGTCGACCACGCCCACTGTGCGCAGGTTCTGCTCGTACTGCAGGTACAGCCGCCACACCTCGCGACGCTGGTCGACGCCCAACCGTCGGCGCCGGCCGCTGCGGGCCAGGTCGGCGTACTGCTCGAAGCTGGTCAGACCGCGGCCCTTGATGACCTTGAGCAGTTCGTCCTGCCAGTACTTGCTGTTGGCATCGAGCGACCCGAGCGGGCCGTTGCGCCCGACGACCGCCCACGCCCGGTTGAAGGCCTGCGTCGCCTCGGGCAGCTTGAGCTCGACTCGGTTCCCCCGCTCGCGCAGCACCCGCAGGGCGAACTGGTGGATGCCCGTGAACTCGACCCGGTCGGCCACTTCGGGCGCGAGCCGCTGCAGCAGCGTCGAGAGCACGTCGGGCAGGGTGCGCACATACGTCGTCACGATGACGCGGCCCGTCGTGCCGCGCGCCAGGTACGCCGCCCGATGCAGCCCGACGACCGTCTTGCCGGTGCCCGCCGCGCCGCGAATGCGCGCGGGGCCCGAGAAGCTGCGCCGCACGAGCTTCGCCTGATCGGGGTGCAGAAAGGCCATCCACTCTTCGATCGGGGCGGCGAGCATCCCGGCCAGGAACGTGTCGGCCACCTCGTCGACGGTCAGCAGCGCGGGCTCGTCGAGCACCGGCTCGGGCACGCTCAGATCGAGCGGCACCGGCTCGTCGCCGAGCACCGGAAAGTGCGTGTTGACGGCCCCGAGCACGACCCCGAGCTGGCGATCGGTCAGGCGCCTGCCGAACCCGTTGATGAACGCGGATGCCCTCCGCTCGCCGACCACCACCAGGCCGCCCAGGCTCGCGAGCGGCACCGGGTGCATGGCGGAACCCGCCAGCACCACGACCACCCGCACCTCACCCGGAGCGAGCCCGAGCTCGACGAGCGCCGCTTCGGTGCTCACGCCCACGTCGGCGAGCCCGGCCAGGTCGTCGGTGACGTCGGCCTGTCCGTGAAAGAGTCGGCCTCCCGCCACGGTCACGTCGCGCCAGCCCTTCGTGTCGACGACGAAGACGCCGCCCGGCCCGACGAGCACGTGATCAATCTGGCTGCGGCTGCCGCGCCGGGCGCCGGGCCAGCCGCGGTCGTGCAAGAAGGTGTAGCCGCAGGCCGACAACATAGAGAGCGTGCCGGCCACTTGGCGCTCGGTCTTGTGGCCGATCATCCATCGCTCGGCCTCGGCTCTCGCCAGAGCTGCCCGCTCGTCGTAGGCGTTGGCGAGCGCCGTGAGTCGCGCGGCCTCGACGCCCGCTGACCTACCCGCCTCGCTCATGCCGCCCCCCGGCTCTCGGCGCGACGAAGTCGAGCCGACCTCTAGTCTGTCGCGCTTGGTTTCGCAGCGGCACCCCCTGAGCGGGGGCGAAGCGCGAACGCCGAGACGAGAATCCAGACGTCTACTATGCAGAAACATATCTATAAGGTAATGTTCTGCGTATTGGAGGTCGAGCATGCGTGAAACCGGTGTACCCGCCGTGCTGGCGCGCGCCCCGATGCGTGCAGCCCGACCCCAGAACTTGCGCGACCGCTGGGCCCAACCCGCGAAGGAGTTCACACGACTGCGGCGTCGCGGAGTTCTCCGTCGCCTCGCGCACGGCCACTACATCGCGCCGCCGGATGGCCTGCTCGCCGACACGTGGAAGCCAGACCTAGAGACGGCAGCCATGGGCGTCGCCACTGCCCGGTACGGCGATCGGGTGCCGGTGCTCATGGGTCTGGGCGCTGCCCGATTCCACAGAGCAGTTCCTCGCGCGTTTGGCGAAACCTTCGTCGCCGTACCGGAACAGACGCGTGCGCTTCAGTTGGATGACGGCCTCGGCCTCGTGACGTTTGTCACCCGCATCACGGCGGCCGTCGACGCCCGCCTCGAGCAGTTCGAGACCGGTCGTGCGCTGGTCGCGACGCCAGAGCAGACTGTGCTCGATGTTGCCCACCGACCCGACTGGGGCGGGGGAATCGCTCTCGCTACCGAGATCATCACTGCGCTCTGGCCGCGTGTTGACCGAGTGCGACTCGATGCCCTCGCGACCGAACAGGGTCGGCAGGGTGCCCGGGATCGGGCGGTGGGTGTTGCAGAGAAGGGCAAGGGCCTGCGATGACGCCGACGCCTGGAGTTCTTGACCCGGCAGAGCTTCGCGCCGTCGCCGAACAATTCGGGGTCGCAGACGAGCAGGTGCGTCGCGATCACCTCATCTCGCACGTGCTGGCGGCGATCGAGGGCGTCGACGGCGTGGTCTTCTACGGTGGCACCGCGTTGACTCGCACTGTGCTTCCCGAGTTGAGGCTGAGTGAAGACATCGACCTCATGGCGGTGCGGCCACGCTCCGCCGTCGCACAGGACCTCGTCGCCGCGATCGATCGAGGTCTCGCTCGTTCGTTCGGTGAAGTGCGATGGCAGCCACCACTCGAGATGACGCGAGACGCGCAACCGTCAACGCTCGAGGTGCAAGGTCGGTTGAGTGTGCAGGTGCAGGTTGTCTCTCAATCGCGCCGAGCCGTTTGGCCCACGCAACGCCGAGCCATCACGCAGCGCTACAGTGATGCACCCCAGGCAGTGCTTGAGACACTGACCGACGCGGGTTTCGCCGCCGCCAAAATCTCGGCGTGGCTCGACCGTGCGGCTGAGCGTGACCTCTTCGACCTGCATGCGATGTCGCAGTCAGGGTTACTCACGACGAACGCCATTGGTCTGGTGCGAAAGCAGACGAACTGGACGGCGTTTCCTAACCGTGTGGTGTGGCCACAACCGCCCAGTGAAGCGGACTGGCAGATGCAACTAGGGCACCAGACACGACTGATGGTGGATGCGGACACGGCCCACCGGCTTGTGGTCGAGACCTTGCGAAGGCTGGACCAGCCGTAGAGCTTTCCTACATTTCAGGAGTTGCACGAAGTCGATCAACTCACCCGCAACCCCGCGCAGACCTGGCCCGACTACACTCACCCCCATGATCGAGCGCCTGCACCGCTTCGCCCTTGTGGGCAGCGTCGCGATGCTCATCGCCGTCATGTTCGGTCAGCCGAGTACGCTCGCGACCGCGACCGTGCTCACGGCAACGGTGCTGCTCGCCGGCATCGCCCTCATCGCGCTGCAGGCAGTGCGCGCTCCAGCGCCAGGAGCCATCACCATCGGCTCACGCGCCCGCGCACACCGCGAATCGCTCGCCGAGCAAGCGCAGCCCTCGCACCCCACCACCGCCGGTCGACCCCTCTCGCGGGCCCCCGGCGCGGCGGCCTCGGCCGCCTCAGCGCTCACACAGTAGCGCGTACACACGCACCTCCCTGAGAACCACCGGAGGCATGCGGCGGCCAGACGCTTCCGCAACCCTTCGACTCTCGGAGAGCATCCATGGACCTCACGACCCTGCCCCTCATCGGCCCCCTTGTGCAGCTGGGCGCCGCCGGCCTGCACCACCTCGTCGACCTGCTCGAACCGCTCGCCGGCTCGGGCGCTGCGGCGCTCGCCGTTGTGCTCATCACGCTCGCCGTGCGCGCGCTTCTGATTCCGCTCGACCTGCGCCTCGTCACAGCCGAGGGCGCTCGTCGCCGCCTCGCCTCACCGCTCGCCGAACTGCGCCGCCGCTGGAAGCGCCGGCCCGAAGAACTGCAGCGCCGCACGATGGAGCTCTACAAGAGCGCGGGGGTCTCACCCGTCGCCGGCTTCGGCACCATGCTCGCGCAAGCCCCGATCGTCTCCGTGCTCTACCTCGTGCTCGCGAGTCCCGCGATCGACGGTGAGCCCAACCCTCTGCTTGCCGAGACCCTGCTCGGCGTCGGATTCGGCGAACCGCTCGGGGCCGCCATCTTTGCGGGCGCGCCGGGGGCGTTCGCGCTCGTCGCGATCATCACGGTCGCGCTGATCGGGGCCGGGATGCTCGTGCGCGCGTCCATGCGAAAGCTCCAGGTAGGCATGCCGCAACCAGAGCTGCCGCCCGCGATAGCGAGCCTGATGGACATCCTGCCCTTCGCGACGATCATCCCCGCGCTCATCGTGCCGTTTGGTGCAGCGATCTACCTCGCGGTCAGCAGTCTGTGGAGCGCGATCGAGCGACCGGTGCTGCGACGGATGCTCTGGACCGACGCTGAGTGGCGCCCCGAATAGGTTCGGGGATCAGCATCCGCGCGAGAGGGGCAGTTTCGCCAGGGCCTGGAGCCCGCGGAAGCTCGCTGAAAAGGCTTCGCAGTTGCGTTCCGATCGAGTCGTTGCCCTGATAATCTGCTGACAACTTTCCCCCTCGCGAAAAGAGTCACCGCCGTGCGTCGTTCACCCCGCGCTTCTCTCACGCTTGCCGCCAGCGGCATTGCCCTCGCCGCCCTGCTGGCGCCGGCCGCCGTCGCCTCGGCCGCGCCGCTGACCTACCCGGCCGTCGTTGACGAGGGCATCACGGTTGTCTCGGCGTTTCCGGACTACGAGCTCGAGGTCGACTGCGACGCCTTCCTCGCGCAGTACGAGGTCGATGAGCTGGGCTTCTACGCCGAGCTGTACCACGTGCCCGACGGGTCGTTGACGATCACGTTCGACTGCGAACTTCTGGGCGACGACTTCGATGTCTCAGACCTCGCCGATGTCGACTCTCCGTCGTCGATCGGAGTCAACCCGTCAGACGGCGGCACGGTCGTGACGATTGAGCCGAACACCGACTTCAGCGTCAACTGGCCTGACGCTTCGGGCTACTTCGAGGTCGAGTACTACCTGACCGCACCCCTTGACAACCCCGGCGGCTCGCTGCTGCACGAGCTCGACGCGAGCCACGCCGGCGCCAGTGGACCGATCGCCGGCTTCGGCATCGGCGAAGACGGACCGGTCTACGAATGCATCGACGACGGCGACAAGCCCTACACGACGCAGGTCTTCACCGTTCTGACTGCGGGCACGTACACGTTCCGGGTCACGGGCTACACGCCCTACGAAGGTGGTCTCTACTACGACGAGTCGCCCGCTGGTGATGGCACCCCGCCGAACCCGTGGGGCACCTACAACCCGTTCGCTGACCCTGCGCTCGTGCTCTACAGCACCTTCGACCCCGCCAACACCGACGCCGGGTTCATCGACTGCAACGATGACAGCGAGGCGATCGAGGTTCTGATCGACGACGAGTTCAGCTACAACGGCGGCGCTCGCGACAGCCAGAACCGCTTTCTCGACGAGTACTTCTCCGAGCTCATCGTCGACCTCGAGCCCGGCACCTACACGCTCGTGACGATCCCCTATGACGAGAACGACGTGCCCGACATTCCGCTCGACGATGTCGACACCAAGTTCGAGTCGGCCTTCGTCATCGACGACCTCGGACCGATGACCACCCAGGCTGAGATCTGGGGGCAGCCGGGCGGACTCGTGCTCGGCGCGCAGCTCGCCGCCACGGGCGCAGCCACATCCGGTGCGTTCGGTCTCGCCGGTCTCGCGGCGCTGCTGCTCGCGGTCGGCGTCGTCAGCGTGGTCGTGCACCGCCGTCGCGTCGCCTGAGTCGCACGACACTGCGTGACTGCACCGGCGTCGGTGCGATCAGCGACACTGGTCTGATGACGCCTGCCTACGACTTCAGCGCACCGCTGTGGGAATGGGAGGGCAAGGCCGCCTGGTTCTTCGTGACGGTGCCCGTCGAGATCAGCGACGAGATCGACGCGCGCACCGAAGGCTTGACGAACGGGTTCGGCAGCGTTCGGGTGCGCGTGCGCATCGGCGGCAGTGAGTGGATGACGAGCCTCTTCCCCGACTCGAAGCGCCAGGCCTACCTGCTGCCGATCAAGAAGGCGGTGCGGCAGGCCGAGGGGCTGGCCGACGGCAGCACCGCGCAGGTCAGCATCGAACTGGCTGACGTCTCGTGAGGCACGCGTTCTTCCTCCGCGCCGTGAACGTCGGCGGCACCGCGAAGCTGCCGATGGCCGAGCTGCGCGCGCTGGCCACCGAACTCGGAGCCACCGAGGTGCAGACTTACATCGCTTCGGGCAACCTCATCGCCACGCCGCCGGGCGACCCGCTCGCCTTCGCCCGCGAACTCGAGGTGGCCGTTGAGACCCGCTTCGGGTTTCGTCGCGAGGTCATCGTGCGTGATGCGCGGGCGCTGCGCGCGGCGCGGGATGCGCATCCGTTCTCGATCGTTGACCCGCGTTTCTCGTACCTCGTGCCGTTGAGCGCCGCGCCCGCGAAGGCTGCGCGCGAGAAGGCAGGCGAGGTGCCCGCCGGCGCCGACGAGTGGGCGCTCATCGGCGACGACCTGCACGTGCGCTTCGAGCACGGCGCGGGCACCGCCGAGCTCGACCTGAACCGCCTGCTGCGCGCCCTCGGCGTCGTCGGCACCGCGCGCAATCTGCGCACCGTCGACGCGGTGCTGAACGCACTCGAGTAGCACGAAAGAGAAAATTGTTCCGCTGATCTCGACCTCAGGGTTTGCTGACAATGTAGTGTGAGCGCTGACTACGTTTTACCTCGGTCGACCCGAAAGGCACTCATTTCATCGAAGCGCGCCCGCACTACCGTCATCGCGACGATCGCCCTGGCCACCTCTGCGACGCTCGGGCTCGCCTCGGCTGCCACTGCCGCCGAGGTCGCCGCGTACCCGTTCGACCTTCTGCCCGGCATGACGATCAACTCGCCGTACCCCACCTACGAAATCGAGATCGATTGCGACGAGTGGGAAGCCGGTTGGGCCGACGACAGCTCATACGGTGACGTCGACCTGGTCTGGGTGCCCGACGGAGAGGCGCTCGTGAGCTTCACGTGCACCCCCGATGACGTCGCGTCGTTCGCGATCGATGACGACCTTGATGCGGGTGACTTCCCCTCCGGGTACGAGCAGGGGCCCGCCGACACCGGCTTCGATACCGCTTACAAGATCGAGCCCAACACCGAGTTCGAGGTGCAGATCGGCGAGCAGACCCTCGAGATCAACTACTACGCCACGATCGAGATCGACGACCCTGCCGAGGGTCTGCTCTTCACGCAGACGCTGACCACGCCGGCCAACGGCGCGCAAAGCATCGACTTCGAAGACGGCGACGCTCTCAACGACGATGACTTCGAGTGCGGACTCGAAGACGTTCGCGTGTATGCGAAGGCCGAGTTCACGGTGCTCGAGGGCGGCACGTTCACCTTCCGCATCGTCGACGTCGCTCCCTTGCAGTCGGGTGAGCTCTTTGACAACGATGTCGAGCCGTACTGGACGACGTACGAGCCCAACCCGTGGGGCGACTACGTGCCGATCGCCGACCCCTACCTCGTGCTCTACAGCGACTTCGACCCGAGCGCGCCCAACGAGGGCCAGATCGACTGCAACGACGACGGCTCGTTCGACGTCGACGGAGCGAACGCCTACCCGCGTGACTCGCAGGATCGTTTCTTGAGCTGGGTGTACTCCGAACTCATTGTTGACCTCGAGCCCGGCGAGTACACCCTGGTGCTGACGACCTACGACGAAGTCGAGACGCTCGACGAGGCGCTGGCTCCCACCAAGCTCGATGCGGCCTCGGTGCCCGTCGCGCCGGCCGACTACGAGCTGGCCGGCTTGCCCGAGCAGAGCGCCGACGTCGAGATCTGGGGTGCTGCTGACTCGCTCGAGCTCGGCCACGCCGCGGCACTCGCCGACACGGGTGCCGACACCTCGCTGCAAGCAGGCCTGGCCGGCGGCGCTGTGCTGGCGCTGCTGCTCGGTGCGCTCGGCATCGCGATCGCACGACGCCGCTCCGCCTGACGAATGACGTGAGGGTCCGGGATGCTCGAGGCGAGCATCCCGGACCCTTCGTCGTTAGCGAACCGTGACCGCATCCAGCGCGACACGCCCGGGATGCATGGGCTAGTGTCGTGACTCGCGCCTGCACGAGGCAGGCGCCGCATCACAAGTGTCTGCACTGTGCAGGCGCCAGAACACCGCCCACGGAAGGAGCACGAGCATGAATACGGCCTATTCGCCGATTCGCGAACAGCTCGCGCAGCGCCTCGAGCGCTTCCTTCCCGACCTCACCTAGGGGCGGTCCGTCGCATCCAGCGACGCTCCGTGCCGTGAGGCCCGGGGCGTCGTTCTTCTGTGTTGCACATCAACACGGCTCCCACCGCGGGGGAGCAGAGCGCGGCTCTTCGGGACCGGTCGGTCGAGCATCCACTCGCCGACCCACGACAGAAACGAACACCGAAGAGAATCGAAAGGATCATGCAGAAGATCTCGAAGACCCTCGCCAGTTGGGCGAGCATCCTCGACGAGAAGACGCTCGAGCAGGCCCGCACGACCGCGACCATGCCGTTCATCTACCCGCACCTGGCCCTCATGCCCGACGCCCACTTGGGGCTCGGCGCGACAGTCGGCTCGGTCATTCCGACGCTGCGGGCAGTCATGCCGGCGGCCGTCGGGGTCGACATCGGGTGCGGAATGATCGCGGTGCTGACCGACAAGACTGTCGCCCAGCTGCCGGATGACCGCACGCCGTTGCGGCTCGCCATCGAGCGCGCCATCCCGCTGAGCGCCGGTGCGGCGAACAACCGCATCGTCGCGACGGCCCAGCCGCGGGTGGCCGAGCTCGAGGCGATGGCCGAGAAGACCGGGTTCGACCCGGCTCAGCGGCTCGGCCGGTGGCGCGAGCAGCTCGGCACGCTCGGCAGCGGCAACCACTTCATCGAGGTGTCGGCCGACGAGCTGAACCGGGTGTGGCTGTTCTTGCACTCGGGCAGCCGGGGTGTGGGCAATAAGATCGCCCAGACCTACATCGACATCGCGAAGAAGCTCGCCGCGCAGTGGTACATCTCGCTGCCCGATGCCGACCTCGCGTACCTCGTCGAGGGCACCCCTGAGTTCAGCCGGTACATCGCCGAGCTGCGGTGGGCGCAGCACTACGCGCTGCTCAACCGTGAGGAGATGATGGATCGGGTCGTGCGGCAGTTCACCGAGTGGGTGGGTGCAGACGTCGCTCAGCTCGAGCGCATCAACTGCCACCACAACTTCACGCAGAAAGAGACGCACTTCGGCAAGGAGGTGTGGGTCTCGCGAAAGGGCGCGATCTCGGCGAAGGCCGGCGAGCTGGGGCTGATTCCTGGCTCGATGGGCACCGCGTCGTACGTCGTCGAGGGCACGGGCAACGCGATGGCGCTCGAGTCGTCGCCGCACGGAGCCGGAAGGCTCTACTCGCGCACGGCGGCCCGCAAGACCTTCACGCAGGATCAGCTGCGTGAGGCGATGGCGGGCATCGAGTTTCGCGACACCGACGCCTTCATCGACGAGATTCCGCACGCGTACAAGCCGATCGACGAGGTGATGGCCGATGCGGCCGACCTGGTCACGATCAGGCACACGCTGCGGCAGCTCGTGAACGTGAAGGGCGACTGAGTGACGCGCGACTGAGCACGCCGCCGGTCGTCTCGCTGCTTCGGCAGCGGGGCGGCCGGCGTCGTCGTGCTACAGCGGCAGGCAGAGGTGCGCCCACTGCCCGCCCGCGGTGATTCCCCACTGCAGCAGGGTGACGACGGGCGAGCCGTCGGTGAGCGCGAAGACGTACTTGGCGTCGCTGTCGGGGTCGTCGACGGTGATGCGCGTCATCGGCCCGACACTGATGTCGTCATAGGCGTCGACGACGGCCGACGGGTAGGCCGCGAGCACCTCGGCTTGGGTCGATCCGACACCCACGCCCTCGGCGTTGCGCGGCATATCGCCCATCACTTCGCCGAACGCCTGCGTGTAGAAGAACGAGATTCCGGGGTCGACGCCCTCGGGGTCGGTGAAGGCGTAGGTGGCCGCGTCGGCACCGTGCGTCTCGACCTCGGCGTACCAGGGGCACTCGGCGATGCCCGTGATGGTCGCACCGAACTGCGTGCTGAACTCGGCGAAGTCGGCGGCGCTCAGCTGCCCGCCGCGAAAGTACGTGAAGCCGTAGTCGGCCAGCTCGGGCTCGGGGCTCGGCGTGACCGTCACGGTCACGGTCGGCGCCGGCGTCTCGGCGGCGGGCGGCGCGGGCGTCGCGCACCCCGCGAGGGCGAGCAGCACGGCGGCGATCAGCCCGGTGGATGCGGTGCGCACGGTCATGCGGGGACTCTAGCCCCCGCGCACGCCTGCGCGATAGGGAGGATCCGGCCTATTCCCGTGCGGCGAAGAGCGGAGCGCACGCCGCCGCGATCGCGTCAATGTGACGGTCGTCGGTGCCGCAGCATCCCCCCATGATCGTCAGGGCTGGCAGCCGCACGGTGAGCTCGCGATAGCGCTGGCCGAGATCGGTCGGGTCGCCCGCGTCGAGCTGGTCGGCCTGGTCGAGCTCGGCATGGCTGAGCGTCGAAGCGTTGGCCCGCACGCCCCGCAGCCGAGCGAGCGCCGGCGACCCCTCCTCGAGCGCCGGCATGAGGTGCGAGGGATGCGCGCAGTTGACCATGACGTACGCCGCGCCGGCGGCGGTCGCCGCGTCGAGCTCGGCGATGGCATCGACGAGCCGCTGACCGCTCGGCAGGTGGCCGTCGACCTCGACCGTGAACGAGATGACCACGGCGGCGCCGACGCTCACCGCCGCGCGAACGATGCCGATGGCCTCGTTGACGTTCGTGATCGTCAGGGCGGTGATCAGCTCGGCGCCGGCGTCGACGAGGGACTCGATCTGCTCGCGGTGGTACTGCTCGGCCTCGAGCGCGCTCATGACGCTCGACGGTGCAAAGCCGTCGCCGCGCGGGCCGAGGTTGCCGCTGATGACGATGGGCGCGCCCCCTGAGGCGTGCGCGGCCCGTACCCGCTGCAGAAGCTCGACCGCCGCGGCGTTGACCGCCCGCAGCGCCTCGGGGCTGTAGCCCAGCCGGTCGCCCCAGTCGGCGCTCGCCCGCCAGGTGGGCGTCTCGAGCACGATGCCGGTCGCATGCCGCTCGGCGATCTCGATGTACGAGCGGTAGTACTGCTCGAGGGCCGCCCGGCCCACCTCGGTCTCGATGAGCGGAAACGCGGCGAAGTCGGGCAGCTCGAATCCGCCGTGAAAGATGAGCGTGGTCTCGAGGCCGCCGTCGGTGAGAAACAGGCGCGGCGCGAGCTGGGGCAGGGCAGTCGGGTCGGGCACAGCCACCTCCGCATCGATGCCGCTGGGCGGCCCCAGTCTCGCGCGAGACGCGGTCGCGGGCAAGGGGGTGCCTTCTTCGGGCGGTTTGTCGTCGCATCGGTGCGCGCCTAGCCTGGGGGCGATGTCAGACCAGGGGGCCATGGGCGACGACGCCTTCGCGAGCGTGCTCGCCGCCGCACAGGCGGGAGCGAGCTGGGCGTGCACGCGCCTCTGGAGCGAGCACGCCCCCGCGGTCGCGGCCTTTCTTTCCGCTCGAGGATCGCGCGAGCCCGACGACCTCACGAGCGAGGTGTTCTTGGTGGTGTTCGACCGCCTGGCCGGGTTCGCGGGCGACCAGGCGGCGTTCCGCTCGTTCGTGTTCTCGATCGCCTACCGTCGGCTCGTCGACGAGCTGCGGATACGCGGCCGTCGCGGCGAGACCGTCGAGCTGATTGCTGAGGAGGACCCGCGGCGGGCATCCAGCGCCGAAGACGAGGCGACCGCTCGCCTGGGCGACCAGCGGGCGATCGCGCTCATCGCCAACCTGCCCGCCGATCAGCGCGACGTCATGGCGCTGCGCATCGTCGCCGACCTCACCGTCGAGCAGGTGGCCGAGGTGCTCGGCAAGCGCCCCGGTGCCGTCAAGGCGCTGCAGCGCCGCGCGCTCGAGCGCCTGAGAAAGATCTTCGTCGAGACCCGTACCCCTGACGGCCCTGCGAACGATAGCGAGAAGTGAGATGAGAAAGCACACGATCACCGACGCCGAGGCGCAGCAGCTGCTGTCGGGCGCGACCCCTGAGGGTCGCCCCGAGCTTGCCCAGCTGGCCGCCTCGATCGCCGACGTGCGTCGTGCTTCTCTGTCTGATGCGCCGCAGCCCTCGGCTGCGCTCGCGCAGCGGCTCGACCAGCCGGCGCTGGGGGTCAGCGCCGGTGCTGAACAGAAACCGGTAAAGGGGATCAAGAAGATGGCTGCATCGATCGCGGGGCTCAGCCTCGCCGCCAAACTGGCTGCCGCAACGGGCGTTCTCGCCCTCGGACTCACCGGCGTCGGCGCCGCGGGCGCGCTGCCCGGCCCGGCGCAAGACGCGTTCGACGGCGTCGTCTCGACCATCGTGCCGACCGAGGAGGAGGTCGTCGACGACGGCGCGGCCCAGGAGTGCGTCGTCGACGACGGCACGGTCGACGACGGCACCACTGACGAGGGCACCGACGGCACGACCGACGAGGGCACGACCGAGGACGAGCTGTACGGCACGATCGAAGAGGGCACCGTCGACGAGGGCACCGATGAGGGCACCGTCGATGAGGGTACCGATGAGGGCACCGTCACCGAGGAGTGCGCGGACGACCTGCCCGTCGGCTCGTCGGAGTTCAGCGACTGGGTGAAGCAGGGCGCGAAAGACCCGAACAAGGTCGGCTCGGAGTTCGGTGCCGCCGTGTCGGAGCAGGCTCGCGAGCTCAAGAACGAGAAGGCCGAGGAGCGCGCTGCGAACGGCGGCAACAACGGCAACGGCAACGGCAACGGCCAGGGTGGCGACGACGACGAGAGCGACGACGAGTCGGACGACGAGACCGTCGAGGAGACCTCGACCGGTAACGGCAAGCCCGCCGGGAAGCCGGGCCGCCCGTAACGCACTGACCCGAGAACGCTGCTGACACGCGTTCGCGAGAACCCCCGCACCGAGAGGTGCGGGGGTTCTCGTCGTCTCGGGCGGCCCTGCTATTCGCGCAGACGCACGAGGTGGATCTGCGTCGACTCGTCGAGCTCCACGATGTTGGCGCGCGACTTCACAAACTTCGAGAAGCTGCTGTAGCCGAGCGCCTTCTCATTGAAGGCCGGGTCGAGTCGCTTCATCTGGTTCTTCAGAGCCGACGCGTGCGCCCAGTCGGCATCGTCTGCTTCGTGCACGAGCCGCAACGCGCGCACGAGGAGGGCGCTTGCCGCGCGCTTCGACGTCGCCGTTTCGGCAACAGTGCCGGTGCCGTCGTTCTCGCCGGGTGAGGCAGGCGGCGAGATCGCCGCTGCCTTCGATGCGCGTCGCGGGGTCGTCGATCGGGCGACCGCCTCATCGGGCACGACGACGAGGTCGGCCACGATGTGCGCGGCGGGGCGGATGCCCGGCAGCGAGTCGTAGTCGGCGTACTCGTTGCACGCCGCCGCGAGCGACTTGCTCGTGCCGCCCGCGACCCCGATGCCGACGATGTAGCGGCCGAGGCGCTTGGCCCGCTGAGCGAGGGCGATGTAGTCGCTGTCGCCCGCGGCGATCACGACGTGCGTGATGTCGGGCAGCCGGAAGAGGTCTTCGACGACGTCGACCGCGAGGCGGATGTCGGCGCCGTTCTTCATCTGCTGCGTGGCGGGGAAGAGCTGGGTCAGGTCGACCGCGCGCTCCATGAGCTGCCCCTGGTAGGTGGCGTTGACGCCGACCGACCAGTCGGCGTAGGCGCGCGAGACGACGATCGTGCCGAACGAAGACGCGAAGTCGAGGATGGCGCTGATGTCGACCGTCGCGTGCCGCACCTTGTCTTTCTGCTCGGCAGTCGCATCCGAGAGCCCGGGCGCGAGCTTGTAGACGTTGTCTTTGCGCCAGGCGCTGCGGCCGTGCACCTGGTCGTAGCGCGAGATGACGATGTTGTCGAAGTCGATGTAGACCGCCACGCGGTTCTCGGCCGATTCGGCCATGGGTCGCCTCCTTCTGGATCGGGACCCGGTCGCCCCCATCCTGTCAGGCGTGCGCGCCGATCAGGGTTGCGGGTCGAGCGCGTCGTAGTCGCGCAGGCTGCGGTACACGCGCAGGAAGACCGCGCACACGACGATGATGATGAGCCCGCCGAGCAGTGGCGGGAACCACAGCAGCAGCGTGAGGCTGAGCGCGCCGACGTAGAGGTCGCCGACGCGCGG
This sequence comes from uncultured Microbacteriaceae bacterium, assembly GCA_964540305.1. Lineage (GTDB taxonomy): Bacteria > Actinomycetota > Actinomycetes > Actinomycetales > Microbacteriaceae > Microcella. The sequence goes on along the minus strand of CAZILZ010000001.1, from coordinate 4,651 downwards.
CCCGCCGTTGACGACGACCGTGAAGAGGCCCTGCAGGCGCCCGCGCATGACATCGGGCACGGCGGCCTGGATCATGGTCGTGCGGTAGATCATGCTCACCGAGTCGGCGGCGCCCGAGAGCGCGAGCAGCACGGAGGCGATGACGAGAGCGGGCACGTTCGCCTGCGTGACGTCGGTGCCGACCTCGATCGGCAGCACCGCGGTGACGAGCAGCAGAACCCCGAACAGCAGGATGCTGCCGCCGTACGCCGCGACCGCGATGACCATGCCCTTGCCGTGCGCGCGCACGGCGGCGACGCGACCCGACAGCAGACCCAGCACGAGCATCCCGACCGCGCCGGCAGACGACAGGATGCCCACGGTGACGGCCCCGCCGCCGATGAGCAGCGCGCCGATCGCGGGGAAGAGCACGCGCGGGTTGCCGAACGTCATGGCCACGATGTCGAGCACGAACGAGGCCCGGATGTTCGGCGCGACCCGCAAGAACCGCCAGCCTTCGACGATCGAGCGCAGGTCGGCTCGGCGCCGCTCACCCTCGGGGATCATCGCGGGCAGCGTGTAGAGCCCGTAGAACGCGGCGAGGAAGAGCACGACGTCGACCGTGTAGGTGACGCTGAAGCCGAGGTAGGCGACGGCGAGGCCCGCGAGCGCGGGCCCGACGGTGAGCTGCACGCCCGCGCTGATGCCGCCGAGGGCACCCGCCGCGGGCAGCAGCTCGAGGCGCACGAGGCGCGGCACCATGGCCTGGCGTGCCACCTGCACCATGACGGCGGCGACCGAGTTGACGGTGATGAAGGCGTAGAGCGGCCAGATCTCGGCGACCCCGAGCCAGCTGTAGATCGCGATGGCCGCGGTCGACCCCCAGGCGGCGTACGCGGCGATGAGCGCGACGCGGCGGCGGTCGAAGCGGTCGGCGAGCGCGCCGCCGTAGAGGCCGAAGATGATCATCGGCCCGAGCGCGAAGGCCGCGACGAGCGAGACGGCGAGCGTCGACTCGGTGCGGTCGTAGATGTCGAGCCCGACGGCGACGATCGTCATCTGGCTGCCGATGCCGGTGATCGCCGCACCCGCCCACATGCGGGCAAAGGCGGGGCTCTCGCGCAGCGGGCGCAGGTCGACGAGGTGGCCGCGGCGTGCGGCAGCAGGAGCAGTCACAGTAGCTCTAGGCTACGCGCTCCTCGAGCTATCGAGACACCGTCTCAGCGATTTCGGCGTACCGCACCTCGGTCAGCCGCTCCGAGGCGTCCCACAGCAGAACCGCCGCGGTCGCGTCGCGCGCACCGCGCGGCAGGCGGGCCGGGGCCGGCAGCCCGCGCACCTCGAGAAAACCGTTCGGGCCGTAGTAGCCGCCGGGCGTCGCGGCGGGGCTCGTCGCGGCGTAGAGCGAGGGCAGGATTCCGGTGTCGACGCCCTGCATGAACCGCGCGGTGCGCTTCTGCTGGGCGGGGCTCGGCGCGCGCCCGTCGCGCGGGCCCGTCGTCTGCAGGTTCGTGGCCGTGCCGCCCGGGTGCGCCGCCGTGCTCGTGATGCCCCAGCCGTTGAGCGTGCTGAGGCGCTGCAGCTCGCGCGCGAAGACGAGGTTGGCGAGCTTCGAGAGGCCGTAGGCGCCCCAGGCGCTGTACGACTTCTCGGCCTGCAGGTTGTCCCACTGCCAGCGCCCGGCGTTCGCGGCGAGGCTGCTCGTCGACACGACCCGGGCCGCATCGGCGCGCTGCAGCGCGGGCAGCAGCAGGCCCGTGAGCGCGAACGGGCCGAGGTGGTTGCTGCCGAACTGCAGCTCGAAGCCATCGGCCGTCTCGCGGCGGTCGGGCACGGCCATGATGCCGGCGTTGTTGATGAGGATGTCGACCGCGCGATCCTCGTCGAGCAGGCTGCTCGCGGCCGAGCGCACGCTCGCGAGCGAGGCGAGGTCGAGGTCGAGCAGCCGCAGGTGGGCATCCGGATTCTGCGCCTGCAGCTCGGCGAGCGCCCGCTCACCCTTCTCGCGGTTGCGTACGGCCATGACGACCTCGGCCCCTGCGGCGGCGAGGCGGCCCGTGAGGCCGAAGCCGAGGCCGCTGTTGGCGCCGGTGACGACGGCGAGGCGGCCGCTCAGGTTCGGAACGGTCGTGTCGAGGGCGGTGCGGGGCATGGGGTCTCCGAAGTCGAGGCGAATGCTGTCATCTCATCATTCGGAGCCCGGCCCGACCTGGGAGCGGTGCGTCGGCCAGAATGAGGGCATGACCCCCGATGCCCGCCGCCTCGACTGGGAGGCCCGCACCTCCTCCACTCTCGCCGTGCTCGGCCTGCTCTTCCTCGCGGCGTACTCCGCCTGGGTGCTCGTGAGCGACCCTGAGCCGTGGCTCGTCATCGTGCTCGCCGCGGTCGTCGTCGGCACGTGGATCGTGTTCGCGCTCGACATGGTGGCGCGCGTCGCGCTCTCTGACCGTGGGCAGCGCGTGCGCTTCCTGCTCACCCACCCGCTCGACGTGCTCGCGCTCTTCGTGCCCCTGTTCCGCGCGCTGCGGGTCGCCGGGCTGCTGCGGCACATCCCCGTGCTGCGCGGCCGCACGGGCGCCGCGGTGCGCGGCTCGGTCATCGCCCACGCCCTCGTCTACGCGGTCGTGTACGTCTACGTCATTTCGCTCGCGACCCTGCAGGTCGAGCGCGACGCCCCCGAGGCGACGATCACGACGTTCGGCGATGCGGTCTGGTGGGCCGTCGTGACGCTCGCGACCGTCGGCTACGGCGACACCTACCCTGTGACGGGTGCCGGTCGCCTGCTCGCAGTGCTGCTCATGGGCGGCGGCATCGTCATCGTCGGCACGGCCTCGGCGATCGTGGTCTCGTACATCACCGAGCGCGTCGGCTCGCAGCGCGGCGCGGCGGCGGGCGAGAGCGACGAGACCGCTCAGCCGTCGAGCAGCGCGTCCTCCGCGGCGTAATCGAACCAGGCCTCGGCGCCGTACCGCGCGAGGCCGGGGAAGCGCTCGCGCCAGTCGGCGTCGGCGACGGCCTCGAGCATCCACTCGATCGCCGGCCCGATCGCCGCGCGGTGGCTGCTGTGCGGCTCGTAGCCGAGCTGCTCGCGCGCGGCCTGCATGCTCAGCACGACCGGAACCGGCACCGACCACGGTGTCTGCCCGACGCCGCTCTCGGGCCCGCCGGCGCCGCGCGGCAGCAGGTCGAACTCGGCGCTGTGGCCGAGGTGCGCGAACACGGCCTGCCCGATCTGCAGCACGGTCGCGGCGGGCTCGTCGACGGCGTTGAGCACGCGGCGGCCCGGATGCTCGCCCGCGAGCCGCACGAGCTCGGCGATCACGACCGTCGCCGAGGTCGCGAACCGGCTCTCGCCGCGATCGATGAGGGGCACCCGCGTGCGGCCATCGAGCGCGCGCTTGATGAAGTACCACTCGCGCAGGGCGGGCGAGTCGGGGCCGTGGATCGCGCCGGGCCGCAGGATCGTCACGGGCAGGCCGTCGACCGCGAGCAGCGCGCGCTCCATCGCGGCCTTCTGCGGCGAATAGCCGTCGACCTCGGCCGTCACGATCGGGTGCTGCTCGGTGACCGGCACGGGCAGTCGGGGGAAGTCGTCGTCGCTCGTCGCCGCGTCCATCCACGTGCCGTTCGAGCCGAGGTACACCGAGGCGGTCGAGATGACCACGAGAGATCCCAGCTCGCCGGCGAGAGCCGCGTAGGCCGCCACGTCGGCGGGGGCGAAGGCGACGCAGTCGAGCACGAGGTCGTGGCCGCGCGCGGCGGCGGCGAGGGCATCCTGATCGCCCCGATCGAGCGTCAGCTCGGCGACGTGACCGACGAGATCCGCCGGCAGGGGGCGGGTACCGCGGTGGGCGACCGTGACGCCGACCCCCGCCGCGAGCAGGGCGCGGGCCGTCGCGACGCCCACCTGCCCCGAGCCCCCCACGAGCAGGGCGTTCTTCTGCATGCCGTCACTCTAGGGGCTAGATTCGCAGTGTCTACCCGAGCAAGGAGCAGCCTCATGGTCACGACCCCGCCCCGCGGCGCCCAGCCGCTCACCCGCCATCAGACGCAGAGCAGCCTCATCGCCGGCGCTGTCGCCCACACGGTCTTCCAGACCGGCTGGTTCGCGTTCGGCATGTCGCTCGCCGCGCTCGTCGCCTCGGCGCTCTTCGGCAACATCATCGGCACCCTCACGCGCTCGCTCGGCGGTGACGACCCCAACGCGGTGCTGCGCGCGCTCGACGGGGGCTCAGAGCTGCTGTTCTGGGTGGTGCTCTCGTTCCTCATCGGCAGCGTGATCCTCATCGGCCTGTCGATCCTGGTGAGCGGGTGGATGCTCTCGGCCGCGGGCCTGCGCCGCCCCTGGCGGGTCACGATGTCGGCCATCGGCATCGCCGCCCTCGTCGACGTAGCGCTCTTCTGGATCTACTTCGGCATCGCCAACCTGCTCACCGAGAGCCGACTGGCCGGCCCCGTGCTGCTGACACCCGTCATCGCGCTCGTCGGCGGCATCCTGGTCGGCGCGCTCATCTGGTGGCTCATGGCCCTCGCGGGCCGCGAGCGCGTAGCCGGCAGCGAGCCTGCCGTCGAGTCTGCCGCAGCGTCGGCGCCCGCCACGACGACGACCGACGGCACCGCCTAGCTGTAGTTCCCCGTGAGGTTGTGAACGCGGGCTGAGGGTGTGAGGCCT